>CAVPQW010000005.1:0-813297 GCA_963707645.1 uncultured Actinomycetes bacterium
ACCGAATCGGTGAACAGCCCGGTCTGCGTCGCGGCGTCCCATCCCAGCAGCGCGATCGCGCAGCTCGCGGTCGGCGTTCAGCTTCTGGACGCCTGCGGAGAACCCGTTGAGCACCCGGACGACCTGCGGGGCATCGATGCTGCCGAACGCTCCCACGATGCCGGTCTGGCTCAACGCGGCCGCCAGGTAGCCCGCCAGGAAGGCCGCCTGCTCCGTGTGGAAGTTCACCGCGGCGACGTTGGGGAGCCCGGCGCCGATGGTTCCGCCGATCAGGGCGAAGTGCTGCGACGGGTGTTCGGCGCGCGGCCCGCAGCGTTGCCGGACCGGCCTCGACCCCGGTAGCGGCGATGAGGTCGCAGCCCCGCCCGACGAACCGTTCGATCGCGGCGGCGACGCCGGGGCCGCGGGCTTCGACGAGCGAGCCGGTCGTGGCGAGCTCGCGGTGGGCCTTCCACAACGCGTGATTCAGCGGGATGCGGAAGCGGGACCCCTCCGGGCCGGGGGTGCCGACCACGACGCAGATGTGCGTTCCCGCGCCGATGGTGGACGTCGGTCGGGGATGCGGACGCTCCTCGGCGCCGGCCGAGACGAGGACGATCG
The DNA here is from genome assembly GCA_963707645.1 of uncultured Actinomycetes bacterium. Taxonomy (GTDB): domain Bacteria; phylum Actinomycetota; class UBA4738; order UBA4738; family JACQTL01; genus DATBHM01. Next base: position 601 of record CAVPQW010000005.1, read on the forward strand.
TCGCCGTGGCCGCCACGGCCACGGCGACGAGGGCGGTCAGCGCGACACGAGGCGGGCCGGAGCGCTGCGCTCCGGCCCGCCGGCGGTGCCCACGTCGGGGAGATCAGTACTCGACGTCGATGTCCTTCAGCGCCTGTGGCAGCTGGCCGAGCACGCCCTGCAGCTGCATGAGCTTCATGAGGTCACCCGACACGCGGAGCTTGCCGCTCATGTACGCGGCGGTGCCGGTGAGCTCGTTCTTCGACAGCGCGGCCGCGGTGTCGTAGTCCTGTGTGATCGTGGCGTCGGGGTTCTCGATGTCGCCGAGCCCCAGGTCCAGATCGCCACCCTCGAGCTTGAACCAGTACTTGACCTCGCCGTCGGGGCCGTTCACGACCTGTTGGATACGGGCGCTCATCGAGCCGGCGGCGGACTTCACCGCTTCGTTCGTGGCGAGCGCGGCCTTGACCTCGTTCGCCCACTCCTCCGAGAGGAACTTCGCCACAACTGCCTCCTTGGTCTTGGACTTCCGCCGAGTATAGCGGGACGGTTCTGACGTGACTGACCGCCGGTCAGTCGGCATCCGCACTGGTCGCGGCCCCGGCGGGGGGCGCGAACAGCCCCGGCTGGAACAGGTGGAGCACGTCGTTCAGGAACCGCACCCGGGTGCTGAGACCGTCCAGGTCGAACGTCGAGATCGACGTGTTCTCCGGCATGAAGAACATGTCGTGGTCGACGCCGAGGACATACCCGGCGTAGGCGTCGACCACTCCCCCGTGGGCCACGACGACCACGTCGCCGTCGGGGTGCCGGGCCAGCATGGCGTCGATCGCGGGGACGACGCGGGCCCGGAGCAGCTCGGCCGACTCCCCGCCGGGCGCCACCGCGAACATCGCCTCGAACTCCCGCGCGCGGCGGGCGACCTCCTCACTCTCCGACAGGATCTCCTCGAACGGGATCCCCTCCCATTCGCCGATGAAGACCTCGCCGATGTCCTCGTCCTGCACGGGCTCGATGCCCGCCGCCGCGACGAACGGCGCGATCGCTCGAGGCACCTCGTGAAGGGCGAAACGTAGATCGCCGCCGGACGGCGCATGGCGAGCAGCCGGGCGGCGAGGTGGTCGGCCTGCTGCCTGCCCTCCTCCCCCAGCGGCGGGTCCCACTGGCGCCCCCGCGGCGACTCGCGGAACCGGTCCCGGGCGTCGAAGTCGACCCGGCCGTGGCGAACGAGGAACAGCCGCCGGGTGGTCACCGGGCCCCGTCCTCCGGGCCGGCGGCGGCCGCCCGGGAACGCTTCCGGGTCCGCGCGAACGCCTCGATGTCATGGCGGCGCCACACGCGGCCGGACGCGAGCGCCGCCACCGGCTCCGGGAACGACCCCCGCCCCAGGTAGGTGAAGATCCGCCGCTTGTCCCACCCGAGCACCTCGGCCGCCTCCGCCACGCCCACCAGCGCGGGCTCGACCTCGATGGTCAACGGCGCGGCACCGGCTGCGGCCCGGAGCGAGGCCAGACAGGCCTCGCGCGTGGGGGCGGCGACGTCACGCCCGAGGTCGGCGCCTTCGGCGCCGACCTCGGCCCCGAGCCGGCCGTGCCACCGGCCGTCGGCCTCCCACATCCGCGCCCGAATCTCCCTCGACATCGCTGGACGAAACCCTACCGGCGATGCGACGCGGCAAACGGGAGCCAGGCCCGGCCTCGGCGATCGGGGCCCGGCGCTACCAGCCGCAGCAGGGCTCGATGTAGCCGCAGGACGGGCACTTGTGGTGCGCGTGCTCCGGTTCCATCGGGTGATGGCAGACCGGGCACGGCGGGCGGCGCGACTCGACGACGGGCCGGCATTCGGCGGCCGGCACCACGGACTCCTCGCGGGCATCCAGGGCCGGTTCGTTCACCGGTCGATCCTAGACACCGGCCGTGACCCGTTCCACGACCGGGCCAAAGACCTGCATTGGCCTGCGCGGCCGAGGATAGGATGATGATGCCCACGGACGCAGCATGGGCCCGTCCAAAGCGCGTACAACTGGGCGACAAATCTCATGGAAGCAACGTCAACGAGGCATCGGCGGCGCCGGGAGGCGCAGGGGAGGGCGCTCCGGCGCACCGCCCTCCTCGCCGTGTTCGTCGTGCTCGGTGCGGGGGCCGGGTTCCTCGTGGCGCCGCTCGCCGATCCGTCGGCGCGGGCCGACAGCACGAGCGGGGTCGACGTCCTCGTGAACGGCGAGGCCACGCACGTCGAGATCCACGCGGACCAGTACAACTCCGGCCCGACCAAGTACATCCTGCGGTCGCGCGACGAGCAGAGCAGGGTGACGCTCTCCGGCGTGTCGCTCACGCAGTTCATCCGGAACGCCGGCGCGGACGTCTCCAAGACGAATCTCGTCCAGGTCCGTCGGGAAGACGGGACGTGGGTCAACCTGAAGCCGCCGGACTTCGCGGACGAAGGGGACCTCAGCTTCCGGGAGGGGCCGGCCCTGTTCTACGACGACGAGGGGAGTGCCGCGTTCTTCCGGCCGGTCCGGGACCTCGAAGACACCAATGCCTACGATGCCGTCACGGCCGCCGATGGGACGGCCCTGCTGGTTCGGATCAGCTCCCCCGGGTACCTGTACGTCGACGCCACGGCCGACCCCGAGGCGGTGCAGATCAGGCACTTGGTGGACTTCCGGTCGGTCGCCTTCGGCGGCATGGAGGGGGAGCATCTGACGTACACATGGCATTTCGGCGACGACGCGACGGCCGACGGACGGGACGCGGCGCATCGCTACGAAGCCGAGGGCGAGTACCGGGCGTGGGTTGCGGTCGTCGGTGACCAGGACTCGAGGGGCCATTCGCGCGCCATCAAGATCACGGTGACGGTGGACAAGCCCTCGCCGACCCCCTCGCCGACTCCGAGCCCGTCGGACTCGACCTCGCCCTCCCCAACGACCTGTCCGTCTCCCTCGACTACGGCCTCTCCGACGGCCTCCCCGTCGCCCTCGGCTACGGCCTCTCCGACGGCTTCCCCGTCGCCCTCGGGGGCGGTCTGCCCGTCGCCCTCGGGAACGGCCTCGCCGACTCCCACGTACACGACGTATTCGCCGCCGCCGTACACGTACAACCCGCCTCCGTACTCCCCGCCGCCTCCGTATACCCCGCCGCCGCCGAAGCCGACGCACAAGCCGCACAAGCCGCCGTCGCCGACGCCCTCCCCGGCCCCGGTCGCGACCGGCCCGACCCCGACCCTCGTGTCGGGCTTCCTGGTTGCCGGGCCGGGCGGCGCCCCCATCCCGACGATCAGCCCGGTGGCGCCGGCTACCTCCGGGCCGGAGTCGGGCGGGTCGTCGGGCGACGGGTCCTCCGATGACGGATCGGCGGGGAGGGTCGCGTTCGCCGTCGCAGGAGGACTGCTCGGCGCGGCGCTGTTCGGCCTCGGGGTCGCCCGCGAGCTGCCGAAGCCGCCGCCGCCGAGCGGCGGGGCCGGGTCGGCGGCGCAGGCCGCGGCCGGGCGCGACGGGCGCTGCCGGCGCGGGCGGACCGGGACGACGCCGGAGGAAGAAGGGGTCGCCGTGATCGCCGGCTTCCAAGAGGTCATCTTCCGGGTCGCACAGGCCCTGCTGATCCCGGTCATGGTGCTCATCCTCGCCGCGCTCGCCGTCACCCTGGTCGAGCTGGGCTCCCTGACCGTCGAGCTGATCCGCCGGCGGAAACGGCGGTTCGAGCGGATGGAGGCGGCGACTGCGAAGGCCCGGACCTTCATGGCCGGAGGATGGATCGAGCAGGCCATCGTCAGCCTGCGCCCCGTGACCTGGTCGAACCGCATGGAGCGCACCATGGAGCAGGTCGTGCCGATGATCCCGGCGAAGCGTTCCGAGGACCGCATCTCGAAGACGCTGGCCGACTTCGACTACGAGTCGCTCAAGCGGCTGGAACGCACGCGCGTGCTCGTGCGCGCGGGCCCCGCGCTCGGCCTGATGGGCACCCTGATCCCGCTCGCTCCGGCCCTGGCCGGGCTCGCCGAGGGAGACGTGGAAGAGCTCGCGGTCAACCTCCGGCTGGCGTTCAGCATCACGATCATCGGTTTGATGATCGGAGCTGTCGCGTTCGGCATTTCGCTCGTGCGCGACCGTCTCTACGGCCAGGACCTCTCGGACCTCGAGTACATGGTCGCGATGATCGATCCGGGCGGCGAGACGATCACCGAGACCGAGCTCGTCCGGGCGCTCGGCAAGGCGCGACGCCGCCCGGGCCGTCACTCGCGGCCGGACGACGACCGCGACGACGACGCCCCCCGGCCTTCGACCTCCGTCGGGCCGCCCCCGGACGTCGTGCCGGCGGCGACCGACACCCGCGGGGTCCGGGCCGGCGAGTCCACCGCGGCCCCCGCGCATCTCGAGCCGCCCGGCGCGGCTCGGGGCGCCGCCGCCCCTGGCCCGGACGACAGCCGCGACTACCTGGCGGAGCTCACGGCAAGCCTCTCGGATCCCTTCCGCGACGAAAACGCGACGCGCGACCCCGCCCCGAAGAGCGACCCGGGCCCGAGCCGGGCGTCGGGGAACGGTCCGCCCGACATGAACACCGGCCGGAGGGCCGCTCCGGCCACCGATGAGGAGGAACGGTGATGAAGGTCGGACGTCGCGCCCGTTCGAACCCCGACCGCGCGGGCGACCCGCTCGACGGCCTGGTCAACCTGTTCGACCTCGCCATCGTGCTGTCGGTGGCGTTCCTGCTCGCCGCGCTGGCATCGCTGAAGCTGACGGGCCTGCTCGGCAAGGAGGACGTCACGATCATCGCCCGGTCGGAGACCGGCGAGCAGACGATCATCCAGAAGCACGGGAACAAGGTCACGGTGGTGCACGTTTCGGCCGAGGAGGCCACGGGCACCGGCGTCCTGCTCGGCACCGTGTACCAGCTTCAGGACGGGCGGGTGGTCTACGTTCCTGACGAGGAAGGCTCGGGCCCACCGACCGGCCCTGCCCTCAGTGGCCCGACCGGCCCCGGGATCACCGAAGCGTTCCCGACCGGAACGCCCACGTCCGGCACGTCCCCGCCGGCGTTCCCGACGACGGGACCGCCCACGAGCTCACCCCCGTAACCGAGCTCACGCCGCAGCCTGGAGCTGCCGGTTTCCGGTCAAGGGTGGAGGCGGAGCTCGCGTTTCCAACAATCCGTGTGCCAGTGGCGTCGTTCGCCGGGATCGTCGTGCGGAACGACGACGAGGTGGCTCACGCCCTTGCGGATCTCGTGGTCGCAGCCGGGGCACCGGTAGACCTTGTCGCCCATCACCGCGCGGACGTCGGCCCACCCGACGATCGCCCAGACGGGGGCCGCCAGGCGCGGCTGCGCGGGCGGCGGAGGGCCGGTGCGTTCGCGGGCGGAGCGGTGCTTGCGCGGCATCCCGACGGCCTCCGCTAGATCTGCGCGCCCTGGACGAACCGGGCCGCGACCGACCCGAGCAGCCGGCCGGTCTCGTCGTCGGGCTTCCGCGCCCCCTTGACCCGGAACGAGTGGTCGCCGCCCTCGACCTTGTGGACCTGCGCCCATCTCCCAAGCTTCTTCAGGACCTCCTCCAAGAGGTCCCAACGGGCGAACGCGTCCTGGGTTCCCTGGAGGAACAGCATCGGCACGCGCACGTTGTACAGGTGCTCGTCGCGGATCTTCTCCGGCGCGCCGGGCGGATGGAGCGGGTAGCCGATGAACACGAGCCCGTTCACCTTCAGGCCTTCCGTGGCCGCCATCGACGCGATTCGGCCGCCCATCGACTTCCCGGCCGCGTACACCTGCAGCTCCGGCGCGCGGCGGTGCGCTTCGTCCGCGACGGCCTTCCACGTGGCGATGAGCACGTCGGCCTTGTCGGGCGAACGCCGCCCCTGCTCGCTGTACGGGAAGTTGAACTGGAGCGTCGTGTACGCCGCGGAGTTCAGCGCGGCGGCGAACCCGTCGAGCAGGCCGTTGTGCATGTTCCCGCCGGCGCCGTGGGCGATGGCGACGACCGCGCGGGCGCCGGGCACCTCGGACCAGAGGCCGGTGACCGGCCCCTTCGGCGTCTCGATCTCGATGCTGCGCTGCGCTCCCACCGGTCCCCTCCGCTGGCAGCATGGGACAATCCTGCTCCCATGGCACTCGTCCTCGGCTCGTCAGGGTACGCGTACGACGAGTGGATGAACGGCGTGTGGTACCCGGAGGGCCTCAAGAAGAAGGACCAGCTGCGCTACTTCGCTACGCGGTTCGACTCGGTCGAGATCAACTACACGTTCCGCCGGTACCCGAGCGAGAAGACGCTGGACTCCTGGGTCGAACAGACCCCGCCGGGGTTCCTGTTCACTGTGAAGGCGAACCAGCAGATCACCCACTGGCGGCGGCTGGCCGACGCCGGAGACCCGATCGAACGGTTCATGGGGCTCGTCCGGCGGCTCGGCGACCGCCTCGGCGTGACCCTGTTCCAGTGCCCGCCCAACCTGCAGTTCGATCGCGATGTCGTGTCGTCGTTCCTCGATCTGCTGCCGTCGGACGCGCGGTACGCGATGGAGCTCCGCCACCCGTCGTGGGAGGAGGCCCGGGACCTCCTTCGCGAACGCGGGCTCGCCTGGTGCACGGCGGACACCGACGATGCGCCCGCGACGGTCGAGTCGTGGGAGCCGTTCGGCTACTTGCGACTCCGCAAGGAGAACTACTCCGAGGAGGAGCTGACCGCGTGGGCTGGACGGATCAGCGCGGCGACGTCGGGCGGGCACGATGTCTTCTGCTACTTCAAGCACGAGGACAAGACGGTGGGCCCGCGGGCCGCCGAGCGCCTGGCGGAACTGCTCGGGGTGTCAAAGGCGGCCCCGACCTCCGACGCGGCCGTGTAGCGCCGTCGGTCGCCCGCCGATGGCGACAACGGGGCCGGCTCACGCCTGGGCGTCGAGGAACGTGAGCACCGCGAGCACCCGGCGGTTGTCGTCGTTGCTGGGTGCCAATCGGAGCTTGGAGAAGATGCTTCCGACATGCGACTCGACGGTTCGGGCGCTGAGGAACAGGTGCTCCCCGATCGCGTGGTTCGACCGGCCCTCCGCCATCAGCGCCAGGATGTCCCGTTCGCGGTCGGTGAGCAGCTCCATCGGGCCCGGGGTCCGGCGTCTGCCGAGCAGCTCCGCGACCACGTCCGGATCGATCACCGACCGCCCGTCGGCGACGCGGGCGACGGCGTCGGTGAACTCCGCCAGATTCGACACCCGGTCCTTCAACAGGTAGCCGGCCCCGTCGGGCCGGTCGCCCAGGAGCTGCATCGCGTAGTGCGTCTCGATGTACTGGGATAGTACGAGCACCCCGATCGAAGGGTGACCGCGGCGGATGTCGAGGGCGGCCAGCATCCCCTCGTCCCGGTACGTGGGCGGCATGCGGATGTCGACGACGACCACGTCGGGAAGGAACTTCTCCACGGCGCTGACGAGTTCGCCGGCGTCACCGACCTGCGCGACCACCTCGATCCCCCGCTCCGTGAGCACCCGGGTGATGCCCTCGCGGAACAGGACCGCGTCGTCGGCGACGACTACCCGCACGGGAGCTCCAGGTGCAGGTGCGTGCCGCCCCGGGGCGGGCTGTCGACCTTCATGACGCCGCCGGCGGCCGCGATCCGGTCTCCCAGCCCGCGCAACCCGGAGCCGCTCGAGTCCGCTCCCCCGGCCCCGTCGTCCGTCACGTCGACGACGAGATGCCCGTTCTTCGCCTCCAGCGACAGGGTCGCCCGGGAGCCGGGCGCGTGCTTTGCCGCGTTGGTGAGCGCTTCGGCGATCGCGAAGTACGCGGTCGCCTCGACGCCCGTGGGGAATCGCCGATCGGTCATCCCGTCGATCCGGACCGGAATCGGCGACCGGTTCACCAGCGACCGGACCGCCGGCCCGAGCCCCGCGTTGGTGAGGATGGCCGGATGGATCCCTCTGGCGAGGTCCCGGAGCTCGACGAGCGCCGACTGCGCCTCCACGCGCGCCTGGCCAAGCAACCGCATCCCCTCCGCGCCGTCTCCCGAGGCCACCTCCTCCTCGGCGATGGCGAGCAGGAGCGAGAGCGAGACCAGACGCTGCTGAGCCCCGTCGTGCAGGTCACGCTCGAGCCGCCGGCGCTCCTCGTCGGCAGCGGCGACCACTCGCGCCCGCGACTCACGGACGAGCTCGAGCTGGGCGCGCACCCGTGCCTGGAGTCGTTCGTTCGTGAGGGCCAGACGCGCCGCCGAGACGACCGCCTCGACCAGGTGGGGATCCTCGAGGACGACCTCGTCGTGGACGAGCGCGGCGATGGGCTCCCCCCCGAGCTCGAGCACCGTCGCAGACCGGCCGCTCCCTGCCTGCGGCATTTCGAACGCGTGGCCCGCTTCGTCGACCCAGCCCTCCAGCTCCTCGACTCGATAGGCGATCACGAGCGAGGGATCCCCCAGCCGCCTGGCGAGGGCGTCCCGGATTCCTCCGGTCGGGATCGAGCCCTGACCCAGCTCGACCACGAGATCGCCGACCGCCGACCGGGAGATCCTCGTCCGGAGGAGACCGAGCAGGAACGCGAGCGGATAGGCAGCGGTCAGGAGCTGGTCGACCCAGAAGAAGCTCGATCGCGGGGAGAGCCACTCCGAGTGAAACGAGACGACGATGAACTCGACGGACAAGGCGACGCCGACCCACAGCGCGGGCCCCAGGATTCGCCGGCCGGCAGCTCCTGCACGCCACCACCGGTATGCGAGGAGGCAGACGAGAGCCGCTGCGATCCCCACGACGAACCACGTGTCGTACAGCGAGATCCGGTCCGCGACCAGCGGGTCGGGTTCGACCAGCATCAGGTTCGCCGGACACGTCGGGCAATACAGCCCCTTCGGATCCAGGAACAGGAAGATACTTGGCACGATCACGAGCCCGGCGAAGTAGGCGGAACCGATCAGCACACCTTCGGTCCAGGCACGGATCCGGCCGGTCGGGAACGTCGCAAGGATATGCGTCAGCACCGACGGCGGCAGCCAGAAGCACAGGAGCCCGACCGTGTACAGGAGCGGAACATTCGACTGGTCGAGCCGGGTCCCCAGGAGCAGTAGACCGGTGATGCACATCAGGAGGCCGATCCGGCTCTCGGGTCGCCGGCGGGCGGCGATCAGGCCCGTGACGACGTAGATCGCACCGGTCGCGAGGGCCATGGTCAGCGTGGCCGCCGTGTGCTCCCAGTGCCGGCTCGTCGCGCTCGCGACGATGTCGGCCACCACGAGCGCCACGGCGACCGCGATCACGGCCACCCGGACACGGAGCGTCACGCGGGAACGGTCGCACCAGCGATCCTTCCCCGCAAGAGGGAAAACACGGACCCGATGCACGTGCAACCTCGGATGAATCGGGCGGCCAGCCCCGATGCACCCCGCCCGACCTCGCCGTCACGCTGACGTTCGTCGTCGTTCGAATGGAGGAAGCGATGTCGAACGTCTCCGCTCGGGACCGGTCGTTTGCCCGGTCGCTCGTGCTCCTGCTGCTCTGCACTTCAGGGCTTTTCGCGTCGGCAACGGATGCCCACGCCGAAGCCACCCGACCACGGACGCACCACGTCAGGGTCGGCGACGTCACGATCGCCTACCGGAGCTTCGGAGAGGGGCGACCGCTCCTCCTGCTGTCCGGGGCGGGGTCCGCGATGGACGTCTGGGATCCGCTCATGGTCGGGAGGCTCGCGACGGAGCGCCGGGTAATCGTCTTCGACTACCGAGGCGTGGGAGGGTCGAGCGACACGGACGTTCCACTCACGATCGACGTGCTCGCCGAGGACACGGTCGGCCTGATGCGTGCGCTGGATCTCGGGCGGGCGGACATCTTGGGGTGGTCGCTCGGCGGGTACGTCGCCCAACGAGTGGTCGAGCTGCATCCGAAGCGCGTCCGCCACCTGGTGCTGATCGCCACGGATCCGGGCGGGGCGCATTCCGTTCTCGCGCCTCCGGACGTGCTCGAGCTCGACGCGCGGGTGACGCTCGGGCATGCGACGCTCGAGGAGATCCTCGCCCTGCTCTTCCCGGCCGACCAGCTCGAGGCGGCGCAGGGGTGGCTGGGGCGGTACCTGTCCCAGCCGGGATGCTGCGAGTCGGTGCCGGTCCGGGCCGGTCGCCGCCAGCTCAGGGCGGAGCACGTGTGGCAGACGGGAGCAGGAGCGTGGGACGGCCTCCCCCAGATCAAGCGCCCGACCCTCATCCTGCGCGGCACCCGCGACATCGACGTGCCCCCGGTCAACGAGAACCTCATCGCCCGGCGGATCCCGAACTCGACGCTGGTCACGTTCGGTGACGCCGGGCACGGGCTGCCGCTCCAGGAACCGACGCTCGTCGCGGGCCTCGTCAACGGGTTCCTCGGCTGAAAGGGAACTGCTCGCGGCGTCCATGGTTGGCGTCGGCATCGTCCTCGTCCGGCGGGCGAGATGAGCGACGGTCGAACCCGAGGTCGAGTTCGCGTCAGCCGGGAAGCTCGTTGATCGCCCGGGCCAGCACCAGGACGGCGGTCAGGAGCGAGATGGCGGACTCGAGCATCATCGTCAACTTGGCCCACGTTCGCACCGGGAGCGTGTCCGTCGGGCTGAACGCGGTTGCATTTGTGAAGGCCAGATACAGGTAGTCGGGATACTTCGGCATCCACCCGGCGGCAGCGAACTCGGGCGTGGCGTTCTCCGGGAAGACAAAGCTCGCGGGAACCCCCGAGCGCGCGGCCCGCTCGGCCGGGCCGCCCCGGTCGAGCTCCCAGTACCAGAGGCTGAACACGATGATGTTCGTGATCCACAGCGCCGCGCCGCGCCCCAGCAGGTTCGTCGCCGTGAAGTCCTGTCCGTTGACGATGTCGTAGAGCAGGTCGATCAGCCCGCCGATCGTCCCCGCCGTCATGATCGCGATGAGCGCGATCGTGGAGCGCCGCGCCCTGGCGCTCCGGTCGTCGATGCGGCCCGGATCGACGACGAGGAGCAGCACGAGCATCGCCAGCTCGAGGATCGGGAAGATCCACCAGAAGGGCAGCCGTCCGTGGTGCGGCTCGACGATCTGGAGCCCGATCCCGACGATCACCGCGAGGGCCATCGGCCAGCGCCGCTCGGCGCGGACGCCCGCCGGCGGGGCGGAGCGATCGCTCGCGCCGCTCGTGCCCTCGGGTTCGCTCACCTCGGCCCCTTCCCCCGGGTCGGATGCTACCCGGTGGTGACCGGGCCGCGCGGGCGGAGCGTCAGGAGGCGAGGGTCGCCGTGAGCGCCTTCACGATCTCGCGCTCGTGTTCCTCGTCCTCGATCTTGCGGCCGACCACGTCGCGGACGTAGAAGGCGTCGATCACGCGGTCGCCGTACGTCGCCACCTTGGCGATGTGGACGTCGAGCTGGAGATCGGTGAGCGTCCGGGTCACGTCGAACAACAGGCCGATGCGGTCGGGCGCGGCCACCTCGATGATCGTGAAGAAGTCGCTCCCCCGGTTGTCGACCGTGACCTTGGTCGTGATGCCCTTTCGAGGGGCCGGGTAGTACGCGCGCTTCTCCGCCACGCGGTACTCGAGCGACAGCCGGCCCTCGACCGCCTTCCGCAGGGTGGAACGGAACTTCCGCCAGCGGTCCTCGTCGACGTCTCCCTGGAACGCGCCCTCCACCTCGAACAGGTCCACGGCCACGTCGTCCTCCGTGGTGAACACCTGGGCGGAGAGGATCGACAGGCCGCTCAGCGCGAGCGCGCCCGCGATGCGGGACAGCAGGCCGGGCCGGTCCCGTGCCACGACCGCCAGCCCGTACGTTCCCGGACGCGCGCCCGGCTCGTGCAGGGCCCGGACCTCGACCGTGCCGAGCGGCGCCGACACCAGCGGGAAGTGCCGGGCGGCTCGCTCGGGTGGCACCGCGAGGAGATAGTTGCGCGGCATCCGCACCAGGAACCGCTCGATCTCGCCGAGCGGCTGGCCGCGCAGCGCCTGCCGGACCTGCTCCGCCCGCTCCCCCAGGCGGATCGCCGCCTCGTGGCCCATCTCGCCGCGTTCCAGCGCGTGCTGCACCTTGGCGACCAGCTCGCGAACGAGCGTCGCCCGCCACGGGGTCCACGCGTGGGGGCCGGTGGCACTCGCGTCCGCGACCGTCAGGAGGTACAGCGCCGCGAGTCGTTCCTCGGTCTCGACAGTCGCCGCCACCGACAGGATGAGGTCCTCGTCCTGCAGGTCGCGCCGGGTCGCGGTGTCCGACAGCAACAGGTGGTTCGCCACGAGGAACAGGGCCAGGTCCCTCGTCTCCTCCGGGAGCAGCATGGCGTCCAGTGCCTGGGCGCCGATCGCCGCCCCCGCCTCCACATGTCCGCCGTGGCCGGTCTTCCCGATGTCGTGGAGCAGCGCGCCGAGCAGCAGCCCGTCGACCTGGTCCGCCACCGCCGCGGCCGCGTGCGACGCCACCGGGTCGTCCCGGGAAGCGCGCCGCGCAGCAGCCGCCCCACTCCGCCGAGCGCCTCGAGCAGGTGCACGTCGACCGGGAACCGGTGGTACGGGTCGCGCTGGGGCCGGCACCGCACCGCCGACCACGCCGGCAGGAACCGTTCCAGCAGGTCGGCCCGGTCCAGCGCCTCGAGCGCCTCCACGCCCGGCTCGCCGCGAACGCAGGATCTCGAGGAACGAGTCCCGGATCGCCGGGGTCCACGCGACCGCATCGGGGAGCTCCGCCGCGTCGACCATGTCGAGGTCGGCCGGCGCCACCGAGCCGCCCCGCGACGCCGCCTGGGCGAACGCGGCGATCACGGCCTCGGGCGTCGTGGTCGTGCCGGGCACGGCGGTCCCCGCGACGGCGCCGCGCCGGACCCGGTCGAACGCCTGGCCCAGCACGTGCTCGACGTCGCGGGCATGCTCGAACACCGCCCGCATGAGGCCGTCCGGCGCGGTCAGGCCGGGCTCGTCGCTGAACCCGAGCTCCCCCGCGAGCTGCGGCTGGAGATCCTGCCGCAGCACGTCGAGCTTCTTCCCGGCCTCGAGGTGGAGCGCGGAACGAACCCGCACGAGGTACTCCTCGGCCGCATCGACGGACTCCCGCTCGGCGGTCCGGATGAGGCCGGCCGACTCGAGCCCCCGGATCCCGCCGTCGTCCGCGACGGCGGGAGCCAGCCACCCGAGCGTGTGGATGTCCCGCAGCCCGCCGGCGCCCTCCTTCACGTCGGGCTCCAGCAGCTGCGAGGCCGAGCCGAACCGCCGGCGGCGTTCCTCCGCCGACGCGAGCAGGTTGTCCACGAACCCCGTCTTCGGTCGGCGGACCCACTCCCACAGGCGTTCGCGGAGCGAGGCGAACAGCTCCGCGTCGCCGTCGAGCAGCCGGGCGTCGACCAGCGCTGTGGCCACGTCGAACCGCTCGGTGGCCAGCGCCAGCGACTCCTTGACCGTCCGCACCCCGTGGCCGACCTCGAACCTCGCGTCCCACAGCGGGTACAGAAGTCGTTCGGCCATCTCGCGGACGGCGCGGGGGTCTCGCAGCTCGTGCAGCAGCAGGAGGTCGATGTCCGACGCCGGCGCCAGCTCGCCCCGGCCGTAGCCGCCGACGGCCACGAGGGCGACGCCCTCGTGGACGCCGGCCGAGCGGAACAGCCGGACCAGCGCCTCGTCGACGAGCGCAGCTCGTCGGCGAGCCGACCATCGCCCGTGGTGCCCGCGCGAGTAGGCCCGGTCGAGGGACTGCAGTCCCTCGACCAGCCGAACAACCGGCGCCGGCCCCGCCGAAGGCGGGGCCGGCGCCACCGGGGTCTCGTTCACGAGCGGAGCTCGGTTCTCAGATCGCGTCGGGTCCGGCCTCTCCGGTCCGGATCCGGTAGACCTGCTCGGCGGTGGTGACGAAGATCTTGCCGTCGCCGATCTTCCCGGTCCGGGCGGTCTTGAGGATCACGTCCACGACCTGCTGGACCTGGTCCTCGTCGGCCAGCACCTCGATCTTCACCTTCGGCACGAAGTCCACCTGGTACTCGGCGCCGCGGTAGACCTCGGTGTGGCCCCGTTGCCGGCCGAACCCCTGCACGTCGGTCGTGGTCATGCCGTTGATGCCGACCGAGCGCAGGGCCTCCTTCACCTCGTCGAGCTTGAACGGCTTGATGATCGCGGTGACCAGCTTCACGTCCGCTCACTCCCTCGCATCGTCGACAAGAACGCCGTCGTCGGCCGCCCCCCGGGCGATGGCGGCGGCCTCCACCGCCGGCGACTGCACCAGCGAGCCGCCGCGGTCGGTGAACACGTAGCCCGACCTCGGCGTGCTGCGACAGGTCCAGGCCGGCCGCCTCATCCTCCTCGCTCACGCGAAGGCCGACAAGCAGGTCGCTCACCTTGAGCAGCACCATGGTCATGACGAACGAGAACACGAGCGTGACGCCGACCGCCACCGCCTGCTTGCCCACCTGGGCCAGCGAGCCGTTCGCTCCCGCCGGGTTGATCGCGAGCGAGGCGAACACGCCCGTGAGCATCGCCCCCACGATCCCGCCGACCATGTGCACGCCCACCACATCGAGCGAGTCGTCGTAGCCGAACCGGTACTTCATGTTCACCGCGAAGAAGCAGATCGCGCCCGCGATCAGCCCGATCGCGATGGCCGGCATCGGCCCGACGAACCCGGCCGCCGGCGTGATCGCGACCAGCCCGGCCACGGCGCCGCTCGCGGCGCCGACCGTGGTGGCCCGCTTGTGCCGGATCCATTCGGGGATCAGCCAGCCGAACACCGCCGCGGCCGTCGCCAGCTGCGTCGCGACGAACGCCGATCCGGCCAGCCCGTTGGCCCCGAGGGCCGAGCCCGCGTTGAACCCGAACCACCCGAACCACAGGATCGCCCCGCCGAGGATCACGAGCGGCACGTTGTGCGGCCGGAACCCTTCCGTCCCGAACCCCTTCCGCCTGCCGATGTAGATCGCCGTGGCCAGCGCCGCGACGCCGGCGTTGATGTGCACCACCGTGCCGCCGGCGAAGTCGAGCGCGCCGAGGTGTCCGGCTCCCAGGAACCCGCCACCCCACACCCAGTGGGCCACCGGCGAGTACACGAGGATCGACCACAGGCCGAGGAACAGCAGGTACCCCGAGAACTTCATCCGCTCGGCGAACGCGCCGGTGATGAGCGCCGGCGTGATCACGGCGAACATCATCTGGTAGACCATGAACACGCTGGAGGGAATGGTCGGGGCGAGCCCCATCGGCTCGGCGCCGACGCCGCTCAGGCCCAGGTACTGCAGCCCGCCGATCAGGCCGGCCTTATCGTCGCCGAACGCCAGCGTGTAGCCGATGAAGGCCCACAGGATGCTGACGAGCGCCAGGGCGATGAACGACTGCATCACGGTCGCCAGCACGTTCTTGGCCCGGACCAGCCCTCCGTAGAAGAACGCCAGCCCGGGTGTCATGAACATGACCAGCGCCGCCGACGCCAGCATCCACGCGGTGTCGCCGGAATTCACCTTCACGGATTCCCTCCTTCGGTCGGGCGGTCGGAATGACCATTCGATTTCTATGGGAGGGAGGTTGCCGGTCCGTTTCCCGGTGGTTTCCGGCTCGTTAATTCAGTCGAGAATCTGCTGGCGACGGCGGTGTCGCGGATCAGCGTGTGACGACGGCGCCGGTCGCGGCCGGCGCGCCGAACAGGGCCTCCTTGTCGACCTGTTCCTGTTCGGCCTCCATGCCCTTGAGGCCGCCGTTCACGCCGAACAGCCGCTTGCGCCAGACCAGCCAGACCAGCACCGCGACGTTCACCACCAGCGCGCCGACGCGGAGGACGGTGACCCGGTCGAGCAGCTCCTTGATCTCGAACGGCAGGAATCCCGCGGTCGCGATCGCGGTGAGGTACTCGGCCCACCGCCGCTCGCGCCACAGCCCGACGGCCTCCACGCCCTCGACCACGCAGTAGGCGATGGCGGTCGCGGCCAGGAGCAGCAGCGTGTCCTTGTTGAGGTTCAGAAGCTTGGCGAGCTCGGTGACGATGAACCCCCGTCCGGCCTGCTGCCCCGTGTCGCCCGCCAGGTCGCGGAGGATGCGCGCGGCCTCGTCGTGCAGCGAGCCGAGGTTCAGCTCGAGGAGGATCAGGACCACGGCCAGGAGGCCGAACAGGATCGAGTGCAAGGCGCGGTCGATCGCGATGGCCCGGATGATGATCGCCTCGCGCAGGGTCGTGCCCCGCCGCGGCACCTTCATGTCCTTCAGGTCCGGGAGCGTCTCCCGGATGGGCTTGGCAGGCGGCGTCGTCGAGATCCACACGTCGCAGCGCGTGCACCGCGCCATGCGCCGGCCGTCCCCGAGGTCGATGCCGAGCCCGGCGTCCTGCTTGCGAAGGCGCTCCACGAGCGCCGCCGGCGTGACGTGGCCGCGCCGCGAACACACGAACGTCTCGGGATGCCACCCGAGCAGGTGCGTGCGGTGTTTTCGCTTCCTTCCGAACACTCGGCCAGGGCTCCGAGGTGCTGGTCCGGGCGGCGGCTCAGCCGGCCTTGCGGGCGGCCGTCTTCGCCGTCGTCCTCTTGGCGGTGGTCTTCTTCGACGACTTGGATGCCGACTTGGACGTCGACTTCGACGACGACCTCGCCGTGGTCTTCGACGCTGCTGCCTTGGAGGGCTTCTTCGCGGCCTCGACGCTCGCCTTCAGCGCCTCCATGAGGTCGACGACCTTGGCTTCCTCCTCCGGCTCCGCGACGACGATCTCCTCGCCTGAGGCCTTGGCGTCGATGACCTGCATGAGCGCCGCGCGATACTCGTCGGTGAACTCCTCGGGGTTCCAGTCTCCCGACAGGCTCTCGATGAGCGCCTGCGCCATCTGGACCTCCTGCGGCCGGAGCTTCACCGGCTGGTTGAGCTCCTCGAACTCCGTCTCGCGGATCTCGTCCGGCCAGTACATCGTCTCCAGGACGAACACGTCGTCCTTGAAGCGCAGCGCCGCAAGGTGCTCCTTGTCCCGGAAGCTCACCTTGGCGATCCCGACCTTGGAGGAGTCGCTCATGGCCTCGCGAAGCAGCGTGTAGGCCTTGACGCCCGTCTCGTCCGGCACCAGGTAGTAGGTCTTCTTGTAGTAGATCGGGTCGATGTCGGTGATGTCGACGAACTCCACGATGTCGATCGCGCGGGAGGACTCCACGGGGACCCTGTCGAAGTCCTCGTCGTCGAGCATCACATAGTGGTCCTTCTCGAGCTCGTAGCCCTTCACGATCTCGTCGTAGGGCACCTCCTCGCCGTCGATCGAGCAGACGCGCTGGTACTTGATGCGCCCGCCGTCCGATGCGTGGAGCTGGTTGAACCGGACCGTCTTCTCCTCGGTCGCTGGGAACACCCGGATCGGGATCGAGACGAGCCCGAACGAGATGGCTCCCTTCCACATGGTCCTGGGCATCCCTGTCCGTCCTTTCGACTTCGGTTGCCGCTGCGGGCACGCGGAACGTCGATTCTACGCGGGCCGGTGGCTCCCACCTGCGTATTCGTACCCCATG
Source organism: uncultured Actinomycetes bacterium (assembly GCA_963707645.1). Lineage (GTDB taxonomy): Bacteria > Actinomycetota > UBA4738 > UBA4738 > JACQTL01 > DATBHM01. Next base: position 17,968 of record CAVPQW010000005.1, read on the forward strand.
CCACCGACATGGACTTCACCCGGGTCGGGAACTCATCGGTCGGTGGTGTCGAGCTCGAGCAGATCGCCGTCCACGACGACGTGCCGGCGGCCGACCCGCTGTCCCGGGTACCGGGCCGACGGGCCCCACAGCCGGGCGGACCGGACGGTCTCGGCGAGCTCGTTGTGGAGCCCGGCGGCGACGTCGCGCACCGTCGCGCCGTCGTGCAGCGCCATCGGGTCCTCCTCGACGGAACCGGGCCGGCGAGTGCGAACGGCGATCAGGCCGGTCAGGGCCCACACGGCTTCCCGGAACGCGTCGAGCGACGCGTCGTCGAGCACGGACACGGCGACGAGCGGCAGCCCGGGGAACCGGAGCGCGAGGTCGTCCACCACCGCGGATTCCGCCTCGTCGGCCTTGGTCGCGGCGAGGATGGCCGGCTTCTCGATACCGGCTTCGGCCACCTCCCGTCGAACCACCTCGAGCGCGCCCGGGTCGGCCGGGGCCTCCTGGCAGAACACGATCGCGTCCGCTTGACGAAGGACGCCGAGCAGCGCCCGGCCGCCTCCCCGGCCCTCGTTCGCGCCTTCGATGAGCCCTGGGATCTCGACGAGCTGGACCAGGACCCCGTGGATCCGGGTCAGCGCCGGCACCGGCCGGAGCGTGGTGAACGGGTAGTCGCCGGTCTTGATCTGGATGTCCGACAGTGCCTGGAGCAGCGACGACTTGCCGGCGTTCGGCGGCCCGACCAGCGCGACCTGAGCGGCGCCCTCCCGGCGCACCTCGATCGAGTCGCGGTGGACGACCTTCGCCCGCATGCGGGAGCCCTCGATCTCGGCCGTGACCCACTTGCGGATGTCGGCGTACGGACCGTTCTTGTAGTCCGGCAGATCGTCGAGCACCCGGCGCAGCTCGCGGATGCGTTCGGTCCCCTCCTTGCCGACGAGTCGTCGGCGGATGAGCTGCATCTGGACCCGGTGTGGCATCGGCATCTGACTTCGACCTCCCTCGTGTTCCTGGAGCGGGAGGCGCAGCCGGAACGCCCGATCAGGGCAGTCGGAAGCGCGCCTGCCCGCTGCCTCCCCTGACGCTCGTTGTGGGAAGCAGCGGACTAGCCGTTCTGCCTGAGGACCTCGTTCCTCCACCGGATGATCCGTGACATGTCGAGCAGAGTACCGGGCGGAGGGTCCGGCCGCCAGCCGCCGCGATGCGCAGGTTCGGAGGCCAGAAGCCCCCTGGAACGCCCGTACGGTGGTTCCAAGATGGGAGCTCGCGAGATGGTGGACGGGGCGCTGGAGGCGGCGGTGGTGCCGAGCTTCTCGCGCCTGGGCCCGGCGGTGCGTCGTCGGCTGTTCGACTGGCAGGAGCCGCCGTCGGTGCACGAGCGGACGGTGCTCATCACCGGCGCCACGTCCGGCCTCGGACGGGAGGCGTCCCGGCGCCTCGCGTCGCTCGGTGCGCGGGTCCTGGCCCTCGGCCGGGATGCGGCCAAGGTCGACGCGGCGGTGGCCTCCGTTCCGGGATCCCGGGGGTACGTGGCGGACATGAGCTCGCTCGCGTCGGTGCGGGACGTGGCCGGGCGGGTGGCCGCGGAGGAACCGGGCCTGGACGTGCTCGTCCACAACGCCGGGGCGCTCGTGCCGGAACGGCGCGAGACCAGCGAGGGCCACGAGATGACCTTCGCGACGACGGTGCTGGGGCCGTTCCTGCTGACCTCGCTCCTCCGGCCGATGCTGGAGGCCTCGCGGGGGCGGGTGGTCTGGGTCTCGTCGGGAGGGATGTACACGGAACGCCTGCGCGTCGACGACCTCGGCTTCCGGGACGAGCCGTACCGGGGCACCGAGGCCTACGCGCGGGCCAAGCGGGCGCAGGTCGTGCTGAGCGGGCTGTGGGCCAGGGCGCTCCGCGATCGCGGCGTGGCGTCGCATGCGATGCACCCCGGTTGGGCGGACACGCCGGGGCTCGAGGCCGGGCTGCCCGGGTTCCGTCGGCTGATGGGTCCGCTGCTCCGGGACGCCGCCTCGGGCGCCGACACGATCGTGTGGCTCGCCGCCTCGCACGAGGCCGGGCGGTCCACCGGGCGGTTCTGGCTGGATCGCCGGCCGCGGCGGACCCACCGGTGGCCGGGAACCCGGGAGACCGCCGCGGACCGGGCGGCGCTGTGGGAGGCCTGCATGCGGCTCACCGGCGCGGAGGCCGTCGCCGCCCGCTGAGCTTCCGGGTCACGCCGATCGGCGGCCGCGCTCAGCCGGCGCGCCGGACGCCCCCGAGCCGAGCGCCTCGGCGATCCCCCTGGCGGCCTCCGCTCCGAGCTTCCTGAACGACCCCCGGAGCAGCGGCTCGACCAAGCGGGCGAGCCCGGTCAGCCGGAGCTCCGCGTCGTAGGTGATCCGCGCACCCCGGCCGGCCGGCTCGAACCGGATCGCGTCGCGGGCCTCGATGCGCTCGCCGGTTCCCGTGAGGACCACCAGGCGGCTCGGTTCGTGTCGCTCGATCCGGTACCGAATTGGCATCGTGCGGCCCCGGAACCGGACCGTGAGATCGAACGTCGAGCCGACGCCGACCGGTCCACCTCCCCCGGTCCGCACCGAGCGCACGGTGCCCGGATCCCACCGCTCCGCGTTGGCGAAGTCGGCCAGGAACTCGAACGCCTCCGCCGGCGGGCGGTTCACCTCGACGACCTCGTGCAGCTTCGCCATCCGGTTGCCCCCTTCGTCGTTATCGGCACCCTACCCCGCCCAGGCACGGCGAACCTATGCGTCGAGCAACGAACCTATGCACCACCAACGGATCGTGGTGGGAGGGACGACCGGCTGCGAAGAATCGGAGCCATGACGACACGACGACCGCGGGTGGCGGTGATCGGCACCGGGATCGCCGGGCTGGGCGCGGCCCACCGGCTGGCGCCCCACGCCGACCTCACCCTCTACGAGGCCGACGGCCGACCCGGCGGACACGCCAACACGGTGGCCGTCCCCGCCGGCGAGGGCGTCGTTCCCGTCGACACCGGGTTCATCGTCTACAACGAGCAGAACTACCCCCTGCTGACGCAGCTGTTCCGGGACGTCGAGGTGCCAACCGGGCCGAGCGACATGTCGTTCTCGATCTCGACCGGTGGCGGCGCTCTCGGGTACCGGAGCGACCACTCTGGATTCCTGGCGCAGCGATCGAACGCGGTCCGGCCGGGGACCTGGCGGATGGTGGCCGACGCGGCGCGGTTCTCCCGCCGGGCCACGCGCCTGCTCGCGGACGACCCCCTGACGAACGACCCCTCCCTCGCCGAGTTCCTGGAGGCCGAGGGGCTCGGCGCGGAGTTCACCGAGCGGCTCCTCCTCCCGGTCACCGCGTGCATCTGGTCGTCGTCGTTCGACTCGATGATGGAGTTCCCGGCGCGGACGCTGTTCCGGTTCCTCGCGAACCACGGCCTGCTGAACGCCGGGCGCCGCCCGCAATGGCGGACGGTCACGGGCGGCAGCCGCGAGTACGTCCGGCGCGTGCTCGGCTCCGTCGGCGGTCGGGTCCGGCTGTCGACGCCCGTGCGGGCGGTGCGGCGAACGCCCACGCACGTGCTGGTGGCCGACTCCCGCGGGGGGATCGAGCCGTTCGACCACGTCGTGCTGGCGACGCACGCCCCGGCCTCGCTCGGCATGCTCGGGCCGGACGCCTCGCCGGTGGAACGCCGGGTGCTCGGGGCGTTCGGGTATCAGCCCAACCGCGCGGTCCTGCATCGGGACCCATCGTCCATGCCGGCGCGGCGCCGGGCCTGGGCCTCGTGGAACTACCGCTCGGCCGGCGCCGGGCCGGACGCCCGGGTGTCGCTGACGTACTGGATGAACCTGCTGCAGGGGCTCGACCGGCGAGTGCCGCTGTTCGTCACCCTGAACCCGTTGTCCGAGCCGCGCGGGGCGATCGCGGAGTTCGACTACGAACACCCCCAGTTCGACCGGGCGGCCGTGCGGGCGCAGGGCGCGCTCCCGGCCGTCCAGGGGCTGGACCGGGTGTGGTTCGCAGGGGCGTGGGCGGGCTACGGGTTCCACGAGGACGGGCTGCGGTCCGGATACGCCGCGGCCGACGGCCTGCTCGCGTCGGCTCGGTCGAACCTCGTGGCCGTGCCGGCGGCGGCGGCCGACCGGCCGGCGCTGGTCGCGGGCGGGGCGTGATCCGGCTGCCGGCGGAGTTCTCCTCCGCCCTCTACCCGGGCCGGGTCACGCACCGGCGGTCCCGACCGGTCCGGCACGCGTTCACCTATCGGGTGGCCTCAATGCTGCTCGACCTCGACGAGCTTCCCCGGCTGAACGGCGAGCTGCCACTCTTCTCCCACAACCGCCGGAACGTGGTGTCCTTCCACGATCGCGACCACGGCCCGAAGGACGGCTCGCCGCTCCGCCCGTGGATCGACGGGCTCCTGCGGAACGCCGGGATCCCCGGGGGCGGGCCGATTCGGATCCTGTGCTTTCCCCGGCTGTTCGGGTACGTGTTCAACCCGCTGTCGGAGTGGTTCTGCTACGACCGGGCCGGGCGGCTCACAGCGATCCTGCACGAGGTGCGCAACACGTTCGGGGAATGGCACGGGTATCTCATCCCCGTCGACCCGGCCCGGGAGCCCGGTGAGCCGATCCTCCAGCGATGTGCAAAGGTCTTCCACGTGTCGCCGTTCATGGACATGGATCTCGAGTACCGGTTCCGCATCGTGGAACCCGCCGAGCGGGTCGCGGTCGGGATGCGCCTGCGCGACCGGGACGGCGAGCTGTTCACCGCGTCGCTCGCCGGGCGCCGGATCCCGATGTCGAACGGGGCGATCGCCCGGCAGCTCGCCGCGCGGCCGCTGATGACGGCGAAGGTGATCGGCGGCATCCACCGCGAGGCGCTCACGCTGTGGCGGAAGGGCGCACCGTTCCGGCACCGGGTGGAGGGGCCGTGGCACACGGTCGACGTGGTGGGCGACGGGGCCGTCCCCGGTCCGGCATTGGCCCGCCCGGTCCCGAGCGAGCTGGCTTCGTGAGCGCGCAGCCCGGCCCGGCGACCTCGGTTCGACCCCCGGCCCGGCTGGCGGTGGCGGAGCTCCCGCCGCAGTCCTCGCGGCTGCGAATGTTCCTCCGGGCGGGTTCGCTCGAGGTCCGGATGCCCGACGGCTCCCGCCGGGCGATCCAGGCTCCTGCGGCCGGCCCGGCGGCCGAGATCGTGCTGCACCGGCCCGGGCTGTTCGGGCGGCTGGTCCGCGGCGGCGCGGTCGCGCTCGGCGAGGTCTACATGGACGGGGACTACGACTCGCCCGACCTCCCGACGTTCCTCGAGCTCATGACGGTGAACGTCGACGCCTGGCTGGACACGCCCGCCGGGCGGCTCCGCGAGCCCGTGTCCCGGGCGTGGAGCCGCGTCCGGCCGGTCCGCCGGGGCGCCGTGCCGTCGATGCGGGAGCACTACGACCTCGGCAACGAGTTCTACTCGCTGTGGCTCGACGACTCCATGACGTACTCCTCGGCCGTGTTCGCGGACAGCGACGAGACGCTCGAGGCCGCGCAGGCCCGGAAGTACCGGCTCCTGGCGGACGACGCGCGCCTGCAACCCGGCGACCACGTGCTCGAGGTCGGCACGGGCTGGGGTTCGTTCGCCGTGTACATGGCGCAGGAACGCGGCTGCCATGTCACCACCCTCACCATCTCGCGCGAGCAAGCGGAGCATGCCCGGGCCGCGGCCCTGCGCGCAGGCGTGGCCGACCGGGTCGACGTGCAGCTCCGCGACTACCGCGACGTGACCGGCACGTACGACACGGCGGTCTCCATCGAGATGATCGAATCGATCCCGGAACGCCAGTGGCCGGGCTTCCTGCGAACGGTTGCGCGCTCGCTGCGGCCGGGCGGCCGCTTCACCTTGCAGTCGATCACGATGTCCGAACGGCACTGGCCGAACCACCGCCGCCACCGGGACTTCGTGCAGGCGTACATCTTCCCCGGCGGCCAGGTTCCGGCGACGTCGGTGCTGCACCGGCTGGCCTCGCAAGCGGGATTCCGCTGGGAGTCCCACCGCGAGATCGGGTCGTCCTACGCGTTGACCCTCGCGGAGTGGAACCGCCGCTTCACGGCGGCCGCGGACCAGGTCGAGGCTCTCCGGTTCTCACAACGGTTCCGCCGGATGTGGACGTACTACCTGAGCTACTGCGAGGCAGGGTTCCGCACCGGCTGGGTCGGCGACAAGCAGATCTCCCTGGTCCGGACCTGATCGGACGAGCCCAACGCGCCGGGGCGGCGAGTGGCCAATCGCCTCAAGTCCGGGCCGAAGTTGAAGGGAGACGCGGATCGTCGACCGCAGGAGGTCAAGTGCGAACGAAACAACGACGACCACCGACCAACCCCTCGTCCTCATCGTGGAGGACGACCCAGACATCGCCCGATGCGAGCAAGCGATGCTGGAAGAAGCTGGTTTCGCGACGGCCATCACCGGGGACGGGGTCATGGCACTGGACCGGCTCTCGCGTCATCGGCCCGATCTCGTCGTGACCGGAGTGATGATGCCCCGGCACGACGGATTCGAGCTGCCCCGGCACATCACCTCCCGACCCGATGCACCACCCCTCGTCATCTGCTCCGCGAAGGGGGCTGCAGTCCGACCGGGATCAGGGGTTCGCGTCGGGGGCCGTGGACCGGATCGACAAGGCCGGGGGGATGGATCAACTCGTTCCTCGGATCAGGGCGGTCCTGCAGCGCTGAACGACGTCCGCTGACGGATCGGGCTCGAGGACGGCAGCCCTCTACGATTGGGCCATGCCTCGCCGGGGGGAAGCCAAGACCTCGCCCGAGCCGTTCAGCGTGAAGTTCCCGCGCCCGCTGCCGGCCGAGAAGCACGGCCAGTACTGGTGGATGGAGGCCGAAGGGCGCGAGCTTCGCCTGTCCAACCTCGACAAGATCTTCTGGCCGGACGAGGGCTACACCAAGGGCGACCTCGTCGCGTACTACTTCAACGCCGCGGAGTACATCCTCCCCTACCTCGCGGGCCGCCCCCTCACCATGAAGCGGATGCCGAACGGCATCACGGGTTCGTTCTTCTACGAGAAGTCCGCCCCGTCGCACACGCCGGAGTGGATGCGCCGGTGCCCGGTCGAGGGCGAGGACGAACGCGGCCGGGCCAAGCGCATCGACTACCTGATGGTCGACGACGTGGCCGGGCTCCTCTTCATGGCGAACCTCGGCTGCATCGAGTTCCACCCGCTGCACTCGCGGTGCGACTCCTACGAGTTCCCCGGCTATGCGTTCTTCGACCTCGACCCGATGGAGGCGCCGTTCGAGGACGTCGTCGTGGTCGCCCGGCACGTGAACGCAGCGCTCCAGGCGCTCGGGCTGGAGTCGTTCCCGAAGACCTCCGGCGCGACCGGGATGCAGATCTACGTTCCGGTCGAGCCGCGGTTCACGCACGACGAGGTGCGGGAGTTCGTTCGGCTGGTCGGGACCGTGATCAACCGGGCCGACCCGGAACGCGTGACCATGCAGTGGGAGATCCGTCGCCGCACCGGCAAGGTGTTCATCGACCACAACATGAACCGCAGCGGCGCGAACATCGCCGCCGCCTACTCGATGCGGCCGGAGCCGGGCGCGACCGTCTCCACGCCCTTGCGGTGGACCGAGGTCAAGGGCGGGCTCTCTCCCTCGAAGTTCCGGATCGACAACGCCTTCAACCGGTGGAAGCGGGTCGGGGACCTGTTCCGGCCGGTGATCTCGGAACCGCAGGACCTTACGCCGGCGATGAAGACGCTCGGCGTCGACCTGTCGAAGGCGCCGGCCCTGCCCGGAGTCATCCAGCGCGACCGCGGCCGCGGCGTTCGGGGACACGTGAAGAACCCCCCGCCGCCACCGACCAAGGCCGAGCCGGCTGCGAAGCCGCGAGGATCGCGCGGTTCCACGCCGCGCACCGTGGCGGCAACCGCTCCGGCCCGGCGGCGCGAGACCAGCGAGGAGGTCATCGCCCGTTCGAAGGACCCGAAGCTCGGCGAGTACCTCCGCCGCCGCGACCTCGAGGAGACGCCGGAACCCGGTCCCCGCGTCACGACGAAGCCGCGCGGTGACTCGTTCGTCATCCAGAAGCACCGCGCGACGCGGCTGCACTACGACACCCGGCTGGAACTCGACGGCGTGCTCGTCTCCTGGGCCGTGCCGCGCGGCCTGCCGGTGAAGAAGGGCGAGAAGCATCTCGCCGTCCAGACCGAGGACCACCCGCTCGAGTACGGCTCGTTCGAGGGGCTGATCCCGGAGGGCCACTACGGCGCCGGGCCGGTCCGAATCTTCGACGCCGGGACCTACGAGGCGCTCGAGTGGACCGAGAAGAAGGTCACGTTCCGGCTCTATGGCGATCGGTACCAGGGGGCGGAGTTCCACCTGATCAAGACCGCGACCGACTGGCTCGTCTTCCTGGCGCGGCCGGAGATCATCGCCGAGGGCGTCGTCCCGCGTGGCGTGTTCCAGCCGATGATGGCCGAGGGCGGCTACGAGGCATTCGACCACCCGGACTGGTCGTTCGAGCCCAAGCTCGACGGCGTCCGGACCCTGATCGAGGTCGACATGGACTCGACGCGCCTGGTCTCACGGCGGGGCCGCGACCAGACGGCCCAGTATCCGGAGCTCGCCACGGTGCACGAGTACGTGACGCAGTTCTCCGCGGTGCTCGACGGCGAGATCGTGGCTCATGAGGACGGCCGTCCGTCGTTCGAACGGCTCCAGCAGCGCATCAACCTGCAGTCGAAGTCCGACATCGACAAGGCCCGCCGGAAGATCCCGGTCGACGTCTACGTGTTCGACATCCTGTGGCTCGACGGCCGGGACCTCACGAAGCTCCCGCTGGAGGAACGCCGCGAGCAGCTCGCGCCGCTCATCGTCCCCGGACACCGCGTGTTGCCCACACTCCACATCGAAGGCGAGGGGATTCCGCTCGCGGAAGCGGCTCGAACCCAGGGCTTCGAGGGCGTGGTGGCGAAGAAGCTCGGCAGCCCCTACCGCGGCGGCCGGCGCACAGGCGAGTGGCGCAAGATCAAGCTCCTCAACCGCCAGGACTGCGTGATCCTCGGTTGGACGCCAGGCACCGGCTCACGTACGAGCTCGTTCGGCGCGCTGCTCCTGGGCGCCTACGAGGACGGCGAGCTGAAGTGGATCGGCCAGGTGGGCACGGGCTTCACCGACCACACGATCGCCACGCTCATGCCGCAGCTCGAGTCGCTTCGACGAACGAGCCCGCCGATCCCCGACCTCGAGTTGAAGAAGTCGAAGGGCGCCAAGTTCGTCGACCCCGAGTTGGTCTGCGAAGTCGAGTTCCTGGAGATCACCGGCCAGGACAAGCTTCGCGCCCCGAGCTACAAAGGCCTCCGCCCCGACAAGACCCCGGACGAGTGCGTGCTGGAACGCCCGAAGCGCGCACCCGTCGTCCCGTGAACGGCACGCGAAGGAAGAAGCCGCAGGGGCCGGGCCTTTCGGAACGGTCGGACCTGGTCTAGATTCCCGGCAACCTGGATTCGACGAACATGCCTGCAACAGACGACTGAGGGGGGTTCCACCATGTCGAAGGAACGCATCGTGCTGCGCCGCACCGTTCCGATGCTCGTGGCGCTTGCCGCGCTCGGCGGGAGCGCGGTCCCGGCATCGGCAGCGGCGTCGCCCCATCAGGTCTGGAAGCAGCACTGGGACGGCGGGGGGAACGACAACGGCTCGGTCGCCCGCGTGAGCCCGGCGGGCGACCGCGTGTACGTGACGGGCCGGGCCGACGGAAAGCCCTCGCCCCAGACGGACCTCGTCACGGTCGCATACACCTCGGCGGGCAAGCGGCTGTGGACCAACCGATACACGGCGGACTGGAGCACGGAACCCCAGGACATGGTCGTCAGCGTCGACGGCACGCGGATCTACGTCGTGGCCAACAGCTACAAGACCTCGAGCTCGAGCGCCGGGGCCGACTACCTGACGATCGCGTACTCGTCCACCGGAACGCGCCTGTGGACGGCGCGCTACGACGACCTCCACCACAAGGACGACCAGGCGAACGCGATCGCGGTCCGGCCCGACGGGTCCGCGGTCTACGTGACCGGACAGAGCTTCGGCACGCGGACCTCAGGCTGCGGTTTCGGCTTCGAGTACGACGCCACCGATGCCGTCACAGTGGCGTATTCGAAGACCGGTGTCCGGAAGTGGGTCGGGAGGTACGACAACGACTCGCACTCCAACGACTTCGGCATGGACGTCGCGGTCGACCCCTCGTCCGGCGACGTCGTTGTGGCCGGCGGCACCAGGCCTTCGTGCCTCGGCGAGGTGCTGCTGATCGCGTACGAGGCGGACGGAGACCCCCACTGGACACACGTCGACGACGCCGGCGGGACCTTCGGTGAATACCCGATCGGCCTCGGCGTCGACGGCGCGGCAGGAACGATATTCGTGGCCGGCGGCCGTTCCGTGTCGCAGAACGACACCGTGTTCCTCATCGCGGCGTACTCGGACTCGACCGGCGACCCGATCTGGCGGAAGCCCTACAGCGGCCCCCAATCGACGACCTATCCCTTCGCATTCGTCCTGGGCCGCGACGACCATCTCTATGTCGCGGGTTGGACGGGCAACTTCTCCGGCAACACCTGGCGATGGGACGTGGCGGCGTTCGACGGCGCAGCCGAGGGCGACCTGCTGTGGAACACCGTCTACCTGCACGGCACCGGCCAGAACATCGCGTACCGGCTCGCCGCGAGCGGCGACGGAACATTGGTGTACGGGTACGGGATCGTCGGGAGCGGCCTGAACCGGGTGACCGCGTTCTCCGCGGACGACGGCGCCGTCGCATGGTCGGCGGCCGTGAGCGAACGCGACCAGATCGGCGTCAGCCCATTGGGACCGGCGCCCCACGGACATCGCCTGTACTTCACCGGCAGCGAGAGCATCCACCGGGGCCCATTCGACGACGACTCGGACTTCGATACCCGCGCGTTCAGCTGAGTATCAGAGCGGGTCGAGGCCGGTGCCTTGACCACACCCCCGAGCACCCCCCAATAATGTCGGGTCCCGGAGCGAAGGTGCGAGGAAACGTGGGAGGCGAGCGATGAGCCGGATCCGACGATTCGCCCTGGTGGCGACGGTGCTGACGGCGATCGCGACGGCGGCGATCCCGGCCCGGGCCGCGACAACCGAACTGGTGAAGGACATCAACCCGGAGGGAGGCTCCAGCCCCTATTACCTCACCGACGTGGGGGGCACCCTGTTCTTCACTGTCGACGACGGCATCCACGGCCGCGAGCTGTGGAAGAGCGACGGGACGGAGCACGGGACCAGGCTCGTCAGGGACATCAACCCGTCGGGGGACTCCGACCCCGTGCTCTTCACCAACGTGGGAGGGACGCTGTTCTTCTCCGCCGACGACGGCACGCACGGCAAAGAGCTGTGGATGAGCGACGGGACGACGAAAGGGACCAAGCTCGTCAGGGACATCGACCCCTCGGGAAGCTCTTCGCCCGGATGGTTCGCCAAGATGGGGGGGACCCTGTTCTTCTCGGCCACCAGCGACGCCCACGGCCGGGAGCTGTGGAGGAGCGACGGGACGGAGCACGGGACCAGGCTGGTCTTCGATGTCGCACCGTCGGGAGGCTCCGGCCCGACGTCCCTGACCAGTGTGCATGGGACCCTGTTCTTCTCCGCCGACGACGGCACGCACGGCAAAGAGCTGTGGATGAGCGACGGGACGGCGGAAGGGACCAAGCTGGTCAGGGACATCAACCCGTCGGACGACTCCTTCCCCCTCTTCCTCACCAATGTGCGGGGGACCCTCTTCTTCGTCGCCTTCGACGGCCCCCACGGCTACGAGCTGTGGAAGAGCGACGGGACGGCGCACGGGACCAGGCTGGTCTTCGACATCAGACCGGGATCGCTCAACGGTGCCCCCGATGGGCTCACTCCCGTGGGGGAGACGCTCTTCTTCACCGCCGAGGACGGCACCCACGGCCTCGAGCTGTGGAAGAGCGACGGGACCGCGAACGGAACCAAGCAGGTCAGGGACATCTGGCTGGGCCCGGGAAGCTCCGGCCCGTATCACCTCACCAACATGGCGGGGACCCTGTTCTTCGGGGCCGAGGAACGCACGCACGGCGTCGAGCTGTGGAAGAGCGACGGGACGGTGCACGGAACCCTCCTCGTCAAGGACATCGCCCAGCCGGGGAGCTCCGGCCCCCAATTCTTCGCCAGCCTGGGGGGGACCCTGTTCTTCGCCGCCTCCGACAGCCACGGCTACGAGCTATGGAGGAGCAACGGGACGGCGAAAGGCACCAGGCTCGTCGACGACATCAACCCATCGGGGGGCTCGAACCCCTTCTACCTCATCAACGCGGGGGGGACCCTGTACTTCACCGCCGACGACGGCACCCACGGCATCGAGCTGTGGAAGCGCGCCTGAAGCAGGCCGTCCGGGCGGCTACAGCGGGTCGAACCCCGCGCGGGTGAGCATCGCCCGGGCTTCGTGTTCCTCCATGCCGCCGTCGACGAGCTGGCGAAACAGCCGGGCGGGCGCCAGCTGGTGGCCGCACCGGGGGCAGAACCCGAACGCCTCCTCGAGCGCGAACTCGCACCACGGGCACACCTTGAGCTCGCCGGGCGCCACGCGCTCGACCCCGGCGTCGGCCAGAGCGTCGATGTAGCCCTTGCCGTAGTCCCACTGCACGTAGTCCTCCTCGCGCGGCTCGAAGGCCGGCTCGTGCATCTGGGGCTCGCCGGTCTTCAGCATGTGCTCGAGGTTCTCCTTGAGCAGGTCCCAGTCGTAGTAGTGGTTCGACCCGCAGTCCGGGCACGCGATGACCACGCCGCGCACGCCCTGGGGCTCGAACACGACCCGCATGTCGAGCAGGTCCTCGAGGTCGGACTCGATGTCCTCGCGCTCGCGCGGGTCGAGCTCGCGCGGCTCCTCGTCGTCCTCGTCGTCGTCCGCGGCGCGGTCGGGGTCGAGCGCGTCCTCCGGATCCAGGTCGTCGGGCTGTCCGAGCTCGTCGTCCGCCATCAGGCCTCAGCCTCTTCGTCCTCCGACGTCCGATCTCCGAACGCGAACGTCCGGAACCCCTCGGCGTACTCCATGCCGGCGACCGACCCGAGCTCACCGGCGCGCCGGCGGATCCAGTCCTCGTACGGCATGTTCTTCACCTGCGACTCGTGGCACGCGAGCGCCTTCAGCTTGATGTCCAGCGTCTCGGTGATGTCGACGTAGGTGTCGGCCTCCTCGCTCCCCAGCCACAGGTTGGGAACCTCGAAGGGCTCGAACCCCTCGCCGAGCAGCTCCGCGAACTGCACCCGAGTGGGCGCGTCGGGCATGACCGCGCAGAGCGCCGCCTCGCCGATGGCCTTGTGGTCCGGGTGGTTCACGTAGTCGCGGGTCCGGTTCCACAGCCGCGCGGGATCGGGCGCGACGATGACGTCCGGGCGCTGCCGCCGGACCTCGCGGGTCACCGCCCGGCGGAGGTCAAGGTCGCACATGAGCTCGCCGTCGGTGAACCCGAGGAGGGTGAGACTGGTGACCCCGAGCACCTGGGCCGCGGCCTCCATCTCCCGGGCCCGGATGGGCGCCATGAACTCCCGGTCCTCACCGGGCGTGTTCGAGCCTGCGGACCCGTCGGTGGCGCACACGTAGTGCACCTCGGTTCCCTCCCGGGCCCAGCGCGCGACGGTCCCCCCGAAGCCGAACTCGGCGTCGTCGGGATGGGCGAACACGATCAGGGCGCGCGCGAACTGCATCGTGGGCCAGCGTACCGGATCGGTCCGACAGCCTCGGCTCGGCCTCCCGGGCGGCCTCGCCCCTTCAACCGTTCGGCCGTCGGGCTCGGTCCTTCGGCTGCCGTGGTTCAACTCCTGCGGCCGTGTGGTCGATGAGATCCGAACAGGACGTGGCGGCTGAGCGTGGCAGAGACACCTCGACATCACCGACGGTTTCGACTCGGCCTGGTCGGCAGATTCGCGCTGGCCAGCGGAGTCGTCTTCGTGCTGATCGCGATCGGCCTGTCGCTGGTCGCTTCCAAGGAGCTCGCGAGGCAGTCGGAGCGCTCCGCCCAGTTCCACGCCGTGTTCGTCGCGGACCGCGTCATGCGCTACGCCCTCGAGGACGCCGGCACCGGCGACGACTTCTCCCAGCCGCTCGACCGGCGGGCGTTCAACCGGCTCGACGCGCTGGTGCGCTCCCGGATCCTGCAGGCACCCGTGAAGCGCGTGAAGGTCTACGCCGCGGACGGCAAGATCCTGTACTCGGACGAACCCCGCCTGATCGGCCGGCGGTTCCCCGGCGAACCCGATGAGGAGGTCCTCGACGGCGCCGTCGTGAGCGAAGTCACCGACCTCGACGAAGAGGAGAACATCTTCGAGCGCGCCCTCGCCTCGCGCCTGTACTCGACCTACACACCGCTGTGGCTCGGCTCCGACGCGACCGGGGAGCCCGACGTGGTCGTCGAGATCTACCAGGACTACGGGACGATCCAGGCCGAGGCCAATGCGTTCTTCCGGGCCCGGCTCGAGACGTTCGGGATCGCCCTGCTCGTGCTGTACGTGGCGCTCCTGCCCATCGTCCTGCGGGCGTCGCGGGCGCTCCGGAAGCAGAACGTCCAGCTGGAGGAACAGGCCAGGAGACTCGAGGCGCTCCTCGCCGGCGAGCAGCGCTCGGTCGCCGAGCTCCGCCGCCTCAACAAGATGCAGAGCGACTTCGCCGCCGTCGCCTCGCACGAGCTCCGTACCCCGCTCACGGCGATCCTCGGCTACGTGAAGACCCTGCGGCGGCCCGAGTTCGAGGACGACCCGGTGGTTCGGGCGGAGTTCCTCGGCGCGATCGAACGGCAGTCCGACCGGCTGTTCCGCCTCATCACGAACATGCTCACCGCCGCCCAGGTCGAACACCACGAGTCCGCGGTGGAGATCGTGTCCTTCGAGCTCGAGACGTTGGTGGAGGAGGTCGTCGAGGGGTTCCACGAATCGGGCGGGCGGCTCGTGGTCCAGATGCCGGAGGGCCTGCCGGAGCTCGAGAGCGACCGGGTCCTCGTTTGCGAGGTCCTGGCGAACCTGATCGACAACGCGTTGAAGTACTCAGCCGCCGACACGCCGGTGGTGGTGGGGGCGGCGGCGGGCGGAGGGTTCCTGAACGTCACCGTCCACGACTCGGGCGTTGGCATCGCGCCGCAGGAGCAGCAGCGCATCTTCGAGCGCTTCTACCAGAGCGATCAGTCGACCACGCGGCGCTTCGGCGGCGTCGGTCTGGGGCTGCACCTGGTGCGGGAGCTGGTGCAGACGCTCGGCGGGACGGTGGACCTCCAGAGCGAACCGGGCGTCGGGACGATGTTCACGGTGCGCCTGCCGCTCCGCCACCCCTTGGCGGTGAGCCCACGGGCGGCGACCCAGCCGGTCGCCGCCGGCCTCTGAGCCGCTACAGTCGCCAGCGCACCCGAACCCACGTGCGGCGTCCGCAGGCCGGGCACCGCATGAGCGACGGGAACCGCTTCACGAACGGCAGGTGGAACGACGGGATGCCGAGCCGGACCAGGTCCCCTGCCACCACGGGCGTCTCGCGGCGGCAGGCCGAGCACTCGATCATGAAGGTCCCGAACGCGGGCTGGGCCTGCTGGTCGCCCGAGGAGTAGAGCGCGGCACGCCCGAGCGGGTCGCGCCCGGCTGCGTCACTGAGATCGTTTCGCCCGTCTCCGGGCGCGGCCGACGCCGATTCCGAACCCGACTCCACAACGTCGGACGCCACCGGCGCCACCCGCGACTTGATGCGATCGAGGCCGGTCCGGACGGGACGCGCCACGGGGCGCCTCGCCGATCCGCCCGTCGCGGCCCCGCCTCGACGGGTCCCGGACAACGAACCACGCGCGTCGTGGCTGGAGGGAGCCGCCCCCGCCTCGCCGAGGTCGGGCTCGTCGGCCTCGAGGTCGAGATCGTCCTCCTCGACGGGCGCCGATCCGCCCACCTGGATGTGCTGGAGCGGCGCCGAGCTCCGCCGGCCCGACCGGCGCTTCCCGCCTCCCCCGGTCTCGTTCGTCGGGCTCACGACGCCATCTGCCGGGCCAGCTCCCGGTACGCCTCCGCGCCGGGATGGGACGGTGCGTACCGGAGGATGCTCCGGCCGTCGCGCGGGGCTTCCGCGAACCGGATGCTCTTGCGGATCGGCGGGTCGAGCACGGGAAGGCCGTACCGCGACCCCACGTCGGCCAGCACCTCCTTCGCGTGGTTCGTCCGGCCGTCGAACATCGTCGGCAGGATCCCCCGGACGACGAGGCCCCGGTTCGTCAGCCGCCGCACGTCCTCGATGGACGACAACAGCTGCCCCACCCCGCGGTGGGAAAGCGTCTCGCACTGCAGCGGGATCACCACCTCCGAGGCGGCGGTCAGCGCGTTGATCGTCAGCACGCCGAGCGACGGCGGGCAGTCGAGGAGCACCACGTCGTAATCACCGAGCTCTTCGAGGATCTGGCGCAGCGCGTACTCCCGGCCCGTACGGGTCAGCAGGTAGGCCTCGGCGCCCGCCAGGTCGATGTTCGCGGGCAGGAGCCGGAACTCGTCGTCCGGAACGTCGACCACGGCCTGCCCCGGCCGGACGCGGCCCACGAGCACGTCGTGCACCGTCGGGTCGAGGTCGTCGGGCTCGAGGCCGAGGCTGAATGTCAGGCAGGCCTGGGGATCGAGGTCGACCGCCAGCACCTTCCGGCCCTGTTCCGCCATGGCGGACGCAAGGGCGGCCACGGTGGTCGTCTTGGCGACCCCGCCCTTCTGGTTGGCGACGGCGATGACCCTGCTCACGATGCCCGAGGTTGTACCGCCGGGCCGAGGGGGCGGCAACCGCACCGCATGTCAGCCCTCGGGATGGACGAAGTCCAGGGAGGCGAGCAGCGCCTCGGTCCGGTCGAGCACGGAGGTCAGCCACGCCGCGTCCTGCGGCCCCGTGTCGTCGGTCGCGGGGAACATGAACGTGTTGAGCGCCTCCGAGGAACCGAGCGCGATGCTCCGCGTCGCCAGGTAGTCCACGATCGCGTACTCCCAGGTGAACAGCGCCGTGCCGTCACGGTAGGCGTGCACCGTGTACGAGAGGTAGGGGTTCGGTTCGGCCCGGTACAGCACGTGTTTCTCCCGGTCCTCGGCCACCTCGAACCCGTGCTGCGCCAGCGCCTCCGCGAAGCCCACGGACGCACCCTACTCCGTCGGCGCAACGGCCTGCGGGCCACCGGAACGGCCCCCGGGGCCCCCGGAAACAGCCGGGGGCCCGGAAGACCCGGCGCCCGCGGTCAGTCGATCGCGCGGAGCAGGCTGGGAGCCGGTGCCCCGTCGCGGCCCCCGAACGGCAGGGCCTCGGCGCCCTGGTCGAGCGGGATCGGCTCGACGACGCCTGCGCCGGCGCGGGCCCGTGCGACCGAACCGCGCGCCTTGCCGAGCTGCGAGCGGATCTCGTCGGCCCCGTTCGACAGCATGGTCGCCGCGCGGGCGACCTTGTTCTCCAGGACGCTCTCCATCACCTCGAGCACGCCGCTCACCTCGGTGAGGCAGGCCTCCATGTCGCCCGCGGAGCCGAACCGCGCCACCAGGCTGTAGAGGAACAGCAGGACCGGGAGCGCCGCCGAGTACGGAACGATGACCACGCCGCGGCCGAAGGCCTCGGCGTGCGCCCGCCGGAGGACCGCGTACGCCGCGTCGGGGATGGCGGCGACCGCGACGGGCGCCGTCAGACCGGGGTCGAGGTACTGCGCGACCTCGCGGGCCCTGCCCACGACCACGCGTTCGACCTCGCGGACGAGCGCCTCCTGCCGGGCGGGGTCGTCCACGGCGGCCTCGAGCGCCTCGAGCTCGCGCACCGCGGTCCACTTGGAGTCGATCGGCAACCGGCGGCCGTCGGGCAGCAGGAGCCCGTACTCCACGACCTTGCCGTTCACCCGGAAGTCGCTCACGAGCATGCCCGGCGGCAGCTCGGCCAGGTGCTCGCGGAGCACGTTCTCCCCCGCCCGCCCCTTGGCCGACCCCCCGGCGAGCACGGTCGCGAGGCGCCGGACGACCTCGGCGTGCTCCGCTTCGCGCGACCGGCGCTCCTGGTCGCGGATGCGGAGCTCCTCGAGGGCGCGCCGGGCGGCGCGCATCTCCTGCTGGAGCCGCTCCTCGCCGGCGTCGCGCAGCCGCGCGCCGTCGGCGAGCCGCCGGATCTCCGCCGACTGCGTCTCGATCATCGCCTCCAACGCGGAGGACGAGGCCAGGGCGCGGTCGTCGGCGACCCGGGCCCGGCTCGCCGAGCGCTGCCGCACGGCGAGCACGAACCCGACGGCCAAGCCGGCGCCGAGCGCGGTCAGTGCGATCCCGATCTCCTGCATCGATCCTCCTCGAAGGGGCAGTTCGAAGGACTCGCGACGATCGTGACAGGAGGGTCCGACACGACCCCGGACGACGAGCGCGGGACCAACCGGCAAACCGCCGGCGGGCGGTCTGCCACAATCGGCCGGACCCAGGCGGGGAGGGGGGTGACGGGCACGGGCTTCTTCGACTACCCGGCCGGCGAACAGGACCGGAGCTCCTCCGGGGCGCACGTGTTCCTCGAGAACCTCGGCCAGGTCGATTGGCTGCGCCTCATCGATTCCATGGAACGGCGCCGCGTCGGCGCCCGGCGAGGTCGTCATGGCCAGGGGCGAGGTCGACCGGTCGCTGTTCGTGATCGCGTCCGGGACCGTCGAGGTCCTCGTTCCGGATGCGGGCGGCGAGCACCGGGCCCGCGAGCTCGGCCCCGGCTCCCTGCTCGGCGAGGTCGCGTTCTTCGACGGGATGCCACGGTCGTCCACCGTGCGGGCCGTCACCCCGTGCGAGGTCCTCCGGCTGGGACCGGACGCGTTCGAGGCGCTTGCCGCCCGCCATCCCGACCTCGGTCGGTCGCTGCTCCTCGAGCTCGGCCGCGTGCTGGCCACGCGTCTGCGGCGGGCGGAGGCGCGTGAAGACTGAGCCACGGGCGCTCCAGGGCGCGCCGGTCGAACGACCCGCGTTCCCGAACTACACGCAGCTGCCGATCCGTGTCCCACTCACAGCGTGGCTCGCCGCCCGCATGGTCACCCTCGCCGCCGGCGTCGCCCTGTGCGTCGTCCTCGTCGCGGCGCCCGACACGGGGCTCAAGGTGTTCTGGAAGGTCCTCGTCCCGCTCCTGCCGATCGTGTGGTTCGCGATGCCCGGGCTCTGGAGGAACCTGTGCCCGCTCGCCGCGAGCAACCAACTCCCCCGCGTGCTGCGGTTCACCCGGGCCCGGACCGTCCCCACGGCGCTCAGCCGGCACTCGTACGTGATCGCGGTGGCCGCGTTCCTCACGCTGGTGCCGCTCCGCAAGGTGGTGTTCAATTCGAATGGGCCCGCCACCGCCGGGCTGCTGGTCGCCGCTCTCGCCCTGGCGTTCGTCGGGGGGTTCGTCTTCAAGGGCAAGAGCGGGTGGTGCTCGAGCATCTGTCCGCTGCTCCCGGTGCAGCGGATGTACGGGGAGACGCCGTTCCTGCTCGTCCGGAACAGCCACTGCGAGCCGTGCGTCGGCTGCGCGAAGAACTGCTTTGACTTCAACCCGCGCGTGGCGAAGCTCGCCGACCTCTCCGACGACGACCCGCACTACTCGGGCCCCCGGCGGTTCTTTCCGGCGGCGTTCCCGGGGCTCGTGCTGGGGTTCTTCTCGATGCCCGACTCGCCGGGGCAGTCGGCGGCGTGGGTGTACGGGCGGATCGGTCTGTACGTCGCGGCGAGCGTCGCGATCTTCTTCGCGGCCGAGGTGTTCCTGCCGATCTCGGCGCACAAGCTCACGGCGATCTTCGCGGCGTTCGCCCTCAACGCCTTCTACTGGTACAGCGTGCCGACGCTCGTCGACACGATCGCGTCCCCGACGGGCGACCCGCGGACCGCCGTCGTCTGGATCGGCCGGGCGCTCGTCCTCGCCCTGACCATCCCGTGGCTCGTCCGGACGTTCGCCAAGGAACCGAGGTACGAGGCCGCCACGGCGGGGGTCACCGTGGTCGCGCCGACGGGGATGGCGGTCCTGCGCGAGACGACCGGGGACGCGCCGGGCGTTCGGATCGAACCGGATGGGCGGGAGATCGCGGTCGCCCCCGGCACGGCGCTGCTCCAGGTCATCGAGGACGCCGGGCTGCCGATCGAGTCGGGGTGCCGGATGGGCGTGTGCGGCGCGGACCCCATCGCGATCCTGGCCGGGGCCGGATCGCTCTCGCCGCTGGGCGCCGACGAGGCCACGACGCTCGCGCGCCTCGGGTTCGCCGACAACACCCGGATGGCGTGCCAGGCCCGGGTCCTCGGCGCGTGCGCCATCTCGCTGGTGCCGGAGCGAGCCGGGGGCGTCCGGCGCAACGACACGAGGCCGCCCTGCACGACCCCGCGGTCCGCCGGCTCGTCGTCATCGGCAACGGCGTCGCGGGCGCGAACGCCGTCGACCACGCCCGGCGCGCCCACCCCGATTGCGAGATCCACGTCGTCGGCCTCGAGCCGCACCGGTTCTACAACCGCATCGCCATTTCCCGGCTCATCTACGGCCGTTCGGCCATGCACGGGCTCTACCTGCTGCCCGACACCTGGTACGAGGACCACGACGTCACCTGCTGGCTGAACACCCGCGCGCGGTCGATCGACCTCGCCGCGCGGACGGTGGAGCTCGCAACGGGCGAGGCGCTCGAATACGACCGCATGGTGGTCGCGACCGGCTCCCGGAGCGTCGTCCCCGACGTCCCCGGCGTGGCCCAGCCGGGAAGCTTCACCCTCCGCTCCGCCGAGGACGCCATCGACATCCGGTCGTTCGTGCAGGAGCACGGCGTCCGCCGGGCGGTGGTGGCGGGCGGAGGGCTGCTCGGGCTCGAGTCGGCGTACGCCCTGTTCAAGCTGGGGATCGTCCCGACCGTCCTCGAGCGTTCCGGGTGGCTGCTCCGGCGCCAGCTCGACGAGCCTGCCGCCCGGGTGCTCCAGCGGTACCTGGAGGCGCTCGGCATCGTGATCGTGACGAACGCATCGGCGAGCGAGATCAGCGGCCACGGCCGCGTCGACGGGGTCGTCCTCGACGACGGACGGACGTTCGACTGCGGCCTGTTCCTGGCATGCCCCGGGATCGTGCCGAACACCGACCTGGCCGAGGCCGCCGGGCTCGCGGTCGCCCACGGCATCGTCGTCGACGACCGCATGCGCACGAGCGACCCGAACGTGTTCGCGGCCGGCGACATCGCCGAGTTCGACGGGCGCGTGGTCGGCCTGTGGCCGCAGTCGGCGCGCCAGGGCGAGGTGGCCGGGATCAACGCCGTGGGGGGCGACGCGCGGTACAGGCCGATGGCCCCCGCCTCGACGCTGAAGGTTGCGGGCATCGACATCTTCTCGGTCGGCCGGTTCGACCCGCTGTCGCCGGACGACGTCGTCATCGCCATGGAGGAGAAGGCCGACGCCCGGTACCGGAAGCTCCTCGTCGCGGACGGGAGGGTCGTCGGCGGCATCCTGGTCGGGCACGCCCGGCTCCAGCCGGGCGTCCAGGACGCCGTCGAGCACGATCGTGAGGTGACGGTCCTGCTCGACGCGCTCCGCGCCGGCGACTGGACCGTGCTCGACCCGGCGCTCGCGCCGGCGTCCTGACCTGCCCCTGTCACGTTCTGCTCGCGAACGCGACCGAAGTAGCATGCGGCGCATGGACGACGAGACGACACAGGAAACTTCGGATGACGACGCGACGGAACCGAACGCGACCGCCGCCGAGCAGGAACAGGACGGATCGGGTGGCGAGGCCGTGCTGACCGCAGGGGTCGACCTCGGCGGGACCAAGATCCAGGCGGTCGTGCTGCGGAACAAGGAGATCGTCGGCAGCTCCCGGGTCCCGACGCCCCAGACCGGCGCCGACGACGTCATCGCGGCCATCGTCCAGGCGGCGAAGGACTCGCTCACACAGGCCGGCGCGTCCCCGGACGACCTCGCGGCCGTGGGCATCGGGACGCCCGGCGAGATCGACGCCGACAAGGGCGAGGTGTCCCTCGCCAACAACGTCCCGGGCTTCGTCGACCCACCGGTCGCCCTCGGGCCCCGTGTGTCGGAGGGCCTGGGCGGCATTCCCGTCCACATCGACAACGACGTCCGGGTGGCCATCCTCGGCGAGTTCGAGCGCGGCGCCGGACGGCCGTACGACAACTTCCTCGGCGTGTTCGTCGGGACCGGCGTCGGCGGCGGCCTGATCCTCGACGGCAAGCTCCGGACCGGGCGCGGCGCCGCCGGAGAGATCGGCCACGCGGTCGTGAAGCCCGACGGGCGGGAATGCGCCTGCGGGCGCAGAGGCTGTCTCGAGGCCTACGCCGGCAGGGGCCGGATGGAGGTCCGCGCCCGAGAGCTCGTGAAGAAGGGCGAGAAGACCGACCTGTTCAAGATCATGGAGAAGAAGGGCCGGACCCGGCTGTCCTCCGGCGTGTGGGCGGACGCCCTCGAGGAGGGCGACAAGATGGCCCGCGAGCTGGTCGACGACGCCGTGTGGGCGCTCGGGTACGCGCTGGCCTCGGCCCAGAACCTGCTCGACGTCGACGCGATCATGATCGGCGGCGGGCTCGGCGACCGGCTGGGCAAGCCGTTCGCCGACCGCGTCGCGGAGGCGATGCAGCCCCACCTGTTCGTGCCGGACAACCCGCCGACGATCCTGACGACGGAGCTGGGCGACTACTCGGGCGCCGTCGGCGCCGCGGTGCTGGCCGGCGGCTGACCGTCGCCGTCGTCCCGCTGCGGTTCCCGGCGGTCGACCGTCGGCACCGATCACGGTCGTCAGCTCCGCCGGCGCGCGGCTCGACCTCCTCGGCCGTCGGCGACCTGCGCCCGACCCGCCGCGTGGCGACTTCGGCGCCGCGGCGGCCGGTCGGTGAACGGCGGCACGGACGCGGCCAGCGCGATCGCGTCCCGCCGGCGGCGGTCGACAAGCGCCAGCACCACGATCGATCCGATCGAGATCAGGAACATCAGCCAGTACCAGCCGTACGGGACGTACTGGAACTCCACCGTGTGTCGCCCCGGCCCGACCTCGCGCCCCACGAAGCTCGGCGCGATCATCTGCGGCTTCACCACCTCGCCGTCGACCGTGACCCGCCACCGCGGGTCGTACGACGCCTTCAGCATGAGCATGGCGCGGCGACGGACGTCGACCTCGGCCACGAACCGTCCCTGCTCCGGTTCGGCCACCTGCGAGCGCACACTCCCCAGGCCGGTCCCCTCCTCGTCCGAGGTCACCGTCGGCGGGGCCGCCGGGTCGCCCCCGAACTCGACGGTCGGGTACAGCCGCCGCCCGATCAGGTCGGACTTGAGGAACTCCTGCATGTTCACGCCGAGGTTCGTGCGGTCGGCGGTGATCGGCGGGGCGGTGGCATCGACGAGCTCGAAGTAGCCGGGCCCCGGCACCTCGAACAACGCGAACTTGCCCCGTTCCATGATCTTGCGCGCCGGGACGAGCGGCTCCGAGTCGGCCGGCTGGATCAGGTACCGGATGTTGAACAGCCGGGCCTGGTCGGGGTCCCGCGAGTTGATGTAGTGGGTGACGCTCGACGACAGCGACCACGTCGGCCGGTTGAACCCGACGGCGTCGACCAGCGAGAACAGGAGCTCGATGTCGTTGGGCGCGAACCCGACCATGTAGTCCTTTCCCCAGCTGCTCCCCTGCCCCGAGAAGAACCGCCCCGGCCCCAGGGTCTTCGCCTTTGCGACCAGCGCGCGGAAGTCCGCGCCCGTGGCGGCCTCCGCCTGGCGCTGCTGCTTGACCCAGGTGAACTGGCGGGAGGCGTAGTGCCCCCGGTCCGCGTACCCGGCGGCGAACCACCCCGTGCCGAGGACCACGACGGCGCCCACGGCGAACGCCGGCCGCCATCGCGGGTTCCTGGGGATCCGGATCCGCCGGGCCACGCGGAGGATGCCCCGGCCCGCGTACACGGCGCCGATCCCGGCGAGCATGATCCCGGCCATGTGGACGCCGAACACGTACCGGCGCAGGAACAGGTCCCCGTTCCCCGGCAGGAGGTCGAGCGCCGGGCCCATCGTCGAGCGGCCGAAGAACAGCAGCATGGCGAGCGTGCCGGCGCCGAGGATCACGCGGGCCCGTTCGTCCCGCCGGAATCGCGCCAGGCACACGACGAACCCGATCGCCGCCAGGATGCTGATCACGGGAAACCGCTGGTTGTCGAACAGCGCTCCGGTGAACAGCCATCGCAGGATCTTCAGCGCGCCGAACGAGTCGTAGGCGGCGTTGCCGTGGGAGAACGGGTCCTGGGTGGTCCACTTCGCGTCGGTGAGGAGCGGCACGAGGACCCAGGCCGCCGCCGCGAGCGTCCCCACCCCGACGATCAGCGCGCGGCCGGCCCGCCGCAGGATCTCCGAGGGCTTGATCAGGACCCAGACCCCGATCACGAGCAGCGCGAGGTACCCGGTCAGGAGGTGCGCCCCGATGCACAGGCCGGAGACCAACGCCGCGTGCCAGTACTTCCCCCGGCCGGACACAGCGCGCCACGTGAGCGCCCAGGAGAGGGGCATGAGCCACATCCCCCATAACTGCGTGTACAGGCCGTAGCCGCCCCAGGTGTAGCTCCCCCACTCGTAGCCGAGGAGCGGCGCGCTCACGATGATCGGCGAGACGACCGCGGCCATGACGGCCGGCCACGGTTCCCACTCCAGCAGGCGCATCGTGAAGAACACGCAGATCGGCCACAGGGCGATCAGCAGGTAGGTCAGCCAATGGAACGCCCCGTCGGTCCCGACGACGGTCCCGATGGCGCCGGTCACGATCGCCGGCAGGCTCTGGTAGTGGTGGAACCGCGGAGCCCCGAGGTCGAGGTAGGGGAACCACCCGTCGAACGGCAGGTGGCCCTCCTCGATCCGCATGTTCGCCCAGCGCGCCATCGAGACGTGCACCGAGCTGTCGTTCGCGTAGGTGGTGACGTAGGCGT
The DNA here is from genome assembly GCA_963707645.1 of uncultured Actinomycetes bacterium. GTDB lineage: Bacteria > Actinomycetota > UBA4738 > UBA4738 > JACQTL01 > DATBHM01. The sequence continues at coordinate 42,866 of CAVPQW010000005.1, forward strand.
TCGGGTGCAGCGCCCACAGGTTGAACAGGATCACGAGGCCGAGCACCACGAGCGGGCCGTGCGACCGGACCCAGCCCCAGATCGGACCCGGCTCGGGGTGCGCCTCGGGCCATTCCGTCGTTCCGTCCGCGGGAACCGGCTCGCCTGGGTGGACCGGCTCGACCGGCTCCGGGGGTTCCGACTGATCCGGCGCCCCCGGATCCGTTGGCGGCGCTTCGACCGCCGCGTCTGCGCTCCTCGCCGGCACGGGGGCGCGTTCGGCCACGCCGGGGGGGCCGGCTGATGGCGTGCGTTCGTCGTCCGGAGGGATCACGGGAGGGATAGACCACCACGTCCGGCCCACAACGGCAACGAAAGCCGACTGGGGTCGTAGTCAAACCGATACTCAATCGGCGCTGGCTCCGCTCCGATATTCGTCGGTCTCGTCCCTGCGCGGCCTCGAGCTACCCCGGCGCCTTCACCTGGAAGTCGTCGAAGTGCACCTCGAGGCCCTTGTTGCCCACCGAGACCAGGCCGACCGTTCCGGAGGCGATCGTGCCGGGCGAGTCGCCGGGCACCTGCGCGTCGGGAGTGTCGGTGGTGGTCCCGATCTGCTTGCCGTTCACGGACAGCGTCAGCGCGACCGTTCCTCCGTCGGCCCCGCCGACGCAGTCGCCGCGGATCTCGTTCGGGGCGTTGTTCCCCTTCTTGATGATCGGGTCGGTTCCGTTGGCGAGGACGGGCTGGTTGACGCCGTCGCTCTTCTCGATGGCCCACCCGCCGGTCGAGCCGACGACGAAGTAGTAGGAGACCGTTCCTCCTCCGGTCCGGCATGCGAGCCCGTAGCCGTTGGCGCCGGCGCCGGCGACCTTGGTCGCCGTCACGGTGATGCTGACGTCCCCGAGGCTCTGGACCGCCGGGTCCCGGGCGGTCGACGACGCGAACACCTGGGGGCCGTTCGGGTTGTTCTGCTTGATGGTCTGGAAGTAGACGCCGTCGCGAACGCCGTCGTGGAATCCGCCCTGGCTCGTCTCGTCCCAGCCGCCGCTGTTGTCGGAGAAGTCGTCGACGTAGATGTTCGTCCCCGGCGCGAACGACTGGACGGTCTCCGGGGGGAGCTGATCCCGGGGCCGGGCGACCCGGACTGGCCGCCGTCGCCACCCCCCTTGCCCAGCAACACCACCAGCAAGGCGGCCACCACGGCGGCGGCGACGGCGGCCCCGATGATCGTCAGCAGCCGGCTCCGGCCCTTGCGTGGCGGCTGCCGCGCGCCCCCCGGCGGCTGCGCGGAGGGCGCGGGTTCGAAGGCTCGCTGGGGCGTCTGCGCGGTGGGCGGCGGAGCCGCGATCACGGGCTCGCCGGTGGGCGGCGCCGAGAACGACGGAACCCCGGCCAGGGGCGGCGGCCCGGCCACCCGCGTCTCGCCGGCGGTGGGCGGCGCGGGCTCGAACGTCCCCGACCCCGGCGGCGCCACCACCCGCGTGGCCGACGACCCGCCGACGCCCATCGCGTCCGAGGCCGCACGGGCGAACGACACGCAGTCCGAGTACCTCCCCTCCTTCTTCTTGGCCATGCCCGCCTGGAGGACCTGGTCGAACTCCGGCGGGAGGTCGGGCCGGACCGCCCGGATCGACGGCACCGGGTCCATGAGGTGCGCGATCAGCACCGACGTCTCGTCGTCCTTCGGGTATGGGCTGTCGCCGACCAGGCATTCGTACAGCACGCAGGCCAGCGCGTACTCGTCGGTCCGGCCGTCGATGTCCTTGCCCTCGATCTGCTCCGGGGCCACGTAGTCGACGGTGCCGACGAACTGCCCGGTGCGGGTGAGGCCGGTGCGCTGCTGGGCCCGCTTGGTCAGGCCGAAGTCGGCCAGGTACACGTGGTCGCCCCCACCGGCCCCCTGGCCCTCGGCGACCAGGATGTTCGCCGGCTTCACGTCGCGGTGGACCAGGCCCTGCTGGTGCGCGGCGTCGAGCGCGCTGGCCGTCTGGCCGACGATGGACAAGGCGCGTTCGGGCGAGAGTCGTCCGTCCCGCGTGATGAGCGCCTTGAGGTCCGTCGACTGGACGAACCGCATCGCGATGAACAGCACCCCGTTCGCCTCGCCGGCCTCGAAGATCGGGATGACGTTCGGGTGGTCGAGCCCCGCGGCGAGCTCGGACTCCGCGATGAACCGTTCCCGGAACGACGCGTCCATGGCGAGCTCGGGCGCGAGCACCTTGAGGGCGGCGCGCCGCTTGAGCCGGAGGTCCTCGGCCAGGTACACCACGCTCATGCCGCCCCGGCCGAGCAGCGACTCGATGCGGTAGCCCGCCAGTTCGGTTCCGATCCGCGGGTCCGCCATCGCGACTCCTTGTACCATCGCCCCCCGGACCGCGCCAGGGTCAGCGCCGGCGGAGGAGCCGGATGATCCGCCCGACGTCGCGGAACGACGGCAGGGCGCGCTTGGGGTCGATGAGCGGGCCGACGTTCCGCAGGACGACGTGCTTCAGCCCGACCGCCGCATAGGACTCGACGCGGGCGGCGAGCTGTTCGGGGGTCCCGTGGTCGAACGCGGCGTGCAGGATGCCGAACGGCACCGCCTTCATGTGCTCGCGCACCTCGTCCGGGTCCAGCCGCGAGGGAACGTAGTCGACGACCCCCCGGAACCCGTTCCCGAACGGGTGGTGCTGGCCTTCGCGCTCCCACAGCTCGGCGGGCATGACGAGGGCGCCGAGCCGCATGGCGTTCGTGTCGAGCAGATGGTGCGCCGCGTCGTGCGTCTCGGCGGTCACGACGGTCATCTCGAACGACGGCGTGAAGTTCGACATCGATCGGCCGGCCTCGAATCCGGCGCTCCGGATCTCGCGGAGGTGTTCCGAATACTCCTCGGGTTCCATCTGGTGGGTCGGGAGCCAACCGTCGCCGTACCGTCCGGTCAGGCGCAGCGTCCGCGGGCCGTGCGCGGCGATCCAGATCGGCGGGAACTTCCCGCGGTACGGCCCGAGGCCGATGACCGCGCGGTCGAGCTCGAAGAACTTCCCCTGGTAGGAGACGTAGTCCTTCGAGCCCCACAGCAGCCGGATGACGTACAGCGCCTCCTCGAGCCTGCTGACCTGGCCCTTGTAGGAGAGGCCGTACGGCTCGATGTTCTCCTTCTCGCCGGCGCCGATGCCGAGGACGAACCGACCGTGCGACAGGTGGTGGATCGAGAGGGCCGCCTGGGCGATCTCGGCGGGGTGCCTGCGGATGGCCTCGGTGACGGCGGTGCCGATGGTCGCCTTCCGCGTGCGTCCGGCGAGCCAGGTGAGGAACGACCACGCGTCGAAGTTCTCCTCGGGGCTCCGGATGAGCCGGGCCGAGGGGAACGTCGAGGAATCCCACACGCCGAGCGGCGCCAGGTACATCCAGTGGTCGGGCGCCCAGAACGAGTCGGCGCCCGCGACCTCGAGCCCCTTGGCGATCGCGGCAAGCGCGGCCGCGGGCGGCCGCCCGAGCAGCTGAACGCCGACCCCGATGCCTCCGGCCATGTCGTTCCGAACGCTACACGCGCCGTTCCCAGACTGCTTCGCGAAGCTACGAACCGACGACGACGTCGAGGAACTCGAGCATCGCCCGGTTGAACTCCTCCGGGCGGCGGGTCGGAACGAGATGGTCGGCTCCCTCGATGACGACCGGGCCGCGCGCATCGGGGATGCGTTCCGCGAGCATGTCGGCGATGGCCAGCATCTCGGGGATGTCGCGGTCGCCGACCGTCACGAGCGTGGGAGCGGCGATCTCGTCGAGGCGGGGCTCGAGCGGTTCCTCCGGCCAGGTCTCGAGCTCCTCGGGGATCGTCAGCACGTCGGCGTTGTCGTGGCCGATCGCGCGGATGAGGTCGTCGGAGGGCTCGCCGAGCGTCAGCACCCAGGGCGACATGTCGAGCTCGTGGGCGCGGTCGATGTCGCCTTTCTTCACGGCCTCGTCGACCTCGTCCCAGATCGCGCGCATGCGGGGCGACCAGTCCTGGTAGCCCGGGATCCCGGAGGCGGCCAGGACCAGGGCGCTCACCCGGCTGCCGTGCTCGATCGCCAGCCCGAGGTCGACGGCGCCGCCGAGCGAGCATCCGACCACCGCCGCCCGCTCGGCCTCCATCGCGTCGAGGACTGCCACGGCGTCGGCGAGGTTCGAGTAGGGCTCGGTCGGCCGCTCGGACCGCCCGAACCCCCGGAAGTCGAACCGGATCGGCCGGTACCCTGCCGCGTCGAGCGCGTCCATCTGCGGGTCGAACATGCGCGAGTCGACGAGGCCGGAATGCAGGAGCAGGACCGGGTGGCCGTCGCCGCGGGCTTCCACCCACAGGCGTCCGCCCGTGGAGACCTCGACCAGGCCGGGCAGCGCCGCGGCGGCGTCGACGTCGGTCACGGCAGGGTTCCCGCGACGACCTCGCCGCGCTTCAGGACGACCTTCGGCGTCGCCAGCAGCGAGACCTCGTCGAGCGGCTCGCCCTCGTACAGCACGACGTCGCCGCGCTTGCCCACCTCGATGGTTCCCACGTCGGGAACCCGGAGCAGCTCCGCCGCGTTCGACGTCGCCGACTGGAGCGCCTTGAGCGGGGTCAGGCCCCACTCGACCATGCGCTCGATCTCGAGCGGCGCGCTGCCGTGCGGGTTGAACGGCGTCCCTGCGTCCGTGCCGCACGCGTACCGCACCCCTTCGCGGACGGCCCGCCGGAACGAGTCCCGCAGCCACGAAAGGACCTGGAGGCCCTTCTCGACCGCGTAGTCCGGGACATCGTCGGGGTTGTCGACGATGCCCGCGGAGCGCGGAGATCGTCGGCACGTGGAACGTCCCGCGCTCCTTCATCATGCGGGCCACGGCGGTGCTGATCTGCGAGCCGTGTTCGATGGAATCGAACCCGGCTCGCACGGCGTTCTCGACGCCGACCGCGCCGATGGCGTGGGCGGCGATGCCTCGGTTCCACTTGTGCGTCTCGTCGGCCGCGGCCTGGAGCTCCTCGAGCGTGAACGCCGTGAAGTCGGCACTCACGCCGGGGGTGAGCACGCCGCCGGTGGCGATGACCTTGATGGCCTTGGCGCCGCTCCGCATCTGCTCGCGAACGGCGCGGCGGACGTGCTCCGGGCCGTCGACCTCGTAGGCGAAGGTCCCGTGGCCGTGCCCGCCCGTGATCGTCAATGCGCGGCCGGCCGCCACGACGGTCGGCCCGTCGGCCGTTCCGTCGTCGATCGCCGCCGCGAGCGCACACGCGTAGCCGGACGGTCCGCCGAGATCGCGGACGGTGGTCACTCCGTGCTCGAGCTGGCGGCGCCCGTTCCGGAGCGCCTTCACCGTGGCCAGGGTGTCGTTGCCGGCGACCTGCAGGCCCTCGGCCTGGAAGTCCCCTCCGCCGTCGAAGCACAGGTGCACGTGGCAGTCGATGAGGCCGGGCGTGAGCGTCCGGCCGGCGCCGTCGACGTCGTGCGCCGCGCGCGCAGCACGCGGCGCGCGGCGGTGGGGACCGACCCACTCGATCCGCCCGCCGGCGATCAGCACGCCGGCGCGGCTGCGCACGGTCCTCCCGTCGAACAGCTGGACGCCCGCGAAGTACGTCGCCACGTCGACTACGCGCTCTCGCCGGCGCCCGAGCCGGACCCGCCGAGGCCGGCGGCGCGCCGGAACGGCGACGCCGGCGGTCGGTAGACGCGTTGCCGGTCGCCGAACAGCTCGTCCATCCGCCCGGCCAGCTCCGACGCGGTCCACCGCTCGTCCTTGTTCACCGACGAGACCGGGTGCCACCCCTGGTAGAGCTCCACCAGCCCGCCCTGGATCCCGAACACCTGGCCGGTGATGCCCTCCGCGGCGTCGGAGGACAGGAATGCCACCAGCGGCGCGACGTTCTCGGGCGCCAGCTGGTCGAACTCCCCCTCCGCCGGCGCCGAGATGTCGCCGAACGTCTTCTCGGTCATGCGCGTCCGCGCGCCGGGTGCGATGGCGTTCACCCGGACGCCGTACCGCTCGAGCTCCATCGCGGTGATGGAGCTGAACGCGGCGATCCCGGCCTTCGCCGCTCCGTAGTTCGACTGGCCCGCGATGCCGAGGATGCCGCTCGTCGACGACGTGTTCACGATCGAGGCGCGCACCTCCTCGCCGGCCTTCGACCGTTCCCGCCAGTGCGAGGCGGCCTGCTGCGCCACCAGGAAATGGCCGCGCAGGTGGACCTTGATCACCGCGTCCCACTCCTCGACCGACATGTTGAACACCATCCGGTCGCGGAGGATCCCCGCGTTGTTGACCACGGCGTCGAGCCGGCCCCACGTGTCGAGCGCCAGGCCGATCAACGACGCTGCGCCATCCGGTTCGCTGATGTCGTCGAAGTGCGCGACGGCCTCACCGCCCGCCGCGGTGATCTCGTCGGCCACCTGCGACGCCGCGCGGGAATCCGATCCGGTGCCGTCCCACTCGCCGCCGAGGTCGTTCACCACGACCCTGGCGCCCTCCTCGGCGAACAGCAGCGCCTCGCCCCGGCCGATCCCCCGGCCCGCGCCGGTGATCACCGCGACCTTGCCGTCCAGCGTGCCCATGGAACCTCCGGAGTCTCGCCCGATCCGCGCCGCCGAACCGTACCCGAATCCCCCCCGAGGGGTCCGGCGGAGGTGCGACGGGCTCGTCGCGACCCTCAAGGCGTCGCCGACGACCCCGTACGACGGGCCGGGTGGGACGGATCGATTCGTCCCGATTCCCTTTACACCCACCCGGCGCCTGTCTAAAGTCGCCGTCAACTCAAGGGTCCTCGGGGGGCACCACGCGGGTTCCCGCAGGCTGAACCGGCCGCCCAGGTGCAGGCCCATCATCGGAATATCGGCCAAGCAGGGGGAGTCGCATCATGCGTCGTGTCGCGGATTCGCGCAGCATTCGTTCTCGCCGTCGTGGCGCTCATCGTCGGTGCGCGTCGTTCCGAGCGCGAGCTCGACGTCGTCCAAGCACCACCACCGCGACGGCGGACCCGCTCGCCGTGCTGCGGTCGACGGCGAACGACATCGGCATGGGCGACCCGGACCTTCCGCCGGTCGGCCGCCACATCGACCCGGCGACCTACCTCGCCCTGCGGGCCCAGCAGATCGCCATGTACCGCGGAGCGCCGTTCCCGACGACGTACAACGCCCGCCAGGTGGCGATCGAGCAAGTTCCAGCGACAGCTGGCGAACCGGACCAAGACCGGTCCGACGTGGACGGCCATCGGGCCCGCGCCAATCCCGAACGGCCAGACGTCGCCGCTGAGCACCGTGAGCGGCCGCGTGACGGCGATCGCGGTCGACCCGACGGACGCGAACGTCGTCTACGTCGGCACCGCCCAGGGCGGCGTCTACCGGTCGACGAACGGCGGCACCGACTGGACCCCGCTCATGGACGACGAGGACTCTCTCGCCGTCGGCTCCCTCGCGATCGCCCCGACCGACAACACCGTCCTGTACGTCGGGCTCCGGCGAGGGGAACCTGTCCGGCGACTCCTACGCGGGAGTCGGTCTGTACCGCATCAACGGCGCGAACGGCACGACGCCGGTCGTGAACGGCCCCTTCGAGGCCCGCATCGCCGGGACCGGCACGAGCGCCGGGCAACGGACACGCGTTCCAGTTCATGGCCATCCAGGGCATCGCCGTCGACCCGGCGAACGCCGACACGCGTCTACGTCTCGGTGACACCGGGCGGGATCGGCATCGGGAATGAGTGGGAACTGCGGCGCGAGTGCCGCGGCCGATCCCGGCCTGTACCTCACCACGAACGGCACGGCCGGGACGCCGCAGTTCTCCAAGGTCGCGGGGAGCCTCCCGCAGACGAACACCGGCACCGGGTTCTTCCCGGCCTCCACCGACGTGTCGTTCATGCCGGGCAGCTCGACGACCCTGCTGGTCGGCATCGAGGACGTCGGCTTCAACACGTCCGCGAACAACGGCATCTGGCGCTCCACGAACGCCGACCAGGCGACGCCGTCGTTCACGCACATCAGCCTGCCGAACACCGTGTTCAACACGCGGATCGCCACCGGTCCCAACAACACGGCCATCGTCGGCGCGGAGACGAACCTCGAACCGTCGGGACACCTGTACAAGTCGACCAACAGCGGCGCCACCTTCCCGACCACGCTCACGGCCGCCACCGGTTTCTGCGGCGGCCAGTGCTTCTACGACATGGCGCCGGCCATCGACCCGAGCGACGCGAACAAGATGCTGCTCGGCGGCTCCGGCGCGACGATCCCGCGGCGCGAACATCCTCATGCGCGCCACCAACGGTGACGAGCTTCCCGCTCGTCGGACGGCGGGCTGCACGCCGACTCCCACGCCACCGAGTACGCGCCCAGCAACCCGTCGATCGTGTACGCCGGCAACGACGGCGGCATCTGCAAGAGCACCGACGGCGGCGCGACCTGGACGAGCCTGAACAACACCGCAGTTCTCCGCGACGCAGTTCCAGTCGCTCGCCGTGCACCCGACCGACCCGAACTTCACGATCGGCGGCACCCAGGACAACGGCACCGAGTGGTACAAGCCGAACGGCACCTGGACCCGGGCGGACTTCGGCGACGGCGGGTTCGCGCCCATCGACCAGACCGCGGCGAACACGACCAACGTCACGATGTACCACACGTACTTCAACCAGCAGAACAACCTCATCGGCTTCGCTCGGGTGACCACGACGTCGAACGCCCACGACAACGGCTGGGCGTTCCTCGGCTGCGGCGGCACGCGCCAACGGCATCTCGCTGCACCGAGAACCCGTTGTTCTACGCGCCGCTCGAGCTCGGGCCCGGTGCGGCGCCTCGGACCACCGACCGTCTACTTCGGGACCGACCGGCTGCACCGATCGGCGAACCAGGGCACGCACCATGACCCGTCGGTCAGCCAGACGCTGTCCGGCGGCCGCTCTCGGCAGGATCAGCGCCATCGCGATCGCTCCCGGCGACGACGACGTCCGGATCGTCGGCGCGCAACGGCGGGCAGCTCCTCGGCACGACGACCGGGCCGAGCCCTCTCGCCAACATCGACAACTCGAACCACGATCCCGGACTGCCTACGTCGCGCGCGTCGTGATCGACCCGAACGAACGCGAACATCGCGTACGTGGCGCATCGGCGGGTTCCAGGGCGGAACGTCGGCGCGGCGACTCGCACGTGTGGAAGACGACGAACATCAACGGCGACCTCGACCTCGTGGACCGCCGTGCAACACCGGCCTCCCCGACGTGCCCGTCAACGCGATGGTGATCGATCCGATCGACCACATCGCACCTGTTCGTCGGGACGGACATCGGCGTGTACGAGTCGACCGACAGCGGCGCGCAACTGGACACCGTTCGGGACCGGGCTCCCGGTCGTCGCCGATCTTCGACATGGCGATCGCCCAGCCCGGGACCGGCGAGCGAGGTCCTGCGGGTCGCGACCCACGGCCGCGGGATGTACGAGGCCTCGATCGGCAGGCGGCGGCGCCGCACGCTGACCGTGCAGCAAGGCCGGCGCCGGCGGCGGCACCGTCACGAGCGACGACGGCCACATCAACTGCGGCGGTGTCGTGCTCGTTCGATCTACACGCCCGGCGACACGGTCGTCCTGACCGCGTCGCCCGAACGCGTCCTCGACGTTCGGCGGCTGGACCAACTGCGACTCGCCGGCCGGCGACGCAGTGCACGCAGACCGTGAACGCGCAACGAGACCGTGACCGCGACGTTCGACTCGAACGACACCACCAACCCGACGGCGAAGATGCTCAAGCCGTCGAAGACGCTGCAGTTCTCGAAGTCGATCGCCCTGCAGTGGAGCGGGACGCCGACGCCGGCGGGAGCGGGCTCAACGACTTCACGTCAAGGTGCAGAAGGCGGCCGCCACGGCGGACCTTCGGCTCGTTCACGCAACGTCGCCGGCGCTCACGCACACCTCGCCGACGAGCACGACGTGTCACTTCGCGGCGGGGATTCACGTACTGCTTCGGGCGCAGTCGCGCGACAACGCGCGCAACACCTCGGCGCTGTCAGCGCCAGAGTGCACCGAGCTCCCGGTCGACGACACGGCCGATGCCCGTCGGGTCGGGGACCTGGACGCAGGAAGACCGGGCTGCCGAGCGCCTTCGTCCAAGACGCTGTCGACGTCGACGCAGCACAACGCCACGCTGAAGCTGAACGGCGTCAAGGCGAAGCGGGTCGGGATCGCGTACCGGACGTGCAGCGGCTGCGGGCAGGTCGAGGTGCTGTTCGGCTCCACCGAACCTCGGGCTTCGTCGACCTCGCGCCAACCTCGGCGTGCCCGACCAACTGATCTGCTTCGCCTGTGCGACGGCGTTCTCGACGGTGAAGACCGGAACGTGACCTTCCGGGTCCGGACGACCGGCAAGAAGGTGCAGGTCGACGCGCTGCTCGCCAATCTGAACGCCAACCCGACGTTCTTCACGTCGGGTGCGCAGGGCCGGGTGGCGCCGCTCCAGCACTGACCCTCCGGGGGTCGCGCGGGTGCCCGAGGGCCCGCGGCCGGTGACGGCCGCGGGCCCTCGACCGTCCGGGCGATCAGGACGTGAACTCGCCGGTGGTCGCAGTCGGTCCCGGCGCGGGCGCCGGGACCGACTCCATCTCCCGCACGAAGCGGAGGTTCCGCGTCACGGTCGCCGTCACCCAGCCGTACTCCGGGAGCTCGCACGAACAGCTCGTGGTGGACCCGCCAGGCCCGGACGCGTTCGGTCGAGTCGTCGTCGACCGCCACGTAGAACTGTGGCTTGTCGTCACTCCCGTACCGGCGCGACCGCAGGACCAGGCCCGTGACCTGCCGCTTCGCGAACAGGTCGATGGCGGCCCGCAGGAACTGCGCCAGCGCCGCGAACGCCACCACGATCGCCACGCCGACGGCCACGACCTGGGCGATGTTCAACGCCCGGACGGCGTTCGCCGGAGCGGTGTCGATCAGCTCGTCCATGTGGGCAGCCAGGAAGAACAGGCCGAACGCCGCCGCCCCGGCCAGGATCGACAGCGCCGCCACGGCGCCCGGCGACCGGCCCCACCCGGGCGAGGCGATGTTCCCCGGATAGACCACCTTGACCTGGCGCCACCGCCCGCCGACCGAGCTCCAGGCCCGGCGGTCGCTCTCCGCTCCCATCGCGATCGGCCGGGCCGCGCCGGCGGCCTCGCCCAGCGCGGCGCCGTAGCCCAGGTACCGCTCCCACGTGATGATCGCCGTCGGCGGCAGCGAGTCGAACACGGAGTCGTGGCGGAGGTGCTCCTTGACCCCGAGCCACCTCGACCCCGCCTCCAGGCCCGCGGGAGTCGACCGCTGCCGGCCCCCGCCCCACAGGGCCCCCGTGACGATCGCGGAGAACACGGCGGAGTAGATCGCGCCGTAGACGGGGATCGCGATCCCGAACAGCACCGCCGGAACGAACGCGGCCCCGGCGAGCGTCGTGCGGCTGACCGCGTTCCACAGGTCCTCCGAGAGCCCCAGGGACTTCGCCTCGCCGACGACCTCTTTCCGGAACCCCTTCCACCATCGCTCGGCCGCGTCGTCCGGCCCGGTGGTCAGCGCCTCGGTCGGGACCACGCCGTGCGCGGACTTCTGGCGCAGGAGCGCCAGAATCCGCTGTTCGTAGGCAGTGAGGCCGGCTTCGTCCTTCGGACGAAGCCGGCACTCGAACCGCCCCGGCTCGACCTGCTGGAAGTCCACGTACCCGCGCGCCGCCAGGTCGAGGAGCGTCCCGGGCACGGCCTCCGGCGTGAGCTTCCAGTCGTTCGTCACCAGGTTCGCGATTGCCGGCGGCTCCGAGCCGAGATCCATCGTCGGCGGCGACTCCACCGGCGAGTCCGGCGCCCGGACGATCCGGATGACCAGCGCGAGCAGCAGCCATGCCGCCGTGGCGACGAAGCCGGCGATGAGCAGCGCCTGGCTGACCACATGGAGGGCGGCCTCGTTCTCCTCGGCCACCAACGGAAGGAGCGACATCGCCGCGCATGGTCGCCGACCGCCCGCGTGGTCTGCAACGCAGCCTCACTTCCAACAGCCGGAGGGGGCGACGTACACTCGCGCCTTCGCGAGCGACGAACTGGAGGTTCTGCTGTGGACGACGAGCGGACGCACCACGACCAGGAGGGCGAGCTGCACGCCCGCGAACACCACCTCATGGCCGAGGGCGCGGAGCAGGAGCTCCACACGGAGCCGGTTGCGAAGGAGGTCCTCGATGTCCCGAGGGAGGGGCTCGAAGAGCGCCCTCAGCTCCAGAAGCGCGTGATCATCGTCGGCGGCGGCATCGCCGGTCTCGTCGCCGCGTTCGAGCTGGCGCGTCAGGGCCACGAGCCGCTCGTCCTCGAGGCGCAGCACCGCGTCGGCGGCCGCGTCTACACCCTCCGCGACTGGGCGCCCGGCCTGTACATCGAGGCCGGCGCCATGCGCATCCCGCGCGTCCACGACCTCACGCTCGAGTACTGCAACCTGTTCGGCCTCCAGCTCCGGCCGTTCGTCATGGGCAACCCGAAGGCGTTCGTGTACGTGGGCGGCGAGCGCATGACGATGGCCGAGGCCGACGAGCACCCCGAGCGGCTCCCGTTCGAGCTCGAGGAACACGAGCGCGGCCGCACCTACAGCGAGATGTGGAACGAGGCCACGCAGGAGGTCCGCGACCTCTACGAGCGAGAAGGCCACGATGCGTTCGAGAAGATCCTCATGGAGTACGACCAGTACTCGATCCGCGAGTTCCTCCAGATGCGGGGGTTCTCCGAGGGCGCCATCGAGCTGTACGGCGTGATGTCGTTCCGCGAGCAGAACATGAACGCGGCGGTCATCGAGCAGCTGCGCGAGATCGTCGGCCGTTCGTTCGAGGACATGCAGGAGATCGTCGGCGGGACCGACATGTTGCCGCGGGCGTTCTACGAGCAGGTGAAGCACTACGTGCGGTTCGGCGCCGAGGTCAACGCCATCGAGCAGAGCGACCACGACGTGACCGTGCACTACCGGACCGGCGGCAACCGCTTCAGCGTCAACGGCGACTACGCGATCTGCACGCTCCCCTACCCGGTCATGCGGAACATCGAGGTCAAGCCGGCGCTCTCGCGCGGCAAGCAGAAGGCCATCCGCGAGCTCCACTACAACTCGTCGGCCAAGATCCTGTTCCAGACGCGGACGCGGTTCTGGGAGAAGGAGCCCCTCGGCATCGTCGGCGGCACGTCGGCGACCGACCTGTCGATCCGGCGCATCGTGTACCCGTCGTTCTCCGATCCGAACGAGGAGCGCGGCATGATGCTCGCCTCCTACACGTGGGGCAGCGACGCGGTGCGGTGGGCCTCGATGGGCCAGGAGGACGCGGTCGAGCAGGCGCTCGAGGACGTCGCCAAGATCCACCCGGAGATCGTCAACGAGTTCGAGCTCGGGAAGATGCACAGCTGGGACGCCGACCCCTACGCGGGCGGCGCGTTCGCCTTGTTCGAGCCCGAACAGGAGACCCAGCTCCAGGAGGACATCACCGCGCCCGAGGGCCGCATCCACTTCGCCGGCGAGCACTGCTCGCTGTACCACGCCTGGATCCAGGGAGCGCTCGAGTCCGGCATCCGCGCGGCGAACGAGATCCACAAGGCCCCGATGGTCATGGAGCCCGCCAAGGACTGATGGCCTGATGAGCGAAGAGGAACACGAGCGGGAACACCGGCTCCTCGCGGAGGGAGCCGCGCAGACCGTCGTCACCGAGCCGGTCGCGCCGGAGACCATGGAGGTCGCGACGCACGGGCTCGAACGCCGGGCCGGCGACCGGAAGCGAGTGGTGGTGGTTGGCGCGGGGATGGCCGGTCTGGTCTCCGCCTACGAGCTGAAGCGCCAGGGCCACGACGTGGTCGTGCTCGAGGCGCAGAACCGGGTCGGCGGCCGCGTCTACACCTGTCGCGATTTCGCCCCGGGGCTGTGGGCGGAGTTCGGCGCGATGCGCATCCCGCGGTCCCACGACCTCACGCGGAAGTACTGCGAGCTGTTCGGGATGCCCATGCGCGAGTTCGTCATGGGCAACCCGAAGGGGCTCGTCCACGTCGGCGGCGAGCGCATGACGCTGGCGGAGGCGAACGCGCACCCTGAGCGCCTGCCGTTCGAGCTCGAGGAACACGAACGCGGCAAGACGGCCGACGACCTGTGGGCGCACGCGATCTCGGACATCAAGGCGCTGCTCGACCAGCACGGCGACTCGGCCTGGGAGCAGATCCGCGCGCAGTACGACCAGTTCTCGCTCTACGACTTCCTGGTCGAGCGCGGGTTCAGCGAGGGCGCCATCGAGTACTACGCGGTCATGAACTTCGTCGAGACCGACATGAACAACGCGGTCATGGAGATCCTCCGCGAGGACCTCGAGGGCGCCTACGTCGACATGCAGACGATCGACGGCGGCATGGACCAGCTGCCGGAGGCGTTCTTCGGCGAGCTCCAGCAGGAGGTCCGGTTCGGCTCGGTGGTCCACGCGATCGAACAGGCCGACGACGGCGTGACGGTGCACTTCAAAACCGAGTCCGGACGGTTCAACGTGACCGGCGACTATTGCGTGTGCACGCTGCCGTTCCCGGTGCTCCGGACCGTGGAGATCCTCGGCCGGGACTTCTCCCACGAGAAGCGCCGGGCGATCCGCCAGCTGAACTACCACGCGTCGACCAAGGTGCTGTTCCAGGTCCGCCACCGCTTCTGGGAGACCGAGGACGGCATCGTCGGCGGCGGTGCGACGGTGACCGACCTCCCGATCCGCCGGATGAACTACCCGCCGACCGATCCTTCGAACGAACGCGGCGTGCTGCTGGCGTCGTACTCGTGGGGGCAGGACGCGCTCCAGTGGGGCGCCATGGATCCCGAGACGCGGCTCGAGGAGGCGCTCGACGACGTGGCCCGGATCCACCCGCGCATCCGCGAGGAGTACGAGGTCGGGACCTCACACGCCTGGTACGGCGACCGCTGGGCCCGAGGCGCGTTCGCGCTGTTCGCCCCTGACCAGCAGACGGACCTCCAGGCGGCGATCGTCGCGCCCGAGGGCCGGGTCCACTTCGCCGGCGAGCACTGCTCGCTGTACCACGCCTGGATCCAGGGAGCGCTCGAGTCCGGCATCCGCGCGGCCAAGGAGATCCACGAAGCTCCCTGATCGACCGAGCGCCGACGGTCCTGCCGGTCAGGGCCCGTTCGACCTCACGTCGGAGCCATGGCTCGCGCGACACTGCATGTCGGGAGGTGAACGCCAATGGCGTCCGAGCTTCGCGAGTACGCCTCGCCCACGCACCCGGAGCCGACCCGGGAGGATCGGGCACGCCGAGCCGCTCAGCAGAAAGCCGAGGCCCGCCAGGGCCTGTACATCCACCTCATCGTCTACGTCGTGGTGAACGCCGCGCTGTTCGCGATCAACGCGATCACCCGGAGTGACGACGGGAGTTGGTGGTTCATCTGGCCACTGCTGGGGTGGGGCGTCGCGGTGTTGCTCCACATCGCGACCGTGGTCTTCGGCGTCTTCTCACCCGAATGGAAGGAACGGGAGGCGGAGCGCATCCTCGAGCAGCATCGGAAATCTGGCTGACCGCGACGCGAAGGACGACACCGCCTATCTGTGAGTCGTCCTCACGCGGCTATCCGGGGCGCCGACGCCGCCGTGATCCATCGGACCGAATCACGACGTTACATCGAGGCACCAGCACGCCCGTGGGTGACCGGTAACCCCGAGCGGGGTCAGGCGTTCGCCGCGGCGAGCGCCTGGAGCGCGTCGAACTGCAGCGTCGTCGCGATGAGCGTCGAGACACCGGCGTCGCGCCAGATCGTCAACCGCTCGGCGATGCGTTCCGGCGGGCCTACCAGCGACACCTCGTCGACCAGGTCGTCGGGGACGGCGGCGGCGGCCTCGCCCTTCCGCCCGTCGAGGTAGAGGTCCTGGATCGTCGCGGCGGCCTCCTCGTACCCGTACCGCTGGGCCAGCGAGTTGTAGAAGTTCCGCCCTCGGGCACCCATGCCGCCGATGTACAGCGCGAGGAACGGCTTCACCAGGTCGCGGGTCTGCTGGACGTCGTCGCCGACGAACACCGGCACCATCGGCGCGATGTCGAACGTGTCGATGGAACGCCCCGACCGGGCCAGGCCCTCGTCGAGCCATTCGCGGTACATCCCGATCCGCGAGGGCGAGAAGAACGTCGGCAGCCACCCGTCGGCGATCTCGCCGGCCAGCGCCACGTTCTTCGGCCCGATCGCCGCGAGATAGATCGGCAGGTCTGAACGCAGCGGGTGCACGATCGTCTTGAGCGGCTTGCCGAGCCCGGTCGTCCCCGGACCGTCCGGCGCCGGGATCGTGTAGTACTCGCCGTCGAACTCCACCGGCTTGTCGCGCCGGAGGATGGCACGGACGATCTCGACGTACTCCCGGGTCCGGGCGAGCGGCTTGCCGTACGGCGACCCGTGCCACCCCTCGGAGACCTGCGGCCCGCTCATCCCGAGCCCCAGCCGGAACCGCCCGCCCGACAGGTGGTCGAGCGTGATCGCGGTCATCGCGGTCGCGGCCGGCGTCCGGGCGGGAATCTGCATGATCGCCGTCCCGAACTCCAGGTTCGAGGTCCGCGACGCGACCCACGCGAGCCACGAGACGGCGTCCGAGCCGTACGCCTCGGCGCTCCAGATCGAGTCGAACTCGAGCCGTTCGGCCTCGTCGACCAGCGGCTGGACGTCCACGGGCTGCGCACCCCAGTACCCGAGGTGCAGCGCGAGCTTCATGGTCGCTCAGCTTACCCGGCGCCCCTCCGGGCGAACCCGGAGGAGCGCTCCACGCCTCAACAGTGGAAGTGTTCGATCAGGGGCTGCAGGGTGTGCCCGTGGGCGTCCTTCGCGGAATACCCCACCGCCCAGACGTTCGAGGGTGAGATCGCGGCCACCGATTCGAGCTCATTGTCGAACTGCGTGGCATTGGGCGGCTTGAACGTGGTCCACGAGCCGTTGGCGAACAACTCCGCGAGCGCACGGCGCGTGCCCCCGCTCGTCATGTAGTTGCCCACCGCGAACGCCTTCGCGGCCGACAGTGCACTCACGCCCTTCAGCTCGTTGGGCGCGGTCCCGACGTTGGCCGGCGCCTCGAGGACCCAGCCGCCCCCGACGTTCCGCTCGGCCAGGGTCCGGACGTGCTCCTGCTGGTTGATGATTTCGCCGACCGCCCACTGCGCGCCGGCCGACGGAGCCGAGACCGCCCACAGCTCGGAGCCGCGACTTGACAGCGGATCGTCGTTCGGCTCGACCTGCCACGCCGACCCCTTGAAGCGCTCGATGAGCGACCCTCCAGGCGTGAGCGTTCGGTGGCCGACCGCCACGACGTTGGAGGCCGAGATCACCGCGACGTCGTTGAGGTAGTGCGACATGCCGCCCTGGCCCGCCGGGGGGAAGAGCCTCCAGGACGAGCCGTTCCAGTGCTCGATGAGTGGGTGCCGCTCACCCCCCGCTGGCACCATGTAGCCGACGGCCCACGCGTGCGTTCCGTTCACGGCCGCGACGCCGTGCAGCGAGTTGTCGCCGGTGCCCCTGTTCGGACTGTCGATGATCCGCCACGCGGTGCCGTTCCAGTGCTCGGTCAGCGTCCGGCGGTGTCCCTGCGTGGTGACGTAGGAGCCGACGGCCCACGCGTTCGTCTTCGAGAACGCGTCGACGTCGAACAGATCGATCGTGCCGGCTCCCTTCGTCGGCATCGGGACCGCCGTCCACTGCGAGCCGTTGTAGTGGACCGCGAAGGGCTTCCCGACCCCGTTCGCGTTGCCGACCGCCCAGATGTCCGAGCCGGATACGGCGGACACCGCGTGGAGCTGGAACCCGCCGGTGACGCCGACGGGCTTCCAAGAACAGCCGGCCCGCGCGCGCTCGACCGTCGAATGAACGGTGTGGGCGTCGGCGACGGGCGCCACCGCGACCGCGGACAAGGCCGCCATGACAGCGACCAGGAGCATGCGACGTGCGTTCATGACCTTCCCCCCCTTGCGACCCAAGGCCCGAATCCGGGCCCCGTTCCGATCAGAACAAGCGATGCACCCTACCCGGATGCGCTCGGAATCATCGGCCCCGCCCGCGCGCGCCCATCCCGCCGATGTACAGCGCGAGGAACGGCTTCACCAGGTCGCGGGTCTGCTGGACGTCGTCGCCGACGAACACCGGCACCATCGGCGCGATGTCGAACGTGTCGAAGGAACGCCCCGACCGGGCCAGGCCCTCGTCGAGCCATTCGCGGTACATCCCGATCCGCGAGGGCGAGAAGAACGTCGGCAGCCACCCGTCGGCGATCTCGCCGGCCAGCGCCACGTTCTTCGGCCCGATCGCGCGAGGTAGATCGGAGTTCGCTACGGAGCGGATGCACGATGGTCTTCAGCGGCTTGCCGAGCCCGGGGCCCCCCGGCCGAACCCGGATCAGCAGCTGTAGTGCAGCATCAGCGGGTTCGACCCGACCAGCGTGTTCGCCGTCCCGGCCGCCCACACGTTGGTGGCCGACACGGCGTGCACCGCCTCGAGGACGTTGTGCTCCGAGCCCGCGTTCGGGGTCGTCTGTACGTGCCAGGACCCGTTGACGAACGACTCGGCGAGCGTTCGCCGGACCTGGCTGCTGGACTTGCGGCTTCCGACGGCGAACGCCTTCGTGGCCGACAGCGCGCTCACTGCAAGCAGCTCGTTGGGGTCCGCTCCGACGTTGGCCGGCGGCTTCAGCGACCACGCGCCCCCGGTGCTGCGTTCGGCGAGGGTGCGAAGGTGCGCCTGGGTGGTCGTGAGGTCGCCGACCGCCCACTGCGCTCCGGCCGACGGCGCCGAGACGCCCCACAGCTCAGAGCCGGCGGCGCCCGGCGGGTCCGCGCTGACCTCCGCCGACCACGACCCACCGTCGAACCGCTCGACGAGCGTCGCCGCGGCGGTGATGGCCCGATGGCCGACCGCCACGACGTTCCCCGCGGAGATCGCCTCGACGTCGTCGAGCGCGCCCGGCATCCCGATCGAACCCGGCGTCGAGAGGAGCCACTTCGTGCCGTTCCAGTGCTCGATCAGCATGCCCTCGCCGGGCTCGGGCCCGGTGATGCCGACCGCCCAGATGTTGCTGCCGTTCACGGCGGACACGCCGTGCAGCGTGTTCGAGTTGGAGCTCGGGCCAATGTTCGGACTGGTCACGATCTTCCAGACGTGCCCGTCCCAGTGTTCGGTCAGTGTCTTGGCGTGGCCCTGCGAATCGGTGTAGTAGCCGACGGCCCAGGCGTTCGTCTTCGAGATGGCGTCGACGTCCCACAGGTCGGAGAGGTTCCCCTTGCCGGGCGCCGCGACCGTCGACCAATGCGAGCCGTCGAAGTGCAGGACGAGCGGCTTGCCGTTGGCGTCCTGGTTCCCGACGGCCCAGATGTCCGAGCCCGCCGTCCCCGCCAGCGCGTGGAGCTGCGCGAACCCGCCGGCCTTGGTGACCGACACCGTCTTCCAGGAGCAGGCCCGTCCCGAAACCCTCGACCGTGACGACGTGAGCGGCGTCGCCGACACGGCCGTCGCCGCGACCGACGCCGAGATAACCGCTACGGCGACGGCGCCGGCAAGCCTTCCGGCCATCCTCCCCGACATTCCTGATCGCTTCGCGATCGGGGCACTGACTGCAGGACACTCTTTCCGGCGAAGCCGAGTTCGCATATGCCACACCCCCCCAGGACTGGGCTCATTCACCAAACCAAACCAAGCGAGTATGACGTGCCGGCCCTCGTTGGGCATTGTCCATTCCGACCCATCCGTGGGGTCCACGTGGCCCGCGTCGTGGTCGCCGGCCCGGTTGCAGTAGGCTCGGCGTTCGGCCGGCGCTCGGGGGACGGGGAAGGCCCCCGGGCCGCCGGCCGCTCCTCGGGAGCGACCGGAGCGGGAGCGGCGCGGAATGCGGGAGATCGTCCAGGAAGCCGTGCAGGCCGCCGTGGCGGCGGGCGCCGGCTACGCCGACGCCCGTCTCGTCGAGCAGGACACCGAGTCCCTCACCGTTCGCAACCAGGAGATGGAGGGGATCGACCGCGCCCGTTCCACGGGCGTGGGGATCCGGGTCCTGGTCGACGGCTACCTCGGCTTCGCGGCGACCGCGAGGCCGACGCCCGAGGACGTCACGCGCACGGCCCGCCTCGCGGTCGAGATCGCCCGCGCGGCGGCCCGCCTCCCCCGCGACCCCATCCGGCTCGCCGAGGTCGAGCCGGTCGTGGCCACGTGGTCGAGCCCGGTGCAGGAGGACCCGTTCACCGTTCCGCTCGAGGAGAAGGTCGCGCTGCTCATGGAGGCCTCGCGCCGTCAGCAGGCCGTCGACGGCGTGACGTTCGGCGAGGCGGGGCTCGACTTCTTCCGCCGCCATTCGATCTTCGCCTCCTCGGAGGGCGCGCTGATCGACCAGACCATCACGCACTCGGGCGGCGGGCTCGAGGCGACCGCGATCGGTGACGGCGAGATGCAGCGGCGCTCGTTCCCGAACTCGTTCCGCGGCCACATCACGGCGGCCGGCTGGGAGCACATTCCGCGACTGTCGCTCGTCGAAGAGGCCGAGCGCATCGGCACCGAGGCCGCGGAGCTGCTCACCGCGAAGGACTGCCCGAGCGAGGTGACGACGGTGATCCTCGACTCCGGCCAGGTCGGCCTGCAGGTCCACGAGTCGATCGGCCACCCCATCGAGCTCGACCGGGTCCTCCGGATGGAGGAGGCATACGCCGGGACCTCGTTCCTCACGCCGGAGGACCGCGGATCGCTCCGGTACGGCAGCCCGCTGATCAACGTCACGGCCGACGCGACCATCGCCGGCGGCCTCGGGACGTTCGCGTACGACGACGAGGGCGTCCCGGCCCAGCGCGTCCCGGTCATCGAGGGCGGCGTGTTCCGCGAGTTCCTCTCCAGCCGGGAGACGGCGGCGATCCTCGGCGAGCGCTCGAACGCCACGATGCGCGCCGACGGCTGGGAGCACCTGCCACTGATCCGCATGACGAACATCAACCTCGAGCCGGGCGAGGGCTCCCTGGAGGAGATCGTCGGGGACACGGCCGACGGCATCCTCATGACGACGAACCAGTCCTGGTCGATCGACGACAAGCGAGTGAACTTCCAGTTCGGGTGCGAGATCGCCTGGCGGATCAGGAACGGCAAGCGCACCGAGCTGTACCGGAACCCGAACTACACGGGGATCACCACGGAGTTCTGGGGCTCGTGCGACGCGGTCGGCGGCCGCGAGGAATGGGTCCTGTGGGGCACGCCCAACTGCGGCAAGGGCCAGCCCGGCCAGACGGCGCGGGTCGGCCACGGAACGCCGCCCGCCCGGTTCCGGAACGTCCAGGTGGGGGTGCGCTGAGATGGAGCGGATCGGCCCGGACGCGGCGAGGAAGATCATGGAGGCGGCCGTCGACGCCGGGGGCGGCGATGACGTCGAGGTGCTCCTGTTCCACGAATGGAGCGGCCTGACGCGGTTCGCCGACTCGGCCATCCACCAGAGCACGGCGCGCGAGGACGCCTCCATCCGGGTCCGGGTGTCGCGCGACGGCCGGGTGGCCGTCGCGTCGACGAACGAGATGACGCCGGAGGGCGCTGCCCGCAGTGCGGCCAGCGCCCGCGAGATGGCCGAGGTGAGCTCCCCCGACCCGCTGTTCCCGGGGCTGGCGCCGAAGGCCGACACGCCGGAGAAGGACGCCTTCGACGAGGGCACCGCGACCACCACGCCGGAGGAACGCGCGGCCGGCGTCGAGACGATCGTCCGGCAGGCCGGCGACGGGTTCCACGCGGCCGGGTCGTACGAGACCGGCGGCGCCGAGATCGCACTGCTGAACAGCGAGGGCCAGTTCTGCTACGGCCCGACCACCCAGGCCACCGTGACCACGCTGGTGAGCGGGGGCGACGGAGGGGCCGGGTACGTCGAGGCGTGGGCGTCCGCAGCCGGCGACCTCGACCTCGAGGCCATCGGGCGCCGGGCGGCGCGGAAGGCGAAGGACAGCCAGGCGCCACGCGACCTCGAGCCCGGTCACTACGAGGTGGTCCTCGAGCCGGCCGCCGTCGCGACGCTCGTCGCGTTCCTGACGTGGCTCGGGTTCGGCGGCCGGGCGCTCGCCGAGGGCCGGTCGTGTCTGTCTGGGAAGAACGGGCAGCGGGTCGTCTCGCCGTCGATCTCGATCGTCGACGACGTGTTCGCGTCCGGCATGCCGGGGGCCGCCTTCGACTTCGAGGGAACGCCGAAGCGGCGCGTCGACATCATCCGCGACGGCGTGTTCGTCGACGGCGTCTACGACCGGCGGAGCGCCGGGCAGGCCGGCAAGGAGTCGACCGGGCACGCGCTCCCGGCCCCCAACCCGGAGGGTGCCTTTCCGCTCAACGTCGTCATGGAACCGGGCGGCGCGTCGATCGACGACATGGTCGCATCGACGAAGCGCGGGCTGCTCGTCACGCGGTTCCACTACTCGAACGTCGTGCACCCGCTCGACTCGGTCATCACCGGGATGACTCGGGACGGCACGTGGCTCGTCGAGGACGGCGAGATCAAGCACCCGGTGAAGAACCTCCGGTTCACGCAGTCGATCCTCGGGGCATTCGAGGGAACGGAGATGGTCGGGCGCGACAGCGAGATGGTCAGCGAGTTCTTCTTCGCGGCGTCCCGGGTCCCGGCGCTCAAGCTGTCGTCGTTCCACTTCACCGGCCGCAGCGACCACTAGTCACACCATTGCCTCCCGGCGAACCCTCCCCGTACCCTGTCGCAACGAGGGCGGAGGAGGCGTGATGGTCTGCGCGTCGTGCGGGACGGAGAACCGAGCGGGCAGGAAATTCTGCTCGTCCTGTGGCTCGCCCCTCGCCGCGATCTGCGGAAACTGCGGGGCCGCGAACGAGCCCTCCGACCAGTTCTGCGGCGAATGTGGAGCGGCGCTCGGTGCCCCCACCACACAGGGAGCGGCCGTTCCCGCATCGGCCGCCACGGCACCCGTTGCGGCCTCCGAACGGCGACTCGTCTCCGTGCTGTTCACCGACCTCGTCGGGTTCACCACGCTCTCCGAATCGAAGGACCCCGAGGAGGTCCGGGAGCTCCTGACCACCTACTTCGAGACCGCGGAACGCCTGGTCACGCGGTACGGCGGGACGATCGAGAAGTTCATCGGCGACGCGGTCATGGCCGTGTGGGGCACGCCCGTCGCCCAGGAGGACGACGCCGAGCGCGCGGTGCGGACCGCACTCGACGTGGTCGATGCCGTGGCCGAGCTGGGCGAGGCGAACGGCCTGCCAGGGCTCCGGGCCCGGGCGGGGGTCCTGACCGGCGAGGCCGCCGTCACGATCGGCGCGCTGGGCCAGGGCATGGTGGCCGGCGACCTGGTGAACACGGCCTCGCGCATCCAGTCCGCAGCACGCCCGGGCGAGGCGTTCGTCGGCGAGGCGACCCGGCGGGCGACGGAGGCCGCCATCGTCTACGAGGACGCGGGCGTCCACGAGATGAAGGGCAAGGCCGAGCCGCTGCCGCTGTGGCGCGCCCTCCGGGTCGTCGCGGGCCGCGGTGGCGCATTGAAGTCCCCCGGGCTCGAGGCGCCGTTCGTCGGACGGGAACGCGAGCTCCGGCTCATCAAGGACCTGTTCCACACCTCGGCCGAGCAGCGGACGGCACACCTGGTGTCGGTGGTCGGGTTCGCCGGCATGGGGAAGTCCCGCATGGCGTGGGAGTTCTTCAAGTACATCGACGGCCTGTCGGACACGATGTTCTGGCACCGCGGCCGGTGCCTGTCCTACGGCGAGGGCGTGACGTACTGGGCGCTCGCGGAGATGGTCCGGATGCGGGCCGGGATCGTCGAGGCCGAGGATCCCGCGTCCGCCCTCGAGAAGCTCCACCGGAGCGTCGAGGAGAACGTCTCCGACTCCGAGGAGCGGAAGTGGATCGAGCCCCGTCTCGCCCACCTCCTGGGGCTCGAGGAGCGCACGTCGCGGGACCGCGAGGACCTGTTCGGCGCGTGGCGGCTGTTCTTCGAGCGGCTGACGGAGACGTACCCGACGATCCTCGTGTTCGAGGACATGCAGTGGGCCGACGCGTCGCTGCTCGAGTTCGTCGAATACCTCCTGGAATGGTCGCGGAACCACCCGCTGTTCGTTCTGACCCTGGCTCGCCCCGACCTCGCCGAGCGCCACCCGACCTGGGGCGCCGGCAAGCGGAACTTCACGTCCCAGTACCTCGAGGCGCTGTCGACCGAGGCGATGGAGCACCTGCTCTCCGGCCTCGTCCCGGGCCTGCCGGCCGAGCTGACCGAGCGCATCCTGGCGCGGGCGGAGGGCGTTCCGCTGTATGCCGTCGAGACCGTTCGGATGCTGCTCGACCGCGGGCTCCTGGTCCGCGAAGGGAACGAGTACCGCCCCACCGGCCCGGTCGAGTCCCTCGAGGTCCCCGAGACGCTGCACGCGCTCATCGCGGCCCGCCTCGACGGCCTGACTGCGGAGGAGCGCCGGATCACCCAGGACGCGTCGGTGCTCGGCAAGACCTCGATGAAACCTGCCCTGTCGGCCCTGTCCGGGCTGTCGGACCAGGACTTGGAGCCGATCCTCGGCTCGCTCGTCCGCAAGGAGATCCTGAGCCTCCAGGCCGACCCGCGGTCGCCGGAGCGCGGCCAGTACGGGTTCCTCCAGGACCTGGTGCGGACGGTCGCCCACGAGACGCTGTCGAAGCGGGAACGCAAGGCGCGCCACCTCGCGGCGGCCGAGCACCTCCTCGCGGCGTGGGGCGGTGAGGAGGACGAGATCGCGGAGGTGATGGCCGCCCACTACCTCGAGGCCTACAAGGCGTCGCCCGACGCGGAGGACGCGTCCGGGATCAGGGATCACGCCCGGGCCACACTGGTCCGGGCGGCGGAGCGGGCGCGGTCCCTTGCGGCGGGCGACGAGGCCCAGCGGTACTTCGAGCAGGCCGCCGAGCTGAGCGACGATCCCGAGGAGAACGCCGGGCTGCTCGAGCGCGCCGGCACCGTCGCCTGGCGGGCCGGGCACGGCGAGGACGCGCACCGGCTGCTCGAGGCGGCGATCGCCCGATTCGAGGATGCGGGCCTTCCCCACAAGGCCGCCCGGGCGGCGGCGAGGCTCGGCGAGGTCGAGTTCGCCGAGGGGCATCTCGAACGCGCCATGGAGCGGATGGAGCGCGCGTTCGCCGCGCTCGAGGACGAACCCCTCGATGGGGACACCGCCACGCTGGCGGCACAGCTGGGACGGGTCCTGTTCTTCGCCGGGCGGACGGATGACGCCGCCGCGCGCATCGAACAGGCCCTCGACGCCGCGGAGGCCCTCCAGCTGCCGGAGGTCCTCGCCCAGGGCCTGACCACGAAGTCGCTCGTCCTGTCGACGCGCGGGCGCAGCGAGGAGGCCCGCGTCCTCCTCCAGCACGCGCTCCAGGTCGCCCTCGACAACGAGCTCCCCCAGGCGGCCCTCCGGGCGTCCCGCAACATGGGGGCGTACCTCGAGCGGTGGAACCGCTACGAGGAGGAGATCGACATCG
Organism: uncultured Actinomycetes bacterium; assembly: GCA_963707645.1. Taxonomy (GTDB): domain Bacteria; phylum Actinomycetota; class UBA4738; order UBA4738; family JACQTL01; genus DATBHM01. Next base: position 68,270 of record CAVPQW010000005.1, read on the forward strand.
TCGAGTCGAGCATCGAGCTGGCACGACGGTACGGCGACCGCCTTTACGAGACGACCATGTCGGCCGGCGTCATCGGCCCCCTGGTCGAGGTCGGCCGATGGGACGAGGCGCTTGCCCTCGCGGACGAGGTCCGGCAGACGCCCGACATGTCCTCGCTCAGCACCGTGTACATCGAGATCCTGCCGGTGACGATGGTGTACTGCCGTCGCGGGAACCTCGAGGAGGCCGAGCGGGTGGTCGACGGCCTCGCCGTGGGCCGGGATTCGGAGGACGTCCAGACCCGGTCGTTGTATCGGGGGATGCGGGCGGTCGTGGAGGAGGCCCGGGGCCGTCATCAGGAGGCGCTCGCCGAGGCAGTGATGGCCGTGGAGGCCTGGGAGGTCGAGTCGAGCCAGTGGTACCCCGGCCTCCTCGCAACCCTGACCGAGTGCATGCTCGCCATCGGCGACGTCGACGGAGCCGCCTCGCGCCTGGCCTCGGTCGAGGCGCTGCCTCCCGGCCACGTGCCGCCGGCCCTCCGCGCCCAGTGGTCGAGGCTTTCCGCGCTCGTGGCGGACGCGCGCGGCGACGCCGATCGGGTGGAGCCCGGGTTCAAAGCCGGCGCGGGCCTGTTCCGCGAGCTCGGGATGCCGTTCTGGCTCGCGGTGACGCTGCTGCAGTACGGAGAGTGGCTGGTGGCACACGATCGGGCGGCCGACGCGCAGCCGTTCCTCGAGGAGGCGGGCGAGGTCTTCGAACGCCTCGGCGCGGTCCCGTGGTTGGAGCAGCTCACGGCCGTGTCGGCGGCCGCGGCCGGTCGCGGCGGCCGACCCCACGAGCCCATCGCCGTTGCCGCCGACGGAGGTGCCGAGCCCGCGTGAGATGCCCGACGTGCGAGGCCGAAAACCGCGCCGGCCGGCGATTCTGCGTGCGGTGCGGGAACCCCCTCGAGCGGGCGTGCCCCAACTGCGGCACTCCGGCGGAACCGGACGACGTGTTCTGCGGCGAGTGTGGCACGCCGCTCGGCGTCCCCCCACGCCCGGCGACACGCGCCCCCGCGCCCGGGGAATCGGACACGGCCCCGGCCACCGCCGAGCGCCGGCTCGTCTCGGTGCTGTTCGCCGACCTGGTGGGGTTCACCACGCTCTCGGAGGCGCGCGACCCCGAGGAGGTCCGGGAGCTCCTGTCGGGGTACTTCGAGTCCTGCAGGCGCCTGATCGAGCGCTACGGCGGCATCGTGGAGAAGTTCATCGGCGACGCCGTCATGGCCGTGTGGGGAACGCCGGTGGCCCAGGAAGACGACGCAGAGCGGGCGGTCCGGGCCGCGATCGACCTCACCGAGGCCGTCGGTGCGCTGGGTCGGGAAGCCGGCGCGCCGGACCTCCGGGCCAGGGCCGGCGTGCTCACGGGCGAGGCGGCCGTCACCCTCGGCGCGACCGACCAGGGCATGGTGGCCGGAGACCTCGTGAATACTGCCGCCCGCATCCAGGCGGCGGCCGGGCCGGGGCAGGTGTTCGTCGGCGACTCCACCCGGCGGGCTACCGACGCCTCGATCGTGTACGAGGACGCCGGGAACCACGAGATGAAGGGCAAGGCCGAGCCCATGCGCCTGTGGCGGGCGGCGCGGGTCGTGGCCAAGGTCGGCGGGGGCTTGCGCAGCGAGGGGCTCGAGGCGCCGTTCGTCGGCCGGGACCGCGAGATCCGGATGCTGAAGGACCTGTTCCACGCGAGCGCGGAGGAACGGCGCACCCACCTGGTGTCGGTGACCGGGGTCGCCGGCATCGGCAAGACCCGGCTGGGGTGGGAGTTCTACAAGTACATCGACGGGCTCGCGACCACGTTCCGGTGGCACCGGGGCCGGTGCCTCGCGTACGGCGAGGGCGTGACCTACTGGGCGCTCGCCGAGATGGTCCGGACCCGGGCCGGCATCGTCGAGGGAGAGGACGCGGACTCGGCGAGGGCGAAGCTCCGGCAGGCGGTCGAGGACACGCACGCCGACCCCGAGGAACGCCGGTTCGTCGAGCCGAGGCTGGCCCACCTGCTCGGGCTCGAGGAACACGCGGTCCGGGAACGCGAGGACCTGTTCGCCGCGTGGCGGATGTTCTACGAGCGCCTCGCCGACGAGATGCCGACGATCATGCTGTTCGAGGACATGCAGTGGGCGGACGCGTCCCTGCTCGACTTCCTCGACTACCTGCTCGACTGGTCACGAAACTACCCCCTGTTCGTGGTGACGATGTCCCGCCCGGACCTTACGGAGCGCCGGCCGAACTGGGGCACCGGGCGGGGATCCACGGCGCTGTACCTGGAGCCGCTGTCCGAAGACGACATGGGCGCGCTCCTCGACGGCCTCGCGCCGGGCCTTCCCAGCGACCTGCGGTCGCGCATCCTCGAACGGTCCCAAGGTGTGCCGCTGTACGCGATCGAGACCGTCCGCATGCTCCTCGACCGGGGTGCGCTCGTCGCGGAGGACGGCGTGTACCGGCCGGCCGGGGAGGTCCCCGACCTCGAGGTGCCGGAGACGCTCCACGCGCTCATCGCCGCGCGGCTCGACGGACTCACTCAAGAGGAGCGCCGCCTGGTCCAGGACGCAGCGGTGCTCGGCAAGACGTTCACGCGGTCGTCGCTCGCGGCCATCTCCGGGCTCACCGACGACGACCTGCAGCCCGTGCTGGGGGCACTCGTCCGCAAGGAGCTGTTCTCGATCCAGTCGGACCCGCTGTCGCCCGAGCGCGGACAGTACGGGTTCCTCCAGGACCTGGTCCGAGCCGTGGCCTACGAGACGTTGTCGCGGCGCGACCGGAAGGCGCGTCACCTGGCCGTGGCGGAGCACCTCGAGGAGGAATGGGGCGACGAGGACGAGGAGATCGTCGAGGTCGTCGCTTCGCACTACGTCGAGGCGCTCGCGGCGGTCCCGGACGCGGGCGACTCGGCGGAGATACGCGCGAGGGCACGTTCGATGCTGGCACGGGCCGGCGACCGTGCCGCGTCGCTCGCCGCCCGCGAGGAGGCCATGCGGTACTACGCCCAGGCGGTGGGGATGGCCGACGAGGGACGCCGACCGGGCCCTCCTCCACGAACGGGCAGGAGAGATGGCGGCGGCGGCGAGCAGGATGGACCAGGCGGCCGACCACTACCAGGCCGCGATGCAACTCTTCGAAGCGCTCGGTCAGGGCCATGCGGCGGCACGTGTCTCCGCCCGCCTCGGCGACGTCGACATGAACTCCGGGCGGCTGGAGGAGGCCGTCGGCCGGATGCAGCGCGCGTACGACGTGCTGGCCTCCGACCCGCCGGACGAAGACCTCGCGAGGCTCGCCGCCCAGCTGTCACGCCTCCGGTTCCTGCGCGGCGATATGTCCGAGGTCGGCCCGATGGCGGAGGTCGCCCTCGACATCGCGGAGAAGCAGTGGCTGCCGGAGATCATCTCCGAGGCCATGAACAACAAGGCCGTGGTGGCGATCTGGTTCGACCATCCGGAGGAGGCGTTTGCGCTGCTCCAGCACGCGCTCCGGCTCGCGCTCGACAACGACGTCCCTTCGGCTGCGCTCCGGGCCTACGGGAACCTCGGCGAGACGCTGGCCCGGAGGGACCGGTTCGAGGAGTCGCGCGAGACGTACCGGGAGTCCATCGCGCTGGCGCGCCGGGCCGGCCACCGGACCTGGGAGACCTACCTCGAGATGGAACTCTCATATGTGCTCATGCAGATCGGCGACTGGGACGAGACCGTCGAACTCGCCGAGCGAGTGTGGTCCCGTGACCCCGAGCTTCGGCCGACGACCGCGACACCGCTCCTCTCCTCGCTTCCCGAGATCCACGCGGCTCGCGGGGCGGTGGGCGAGGTGGAAGCGCTGGTCGAACGCTACGCATCGATGGTCCCCGAGGACGACATCCAGGGACAGGGTGTGGCCACGTGGGCCTCCAGCCTGCTGGCGCACCTCCGGGGTGACTATGGGCTGGCGCTCGAGCTGGCGACGCAGGCCATGAGTGCACGGGAGACGCTCGGCATGGGGTTCCAGGGCGTGAAGCAGGGCTTCGTGCAGGCGGGGGAGGCGGCGCTCGCGCTCGGGGACGTCGATCGGGCGGAGGAGCTCCTCGGCATGCTCGACGCCCTGCCGCCGGCGCAGGTGACGGCCTTCTACCAGGCCCACCGCGACCGGCTCCGGGCGCTGATCGCCGCCCAGCGGGGCGACCACGCGACCGTCGACGCGGGCTTCAAGGCCTCGATCGGGATGTTCCGCGAGCTCGGGATGCGGCCCCGCGTCGCCATGACCCAAGCCGAATACGGGGAGTGGCTCGCCGGGATGGGCCGGGCCGACGACGCCCGCCCGCTGCTGGCCGAGGCGCGAGCGGCGCTCGAGGCGCTCGAGGCGGCCCCGTGGCTCGAGCGGGTCGCCGCGGCCGAACGGATGGCCGGCGTCGAGCAGGTCGGGGCCGGGGCCGCCCCGGCGTGACCGGAGCACCCGCGCCAGTGCGACCGCGCGCCGGCGGTCGGTAGCATCGCCGTCCGATGGTCCTCGGTGCCCTGCTCCTGGTGGTGGCCGGAGCCGTGCTCGTGGGCGGCTCGGCGCTGCTGGGGTCCGGGCTCGCCGACGTCGCGCAGGCCCGGTCGATGCCCGTGGCGACCGTCCGGGCCGTCGTCGTCGGGCTCGCCGGCGCCTTGGCGGCGACGATCATCGCCGTCGGCCAGCAGAGGACCGCGCTCGCGTCCGGCGTGCCGTTCGGCGCGGCGATGTTCCTCCTGGCGTCGGCGTTCGGGGCGGCGGCGCTCCTCGGCCGGCGGGCCGTCGAGGTGCGCGAGCCGGTCTCGTTCGCGGCGCCGGCGGCCGCCGTGGTGCTGGTGAGCCTGTCGCTGTCGACCGACCGGGCGTTCACGCGAATCGGCGGGGTGCTCCTGACCGTGGTGTTCATCCCCTACCTGGCCTGGGTGCTGCTCGAGCCATCACCGGACACGACCCACGGGGATGAGGACGAGCCCCCGCACGGCCCCGACGTCGACCCACCCGTCGCCGACGGGTCCGCCGAAACACTCGTGGAACGGGACGAACCTCAGCCGGCGACCACCCGGCCTGCCGGCTTGGACGTCGAGACGACGGCGGAACCACGACCCGCCCGGCCGCGGTTCGCGCTCCTCGCGCTCGGTCTGGCGCTCGTGGTCGGCGGGGCCTTCGCCGTGGTCGAGGGCGCGACCCGCATTGCGGAACGGGCGCCGCTCCTTTCGGGGTTCGCCGGGGCGGCGCTGGCCGGGTCGCTCGTGGCCCTGCCGTTCACGCTCCTCGTGGTGTTCCCCCGGCGGGCATCGGCGGAGGTCGACCCCCCGTCGGCCACGCTGACGGTCGTGACCGGGCTCCTGACGTTCGTGCCGGGCGTGGCGGCGATCGTGCGGCCGTTCGAGGTCGACGGGCCGGCCGCCATCTGCGTGCTCGCGACGGCCCTGCTCTACGCGCTGGCGGCGACCTGGATGCTCGTGCGGGGCCGGGGCGGCCGTGTCATGGGTGCGCTGGTGCTGGCCACGTACGCCGCGTGCCTGCTCTACGCCGGTTCCCTGTAGGCTGGCGCTGTTCCCGCGCGTTCCAGGAGGTCGAAACCATGCAGGTCGGCGACATCATGACCCGTGACGTGAAGACGGCGAGGGCATCCGACACCTTCGCGGACGTCGCCCGGATCCTCCACGACAACCGCATCTCGTCGGTGATCGTGATGGACGGCGACCAGGTGGCCGGGATCGTCACCGAGCGCGACCTCGTGAACGTCGTCGCCGACGGCGGCGATCCGCGGCAGGCGTCCGTCGGCGACCGCCTGACCCGGGACCTCGCGACCGTCGAGCCCCGCACCGACATCTCCGACGCGGCCGAGCTCATGGCGGAGCGCGGCATCCGCCACCTCCCGGTGCTCGACCGCGGCTCGCTCGCCGGCATCGTCTCGATCCGCGACCTCACCAACTGGGCCGTCGAGGAGCTGACGGCCGGCCACGAGCTCCCCGACCTCGAGCGCTCGCAGGCGGCGCTGGCCGCCCACGTCGAGGTCAAGCGGAACGAGTAGCCGCTCCTCCCGACTGAGGTGCGCGCCGCCAGGTTCACCGGCCCCGGGCAGCCGCTGTCGGTCGAGGAGGTCCCCGACCCGACCCCCGGCCCGTCCGACGTGGTCGTGCGGGTCGAGGCCTGCGGCATCTGCGCCTCCGACCTCCACTTCCTCCACGGCGAGATCCCCCTGCCGGTCGTCCCGCCGATCACGCTCGGCCACGAGCCGTCCGGCGTCGTCGAGGCGGCCGGCGCGGAGGTGCCCGTGTGGAAGGCGGGCGACCGCGTGTCGATCGCGGCCGGCAAAGCGTGCATGCGGTGCCGGAGCTGCGCCACCGGCCTGCTCGAGGAGTGCCGCGCGCCGCAGGTGATGGGCGCCCACTACGACGGCGCGTACGCGGAGCTCGTGCTGACGCCCTGGTACTCGCTCGCGAAGCTCCCGGACGCGGTCCCGTTCGAACACGGCGCGATCGCGTGCGACGCCGTCTCGACGCCGTACGCGGCCCTCCTCGACCGGGGGGCGCTCAGGCCGGGGGAACGCGTGGGGCTGTGGGGCATCGGGGGGCTCGGCACGCACGCCGTGCAGGTGGCCAGACTGGCCGGGGCGTCGTTCATCGCGGCCGTCGACCCGATCCCGGAGGCGCGCGAGCGGGCGCTCCGGCTCGGCGCCGACGTCGCGTACGACCCGTCCGAGGACGTCCCGAACGCCATCCGCGACGCGACCCGGGGGCGGGGCCTCGACCTCGCGCTCGACCTCATCGGCAGGCAGGCGGTGGTCCGCCAGGCCATGGCCTCGTGCACCCGCGGCGCGCGGATCGTGGTCGTCGGGCAGTCGTTCGAGCCGCTCGACCTCGGGCCGCTCGCGTTCGTCTCGTTCCTCGGGCTGTCGCTGCTCGGCCACCTGGGCTACTCGAAGCGGCACCTCGAGCAGGTGCTGAACCTCATGGCGACCGGCCGGCTCGACGTCTCGGGGTCGATCACCGACCGGCTGCCGCTCGACCGGGCACAGGAGGGCGTCGACCGCCTCGCCTCGAAGGAGGGCGCGCCCGTCCGGCTCCTGATCACGCCGAACGCCTGAAGGGTGGAGCGCCGGGGGCGCTCAGGAATGGCGGGCCGAGGGCCGATACTTCGAACGTGGCGGCGCGCGCCGCCGGCAGTTCGCACCTGGAGCGGCCCCGAATATGGACGACCCCGACCTCCGGAAGGTCATCGAGTTCCCCGTCCACCGGCGGGGATTCCTCGCGGACACGCTGCGCGGCCTCCCCGAGCGGGAGGACGGCTCGGCGTTGACCGGCACGCGCCACGAGGAACCGGTCTCGCTGCTCGTGGCCGACCTCCGCGGGCACCCCGGCGTCGCGGCCCGACTGGGGCGCGCCCGGGCCGACGCCGGCGTGGAGACGGCCCTCGCCGCCGCGGTCGAGGTCCTGCGTTCGTTCGGGGGACGGCGCGTCGCGGTGGGCGGCAGCACCGCCCAGCCCGTCGTCGGCGCGGAGTTCTACGGCGTCGGCCACGCGCTCACGGCGGTGACGGCGGCGGTTGCCATCCGCGACGCGGCGGAACACGCTGCCGACGGCATCCACGCCTGTTCCGGCGTCAACTCGGGTTCCGTGGTCGACACGACCGTCGAGGGCCCGACCCCGGTCGCATACCGGGCCATGGGCACCCTCCGCATGCTGGCCGTCCGGCTCCAGGAGTTCGCCGGGCCGGGCCAGGTATTCGCCGCCGCCGCGACCCTGGCCGGCGTGCCGGCGGCCGCCGTGAGGTTCCGCTCGATCGGGCAGGTCCGGACCAACGCCGGTGGCGAGACGTCGGAGGCGTTCTCCCTCGTCGAGCTCGTTGCCCCGGCCGTGGCCGCGAGGCCGAGCCCGACGCACGCCGTCCGCTGAGACGCCGGCCCGACCGCCCCATCCGCGTTGACTTCCCCTTGCGGCGCCTCCTAGTGTCCGCGGCGGACGGAATGGACGGGGGCCGCCCTCGGCTCGGCGGCTCGTGGCGGCCCCTGACGTTGCGCCCGGTGGGGAGTCCGGCACATGTGGGTCCAGCACCGTCCTTCCGGCGCCAGAACGCGCGCACCCTCTTCCCGGCTCCGCGATCGATCCCCACCCGTCCGTGGGGACGATGCGAGTCCCGTTGTCGGGCCCTGAGAGGAGTGAGGAGGAGATGAGCCTGAATTCCATGCTGCAGGTGGAGCTGCAGCGCGACGTCAAGCCCAAGCCGACGAAGCGCGTCCAGACGAAGAACGCCGCCGGCGAGGTCGAGGAATCGGAAGAGCAGCAGAAAGCCAAGGACCTCCTGATCGCAGCTGTTCCGACGGAGGTCCTCGCCCCGTACACGGCTCTCGTCGGATTGATCGTGTCGACCATCGACACCGGAGAGAGCCCTCGCGAACTGATGAGATGGATCATCTACGGCGTCGGCTTGGTCGCCATCTTCTTGTTCCTGTGGCTGAGCTATTCGCACCAGAAGGACTCGAGCGCGAAGCGCACGTTCCCGATCGCCGGGATCGCCGTGGCGCTGGTGGCGTTCGCCGCGTGGGGGCTCGTCATGCCGGGGTCTCCCCTCTCCGTCACGCTGAGCGGGGACGACCTCCTGATCTGGACCAGCATCATCACGATCGGGGGCGGATTCCTGGTCAGCCTGATGACCCGGCCCCTGCAATCGAAGACGAAGGAGAAGTAGTCCTGAGCTGGACGAGTCCGATCGCGACCGAACACGATCGAACGCCGCCGCGGGTGAGCGTCGATCGCCCTCCGGTCAGGAGTGGGCGTCCTCGTCCCCGCTCGCGGCGCGGCGGAACGGTTCCCTTGGGTGCTGGAGCGACCCCAGCTGCACGATGTCACGCGGGAAGAACAGCCCCACCGTCCAATCGAAGACGATCCGGACCTTCCGGCTGATCGTCGGCATCCGGAGCAGGTGGTACGTCCGGTGCAGGAACCAGGCCGGGAACCCGCGCACGCGGATCCCGAGCGGGTTCGCAACGCCCCGGTACAGGCCGAGCGACGCGATCTGGCCGAGGTTCCGGTGGCGGAACCGCTTCGGCGGCTTGCCTTCGAGCGTCCGCAGCAGGTTCTTCGCCAGCCGCCGCGACTGGAACAGCGCGTGCTGCGCGGTCGGCGGGCTGATCCCGCCGCGGCGGACGTCGGGGACCGCCGCGCAGTCGCCGCACGCCCACATCCCGTCGACGCCCTCGACGCGCAGGAACTCGTCCGTCACGAGCCGCCCGGCCATGTCGACCGGCAGTCCGGAGTCGCGCGCCAGCGACTCCGCCTTCACCCCCGTCGTCCACACGAGCGTGTCGGCCGGGAACTCCTCGCCGTTCGACAGCCGGATCACGCCGCCCTCGGCCGACTCCAGTCGCGTGTCGGCGTACACGGCGATCCCCCGCCGGCGGAGCCGCTCGGTCGCGTACGCCGACAGCCGCTCGCCGATCTCGGTGAGGATGCGGGGTGCCGCCTCCACCATCGCCCACCGCATGTCCTCCTGCCGGAGCATCGGGTAGAAGCGGAGCGCCGACCGCGCCATGTCCTCGAGCTCGGCCATCGCCTCGACGCCCGCGTAGCCCCCGCCCACGAACACGAACGTCAGCGCGGCTCGCCTGCGCTCGGGGTCGTCCGTCTCGGCCGCGATCTCGAGGCAGGACAGGACGCGGTTCCGGAGGTAGATCGCCTCGGTCAGCGTCTTGAACCCGACCCCGTGCTCCGCGAGGCCGGGGACGGGCAGGATCCTGGACCGCGAGCCGGCGGTGACCACGACGACGTCGTAGTCGAGCTCTCGTGACGGCACCGTCGACCAGCCGGACCGTCGCCCGACGCGACCCATGATCGAGGCGGGTCACCTCGCCGGCCACGAACCGCGTCTTCTTCAGCGCCTGCCGCAGGGGGACCACCACGTGGCGGGGTTCGATGTTCCCGGCGGCTGCCTCCGGTAGGAACGGCTGGTACTGCATGAAGTTCTCGGGGTTCACCAGGGTGAGCTCGAACCCGCGGCGACGGGCCTTCCGCTGGAGCCGTCGCCCGACCAGCATCCCCGCGTATCCGCCGCCGACGACCAGGACCCTCACCGCGGCAACCCCTTCAGCGCATCCGGGAGCTCGGCGAGCGACCGGACGGCGGCGTCGGGAACCGCCAGCTGCTTCGGAGTCGCCTGGGCGGGCGCCTGCCCCCGCAATACCCAGACGGTCCGCATGCCCGCGCGCCTCGCGGGCTCGATGTCGTAGTCCAGCCGATCACCCACCATTGCTGAACGCGCCGGCTCGGCGCCCGCCACCTCGAGGGCGTGTTCGAAGATCCGGGGGTCGGGCTTCTCCAACCCGAGGTCCTCCGACACGGCCCATGCCTCGAAGTATCCGGCCAGACCATCCCGCTCCAGCGCCGAGCGAACGGTCGACTCCTGGTTCGCGAGGACACCGAGGCGGTACTCCTCCGCCAACTCGGCCACGGCGGGCAGCACGTCCGCGTACAGCGCGTCCGGCCGGTATTGCCACCGCTCCGAGGCCAGCCGGGTAACGTCGCCAACGTCCGCGTCGGGCCCGATGAACCGCCGCGCCAGGCGCCCCTTGAACGACCCACGCTGGGCCGCCCGGCAGGCCTCGTACTCGGCCTCGTACTCCTCATCGGAGAACAACGCGCCCATGTCCCGGAGGGCGTCGCGGACCGCGAGGCGGTAGGGGTCGTCGGAGTAGACGGGTCCGCCGATGTCCAGGAACACCCAGTCGAGATGGCCGCTCACGGCGGCGTCGAGGCTACCCCGCGGGCGGGGAGGGCACGCTACCGGCCGGCCGCGGCCTTCAGCCGGGCGAACGCCTCCGGGTCGGTCGTCTCCGTCCCGAGCATGATCGGTTCCTCGGTCCGGCCGTGGAAGTCGCTCGCCCCGGTGGCCACGATCCCAAGGCGCCCGGCCAGGTCCCGGTAGCGCTCCCGCATCTCGGGCGTGTGGTCCGGGTGATCGACCTCGAGCCCGGCCATGCCGCTTTTGGCCATGGATTCGATGAGCTCCTGCGGCACCGAGCGCTGGCTCGCCCACATCCCGGGGTGCGCGAGCACGCACACGCCGCCCGCGTCCCGGATCAGTGCGAGCGCGTCGAGCGGGTGCAGCGCGTGCTTCTGCACGTCGGCCCGGCCGCCGTCGGCGATGAACTCCTCGGTGAACGCGTCCTTCTCGGTCGCGACCACGCCGGCCTCGACCAGGGCCCGCGCGATGTGCGGACGGACGATGTTCCCCCCGCCGGAGATCTCCCGGACCCGTTCGAACGAGATGGGGTAGCCGAGCGCTTGGAGCTTCTCGACCATCAGCTCGCCGCGGCGGAAACGGTCGTCCCGCAGCCGCTGGAGCTCGGCCACGTACTCCGGGTGCGCCGGGTCGGCGTAGTAGCCGAGGACGTGGATGCTCGAGCCCTCGTACGTCGCCGAGAACTCCACCCCCGGCACGAACTCGACGCCGTGCACGTCCGCCGCGGCCGCCGCCTCCTCGAGCCCGTCGGTCGTGTCATGGTCGGTCAGGGCGACGACGTCGAGCCCGCGCTCGGCGGCGAGACGGAACACGTCCGTCGGCGAGTAGGTCCCGTCGGAGCGCGTCGAATGGGCGTGCAGGTCGATCCCGGCCATGGAGCGCGACATGCTACCCGGGCAGCAGGTTCCCGAGCTTCTTGCACGCGGTCTCGATGGGATCGGGCTGCAGCTGATCGCCCTGCTCCTGCTCCGCGACCTTGCCGAGGAAGTGGTTGGGCAAGGTGATCGAGCCCGGCTCCCCGTCCACCGTGTACCGGACGTCCTGGCCGCCGAGGTAGAAGTCCCCGGGCTTCAGCGCCTTGAACAGCACCACGAGGCGCGCCCTGCGGTGCGGCGGGATGGTGACGCCTTCGGCCGGCTCGAGCTGCTGCTCCCGGCACTTCCCGTCGACCTCGCCGGTCGGCGGAAAGCTGCTCCACATCCGCGCCGGCCACGGGTCGGGACGGTCGAGCAGCGCCACCTTCACGTCGACGGGCTCGATGACGTCGCCGATGCCCTCGGGATGTGTGAACACGACCTTCTTGATCGTGACCGGCGAGTCGCTCTGGCTCTGGAGCAGCACGACCGCGTACGTGAACTCCTGGCCCACGTGCGCGTTCGTCGACAGCGAGTTGAGCTGGTCGAGCAGCAGCGCGGGGCGGCTCCCGGCCTGGATCTTCGGGCTGCACGCCGTCCCGGCCAGGGTGAGCACCAGGCCGAGCGCGACTCCGGCCGTGGCGAAGGACATCCGTCGGTTCATGGTGGCGGGACCTCCGTGCTTTCGCTAGAACGCGTTCTCGCCCGTGAGCGCGCGTCCGATGATCAACTTGTGCACCTGGCTCGTGCCCTCGTACAGCGTCGTGACCCGGGCATCGCGCAGGTACTTCCCCACAGGGTACTCGTCGACGTATCCGTAGCCGCCGTGAACCTGGACGGCGGCGTTGGCCGCCCGGACCGCGACCTCGCTCGCGTAGTACTTCGCCATCGACGACTCGAGGCGGTGCCGCTCGCCCCGGTCCGCCTTGCCGGCGACCCGCCACGTCATGAGCCGGGCCGCATCGACCTCCACCGCCATATCGGCGATGAGCTCCTGCACGAGTTGCTTCCTGGCGATCGGAACACCGAACTGGATCCGCTCCTGCGAGTACCGGACGCTCGCCTCGAGACACCCCTGCGCGGTGCCGACCGAGCCGGCGGCGAGCGACATCCGGCCGGTGTCGAGCGCGCTCATGGCCACCTTCATGCCCTCGCCGACCTCGCCAAGCCGGGCCTCGTCGGGGACCGCGACGCCGTCGAGCACCACCTCGGCCGTGTCCTGCGCGCGGAGGCCGAGCTTGCCCTCGATGCGGGATGCGATGAAGCCCTCGACGTCGGTCGGCACCATGAACGCCGTTACGCCCTTCCCGCCGGGCTCCGGCCCGGTCCTCGCGAACACGAGCGCGAGCCCGGCCCACGTTCCCTGGGTGATGAACATCTTCGAACCGGAGAGGCGCCACCCGCCGGCGCCGTCGGGCTCGGCCTTCGTCTCGAGCGAGCCCGCGTCGGAGCCCGTGCCGGGCTCGGTCAGGCAGAAGCACCCCAGGGCCTCGCCGCTGCACAGCCGGGGCAGCCACTCGGTCTTCTGCTCGGCGGTCCCCCACTTCAGCACGGTCTTCGCGACCAGGCCGACGTTCACGCTGATCAGTCCGCGGACGCTCGAGTCGGCCTTGCCGATCTCCTCCACGATCAGGCAGTAGGAGAGGTTGTCGAAGCCGGCGCCGCCGTACTCCTCGGGGATCGGGGCGCCGAGGAACCCGGCGTCGGCGAGCTTCCCGACGATGGCCCGGTCCATCCGCTCGGACCGGTCCCAGTCCCGGGCGAACGGCGCGATCTCCCGCTCGGCGAACTCCCGCGCGGTGCTCCGGACCAGCTCCTGTTCCTCGGTGAGCTCGAAGTCCATGGCTATCGGGGGGCCGGGCGGACGAGCGCCGGGGAGATGTCCTCGACGGTGCGGCAGCCGGCGATGGCCATGGCCACGTCGAAGTCCTGGGCCAGCAGGCGGAGCACCCGCCGCGCGCCGTCCTCACCGGCGACGGCGAGGCCCCACAGGATCGGTCGTCCCACGAGGACCGCCCGGGCGCCGAGGGCCATCGCCTTCAGCACGTCCGAACCGCGCCGGACACCGCCGTCGAGGTAGACCTCGGAGGGCCCCGACGCCTCGACCACCTCGGGCAGGGCGTCGAGCGCGGCGATCGTCCCGTCGAGCTGGCGCCCGCCGTGGTTGGAGACGGCGATGCCGTCGATCTCCATGTCGCCCGCGATCTGCGCGTCTTCCGCGGTGACGATGCCCTTCAGGACGATCGGGAGGTCCGACAGGGATCGCAGCCACTCGACGTCGGCCCACGTCACCGAGGGGTCCTGTTGCGACTTGACGTAGGCGGCGAGCCCCGACTCCCCCTCGCCGACCTCGGGCAGGAACCGCGCGCCCACGTTCGACAGGCCGACCCCCGGAGGGGTGGCGAACCGGTTGCGGGAGTCGCGGTCCCGGACCCCGAGCACCGGCGTGTCCACCGTGAGCATGAGCGCCCGGTACCCCGCCGCCGACGCGCGGGCGACGAGGTCAACGGTGAGCCCCCGGTCGCGATGGACGTACAGCTGGAACCACCGCGGCGCGTCGGGCGCGGCCTCGGCGACCTCCTCGATCGTGCCGGATGCGATCGTGGACAGCACCATCACGGTCCCCGCATCGGCGCACGCTCGGGACGTGGCCACCTCGCCCTCCCGGTGGGCCATGCGCTGCAGCGCGGTCGGCGCCACGAGGATGGGGAACGCCACCGGGGTCCCCAGCACGGTCGTCGACGTGTCGCGTTCGCTCACGTCGACCAGCACCCGCGGCCGCAGCACGAAGCGATGGAACGCCGCCCGGTTCTCCCGCAGCGTCCACTCCTCGCCCGAGCCGCCCGCGTAGTAGTCGTACGCCGTCGGCGGCAGGGCCTCGCTGGCCCGCTGCTCGTACTCGTCGACGGACACGGGCGGCGGCCGGTCGACGGCGGCGGGCCCTTCGCCCGCCGTGTCCGAGCGGCCGGAGGGAACGCCGCCGGAGGTGACGACGTCGGGGCCGTCGGGCTCGGGCGGCTCGATCGGGCCCTCGGGCGGAACGGAGGCTCGGCGCACCGTCACTGGCGGATCAGGACCTCGAGGTCCCCCTCCTTGCGCGGCACCTGCACCGAGGTCACGCCGCCGGATCGGGTGAACGTGAGATCGACCCGCGCGGGACCGACCCGCATGCCCTGCACCTCGATCTGGTCGAGCCAGGCCGGGAGGCTCGGCCGGTGGATGTACAGGACGCCGTTCGGCGCGTCGGCCGTGATGCCGCCGTAGGACCGCATCATCAGGAGCGGCGTGCCGGAGGCCCAGGCCTGGGGCCGGCACGCCACCGGATACTGCACGGGTTCGGGGACCTGGTCCCGGGAGAAGCCGCAGAACAACTCGGGGAACCGCGCCAGCGGGAAGTGCGCCCCCGCGTGCGACACCTGGTCGATGACCTTCATGGCCTCCGCGTCGAACCCGTACCGCTTGAGCCCATGCGCGATGAGCGCGCAGTCGTGCGGCCACACGCTGCCCGTGTGATAGCCGATGGGGTCGTACGGCGTCTGCCGGTCGGCGAGCGTCCGGATCCCGTAGCCGGACGACAGCGCCGGCGACAGCAGCTTCCGGGCGACCTTGGCGGCCTTGTCCTCGTCGGCGATCGCACACCACAGCGCGTGGCCCGGGTTCGACGTGAGCGTCGCGACCGGTCGCTTGTCGCCGTCGAGCGCCAGCGCGTAATAGCCCTCCTTCTCCATCCAGAACTCGCGGTTGAACCGCTCCCGGAGGTCAGCCGCCTCCTTCTCGAGGCGCTCGGCCAGCGCGTCGTCGCCCTGCACCCGCGCCAGCTCGGCCGTCCGGACCTTGGCGTTGTAGACGTAGGCCTGCACCTCGACGAGGGCGATCGGCGTGGCCGCCTTCGTGCCGTCCGGGTGGACGATCGCGTCGTGCGAGTCCTTCCACCCCTGGTTGTCGAGCCCCCCCGGCGCCACCTTCTCGTACTCGACGAACCCGTCCCCGTCGCGGTCGCCGTAGCTGTCGATCCAGTCCAGGCAGGCCTGCGCGCTCGGCCACAGCCGGTCCAGCGCCTGCCGGTCGCCGGTCCACGCGTACGCGCTCGCGAGCACCATCAACCACAGCGGCGTCGAGTCGATCGCCCCGTAGTAGGGCGTGTGGGGGACCTCGCCGGTCCCGGCCATCTCTCCGACGCGGAGCTCGTGGAGGATCTTGCCGGGCTCCTCCTCCCGCTCGGGATCCTCCTTCTTCCCCTGGAGCGCCGCGAGCTTGTCGAGCGTCGCCCACGCCAGGTCGGGGTTCACCATGAGGCACTGGTACGCGGTGATGAGCGAGTCCCTCCCGAACAGCGCCGAGTACCACGGCACCCCCGCATCGAGGAACGGCCGGCCCTCCTCGTCCTCGGACAGCAGCATGCGCAGGTCGAGCACCGCCCGCTCGAGGAACGACGACAGCTGGGAGTTCGAGGTCCGGAACCGCGTCGACCGCTTCCGCCATGCCGAGTAGTCGCGCTCGAGGCGCTCCCTGGCCTCGCGGATCGTCCGGCGGGCCGGCGCCGCCTCGCCCACCGCCGCCTGGATCTCGACGACGACCTCGAGGTCCTCCCCCGGCGCGAGCGTCACGTCGAACACGGCGCGGTCCCCGGTCAGCTCGGCCGGCTGCGGCGAGAACCGGAGCGTGGTCGTCCGCCCGACGCCGTCGAGGCCGCGGTAGCCCAGCTGGACCTCGTTCCGCCGGACGTGCGCCTGCTGGCGCTGCCCGCGACGATCCCGTTCCATGCCGCGGACCTCGAAGATGTCGAGGAAGTCCGCCTCGAACGCGAGCTCCAGCCGGAGCTCGCGTTCGTGCTTGCCGAAGTTCTGCAGGTGGAGACGCTCCATGAGCGTCTCCCCCAGCACGCGCGACCGCGAGAGGGCGAGGTTCTCCTTGTAGACCAGCCCGTCGGACCCGGTCCACCGGTACGGGTACGCGAGCTCGACGTCGTGCGCGTAGTTCCGGGCCGCCGACGAGTGCAGCACCAGCGGGCGCATGTCGTTCAGCGACAGCTCGTACCGGGACAGGAACCGGGTGTCGCGAAAGTACAGCCCGAGCGCGGCGGTGTTGCCTTCGGGCACGTCGCCCCGGTCGTCCGTCAGCAGGAACCCCCGCCCGTGCTTGATGACGTGAACGTCGCGGATGTCGAGCGCGGGGGCCTGCTGCTTCGGGGCGCCCTCGGCGTTCCCGTCGCCGTCGCGCTCGGAGGTCGTCGCCTGGTCGTCCGTCATCCGCGCCATCGTAGGCCGGGAGCCGGGGCTCGCGCCCGCCGGGCTATTCGACCGGCGCCTCCTGGACGGCCCGGCGCCGCCCCTGCCCCGTGATCGCCACGTAGATGCCGGCCAGCACGATGACCCCGCCGACCACCGCGGTCCAGGGCGGCGTCTCCCCGTAGAACGCCAGCGCGAGGATCGTGGCGCCGACCGGTTCCCCCATGATCGCGATCGCGACGACGGTCGGGTCCATCCACCGGAGCAGGTAGTTGAACACCGTGTGGCCGAGGATCTGCGGCACCAGCGCCATGAGCAGGAACAGCCCCCAGGTCCTCGCCGGGAACCCCCAGGCCTGCGAGCCCGAGATCGCGACCGCCGGCACCAGCAGGACGGTGCAGGTCGCGTACACCACCGTCACGTACGGGACGAGCGACAGGTCCTGGCGGAGGTTCCGCCCGATCAGGAAGTACGCCGCGGCGGTGATCGCGCCGATCGTCGCCAGCAGGTCACCGAACGCCGCCCGGCCGGAGACCGCGATGTCGCCGCCGGCGATGACGAGCGTCCCGGCGAGGGCGATGACGATGCCCCCGAGCGTCCGGGGCTGGAGGCGTTCGCCGTACAGCAGCCGGGCGCCGAGGGCAGTCCACAGCGGCTGCGTCGTCACGAGCACCACGCTGGCGGCCACGCTCGTGTAGTTCAGGGACGGGATCCACG
The DNA here is from genome assembly GCA_963707645.1 of uncultured Actinomycetes bacterium. Lineage (GTDB taxonomy): Bacteria > Actinomycetota > UBA4738 > UBA4738 > JACQTL01 > DATBHM01. The sequence goes on from CAVPQW010000005.1 coordinate 85,793, forward strand.
TGGCGAAGTGCAGCGCGAGCATGGCCCCTGCGGCGAACCCCCACCACAGCTGCCGCGGGGTCAGCGAGCGGAGCTCGGCCCGGTACCGCCCCAGCGCGAACGGCAGCAGGAGCAGCGTCGCGATGAGGTTGCGGTAGAGCGCGATGGAGAGGGCCGGGGCGTCGGCCTCCCGGATGAGCACCGCGGAGAACGACACCGCCACCACGCCGAGGGCGAGCAGCGGGCCGTCGAGGCTCGCCGGCACCGCACGGGTGGGCGCGTGTCGCTCGGACATGCGGCAATTATCGTGAGGCGGCGATGACCGACCCTCGATCGACCGCTCGCGCCTGATGGCACGCCTGACCGTCTTCGGCGCCGGCACCATGGGCACGGCGTTCGCGATGCACGCCGCCCGAGCGGGCGTCGAGACGGCGCTCTGGGCGAATCCCCACGACGGCCGGGCGCTCGAGGGATTCCGCGAGCACGGGAAGCACCCGTCGCTCCCCGAGCACATTCCCGCGGCGCTCACGGTGCATGGTCCGGACGACCTCGATCTCGCAGCCAAGGACGTGGAGACGGCCGTGCTCGCCGCGACCTCGGACACGACCCGCTCGCTCACCCGGATGGTGCGGGACGTCGTCGGCGAGGCGCGTTTCGTGGTGTCGCTGGCCAAAGGAGTGGAGACCGAGAGCGGCCGGAGGATCTCGCAGGTCGTCGCCGAGGAGATGCCGGGGGGGAGATTCGTCGCGGTGGCAGGCCCCTGCCTGGCCTCGGAGCTCGCCTCCGAGGTGCCGTCGGCGGCCGTATGGGCATCCGCGTCGCTGGAGGACGCCCGGGCCGCGGGGGCGCCGGTGGTGACGGCCGAATACCAACTCGTGTTCACCGACGACCTCGCCGGCGTCGAATACTGCACCGCCGCGAAGAACGTGGCCGCAATCGGCATGGGCATCCTCGACGGCCTCGGCAAGATGTCCGACGAGTCGTTCCGGAACGCCAAGGCCGCCCTGTTCACCCGGGCCGTTGCCGAGCTGTGCGACCTGGTGGCGGCGCTCGGCGGCCGCCGGGAGACCGCAATGGGTCTGGCCGGCGTCGGCGACGTCCTCGTCACCGGCACCGGCGGACGGAACCGCCTGTTCGGCGAGCTCATCGGCGAGGGCGAGGACCCGGTGGCGGCCCAGAAGCACCTCGAGGAACGTGGGCTGACGGTCGAAGGCGCTTCGTCCGCCGGCGACGTCCACGCCCTCGCGACGGAGGCGGGGGTCGATCTCCCGTACCACACGGCCATCTACCGCATCGTTTCGCAGCACGAGGATCCCCGCCGGATCCTCGACGTGCTGGCCTGAGGAACGCGGTGCCCGCGTCACGACTGGAATGGAGAGGCGAGAGATGACGGAACGACCGGACCGGAACCTCGCGATGGAGCTGGTACGCGTCACGGAGGCCGCCTCCCTGGCCGGGGCGAGGTGGGTGGGCCGCGGCGACAAGGTGGCCGCCGACCAGGCCGCCGTCGACGCCATGCGTCTGATGATCGACACGGTGTCGATGGACGGCGTCGTCGTGATCGGCGAGGGCGAGAAGGATGAGGCGCCGATGCTTTACAACGGCGAAGCCGTCGGGAACGGCTCCGGCCCGGCCGTCGACGTCGCGGTCGACCCGATCGACGGCACCCGTCTGACGAGCCTCGGCATGCCGAACGCGCTCTCGGTGATCGCCCTCGCGGAACGCGACTCGATGTTCTTCCCCGGAGCGGCCGTGTACATGGAGAAGATCGCGACGGGCCCGGAGGGCGCCGGCGCGCTCGACATCACCGCCCCGCCGGCCGAGAACGTCCGGCGGGTCGCGAAGGCGAAAGGGGTCGGCCCCGAGGACATCACGGTCGTCATCCTCGACCGGGACCGGCACCAGGACATGATCACCGAGGTCAGAGGGTCCGGGGCGCGGGTGTTCCTCATCACCGACGGCGACGTGGCGCCCGCCATCGCCGCCGCCCGCCCGGGAACCGGCGTCGACATGCTGATCGGCATCGGCGGAACCCCCGAGGGCGTGGTCGCCGCCGCGGCGCTGAAGTGCCTCGGCGGAGCGATCCAGAGCCGCCTGTACCCGCGCAACGACGACGAGCGCCGGGCGCTCGAGGAGGAGGGCTACGACATCTCGGCGGTGCTCACGACCGACGACCTGTGCCGCGGCAACGACGTGTTCTTCGCCGCGACCGGGATCACGAACGGATCGCTGCTCCGCGGCGTCTCCTACCACCATCAGGGAGCGACGACGTATTCGATGGTGATGCGGTCCCGTTCCGGGACCGTCCGCTATATCGAGGCGCACCACGAGTTCGAGAAATTGGAGAGGTTCGCGGGGGTCTCCTACCGTCCGATCGCGGAAACTCGCTAGCGCCATATCCTGGAACCGTCTAGTCTGTCCGCGGACGGAAAGGAGATGATTGATGGGCGAACGCACCATCCTTGTTTGTGATGTCTGCGGGAGACCTGCGGTCCAATCGGTCACCATCAAGGTCGGCCGGCAGAACTGGACCAAGGATCTCTGTCAGGTCCACGTGGACGAATTGACGGCGGGGGCGCGCAAGCCACGCCCGGGCCGCCGCCGCGCGGTGGTCGCCGCCGGCGACGTGGTCGCACCTCCGAAGCGCCGGGGACGCCCGCCCAAGAGCGCGTCGGCCGGCGGCGGGGCGCCCAAGCGCCGCGGCCGTCCGCCGAAGGTCCGAACCGAGTCGGCCCCGTCCGATTCCGGATCCTCGTCGGGCTCCTAGCCCGACCACACCCGGAGGCACCCCGGCGCTCGCGGCCGGGGTCGCCTCGGAACACCCCTCACGCAGCGGGCAGCGAGTAGACGCCCTTCGACTCCCGCACCACCCTCCCCTCCTTCGCCGCCGCGGCGAGCGCCGCCACCAGGCGCTGACGGATGTCGCGCTGCACGAACGGATCGAGGTACCCGCGCTTGAGGGCGAGGTCCTGGATGGCGGTCCAGTGCAGGGGGGCGCCCTCCTCGGCCAGGACCCGGAGCGCCGCGTCGAGCGGCTCGAGCGGCTCCGGCGGCGCTGGGGGCTCGGGCGGCCCGCTCACCGCACCCGAGGGATCAGCTCGCCGGCCAGCAGCTCGACGTCGTCCCAGTCCGGGATCGCGAAGGGAACCCCGGCAGGCGACAGGATCATCTCCTCGACCCCGAGCTCCGCGAACCGCCCGATCGTGTCCGCCGCCTCCTCGACGGTGCCGACCAACGCCCCGTCGGCGAACCGTTCAAGCGGCTCGTCCAAGCCGCCCGGCATCCACCGCCCGAGGGCGTCGTATCGCCGACCGAGGTCCGCGGTCCCCGACCCCACGAGGGTGTACAGGCCGACCGACAGCCGGAGCGTGGCAGGGTCCCGCCCCACCTCCTCGCAGATCCGGCGGGCCTCGGCCACCCGCTCCGCGTAGTCGTCGACCTTCCATCGCCAGACCGTGTTCCACCCGTCCGCGTGTCGCGCGGCCATCCGCAGAGCACGCGGCCCGCCCTTCGCGCCCAGCCAGACCGGCGGGCCCGGCCGCTGCGCGGGCGGGGGCCGGTTGTACGCGCCGTCGAGGCGCAGGTGCTCACCGTCGAACGTCGCCGGGCCCTCGTCGAACAGCAGGCGCAGGACCTGCAGGGACTCCTCGAGCAGCGCGAACCGCTCCCCCGTCGACCCGAACCCGTACCCGAAGGCCCGGAACTCGTCCTCATACCACCCGGCCCCGATCCCCAGGTCGAACCGCCCCCCGGACACCAGGTCGACGACCGTCGCCATCTTCGCCAGCTGGCCGGGATGGCGGAACGGCCCCAGCACGAGCGTCCCCAGCCGCATCGCCGAGGTCGCCGTCGCGAGCGCCGCCAGCGTGGTCATCGGCTCGAGCGACCCCAGCGGCTCGTCCCCGCCGCCGTACCGGGCGAGGGACAGGAAGAAGTGGTCGCTCACCCACCCGGAGTCGAATCCCAGCGCCTCGGCGCGCACCGCCGCGTCGCGAAGGCGCTCGTACGTCACCGGCCCCGCGTCCGGGAACGAGAAGTCGTAGTGGGGAAGCGCGAGCCCGATCCTCATCGGCCGGGCGTCACAGGTACCGGAGGACGTCGTCCGCGTCGGTCAGATCGGTGCCGGTGGGGACGCGGATGCCGTTCGGGATCTTGAGGCGCGGGTACACGGCGATGTCGCCGGCCAGGTGCACCCCCGCGTAGACGAGCACCTCGTCGCCGAGCGCGACGGAGTCCTCGATCACCGTCGGCGTCGCCTGGTGGGACCTGATCTCGGTCATCGAGCCGATCACCACGTTCGACAGCCGGGCGCCGGGGCCGATGATGGCCCCGTCGCGGACCTGGGTCCGCGACAGGAAGGCGCCCTCGCGAACCTCGACGTCGTCGTCGAGGTTCGACTCCGAGATCACCACGCCGGGACCGATCTCGCAAAACCGCCCGATCCGGACCGCGGGCCCGATCGTCACGAGGCCCTCGGCGAGCTTCTCGGCGAGCGTCTTGCCTGTCAGCGAATCCCGCATCGACAGCGACTCGGGGGCGATCCACACCTGTTGGTCGGAGTCGAACGGCGGCGGGAGCAGGCGGCGCACGGACTCGAAGTTGCCGTGGAGCGCATCGACCATCGTCTCGAGAAAGTCCCCGACGTTGCCCAGGTCGCCGATCCGGCGGACGGTGGACGCGCGCACCGGATACCCCCGCTCGACCAGCCACGGCAGCAGGTCCTTGCCGAAATCGAGCCGGGTTCGGCGTCCTGCGGCGATGTCCGGATGGCCCGCAACCTCCCGGAGCACGGCGGAATCCACCAGATAGAACCCCGCATTCGTGAGCAGCGGAAGTCGGTCGAATTCGTCCGGTTCGTGCACCGCGAAGTGTTCCCGGAGCTCCGCGAGCGTCGGTTTTTCGACGAATTCCAGGATTCCGCCGTCGGGATTCGTGAGCATCAGGCCGTACTTCTCGGCGACATCGGCGGGAGCCCGGGTCATCGCCGCGATCGTCACCGCGGCGCCGGACGCGAGGTGGTCCTCGTACATCGGCTCGAGCTCGAAGTCGATGATCGAGTCCGTCGGGAACACCAGCGCGGGCCGGGCCAGGTCCCAGTACTCCAGCATGCGTAGGGTCGAGTCGGCGCTCCCGGTGGACAGCGCGTCGTACTTCACCGGGGAGTACTGGACGTCGACACCGAGCTCCTCCCCGTACCCGATCATGACCTTGATCTGATACCGGTTCTCCTTGCCGTGGGCGACGACGTAGAACTCCTTCATGCCCTGGTCGGTGAGGATCTCCATCACCCACCGGATCAGGCGGCGCCCCAGGAACGACATCGCGGCCTTCGACCGCAGGTACCCCGGCGCCTTCAGCGTCAGCGGGCGGGCCCGGACCCCCTGGCCCCCGGCCAGTCCGATCCCCACGACCTCCGACCCGATGGTCATGACCCGATGATAGTCACCGCCAGCGGGCCGGGCGTTTCGTTCTCGGGACGCACGCGGAACCGTCGCGGAATCGTCACTCCGTGGACGACCACCGCGGGTCGTCGCCCGGCCGGTTCGGCCGGTGGGGCGGCCGGCGCCGGCCGCCGAACAGGAACGGCAGCAGCAGGAAGGTGATCCCGAACAGCCGAGGGGCGATCACGAGGCCGGCGATGAGGAGGGCGGCGGTGACGACCATCCACGGCTCGAACAGCTGCTTTCGAGCGCCGGTGCGGGCGTCGAGACGCCCGAGCGGGTCGTCCGGGTCGGCGGCCTCGCCGCCCGAGGCGGGGCGGCGCGCGGCGGCCCGTCCCTCCTGGATCGACCACCACCCCGCCGCGACTGCGATGGCGAGGGCCGCGACCGCGATGCACACGGCCGCCGGGGACCAGAGTGCTGTCACGACACCACGGTAGCGCACCTCGCGCGTTGCACTAGGATGCCGCCTCCCGACGCGAGGAGCCGATCAGCCATGGAGCCCTGGAGCATCGAGTTCGCCGGCCGCATCGACGAGCACACGTTCCACAGCGCCGCCCTCGAGGGCAACGCCCTCGGCGACCCCGCCGACCGTCCCCTGTGGGTGTACGTGCCGCCGGGCTACGACGACGACACCGACCGCAGGTACCCCACGATCTACGCCATCCAGGGGCTGACCGGGCAGCTCGACATGTGGCGCAACCGGGCGCCCTTCCGCTGGAACTACCCCGAGCTGCTCGACCGCGCCATGGCGGGCGGCGATTGCGGCCCGGCCGTCGTCGTGTACGTCGACTGCTGGACCAGGATCGGTGGGAGCCAGTTCCTCGACTCCCCCGGCACCGGGAACTACCACACCTACCTGTGCGACGAGGTCGTGCCGTGGGTCGACGAGCGGTACCGGACCCTCCCCGGGCCGGATCACCGCGGCATCCAGGGCAAGTCATCTGGCGGCTACGGCGCCATGGTCACGCCGCTGCTGCGCCCCGACCTGTTCGGCGGGCTCGCCACGCACGCGGGCGACGCGCTGTTCGAGACGTGCTACCTGCCGGAGTTCCGGGAGTCCGCCCGCGCCCTGCGCGACCACTACGACGGGTCGTTCGAGAAGTTCTGGGAGGACTTCCGGTCGCGTCCGGCGATGAGCAAGGACTCCGACGGCGTGCTCCTCAACGGCTGGTGCATGGCCGCGTGCTACTCGGCCGACCCCGACGGAACGGTCCGCCTGCCGTTCGACACCGTGACCGGCGAGCTCGTCCCCGATGTCTGGGAGCGGTGGCTGGCCTGGGACCCGGTCCGGATGATTCCGGCGCGGGCCGACGCCGCACGTTCGCTGACGGCCGTGTACATCGACGCCGGGAAGCGGGATGAGTGGTACCTCGACCTGGGGGCCGAGGCGGTCCGTCAGCAGTTCGAGGCGCTCGGCGTGGAGGCCTTCTTCGAGCTGTTCGACGGCACGCACATGGGCGTCGAGTACCGGTACCCGAAGGGAACCGCCTACCTGGTCGAACGGCTCTCGTAGCGGGGTGGGCCGGGTCAGCCGACGCTGGTCGGCGTCGCTGTCGCGTCCCGCACCGTCCCCGTCATCGCGACGTGGCCAGAGCCGTCCGTCACCACGATGCGCGTGAACGGTTTCAGCGACCGCGGGTACTGCCCGAAGAGCGTCACTCCGCCGCCCGAGTCCGGTGTCTGCGTCCCCAGCGCAAGCACCGTCCCGTCCGGGTTCTGGATCGTGGCGCCGTACGGGCCGGCCTTGGGGTCGAGCCCGCCCACGTAGACGAGCACCCAGTCATCGCGGTCGGGCGAGAGGAACACCACGGCCTTGCCGCCCCCCGACCTCCCGAGCTCCGGCGTGAGCTGGATGTCGCGGAGCGTGTCGCGCGGGCTGGGGGTGCGCGGGCCGGTCGCGAACTCGCGAAGGAGCCGGGCGAACCGCTCGCTGATCCGCTGGGCCTGCTGCTCGGACTGATGCCGCGCAGCCTCGGTCGACTGCAGGTCGCCGAACGTCGCCCACCAGCCGAGGCCCATGAAGATCGCGAGCGTCGCCGCGAGCACGATCAACGTGCGGCTGCGGGCCCGGCCGCGCCGTTCGGACGGCGTCCCGCCCGCCGCCCGGATCTCCTTGACGAGGCGCTCCTCGAGCGACGGGGGCGGGTCGGACTGCGGCAGGGACATGGCGGCCGCCGCCGCGCCGCCGGCCAGCTCCGCCGCTTCCTTGCGACACCCGGCGCACCACGACAGGTGCTGCTCGACCGGTTCGACCTCGGGCGCCGGGAGCAGCGAGAGCGCGTATTCGGTCAGCCGGTCCCGGACGTCGACGCAGTCCATCGGGGGCGGAGCATCGGCCGGGGGGCCGCCGGGGGCGTCATCGACGAGGCGCACCTACAGCTCCTTGCCCTCGTTCACCCGCCGGAGCTTGATCAGCGCGGTCCGCAGCCGGGTTTTCACGGTGCCGAGCGGGATCCCGTCGGATTCCGAGATCTCCCGCGCGGTCAGCCCGGTGAAGTACGCCCGGACGACGAGCATGCGTTCCGCCTCGGACAGCGACGCCATGGCCCTGCGTGCGTAGTCGCGCTCCAGCACCGGCTCCACGTCCGACTCGGTGACCCGTTCGGGCACCTCCTCGACGAGCACCAGGCTGGGCCGCCCGGCGCCCGTCTCGCGCCGGAGCCGGTCCACCGCGAGGTTGTGCGCGATGGCCATGAGCCACGTCGACAGCCGGCCCCGGGATGCGTCGAACCGCGCGGCCTTCCGCCACGCCGTCAGGAACACGTCCTGGGTGAGCTCCTCGGCCGCCTCGGCGCTGCCGAGCAGCCGGAGCCCCAGGCTGTACACCGGCCGGGCGAACCGCCCGTAGATCGTCCGTACCGCCTCCTCGTCGCCGCAGAGCAGCCGCTGGACGAGCGCCTGCTCCTCCTGTGCAGAAAGGGGTCCCGCCGACTCGAAGATCATCGGAACTCCCCCCGCAGGGTTGTACGCGGGCAGGGAAGCCCGCGGCTTGCGACGGCCCGGGCGCAGAGCGCGGACGGGGGCAGCATGCGTTCAGTATGCGCCCTGGCACAACCCCCTGTCGCCCCAGGTGGGACGCGTGATCCGGGCCGCCCGAGACGGCACCCGCCTCCCGCGCCGAACGCCCTGACGAAACGGACGGTCCGGGCGCCCGATTCGGGTCCGATTGCCTTCACGCGGAGTCCGACCGGTGGGAAGATGCAGGCCTGATGAGGGGGTTGCGCAGGCTGGGGGCGACGCTCATGGTTGCGGCCGCCTGCGCGGTCCTGGCCGCCCCGGCCCTCGCCCAGGGCAAACAGGTGGTCCAGCTCGACCTGAAGGGCACCGTCGACCCCTTCTCCGCCGACTACGTGCGCGGCGGTATCGAGCAGGCGATCGACGACGGCGCAACCGCGGTCATCGTCACCATCGACACCCCCGGCGGTCTCGACTCGTCGATGCGGGAGATCACGCAGGCCATCCTCAACTCGCCGATCCCGGTGCTCACCTACGTGTCGCCTTCGGGGGCCCGGGCCGCGTCGGCCGGGACGTTCATCCTGCTCTCGGGGTCCGTCGCGGCCATGGCGCCCGGGACGAACGTCGGTGCGGCGCACCCGGTCGGGGTGTCCGGGGCCATCGAGAGCGAGAAGGCCACCGAGGACGCCGTGTCGACGATCCGTTCGATCGCCGAGGCGCGGGGGAAGAACGCGGACTGGGCGGAGAGCGCCGTCCGTGACAACGTGAGCATCACCGCCGAGGAGGCCGTCGCGATGGAGCCTCCCGTCGCCGACCTCATCGCGACGGACGTCCCCGACCTGCTCGCCGCGGTCGACGGGATGACGGTTCCGGTGGGGAACGACCAGACGGTCACGATGGACACCTCGGGTGCGACCGTCACGGAGCAGCACATGGGGTTCGTCGCGAGCCTGCTCCACGGCCTGATCTCGCCGGACCTCGCGTTCATCTTCTTCTACCTGGGCATCGGACTGATCGTGCTGGAGTTCGTCCACCCCGGCATCGGCCTCGCGGCAGTGTTCGGGATCCTGCTGCTCGCGCTCTCGTTCGTGTCGTTGGGCGCGCTGCCGTTCCAGATCCTCGGCGCGGCCCTGCTCGTTGGATCGGTGATCTCGTTCCTGCTGGAGCTGAAGGCGCCCGGCGTGGGGGTGTTCACCGTGCTCGGTGTGGTCCTGCTCGTCGCCGGGGCGCTGACGCTGTTCGACCCGTCCGTGCCGAACGCGCAGGTGTCGTGGTGGGTCATCGTGCCGGTCGCGGCGCTCGCGGCCGGGTTCTTCGGGCTGGTGCTCGGGGCGCTCGTGCGGGCCCGGCGCCTGCCGGTGCAGCTCCGCTCGACGGACCTGGTCGGCCAGATCGGGGTGGTCACCACGGCGCTCACGCCGATCGGCGTGGTCCACGTGTCGTCGGAGTCGTGGAGCGCAGTGTCCACCTCGGGGCCGGTTCCCGCGGGGACGCGAGTCGTCGTGGTGGACGTGGACGGGCTGCGCCTGAAGGTCTCGCCGGTGTCGGCGGCCGACGGGAGCTCCGCGCCGACCGATCCCGACATCCCCGTGTCGGAGATGGCCAAGAAGCTGGGAACCCTGGAACGGGCGGAACCCCGCCCGACCTAGCGACAAGGGGGAACGAACGTGCTCGGACTGTTGATCGGCCTCGGGGTCGTCCTGATCCTGTTCCTCATCCTGCTGCCGCAGGCGCTCAAGGTCGTCCGCGAATACCAGCGCCTCGTGGTGTTCCGGCTCGGACGCAACATCGGCATCAAGGGCCCGGGCCTGGTGATCCTGATCCCCGTCATCGACAAGCCGGTGTGGGTGGACCTCCGGGAGCTCTACCTGGAGATCCCGCACCAGACGGCGATCACCAAGGACAACGCGCCGATCTCGATCGACTTCATCATCTTCTACAAGGTCGTCGACGCCCAGATGTCGGTGCTGACGGTCGGGAACTTCGCCGGCGCCGCCCAGAACATCGCGGCCACCACCCTGCGGTCCGTGGTCGGCGACATGGCGCTCGACGACGTCCTCGCCAAGCGGGCCGAGATGAACGAGGTCATGCGGAGCAAGCTCGACGAGGTCACCGAACGGTGGGGCGTGAAGGTCACCAACGTCGAGATCCGGGAGATCATCCCGCCGCCGGCCGTCCAGGAGGCCATGACTCGCCAGATGTCCGCGGAGCGGACGCGGCGCGCCGTGGTCACCGAGGCCGAGGGCTCCAAGCAGGCCGCGATCACGGTCGCGGAAGGGAACAAGCAGGCCGCGATCCTCAACGCGGAGGGCGACCGGCAGGCCGCCATCCTCCGCGCGGAGGGCTTCGCCCTCGCCCTGTCGAAGATCTTCGACGTGGCCCGCGGGGTCGACGCCAAGACGATGAGCCTGCAGTACCTGGAGGCGCTCAAGGTCATCGGGTCGTCGCCGTCGACCAAGTTCGTGGTCCCGCTCGAGGTGTCCGATCTGCTCTCCGGGCTCGGCGAGATGGGGCGGGCGTTCGGCGGGGGCGGCGGCGGGCCGTCCGGCAACGGCAAGTTCGAGCCGGCGCCCGGGCCGATGGGAGAGCTGCCGGCGGCGCCGCCCGAGCCGCCGGAGCCGGTGGAGCCGCCCCCGGCGCCGACGTCGACGAGCTGACCTCAGTCTGAATCGGGCGTGTGCTCGATCATGAGCGCAGTCGTCTCGTGGCCGTCGCCGGGCCCGATCCAGGCGTCGCGCTCGTCGACCTTCGTCCCGATCACGCCGCCGATGCCCGGCGTCCGGTCCTCGATCACGTGAACCGGCCCAGCGCCGGCAGATGTGTCGTTCGACCGGCCGCGGGGCCGCGGCGCGTCAGGCCGCCGGGGTCACCCCGGCCTGCTGCAGCATGAGCTGGAAGTCGTGCGACTCGGAGGCCGTCGCGAGGGCGTCCTCGAACGTCACCTTGCCCTGCTTGACCAGCATGAGCAACGCCTGGTCGAACGTCTGCATGCCGTAGTACGCGCCCTGGGCGATGACCTCGGGGATCTCGGACGTGGCCGCGGGCTCGATGATCCGCTCGGCGACCCGCCCCGTGTTGACGAGGACCTCCACCGCTGGGACCCGGTCGCCGTCCGTCGAAGGCACGAGCCGCTGGCTGATGATTCCCCGGAGTGACCCCGCCATGCCCACCCGGACCTGATGGTGCTGCTCGGGCGGGAAGAAGTCGACGATGCGGTTCACGGTCTCGGTCGCGTCGACGGTGTGCAGCGTCGACAGCACCAGGTGTCCGGTCTCGGCGGCGGCGAGCGCGGCCCGGACGGTCTCCGTGTCGCGCATCTCGCCGATGAGGATCACGTCGGGGTCCTGCCGCATGGCGGCCCGGATGGCGGTGAGGAACGTCTCGGTGTCCTGGCCGACCTCGCGCTGGTTGACGGACGCCTGCTTGTCGGGGTGCAGCACCTCGATGGGGTCCTCGATGGTGACGATGTGCACCGGCTGGTTGGCGTTGATGTGCTCGATCATGGCGGCGAGCGTGGTTGTCTTGCCGGACCCCGTCGGGCCGGTCACGAGGACGAGGCCCCGCGGCTCCTGGGCGAGCTTGGCCACGATGGGCGGCAGGCCGACCTCCTCGAGGGCCGGGCCGCCGATCCGGAGCTGCCGCAGCACGAGGCTGCACGACCCGCGCTGGCGGAAGGCGTTCACCCGGAACCGTCCCAGGCCCGGGATTGAATACGCGAAGTCCATCTCCCCGCGCTCCTCGAACCGCTCGGCGCGTTCCTTCGGGACGATGGCAGTGGCGATCGCCAGGGTGTCGGGCGCGCGAAGCGGGGCCCCGTCGAGCGACTGGAGCCGACCACGAACCCGAATCCGGGGTGGGGAGTCGGCCTTGATGTGCAGGTCGGAGCCATTGGCCTCGACGAGCTGCCGCAGCCACTCGCCCAGCGCGCCCACCGCGCTCGTCGGCGCGGATCTTGGCGCGGCGGACGTCACGTCCCTCATCCCAATCTCCCTCCATGCGGGCGGGCCGGCCGCAACCTGCCCACGTGATTCCGTTGGCCGCCCACCACCCTGGAAGACGGCCCTCTCGTTCCACTCGGCTGCATCGCCCGGGGCCTTGAGGAAGTCGAGCTCCCGATGGTGGACAGTCCTGGTGCGCTCAGAACGCGGGCTTCGGCGGGCGGATCCGGCGCAGCAGGTGCGCCTCCACCGAGCCCTCGCCCGTGGTGCGGAGCGGCAGGGTCTCGACGCTGCCCTGGCAGGCCAGCCGGGCCGCCTCGGACATCAGGATCTGTCCGGGCGCGGCCGCCTCACGGAGGCGGTGGAGCAGGACGTCGGGGCCCCCGACGGTCACCGTGACGCCGCCCGGACCGGGGCCGGCGACGCCGGCGGTGATCGCGCCGACCACCTGGAACTCGTTCTCCACGGCGCGCTGAACCCGGCGGACCGCGGCGAGGACCTCACAGGCGGCGTGCGCGGCCCGCACGGGGGCGCGTTCGCCCTCGAACCGGGCCTCGACCACCGGCCGGACCTCGGTGCCGGTCGTCGTGACCTCCGCCTGGGACGCGGTGAGGACCTCGAGCGCTGCCATCACGCAGCGGTTCACGACCATCTCGGCGACCTCGGGCGTGATGCGGGACCCCGGCCGCGCCTCTCGCCGCAGCTCGAACAGCAGCATGGCGACGTCCCGCGTGGCCGGTGGGGACGCGACCACACCAGGGGTGGAGGGAACCGTGCCTGCTTCCATCACATTTCCCATCGGCTGCCACAGAGCGCACCTGAATGGGCGGACGGCGCATTCCTACGTCCATTGGGACCGGATTCCGGGACCGAATGACCGGGAGCCCTCCGTCCCCACGCGAGCCCGGCCTGCCGCGCCCGCTCCGGGCCGCGCGCGGATCGGCCCCGCCCGGGCCCGCCCGGAGTGCTCCGTCTACTCGTGCGCGGCCCCGCCCGTCGCCTTGTCCCGTGCCACCGCCGAGAGGCGGCACACGTTCCGCTCCGCGAACGGCCGGAACTCCTTCATGGCGAGCGGCGGCTGGAGGCTGCCGAGCATCCCCTCGAGCAGGCCCCGATGGACCGAACATGCGAGCTCGCGGTGGTCCTCGACCAGGTCGCGGAACGGGCAGTCCCGGAGCGCCACCTCGACCGACTGCCGGCCCCGCCGGCGGAACCGCGGGTCGAACCCCGCCGCCGACATGGCCTCCTGGAGCAGGGCGAGGTTCCGGGCCGCGGCCAGGCGAACGCCCGGCCGCGGCCCGGCGCGGATCACGAGGTACCGTCCCCATTCCTCGGCGAGGTGCCGAGCTCGCTCGGCCCCTCGCTTCCCCGCGACCAGTGGGGCCAGGACTTCCGCCAGCAGGCGGTAGTCCCGGCCCTCCGTCGACGGCGCCTCGATCGCCGTATACAGAGTCTGCGGGCGTCCGACCGTGGCGCCGCGGCGGACCTCGCGCGCCACCAGGCCGACCTCCTCGAGGCGCCGGAGGTGCGGGCGGAGGGTGTTCGGATGCAGGGAGAGCCGCCGGGACAGCTCCCGCACGGAGACGGCGCGGCCCGACAGGCCGAGGTACCGGTACAGGCGGAACCGGGTGTCGTCGGCGAGGGCCTTGTGGATCTCGAGCGCGCTCGGTCCGGCCACCTCAGGCCGCCCTGCCGCGGCGCGGTCGTATCATCGGGGAGGTCCTTCGCACCAATCGCACGGTTCTCGAAAGCGTAGTCCCGTCCCTCCGGCCCAAGGAGCACTGAACGCGCATGGTCACCGAGGAACAGGTCCGCCAGGCACTCCGGCAGGTCAACGACCCCGAGATCGGCAAGCCCATCGAGGACCTCGGCATGCTCCAGGCCGTCCGCGTCGACGACGGGACGGTGACGGTCCAGATCCTGCTCACGATCGCCGGATGCCCGCTGAAGGATCGGATCGACAGCGACGTTCGCGCGGCGCTCGCCCCCCTCGAGGGCATCCGCCACGTCGAAGTACTGCTCGGTGAGATGACCGGCGAACAGCGTGAGGGCATGGTGTCGCAGCTGCGGGGCGGCGCGCAGCAGCAGCAGACGTTCTTCACCGACGGCAAGACCCAGGTCGTCGCCGTCGCATCCGGCAAGGGCGGCGTCGGCAAGTCGTCGGTGACCGTGAACCTGGCCGCGGCGATGGCCGCCGAGGGGCACAGGGTCGGCGTGCTCGACGCCGATGTGTGGGGGTTCAGCGTTCCCCGGATGATGGGCGTGTCGGGCCAGCCGGTCGGGTTCAACAACATGATCCTGCCGCTCGAGGCCTACGGGGTGCGGGTCATCTCGATGGGGTTCTTCGTCCCGGAGGACCAGCCGGTGATCTGGCGCGGGCCCATGCTCCACAAGGCCGTGCAGCAGTTCCTCGGCGACGTGTACTGGGGCGAGCTGGACTTCCTGCTGTGCGACCTCCCGCCCGGAACGGGCGACGTCTCCCTGTCCATGGCGTCGTTCCTGCCGGGAGCGTCGATGCTCGTGGTCACGACGCCGCAGGAGGCCGCCCGGCGGGTGGCCGAGCGCGCCGGGAAGATGGCGGCCCAGGTCCGCCAGCGGGTCGTGGGCGTCGTCGAGAACATGTCGTGGTTCGTGTGCCCGCACTGCGGGGAGCGCGAGTTCGTGTTCGGCGAGGGCGGTGGTCAGGAGGCCGCGGACACCCTCGGCGTGCCGCTCATCGGCCAGGTGCCGCTGTACCCGCCGCTCCGGCAGGGCGGCGACGAGGGCAAGCCGATCGTGGTGGCCGACCCCGACTCCCCCGCCGGCGAGGCGCTCCGCCAGGCCGCCCGGACACTCACCAAGAGCCTGAAGACCGCAGTGGGCAAGCCGCTGAACCTGATGGTCGCGCCGGGCTCAGGCGGCGGGAACGGCCAGGGCAACGGCCACGCCGGTCACGAGGATCACGCCGGGCACGACCACGCGAGCCACGCCGGTCACGACCACGGCAGCCACGCCGGGCACCAGCACTAGGCGCGAGCCTCAGTTCGCCGGGCGGCCCTGGCTGGCCCTCGCCGCCACCCAGGGGATGAACGCCTGGGGGACCCAGCAGAAGAAGAGCGGCACGTAGGACTCGAGCGCGGCGGCCAGCACCACCATGAGGACGCTGAGGAGCACGAGCACGACGGTGATCGCGAGCGAGGTCTTCCTGCTCACCCGTCACCCCCCGGCTCCCGCGGTGGCGTGAACACGGTCGTCGGCTCATCGGATTCGACCGAAGCCTCGGGCGGCGCCGTCGCTCCGACCGGGATCGGTTTCGGCCCCGGTCTCGGCCGGATCGCCCACACGATGAGCGTGATCGCCGAGGCGGAGGCCACAGCGATCGACGTCCACTGGCTCCCCGTCAGGCCGAAGAACCGCTTGTCCACCCGGAGGAAGTCCGTGATGATCCGCGTGCTTCCGTACCAGATGGCCCACGTGAGGATCAGGACGCCCTCCCGCCGCGGCTTGCGGTTCATCACGATCAGCAGGAACAGCAGCAGGATGCCCGCGCTCACGAAGTCGTAGAGCGCCGTCTGGTGGACGCCGACGCCCTGCCCCAGCACCTCCCCGCTCGGCCCGAGCAGGGTCGCGCTCGTCTTGGTGATCGTCAGCGTCTGCTGGCCCTGCAGCAGCGTCTCGAAGCAGGTGCCGGGCTTGCTCGTGCAGTCGAACCCCGACAGCTGGCCGCCCTTGTAGGCCCACGCCAGCGCCCAGCTGGTCGGCTTCCCGAGGTGATCGCCGATGATGAGGTCGCCGATACGCCCCACGAACACGCCGAGCGCGAGCCCGATCGCCGCGTTGTCCATCACCTGGAACAGCCGGTATCCGTGGCGCCTCATGATCGGATAGGCGAACGCCACCGCCCCCGCGATCCCGCCGAGCAGCGAGATGCCGCCCTTGTAGATCGCGAGCATGTCCCCGATCCCGCTGAACTCGTTGTAGTGCGCGATCACGTAGAACAGGCGAGCGCCGACGATCGTCGCCGATCAGGGCCCAGAACAGCATCGAGGACATGTGTTCCTCGCGGATGCCCCGGCGCGGGCAGTCCTTGAGCACCCAGACCGACCCCAGCAGGAACCCGAACGCGATGCCCAGGCCGTGCGGGGACACGGCGAGCTTGTCGCCGAGGTGGATGCGGTCGAGGACGGGCCACCCGATGGAGGCGATCAGGTCGAACATCGGCGGCCGAGTCTACCGGCCGGCCGAGGCCGGGAACCCGCCCGGGTCATCGCCGCGCATCCCGCCCGCGGCCAGCCACGCCTGCCCCACAGCCCGCCCCAGGAGCAGCCCCCCCACGACGTCGAGCGGATAGTGGACGCCCAGGTACACCCGCGAGACCGCCACGAGGCCCGCGATCCCGCCCAGCGCCGCGCGTTCCATCCTCGACAACCCGAGCTCCTCGCCGGCCACCGTGAGGAATGCGATGAGCACCGAGGGGTGCGAGCTCGGCCACGACGTCGCCGGCGGCCGGCCGATCAGGAGCCGGACCATGTCGGGAAACCGGTCGTACGGCCGGACGCGCAGGTACAGCTTCTTGAGCGCCTGGTCGAGGAGCCACGTCGTGCCGGCAGCCCCGGCGGCCCGGGCCGCGGTCCCGCGGCGGCCGCCCACCGCCAGGACTCCGGCGGCCGCCGAGGGCGACGTGATGGAGCCGAGCTCGGTGATCGAGGCGAAGAACCGGTCCGCGACCGGGCCGTGGCCCCGGTTCACCGCACGGAACACGGCGTGGTCGGCCCGTTCGCCTCGCTCGGTGGACGAGATGAAGCCGACCACCATGGCCGTGGAAGCCAACGCGCCCGCTTCGCGCAGTCGGGAGGCAGGGGTTCGCCGGCTCATGCCGACGTCCGTCGGCTCAATGCCGGTGCGCGTCGGCTCACGCCGGTGTCCGATGGCTCGTGTCGGGGGCGCACGTCATGGAACCGGCATTGAACCCGGCGGCGCGGCCCGCTGGCAAGCGGCGGCGCGGCCCGTGCGAGAATCCACCGACCGGCCGGAGGGAGGGCCCGTGCGCAGGGAGTACGAGGCAGGCGACGAGGAGGAGGACGCCCGGCTCCGCGAGGACGAGGACCGGATGCGCCAGCTCGCGCGCCACCGCCAGACCCGCGCCGCCAAGGGCATCCTGCTCATCGGGATCCTCCTGATCCTGATCCTGTTCATCGTGTGGAACGCGCACGGGGTGACCTTCAGCTTCGTGTTCGGCGACGCCGAGATCGGCCTGATCTGGATCATGCTGGCCTGCGCGATCCTCGGCGGGATCGTCGGGTTCATCATCGGCCGGCCGGGTCGGACGTTCCGGTTCGGCCACCGCGACGAGGACGATCCGAGGGACGGGCGGAAGGACTGAGCCGGAGGGCCGGGGCGAGCGGCTGAGCCGAAGGACCGCGGCGAGTTCCCCGCCGCCGCGAACTACCGGCCGCGGGTGCGGCGGACCATCTCCTCGATCTGGCGCTTCTGGGCCATGGCGCCCCGCCGGAGCGCGATCGCCGGCCCGCCCGTGATCTGCAGGCCCTGCGTGGCGAATGCGGCGAGCCCGCCGCCGCGGAAGTGGTACTGGACGTCGTGCTCGAGGAGCGATCGCTTCCCCCCCGCCAGCGGACTGATGATGGTCTTCACCGTGGCGTCCAGCAGGCCGCGGAGCCGGATTCGGGACTGCTTGGGCGGGTCGATCTCGAGAACCTCCGCCTCGATGGACCCCTTCACGCCGAGCATCTTGAGCTCGGTCGTGTAGCGGACGCCCTCCTTCAGCCCGTCCGCGGGGACGCCCTGGACGGACAGGACGTGACGGTCCCACTTCGGGAGGTTGCGGGGATCCGACACCACCCGCCACACCTCTTCGGGTGTGGCCTCGATCTCCATGTCGATGCTCACGTGCCCCATATCGGTTCCCGACCCGGTCCACCTGAAACCCTGCCCCGCTCGTCGAGCCTCACGGTATCGCTCGCCCATCCCTTCCACCACACGAGCCGGTGGGGCCGGATCCGGACCAGCGCCATGCCATCGGACAGGGCGCCGGCTCGCTCCACCAGGCGTTCCGCGGACGCCCGCCCGGACCGCAGCCGCGACAGTACGTGGAACGAACCCGTTCCCCGGACGAGCACGCCGGTCATGGCCGAGGCCCGCCACCGGGAGCGGTGGTCGACCGTCAGGGCGACGGGGGCATCCGGGCCGGCCTCGGCGAGCGCCAGCGAATGGGCCTCGACCGCCGCGTACAGGACGCCCTGCTGCTCCACGAACAGCACGGGCAGCACCACGGGCCCGTCGGCGCCGTCGACCGCGAGAACCGCCTGGCCGCCGTGCTCGATCTCCTTCGAGACCGGCTCGGGCACGAGGTCGAGCGGCGAAGCCGGGGCCCGCCCCTGGCGGAACGACCCGTGCGACCGGACCGTCTCGCCCATGGTCCCCCAGCTGGTCGGGGGTTCCCCCCAGTCCTCGAGCAGCGCGGCGGCGTCGAACGTGAGCTCCGCGAACGCCCGCCCGGGCGGCGTCCAGGAGAGCGGCACGTGCCGGGCGTCGACCGCGTAGCCGCCGAAGAACCGGGCGTTTCGCTTGGTGAACACGGCCGCCGCGGCCGTCACGGCGGGGAGCTCGATCGCGGTCCCCGGCCACGTGACCGGCCGGAGCATGTCGTGGAGGCGGACCGAGCCGACGAACGACACCGAGTGGTCGCCCACCCGGACGAGGCCGGCCGCCCGGGGCCGGGCCTTCCACTCCCGGCCCTTCACGGTGTTCCGGGCGGTGGTCAGCCACATCCGCGACCCGAACATCGCGTACACGACCGGCGTCAGGTGGGGGCCGGCCCTGGTCGACACGGCCACGTACGCGATCGAGCCCTTGTCGAGCACGACCGCGACCTGCGGCGGCAGCGGGCGGAGCTTCATGGGCGGCCTCCGTTCGCCCCCCCGGCGGGACGCGCCGGGGCGGCGCTCGCGCCCATCGCCGCCGGCGGCGGCGCCAGGATCATGAGGCCGGTGAACACCGCGTGGGAGCAGAGCGCAGCCAGGATGCCCCCCGTCCAGAGGAACAGGAGCGACCACAGCCCGCCGCCGACCAGGGCGCCGGCGGTCACGGCGAGGTTCTGGCTGAACGCGCAGATGGCCACGTAGCCGGCCAGCGCGATGGCCGACCCGGCCAGAAGGCTCCCGGTGAGGTCGGCGAACTGCCCGCCCACCAGGCCGCGCCAGAAGAGCTCCTCCCCCGGCACGGAGAGCCCCACGGCGACCAGCAGGGCGAAGCGGAGCGAGACGCCCGACCGGTTGCCGTAGATGTCGGCCACGTGCCGCCGGAACAGCTCCCAGGACGACGCGATGGCCACGAAGATCCGGGTCGCCGCGAACAACCCGAGCCCGGTGGCGAGGCCGACCACCACGGCGAGGCCCCACGGGACCTTCGGCGAAAGGTGCTCGAGCCCGGTGAAGAGCGAGAGGACGCCGAGCACGCCCATCGTGAATCCCATTCCCAGCCACACCGAGATCCGCCCGGCCCGGACCTCCCGCCACGTGGCGACCTGCCCGACCAGGCCGACCGCGATGAGGACCGCGATCGGATCGACGACGCCCATCACGCCCGCTCCGCTCATGACGGAAGGAACTTGATCTTCGCCGCCAGCTCGGCCGTGAAGCCGGTGACGACGGCCAGATAGAAGAACCCCGTCGCGGCCTGGACCGCGGTCGGGCGTGGTCCCTTGAGGGTGGCCCGGATCATCACCGCGATCAGGCCGGTCGCGAGCACCATGCCGATCGCGACGTACGACGCCACCCCCGCCGCCGTGAGGAGCGGGCTGAGCTCCGGCGAGGTTCCGCTCTCGCCGAACCCGCTCGAGATCACGGCCGCCGCCTCGAGCACGACCGCGACGAGCAGCGCGGTGGTCATCCGGTTGATCGGGGCCCGGGTCAGGCGGCGGTCGGTGAGGTACCAGTGGCCGAGGAGCAGCCCGTCCATCACCGCGCCCATGAACGCCGCCCCGGCGAGCAGCTGGAGGAAGGCCACCAGGTGGCTCTGGTCGGACGTGCCCGCCAGGGCGCCGAGCCACGCGAGCGATGCCGGGATCGTGAGGAAGCCGATCACGCGGGCGACCTTCTCGACCCGGAAGAACATCAGCAGGACCCACAGCGTCGTGGCGAGCGTCACCCCGAGCGCGAGCCACCAGGCCTGGTCGCCGGCCGTCGATCCCGGCTGCCGGGCGGCCACGATCGCGCCCCATGCGCCGACCCCGAGCACGGCGAGCACGATACCGGTGAGCTTGAAGAACCCGTGCCGTACCTCGTTCCACAACGGCATCAGGAACAGGAACGCGGCGCCGCCGGCCACGGTCTCGGCCAGGACGAGGGCGAGGACGCCGGATGGCCCCTTCAGCGCGGGGTCCCGGAGCTCGTGGCAAGCTGCGCGTCGGCCATGTCGGCCACCAAGCCTACCGGCGGCCCGTCTCCGCGCCGGTCGACCGGAGGTACGCATGAACAAGGAATGGGAGCTCGAGACCGGCCTCACCGGGCAGGTCACCGTCGAGGTAGACGAGCAGCGGACGGCCCGGTGGCTCGGCTCGGGCGACGTCGACGTGCTGGCGACGCCCGCGGTGCTGGCCCTGGCGGAGGCCGCCGCGTGCGCGGCCGTCGCCGGCCGGCTGCCCCGGGGCCGGACCTCGGTCGGCACCTGGGCCGAGCTCGAGCACCTCGCGGCGACGCCGGTCGGCCTCGCCGTCAGCGCGTCCGCGACACTCCTCGCCGTGGACGGACGGACCCTCGAGTTCTCCCTCGAGGTGTCTGATCCCGGCGGCGTGGTGGCCCGGGGGCGGCACCGCCGGGCGATCATCGACCGGGCCCGGTTCCTGCAGACGGCCTCGGAGCGGGGTTCGCCGGACGGTCCCTGAGGGACCCCCGGTCGGCCGCCCGGTGGCGGGCCTGGCGGCGCCGCCGGGCTACCCGGCGTCCGTTCCCGGGCTCGGAGACGGCGACGCGGACGGCGCCGGGCGGGGCTGATACCAGTCGAGCGTCTCGTTCCACCGCTGGTGGCCGCCCTCCCCGGGGGCTCTGCCGACGTCGATCTCGAGGTCGACCGTCTGGACCATCTTCCCGGTGTCCGGATCGACCTCGACCAGTACGATCGAACCGGGCGCGTCCCAGTCCGGTTCACTCCGCTGCACCACCATGATGGTCCGGCCGTCGCGTCCCCACCGGGGTGCCTCGAAGGCGCCGGACTCCGGCGGGTCGATCCGCTCGCGCTTCCCGTTCGCCACTCGGATCACCCACAGCACGCGCACGCTCGCCGCGAAGGACTCCTCCTCGTGGTTCGCCATGGAGGTCACCGCGAGGAGACGGGAGTCCGGCGAGCAGGCCGGCCAGACCCAGCTCCGGAGGTAGTCGTTCGTGATGTTGTGGAAGTCCCACCCCGGCGGGCCGGTCAGCAGGATCTGCTTGCCCTCGCTCACCAGCTTGCGGCCGCCGCCGGCGATGGCGACCTCGCGTCCGCATCGCGTGACGAAGTCCCCGAACGGCAGCATCGAGTCCCACACGTTGAGCCAGTCGCCGCCGGCGGCGGGGACCGCGTCGAGCGCCCGGCCGGCGAACTTGCCGGCGTCGTCGCCGAGCTGCTTGGCCCAGAACAGGACCCACTTCGAGTCCGGCGTCCAGCCCGCGACCTCCGGGCTCGTCTCGGTCGTGGTGAAC
Source organism: uncultured Actinomycetes bacterium (assembly GCA_963707645.1). Taxonomy (GTDB): domain Bacteria; phylum Actinomycetota; class UBA4738; order UBA4738; family JACQTL01; genus DATBHM01. Next base: position 107,786 of record CAVPQW010000005.1, read on the forward strand.
ACGGCGCGCGGCTCCAGCGTGTCCACGTCGACGACGAGGATCCGGTCGGGCAGGGAGACCGCGATCTTCGTGCCGTCCGGGCTCCACGCCGGGTGCTCGGCCCGCCCGGCGCTCGGCGCGAGGATCGGATTGGGCTTGCCGCCCGGTTCCACGAGCGACAGCCCCCCGTCCTTCGTCACGAACACCAGCCGGTCTCCCCTGGGCGCCCACGCCCACTGGCTCGTCGCGTCGGGCACCGCCGCCTCCTTGCCGCCGGCGGCCTTCACGTATGACCCGGCGCCGTACGCGATCCACTTCCCGTCCGGGCTGAACGCCACCGGCCCGTCGGCGCCCGTGGCCACGAGCGTCTTCTGCCGGCACGTCGAGAGGTCGGCCGAGTACAGGGTGCTGCCGTCCACCCATGCCACGGTTCCGAGCTGCTGGTAGTCGGGGAACGCCGGCCCGCGGCACCCGGGCAGCGGGTCGAGCCGGGTCGACGAGGGGCTCGGCTCGGGCGACGCCGCGAGGTCGGGCCCCTGCAGCCACTTCGGCACCTGCACGATCGCCAGGTAGCCGAGCCCGGCCGCCGCCGCCAGGAAGATCAGGGCCAGGATCGTGTGCAGGCCTGTGCGGCGCCGCGCCGCCTTCCTCGCCCAGGGACCCTGTTGCATGCGTCCGATTCTCTCCCGGCGATCGGGCCTGGAACAGGAAGGTCGGCCGTCGGTCCGGGTACCGGGTCCGGGTCGTCGGGGGTCGGGCCTTACCCCAGGTAGCGGGCCGCCAGCATGCCCGTGGTCGACTCGGCCGGCGGCGAGCTGAGCTCGAACCCCACCAGCACGATCTTGTGCGTCCCGTCGTTGATCGCAAGGCCGCTCGACCCGGCGTTCTTGGTGAACGCGGTGAGCACGCCGCCGCCGTCGAACGTCGAGTCGAGCTTGCCCGCGGCGGTGAGCCGGGCCACGGCGAACTGCTTGTCGGCCCCGATCGACGTCCCGCCGACAACGATCTTGCCGTCCTCCTGGACCTTGACGTCGCTCGCGAAGTCGTCCCGGTCGCCGCCCCCGAACCCGACGACCTGCACCCCGTCGCCGCCGCCGAAGTTCGGGTCGAAGTCGCCCGCCCGGTTGTACTTCTCGATGAGGAACTGGTCGCCGGTGCCGCTTTTCACCGTGGTGCCGGCGGCGATGATGCGCCCGTTGTCGAGCACCGCCAGCGCGGCGAGCCCGCCGCCCAGGGCGGTGGGCCGGATGCTCTTCCCGTCGCCTGAGAAGGAGTGGTCGAGGTCGCCGGACTTCGTGTAGGCGGCCACCACGAAGTTGTGGCCGAACCCGCCGCTGTTCGTCTCGGCGCCGCCGACCAGGATCCTGCCGTCGGTCGGGTCGATGGCCACCGACCACGCCGTCACGTTCTCGGGGAACGGCGTCCGGGTCGAGCCGTCGCTGCTGAACGAGTGGTCCGGGTCGCCGTTCGACAGACGGCGCATCACGAGGAACTCGTGATCCGATGTGCCGACCGCGACGATCTTGCCGTCGCTCTGGATCGCGACGTCGATTCCCTGGCTGGTGGATCCCACGCGGAGCAGTTGGGCTCCGTCGTCGCTGAAGGTCGTGTCCGGCGTTCCGTTCGAGTTGAGCCTGAGGATGGCGAGCGCCGAGACGTTGTCGTCGTTCCGCACGCTGGTCCCGACCACCACGATCTTGCCGTTGCGGATCACCACTGCGTTGGCCGTGTCGGTGCGGTCGCCCTCGCTCGAGATGCGCGCGATGCCGTCGCCCGAGAACGTCTGGTCGAGCGTGCCGTCCTGCTTCAGCCGCACAATGGCCCAGTTGCTCCCGGTCGTGCCCACGATGACGGTCTTGCCGTCGGGCTGGATGGCGACGTCCGTCGCTCCCTTCAGGCTGATGCGGACCTTGCCGTCGCCGGAGAACCCGTGGTCGAGGTCGCCGGACGCGGCCCACGCGGGAAGCGCCAGCGCGATCGTCACGAGCAGTGCGGTCGGGAACACGAGGACGGCGCGACGCAGGGCCATCGGGAACCTCCTCACAGGGTCCGGGGGAGCCCGCATGCTAGGTCCCGACGGTCCGTGAGGCAAGGAACCGCCGGCTTCGGGCCGGCGTCGCCGGTCTGGGCGGGCGACGGGACGACAGCCTCACCCTCAGTCGAGCGGCGGCATGTCCTCCAGGCTGGGGCCGGAGGGTTCGGAGGGCGGCTCCTGCCCGCGCTTGTACTCCTTCATCCGCCGCGGGTAGCCGGTCCGGGCCGCCTCGTAGATGGGAACGCCGAGCGACTTCACGGATTTCTCGTCGGGAACGGTGAACCGGAGCCACTCGCCGTCGTGCGCCACGAGCGCGACCGTCATGGGCTGCTGCATCGTGCGCGGCTCGACGTAGGCCTCGACCCCGGCGCGTGACCGGGCGAACTCCTTCATGGCCTTGACGTCGACGTCGCCCGAGCGGACCTCGCCGGCGCGCTTGCGGAACAGCCCACGCCGGGGCTTCTTCGGCATCCGGAAGCGATCGTCGTCACCCGCGCGCATGGTGGTTTCGCCCTTGATTCTATCGAGCGGCACCCGTTCGACCGGGGACATGCCCTGTCGCCGGGAAGGGGCGCCGAAGGGTTCGGATCAGCCGAGGTACGAGCTGCGCTGCATCAGGGTCGGGTCGACGATGACGTTGACGCACGCCGCGACGCCGGCGTCGAACGCCCGCTCGAGCGCCGGGCGGATCTCGTTCGGCTTCTCGACGCGTTCGCCGTAGCCGCCGAGGCCCTCAACCATTTTCTCGTAGGGCGAATCACCCAGCTCGGCAGCAGGCGCGTTCCCCGGGCCGTACAGCGCCTCCTGGGCCACCTTGATCTGGCCCCACGCGCCGTCGTTCCCGATGATGCCGACGAACGGCAGGCGCTTGCGGATCGCCGTGTCGTACTCCATGGCGTTCAGCCCGAACGAACCGTCGCCGTACACGATCGCGACCTGCTTGTCGGGGTGGGCGAGGCGCGCGGCGATGGCGAAGGAGGGACCCACGCCCAGGCACCCGAACGGGCCGGGGTCGAGCCACTGACCGGGGCCGTTCGCCGGGATGATCGAGGCGCTGATCCCGACGATGTCGCCGCCGTCGCCGACCACGATCGCGTCGGGATCGAGGAAGTCGCGGATCTCGCGGGCGAACCGCTGCGGGTGGATCGGGCACGGCGTCGGACTCCATGCCCTCCTGGGCCTTGGCCTTCAGCCGCTCCTCCTCGCCGCGGACTTCGCCGGTCCATTGCGGCTCGTCGCGTGCGCCCCACGCCGGCTTCGAGCAGCTGCTCGATGACCTTGCCGGGATCGCCGACGATGCCGACGTCCACCGGGCGGTTCCGGCCGATGTGCGTGCCGTCGACGTCGACCTGGATGACCTTCGCGCCCTCCGCGATGTTCCTCCGGCCGAACCCCAGCCGGAAGTCCCAGTCCACACCGAGCGCGAGCAGCACGTCGCACTGCTGCAGGGCGAACTTCCTGGCGGCCGCCATGTACGACGGGTGCTGCGGCGAGAGCGAGCCGCGCCCGAGCGAGTTGAGGAACACCGGGAACTTCGTGGCGTCGGCGAGCTCTCGCAGCGCCTCGTGCGCGCCGGCCCACCGGACGCCCGAGCCGGCGAACACGACCGGGTGTTCGGCGTTCTTCAGCAGCTCGGCGGCCTTCGCGACCATGTCCGGGTCCCCGAGCGGGCGGGCGTCGGTGCGCGAGTTGACGGGCGCCTCCGCGCCGGATGCCGAGTTGAACTGGACGTCGAGCGGGACGTCGAGGAACACGGGCCCCGGCCTTCCGCTGAGCGCGTGCCGGAGGGCCGCGGTCGTGAAATCCCCGAGCGAGCGGGTGTCGTAGCAGGTCTTCGCCCACTTGGTGATGGAGCGGACGAGCGTCACCTGGTCCATCTCCTGGAGCGAGCCCATCTCGAACTCCATGATCGGGTTCTTGCCGGAGAGCACGAGGACCGGGGAGTTCGCGTAGAACGCGTTCGCGATGCCGGTGACGGCGTCGGTGAGGCCGGGGCCGGCGGTGACCGCGGCCACGCCGGGCTGCCGGGTGACCCGGGCCCAACCGTCGGCGGCGTGCGTGGCGGCCTGTTCGTGGCGGAAGTCGATCACCTCGATCCCCACGTCAACGCAACCGTCGTAGATCGGCGCGATGTGGCCGCCCGAGAGGGTGAACAGGTACCGCACCCCCTCGTTCTTCAGTGCCTCCGCGATAAGGTGTCCGCCATGTCTGGGCTTTTCCATCGTCGTCCTCGCAAGGGGAACGGGGCAGACCCAACTGTACCCGCGGGCTCGCCGGGCAATGCAGGCGATGCCGGCGGCAGCATTCCGGGCGGGAGTTCCGGCGGCCCATCCCGCGGCGGTTCCGGCGGGGGCGGCCCATCGGACGGCGGTTCCGGGGGCGGCGGGGGCGGCGCCGGCGGCTCCGGAGCCGGTTCCGGCGGGCGCGCGGGCGGCGCGGGCGCCGGACCGCTCGAATCCGACTGGCGCACGTACGACACGATCGCCGAGACCTACGAGCGCATCCACGGCCGGCGGACGGGGGAGGTCGCGGCCGACCTCGTGGCGCTCGCCGGTGTCGGCCCCGGGCAGCGCGTGCTCGACGTGGGCACCGGCACGGGCGTGGTCGCCGAGGCGGCCCGATCGGCCGGAGCGACGGCGGTCGGCGTCGACGCATCCCTGCAGATGCTCGCCACCGGACGGGCCGCCCGTCCCGACGTGCCCACCGCGGCGGCGCAGGCCATCGACCTGCCGTTCCGGGACGGGACGTTCGACGCGGTGACGGCGGGGTTCGTGCTCTCGCACTTCCCGCGGATCGAGACGGCTCTGTTCGACCTGATCCGGGTGCTCAAGCCCGGCGGGAAGCTCGCCGTGCTCGTCGTGGGGCGAGACCGAGGACGAGTTCCAGCGGACGTGGCGCGAGCTGGTCGAGGGCGTTGCCGGGCACGAGATGGTCGACGACGCCACGCGGAAGGCCATGCCGAGCGAGGAACGGTTCCGTGATCGGCGGCGGCTCGAGGAGGCCCTGCGCGACGCCGGCCTCCGGCCGGTGCAGGTGGAGCTCCGCGAGTACCGGTTCGTGATGTCGCTCGACGACTACGTGGACGGGCGCACGACGGCGGCATCGGGGCGGTTCGTCCGGGACATGCTCGGCGACCGGGCCTGGGACTCATTCATGGAACGGGCCCGGGAGGTGTTCCACGAACGGTTCCCCGACCCGGTGACCGACTTCCGCGAGGTGAACCTGGCGGTCGCGACCAAGCCCACCGACTACTCGGCCGGCGACGTGCAGAGCCGCCGCAGCTGACGACGCCGGTCAGTCGGTCCAGGACTCGTCGCCGGTAGCGGCGCAGTTCAGTCGTTCCAGAACTCGTCGCCGGCGTAGGCGTCGCCGGGATGCAGCCACTGTTCGACGACCTTGCCGTCTGAGATGTGGAACACCTGCGCGCCGATGTCGTCGAGGTGCCGACCGTCGGGCCGGTCGCCGGTCGCGCGGAACAACACGACGGCGTGTTCGTCGTCGGCGAGCACAGCGTGGATGTCGAGGGAGAACGTCCCACCGGTCAGCTCGAAGAGCTTGGCGAACTGGCCGAACACCTCGTCCTTGCCGTGGTAGTCGCCCGACAGCTGGTTCCGCCCCGGCGCGTGCCACACGACGTCGTCGGCGAACAGGTCGTTCAGCGCCGCCAGGTCGCCTCCCAGGAACGCGGCATACCCGTTGCGGACCAGCTCCTCGTTCGGGTGCGCCATTGTCCCTCCTTTCGCTCGATGGAACACTCGCGCGGGATTCTGCGACCGCGCGCGGGCAAGAGCAAGGCGCGACGGTCGTGGCCCGTTATTTCCGCCCGGCGATCACGCGACCTGCGGCAGCGGAGCTCGAGAAGCGGAACGATCCGCGGGAACGTGCCTCAGCGAAGCTCGAGGCGGCGGAAGGACTCGGCGTGCTCGACGCCGATCTGCCGCCCCGCCTCGGCGGCCTCGGTCGGGAGCCATGCCTCGAAGAACCCGAGCATGTCGCCCTCGACCTGGCTCGCGTGCGCGGCGAGCGCATCGAGCTTCGCCTGCACGAACCCGGTCACGTCCTCGTGGTAGTTCGGCTCCGTGGACCACGACAGCCAGATCTCCGGGACGTCCCACGCCTCGAGGCCCTCGGCGATCTGCTCGTCGAAGAACTGCGGGTTGCCGGCGCCGGGGAACACCGAGTCGCACGCCACCGCACCCGCCGCACGGTGGTCGGCGTGGTTCACGTAGCGGTTCCCGATGAACCAGGTGGTCGGGTCGCACGACAGGACGACCTGCGGCCGAACCTCGCGGATGCGCCGGACGACCGCGGCCCGCACGCCGTGGACGTTCTCGAGCTCGCCGTCGGGGGTGGCGAGGACGTGCACGTCGTGGAGTCCGAGGATCCTTCCCGCGGCCACGGTCTCCTCGGCGCGGATGCGGGCGAGCTCCTCGCGGTCGAGGCCGACCACCTGGGAGCCCTTGTCGCCGTTGGTCAGGATCAGCAGGTGGACCTCGCGGCCCTGCGAGGCCCACTTGGCCATGGTGCCACCGGCGCCGATCTCGGCGTCGTCGGGATGGGCGAAGACGCCGAGAACCGGGCCGGTCTGCCGTTCGTCGTCGGTCACGTCTGCGGTGCGCTCAGCTCGTGCCGGCGCGGGACCGGCTACGTGACGCCCGGGCGATCGTCTTGGCGGCCGCGTCGACGCTCTTGCGGGTCGCCTTGGCGCCGGCCTTGGCCGAGGACTTCGAGCCGGTCCGGGAGGCCGCGGCTACCGCGCTTCGATCCCTCGGCCGCGCGGTCGAGCACGTACCGGATGATGGTCCGGGCCGGGGAGCCGGTCGCGCCCTTCGGCCAGTAGTCGCCGGCCTTCTCCCAGAAGGCGGTGCCGGCCACGTCGAGATGGCACCACGGCGTGTCGCCGACGAACTCGGCGAGGAACAGCGCCGCGGTGATCGCGCCGCCGTACCGGTCGCCGATGTTCTTCACGTCGGCCACCGGCGAGTCGATCTTCGAGCGGTACCGGCGCCACAGCGGCAGCTCCCAGCCCTGTTCCCCCACCGCCTCGCCGGCGGCGAGCACGTCGCGGATCAGGCGGCGGTCGTTCCCCATGACGCCCCAGATCTCCTCGCCGAGGGCGATCATGCAGGCGCCGGTCAGGGTGGCAGCGTCGATGATCACGCGGGGGTTCTTCTCGGCGAGGTAGGCGAGCGCGTCGGCCAGGATCAGCCGGCCCTCCGCGTCGGTGTTGAGGACCTCGGAGGTCGTGCCGCCGCGGTGGACGAGCACGTCGCCCGGCCGGAGCGCGGTGCCGCTCGGAAGGTTCTCGCTCGAGGGGATCGCGGCGATCACGTTGACCTTCGGCTTGAGGATCGCGATCGCGCGCATGGCCGCGAGCATGGCCGCGGCGCCGCCCATGTCGGCCTTCATCCACTCCATGCCCTTGGCGTCCTTGATCGACAGGCCGCCGGAGTCGAACGTGACCCCCTTGCCGGTGATGGCGATGGGCGGGTCGGCCTTGCGGCCGCCGTCGTAGCTGAGCTCGATGAACCGGGGCGGGTTCACGCTCCCCTGGCCGACGCCGAGCACGCCGCCGAAGCCGCCCTTCTCCAGGTCGGCCTTGGACCAGATCTTGACCTCGAGGCCGGTCTCCTTGGCCATCTTCCGGGCCTGGTCGGCGAGGAACTCCGGCGTGGCCGCTCCGGCGGGGGTGTTCACGAGGTCGCGCGCCCAGGCGACGCTCTCGCTGGTGACCTCGGCGCGCCGCGCGGCGGCGCGCTCGTCGACGCCCAGCAGGGTCACCGTCTCGAGCACGGAGCGGTCCGGCGCGTCGCCGTTCATCGAGGCCGACTTGAAGCGGTCGAACCGGTAGGAGCCGAGGAGCAGCCCCTCGACGACCGCCTGGACGGCCTCGGAGGAGGGGCGCGCCGCCTTCGCGAGGGTGGTGGCGACGGAATCGAACCTCGACGCCGTGCGCGCGGCCTTGCCGGCGGCGCGGCGAAGGGAGTCGGGCCTGACCTCGGAGCGCTTCCCGAGCCCGACCAGGAGCACGGTCTTCGCGCCGAGCCGGCCGAACGCCGGAATGGTGAACGTCTCGCCGGTCTTGCCCTTGAAGTTGTTCTCCTTGAGGGTCGCGACGAGGTCCGCGCCGAGAGCCTTGCCGGCCTCGTCCACACCGGGCCCGGCATCCGGACCTTCGAACACCGGCAGGATGAGCAGGCCGGCGGACACCTCCGCGGCGGACGTGGTGGCGAACTGAAACTTCGGCATCGAATGGCTCCCCTTGCAGTCGGTTGCTCGTCGCCGGGCGGAGAGGGGCAGTCTATCGCGGGAGCATGCAACCCCTCCGCACGAAGCGGCGTGGCTCGTATTGCACGGCGATTTCCGGAGGCGGCACGGACGGTGTCCGGCAATGGCCCGCCGGCGGATCTCGTACCGGCTCGGAGGGACCCCTCATCGCCCCGGGGTGACACGGACCATCGTCGGGGGCTCGCCGGCCGCCGACGCCTCCCCCGGACGGGGCGAAATTCGTCGTTACGCTGCGGTGATGCGAAGAATGCCGGACTTGTTCTAGGCTCGTCGTCGCCCGCTGCGCCCCCAACCTGACCCGGTTCCTCGACCCAGGAGGTGGGTGGCGTGAAGCGACTCCTCATTTCCCTTACGGTGGCCCTGCTCGTCGCCGCCGCCGTCGGCGCGAGCAGCGTGCACCTGCGAGCGCGCTCCGATCGGGCGTCGAGTTCGCACCGATCGACGGCGGCGGGCGCCGATGCCCTGGCGGTGCCGCGGGCCATGCTCGGTGCGTTCCCCCGGCAGGCGGAGCACGGTGAGGAGAGCCCGGAGGGGCGCTCCGACTACCTCGACGCGAAGTACTCCTCCACCAAGCGCGTCACCGTCGGCCAGGTCCGGCGGGCGTTCGCTCAGGCGGCGGCCGTGCCGGTCGACCCCGTCGGCGGGTGGGAGATGGTCGGGCCTTCGAACGTCGGCGCTCGCATCACGGACCTGGTCGTCGACCCGACCCAGGCCGACACCATGTACGTCGCCGTCGCCAGCGGCGGGGTGTGGAAGAGCACGGACGCCGGTTCCACCTTCTCGTCGATCTGGCCCGACGCGAACACGCAGGCCATCGGAGCGATCGCCCGGGGATCCGACGGAACCCTGTGGGTGGGGACCGGCGAGGCCAACCCGTCCGGGGGCGGCCTGACGTACTTCGGCAACGGCGTGTACCGCTCGAGCGACGGCGGTGCGACGTGGGAGCAGTGGGGCCTGCGGGACACCGCGGCGATCGGGCGCATCGCGGTCGATCCCACCGACCCGAACCGGGTGTTCGTGGCGGCGGCGGGCTCGATCTCGCGGATCGCCGGCCAGCGCGGCATCTACCGGGTCACCGACGGGCAGAAGGACTGGAAGCTCGTCCTGCCCGCGCCGAACGACACGACCGGCGGCATCGACGTGGCGATCGACCCGGCGAACCCCGACCGCGTGTACGCGGCGCTGTGGGACCACAAGCGCAACAACGGCGCGCGCGTGTACGGGGGCGTCGGCTCGGGGCTGTTCCGGTCCGACGACGGGGGCACGACGTGGACCCACCTGCAGAACGTCACCGGCCTTCCGTGCAGCTACGACACCTCCGGCACGGGACTGACGAGCGATCCGAGCCTCGGCCGGATCGGCGTCGCGGTCGCGCCCTCCGACCCGGCCCGCGTGTACGTCGTGGCCGGCTCGCCGTATGGCCCCGACAAGGGCTTCTACGTCTCGAACGACGGCGGCGACTCGTTCGTGTGCGGCGGACGTCCCGGCGCCTCCGGCGGCTACCAGTGGTGGTTCGGCCGGCTGTGGATCGACCCGGTGAACGAGAACCATCTGTTCAGCGCGGATGTGTCGCTGCGGGAGTCGAACGACGGCGGCGCGACCTGGAACAACTCGAACCCCGTCCACGCCGACCAGCACGCGATGGAGTGGGACCCCAACGTGCCGAACCGCGTGTACCTCGGGAACGACGGCGGCATCTACCGCTCGGAGGGGAACGGCGCGACGGGAACGTGGGTCCACGCGACGTACGAGCCGTGGCAGCAGTCGTACCACCTGGGCGTCGCCGCGGACGATCCGACCCGGCTCGTCACCGGGACGCAGGACAACGGCAGCCTCCGAACGTGGACGGCGACGACACCGCCGTCCGACCTCACCCAGTGGAACTCGTACAACGGCGGGGACGGCCACTACACGGTGATCGACCCCACGGACCACACGTACTACTACGCGTGCTTCCAGCCCCAGCCGCCGCGGCAGAACTGCTCCGGGTTCCATGACGTGGGCACGACCACAACCCGGTGGAGCTTCCCCAACAGCACCAGCACCACTCCCCTGTGGCCCGCCGACATGCGATGGACGACCGACACGCCGATTGCGCTGAATCCGAGCGACCCGACGGTCGTGTACATCGGCGGGACCGTGCTGGGCCGCTCGACCGACCGCGGCCACACGTTCACGGTGATCAGCCCGCCGGATCCGAACAGCCTGCCCGGCGCGCCCCCGGCCGACGAGCAGGACCAGGGGCCGTTCTACGCGAACGAGTACGGGACGATCACCGCGATCGCCCCGGCGAAGACGGCGCCCCAGACGATCTACGTCGGCACCGACACCGGCCGCGTGTGGAAGACGACCGACCTCGGGGCCACCTGGACGCAATTCCAGGGGCTCCCGACGCGGTGGGTGAACTCGATCGTCGTCGACCCTGCCGATGCGGACCACGTGTTCGTGGCGTTCTCGGGCTACCGGGAGGGCGACGATTCGGCCAACGTGTGGACGACGACGAACGGCGGAGCGGCGTGGCAGAACATCAGCGGGAACCTGCCGAACGCGCCGGTGGAGATGCTGGCGTACGACCAGGCCCTCAACGAGCTGTTCGCGGCGGAGGACCTGGGGCTGTTCTACCTGAAGAACGGCAAGCGGAACTGGACCCGGCTCGGCACCGGACTGCCGAATGCGCCGGTCCTCGACGTGAAGCTCTCCGGGGACGGCCACACGATCTTCGCCGCCACGTTCGGAAGGAGCGTCTGGAAGCTGGCCCTGCCGTAGCGCGCCACAACCACGGCGCCTCGACCGCTCCATCCGCCGGCCCGATGCGGGGCTGGCTTCGCCCGCCGCCGGCCCGATGCGGGGCGGCTTCGCCCGCCGGCCCGATGCGGCCGCGCGCCCGGACCCGTCCTGGGCGACGGAACAGTGCTCGAGCGCCAACCACTCCAAGTTCGGCCCGGACCGGCTAGCGCGCAGTTTCCCGCCCACCCGCCGGCGAGGAGCGGGACGTCACGGCTCGCGGATCGGCGAGCCCGAGCGATGGACAGCCCAAAGAGCGGGTCGAGCCCGACGGCGCTCGCTGTTGCTAGCCGGCCCGGAGCGCCGGTCCGGCCCGGTAGCGAACGCCGTCGGGACGGACCCACCAGATCGAACCAGCCGGACCGCGCTTGATCCGCCACCCATGTTCGTGGACGAGCTTGTGGTGGAACGAGCAAACGAGCGCGAGATTGTCCAAGTCCGTCCGGCCACCGTTTCGCCACCACCTGATGTGGTGGGCGTGGACGAATCGCCTGGCGCCACACCCCGGGAACGTGCACCCGCCGTCCCTATGGCGAAGCTGTCGCAGCATCCAATCGGACGGCTCGCGCCTCGTTCGGCCCAGCCCGATCACGTCGCCGGCGTGGTTCTCGAACACCATCTGCACCCGGGCGTTGCATGCGAGACGCCTCAGGGTCTCCGGGTGGATCGCTGGCCCCTGCTCGATCTCTGCCGTGCTGATGGCGAGCAACATCGCTCGCGGCCCGGTACCCGATGAGGGCCCGGTACCGGTTGTGATTTCGGCACCTGCCGGGTGCTCGGCACCTGCCGGGTGCTCGGCACCTGCCGCGTGCTCGGCACCTGCCGCGTGCTCGGCACCTGCCGCGTGGTCGGCACCGGTTCGGGGCCCAGTTCCTGCCCGGGCGTTGCCGCCAGCGTCGACCCTGGCGTGCACCACGACGGTCGCACGACCGGGCTCGGCGTCGGAGCCTGCCCAGGCGGATGCCAGCGCGACGAGTGCGTCGGCGCGGCGAGCCTCGATCGACAGCGTTTCGTCCTCTCCCGGCAGCGAAGGGATCTCGGCCGCGAGCCGGTCCAGGACGCGGGCCACGATGGCGCCGTCGGTCGCGGGGAGGTCGAACTCCCCTGCCAGCCGCCTGCCGTCGTCGTAGTACCAAGTGGCCAGCCACCGGGACCGCTCGACCGCCGCCGTCTCCTCGAGCGACTTGCGGGTCTCGAGGTCGGCCCGACGACGGACCGCGGTCTTGGACGCCTGCCGCGCCCACGCCACGAGGTTGTGTTCGTCGTCTGGCGTTGCGAAACGGCTGAGCTCCAACGTCTTCTCGAGGCCGAGCTCGCCGCTCGCAAACGCGCGGGGAAGCTCGACGAGATGTTCCATGGCATGCGCAGCCGCGACCCAGCGACGGGCGTGCCACGACGACATGCCGTAGCGCATCGAGAGCCAGTGAGCCATGTCGTGGGCGCCCCATTCCTCCCACAACTGTGCGCCGTCCGCGCGGGCGATCGCCTCGAACAGACGAAGCTGCGCGACGCACACATCGGCGTGCGCCGAGTCCATCGCATTGACCAGGAGGTCCGACTCGGCCGACTCGGCACGAGTCCTGGAGCGAGTCCTGGAGTTGCTCCCGGACCGAATCTCGATTTGGCTTCGAACCTTGCATGGCGGACACCCAAACCCTCGGTCGGCCTGGGGAGGTAGTTCGTATCCTAGTCGAACGTATGTTCGATGTCAAGAGTCTCGGGCCAAATTCTCGTGGAAACGGCTCGTCAGGAGCCGGTCTCGCTGCTCCACGCGTGGGTGGCGGTCGCACCCGCTCCCCCGAGCCGGGGGCGGCGCCGGGCCGCGGAACCCGGTTGGTACGCTTCCGCGGCCATGGAGGCCAGGGACCTGCGCGATCTCGTGCACTTCGACCCCGACGGGGCCGCCACGCACGAGCTGTTCGAGACCGAGCACCTCTGGTCACAGCTCATCTGCCTCGAGCGAACACAGCGCGTCGGTCCGATCGGCGACCCGGCCTCGGATGCGCTCTTCGTCGTGGTCGCGGGCGAGGTCGTCATCCAGGTCGACAAGGGCCGCAAACGCGTCCAGCAGTGGTCCGCGGTGCTGGCCCCAGCGGGCGGCGAGGTGACGATCTCGAACGCGTCGACTGAGCCGGCGGTGATCCTCGTGACCGCAGCTCCCCCGCCCGTCACCGACGAAGCGCCGACCTCGCCGAACGGCTCTGGCCCGCCGGCCTGAGCCGACGCGTACACGGCGCCAACGGAAAGCGCCATCGAGCCCGGAAGCGCGATCAGCCTGAAGCGCAAGCAAACCAGGACAACGGCCCCGGACGAATGATCAGGCGGGCTCGGCGCTCCGCCACGGGTGCGGACTCCGCATCGGTGGCTGCCGCACCAGTCCCGGCCGCCGTCCTCGGCCGGTCGAGCACCACCAGCGACACGAGCAGCGCCACCACGAAGCTCGGAATGCTCGCCCCCAGCGCCGAATCCCACAGCGGGAACGGCAGCCCCAGCCAGTCGTGGAACAGCGTCCGCATGACGTCCTGCCACCCCGCCAGCGCGGTCGGCACGCTCCATTGGTACAGCAGGAACCCCACCACCCATGGCACCGCGCCCGCCACCGGAACCGCGGCAGCGCCCCAACTGCGAACAGGTCCGCCGGGCCGGTTCCGCAGCACGAACCGGTCCGCGACGAACACGCCGAACAGCGGGACGAACACCGACCCCAGCAGGAACAGGAACTGCTCGTAGTTCCCCACGGCGAGCGACGGCCGGCCGCCCAGCCACGCTGCCAGGGCGACCCCCGCCGCTGCCACGCCGAGCACCGCCGGCCGTTGCCGGATCCGCTCCGACAGGTTCTGCGACGATACGGCGCTCGAGTAGATGTCGGCGAACGCCTCGTCCGTCTCGCCCACCAGCAGCGCGAGCAGCACGATCCACCCGCCGGCGAGCGACCCGATCGCCGTTCCCAGGTCTCCGGGCGTCGCGAACGAGGGCAGCCCGGCGGCCAGCACCAGCAGCGCCCCCAGCGAGTAGAACCACGCGTTCCCGATCGCGTACCCGGCGAAGGTCCCTACTGCCCCGCTCACTCCCCGCCGGGCGAACCGGTTGTAGTCGGCGACGAGGGGCAGCCAGGACACCGGCATCACGATGACGAGGTCGACGGCCAGCCAGGAAGTGCCCGGGGAACCCGCCCTGGCCCGGGCGCGTTCCACAGCGCGCCGAGCTCGGCCGTCGTCAGCAGCCGGATCGTGATCCACAGCCCGACCGCCCCGATCACCCACGCGCCGAACCGTTCCAGCCACCGGCGAACCACCACGATCGGCCCGCCGAGCGCGAGCGCCGTGCACACCACCGCGGTGATCGCGAGCCAGGCGTAGTAGCCGAGGTCCACGACCTGGTTCGCCACCAGGCTCATCGCCCACAGCTCGAACCCGGTCCACCCGATCAGCGTCACGATGTTCAGCACGCTCGGGACGTACGAGCCGCGGACGCCGAGCACGGGCCGGAACAGCACCATCCCCGGGACGCCCTCCCGGGCGCCGGCCGCGCCGACGAGCGCGAGCGGGATGCACCCGAGCACGCTCCCCACCACGATGGCCAGCAGCGCGAGCGGCAGACCGAGCGCCGGCACGAGCAGCGCGCCGGTCAGGATCACGAGCAGGCCGATCGACAGGTCGCCCCACAGCACCGCGAAGTCGCGGCCCCGCAGCCGGCGCTGCTCCGGCGGCACCGGCCGGATCCCCCAGGTCGGCGCCTCGCGCTCGAGCGCCCGCTCGAGCCGTTCCGCAGCGGTGGTCATGGTCCCCGCAGCTCCCTCCGCCCGAATTACCGGGGTCAGGTTCCTGGGGTCGCCGCCACGACAGGCGGCCTCTCAGCCCGGTCCGACCGAGCTCCCCCGACTGGCGCGAGCGTACCCGAACGGTGGTCGCGATACGCTCGCGCCCGCGGCGCCCCGGAAGGGTGCGACGCGCCGGTGCGGACGCCGGCGGCGGGCGTGTGAACGCCCGCGGTCGGGCGACGCCGGCGGCGAACGCGAAAGGACACGACGGAGCCATGGACTACGAGGAGATTCTCTTCACGGTCGAGGACGGCGTCGCGTGGATGCGGCTGAACCGGCCGGACAAGCTGAACGCCCTCACCACCCGGCTCGCCCGGGAGGCGCTCGACGCCCTCGCCACCGCGCGGGACGACGAGTCGATCCGCTGCGTGGTCGTCACGGGCGAGGGACGCGGGTTCTCGGCCGGCCAGGACCTCACGGAGTTCACCGGCAGCGCGGCCTCCGGCGAGGGAACGACGCTCGACGTCGCCGAGCACCTCCGCTCCGGCTACAACCGGATGATCACGTCGATCGTCGAGCTCCCCATGCCGGTCATCGCCGGGGTCAACGGCGTCGCGGCCGGCGCCGGGCTGTCGCTCGCGCTCGCGTGCGACCTCCGCCTCGCGAGCGACGCGGCGAGGTTCCTCCAGGCGTTCGTGAAGATCGGCCTCGTGCCGGACTCCGGCGGGAACTGGCTGCTGCCGCGCGTGGTCGGCTTCGCGAAGGCGCTCGAGCTGTCGATCACCGGCGACCTCGTGGACGCCGACGAGGCCCTGCGGATCGGGCTGGTGCACCGGGTCGTCCCGCAGGCGGAGTTCGACGACGCGCTGCGCGAGCTCGCCGTGCGCATGGCGAAGGGGCCGACCCGCGCGATCGGCGCGACCAAGGCGCTCATGTCCGAGTCGCTCCGCCTGACGCTCAGCGGAGACGCTCGAGCGGGAGGCGATCGCCCAGGCCGAGCTGGCCGGCTCGCACGACTTCGCCGAGGGCGTCGGCGCCTTCCTCGAGAAGCGCGAGGCGAACTTCACCGGCCGCTGACCAGCCGCGACCGCCGCGCGGAATGGCTTCGCGTCGGGGTTCGGCGCGTCGCGTTTGACGTACCGTCCGACGGCAGCGACGGCGACGGGAGGGGTGAGGGGCACGTGGACGCCAGGAAACGCGGAACGCATGGTCGCCGCGGTCCTCGGGTCGGGGATCGTGTTCCTCGACTCGACCGTGGTCAACGTCGCGCTCCCCCAGATCGGCCGGGAGCTCGACAGCTCGCTGTTCAGCGTCGCTCGAGGCCCAGAACTACGTCTACAACGGCTACCTGCTGTCGCTGTCGGCGCTGCTGATCCTGGCCGGCGCGCTCAGCGACTACTACGGCCGGCGGCGGATGTTCGCGATCGGCCTGGTCGGGTTCGGCGTGACCTCGCTCGCCTGTGGGCTGGCCTGGAACTTCGAGTCGCTGATCGTGTTCCGCTTGCTCCAGGGCGCGGCAGGGGCGCTCCTCGTGCCCGGGTCGCTCGCCATCCTCAACACGACGTTCTCCGGGGAGGAACGGGGGCGGGCGTTCGGCATCTGGGCCGGCGCGTCGGCGGGGACGACGATCCTCGGGCCGTTCGTCGGCGGGCATGCTCGTGCAGGGCTTCTCGTGGCGGGCGGCCTTCCTCATCAACCTCCCGCTGGTGCGCGATGGCGCTGTGGGCGACGCTGCGGCACGTGGCAGGAGTCGCGCGACGAGGAGATGTCCGGGCGGCTTCGACTGGCTCGGGCGCCGTGACCGTGGCGGTCGCGGTCGGCGGGCTCGCGTTCGGGACCATCCGGGGGCAGCAGCAGGACTGGCAGGACCCGATCGCGTTCGTCGTCCCTCGCGGTTCGGCGCTCCTGGCCACGATCGCCATCGCGCCGCTCATGCTCATGCGCGAAGCACCCGCTGATCCCGCTGTCGCTGTTCCGGTCGCGGAACTTCACCGTGTCGAACATCTCGACGCTCGTGATCTACGGCGCGCTGTACGTCACGTTCTTCAACCTGGGGTGTTCGTGCAGGGGACGCTCGGCTACAACGCGGCCGCGGCGGGCATCATGGGCGTGCCGGGAACGCTGTTCCTGGCGCTGTTCTCCACCCGGTTCGGCCGGCTGTCGGCGCCCGGTACGGGCCCCGGGTGTTCATGACCGTTGGGCCGCTCGTGATGATGCTCGGGGTGCTCTGGTACTCGCGGGTCCCGCCGACAAGCGCCGCGTGGGTGTTCGGGACCGGGCAGCGGGGCCATCGCTCCTGCCGCCGGGCGACTACCTCGTCGCACTTCCTCCCGGGCCTGATCCTGTTCGGCATCGGGCTGATGATCATGGTGGCGCCGCTGACCACCGCGGTGATGACGAGCGTGCCGGAACAGAAATCGGGGGTGGCATCGGCCATCAACAACGCGATCTCGCGGGTCGGGCCGCAGCTGGCCGGCGCGCTGATCTTCGTGGCCATCGCGGCGAGCTTCTACACCGGACCTTGCGGCGCCGGGTGCCCGGGCCTCGACCCGTCGAACGCCCAGGTCCGCAGGAGATCGCGCCGCTCAACCGCCCGAAGGCGAACGTGATCGATACCGGTCGCCGGCGAGGTCGTCAGCGGCCGCCGAGATCGCGAAACCGGTCGCCGAGGCCTCGACCGACTCGTTCGCACCTGGCGATGCTGATCGGCGCTGGGCTGCTGCTGGCCGGCGCACTCGTGAACGGCGTTCGGGATCAAGAACCCGCCCCGGGCCGGCGGCCCGGCGGCGGCGGCCCGGCGACCGGAGCCGGCCCCAGCCCGAGACCCGACCGACGGCCGGCGCCGGTGCGGACGACAGCGGGACCCCGCGGGCGCGCCACGGGCCGCCTGCCCGCTGGCACCCGGCGGAGGCGGAGGCGGGCGCGACGGCGCCCGACCGTCGTGAGCCGCCGGCGCGGCGACCTCCTCGACCTGCTCGACTGGAAGCGCCGGTGTCCGAGCTGTACGCGGAGGTTCGCGCCGCGCGCCGACCCCGTGGCCGGGTGGAACCGGTGGCGCGACGGGCCGGGACGAGCTGTTCCGGACGCATCCGCAGTCGCCGGTCCCGGAGGCCGAGCGCGCCGCGTACCCCGGCGTTCCCCTGTTCCCGTACGACCCCGCGTCCCGGGCGACGGGCGACGGTGGAGCCGGCCGAGCCCGAGACGCTCGAGATCGGCACCAGCGACGGCGGCGCGTACCGGTTCACCCGGTTCGCCACGGTCCGCGTTCGCACTGGGCGGGCAGGACCTGTGCGCTCGACGCTGTACTGGCTCGAAGGGTACGGCGGGGGGCTGTTCCTGCCGTTCCGCGACGCCACCGCCGGGCACGAGACGTACGGCGCCGGCCGGTACCTCATGGACACGGTGAAGGGCTCCGACCTCGGCGCGACCGACGACGGCCGGCTGGTCCTTGACTTCAACTTCGCTTACAACCCGTCGTGTTCGTACGACCCGCGGTGGTCGTGTCCGCTCGCCCCGCCGGCCAACCGGCTGGACGTCGAGGTCCGCGCCGGCGAGCGCAATCCCGCCTGAGACACGGAACGGGGGCCGCCCCGCGAAGGGCGACCCCCGTCCGGAAACTCGCGGATTTCGACGCGCCGCTACGGCGCTTCCTTCGCCAGGTCGCTGACCTTGCTGAGGCCGTACTTGTCGGCCGTCTCCTTGGTGACCACGAACACGTTCTGGTCGACCGCCGGCGAGAAGTCGAGGACGTTCACGTCCTTCTCGGCCAGGAGGTCGGACAGGATCGCTGGTTGTTCGTCAGGGTCGCCCGAGACCTCGGCCGACGCGTCCTGCGCGCTCGCCTCGCTCGCCAGGTACTCCGGCTTGAGGTCGATCGCGCCGGAGAACAGCGCCGTGTCGGACACCTTGCGGCTCTCGAGGTCGGTCTCGTAGGAGATGGTGCAGCCGGCCGCCTCGAGCGCCTGGCCGTACATCTGCGCCAGGATCACGCTCTCGCCGAAGGCGCCGGAGACGCCGACCGTGAGGTCGCCCTCGCAGCCGCTCGTCGTGCCCAGCAGGTTCTCGTCGAGTGAGGAACCCGGTCGCCACCGCGGCCGGGTCCTCCTGGCCGATGTCGACCTTCTTGTTCAGCTCCAGCATCTTGTCCGTGGTGAGCGCCGCGCTGATCGAGTTGAGGATGTCCTCGATCGCCGGGGTGTCGGCGTCCGTGCGGATCACGGGGACGATGTTGTCCGACGCCTCGAGGTGCTTGTCGTCCTCCAGGACCACGAAGTCGGGGTCGTAGACGGAAGTGGAGAACAGCTCGCCGACCTGGATGGAGCCGGATTGCAGCCCCTTGACGGTGAGCGGACCGCCGAAGTCGGTCGTCTTGATCTCCTTGAACTCGATGCCGTACACGTCCTTGAGGCCGATCGCGCAGAACTGGTTCGTCGCGCAGTCGGGCGGCGCGCCGAACACGAACGTGCTGGCGATCGTCCCTCCGCATCGCCCCCACCCGACCCACACGCCGCGCCGTGAAGGCCATGGCGATGGAGGCCGCCCCGAGGGCGAACATGCGGGTGATCCGCATGGGTATCTCCTCCCGTCTTTGTCGTGGGGCGTCGCAGCCCCCCCAACTGGATGCGGCAGACCCTATCAGGGTCCCGGAATTGCGACGTTTCCGTCCCGCCGCCGGTCCTGTCTCGACGTCGTCCGCGGCGTTACGAGGCGTTCCAATCCCGCGAACAGCAGCTCCGTGAGCACCGCCAGCGTCGCGACGAGGATGGCGCCGCCGATCAGCTGCGCCTGCTGGCCCTGCTGCACGAAGCCCAGGTAGAGGAAGCTCCCCAGACCGGCGCCGCCGACGAACCCGGCCAGGGTGGCGGTGGCGACGACGGTCACGGCGGCGGTCCGGAGGCCGGCCATCATCAGGGGCGCCGCAAGCGGCATCTCGAGCGCTCCGCAGCACCTGCCACTCGGTCAGGCCCATTCCCCGGGCGGCCTCCACGGTGTCCGCGTCCACCTCCTGGACCCCCACGTACGTGTTCGTGAGGATCGGCGGGATCGCCAGGAACACGAGCGCGATCGCCGTCGGGAACATGGTGAATTGCAGCTTCGGCGCGACGCTCACCGCCGCGAACACGAGCAGGACCACGAGCCCGTAGGAGGGGATCGCCCGTCCGATGTTGGCGATGGCCACCGCCAGACGGGTGCCCCGCCTGCGATGGCCGACGTACAGGCCGGTCGGGACGGCGATCGCGGCCGCGATCGCCACCGCGATCGCCGAGAGCTGGAGGTGGTACAGGAGCTGCTGGGCGATGCCCGGGCCGAAGGCGACCTCGCTCCAGTTGGCCGGGGTGAAGATCCACTCGAGGCCGTCGATCAGGTCGTTCATCCCGGTCAGCCCCGCTGCGTGACGATCTGTGGGTCGACCCGTCGCCTCGCCCACGGCGTCAGCGCGCGCTCCAGCAGCTGGAGCAGCGCGTCGGCCGTGAGCGCCAGCAGGACCGAGAGGATGACCCCCACCCAGACCGGCGGGAGGTAGAGGCGCGTGATGCCCTGGTTGATGAGCTGGCCGAGCCCGCCCCGGCCGATGACGAAGCCGATCGTGACGAGCGCGATGGTGCTCACGGTCGCGAGCCGGATGCCGGCCATGATGGCGGGCAGGGCGAGCGGCACGTCGACCCGCCACAGGACCTGCCCGGGCGAGTACCCCATGCCCACGGCCGCCTCCCGCACGTCGGGCGACACGGTGCGGAGCCCGACCACGAAGTTCCGCAGGAGGATCAGGAGCGTGTAGCTGATCAGCCCGATCTCCACGGTGAGGTACGACAGCCCGGTGGCCGGGATGAGCAGGACGAACAGGGCGACGCTCGGGATGGTGTAGAGGATGCCCGTCGCCCACGTGAGCGGCGGATAGCTGCGTGGATGCCGGTAGGCCACGATCGACAGCGGGAACGCGATCAGGATCCCGACGGCGACGGCGACGAATGCCACGACCACGTGGGTTCCGAACAAGCTCAGGATCTCGTGGGTGTGGTCACCCACCCATTCCCAGAACGTCGGCGGGGTGATCTCCTGGGCGATCACTGGGCGATCTCCCCCGTGAGGCGGTCCAGCGTGAGGATACCCCGGTACCGCTGGCCCTCGGTCACGACCACGGCGACGTTCGTCTCGGACGTCACGATGGAGTCGAGCGCGGTCCGCAGCGAGTCGGCGGCCGTGACGTAGGCACTGAACCGGTGCGGCTTCGTGTCGGCCACGGTCGCGGCTGACCCCAGGTCGGCGTCCTCGATCCAGCCGAGGAGCTCGCCGTCGTCGACGACGCTCGCCCAGCCGTGCCCGCCGTCCCGGATCGCCCGGCGGGCATCCTCCGCCGTGGCCGACGAGGACACCACCGGGCCCGGTTCGACCTCGATCGAGCTGATCGGGATCAGCGCGAGGCGCTTCAGTCCGCGTTCGGCGCCGACGAAGCCCGACACGAACTCGCTCGCCGGGGTGCGGAGGATCTCCTCGGGCGTGGCGTACTGTTCGACCTTCGCGCCGCGGTTCAGGATCGCGATGCGGTCGGCCATCTTGATCGCCTCGTCGATGTCGTGCGTGACGAACACGATGGTCTTGCGGAGGCGGTCCTGGATGTCGAGGAACTGGTCCTGCAGCCTGGCCCGGACGATCGGGTCGACCGCGGCGAACGGCTCGTCCATCAGCATCACCGGCGGGTCGGCGGCGAGCGCGCGGGCCACGCCGACCCGCTGGCGCTGGCCGCCGGACAGCTCGGCCGGGTACCGGGGCAGCAGCTCGCGGTCGAGGTCGAAGATGTCGACGAGCTCGTCGATTCGCTTCGTGATCCGGGCCTCGTCCCAGCCGATCAGCTTCGGGACCAGTGCGATGTTCTGCGCGACCGTGCGGTGCGGCATGAGCCCGATGCTCTGGATGACGTAGCCGATGTTCCGGCGGAGCTGGACGGGGTCCTGGCGCAGGACGTCGGTGCCGTTGACCACGATCGAGCCGGCCGTTGGCTCGATGAGCCGGTTGATCATCTTCATGGTGGTCGTCTTGCCGCACCCCGACGGGCCGACCAGCACCACGGTCTCGCCCGACTGGATGTCGAGGGACAGGTCGTCCACGGCGGCGCCCGCCCCCGCGCTGTCGTAGCGCTTGGACACGTTGCGGAGGGAGATCATCGGTTGAGCCACGGATCCGACCTCGTTGCCGTCGCGAGCGGAACGGGTATTCGACCACAGCCGCCGCGAGGCGTCGTCCGCCGCCAGACGCGGGCGTTACGGACAGTTCTGCTTCGTGTCGCCGCTGTCCGCGTCGCAGGCGTCGGTGCCGTTCCCGCCGTTCACGGTGTCGTTCCCGCCGACACCGTCGGTCCCGTGGAGCGTGTCGTTGCCCCCGGCGCCCTTGATGGTGTCGGCGCCGGTCCCGCCCGTGAGCACATCGTTGCCGGCGGCCCCGAGCACCGAGTCGGCGCCGCCCATGCCCTCGAGGGTGTCGTTGCCCTTGAGGCCGCAGATCGTGTCGGCGCCGCTCGTCCCGTTGATGGTGTCGTCGGCGTTCGTCCCGACGATGGTGCACGTGTCCTTGAGGTCGTGGATGGTGCCGGTGGCGGAGCCGTCGTTGATCGTGGCGCCCGACGGCGCGGAGAGGGTGACCGTGAATGCCTCGTCCGATTCCTTGAGCCGGTCGCCGACCACGTTGATCGTGATCGTGCCCGTGGTGAGGCCGTTGGTGATGGTCACCGTCCCGGACTTGGACTGGTAGTCGGCCGGAGCCGTCCCGGAGCCGTCCGACGTCTCGTAGTGGGCGGTGACCGTCCCCACCGCCGCGCTCGAGAGCGTGACCGTGAACGCGAAGGGCGTGGTCTTGCTGTTGCCCTCCGCGGCGGTGAGGTCGCCGATCGACATCGACGGCGTCGGGGGCGAGCCGTCGTCGTTCTGGATGGTGCCGGTGGCGGAGCCGTCGTTGATCGTGGCGCCGGTGGGGTTGCTGAGGGTGACGGTGAAGCTCTCGTTGGGCTCGGGGCTGGTCTCGCCCGTCACCTGCACGGTGGCGGTCCCGGTGGTGTTCCCGGCGGTGATGGTGACGGTGCCGTTGGAGACCGCGGTGAAGTCGGTGCCGGAGGTGGCCGTCCCGCCCGTCGTGGAGTACTTCACCGTGACGTCCGACGCGCTCGTCTTGGAGAGCGTGACCGGGAAGTCGAACGCGGTGGTGCCCGTGTTCCCCTCGGCCTGCGAGAGGTCGCCGATCGAGACGGTCGGCGCGTTCGGGTCGGTGACCACGACGAACCCGCGCATGCCGCCGGCAGAGGAACCGTGGACCGTGCACCAGTACACGAACGACCCCACGTTGGTGAACGTATGCGTGAAGTCCGTGGTGGGCGCGCTCTTGATGCCCGAGCTCCACGTCTCCGGGTTGATGTTCCTGGTCGAGGAGTGGTTGATGCCGATCCAGTGCCACTTCACCGTGTCGCCGGCGGCGATGGTCGTGGTGTTGCCGGAGCCGGTGTCTTGGTCGACGAATTGGGAACCGCCCTGCCCGACGTTGACGTTGTGGGTGACGCCGCCGGCGCGGGTGTCGGGCTTGCTCGCCGCCTCAGCCTTCGCAGCGGGGGCCTTCGCGGAGGGTCGGGCACGGGCCGCGGGGGCAACGGCGAGCGCGGCGATCAGGGCAAGCGGGACCAGGACCGTGGCGGTGCGGCGGACGAGCATGAGCTGAACCCTCCCCGGGCGGCGTACGTGGGTCTACGGACGGGCCCGCCGGAGCGATTGTGCGAACTTTGGGAACCGCCCGCGCCACCCCCGTCTGATCGCACCGGGGGGGCGCTCCGCGGCTGCTACTTCGGCTTGAAGGCCTCGAAGGGGTTGCGGCAGGCCCGGCAGAAGTGGGTGGTCCGGCACAGTGTCGGGCCGAACGCGCTCTCGACCACCGTGTCGGCGCTGCCGCAGAAGGGGCACTCCGCCGCGCCTTCGGCGCGGCGGAGCGACGCCAGGGGCACGAACGTCCGGCCCGACGCCGCCGCTGGCGGCGGCGTCAGGCCGTACCCCCGCAACGCCTCCCGCCCCTCGGGCGTGATGCGGTCGCTCGTCCACGGGGGCGCGTACACGAACCGGACCTCGACCCGTCGCGCGCCGCCCACCGGCTCCACAGCGGCCGTCGCGTCCTCCCTGATCACGTCGAGGGCCGGGCAGCCCACGAACGTCGGCAGCAGATCGATCTCGACCGCTTCGGGGGTGACCCGAACCCGTTCGACAACGCCGAGGTCGGTGATCGACACCGGCGGGATCTCCGGGTCGCGCACCGAGGCCAGCGCCTCCCACACGGCGAGCTCGACGGCGTCGGTGACCTCGGCGCCGGACGTCACCACGTCGCCCCCGGGTGCTCCCGGTACAGCAGCGTCATCTCGTCCCACAGCGGTTCGAAGTCCTCGGAGTGGCGTCCGTGCCGCCCCCCGGCGCCGGCGAACGCGCCCTCGTGCGCCCACCGGCCGTCCCGCCGGACGATGCCGGGCACGGCGAGCACGTCGGCCCCGGCCTCGATCTCGCCCGTCGAGGTCGGGACCATCTCCCCACCGATCGGTCCGTGGTGCTCCAGCACGTAGTCGAGCGAGACCGCCTCCAGCGCCTCGCCGAGGCCCGCCAGCCACTCCCCCAGCATCTCCTCGGACGACCGCGGCAGCACGCCGTCGGCGACCAGCCGTTCCTCGTCGGGCAGCGGTTCGAACAGGGCCACCGCCTCACCGACGGCGGCCACGAAGCCCTCGGCCAGCTTCTGGCGGCCGGTCTGCGGGCCGCTCGCCAGGCGTTCGAACCAGGCCCGCGCATGGTCGAGGTGGTACCGCTCCTCGAGCCTGATCACGCCGGTCAGCTCGGCCAGTTCCTGCCACGACGACTCCGCGACCGCGGCCAGCCGCACGTCGTCGGCCGTGTCGTACAGGTAGTGCCGAGCCAGCGTGTAGCCCCAGTCGCGGTTGGTCCGTTCCGTCAGGACGGCGTTCCGGTACTCGTCGGGCCGCCGGCCGAGCGCGAGCGAGTCCTCGTCCCGGCCCGTCGCCTCCTTGGCGAGGCCGTACAGCAGCCGGGCGTGCGCCATCTCGTCCTGCGCGATCGAGGAGAACGCCAGGTCCTCCTCGATGTGCGGCGCCCACCCGGTCCACTCGGAGTGGCGGTGGCCCATGATCAGCTCGTCGTCCGCCAGGGCGAACAGCAGGGCGAGGCGAGGGTCGTCGGCGGTCGAAGTCATTCCGGACCCGATGCTAGCGCCGTGGACCGGCCATCCGCGCAGTCCGGCCGAGGCGGGCGACCGCCTCCCGCCTCCGCTCGGCTCGGCGCTCACGCGTCGTGTTCGGAATGGTCGGCCCGCCGGATGCGTCCGACCGGTGGCCGTTCGGCGTCGATGGCGACGCCGCGCTCGGCCATCTCCTTCGAGACGCGCTTGAGCTTGCCGCCGACGCCCGCGTAGGCCTCCTGGCGGCGGTAGGAGTGGTCGGTGACGCCGCCGAGCGTCTCGGCGGCGTCGGGCCCGACGTGGATCGCGTCGTCGCGGTCGCCGCGACGACGCACGGCGTAGGCGACGCCCTCCTTGTGCCGGAAGTGGGTCTCCCGGGCCAGCACGAGCGCCATCTCGGCATCGGGGGCCTTGACGCCGCCGACGACGACGAAGTCGTCGTCGGCGGTGCGCTTGCCCAGCACATCCCAGACGTCCACGGTCCGAAGTGTAGAGCGGGCCCCGGCTCCGCCGGGGCCCGCTCCGCGCCGCGCGTCTCCTCCGGCCTACTTCGGCGACAGGAGCACCATGACCGTGTGTCCGGCTCCCAGGTCACACGTTCCGCCCACGAAGTTCTGGAAGATCACCCCGGGCTCGACGACCTCGTCTCGGGTCACGATCGTCTGGCCGCTCGTGCAGCCCAGGTCCGTCTGCGGCGTCTCGTACGTCCACCGCAGCCGCCCGCCGGAGAGCACCTCCCACGTTCCCGTCTCGTACGGCCCGGAGTCGTAGAGACCGGCCTCGTACGTCCGGAAGGTCCCGTCGGGCGCCTGGATCACGAGGATGCCCTCGCCGTCGGCCACGAACACGCCCGTCTCGTCCGCTGCGGTGGCCGGCTCGCCGGACCCCGGCAGGGACAGGTCCCCGTGCCGCGGGGTCCAGTACGCGACGTTCGTCCACGTCGCGGCCCCGGCCGGGGCGGCCGAGCAGGTCCCCGCCGAGGTGGTCGAGTCCATCGACGTGATGGCGCCCGTGTCCTCGGTCAACCGGAGCGGTGCGAAGTCCCACCCCTGCCCCGCCCGGCACTCGTTCGACGCGTCGGAGCTCGAGAACCGCAGCGTGTCGCCGGAGACCACCACGGTCCCCTGGTCCGCCGGCGCGGTGTCGATGTTCCCGGTGTCGTCGATGGCGTAGGTGCCGTCGGCGTTGATCAGCAGCAAGGTGCCGCTCGCCTCGTCCACCCACATGCTCGCCACCTGGTCGATCGGGAACGCCGGCGCCACGGTCGGCGGCGCCGTCGCGGTGGGCGCGGGGTTGGTGTCGATCGGGACGGGCGCCTTGTTGTCGCCTCCGCTGAACAGGGCCACCCCGATCACTACCGCCGCCACCGCGATCACGCCGGCCAGGGCGAACCCTCCGATCTTGCGGTTGCGGGCCCGCTTGCGCTGGCCCTGGAACTGGCGCTCGAGCGCTCCCGGGTCGGGCTTCACCTTCTGCGTCGCCATTCGGAACACCTCCTGGACGTCAGGCATCCCGATCTCCTTCCGCTCTGAGCGCTTTCCGGCCCTGGGTCGCCAGGGCCCGCACGGTGGACGGCCGGATCCGCAGGATGCGCGCGGCCTGTTCGGACGGATAGCCGAACAGGTCGACGAGCAGGAGTGCCGCCCGCTGCCTGGGCGTGAGGCCGAGGAGAAGCCGCCGTACGTCGGCTCGCATGTCGGCCTGGGAGAACGCATCGGGTTCGGGTTCCGACCGGATCACCTTCCGCATCGCCATTGCCGCGCGGCGCCGCGTCATCCGGAATCCGTTCAGCGCCACGCGGAACAGGTATGCGGTCGGGTCCTCGATCCGGTCGATCTTGTCCCACCGCTCCCACAGCTTCAGGAAGGCGTCCTGGAGGATGTCCTCCGAGTCCTGGCGGTTCCCGGTCACGAAGTAGATGGCCTTGAACAGGCGCTCGTACTCGTTCTCGAAGAACGAGTCGAACCTCGCCCGCTCCGCCATCCGCTCCGATGGGAGCCGCACGACCTCCCCTCCCGCTCGCATGGACCATGGATGCACGAAGCGCCCGCAGCGCTTATACGCCGGGGGACACGGCAGGGGAAATCTCGGGAGGCGGGCCGATCGTCCACTCCGGGCGCCGCTCGCAGCCCACCCTGTGGCGGGAGACACGGCTGCGGATCCAGGTGGGCTACGCGCTGTCCGACGGCGACACCGACTCGCAGTTTGCCGAGGTCTCGGCGAGCAGGCAGACGTCGGCGTCATCCCCACCGTCCACGACGTCGTCCTGGTTGCCCCCGTCGACCAGGTCGTCGCCCGGACCCCCTCGGATCGTGTCGTCCTCGTCGCCCCCGTGGAGGACATCCGCCCCCGAGCCCCCGTCGATCACGTCGTCGCCGTCGGCGCCGTACATGATGTCGTCGCCGTCGCCGAGGTCCACCCGGTCCGCTCCCAAGCCCGACACGACCGCGTCGTTCCCGGAGCCCCCGGTGAGCTCGTCGTCCCCCGTGGCCGAGCTGAGCAGGTCGTCGCCGGGCCCGCCCGACATGACGCCGCCGGCAGTGACACGGTGCTCGCGGCCGGCGGAGAGCAGGTCGTCGTCATCTCCTCCCGATATCCGGTCGATCCCGAGCTCGCCGTACAACCCGTCGTCGCCGGGGCCCCCGTCGAGGCGGTCGTCGCCGGGACCGCCCAGGATGGCGTCGTCCCCGCCGCCCCCACACACGACGTCGTTCCCGGCCAACCCGTCGATCACGTCCTCGCCGCCGAGCCCGACGATGACGTCGGGGCCGGCCGTTCCCTTCAGGACGTCGGGACCGGGCGTCCCGAGGATCGTCGCGGACAGGCCGCCGCACGTCGTGGGCTCGTCGCCACCCGACAGGCCGAGCGTTCGAACGCATCCGGTGGGCTCCTCGACCATCAGGCAGAGGTTCGTCTCCGGCCCTCCGTCGGCCCGATCCACGTCCCGGCCGCCCTCGATGACGTCGGCCCCGCCGCCGCCGTCGAGGCGGTCGTCGCCGGGGCCGCCGTACATGCGGTCGTCGCCCTCCCCGCCCAGCAGGGCATCGGCGTCCTCGTCGCCCCACAGGACGTCGTCGTCGGCGCCGCCGGCCACGCGGTCGTCTCCCTGCCAGGCGTCGAGCCAGTCGTTCCCCGCGCCGCCGTTCATGACGTCGCTGCCGTTGCCCCCGGACAACAGGTCGTTCCCCGGTCCACCGATCATGTGATCGACGCCCTGGTCCACGCCGCCGCCCGTGATCAGGTCGTCGCCCGGGCCGCCGAGCTCGAAATCGCCGCCCGCGCGGCCGAACACGCCGTCGTCACCGGCGCCGGCGGAGATCCGGTCGACACCGTCGTCGCCGAACAGCACGTCGTTCCCGTCGCCGCCGCAGACGAGGTCGTCGCCCTCCCGGGCGTGGACGACGTCGTCACCGCCCAGGGCGACGATGACGTCCGGGCCGGACGTGCCGTCGAGCTGCTCGGATGCCTCGGTCCCGACGATCGTCGCCGGCTCGCCGAAGCAGGTCGGCGTCGGGTCGTGGTCGGCGCCGGTCCAGGCAACCACGGCGACGATCGCGGTCACGACCGCGGCCGAGATCGCGGCCACTGTCCAGCCAACCGCGCGGGTCGGACGTCGCAGGATTCCCCCCACAGTCGGGCGCCGGCTTCCTTGCCGTCGGGTGCCCAATTGGACGCCATGTGGGGTCCCGACGGATACCCCAGATGTGTCCCAGTGCGGCGGCGGTCAGGCGCCGGAATGCTTCGCGGCGTGCGACGCGGAGCGTTCCTCGCAGTTGACGGCGGTGTCCTCGTCGAGGCAGATGTCGTGGCCGGGGCCGCCGTCCGCGTCGTCGACGTCGATGCCGCCGTTCAGCAGGTCGTCCCCATCGCCGCCCAGCAGCGTGTCCCCGAGGTCGCCGCCGTGGAGGAGGTCGTTCCCGGGACCCCCATCGATGTGGTCGCTGCCCTCCGCGCCGTACACGATGTCGTTCCCGTCGCCGCCGTCGATGCGGTCGGCCTTCTGGCCGCCCAGGATGACGTCGTTGCCCGGGCCGCCGATCATGTCCTCGCCGTGGGAGGCGCTCAGGAGGTCGTCGCCGGGCCCGCCGTCCATCGAGGCGCCGGAGAAGTCGAGGAGGCGTCCCCCCCGGCCCACGGCCACCACATCGTCGCCGTCGCCGCCGATGAGCACGTCGGCGCCGATCTCGCCGAACACGCCATCGTCGCCCGGGCCGCCGTCCACCCGGTCGTCGCCGTCGCCGGCGAGCAGGCTGTCGTCGCCGTCGCCGCCGCAGATCATGTCGTCGCCGCCTCCGCCGTCGACGACGTCGTTCCCGCCGCCCGCCGAGATGACGTCCGGTCGGTCGGTGCCGACCAGGACGTCGTCGCCCTCGGTCCCCACGATGGTGGCCTGCATGTCCCCGCACCGGTCCGGCGCCGGTCGCTCGTCCGTTGCGACCTCGGGGCATCCGGTTCGCTGCTCGGCGCCGAGGCATGCGACGGTGCCGGCGCCGCCCGTCACCCGGTCGTCGTCTCGGCCGCCGTCGGCCACGTCCGCGCCGTCGGCGGCGTCGATCGTGTCGTCGCCGTCGCCGCCGTACAGCCGGTCCAGGCCGCCCCCGCCGGTCAGCACGTCCGCGTGAATGCCGCCCCACAGAACGTCGTCGCCCTCGTCGCCGGACATCCGGTCGGCGCCGACCCAGCCGTCGAGCGAGTCGTTGCCCGGGCCGCCCGACATGTCGTCATCGCCCGGGCCCCCGGAGAGCGCGTCGTCCCCGTCGCCGCCGATGAGCCGGTCGGCGGAGGCGTCGCCCCCGCCGCCGGTGATCATGTCGGAGCCGGGGCCGCCGTCTTCGACGTCGGCGCCTCCCCGGCCGAAGATGCCGTCGTCGCCCTCGCCGGCCGAGATCCGGTCGTTCCCGGGGTCGCCGAACAGCATGTCGTCACCGTCGCCGCCGCAGATCAGGTCGTCCCCCGCGCCGCCGTGGACGACGTCGTTCCCGTCGAAGGTGACGATCACGTCGTTGCCCGGCGTCCCCTTGAGGTCGTCGGGCCCGGGCTTCCCGAGGATGGTCGCCACCTCGCCGAAGCACGTGGGGCCCGTGGGAGCCGGCGAGGGCGTGCGCTTCGGACCGCCGTCGCCGCCGGTGCAGGCCGCCATGAACAGAGCCGCGGCGAGCACGGCGGCGTGGGCCGCCATCCGTACGGGAACGCGAGCCGTCGATCCCCCCATCGCGTCGGCGGCCTCGGCGCCGAGTCAGGCGGCGGCCGGGATGCCCTCGAACGCCTCGCGGACCCAGGCGTGGACGTCCCACATGGCCTTGCGGTAGCCGAGGCGGACGCCGGTCATCGGGCCGTTGCCCTTGACGGTCGTCCAGAACTCGTCCCAGTCGACCCAATCGCCGTCCGATCCCCACGCCCAGTCGTTCTGCCGTGAGTCCCACCGGAGTTCCTCGTCGGGGACCGTGATGCCGACGTCCCACAGCTTGGGAACGTAGGTCGAGAAGAACTCGGAGCGCAGATCCTCGTTCGAGCGAGTCTTGATGCCCCAGTACAGCAGCACGTCCTTGGCGGGATTCGAGGGCGGGCCGTAGAAGTGCATGATCGGGCGCCACCACCGGTTCACGGCGTCCTGGAACATCTCCCGCTGCGCCGGTGTACCGCTCACGAGCTCGAGCGCGAGGTCCTCGCCGTGGCGGAGGTGGAGCGATTCCTCGGCGCAGATGCGCCGCATGGCCCGGACATACGGTGCGTACGACGAGTCCAGCAGGGCCTTCTGCGTGACGAGCGCGGCGCCGTCGATCAGCCAGCCGATCACCGCGACGTCGCCCCAGGTCTCCGTCGGGTAGTGGAAGACGTTGTGGAACTTCGTCCGGCCGTTCACGAGGTCGTCGAACATGGCCTCGCGCGACTTCCCGAGGTCCTCGGCGACGCGGTACAGGATCTGGCCGTGCCCGACCTCGTCCTGCACCTTGGCGGTGAGCGAGAGCTTGCGCTTGAGCGTCGGCGCGCGCGGGATCCACTCGCGCTCCGGCAGGGCGCCCATCACCTCGGAGTTCGCGTGCATCTCGATGAACTTCAGGGCGGCCGACCGGTACTCGTCGGGCATCCAGTCGCCGCGCCTCGATCTTCTCGCCGGCGTCGATGCGCGCCTTGAACTCGGCGACCTTCTCGTCGTAGGTCATGTCGGGAACCTCCGCGTTCATCGTACCCACGGCCAGGGGGGTCATGGCTCGTCCACCGCGGCGTCGCCGCGTCGGTCGCGACCACGCGGGTTTCGGTGAGAACCCCGGTGCATTTCGCCGTCGCCCGCGGGCGTGAGGCGGAAGCTCCGCGAGGCCAAGCGGAGCCGGGCGGTCGAACGTGGTGAATTCATCTGGTTGCAGAAGAACGATCCCCCGCGCCGGGTTCGACGGGGAATTCCGGGCTCGGCGGGTCATCACGGCGTGCGGGTGCTACTCGCAGCTCAGCTGGCGATGGGAGAACAGGCACACGTCGATGCCCGGTCCGCCGTCCGCCGAGTTCAGTCCCCTGCCCCCGTCGAGGATGTCGTCACCCAACCCGCCCATGACGGCATCGGCCTGATCGCCCCCGTGCAGTCGGTCGTTGCCGGGACCGCCGTCGATGCGGTCCTCGCCGTCGTCACCGTAGGCTGCGTCGTCTCCGTCGCCGAGGGCGATCTGGTCGGCGCCGTTCCCGGCCAGCACGACGTCGTTGCCCGGTCCCCCGGCGAGGTCGTCCGCGGCGGTCGACGCAATCAGCAGATCGTCTCCGGGCCCCCCGGACATCACGTCGACCGTGCCGGTGGCCTTTCCTATCCGGCTGACGGCGAGGACGTCGTCTCCCTCGCCACCCACCAACACGTCCGAGCCGACGTCACCGGCCACGCCATCGTCGCCTTCGCCCCCGTACAGGCGGTCGTTCCCTTCTCCCCCCAGCAGGCTGTCGTCACCGTCGTCGCCGCATACGAGATCGTTTCCCCCGCCGGCGTCCAGCGCATCGTCGCCCCCCATCCCGACAATCACGTCCGCATGCGGGGTGCCGACGATCACGTCGCGATGCAGTGTCCCGACGATCGTGGCCGGCCGGCCCATGCAGGTGTGGGGGCCGGTCGTTCCGGCCGGACCGTTTACGCAGTTCGACCGGTGTTCGGCCCAATGACAGAGGTTCGATCCGGGGCCACCCGCCACCGTGTCGACACCTCTCCCGCCGTCCAGGGCGTCGTCTCCGAAGCCGCCGTCGACCCGGTCGTCCCCGTCACTCCCCGACAGGCGGTCGTCGTCCGGCCCCCCAGCGAGCACGTCATCGTCCTCCGCGCCCCATAACGTGTCGTCGCCCTGTTCGCCCGCGATCCGGTCGTTCCCCATCCACCCGTCGAGGACGTCGTCGTCGGTGCCTCCGACGATGAGGTCATCGCCCGGACCGGCGGACATGACATCGATGCCGTCGCCCCCGAACAGGGAATCCCGCCCCGTGTCGCCGCCGCCGCCGGTCACGACGTCGGAGCCGTCGTCCCCGTATTCGGTGTCCGACCCCTCACGACCGAAGACGCCGTCGTCCCCCGGCCCTCCGGACAACCGGTCGTTCCCCTGGTCGCCGAAGATCGCGTCGACGCCCCAGCCGCCGCAGATGATGTCGTCACCGCGGAGGCCGTGGACCTCATCGTTCCCACCGAGAGCGACGATCACGTCGGCTCCGTCGGTCCCCTGGATCCGGTCGGCGTCCGTCGTTCCCGTGATGGTGGCCGTCCTGCCGAGGCAGATCGATCGGGCTGGCGGTCCGTCGCTCGGCCGCGCGGAGCCGACGGGCACCGCCACCATCGCCGCGACGAACACAACGATCCACCAGGGGGGAGCACCCTCCGCCACGTGGCAACACCCAGGCCTTCCCGGCACGATCGGTCGGAGTCGGGAGGCAATCTAATAGCAGATCGCCGCTTCGGGGAAGGGTGGATCGTCCGGGGGCGGATGTGCCGAACCGCGGCCCCGCACCAAGGCTTCCTGGCGGAACTTCCGCCACGCCCTCCCGCCACGTCGCCTCCGGCGGGGCGGTCAGGCCGCCGAGTCGTCCGCAGCCGTTCGAGCTGCTCGCTGGCGCGCGACGACGCCGTTCAGCATCAGCCCGGCCACGATGAACCGTCCGAACAGGTACAGCCACGTCAGGAACACGACCGAGAGGCCGATCGACCCGTACAGGTCCGCGACCTTGTCGAGCTGCCTCGCGAAATACCAACCACCCGCGATCCGCAGCAGGGCGAGCCCCACGACGAACAGCACCGCGCCGGGGATCAGGTCGCGCGCCGGCACCTCCGGCGGCCGCGGCAGCTTGGTGAGGGCGTAGAAGGCGATCGCGGCCTGCGCCGCGACCGTGAGGAGCCAGGCCAGGATGTCCGTCACGACCGAACCGGCGAACAGCGGCCGGCTGAGGAGCGAGCAGAGCATCATCCCGAGCAGCGTGGCGGTGAACGCGCCCGCGGCCTTGAAGGTCGGCAGGCGCTTGCCGGGGGGCACCCGCCAGGACACCGCGCTCACCAGCCACATGGCCCGGGCCCCGGCGGCCGACGCCCACACGAGCAGCCAGAGCGCGACCGGCAGGATGACCCACCAGGCCTTCCCAGCCTGCTTCACGGCGTCGGCGATCGACGCCGCGACGGCGGCCGACAGACCGCCCGTCTTCGCCGCGTCCGCCGGCTCGACGTCGCTGAAGTCCCGCACCGCGCTCAAAACGCAGACGAACGCGAGGGCCAGCGGCAGCAGCCACAGGAAAAGCCGGAACGCCAGCCCGCCGGCGAGGAGCCCCCCGGCCTGCTGCCGGTCCCGTTCGCTGAGCGTGAAGGCCGCGGCGACGCTCGGCCGCTTGGCGCGCTCGCGCTGGGCGACCTCCATGCCCCGCCGGCGTGCCTCCTCGGCGCGCTGCTTGGCGCGGTGGAACGCGGCCGTCGTCCGTGCGGCCGCCCTCGGGCGAGGCTCGGCTCCGGGTGCGGCCTCGTCCGAGCCTGGCGGCGCCGGCCCGTCGGAGGCCCGGAACCCGCCCGCGGCCGACGGGGTCGGAGCGTGCGGCGGCGGCGTTCCCTCCTCGGGGCGGGAGTGGCCTGGCGGGGCGTCGTCAGCCACTGCGGAACTCCGGACTGTCGTGCGGACCGGGCGTCGACGGCCACGTGGCCACCGCGCCCGATCGGGCGAGGCGTCGTTCCCGGGACATGTCCGTGCCATCGTGGCCGACGATGAGGCCTTGCGCTATCACCCCCGCTGGGTGAAACGGCCCGGTGGGATTGGCTCCGTAGAATCCGGTCCGTGCCGATCACTTGCCCCACCTGCGGATTCGAGAACGCCGAGGGGTCGCGGTTCTGCTCGTCGTGCGGGACGCCGCTCGAGGCGGCCGGCACGGGCCCGGCCCGTCGGGAGCGCAAGTTCGCGACCGCGCTGTTCGCCGACCTGGTCGGCTCCACCGAACTCGCCGAGCGCGAGGACCCCGAGGTCGTCCAGTCGCTCGTCGGGACGGCGTTCGACCGGCTGTCGGGCGAGATCGAACGCTACGGCGGGCTCCTCGAGAAGTTCATGGGCGATGCCGTGCTGGCGGTGTTCGGCGTGCCGCAGGCGCACGAGGACGACCCCGAGCGCGCCGTGCGGGCGGCGCTCGAGCTGCAGGCGGTGCTCTCCGAGCTCAACCGGGGCTTCGCCGCCGAGGGCCGGCCGACGCTCCAGATGCGGGTCGGGGTGGAGGCCGGCGAGGTGCTCGTCGACCTCGAGCGCGCCGCCGGTCCCCGCGACCGCATGCTCACCGGCGACGCGGTCAACACCGCCAGCAGGCTGCAATCCGCCGCGGAACCCGGTCGCGTGGTCGTCGGCCCGAGCGCGTACGCCGCCACCAAGGATGTCATCGACTACCGCGAGCTCGAGCCGCTCGAGCTGAAGGGCAAGGCACAGCCCGTTCCCGCGTGGGAGGCGCTCCGGGTCAAGGCCCGCCGACGGGGCGAGCGCGCGCCGCTCGGCCTCGAGGCCCGGCTGGTCGGCCGCGACGAGGAGCTCTCCGTCCTCAAGCAGACGCTCCACCGGGTGGAACAGGAGGGCCGGCCCGGGCTCGTCACGGTCCTCGGCAACGCCGGCGTCGGCAAGTCGCGCCTGACGTGGGAGCTCCTGAAATATGTCGAGGGGCTCCCCGAGTTCGTCTACTGGCGCAAGGGCCGGTGCCTCGCCTACGGCAACGTGTCGTACTCGGCGCTCACCGAAGCGGTGAAGGCCCAGTGCGAGATCCTCGAGGACGACCCGCCGGAGGTCGCCGGCTCCAAGGCCGACGACGCGGTGCGGGAGCTGTTCGGCGACCTCGAGGTGGCGCAGCACGTCCGAACCCTGGTCGGCGCTCCCACCAAGCGGAACTTCGCCCGCGAGGAGCTGTTCGACGCTTGGCGGCGGTTCCTCGAGCGGATGGCTGCCCGATACCCGCTGGTGCTCGTGCTGGAGGACATCCACTGGGCCGACGAGGGGCTGCTCGACTTCGTGGACCACTTGGCCGACTGGGGCCAGGGGCCGATCTTCGTCCTGACCCTGGCCCGGCCGGAGCTCCTGGAAGACCGACCCCAGTGGGGCGGCGGCCACCGGAACTACTCGGCGATCTTCCTCGACCCGCTCTCCTCGGAGGAGTGCCAGGCGATGATCGACGACCTCCTCTCCGAGAGCCTCTCGCCCGAGGTCCGGGCGCTCATCGCGGAGCGGAGCGAAGGGAACCCGCTCTACGTCGAGGAGATCGTCCGCATGTTCATCGACCGGGGGGTGCTGCGGGCGACAGAGTCGAAGCGCTGGGAACAGGCCCTCGCGGTCGAGGACGTCGAGATCCCCCGTTCGATCCAGGGGCTCATCGCGGCCCGGCTCGACTCGCTGCCCGTCGAGGAGAAGTCGCTGCTGCAGGACGCGGCAGTCGTCGGGCTCACCTTCTGGCTGGGCTCGGTCGCGAGGCTGGCGGGGATCGACCACGACGGGGCTCGAGCGGTGCTCGGCCGGCTGCGGGTGAAAGAGATCGTGATCCCGCGGGAGCCCCCGACGTTCTCCGGGGAGCTCGAGCTGGCATTCCGGCATGTGCTCATCAGGGACGTGGCGTACGAGTCGCTGCCGAAGTCGACGCGCGCGGCGAAGCACGTCGAGGCGGCGCGGTGGGCGGAGGAACGGGCCGGCGAGCGTTCGGAGGAGATCGCGGAGCTGCTGGCGACGCACCACCTGGCGGCGGTCGGGTACCTCGACGAGCTGGGCGGCGACGAGGCCACTCGCGCCGGAGCGCGCCCGGGAGGCGTACTCGTGGGCCCAGGTCGCCGGCGACCGCGCCGGACGACTCGGCCAGCCCACCGAGGCCGCCCGGTGGTACCGCTCCGCCCTCGACCTCGCCGCGACCCTCGACGTCGGGCCGGCCGAGCTCGCCGGCCTGTGGCTCCGGCAGGGGAAGGCCCTGTTCGGGGTCGGCGAGGTCCCCGAGATGCGCGCGGCATTCGAGTCCTCCCTGCGGTACGCGCTCGAGGCGGACGACCCGGCCGCGGCCGGGCGGGCGGAGGTCTTGATGGTGTTCCCCGCGTTCACCGCCGGGGACGACGACGCCGCGCTCGCCTACGCGGAATCGGCGCTCGCGCACCTCGAGCCGCTCGGCGACTCCGAGGACCTGGCCGACGCCTATCACTCGCTCGGCTGGTTCTACTGGCGGCGCGGCCGCATCGCGGAGGGCGAGGCGCCGCTCCGGCGGAGCGAGGAGATCGCCACGCGGGTCGGAAGCCAGGCGGTCCTGGGAGCCACGCTCTCCACGCTCGGCGTGCTCCTGACCCAGCTCGGCCGGGGCGCGGAGGGGCTGGCCATGATCGAGGAGGGGTTCCGGATCGCGAAGGAGATCGGCGACCTCCAGCTGCTGCTGCGGAACTACAACAACCTGCCGTCGACGATGCACGACGTGGCCCCCGACCCGGATCGGGGCGAGCGACTGATCCGCGAGGGCCTCGAGCTCTCGCGGAAGGCCGGGGTTCGCGACTCGGAGTCGTGGCTCCTCGGCAACCTCGCCGACGAGCTCGGCGAGGCCGGGGACCTCGCGGGAGCGGAGGGGCCGGCGCGCGAGGCGATCGACGTCGCCCGCTCGGTCGGCAACCCCGTTCTGGTCGGCCTGCGGATGGGGACGCTCGCCTGGATCCTCGCGATGCGCGGCCGAACGGACGAGGCGGAGGCGTGCTTCCGCGAGGCGGCGGAGTCGGAGGCGGTCAACCCGGAGCCCCAGGCTCGCATCCCGCTGTACGTGGTCGAATCGATGATCGCCCGGGCCCGGGGGCATCACGAGCTCGAGATCGACCGGCTCCGGGAAGGCATCGCGTACAACGGCGATGCGGAGATCTTCCAGGTCGAGATCCTCCTCCTCGAGCTCATCCGACATCTGGTCCGGTCGGGCCAGCAGGAGGAAGCACGAGTGGCCCTCGAACGACTCGAGCGCTCGGCGTCGGTCCGGGGCACCGCGCTCGGCGCCGCGCTCACGGCGCGGGGCCTCCTGGCGGCCGATCCAGTCACGGCCGTAGCTCATGTTCGACGAGGCTGCGGCGGAGCTCGAACGGCTCCGGCGCCGGGTCGACCTCGCCCGGTGCCTGATCGACCGGGCCCGGGCTCGATCCGCGGCGGGACAGGATCCGCGCCCGGACGTGGCTCGCGCGGTGTCCCTGCTCCGCGAGTGCGACGCGCAGCTGTACCTGCCGGAGGCCGAGGCGGCGCTCGCCTTGCTCGATGCGTCCCATCCGTGAGCCCTGGGTACGATTGGTCATCGCCTGATCGCTCCCCCGAGGAGGTTCCGCGACCATGACCGACACGTATCAGCTCGTCCTTGGCTCCGAACTCGCCGACGCCGCGTCCGGCGAGACGTTCGACTCGACCGACCCGTCGACCGGCGAGGTGTTCGCCTCCGTGGCCAAGGCCGGCGCGGAGGACGTGGATCGCGCGGTGACCGCAGCGCGGGCCGCGTTCGACGAGGGGCCGTGGCCGCGGATGAAGGGTCGCGAGCGGGCGGCCGCGCTCCTAAAGGTCGCCGACCTGGTGAAGCAGGACGCCGGGCACCTGGCCTCGCTGGAGGCGCAGGACGCCGGGCACACGATCCGCATGGCGAAGAACGCCGACGTCGGCATGGTCATCTCGACGTTCCGGGCTGTCGCCGACCTCGCGGCGCGCGAGGACGACGAGGAGGCGCTCACCCGCGGGCCGGGCTCGTACAACTACCTCCGGCGCGAGCCGCTCGGCGTGTGCGCCGCGGTCACGCCGTGGAACTTCCCGATCCAGATGGCCGCCTGGAAGGTCGCGCCGGCCATCGGCGCGGGCAACTGCGTGATCCTGAAGCCCGCGTCGTACACGCCGCTGACGTCGATCGAGCTCGGCCGGCTGTGCCTCGAGGCCGGGATCCCCGAGGGCGTCGTCCAGGTCCTGCCGGGCCCGGGCGCCGCCGCCGGCGAGACGCTCGTCGCGCACGAGGGCGTCGACAAGGTGGCGTTCACCGGTTCCACGGAGGTCGGGCGGCGGATCATGCAGCTCGCCTCCGGAACCATCAAGAAGTGCACCCTCGAGCTCGGCGGCAAGTCGCCGTCGATCGTGCTCGACGACGTGGACATGGACTACGCGCTCGACGGCGTGCTGTGGGGGATCTTCTTCCACTCCGGTCAGGTGTGTACTGCCGGGTCGCGGGCGTTCGTGCAGCGTTCCATCTACGACGACTTCATCGCGGAGCTGGTCCAGCGGGCCGAGACCATCACGGTCGGGCCCGCCACGGACCCGGCGTCCGATGCGGGGCCGGTCGTGGCGCAGTCGCAGCTCGACACCATCGAGCGGTACGTGGAGATCGGGCAGCAGGAGGGCGCGAAGCTGCTGACCGGCGGCGAGCGGCCCTCGGGGCTGTCGGAGGGCGGGTACTTCTACCGGCCGACGATCTTCGCCGGCGACAACTCGATGAAGATCGCCCAGGAGGAGATCTTCGGACCGGTGCTGACGGTGATCCCGTTCGAGGACGACGCCGAGGTGGTGGCGCTCGCGAACGACTCGATCTACGGGCTGGGCGGCGCGGTGTGGAGCGGCAACACCCCCCGCGCGGTCAAGGTGGCCGAGGGCCTGCGCACGGGAACGGTGTGGATCAACGACTACCACATGATCAATCCGAAGTACCCGTTCGGCGGCTACAAGCAGTCCGGCCTCGGCCGCGAGCACGGCAAGGTCGGGTTCGACGAGTACCGCGAGATCAAGCACATCCACGTGGACCTCAACGGCCAGGACCGGAAGCGCCACCCCTGGTGGGACATCACGGTTCCGAAGGCCTCGAAGCCGGAGCTGCCCCCCGCCGAAGCGCCGGGCTCCACGCCCGCCGGCTGAGCCAATCGCGAAGAGCGCCACCAGCCCGGCGACGGTCGCTCGGATCCGTGTCGTCATGCCTGCCCCCTCCCGGGTGTGAAGCCGGCGCCGCGCGCATCGCCCCTTCGGCTCCTCGGAGCGCCGATGCGCGCGGCCGCGGGCATGCGAGCCGGCTGATGTGTTGGCGTTCTTCCCGAGGGCCCAGGGCGAAAACACGAACATGAGAACGGCGCCGCGGGCGGATCTCAGCCGGCAGGCGGCGGTCCGCGGAGGCTGTCCGGCGAGTGAGGTCGGCCGAGCGGCGTCTGTCCCGCGGAGGCCAGGGTTCGCCGAAGGTTCTCCAGCGATCCGCGCATCAGGATTCTCATGAACGGGCGGTATACGGCGAGCGCGAGGGCGCCGAAAGCGGTCATGCCGAGCGAGAGGCGTTCCTCCCATGTGAACCTCGTCCCGCGTTCGTCGCCGCGGAACACAGGCGTGAGACGCCACTCGCCGGTTCCGTGCACGAACCCGCCATGCGCGAGGCGGAGCATCGAGGGCGGCTCCCACCCGACGACCTCGAGCCGCTCTGTGAACGCCGGGACGTTCAGCACGCGAGTCTTCACGGCGATGACGACGCCGAGGCCCTCACGGTGCGGCGACACGACCTCGACGCGGTCGGCGTCGCGCATCCACTCGGCCTGACGTTCCCAATCGAGGAGGAACGCCCAGCCCCGTTCTACCGGTACGGGCAGCACCACGGACGCTGCGACGACCACCTCACGCCGGTTCGGCATGTGCGGCGGGCTACGCCGAGCCGCGCTCGCGGCGGCGTTCGTCCAGCTCCACGACGTCGGCGGCCGCGCTGTTCGTCGTCCTGGCAGCGAGCGTCGGCTTCGTCTCCGGGATGGTCGCGAGGAGCGCGGCCGCGGCGAGGCAGGGCAGCGCGCTCACGGCGAACGCCGCCGTGAAGCCGAACTCCGACGCCATCCAGCCCGCGAGCAGCGGCCCGATCACGAAGCCGAGGTCGCCGACGAACCGGTAGACGCCGATCGCCGCCGGCTGCAGGCGGGGCGGCACCACGTCGGCCAGCATCACCGACTGGGGGACCCCCCCGAAGCCGCTCACCACGCCGAGCACCGCCAGCGCGATCACGAACGTCACCGTCGTCGTGGCGAACCCGGTCAGCGCGACGGTGGCGGCGATGGCGATCATCGACGGCAGCAGCACGGCCTTCCGCCCCAGCCGGTCGGTCATGCTTCCCGCCGGGAACAGCACCGCGAACTCCGCCACCGACAGGATCGCGAGCGCCAGGCCGACCCCCAGCGTGGTGAACCCCAGCTCGTCGTGCGCGAACAGCGCGAGCAGGGTCGAGATCACGCCGGCGACGAACCAGAAGTAGGTGGCGTTGGCCACGAGGACCGCCACGAACGAGCGGTTCCACGAGAGCTGACGGAGTCCCGGGCGCGGGCCTTCCTCCGCGGGCCGGACGGGATCGCGCACCGTCCGCGCGTACATCAGGGCCGCGATGAAGCAGGCGCCGGCGTAGAACCACAGCGGACTGGCCAGGCCGAACCAGTCCGAGACGATGCCGCCGACGGGGTTCCCGAGGATGATCCCCACGTTGAACGCGCCGTAGAAGACGCTCATCACGCGTCCCATGAGGTCCCGCGGCGCCGTCACCAGCAGGTAGGACATGAGCCCCGCGAAGAAGATCGACGAACCGGCCCCGCCGGCCGCCCGGAATGCGACGAGCAGCGGGAAGTTCGGGGCCATGGCCGCCGCGGCCGAGGAGATGCCCGACGATCACGGCGCCCACGACCACCACCGCCCGCTGCCCGTACCGGTTGACGAGCGGGCCGGACACCAGGTCGAACAGCAACCGGGCGAACGCGAACGCACTCACCAGCAGCCCGACCGAGTCGTACCCGACGCCGAACGACTTCGCGTAGAGCGGCAGGACCGGCGACAGGATGCCGTAGCCGAGCATCACCACGAACGTCGCGAAGATGACCGCGCGGATCTCGCGGATGGCGAGGATGTCCCGGACGCGGACGCGTGACGTTCTGGTGGTCCCCTCCCCCCGCACGGCGTCCATCCAGGCAGTGTACGGTCGGCCGTCGGGCGGCCCGCGCAGGCACGGACGTCGGCGCCTCGACATGCGGGGCGGCGGCTCCCGGGCGGCGAAACGAACGGCGAGGTTCTTCCATGAGTGAACGGACATCGGGAGCGAGCGGCGCGGTCAGGGCCGCGACGGTCGTCACGATGGCCGGGGGGCCGGTTCCCCGGCGGGGTTCCGCCCTCGGGTCGCCCGAAGTGGTCCGGGACGGCATCGTCGCCTGGGCGGACGGCCTCGTCACCTACGCGGGCCCGGCCGACGGCTACGGCGCGAACCCGGCCGACGGCGGCGCGCCGGGAGCGCGGTCGAGGATCTCGGGGAGGTCGCGGTGGCGCCGGGGTTCGTCGACTGCCACACGCACGTGCCGTTCTTCGGATGGCGGGCCGACGAGTTCGAGGCGCGGATCGCCGGGCGGTCCTACCGCGACCTGCACGGGGGCGGCGGCGGGATCCCGCGGAGCGCACGGCTGCTGGCCTCGGCGACGGACGACGAGGTGCTCGCGTTCTGCCGGCCGATCCTCGCCGAGATGCTCGGGGGCGGAACCACCTCACTCGAGCTCAAGACCGGCTACGGGCTGTCGGTCGGCGCCGAGCTCCGCCAGGCCCGGCTGGCGCGGCGGGTCGCAGAAGAGATCCCGCAGACGTGCTCGGTCACCCTGCTGGCATGCCACGCCGTTCCGTCCGGAATGGAACGCGAGGCGTGGGTCGACGTCGTCTGCGCCGAGCTGATCCCGGCGGCGGCGGCCGAAGGGCTCGTCGACGCGGTGGACGTCTACGTCGAGGACATCGCGTTCTCGCTGGAGGACCTCCGGCGGGTCGCCGAGGCCGCCGGGCAGGCCGGGCTCGGCCTGCGGTGCCACGCCGACCAGCTCGGCCACTCGGCCGCCGCGGAGGAAGCCGTCCGGCTGGGCGCCCGGAGCGCCGACCACCTGAACCACACGGGGCCCGAAGGGGTCGCCGCCCTCGCCGGCGCCGAGGGGACCGTGGCCGGGGTGCTCCCGACGTCGACGTTCATGCTCCGGGCCCACCCACCGCCGGCGCGTGAGCTGATCGACGCCGGTGCGGCGCTCGCGGTGGCCACCGACTGCAACCCGGGAACCTCGCCGGTCCTGTCCATGCCCGAGGCGGTGGCGATGGCCTGCACGCTCTACCGGCTCACCCCGCTCGAGGCCTTGTCGGCCGCGTCGATCAACCCGGCCTGGGTGCTCGGCCTGCACGACCGCGTCGGCTCCCTGGAACCCGGGAAACGCGCCGACTTCGTCGTGCTCGACTCGGCCGACATCGCGATGGTCCCCTACCGCCCCGGGCACAACCCCGTGCTGCAAACGCGCATCGGCGGAACGGTGGTCTCGCAGCGCGGCTGATCAGTCGAGCGGTCCGACCTCGGCCTCGACCGCGGCGACCAGCGCACCCGAACGGATCAGGTCGGTCGCGGCAGACATGTCGATCCGGACCTCGCGGTCGGCGTCGAGCGGCGCGACCACCTCGCGCACGGCGGCGAGCGCGGCGCCCGTTCCCGTGGCCGGCGCGAGCGGCGCCCGCAGGCCGAGGGCCTGCGCCGCCGCCAGGACCTCGAACGACACCACGGCCTCCGCGTTCGCCACGCACTCGCGTGCGTGGCGAGCCGCGGTCATCCCCATGCTCACGTGGTCCTCCTGCCCGGCCGACGACGTGATCGAGTCGACCGAGGCGGGGTGCGCGAGCGTCTTGCTCTCCGACACGAGCGACGCCGCCGTGTACTGGACCAGCATGTAGCCGGAGTTCAGCCCGGACTCCTGCACGAGGAACGGGGGCAGCCCGTTCGACAGCGACGGGTCGAGCAGGCGGTACAGGCGGCGTTCCGAGATGCTCGCCAGCGGCACGACCGCCATGGCGAGCGCGTCGAGCGCCAGCGCCACGGGCTGGCCGTGGAAGTTCCCGCCGGAGAGCACCTCGCCGTCCTCGGGCAGCACCACCGGGTTGTCCGACACGGCCGCCATCTCCCGAACCAGCACCGACCGGACGTGCGCGGCCATGTCGCGCGTCGCGCCGTGGACCTGCGGCGCGCATCGCAGCGAGTACGCGTCCTGCACCAGGTGCGGCGACTCGCGGTGCGACTCGGCGATGCCGCTCCCCGCCATCAGGCGCCGGAGGTTCGACGCTGACGCCGCCTGTCCCGGGTGTGGCCGGAGCCGCTGGAGCCGCTCGTCGAAGGCCCGGTCGGTCCCCATCAGCGCCTCGACGCTCATGGCGGCCGCGACGTCGACGGCCTTCGCCAGCGCCTCGGCCCGCGCCAGCGCCAGCGTCCCGATCGCCAGCATCCCCTGGGTGCCGTTGACGAGCGCAAGCCCCTCCTTCGGCTCGAGAGTCAACGCCGCGAGTCCCGCGTCTCCGAGCGGCTCCGCCGCGTCGACGGGCCCGTCCGGACCGAGCACCTGACCGAGGCCGAGCAGCGGCAGCGCGAGGTGTGCGAGCGGCGCCAGGTCTCCGGAAGCCCCGAGCGATCCCTGCTGCGGCACCGCCGGGATGAGGTCTCGGTTCAACATCTCGACCATCCGCTCCACCACCAGCGGCCGCACGCCCGAGTGCCCGAGCGCCAGCACGTGAGCACGCAGGAACAGCATGGCCCGGGCCTCCGAGCGTGGAAGGGGCGGCCCCACCGCGGTCGCGTGGGACCGCACCAGGTCGAACTGCAGCTGCGAGGCCTGGTCGGGCCGGATCCGTACCGTGGCCAGCGACCCGATCCCGGTGGTCACGCCGTACACGGTCTCGTCGGAAGCGACCTTCTCGTCGACGAGGGTGCGGGCGGCTCGCATCCGGTCCAGCGCGGCCGGGGAAAGCTCGACCTGCTCGCCCCG
Source organism: uncultured Actinomycetes bacterium (assembly GCA_963707645.1). Lineage (GTDB taxonomy): Bacteria > Actinomycetota > UBA4738 > UBA4738 > JACQTL01 > DATBHM01. The sequence continues at coordinate 152,093 of CAVPQW010000005.1, forward strand.
CGACACCGCGACGACGTCGGCAACGTCGAGCTCTTCCCCCACCCGGACCGGCATCAGGCGCGGAGGCTACGTCCGTCACCGATCACCCGGCAAGCCGCTGTGTCCCGTCGGGTTCCGTCGTCGGACGTTCCTGGCGAGGTCAACGTGGCCGACCGGAGCGCCAACAACCAGGCCGTCTTCGTCGACACGAACAACAGCGACGGCACGGCCGCCGACAAGGCCTTTCGCCTGGTGGTGGCGTGCTGACCCGCTCCGAGCTCGATCGGCGCGAACCGAACCAGCGGACCGGGGCCGGGCCGGAGCGCCGACCGCCTAGGGAGCGGCCAGGAACCGCGCCGCGCCGAGGTCGCCGTCCGTCCCGGCCCCGTCCACGGTGAGGCCGGCCACCACCTTGGCGTGCGGCGACTTGAAGATGCCCCGGCAGGCCGGGTGGTCGCCGAGCGTCTCGCCGACGATCCCGGCAGCGCCGAATCCCGGATCGAGCGAACCGTTCGGCAGGTAGCGGACCAGCAGCAGCGAGATCACGCCGCCGTCGTGATGGGTGCCGCACGCGAGGATGTCGCCGCTCTGCTGGCGCGCGAGGCCGCCGAAGTTGTTCACGCCGGATCCGAACGACGTGGTGACCTTGCCGTCGCCCCCGAACGAATGGTCCAGTCTGCCGGCCACGGTGAACCGGACCAGGGCCCAGTCGATGCCCGGGTGGAAGAAGCTGCCGCCGACCACGATCCTGTCGTCCGGCTGGAGGAGCACCGAGTCGCCGTCGGAGGTCGAGCCGACCTGGGCTGTCGCCTTCCCGTCGCCGCTGAACGTCCGGTCGAGGTGGCCGTTCGGGTGGTACCGGACGATCCCGAAGCTCCGTGGGCCGTCGCCGGGCGCGGCCGCGGACCCCGCCGCGACCACCGTTCCGTCGTTCGCGATGGCGACCCCCTCGGCGGAGTCGTTCCCGAGGATCGTGGTCGAAGCTGAGCCGTCGCCGCTGAAGTTCGGATCGCGCGCACCGCCGGGCAGGTAGCGGATGACGAGGAACCTGCTCGTGTCGAGCCCCAGCCCGCCGACCACCACGATGCGCCCGTGCGGCCCGACGGCGACGTCGGCCCCGTAGGCCAGCCTGCTGAAGTGCGTGGTGATGGATCCGACCCCGGCGAATCCCGTGTCGGGGTCCCCGCTCGGCAGGAACCGCTCGACGAACACATCGTTGCCCATGCTGCCGGCCAGGACGACATTCCCTGCGGCGTCGAGCGCCACGGCGCGGATCTCCACACTGCCGGGGGTGTGAACGACGCCGCCCGTTCCGAAATCGGGGTCGGGGTTGCCGTTCGCCAGGAACTGGACGATCGTCCCGCCCGAAGACACGACCACGACCTTGCCCGACGGGCGCACCACGACGTCCACGCCGTCCTGGTTCCCGGTGACCACCGCGCTCGTATGCCCGGTCCCGCCGCCGAAGGCCGGGTCGAGATCACCGGGGTCGGCGATCGCGGGCGCCGCCGTGGCGGCCAAGGCGACAAGCGTGATGCCTGCCGTCAGCACGATCCTTCGCATCGCGTACCTCCCCGGAGAACGGCGCCATCCGAATGCGGATCCAGGCTACGCCGGATAGCGTCGCCGGTGTGCTGGGAGGAAAGAACCACGACTTCCCGTTCCGGCCGTGGTGGTGTGCTGATGGGCACGACACCGATCGCGTCTGGTAGACACCACACATGACGCTCGTCACCGCGGAGCTGGTGTTCGCCGAGGATCGCTGGGAGCGCCGGCACGGCTTCGTCACGCAAGGCGGGATCATCCTGGCGACGGGCGCGCCGGCCGACCTCGCCGAGCGGTTCCCCGAGCACGAGCGGGAGGACTGGGGCGACGTGGCCGTCGTGCCCGGAACGGTGAACGCCCACGCCCATTCGTTCCAGGCGCTGCTCCGCGGGTTCGGCGACGACCTGTCGTTCATGGGGTGGCGTGACCGCGTGCTGTACCCGTTCAGCGAGCGGCTCGACCGAGACGGCATCCGGACGGGGGCGCTGTTCGACTTCGCAGAGATGGTCCGACACGGCGTCACGACGGTGGTCGACTTCTTCTACCTCCACGACCGGGGAAACGAGAACGACCTCGCGGTCGTCGAGGCCGCGCATGAGGCCGGCCTGCGGCTGGTCCTGGCGCGGTCTATGTACGACTGGTCGGGCGCCCCGAAGCGCTACCTCGAGACGCCGGACGAGGCGCTGCGGCACGGGCGCGAGCTGGCCGATTCGCTGCGAAGTAACCGGCGGGCGTTCGTCCAGCCGGCGCCGCACTCGATCCACGGCGCCAGCCCGGAGATGATCCGCGCCGGCGACGCGCTCGCCCAGGAGCTCGGCACGCCATTCCACATCCACGTCGCGGAAGGGCGGTACGAGCGCGAGCTGTCCATGGAGCGCCACGGCCTTTCGCCGGTGAAGTTCCTCGACTCGCTCGGCGTGTTGAACGAACGAGCGATCCTCGTCCACTGCGTGTGGGTCGACCCGGAGGACCTCGACCTCATCGCGGAACGTGGCTCGAAGATCGTGCACAACCCCGGGGCGAACTCGTTCCTCGGGGACGGCATCGCGCCGCTCCGCGAGATGCTGGCCCGGGGCATCCCGGTCGCGCTCGGCACCGACGGCGGGTGCACGAACTCCCGGCAGAGCGTGTTCGAGGAGATGCGGATGGCGGCGCTGCTGGCGAAGGCCGTCGACGCGAACGGCGAGGCGCTCTCGGCCGAGGACGTCCTGATCGCAGGAACGGCGCGCGGCGGCGAGGTGCTCGGACTGCCGGTCGGCCGGATCGCTCCCGACCACGCCGCCGACCTCGTCGTGCTCGACCTGACGTCGCTCTCGCTGCTCCCGGCCACGACGGCCCCGAAGCAGGTCGTCTACGCGATGCAGCCGGAGGCGATCGCCCGCGTGCTCGTGGCCGGGGAGGTCGTGGCCGAACGCGGCGTGCCCACCGGCGTCGACGTGGCCGCGCTCCGCGCCAAGGTCGCCGAGGTCACCAAGGGCTGGGAACTTCCGGCAGAGTGAACCTGCCGGTGCAAGGTCAGGCGGGCGGGAGCTGGCGCTCGATCTCCTTGGTGTCGAACCAGGCCTGCTCGCGCGAGATCAAGCCGTCGCGGAGCTCGAAGATGTGCAGCAGCCGGAACCGGAACGGCCGCCCCTCCGCCTTGACCGGCAGGCCGAACGGCGGCTGCAGCGCGATCGCGGTGACCTCGGACTCGTCGATCACGAGGTTCGGCCCGTACAGCCGTCGGACCGTGGTGAACCGGTGCTGCGAGACCGTCGTGTACAGGTTCCGATAGAACCCCGCGATCGCCTCCCGGCCGTGCAACAGCATCGTGGTGTCGCCGTCGTGTTCCGCGTCCTCGGTGAAGGTGGAGGCGATCGCGTCGACGTCCTCGGCCTCCTCGGCCCGGAAGTGCTCGTCGATCAGCCGGTCGACGGCGTCCCGGTCGAGCTCGGTCGCCATGTCGCCGCTCATGTCCCCGATGCCCCTTCGCGCCACGGCAGGCGCACCCCGCGCTCCTCCGCGACCTCGATCGCGCGGTCGTACCCGGCGTCGGCGTGGCGGACGACGCCCATGCCCGGGTCGCTCGTCAGCACGCGTTCCAGCCGGGCCGCCGCGTCCCACGACCCGTCGGCGACCACGACCATGCCGGCGTGGAGCGAGTACCCGATCCCCACCCCGCCTCCGTGGTGCACGCTCACCCAGTGCGCGCCGGCGGCGGTGTTCACGAGCGCGTTGAGGATCGGCCAGTCGCCGATCGCGTCGCTGCCGTCCTTCATGGACTCGGTCTCGCGGTAGGGCGAGGCCACCGAGCCGGCATCCAGATGGTCGCGCCCGATGACGATCGGCGCCGACAGCTCGCCGGTCCGCACCATCTCGTTGAACTTGAGACCGGCCCTCGCCCGCTCGCCGTACCCCAGCCAGCAGATCCGGGCGGGCAGTCCCTGGAACGCCACCCGCTCCGCCGCCATCCGGAGCCACCGGTGCAGGCGCTCGTCCGACGGGAACAGGTCCATGACCGCGCGGTCGGTCTTCGCGATGTCCTCGGGGTCGCCGCTCAAAGCGGCCCACCGGAACGGCCCCTTCCCCTCGCAGAACAGCGGCCGGACGAACGCCGGGACGAAACCCGGGTACGAGTACGCGCGGTCGTGCGAGAGCCCGCCCTGCTCGGCGCCGGCGCGGAGGTTGTTCCCGTAGTCGAACACCACCGCCCCGGCCTCCTGGAACTGGACCATCGCGTCGACGTGCACCGCCATCGACTCGTGCGACCGGGCCGTGTACCGGTCGGGGTTCTCGGAACGGAGACCCGCCGCCTCCTCCAGCGACAGCCCGGCGGGCACGTAGCCACCGAGCGGGTCGTGGGCCGAGGTCTGGTCGGTGACGACGTCGGCGCGAAACCCCCGCCCGACCAGCTCGGGGAGCACCTCGGCGGCGTTACCCAGCAGGCCGATCGACACCGCCTCGCCGGAGGACCGGGCCTCCTCGACCCACCGCAGGGCTTCCTCGAGGTCGGTCGTCTCCCGGTCGAGATACCGCGTCTTCACCCGGCGCTCGATGCGCACGGGGTCGACCTCGACGCACAGGGCCACGCCGTCGTTCATGGTCACCGCCAGCGGCTGCGCTCCCCCCATCCCGCCGAGCCCGGCCGTCACGGTGACCCGGCCCCGGAGCGACCCGCCGAAGTGCTGCGTCGCGCACTCGGCGAGCGTCTCGTACGTGCCCTGGAGGATCCCCTGCGTCCCGATGTAGATCCAGGACCCGGCGGTCATCTGGCCGTACATGGTGAGCCCCGCGTGTTCCAGCTCGCGGAACGTCTCCCAGTCGGCCCACTTCGGCACGAGCATCGAGTTCGAGATGAGCACCCGCGGCGCCGCCGGGTGGGTGCGGAACACCCCGACCGGCTTGCCGGACTGGACGAGCATGGTCTCGTCGTCGCCGAGGGTCCGCAGGGTCCGCACGATCGCGTCGTAGGCCTCCCAGTTGCGGGCGGCCTTGCCGGTGCCGCCGTACACGACGAGGTCCTCGGGCCGCTCGGCCACGTCGGGGTCGAGGTTGTTCATCAGCATCCGCAGGGCGGCCTCCTGGGGCCACCCCCGGCATGTCCGCTCGGGACCCCGGGGGGCTCGGATCTCGCCTCGTTCGGACACGGCCACGGTTCCCTTCGATCGGCTTCGGCGTCGGCGCGGGGGTGACGACGCCCCATGGTAGTCCCGCCCGGCGCGGAACCTGCCGTCCGGCCTCCGGCGCGCCATCGATGACGAATCCCCCGGCCACCGACCCGTGCAATCTCGCGATCTCAGGTAAAAGTAAGGGCATGCGAATCGCCCGAGCCATCCTCACCGCATCCGTCGTCCTCGCCGCCGTCGTCGTTCCCGCCGGAATCGGCGCGGGCGCCCCTCGTGCCCCCGCGCGGGACCTCCTGAGGGCGGACCCCGTCGCGACGGGCCTCGATTCGCCGGTCACGTTCACGTTCATGCCGGGCGGGCGGATCTTCTACGGCGAGAAGAACTCGGGCGAGATCCGGATCGTGAACCCGAAGGCGGACACCAACCGCCACTTCACGACGATCAGCCACGTGGTGAACAACGGGGAGCAGGGCCTGCTGGGGCTCGCGCTCCACCCGAACTACCCGAAGCAGCCGCTCGTGTTCGCCTACGCGACGCGGCTGGTCGACGGCGAGGAACGCGACCAGATCCTCCGGATGCGGAACGTCGACGGGCACGCCGCGGACATCACGGTCATCTTCAGCTCGAAGACCACATCGGGGCGGTACCACGACGGCGGGCGGATCCTGTTCGGTCCCGACGGGTTCCTGTACGCGGTCCAGGGGGAGGCCCACGGCGCCTCCAGGGCCCAGGATCTGACCAACAGCGCCGGGAAGGTCCTTCGGATGACGACGACCGGCGCCCGGGCCCCCGGCAACCCGATCCAGGGAAGCCGGATCTGGTCCTTCGGCCACCGGAACTCGTTCGGGATGGCGTTCGACCCCCGGACCGACCGGCTGTGGGAGACCGAGAACGGCCCCGAATGCACCGACGAGATCAACCGCATCGTCGGGGGCGGGAACTTCGGATGGGGGCCCGAAGAGAACTGCTCCAACCCGAAGCCGGGAGGCACCAACCAGAGCGGCCCGGCGCCGATCCAGCCGGAGGCGTTCTACGCGGACACGATCGCCCCCACCGGGATGGTCTTCTGCGAGGACTGCGGGCTGGGCTCGGGCCTCAACGGGAAGTTCCTGTTCGGGGATTGCAACACGGGCCACATCCACCGCGTGGCGCTGACCGCCAACCGGCTGTCGATCGCGTCGCAGTCGCTCGTGCTCGCAAACGGCAGCTGCATCTTCTCGATGGAACGCGGCCCGGACGGGGGCGTGTACTTCAGCGACCCGGGCGGGATCTTCCGGCTCCGGTTGTCGTAGCCGGCGTCGCGACCCCTGCGGGTCGTGGACAATAGCCGGGCGGCCGCACGCGTCTTGCTGACAGGAGGCACGCCGCCATGGAGGTCCTGGATACGTTCCTCGACGCCGTCGGCCGAACGCCGATGGTGCGGCTCAACCGCGTCGCACAGGGCGTGAAGCCCACGATCCTCGCCAAGCTGGAGATGCTGAACCCCGGCGGGAGCGTCAAGGACCGCATCGGCGTCCGGATGATCGACGCTGCCGAGCGGGCCGGCCTGCTGAAGCCGGGCGGCACCATCGTCGAGCCCACCTCCGGGAACACCGGCCACGGCCTCGCCATCGCCGCCGCCATCCGCGGCTACCGGTGCATCTTCGTGATGCCCGACAAGATGAGCCAGGAGAAGGTCTCGCTGCTCCGCGCGTACGGCGCCGAGGTCGTGATCACGCCGACCGCCGTCGCGCCCGAGAGCCCCGAGTCGTACTACCGCGTGGCCGACCGCCTCACCGAGGAGATCCCGGGGGCGTTCCAACCGAACCAGTACTTCAACCAGGAGAACCCACGCGCCCACTACGAGACGACCGGCCCCGAGATCTGGGAACAGACCGGCGGCCGGATCGACGCGTTCGTCTGCGGCGTCGGCACCGGCGGCACGATCACCGGCGCCGCGCGCTACCTGAAGGAACGGAAGCCGGACATCATCGTGGTCGGGGCCGACCCGGAGGGCTCGCTGTACTCGGCCGCCCCCGGCGAAAAGGCCCGGCCGTACCTCACCGAGGGCATCGGCGAGGACTTCTGGCCGGAGACCTTCGACCCGAAGGTGGTGGACCGGTGGGTGCGGGTGTCGGACCGCGACGCGCTGCTCTCCGCCCGAGCCATCACCCGGCAGGAGGGCATCCTGGTCGGCGGCTCGACCGGCACGGCCATGGTCGCCGCCCTGGAGGTCGCCCGCGATCTCCCCGATGACGCCGTGGTCGTCGTGCTGTTCCCCGACACCGGCCGGAACTATCTGTCGAAGCTGTACAGCGACACGTGGATGCTGCAATACGGGTTCGTGGAACGGCCCGAGCAGGCCCGGGTCGAGGAGGTCCTGTCCGCGAAGCCCGGCGGGCTGCCGGCGCTCGTCACCATCGGCGCCCACGAGAAGGTCCGCCAGGCCGTCGACCGGCTCCAGGCCCACGGCATCTCCCAGGCGCCCGTCGTGCGCGAGCCCGACGCCGTCGAGGTCAGCGCGTTCGTGGGCTCGGTGCAGGAACGCGGCCTGCTGGAGCGGCTCTTCCGCGATCCCGACGCGCTCCAGGCCGACGTGGCTGAGGTCATGGCGCCGCCGATCCCCATGGTCGAGTTCGACGACCCGGTCGACGTGGCGTTCACGGCGCTCCAGACCTCGTCGGCGGTGCTCGTCGCCAAGCGGGAGCAGGTGCTGGGAGTGCTCACGCGGACCGACCTGCTCGAGTTCCTGGCCCATCGGCGGCGGCAGTAGGCGGGTCGGGGGAGCGACGGGGGTGCGGGCGCTGGGGGTGGACGTCGGGGTGGCGAAGGGGCTCGACCTGGTGCTCCTCGACGACACGCTCCGGCCGGTCGAGACGGCCCGGCGGGTGGAACCGACCGACCTCGCGAACCTCATCGCCGACATGGAGCCCGATGTCGTGGCGATCGACTCGCCGCCATCGTGGGGCCTCGGAAAGGGCTCCCGGCGGACCGAGCAGGAGCTGCGGGGTTTCGGCATCCAGTCCTACGGCACGCCCGCCGCCGGGGAACGCGACGATCACCCGTTCTACGCCTGGATGAAGGTCGGGTTCCGGGCATTCGAGGAAGCGGCCAGGGCAGGATTCCCGCGCTACGGCAGCGGGACCGTCCGAGGCCGGGCCATCGAGGTGTTCCCCCATGCCAGCGCGGTGGCGCTCTCCGGGTGTGTCCCGTCGAAGTCGGTGCGCAAGCGGGAGTTCCGGACGCGGGTGCTGCGCTCGCAGCACGTGGAGACCGACGGGCTTCGGTCGATGGACCAGGTGGACGCGGCGCTGGCGGCGCTGACCGGCCTGCTGGCGCTCCGCGGCCGGCATTCCGCCCTCGGCGACCCCAAGGAGGGCGTGATCGTCCTGCCGGTGAGCTCGCTCCCGGCGCACCCCTACCGTCGGTGCCCGGAGCCGAAGGCGCCCGACGACATCCAGGTGCGGTTCCCGGGAATGACGCCGTGCGGGTGCGGCGACCCGTCGTGCCGGGAGATGACCAGCCGGGAGTTCGCGCCGGGACACGATGCCCGCCGGAAGTCCATGCTGTGGGCGACCGCCCGCGAGGGCCAGACGGCGGTCGACGAGCTGAGGAGACGGCGATGGGAGCTCCCCCCGGAGATGCGATGACCCCGGACCACGAGGATCCGAAGCACGAGGGCGCGGAGGGACACGCCGGCGCGGGCGATCTCGACGACGCGGCCGGGGCCTGGCGCTTCGAGACGCGGGCGATCCACGCCGGGCAGGACCCCGAGCCGGCGTTCGGCGCGGTGAACGTTCCGATCTACCAGACGTCGACCTACGCCCAGGAGGGCGTCGGCAAGCCCAAGCGGTACGACTACGCCCGCGGCGGCAACCCGACGCGCGAGGCGCTCCAGTCGGCGCTCGCGTCGCTGGAGGGCGGGGCCAAGGCGTTCTCGTTTGCTTCCGGGATGGCGGCCGAGACCACGCTGCTCATGTTGCTGAAGCCGGGCGACCACGTCCTGCTCGCCGACGACGTGTACGGCGGCACGTACCGGCTGCTCGCCCGCGTGCTGAGCGGCTGGGGCATCGCGTTCGACACGGTCGACATGACCGATACCGCGGCGATCCGCGCGGGCGTCCGCGACGAGACCAAGGTCGTGTGGGTCGAGACGCCGTCGAACCCGATGCTGAAGATCGTCGACATCGCGGCCGCCGCGGCGATCGCGCACGAGGCACGAGGCCTGGTGCGTGGTCGACAACACGTTCGCGACGCCGTACCTCCAGCGCCCGCTCGCGCTCGGCGCCGACGTCGTCGTCCACAGCGTGACGAAGTACCTCGGCGGGCATTCCGACCTGGTGCAGGGGGCGTTGGTCCTGAACGACCTCGAGGCCGCCGACCGTCTCGCGTTCCTGACGAACGCCATGGGCGGCGTGCCCGGGCCGATGGACTGCTACCTGGCGCTCCGCGGCGTCAAGACGCTCGCCGTCCGGATGGAGGCGCACTGCCGCGGGGCCGAGGCGGTGGCGGAGTTCCTGCACGGGTCCGGCCTGGTGGAGCGGGTGTTCTACCCGGGCCTTCCCGACCACCCCGGGTACGAGGTCGCCGCCAGGCAGATGCGGGCGCCGGGCGGCATGGTGTCGTTCCTGGCCGGATCCGAGGAGCGAGCCCGGCAGATCGCGGAACGGACCGAGCTGTTCTTCCTGGCGGAGTCGCTGGGCGGCGTGGAGTCGCTCATCGAGGTCCCCGGGCCGATGACCCACGCGAGCGTCGCGGGGTCGGCGCTCGAGGTCCCTGCGGACCTCGTGCGGCTGTCGGTGGGGATCGAGCACCCCGACGACCTGATCGCGGATCTGCGCCGGGCGCTCGCGTAGCGAGCGCCCTGCGCTTCTGTGTGCACAAGCGAAGGGCGCCGCGCTGCGCGCGGCGCCCTGTCGCGGAACAGTCCGCCGGAGGTCAGGAGACGGTGATGGTTCCCGACATCCCTCCGCCGTCCGGCGTCCCGTGGAACCGGCAGTAGAACGTGTAGTCGCCCGGCGCCAGGGCGTCGCCCGGCGGGTCGAGGTCCTGCAAGTCACCGGCCGCCAGCTCGACGTCGATCGGCGTCCCGTCGATCGTGAACGTGTGGTTGTTGTTCCCCTGGTTCTCGAGGTCGAGCCGCTGCGTGTTCTTGACGATCAGGCAGGTCGGGTCGAACTCGTTGTCCTGCATGGTGATCTGGAAGTCGGCGCCTGAGGACACGTCCTGGCAGTTGTCCCCGCCGCCGGTCGTGGTCCCGCCGCCGGTCGTCGTCCCGCCGTCGCCGCCATCGCTGCTGCAGGCGCCCAGCAGCATCGCCGCCGCGAACGTCACCGCCATCATCTTGCGCACAGGCAAGCCCCTCCTCACTCCGTCGGACGTCCACCCGAGCATATGCCAGGACCGGCTCCGCCCGCGTCACGCGGCGGTGGAATCGCTGCGTCGACACGGAACCCGCTACGGGCGCGCCCCGTAGACTGAGCGTCGATGGCACGGGCCGCGATCGAACCCGAGGAGACCGCCCGCCGGCGCGTGACCAAGCCGCCCGACGAACGCCGCGAGGACCTGTTCGAGGCGGCCCGGCGAGTGTTCTCGGGGAAGGGTCTGCCGAACAGCACCATCTCCGACATCACCGAGGCGGCCGGGGTTGCCAAGGGCACGTTCTACCTGTACTTCGACTCGAAGGAGGCCCTGCTCGGCGCGCTCAAGCAGCGGTTCGTCGACGACCTGGTGGCCACGGCGCTCCAGCTGTACACGACGGTCGGCCACGACGACTGGTGGGCGCTCGCCGACGTCACCGTCGAGAGCATGATCGACTACCTGCTCGAGCACCGGGACCTCATCCAGGTGTTCGCCAGGGACGGATTCCAGCCGGAGAGCTCGGCGCCGTTCGGCGAGGCGTCGAAGAAGCTCCGCGACATGTTCGCAGCGGGGATCAAGGCCGGCATGGAGGCCGGAGCGTTCGACGTCTCGGACCCGCTCCTCACGGCCCGGTTCCTCGATCACGCGATCCACGGGACCGTCGAGCACGCCGTCCTGTACGAGGGCGGGATCGACCGCGAGTACCTGGTAGCGGGGGCGCGGGACCTGCTCCGCCGCGTTCTGGGTGACCGGCGCGGGGCCTGAGGTGCGGCGGCGCCTCCGGCGCGGCGCGGCCGGGGCGGTGGTCGGGCTCCTCGCGATGGCTTCGGCCTGGTCGGCGTCACCTGCGGGCGCGCAGACCCCGGGCGGCCCGGAGATCACCACCGTCGTCGACGGCGCCGAGTTCCCCACGAACATGGCCTTCGCGCCGGACGGGCGGCTGTTCTACACGGAGAAGGAGACCGGCAACATCCGCGTGGTCGAGAACGGTGAGCTGCTCCCCGAGGTGTTCGCCACGCTGCCGGTCCGGGGAGGCGGGGAGAGCGGGCTGCTCGGGCTCGCGCTCGACCCGAACTTCGACCAGGACCCGTTCGTCTACGTGTACTACACCTCCGACGTCGATGGGCGGAACCACATCGCGCGGCTCCCGGCGTCGAGCGACGACCCCAACGGCGGCGGGCCTCCCCAGAACCTGATCAGCCTGCTCACGGCGAGCGGCATCCACAACGGCGGCGACATCGCGTTCGGGCCGGACGGCAAGCTGTACGCCGTGGTCGGCGAGACCGGCGCCGACGACCTCGCGCAGGACCCGTCGAGCGTGGGCGGCAAGATCCTGCGCCTGGACCCGGACGGCCGCATCCCGGCGGACAACCCGTTCGGCCCCGACAGCCCGGTGTTCTCCCTCGGGCACCGGAACTCGTTCGGGCTGTGCTTCAACCCGCACGACGGCCAGCTGTGGGAGACGGAGAACGGGCCGTCCAGCGACGACGAGATCAACCGGATCGAGGCCGGGAACAACTACGGCTGGCCGAACCAGCTGGGGGCCTCAGGCACAAGTGGGCCGAGCGATTTCACCGACCCGACGCTCGTGTTCCGGGACATCATCGTGCCGACGGGGTGCGCGTTCTTCGACGACGCGATCTCGTCGGGGGCGGTCCGGCCGGAGCCGGGCGGGCAGATGGTGTTCGGCGACTTCCACGGCGACCTGCACTCGATGCTGCTCCAGCCGCCCGAGATGCACCAGGCGCAGCGGGCGACCACCGAGGCGTCGTTGCCCGGCGGGATCACCGACGTCGAGGTCGGGCCCGACGGGAACCTCTACGTGTCGACCTCCGACTCGATCGTGCGGATCCAGGGCGCGCACGGCATCCCGTTCACCCCGGCCGGGCCGAGCCCGACCGCGACGTCCGGCGGCGGCGGGCTCGGTGTCGGCTCGATCGTGCTGATCGTGGCCGCCATCGTCCTCCTCGTGGACGGCGTGATCGTGCTCATCGTCAGGCGACGAAAGCGCCGGGCGACGACGGGCGGCGACGGCTCGTAGGTCAGGCGCCCGCCGTCGGCGCGCCGGGGAGCCGGGCGACCAGCCACAGCGTCCGCAGCCCCGTCTCCGTGCCCGGCCACGTCCGGCGGATGACGTCCGGCCCGGCCTTCCGCACAACCGACCGGAGGACCACCGCCGCCACGATCGCGTCGTCCGCGAACCCGATGACCGGGAGGAAGTCCGGGATCGGGTCGATCGGCATGGCGAGCCATCCCAGCAGGAACCACAGCCGGGCCCGGACGCCGCGCGGAAGCGAGCGGTCGGACGCCAGGCGCTTCGCGAGCCGGACGGTGTCCGGGAGGATCCGGAGCGCCTCCTTCGCGGTCCCTCGCGGCGGCCTCGCGACGAGGACGGCGACGATGAGCCCGATCCACAGGACCGCGAAGGCGATCCCGACGCCGATCAGGATCCGCCAGATCACAGTCGTGGATCAGCCGGATGCGGCCGGGCGCTTCATGTACGCGACCAGCGACCGCCCGCCCTGGGGGTTCTCGATCTGGAGCACGCTCACGAGCTCCCAGCCGTCCTGACCGAAGGTGTTGAGGATCTCGCCCGGGTTGTGTTCGAACAGCGGAGCGACGAAGTACTCCCATCGCTGCATCGTGGTCAGCCCTCCCGTTCCACGCGCCTGTTGGCCGTGCGGATGCACACGCCCATGATGACGTCGAGGCCCGCCTCGGTGCCGATTCGCGCGGCCTCCTCGTTGATGATGCCGCTCTGCAGCCAGAGCACCTTGGCGCCGATCTCGACGGCCTGCCGAGCGATCTCCGGCGTCGCCGACGGCCGGCGAAACACGTCGACGACGTCGACCTCGACGTCCTTCGGGATGTCGAGCAGCGACGGGTAGGCCCGCTCCCCCAGCACCTCGGTCTCGTCGGGGTGGATCGGGATGATCCGGTACCCCTTCGACTGGAGGTACTCGGACACGTCGTATGCGGCGCGCATGCGGTCGTTCGAGAGGCCGACCACGGCGATCGTCCGGGCGTCGCCGAGGATCGCCTTGAGCTCCCGCATGCTCGGGTCGAGGGGGTCCTGCACCCGGGCGCCGTCCCTCTCGGGGTCGACGGAACCGTCGGGCCGGTCGCTGCCCGTGTATTCGCTCGGGCCGGTCGGCTCGTTCAAGCCGCCGGCGCTCGGAGCATCCACGGCGCCTCCTTCCGCAACAGGTCGAGGAAGCCCTTGAGGATCTTCCCGGTGGCCCCCCAGATCACCTGCCCGCCCACGTCGTAGGTGTGCCCGGTCCAGATCCGGCCCTCGAAGTCGTAGTCGACCTCCTGCTCCACCCGGTCGAGGTGCTCGAGCGGGGCCTCGATGATCGACTCGATCTCCGACGGGCTCGGGACGAACTCCGGCCGCCCGTGCAGGAGCCCGACGAACGGAACGATCAGGATGCCGGTGACGAACGTCGGCAGCGGCGGGAGCACGCCGAGCACGTCCACCTCGGCCGGGTCGACGCCGATCTCCTCCTGCGCCTCGCGGAGGGCTGTGGCCCGGATGTCCTCGTCGCCCGGTTCGGGCATCCCGCCGGGGAACGAGATCTCGCCGGCGTGGCGCGACAGGTCGGCGTGGCGCTCGGTGAACACGAGCGACAGCGGTTCGGGGCCCGCGATGAGCGGCAGGAGCACCCCCGCCGGGCGGCCGAACCCCTCGGGCAGCTCGCCGGGCTCCGCCTCGAGGATCGACCGGAGGCCGTCGGCGACCTGGGCGGGATGGAATGTGTTCACCCCGTCATGGTAGTGGCGGCTGTGGGTAGGGTTCCGGACAGATGGCGCCGGAGCGGTTCGACGTGTTCGTGGTGGGCGGCGGCGGCGCCGGCTCGGAGGTCGCCTTCTCCCTCGGTTCGCAGGGCGGGATGCGCGTTGCCATGGCCGAGCGCGACAAGCTCGGCGGCGAGTGCAACCACTACGGCTGCATTCCCACCAAGGCCATGCTGGCCAGCGCGCGCGTGGCCGCCACCGCGCGCGGCGCCGGGCGGTTCGGCGTCCGCGTCGGGTCGGTGGAGGTGGACTTCCCGGCCGTCATGGAACGCGTGCGCCGGATCATCTCGGCGCAGTCGGGCGAGGGAGCGAAGCCGTTCGAGGACATCGGCATCACGGTGATTCCCGACGAGGTCCGCCTGGTTGGGCCGCACGCGCTGGAGACCGCAGACGGAACCCGGTACGAGGCCGAACGCATCGTGCTGGCGACGGGGAGCGAGACGGTGATCCCGCCGATCGACGGCCTGGCCGACGGCCCGTACTGGACGAACAAGGAAGCGATCTGGTCGCCTTCCGAACCGCCGGGATCGCTCGCGGTCATCGGGTCGGGCGCGATCGGGATCGAGTTCGCCACGATCTACGCGCGATTCGGCTCCCGGGTGACCGTCCTGGAGAACGCCGACCAGATCGTGCCGAACGAGGACCCGTCGGTGGCCGGCGCGCTGCAGCCGGTGCTCGAGGCCGAGGGGATCCGGTTCCTCACCGGCATCGAGATCAGGTCGGCGAAGCATTCCTCCGGCGGGTGGCGGCTCACCGTCGACGGCCGCGACCACATGGTGGCGGACGAGGTGCTCGTCGCCACCGGGCGCCGGGCGTGCTTCGATGTGCACGACCTGCCGGCGGCGGGCGTGGGGATCGACGACCGCGGCCGCCCGATCCTCGACGACACGCTGCGGACGACCGCCGAGGGCATCTGGGCGTGCGGCGACGCGACCGGCGATCTGCTCTTCACCCATGTGGGCGACTTCGAGGCCCGCCTGGTCGTGGCCGACATTCTCGGCTCACCGACGGCGAAGGACTACCGCGTGATCCCGCGCGTCACGTTCTGCGAGCCGGAGCTGGCGAGCGTCGGGCTGACCGAAACGCAGGCGCGTGCGACCGGCGTCGACGTCCATTGCGCGCTCGCCGAGTTCCGCGACTCCGAGCGCGCGGTGATCGACGGCCACCCGGCCGGGCTCGTGAAGCTCGTGTCGAACGGCGAGACTGGCGAGATCCTCGGCGGGCACATCGTCGGCCCTGCGGCCGGCGAGCTGATCCACCAGGTCGTCGGCGCGATGGCGGGCCGGCTTCCGGCCGCGGCGATCGGCGACGCCGTGCACGCCTACCCGACGCTGTCGGAGGCAGTGCGGTGGGTGTTCCGCGAGATCGCCGGCATGGAGGAACACCGCCGCGTCGAGACGATCGCCCACGACTGAGCTGCCCGTATCATGGAGAGCGTGAGCACCGAGACCCAGACGCCCGTGGTGGCCATCACCGAGCCCGCCGCGCGCCGTGTGCGCGCCGTCGCAGCCCGGGAGGGCAAGCCGGACGCGTTCCTGCGCATCCGCATCGTCGCCGGCGGCTGCGACGGCTTCGAGTACGAGATGGGCCTGGAAGAGTCGGCCGCCGAGACGGATCAGGTCCTCGAGGAATTCGGCCTTCGCGTGCTGATCGACCCCCGCAGCGCGCCGATCCTCCAGGGCTCGACCCTCGAGTACCACGACCTCATGCTCGGCGGCGGCCTCAAGGTCGTGAACCCGCAGGCCACCCACGAGTGCACCTGCGGCAAGTCCTTCGCGATCTGAACGCCGCGGATCAGCCGGCGCGGCGCAGGAGCTCGCCCACGTTCGCGCGGTCGGCACGGCGCTGGACGCGCATCGCGCCCAGCCACGCCAGCACCAGGACGGCGGCGGCCACCGTGACGAGCGTCGCGATCGGCAGATGGAACAGCGGTCCGGGCGGCAGCGTGGGCAACGGATCCACCTTCCCATGCACGATCGCGGCGGCCGCCGTGGCGAACACCGCGCCGATGACGAATGCGGCCGCGAGCATCCCGCCGAGCTCGAGGGCGATCGAGCGGCGGTGTTCCTTTCGCCCGAGGCCCATCCTGCGAGCGAGCGCGTAGGTCACCTCGCGCTGCTGCTGCCGGGCCTGCAGGTAGAGCACGGCTCCGAGCACCGACATCACCCCGGCCAGCGCGCCGAACGTCTGCAGCAGCCCGAACGTCCACGACAGCGCGAGGAACCCGGGCGTCTCCCGCTGGCCCTCGGCGGTGATGAAGAACGTCGGGTCGAACCCCTCCCGGGCGAGCACCGGGAGGATCTCGGCGGGGTCGCCGCGCGCCCACAGCTGGAAGTCGCGGTCGAACGCCTCGAGGCTGGGTGCGGCCGCTTCCAGCCGTTGCCGGTCGACGATGAGCGTGGGATGCCCGGCCAGCACCCCGGGGAACGCCGCCATCGACCCCACAGCCCGGAGCGGGACGTTCTGGCCCCTCATGGCCAGGGAGGATTTCCGCCCGAGCGAGGTTCCCACCGTGATCGCCGGGAGCGGCCCGCCGTCGTCCAGCGCGCGGAGCACGGCGGGCGGCCCCGAGAACGGGCCGATCCATGCTGCCGCCCGGGCGAACGACTCCGGGTCGATCGCGACCAGGGTGACCTGCCGCCCGCCGGGATTGACATAGATCGACAGCAGGGTCTCGACCGGTGTCCACTCGAACGGCGGTGACCCGCTCACGCTCGGGAGCGACCCGTTCGCCGCGACCGCGTCGCTTCCCACCGATAGCAGCGCCTTGGCGTCGGCGGTCCGTTCCACCGACGAGGAGAGCACGTTCGAATACGTCAGGACCCCGATCGCAATGCCGGCCACGAGCACCAGGATCGAGGCCAGCCGGGGCGAGGCGGCGACCCGCGCCGTCGTCAGGAACACCCACGGCCGGCGTTCCTCGGTCGCCGCGCGGATCTTCGGCAGGGCCCGCCGGAGGAACCGCACCGTGATGCCCGCCGCACCCGCCACGAACAGGAACGGGAACGCCAGGATCAGCAGGTCGAGCTTCGGCGGTTCGGCGACACCGGTCGCGGGGTCGATCGCGCCGGTACCCCGCGTGAAGATCTCGTACGCCGAGGCGGCGGCGAGGGCGAGCAGGGCGATCTCCCACGGCGCCTTCGATCTCGCCGGGCCGCGCACGCGGTCCGGCGAGTCCAGGCGGACGGCCACCGCCGTGAGCGCTCCCACCACCGCGGCCGCCAGCACTGCGGCGACCGCCACCCGGAGGGCCGACGTGCCGAACACGACCGAGTCGATCGCCCCGCCGGGTCCCAACGCCCGCGTGAGCGACCCCGCCGCGAGCAGGCCGGCCACCCCGCCGACGAGCGCCGGGAGCAGCGCCTCGACCCCCGTCCGCAGCCCGATGGTCCACGAGCCCACCCCGCGGGCCGACAGCAAGCCGAACTCCACGCTCCGCCGCCGGGCCAGGAACATCCCGGCCGCGCCGGCCAGGATCAACGCCGCCAGCTCCCCGGCCAGCGAGATCGCCAGCACGGGTTGCGTCGTGCTCGTGACGGTCTGGTCGGCCTCGTCCACGAACGACACGAGCCGCGAGTCCACGACGTCGAACGCGTGAAACTCCGGCGCCTCCGGGAGGTTCACCGCGTCGCTGAGCGACGAGACCATCGTCGCGATCCGGCGGGCGTCGCGCAGGGTGATGTCGGGCGAGATCCCCGCCTCGACCGCGAGCGTTCCCTGGTCCGTCAGCCGGTCCTCGGTGTCGAGGAACGGCTTGAGGGCGCCGAGCAGGAACGGCGGCTCGGGCGGATCCTCCGGCGCCGAACGAATCCTCTGGATGACCGGGTTCCAGAAGGGCGGCACGTCTGCCGTCGAGATGTTGCGGTAGATGCCCGCCACCCGTACGTCGGTCGAGACGTCGAGCAGCGTCGACAGCCGAACGGTGTCGCCGGGGTGCAGCCCGAGCGCGGTGGCCGCCGACTCCGGCACCCACAACCCGTCGTTCCCCTTGCCGGCGACCCGTTCCACGTGGTCGAGGAAACCCGTGCGCGTGACCATCTGCACGACCGCCTGTTTGCCTCCGGCGGAGAGCGTCGCCTCGTCGGCGCCCAGGACGGTCACGACCGGCGGCTCCAGCGGGAGGCCCCGCAGGCGGTCCCGGAGGAACGGCAACCGGAACTGCACCCGGTCGTCGGACAGCTGGATGTTCGCCTCGGCCCGGAGACCCGCCGGAACGCCCGTCGAATCGACGACCTTCCCGGAGATCACCGCGTTCCCGGCAGAGGACACGACCATCGGCCCGGTCGCCGCGGCGACGCCGACCACGGCGCCGGCTCCCAGCACCGCCACCAGAACCGGGGGGAAGCGCCGCAGCCGCACCAGGGATCGGGCAAAGGCCCCGGGGACGGTGCGCGCCCTGAACAGCAGACGCTTCATTCGCGGCCCAGCCAGAGGAGCGGGACGCCCGACGATGGCAGGGCCCCCACCTGCCGGCCGTCGGTGTCCACGAGCGCGACGATGTTCTGACTCCGGGCCGTGGCGAGCGCCTCGCCGTCCGGGGCCCACGCGACCTGGCCGAAGTCGCCGGCGGCGGCGATCTGGCGCTGTTCGCCGGTGTCGGGGTCGAGCGTCAGCACCTCGCCGTGGGGCGCGTAGTCGAAGAACGCCAGCAGCCGCCCGCCCGGCTGCCACGCCATCTGCCGGAGCCGGGCGCGACCCTGGGGCTTCACGAGGGTCGAGCCGTCGTTCCGCCGGATCACGACGGCCGACCGGGACGCGTCGCCGACCTGGATCGCGATGCCCGGCTCGCCCCAGAGCAGGTCGTTCAGCGAGGTCGGCGCGATCCTCGCCGGCCGGAGCTCCGGCAGGTCGCGGAACCGCAGCAGCTCCCGCGGTGTGCCATCCGGGAGGTCCATCACCATGAGCGCCCGGTCGGTCGTGTAGGCGAGCTGCGACCCGTCGGGCGCGACGGTGGCGCCGCAGCCGCGACCGACGGTCTTCCACTCGGTTGGGTTGGACAGGTCGAGCACCGAGACGACTCCGCCGTCGCATCCCCACGTCACCGCATACCCGCCCTGGATCTGGTAGTTGTCGACGCCGCCGATGGCCGGCCCGACCCGGCTCGGGCTTCCCGCCGCCGCCCATCAGGAAGAGCTGGTTCCTGGATTGCTGGCCGAACACCAGCGGCATCGCGTAGAAGCGACCGTCCTCCGCGGGCCACACGCTGCCGATGAAGCCCCCCCGAATCGGCAGGCGAACGGGACGTTCCTTGCCGGTGGCGGCGTCGAGGGCCGCCATCCTGCTCTGGAACCGGCCGGCCATGACCACCAGGTCGCCGCTCGGCCGGTACGTGGGCGTCGGCGAACCCGCCGGGCCCTCCGGGCCGCCGCCGGACGTGCAGGCGGCGGCCAGCAGCATCAGGGCCGCGGCGGCGGTTCGAAAAGCTCGGTGTGGGCGCAAGCGGGATACCCCCAGGTCGGCGTAACCCGTTCTACGCCACGAAGCGGCATCCAGGTTCTCAGATCGGGCGGAAAAGCGCGGGGAACAGCAACACGGGAGCCGAGCCGCCGTCTGGCCCGGCTCCCGTGTCGTCGCGGGGACCGGCGGGGAAGTCCTTCCCGGTCCCTCAGCCCACGGAGAGCTGTCCCACCATCCCGCTCGACCGGTGGTACTTGCACCAGAACTCCAGGATCCCGGAGTCCGGGAAGGTCACCGTGACGGTGGCGTCCTCCCCCGGCTCGACGTCCTGGTCGATGTTCTGGTCCTCGAGCGTGAAGTTGTGCTCGGAGCCGCCCTCGTTCTTGATCTCGAGCTTCAGCGTCTGGCCGGCCGTGCCGTCCAGCGTGGTCGGGTCGAAGTAGAAGTCGTCGGTCTCCAGCTCGAGCTCGTCCTTGCCGGACACGTCCGCCGAGCCGTGGTCGTTCGCGGTGTCGCCGTTGATCGTGATCTGGCCGCCCTCGCCCCCGCCGGACGTCTCCGTGCCGGAAGTGGCCGTTCCGGATGTCGCTGTTCCGGATGTCGCTGTTCCGGAAGTCTCGGTTCCCGTCGTCTGGGTGTTGCTGGTCGCGCTGGCGGACGGGGGCTCGTCGTTCGAGCACGCCGTCCCGAGCAGCGCGACCACGGCCAGGATTGTCGCCAACACCGGCCACCGTCGCATACGCATCGCCTCCATCGGTTCCCCCCAGGTTCCCGGTACTACGGATGGGAGTACGGGCCGGCTTTCCGAGGACTCGAAGTCCCCCCCGAACGGGAGGCGCGTCCCTATACTTCCCCCTCGTGCCCACCTCCGCCGACAAGACCCAGTGGCGCGACCTCCACCACGAGGTGGTCACGTCGGGCCTGTGCACCGGGTGCTCTGCGTGCGTGGTGGTGTGCCCCTTCCACGTTCTCGGCTACGACCACGACGACGGAACCGGCCACAACGGGGCGTACCGGCCGTTCCACCTGGAGGAGGGCGCCGAGGACCACTGCACCCACGGCGACCGCGGCTGCGACATCTGCACGCGGGCCTGTCCCCGGTTCCGGGAGTGGGAACCCGAGATCGACCGGATGCTCTTCGGCCGGACGCGCTCCGTGGAGGAGGTCATCGGCGTCCACCAGTCGATCGTGCTGGCCCGCGCGGCCGACCCCCGGGTGCTGGCCGTCGGGCAGGACGGCGGCGTGGTCAGCGCGCTGCTGATCTGGGGCCTCGAGAACGGCGAGATCGACGGCGTGGCCACGTCGAAGCTGTCCGAGAGGCGGCCGTGGGACGCCGAGCCCGCCATCGTGACCGACGTGCCGGGCGTGCTCGCGACGGCCGGCTCGCGCTACACGTACTCGTCCAATCCGCTCGCCCTGATCGAGGGCGCGAAGCGCGGGCTGTCATCGATGGCGCTGGTGGGCATGTCGTGCATGGCTTCGGTGACCGGCGCGCTGGAGTCCCGCCGCGTCGCCAAGTGGCGCAAGAAGATCGCGTGGACGTTCGGGCTCCTGTGCTCCAAGTCGTTCACGTACGAGGGGCTCATGGAGAACAAGGTCCACGGCGAGCTCGGGATCCGGTACGAGGACATCGCCCGGATCAACGTGAAGGGCAAGGTCATCGTCTACACGAACTCCGGCGACGTGCACGACATCCCGCTCAAGGAGGCCCGGCAGTGGACCCGGCCGGGCTGCCAGATGTGCCCCGACTTCGCGGCGGAGCACGCGGACATCTCGTTCGGCGGGCTCGGGCAGAGCGAGGGCTGGACGCTGACGATCATCCGCACCGACCGCGGCCTCGACATCTGGCGCCGGGCGGTCGAAGCCGGCGTGGTGGAGTGGCGGCCGTCGGAGGAGGACCCGGCGGCGATCGCGCTCATGGAGAAGCTGGCGGCCAAGCAGCGTGAGCGGTGGCCGGTCGACTCGCTCCAGGAGGCCTGGACGCTCCCCGGCGCGGTCCCGGCCCCGAATGGCAAGGCGGCGGACGGCGGGTCCGGCCCCGCGCCCGTGGAGACGGACTCAGCCCAGTAGCCGGACGGTCAGCGCGTCGTTGTTGACGGAGCCGGCCACCACGATCTTGCCGCTCCCGAGGATCTCGACGTCGTTGGCGCGGCTGGTCGGCGGGAATGTTTTCGCGAAGCCGTTCGCGCCGAACGTGGAGTCACGCGAGCCGTTCGGCTTGAGGCGGGCCACGAAGAATCCGAAGTCGGCGAACCCTGCCACGACGACCTTGCCGTTCGACTTCCGACGGGCGCCGAAGACGGACTCGTCGGCGTTGCTGTCGCTGCCGACGACGGCGTCGCCGCCACCGAACGTGTTGTCCCGGAGCCCGTTCGCATTCAGTCTCGCGATGATCACGTCGCCCGGCGAGCCCGGCCCGACGGCCTTGTCCGCATCGCCCGCCACGAGCAGCTTGCCGGAGCTCAGGACGAACACCGCCCGGGCGATCTCATCACTGTTGTCCGGGACCAGGTCGACGACCGATTTGCCGTCTCCGCCCCCCTCGCCGTGGTCGATGGCGCCCGACGACGTGAGCCACACCAGCGCGATGCGCCCCTCGCTCGGCGCGTCGGACCACCCGGCGAGCAGAGTGCCGCCGTTCCCCAGGAGCTGGACGTCCCAGGCACCGTCGTCGCCGCCCAGGTCGAACGTGAAGATGCCGTCCCCGCTGAAGGCCGGGTCGAGCGTTCCGTTCTCCTGGTAGCGCACGGCGAAGATGTCCCCGTCCCCGCCGGGCGTCATCTCCGCCTCGCCCACGACCACGACCTTGCCGTTCGGCTGGACGACGCTCCGCCATGCGTCCGTGAACGAGTACCCGGGGATCGCCGTCGTGACCTTGCCGTCGCCCGAGAACGTGTGGTCGAGCACGCCGTTCGAGGTGAAGCGGGCCACCGCGACATGGTCGAACGTGTCGGCCGCGTCCTCCGCGTAGCCGGCGACGACGATCCGGCCGTCGCTCATCCGGTTGAGGCCCCACATGTCGTCGAAGGCGAGGAAGTCGACGGTGACGACGCCGTCGCCGCCGCCGAACGTCGTGTCCTTGCGTCCCATTGGCGTTGTACCGGGCGAGCAGCAGGTCGGTGTCGGGGAAGTCCCCGGCCTGGCCGGCGACGAGGACCTTCCCGTTCGGCTGGACGAGGATCTTCTGCGCGGCGTCCGAGTCTCCGCGGTCGAACGTCGCGATGCCGTCGCCGCCGCCGAACGTCGTGTCGAGGTCACCGGGGGCGGCACTCGCCGACGGCATGGGAGCGAGCACCGCCACCGCGAGCGCGGCGGCGAGGAGCGTGAGGAGACGGGGGCGCGCCATGGACTTGATGCCTTCCTCGGTGGGATGACCTCCGGCGCGCAGGATACGCCTGTCGGGACCCGATTCCGCGTCCGGATCGCTCGGAACCTTGAGCGGCGCCCGTCGGCTACCGTGCCGGGATGCGGATCGGCGTGGTGTTCCCTCAGACCGAGCTCGGCGGCGACGCCGGCGCGGTGCGCGCCTACGCCGCGGGCGCCGAGGAGCTCGGGTACGCGCACGTCCTCGCATACGACCACGTGCTCGGGGCCGACCCCGGGGTCCACGCGCCGTGGCACGGGCCGTACGACGTGCACACCACGTTCCACGAGCCGTTCGTGCTGTTCGGGTACCTCGCCGGGATGACGTCCATGGAGATGGTGACCGGGATCGTGATCCTCCCGCAGCGGCAGACCGCGCTCGTCGCCAAGCAGGCGGCCGAGGTCGACCTGCTCACCGGCGGGCGATTCCGGTTCGGCGTCGGGCTCGGATGGAACCCCGTCGAGTACGAGGCGCTCGGCATGGACTTCTCGAACCGGGGCCGCCGGATGGAGGAACAGATCGAGCTGATGCGCCGCCTGTGGACCGAGCCGTCGCTCACGTTCGAGGGGAAGTTCGAACGCGTGACCGGCGCCGGCCTCGCGCCGATGCCCGTGCAGCGCCCGATCCCGGTGTGGATCGGCGCCCAGTCCCCGCGCGCCTACGAACGCGCCGGGAGGCTCGCCGACGGCTGGTTCCCGCAGGTCCGGCCGGGCCCCGACCTCGACGAGGCGAAGGCGATCGTCGACGGGGCCGCCCGCCGGGCGGGGCGCGACCCGGCGACGCTCGGCATGGAGGGCCGCGTCACCTGGCGCGAGGACCTGGAGAAGGTCGTGCACCATGTCGGGACGTGGCGGGACGCGGGCGCGACCCACCTCTCGATCAACACGATGCGCGCGGGCCTCGGAGGCGTCGACGGCCACCTCCGCGCCCTGCAGGAGGCCGCCGAGGCGCTCGCGCTCCCCGGCCGCCCCGGGTAGCTCAACTCGGTTCGGGCTCGCTTGACCGGATGCTCGCATCTCGTTCCCGGACCGGAACTCGAACCGGAGGAGGGCAGAGCCGGGTGTCCGGGCGGGCGGCAGAGCCGGGTGGGTGCCCGGACGGGCGAACGGCAGAGCCACGCGGGCGGTCGAGTGGGCGTCAGGACTGATCGGCGAGGTCTGACTGGGCGTCAGCGAGGACCCGGTTGGCCGCCTCGTGCTTCGATTCGGCTTTGGTCGCGGCGGCCTCGGCCCGGTCCGCGCGGCGGCGGGCCGTCTCGAGCTCGCGCTCCAGACGGTCCACGTCCCTGGCGGTGGCGGCCGAGGCCGTACGGGCCTCGGCCGCCTGCTTGCGAGCCGCCATCACGGCGTCCTCCGCCCTCGAGACCCGGGCCTCGAGCCGCTCCCGGGCGCGTCGGGCGGCCACAGAGGCCTCGGCGGCCGCCCGTTCCTGCTCACGCGATCCGGAGCCGGCCGCCTGGGCGGCGGACGGCTTGCTCGAGCCGGCCCTCGCCGAGTCCGCCTGCTTCGCGGGAGTGCCCTTGCCGCCGAGCAGCACCTCGAAGCCGGTGATGTCTCCGAACCCGGCAGGCGCCTCGATCTCCTTGGTCAACCGGCCGGCCAGGACGAGCTGGCCGGTCTCCTCGTCGCTGGACGCTGCCTCCAGCGTCGAGCGGACGGCGTCCACGTGCGACGCCGGGCTCCGCCCGGCGTCGCGGAACACGGCCGAGGCCTCGTCGACCAGCCTGGCCACGGCGGCCCTCCGGGCCGTCGTGGCCTCCCGGAGCGCCCTCCCCGATCCCGAAAGCGCGGCTCGTTGCGCCCTCCGCAGGTCGTCCCCCGCCGAGAGGAGCTCATCCACCAGCCCGGGCGCCCGCCGCGGCAGCTGGTTCACCGCCCAGGCGACCGCGGTGGGCTTCTTCAGCGCCTTCACGCGATCCGAGCCCTCACGGTCCCCCTCGGCCCGGAGCCGCTTTGCCGCGGCGTTCCGCTCCTCCGTGAACCGGTCGGGGTCGAGCGCGTATAGCCCGTCGATCAACTCCTCGATGGGGGAATCCGCGCTCCCGGAACGCCTGGGCACGCGAGGAAGTCTGGCACAGGTTCCGCTGGACACTCCCCGGCGCGACGCTCAGCGCTCGGAGCGCAGGCGCACGATCTCGGAGCGGTGTTCGGCCTCGTGCTGGAGCAGGTGGTGGACGACCCAGGCCGGCGTCACGTCGTAACGCTCCCGGCTCCTCGGCGTGTGGAAATCCGAGGACGGCATCGGCCGGAGCCGGTCGAGGAGGATCGTCCGGACTGCCTCGAGCCGCTCGAGGTGCTGCGCAATGGTCTCGCCGGGGACGAGCGTCAGGCGACCCTCGTCGTCGCGATCCGTGAAGGGCAGGAGCGCTGGCTCGCTCTCCGTGGCGCTCTCGTGCCCGAAGATGTCTGCGAGGAGCCAATCCGCTTCCACCAGGGCGACGTGGTACAGCAACGAGCCGAGGCTGTTGTCGCTCCACTCCGGGACCACGTCGACCGTGTCGTCCGCGGCGCCCTCGAGCGCCAGCAGCGTGTCGCGGCGCGAATCCTCCAACGCGGCGAGCCAGCGGCCGACCTCTGGATCGTCGGCGATTGGTTCGAGACTGAGCAGCTCCCGGTCGGGCATCGACACCACGCTACCGCTCTTTCATCGCACCGGATCAACCTGTCGCGGAGTCGGGGTGAGCGGATACGCTCGTGCGGTGACCGACGACGTCGAGCAGTTCGCCAGCGAGTTCGTCCAGTTCATGCGCAGCATGCACGAGGCGGCCGAGCGGCGCCCCGTGCGCCGGGCGTTCCGCGAGCGCATCGACGAGTTCCTCGGCCTCGAGAGCAGGAGCCTGCCGGTGATCGCCGACGCCTTCGCCGCCTTCGACCACGTGAACGTGCAGGTCGCGATGAGCGCGTACCTCGGCCGGAAAGGCCGTTCCCACGAGCTGCTCGGGATGGCGGGCGGATATCGTCACGAAGGCTCGTTCTCGGACATCCTGCTGGTGCCCGCGCCCGACACCGACGCCTCGGTGGAATACCGGAACCTCCCGAGCGGGCCGGAATCGAAGCTCCCCTGCGTGCAGTTCGGAATCTTCCTGATCGCGGACGGTGAACGCCGCCTGGTCGTCCTGATGCGCGGTCCCGACCGCCACGGCATGCAATCGAACGTCACCCTGGAAGTCACGTCACCCGACGAGGCGACGAGTCAGGGGTTCCTGCAGGAGATCCGCGCGTTGATCGGCGAGCTCAACGTCTTCCGGGGGCAGGTCCTGACCTTCGGCGGCGGTGGCGAGTTCCATCAGTCCGGGCTCGGCCCGATCGTGTTCCTCGATCGACCCCAACTGGCGGGCGACCAGCTGATCCTCCCGGCCGACGCGCTGTCGGCGATCGAGGCGCAGGTCTTCGGCATCGCTCGCCACCGTGAGCGGCTCCTGGCGAGCGGCCAGCACCTGAAGCGGGGCCTGCTCCTCCACGGACCCCCGGGAACCGGCAAGACCCTCACCGTGAGCTACCTGATCAGCACACTCCGGGAGCACACCGTGGTCGTCCTCAGCGGGCGGGGCCTCGGCGCCATCGGGGCGGCATGCGGACTGGCCCGGATGCTGGAACCTTCGGTCGTCGTCCTGGAGGACGTCGACCTCGTCGCCGAGGAGCGGGGAAGGTTCGGGCCCAACACGAACCCGGTGCTCTTCGAGGTCCTCAACCAGATGGACGGCCTGGACGAGGACGCCGACGTCGTGTTCCTGCTCACGACCAACCGCGCGGACCGGCTGGAGCCGGCCCTGGCGGCGCGGCCCGGACGCGTCGACCTGGCCGTCGAGATCCCGCTCCCGGACGGGGAGGCGCGGCGCCGGCTGATCGAGCTGTACGGCCGCGGCGTCGACCTTCGGCTCGACGACATCGACACCGTGGTCGAGCGAACCGCGGGCGTCACCGCGTCGTTCGTCAAGGAACTCTTGCGCAAGGCCGCGCTGCTCTCGGCGCTGAGCTCCGAGGACGGCGAGACGGGCCGCATCGCGGTGGCCGACGCCGAGCTGAACCGGGCGCTCGACGAGCTGCTCGCCGAGGAGACGATCCTCACCCGCCGCCTGCTCGGCGGTGCTCCCGTCCCGTCAGATCAGGGTCCGGGAGTGTCCAGCCAGTCGGCGGGCCCGGCCGTCTACCGGCCGGGCATGGCCTGGCTGGAGGCGTTCGAAGACGACTGATGCCCGGGATCCCGGCGAAGCGGCACGGGGGTCGACCGAGCTACTGGCGCATCGCCGCGAACGGCATCGCGCTCGGGCGGTCGCGGCGTCGTTCCGGGATCGTCGCCACGTTCCCGTTCGCGGCCCGCGAGGCGTGGAGCCTTCGGAACGCGTCCTTCCTGGCGTCCTGGAAGATGGTCAGGCCCGCGAGCCCCGGAAGCGCCGACATCGTCGCGTCCATGTCCTTCGCGATTGCGAGCCCCGCCGCGTCGCCGAACAGCGCGAGGATCACGTGGTCGGTCTCGGCCTGGGGGCGGACGCCGGTGCCAACGATCGCCCACATGTGCTCGAGCGCCCACCGCACGACCGTCCGGGCCTGCTTCGAACGCGCGAGGCGCATCCGGGCCTGCGACCGGTAGAACGCGAAGTGGCGACGTTCGTCCTTGATGATCGCCTGGAGCAGCTGGACCAGGATCGGATGCTCGGTGGTCGCGATGAGCTTGTGGTACGAGTTCAGCGTCGACAGCTCGTTCGCCGCGCCCCACGTCATGTGCACGGCGACGAAGTCCTTGAGCAGCTTCGAGCCGACCATGCTCCCGATGTGCGACCAGTACCCCTTGCTCCCGAGCAGCTCGCGGATGCGCGTGTTGCGCGCGTACCGGGTCGGGAACGGCGAATCGCCGAACACCCGCTCGCCGTCGGGACCGAGGTCGTAGCCGGCCTCGCCCAGGAACCGGCTGAACGCCTCGCCGTGCCACAGCTCCTCGTATACCCAGCACGCCAGGAACGCCGTCACGTCCGGCTCGTTCGCCGCACGCGTCGCCAGAAGGTCCCGCAGGAAGATCACCGTGTGGGTCTCGATGTCCATCATGTAGGCGAGACATCGGGCCTCGGAGGGCTGCAGCGGGTAGTCGCCGACCCGCTCCCACTCCACGCCGGTCAGGTCGACCTTCTTGGAGGCTCGCAGGTATCTGTCGAGATCGAATTCATCCATCGGTGGACCTCCCCACCCTGTTGGGCGGATTATCTCCCCGAACGGGTTCGGAGCGCGAGGCATGCCGGATCACCGGGCTTGCTTCGTTCACCCGATGGCCGAAGCGTCACGACACCGATGGCTGAGGTGTCATGTCGATAGGTCCGGGAGCCCGCCGCGGCGAATGCCCCACATGGAGGAACGAACGACCATGAGCGAACACACCATGAGCCCGAACGGCGGGCCGGGCGGCGCCGGTCCGTCCGGCGGCGGGGGCCCGTCCGGCGACGGCGCCGGACCGTCCGGGAACGGCGCGCGGAGCGGGAACGGCCCCGGTGCCGGCCGGCAGTCGCGCTTCTACCGGCTGGGAGCGTTCTCGTTCCGCCGCCGGTGGCCGGTGCTCGTCGTGTGGCTCCTGGTGCTCGTCCTCGCCATGCCGTTCCTGCAGAAGCTCGGCGACCGGCTGTCGCAAGGCGGGTTCGAGGTCCCCGGCTCGCAGTCCGACCGGGTGAAGCAGACCGTCGAGGCCGACTTCCACCAGTCGGAGCTCACCGACTCGCTGGTGCTCCGCTCGGCGGCCATCTCGGCGGCCGACTGCGGGGTCCAGACCTCACCGGGGGGCGCGGTGGCCGTCACCGACTGCCCGTTCGCGCAGACGTTCCACCGGATTGCGGCCGCTCTGGCGAAGCCGACCGAGGACGGGTTCGCGGAGGTCCTGGCGGTCGCCGACCCGTTCGACCCGGGCTCCCCGCCCGGCTCGACCGCCATCTCCGGCGACGGCCATCTCGTCACCGCCCGGGTCAGCCTCGGAGGAACGCAGAACACCGCCCTCAAGTACGCCACGGAGCTGCAGGACCGGGTCGACGCGATCGTCGCGAAGGATCCCAACTTCTCGGGCGACGCCGGCGAGGCGCTCCTCACCGGGGCCGGGCCCTTCTACCACGAGTTCTCGGAGACCACGACGAAGGACCTCACGCGGGCCGAGCAGATCGCGTTTCCGTTCAGCCTGGTGATCCTGCTGCTCGCGTTCGGCGGGCTCGTCGCGGCCGGCATGCCGCTGCTGATGGCGCTGTTCTCGCTCCTGATCACGTTCGGGGTCGTCTCGATCATCGCGGCGAACACGTCCGTCTCGATCTTCACCGAGAACATCGCGTCGATGATCGGGATCGGCGTCGGGATCGACTATTCGCTGTTCATCCTGACCCGTTACCGGGAGGAGAGCCGCCGAGGGCTGGCCCGCGACGACGCCGTGGCAAGGGCCATCGAGTCGAGCGGGCAGGCCGTGTTCGTCTCGGCGCTCACGGTTGTCGTCGCGCTCGCCGGCACCCAGCTCGTGCGGATCCAGGCGTTCAAGTCGATGGGCTGGGGCGCGATGATCGCGGTCGCGTTCGCGTGCGCTGCCGCGCTGACGCTGCTCCCCGCGCTGGTCGGGCTGTTCGGCAAGAACGTCGAACGCCTCCGGATCCGGCGCAAGCCGAAGGGCGAGAGCCGGCTGTGGCATCGCTGGGCGCTCACGGTCATGAAGCGCCCGGTCGTCTTCCTGGTCGCGTCGACCGCCCTGCTCGTGGTGCTGGCGCTGCCGGCCCTGCGGATGGAGCTCGGCTCGTCGGGGCCGTCGATCCTGCCGAAGGACTCGATCCCCCGGCATGCCGCCGAGCTCGTCGCCCAGGCGCCCCCGCGGGGGTTCGGCGAAGGGCAGATCGCCCCGGTGCAGATCCTGGTTCGGGACCCGCAGGGGGTCACGACGCACGGGTTCCACTGGCTGTTCACGCTCGCGCAGCAGATCCAGCAGCTCCCCGAGGTCGTGCCGGACGGCGTGCGCTCGATCGCCACCTTGTGTCCCCAGTGCGGCGCCGACGAACAACAGGCGCAGGCGTTCGCCAGTGCCGCGGCGGCGCAGGGGGTCACGTCACAGCTCGTCGCGGACAAGGGCCGGGAGACGCTCATGCTCGTCGTGACGAAGCACGGCGCGCAGTCGGCCGAGTCGAACGAGCTGGTCGACTCGATCCGGTCCTACGTGCGGAACACCACGCAGGAGGACATCGAGACGCTCGTCGGGGGCGACCCCGGCCTCAACGTCGACATCAATCAGGCCGTCGGCAGCGCGCTGGTGCCGGTGGTCGCGCTCGTCATGCTGCTGTCGTTCGTCGTCCTCATGCTGTTCTTCCGCTCGCTGCTGCTCCCGCTCAAGGCGGTGTTCATGACGACGGCCTCGGTGCTGGCCGTGTACGGCGTGCTGGTGTTCGTGTTCCAGGATGGTCACCTGAACGGATTGCTCGGCTTCGAGACGGCGGGCCACCTCGAGTCGTTCCTGCCGCTGTTCCTGTTCTGCATCCTGTTCGGGCTGTCGATGGACTATGAGGTGTTTCTGCTGGCCCGGATCCGGGAGGAGTACCGGCGGACCCACGACAACACCGAGGCCGTCGGGTGGGGGCTGGAACACACCGCGTCGATCATCACGAGCGCCGCGGCGATCATGATCACGGTGTTCGGCGCCTTCGCGCTGGCATCGCTGGTGCCGATCAAGGCGATGGGCTTCGGCCTGGCGATCGCCGTGCTGATCGACGCCACCGTTGTCCGCCTGGTGATGGTGCCGGCGACGATGCGGCTGCTCGGCGACTGGAACTGGTGGCTGCCGAAGTGGCTGGACCGGATCCTGCCGAACGTCTCGCTCGAGGGGTCGCGCGAGCCCGGCCCCGAGCCGGAGCGGGTCCCCGCGGCCGTCGAGGGGTAACCATCGCCGGACGCGAAAGCGGGGCCGGGTTGCCCGGCCCCGCTCATCGAGTTGGATTCGGGCTCGGGTCAGCTGCCAAAGGCCGCGACGACCGGGTGGTCCTTCTCGCTCGGTCCGACCTGGGCCGCGCCGCCGGGCGAGCCGATGCCGGTCACGTTCTCGGCGAAGAACTCCGCGTTGATCGGCGTGAACTGCTTCCACTCCGCGGGGACGTCGTCCTCGTAGAAGATCGCCGTCACCGGGCACACCGGCTCGCAGGCGCCGCAGTCGACGCACTCATCGGGCTGGATGTAGAGCATCCGCCCGCCCTCGTAGATGCAGTCGACCGGGCACTCGTCCACGCACGCCCGGTCCTTCACATCGATGCAGGGTTCGGTGATCGTGTAGGTCATCGGATTCTCCCCTTTTCCACCGTGTCGCCCGTGGAAATAGAGTCTACCCCGCGACCGCAGAGCAAGCGAGCACGCCCATTCGGACCCCTCAGGGCTGCAGCGTCGGGGACGGCGCCACGCCGAGGATGGTCGCCATGATCGACGAGGGCGCGTCGCGAACCGGCACCGGATACACGACCGGGAGCGCGGCGCCGGCGGCGCGGAAGTCGTCGAGACGGCGCTTCGCGGCGCCCGCGTCGC
Source organism: uncultured Actinomycetes bacterium (assembly GCA_963707645.1). Lineage (GTDB taxonomy): Bacteria > Actinomycetota > UBA4738 > UBA4738 > JACQTL01 > DATBHM01. Next base: position 183,631 of record CAVPQW010000005.1, read on the forward strand.
CCGAGCAGGCAGAGCTCGCGCACGAGCTCCTCGGGGACCTCGTCGGGCGTGCCGCGCTCGGAGGCCGAAGCGGCCGCCCGCGCGTGGTCCCCGAGCCCGTACGCCTCCAGCTGCCGGCGGTAGTGCGGGATCGAGGCGTACTGGCCGGTCATGGCCTTGAGCGCCTCGAGCGCCATCGACTCCTCGGCGCCGAGGCACCCCCGCACGTAGACGCCGATCGTGACCGACGCGGGGTCGCGCCCGGCCACCGACGCCGACTCCGCGACGAGCGCCGACGCGCGCCGGACCCGCTCCGGCGGGCACCAGTTCAGCAGGACGCCGTCGGCGACCTCCCCCGCCAGCGACACCATCCGGTCCCCCAGCGCCGCGAGCCAGATCGGGGGCGGAGCCGGCACGTCGAACGAGAGCGCGAACGCCTCGCCCGTGTCGGGATCCTTCGCCTCGCGACCGGCGAATGCCTCCCGCAGGAACTCGACGGCGCCCCTCACCCGCTCGAGCGAGCCCGGCCCCGGCGTTCCCGACCCCAGCCCGAGCACGAGCCGGCCGCCGGTCCGTTCCTGCGCGGTCGCGGCCGCCATGGCGAGCAGTGGGAGCTTCCTCGAGGGAACCGGCGCCACGCCCGGGCCGAGGCGGATCCGCGCGGTGTGCGCCCCGAGGCCGGTGATCGCGGCCAGCGCGTCGCGGCCGCCACCGATCTCCGGGAAGAACGCCGCCTCGTAGCCGGTCTCCTCGGCGGTCAGGGCGAGCATCGTCAGGTCCCGCCAGGGCAGCGGGTCGCGGAGGGCGACTCCGAGCCGTTGCCGTTCCGTCATGGCGTCTGTCATGGTCCCACGCGATGGCGATCCGGTTCGAGACCGATGACGGCTGCTCGCTCGAGGGCGAGATCCGGGAACCCGACGGCGCGCCGCGCGGCAGCGCCGTGATCTGCCACCCGCACCCCCAGCACGGCGGGAGCAAGGACCACCCACTGCTCTGGAACATCCGCAATGACCTGGCGGGGCGCGGCTTCGCCGTGTTGTCCTTCAACTTCCGCGGCGTCATGGGCTCGTCCGGGGAGCACGGGGGCGGGGTCGACGAGATTCACGACGTCCGCGCCGCAATCGGCCGGGTCCGCGACGAGGCCGAGGGCCCGACCGTGGTCGCCGGCTGGTCCTTTGGGGGGAACGTCGCGCTCCGCGAGGCGATGGAAGACGACCGGGTCGCGGCGCTCGCGCTGATCGGCTTTCCGGTGAACGACCCGCTCGGCCTGCCGGAGCCTCCGGACCGCGAGACGCTCGCCGCGTGCGACCGGCCGGTGCTCTTCCTGTCGGGCGAGGCAGACCAGTTCTCGCCCGTGCCCGATCTCCGCCGGCTGGCCCGGCGCCTGCCTCTTGGCGAGGTCGTGATCCTTCCGGACACCGACCACTTCCTGTGGAAGCGCGAACGGGAGGCAGCGCAGATCGTCGGCGACTTCTTCGAACGAACCGTGCTCGGCGCCGCGGGCTGACCACACGCGCGGAGGCACCGCCGCCTGGCCTGCGGGGGCTACCGCTCGGCAGGCTCCGTTCGACCGCATCGGCCAGCTCGTGAAGGGCCCCCGCGGAACGTGTCCCACCGTCGCGGGCCGACCAGGTCGCGCCAGCGCCCTCCATCTCGGCGAGGCGGGAGTTCGAACCCGCCGACGGCGGGTCGCCTGCTGACCCAGCGGCTCTCGATGCGCCCGACTGTCCTCGGCCGCGTGGTGTGCCCGATGAGCTCGACACCGCGCGGAACCAGCTGATCGACCTGATCGAACAGGCCGCCTGACGTCGGCCCGGCCACCTACGAGTGGTAGACGATGACCTTCGTGCCGATCGGCATGCGGTCGTACATGAACTTCGCGTCCCAGTACGGGATCCGCGCGCAGCCGTGGCTCGCGTTGTACTCCGGCACCTCGGTCCAGCCGTGAACCGCCCGGTTCCCGTCGAAGTAGCTCGGGTAGTACAGGTGCCCGATCGAGTACCCGTTCACCTTGCGGTGGACGGAGAAGGTGCCGTCGCGGGTGGGCGTGCTCGGCTTGCCGGTCGAGGTGTGCAGGATGTTGGTGATCGAGCCGTCCTGGACGGTGTAGATGACCTGCCGGGTCTGGTCGATCTCCACGTGGAAGCCGCTGCCGCCGTCGCGCGGGTGCGGGACTACCGGTGCGGCGAGGCGCCGCCACACGTTCTCGTCGGTCGTCCACGTGCGGGTGAGTCCCTGGACCTTCCGAAACGCCATCACGGCGTCGCCGGTCACCCCGTCGTAGATGTCGTTCACGTTCCTGATCAGGTAGTGGAGCTGTTGCAGGCGGCGTTCCAGCAGCAGGACCGTCGTTCCCCCGGAACCGTTCGACAGGAAGGGGAGCGGGGTCGCCACCGGGGCCGACACCGCCTCGCCCTTGAGGCTCTTCGGCGTGTCGTACACGGCCCGGACCGTGAACGTGCCGGGCTGGGAGATCGGGAGCTGGAACCGGAACGAGCTCGAGCCGCTGAGCCGGACGGTCCGTTCCAGCGCCTTCGCGCCGTTCCGGAGCACCGTCACCGCCACCCCGGCGCCGGGGTCCCACGGGGCGACGCTCCCGACGACGGTCGCCGTGCCGAACAGGAGGACGTTCGAGATCGCGACGGCGACGCGCGGACGGGCCTTGACCTGGATGGCGTTGCTCCGCAGCCCGTCCCACTCGGCGTGGACGTAGATGGGCACGCGCGGCGCATAGTCGATCGCGAACTTCCCGAACCGCCCGGTCTTCGTCGTCGCGAGGATCCTGGCGTTGGGATCACGCAGGTTGACGACCTCGCCGACCGCGCCGGGGGTGAGCTTCCCCGTGATGTGCACGGCGTCGCCGTAGGTCACCAGGGTTCCGCCGGGCGCCTCGATGGCGAGCGTGTGCTCGGGGCCGGTCGGCACGGCCGAGGCCGGGAGCGTCGTTCCGATCACGAACAGGCCGACGATGGCGGCCACCGTCGCCACGGAACGAGCTCGCATCCTTCCCCCACCTTTCGCTCGGTCACGGGCCCGCCGGCCGGGCTGCCGCAGCGGGCCCCAAGGGTACCCGGCGGCGCAAGGGTTCCGGCAGTCAGTCCTCGGACGGGACGGTCCGCACGTCGAACACGACACCCTCGTCCGTGAGATCGGCGAGGAACCCATCGGGATCGAGGACATGCTCCGGGGCGTGGACGCCGGGGGGGACCCGCCCTTCGGCCAGCCAACGCACGGCGATCGCGATGGGGACCGACGTCCCGAACGCGCCCCCGCCGATGCCCTCGGGCTCGGCTCGAACCTCGCCCGGGCGAGCATCGTCATCGGCCGGCGGTCCAGTTCGCTCGGGCGACCACCTCGAGGAACTCCACGTCCCGAGCCGGCCCCTCCGGCGTCGATCGGTTCCGCCCGGCCCCGCCGCACCGACCGGGCCCCGGGTCCCGCGCGGTTCCGCCCTCGTGGCCCTCCCCATTCGCGGCCGGGAGCATGGATCGTTGCTCTCCCTCCGCGGCCCGAGGGTGGCGCGATGGCCGGGGCATGCCGTGCCGCCGCCATCGTGCGGGAACCGGGGAACCCGGAGCTCAGTCGCGGGCCCGGGCGCTCCCCCCCGTGAGCGGAACCGGGCCACATCGCCCGCCGGCAAGCACCAGGCGGAACGGCGCACCGCGCCGGTCGGGCGTCTCGAGCTCGCGCGCGGACAGCTGCCGGCCACACGGGCATGCGGGCTGGTACACGGGCAGAACCTCCAGCGATCGGGCGCGAGCAAGACGAGCAGTTGACCGGCGAGATGATGCCCACACCCGATCGCACCGGGCAAGGCAACGGACGCGGACGTCCGGCGACTTCGCCGCGAAGGTCGAACGTTCCGCTACAGCGGGACGTTCGAGAGCACCATGATCCGCGGCTCGGTCATGGACTCCATCGCGTACTTCAGGCCCTCCCGGCCGTAGCCGGACTCCTTCCAACCGCCGTACGGCATCTGGTCGGCCCGGAACGCGCTGACGTCGTTGACGATGACACCGCCCACCTCGAGCGCGCGATGCGCGAGCATCGCGCGCTCGATCGACGACGTGAACACGCCCGCCTGCAATCCGTACGGCGAGTCGTTCACCAGGTCGAGGGCCTGTTCGAACGTCTCGTACCGCTCGACCGTGATGACCGGCCCGAAGACCTCCTCGCACCGGACCTTCATCTCGGGCTTCGTTCCCGAGAGGATCGTCGGCCAGTACAGGGGGTCCTCGCGCTTCCCGCCGGTGAGGATCTCGGCGCCGCCGTCCACTGCCTCCTTGACCCACGCGTCGATACGTTCGAGGGCGCCGTGGTCGATGACGGGGCCGACGTCCGTGGCCGGGTCGAGCGGGTCGCCGGTGACGAGCTGTTCGACCTGCTTCACGAGCTTCGGGATGAACTCGTCGTGGATCTCGCTCTGCACGAACACCCGCTGGACGCTGATGCACGACTGCCCGGCCTGGTAGAAGCCGCCGAACGCGAGCCGCGCCGCTGCGTGGTCGAGGTCGGCGTCGCCGTGGACGATCACGCCGGCGTTCCCGCCGAGCTCGAGCGTGGTGTGCTTGTGGGGATCGAGCTGCTTCAACCTCCAGCCGATCCCGCTCCCGGTGAAGGAGAACTTCGCGAATCGCCGGTCCTCCACGAGCGCCTCGGCGCGCGAGCCAGGGATCGTGATCACGGACAGCATCCCGCCGGGGAGCTCGGTCTCGGAGACCAGCTCCGCCAGCAACAGAGAACCAAGCGGCGTCTGCCCGGCCGGCTTGATCACGATCGGCGCGCCGACGGCGAGCGCCGGAGCGATCTTGTGTGCGACGAGGTTCACCGGAAAGTTGAACGGCGTGATGCCGATGACCGGCCCGAGCGCAAATCGCCGGACGATGCCGGCGCGCGAGCCGAGCGACGCCTCGGTGTCGAGCGACAGGAATTCGCCGTTCCAGTGCCGGGCCTCCTCGGCCGCCCACCGGAACGTCGAGATCGCCCTCGTGGCCTCCACCTTCGACCACTTGAGCGGCTTGCCGCCTTCGCGCGCGATCGCCTCGGCGAACTCGTCGACGCGTTCCTCGATGCGCCGCGATACGTGCATGAGCGATTCGGCGCGCGCGTGCGTCGGGAGATGGCGCGATTCCTTGAAGGTAGTCGAGGCCGCAGCCACAGCATCCTCAACGTCGGCGTCGGTCGGAACACCCACCTCCGCGACCACGCTGTCGTCGAACGGGGAACGGACCTCGAGGGTTCCCTCGCCCGTCCGCCACTCCCCTGCCACGTAGAACGGCTTCACCGTCATCGGCGCATCAACTCCCCGAAGGTGTCGTCGGTTGGGTTAGTCGAGCGAGGCCATCACGTGTTTGATGTTCGTGTAGTCCTCGATCGAGTAGATCGACATGTCCTTCCCGTGCCCACTCTGCTTGTACCCGCCGTGCGGCATCTCGGGCGTCAGCGGAATGTGCGTGTTGATCCACACCGTGCCGAACTGCATCTTGCGCGACATGCGGAGCGCGCGGCCCACGTCGCGGGTCCAGACGCTCGCCGCGAGGCCGTAGTCGACGCCGTTCGCCCACGCCAATGCCTGCTCCTCGTCATCGAACCGCTGCACGGTCACGACCGGCCCGAACACCTCGCGCTGGACGATCTCGGCGTCCTGCCCGACGTCGGCCACGACGGTCGGGCGGTACCACGAGCCGTTCCCCTCGATCGGCGACCCGCCGGTCAGCACCGACGCACCACCTTCGCGCGCTCGGTCCACGAATCCGGTCACCCGCTCGAGCTGCTCGGCCGACACGAGCGAACCCATCTCGGTGCCTTCGTCGAAGATGTCGCCGACGGAGAGCGACTCGACGGCCGGCACCAGGTCGCTCAGGAGGTTGTCGTAGATCCCCGGCCCGGCCAGCACCCGGGCGGCGGCGGTGCAGTCCTGCCCCGAGTTGAAGTAGCCGGCGATCTTGACCCACTCCACGACCGCGGCCAGGTCTGCGTCGTCGAACACGACGACCGGCGCCTTGCCGCCCAGCTCGAGGTGGACGCGCTTCAGCGTGTCGGCGGCGTTCTTCGAGATGAGCTTGCCGGTGTCGACGTCGCCGGTGAGCGACACGATGCCCACCTCCGGCGACCGGACGAGCGCGTCGCCCGCCGGCACGCCGTCGCCGGTCACCACGTTGAACACCCCCGGCGGAAACACCTCGGCCTCGGCGGCGAGCTCCGCCAGGCGGAGCAGCGTGAGCGGCGTCCACTCCGACGGCTTGATCACGACGGTGTTGCCGGCGGCGAGCGCCGGACCGATCTTCCAGGCCGCCATGAACAGCGGGTAGTTCCATGGGGCGATGAGGCCGGCGACGCCGATCGGCTCGCGCCGGATGATCGAGGTGAACCCCTTCATGTACTCGCCGGCCGCCCGCCCCTCGAGCACACGCGCGGCCCCTCCGAAGAACCGGAAGTTGTCGGCGATGACCGGGATCTCCTCGGACATCACGAGCGAGTACACCTTGCCGACGTTCTGCGCCTCGATCCGCCCGAGCTCCTCGCCGTTCTCCTCCACGAGGTCGGCGAGCTTGAGCAGCGCGCGCTGACGTTCGCCGGGCGTCGAGTCCGACCACGTCTCGTCGAACGCCTTCCGGGCGGCCGCCACCGCTCGGTCGACGTCTTCGGCGGAGGCCTTCGGGACCTCGGCGATCGCCTCGCCGGTGGCGGGACTCGTGATGGGCTGCGTCTCACCCGATGCCGAGTCGACGAACTCCCCACCGACGAACATCCGGTGCTGCTTGACGGCCGTGGCCATGGCGGTTCCTCCCTCACACCCGTGGGATGCCTTTCGAGACATCGAGTATCCGACCGGGGGGCGTTCCGGTCGAACCGCAACCTCGCCCAATGCCGCTCCGGTTGCTGTACGGACGGGACAACGCCGGCCGGGGCTGAGGCGAGAGTCCCTGCCCGGCTACTGGACGTCGGCGGCCATGAGCTCGCGCGCGCGGAGCGCGAGCCAGAACTCCATACGGTCGAACGAGTTCGACAGGTCGCGCCCGGTGAGCTCCTCGATCTTGCGGATGCGGTACCGGAGCGTGTGGCGGTGGACGTACAGCTCGGCCGCGGCCGTCTCCCACCGCGCGTTGTGCTCGAGGAACGCGCGGAGCGACTGCAGCAGCTCGCCGCCGTGCCCGGCGTCGTACGCGTCGAGCGGGGCCAGCAGCGAGTCGGCGTAGGCCCGCAGCACGTCCCCCTCGACCATCGACAGCAGCAGGCGGTACGTGCCGAGGTCCTCGAAGCCGGCCGTGTCCCACTTCTCGAGCCGGCACACCTGCAGCGCATAGCGGGCCTCCCGGAGCGAACGCCCGACGTCGGCCGGCCCCGCGGGGCCGCCCGCGCCGACGCGCACGTGCGCGCCGACCCGGGCCTCGACCTCCTTGCGCACGCGGTCGAGCTCGAGCGTGGCGGGCTCCGCCACCAGGGCGTGCACCCCCGACGCGTGCTGCGAGATGAGGAACCCGCCGTCGACGCGCGACAGCACGTCCTCGGCGGCCTGGGCGAGCACGTCGGCCTCGCCACCTTCGAGCGAGATGACCCTCGTCTCCCCGCGCAGTCCGAACCGGGCCAGGCCCTTCACGGCCTCCGGCTGCGTCAGCTGGCCGCCGGCGAGCGACTCGAAGAAATCGCCGCGGAGTCGGCGTTCGGCCTCGGCCACGGCGCGCGCCTTGGCCATCTCGATCGCGAACAGGGCGAGCGCCCGCGAGGCCACCGCCCGGTCGAGCTGCGCGAGCGGATCGGGCTTGCCGATCGCCAGGAACGCCTCGACCCGGCCGTGAGGGCTGACCGGCTGGATCCACACGTGGTGGCCCTGGTCGACGAGCGTCAGGCTGAACCCACTGCCCTCGGGCCGCGACTGCCGGAGCTCCTCCCACACCCGTTCGGCCCGCTGCTTCGCCGCCCGGGAGGTCGCAGCGAGCGGACGCCCGTGGAGGTCGAGCAGCAACGCCCACCCCCTGATCGCCGCAGCCAGTTGGTCCGCGATTCCCTCCAGCCCCTTGTCCTCGAGCACGGCGCGGGTCATGGCGTTCTGTGCCTCCGAGGCCTTCTGCAGGAAGTCGAACTGCCCCGCGATGACCTGGGTGAAGACCGCCTCGGTGATGGCGATGAACGGGACCTCGTACGGCACCTCGAACACGGGGAACCCGAGCGACTCCGCGGCGTCCACGATCCCCTTCGGAATCCTCGTATGGGAGAACCCCAGGCCGAAACCGAGGCCGGCGAGGCCGGCGTCGGCCAGCTTCTTCACGTAGGAGCGCTGCCGGGCCGGCGTCTTGCCGACGCCCATGCCCGTCGTGAGCAGCAGCTCGCCGCCCTTGAGCCACTCCGTCGGGTCTTCGAGCTCGCTGACGTGCGCCCACCGGACGTCCCGGGCGAGGCCCTTGCGGCCGGCGACCAGGCGGAGCGACAAGCCGGGAATGCGGAGGATGTCCCCCACGGACAAGGGCATGCGCGGATTGTACGGGTCGTACAAAAGGAAGGGAAGCCGGAGACTTCGGACACCCCGATGCGGGGTCCGCCCGGCGCTTCGCCTCGCAGCGTGCGGGGTAGGCTGGACGGAAGGTACAAACGTCGTTCGGGGATTTGGGACGCGACACGTCCTGACAGGCCCCGGAGACGAACGCCACACTCGCCCGCATGGAACAACAACGTCGACTCGTCACCGAGATCCCCGGCCCGCGCTCCCGTGAGCTGGCGGAACGCCGCGCCGCCGCGATCCCGGCCGCCGTGTTCAACACGGTCCCGGTGTTCACGCGACGGGCGTCCGGCGCCATCGTCGAGGACGTCGACGGCAATCGGCTGATCGACCTCGGCGCCGGCCTCGCCGTGCTCAACGTGGGCAACGCGGCGCCCGGCGTCGTCGAGGCCGTTACTCGGCAGGCCGAGCTGTCCACGCACACCTGCTTCCACGTGACGATGAACGAGCCGTACCTCGAGCTCGCCGAACGCCTCAACGCGATCACGCCCGGCGACCACGAGAAGCGAACGATGCTCGTGAACTCCGGCGCCGAGGCGGTCGAGAACGCCGTGAAGATCGCCCGCCACGCCACGGGAAGGAGCGGCGTGGTCGCGTTCGGGCACGCGTTCCACGGGCGGACCCTGATGGCGATGACGCTCACGGCCAAGGCCTCCCCCTACAAGCTCGGGTTCGGACCGTATGCGCCCGAGGTGTACCGGCTGCCGTTCGCCTATCCCTACCGCTGCCCGGCCGGCGCGTCGCCCGAGCACTGCGGCGAGGCCTGCGCCGAGCGCGCCATCGACGAGATCGAACGCCACATCGGCCCGTCGCAGGTGGCCTGCCTCATCGTCGAGCCCGTCCTGGGGGAAGGCGGGTTCGTCGTCCCGGGGACCGGGTTCCTGCCCGCGCTCGCCGAGTACTGCACTGCGAACGGCATCGTGTTCGTGGCCGACGAGGTGCAGTCCGGGATCGCGCGGACCGGGCGGATGTTCGGGATCGAGCACGAGGGCGTCGTCCCCGACATGGTCACGACCGCCAAGTCGCTCGGCGGCGGACTGCCGATCGGCGGCGTCACCGGCCGGGCCGACCTCATGGACCACGTCCATGTGGGCGGGCTCGGGGGCACGTTCGGCGGCAACCCGCTGGCGTGCGCGGCCGCGCTCGCGGTGCTCGACCAGGTCGAGTCCGAGGGCCTCGTGGAACGTGCGAACGTCATCGGCGAGATCGCCATGCGCCGCCTCCACGAGATGGCCGACCACCACGAGTCCATCGGCAACGTCCGGGGCCGCGGAGCGATGGTGGCCATGGAGCTCGTCGAGGACCGTTCCACGAAGGCGCCGGCAAGGGGCATCGCGGGGCGGATCATCGAGGAGTGCTACCGCGAGGGCGTGATCGTGCTGAAGGCGGGCACATACGACAACGTGATCCGGCTGCTCCCGCCGCTCACGATCGACGAGGCGCTGTTCGAAGAGGGCCTCGACGTGCTCGACAAGGCCGTCGCGGCCGCATCCGCATAGTCGGCGCGGAGGCCCCTGCTAGTCTCGACCTCCATGGCAGGACCCGGGTCGGACGACCGCGCCCCGAACCCGGAGCCCGGCTCGTTCGGCGCCCTCGAGGCGGCCACCGCGGAGGAACAGCGCGCCGCCGAGGAAGCGCGTTCCGGCACCCGGCGGGCGCGGGTCGGCCGGGCCGTGCGCGGGATCGCCGTCGACATCACACCGCTGCGGAGGTACCGCGACTTCCGCCTGCTGTGGACCGGCGAGCTGATCTCCGAGACCGGCCACCAGATGACCCGGGTCGCGGTGCTGGTCCAGGTCTACGCCATCACCGGCTCTGCGGCCGCCGTCGGCCTGACGGGCCTCATCGAGCTGCTGTTCCTCCTGGTGGCGACGGTCGCGGGCGGGTCCTTCGTGGACCGCTACGACCGACGCCGGCTGCTGTTCATCACACAGATCGCGTTCGCGGGGGCGTCGGGCTTGCTGCTGTGGAACGCGCTCTCGGACAGCCCGTCCGTGGGGCTGATCTACCTCGGCGCCGGACTGACTGCCGCCATCTCCGGAATCGCCGCGCCCACCCGGGCGGCCATGACGCCCCGGCTGGTCCCCAACGAGCTGCTTCCCACGTCGCTCGCGCTGAACCAGGTCATGTGGAACGCCACGATGATCGTCGGCCCGGCGGTCGGCGGGCTGATCATCGGACTCGTCGGCGTGCAGTGGGCCTACGGCATCGACGCCGCGACGTACGGGGCGACCATCACGGCGGCGATCCTCATGCGCCCGATGCCGCCGGACGATGCCGCCAGCCAGCGCCGGGGCCTCGCAGCGATCGCCGAGGGGTTCGGCTACCTCAAGGGCCGGCCGGTCCTGCAGTCGACGTTCATCGTCGACCTCATCGCCATGGTCTTCGGCATGCCACGCGCGCTGTTCCCGATCCTGGCGGTGACCCAGTTCCACGGCGGGCCGGAGATCGTCGGGTTCCTGCTGTCGTTCCTGGCGGTCGGAGCCGTGGTCGGCGCGCTGACGACCGGATGGGTGGGAACCGTGCGGTACCAGGGCCGGGCCGTGCTGATCTCGGTCGGGATCTGGGGGCTCTGCATCGTGGGGTTCGGCCTCGCCGGCGGGAACCTGTGGTTCGCGCTGCTGTTCCTCGCGATCGCCGGGGGGGCTGACGTGATCTCGGCCGTGTTCCGGGGATCGATCCTCCAGCTGTCGGTCCCCGAGCACCTGCGGGGCCGGCTCTCGTCGATCCACATCCTGGTCGTCACCGGGGGCCCTCGCCTCGGCGACTTCGAGGCCGGCGTCGTCGCGGCGGCGACCACGCCGTTCGTGTCCGTCATCACGGGCGGGCTGGCCTGCGTGGTGGGCGTGGTCGCGCTCGGCTTCGCGGTTCCGCAGTTCTGGCGCTACCGGGTGGGCGACGATCCGTAGTCCTGGTTCAGAGCTTCCACGCGTCGCCGGTCAAGCCGAGTGAGGCGAAGAGCGCTTCCGCCTCCTCGGGTGTCCGCCTTCGGAAGTCTGGGCGCAGCCGGTCCCGGTACCAGGCGTCGGCCAGGTCCCACATCTGCTGCAGTGTGAACACGGCGCCGGGCTCCCGCCCGCGCTCACGGCACCACCGCTGGACGTGCTCTTCCGACCGGAAGAGCTGCATCGTCGCTCAGGTGTCGCCGATGTCCTCGTACCACCGGGAGGCGGGAACGGCGAAGTGGACGACCCCCTCCGGCTCGCCGGCGATCTCCCATTGGACGACGTCGACCTGGAGCGACTCGCCGCAGTCCGCGCACATCGTCCGGACGAACCCGGACCCGCCGAGCATGGCGACCGCTCCGAGGCCGTCCCAGATGCAGTTCGTGAAGTGGTCGCGGCCGGCCACGGTGGCGACGTACGGCGTCGGGACCGCCGACAGCGGGTGGACCATCCAGACGTCGAGCGTTCCGGGATGGAGCGCGAACGCGTGTGAGGCGGCCAGGTCGCGGTAGGCCTGCTCGGCGTCGGCTTCCGCCATGCCGAGCGCCGCTGCCGTCTCCGACGCCGACGGCGCCCGGCCCGTGTCGAGCATGGACTGCATGACGTGCAGTCGAACGTCCACGAACGGGACGCTATACCCTGCCGACATGCCCGGATTCAGCGACGACGAGATCCGCGAGGCCCTCGATGATCTCCCCGGCTGGCGCTACGAGCGCGGGGAGATCTTCAAGCAGTACAAGTTCCCGACGTTCCTCGAGGCCATCGCCTTCATCGACCGGCTGGCCGAGGCCGCGGAGGAGGCCGACCACCATCCCGACCTCGAGAACCACTACAACCGTGTCCGGGTGGCGCTCCACACCTGGAACGAGAACGCGGTCACGGAGAAGGATGTCGCCCTGGCCCATCGCATCGAGGCCGCCTCCGTGATGGAGGCCGGCATCTAGCGAGGCCCGGCTCGCGCGGCGCCGCTTCGTCGGCGTGCGCTCACGCGTGGTGCTCGCGCGGGTTCGGAGGGCTGCCGAGCGGCCGGAGCACCAGCTGGTCGTGCGGCTCGACCACGTCGACCAACCCCTCGATCCCATCCTCGACGAACAGGACGAACCCGTGCTCGTCCAGAGTTCGGTCGCCGGATTCCGCGCGGTCGGTGAGCGCGAACGTCACGCCGGAGCCCTTCCGTGACACGCGCACGGTGGCATCGGGGTTGAAGCGGCGGGCGGCCTCGTGCGAGCGCCGCAGGATGTCGAGCGCCCAGTCGCTGAACTCGAGCACGCTAGTCCGACACCCGGCGGCTGCGGGTCTTCGTTCCGGCCCACCAGCCGAGGCCGAACATCGCGAGCACCGACACGACGAGCGCGAGCACGATCTCGGTGTTCATCTCGCTTCCAGTCTATCGGCGCCCCCGCAGGCCCGGCATGCAACACACGGAGCCCATGTGGTTGTCCTCGTCTTGCCTTGCGGCGCATACTTCCCGGGGCCCCGCCCAGCCCACATTCGAGACCTGAGATGAGACCGATGAGCGTGCCCTTATGGCCTTCGCGCCCCGACGCCGCGTCCGGAGCATCTGGCGCTACTTCCGGGCTGAGCGACGGACCCTCCGTGCAGGGATCCGTCGCATTGCTGCTGGGCACGGTGCTGGCCGGAACGGCGCATCCCGGCGCGGGCGTGATGATCGACGGCACGCTGCTGACGGGCCTCATCTCGACGCTCGTCGCCATCGCGGTCGCGTGCGACGTGGCCATCCTCACCGTCCGGTTCGGGTTCGACCCGGACAACACGGGGGTGCCGCTCATCACGAGCTCGATGGACCTCGCCGGCGTGATCTCGTTCCTGCTCGTCCTTTCGTTCCTGGGAGTGGCATCGTGAGCGCCATGGGGTCGCCCTTATGGCCCGGCCGGTGCTGCGCAAGCCCGTCCGGAACGTATGGCGCTTCTTCCGGGCGGAACGTCGGACTCTCCGGCAGGGGCTCGCGGCGCTGCTCCTGTCGACGGGCGCCGGCCTGGTCGCCGGCATCGTGCTCGGGTCCATCAGCGACACGCTGAAGCTCCTGCCCTCGCTGTTCATCCTCATTCCGGCCGCCGTCGGCATGAAGGGGACGATCTTCGGCGCGATCGGCGCGCGGCTGGGAACGGCGGCCGCGGCCGGCATCTTCGACGTCACGACGGAACGCACCGGCGTCCTCGCGCAGAACGTCTACGCGGGAACGATCACCACGTTCTCGTCCTGCCTGTACCTCGCGGCGCTGGCCCGGCTGTCGGCGGCGGTGTTCGGGCTGCCGTCGATCTCGTTCCTCGACTTCGTGACGATCTCGGTGGTCGGCGGGGTGCTGGGGTCGGCGTTCGCGATGGCGCTCACTATCGGGCTGTCGATCGTCGGGTTCCGGCGGGGCCTCGACCTCGATTCGGTGGCGACGCCGATCGTCACTGCCTCCGGGGACATGGTCACCATCCCCTGCCTGTTCCTCGCGACGTTGGTCGTCCGGGTCGAATGGCTGAACGCCGTCGTCGCGGGCATCTGCATCGTTGTCTGCCTGTTCGCGATCGTTCGCGGCTTCATGACCGACCTGCCGATGGCGCGGCGGGCCATCCTCGAGATGACCGGCGTGATTCTGCTGACGCCGCTCCTCGACATCCTGGCCGGGACGATCGTGGAGCCGCGCATCGACCGGTTCACCGCGTTCCCGGCGCTGCTCGTGATCATCCCGCCGCTCGTGTCGAACGCCGGCGCGCTCGGCGGGATCCTGTCGTCGCGGCTCTCTTCGAAGCTCCACCTCGGCCTGATCTCGCCGCGGATGTGGCCGGAACGCCTGGCCTGGGCGGACGCCTCGCTCGTGCTGGCGTCCGGCGTCGTCGCGTTCCTGCTGGTCGGCCTGCTCGGGTTCGCGTACGGGGAGATCGTGGGGCGCTCGCTGGGAGCCGGCGTGATGATCGGCGGAACCCTGCTGACCGGGGTGATCGCGACGGTGATCGCGGTCTTCGTCGGGTACTACGTCGCCGTCCTGTCGTCGCGGTTCGGGCTCGACCCCGACAACCAGTCGGTGCCGGTCATCACGAGCGTGATGGACCTCGTCGGGGTGATCGTCTTCCTGCTGGTGCTGTCGCTGCTCGGTGTCGGCGCCGGCTGAAACTGGGGGCTCGGCCGCGCTCAGACTGCCAGCACCCCCTGCGCCTGCACGTGGCAATCGCTCGCCCGGTGCACCGTCGCGACCTCGATCGTCAGTATGCCGATGAACCCCTGCGCCTGGATGTGGAAGGAGTCTGCGGTCGCCGACGCAGGAAAGGTGATGTCGCCGCCCGCTGCCATCTGGAAGTACGAGGGATTCGGCGTCCCGCTCTCGACGAACACGTTCGCGAGCTGCCCCGATGCATTCATGATGTGCAGGGTCCCGCTGTTCGCCAGGCTGGCCGGGCAATCGTAGGAGAGCCGGAGGAAGCTCCCGAACGGCGGCCCAAAGAAGCTGCCGCTTCCGGCACCCATCGCGACCGCTTGCCCCTGAATGAAGCCAGCGACGTTTCTCGGGAGAACGCACCCGGTGCAGTCGAGGATCCCGCTCAGAGCGATTCCCCCGTTGACGCGAACGGTCCCGTCGAACCTCCCTGCGTCGCCGGTTCCCGTGTTGGTGCCGTGGACCCCGATGCCCCCGTTCCCCGCCGTCCCGAAGACGCCGGATCCACCCGTGACCGTGGTCTCGCCGTACACCCCGCTGAAGTCGGTCGAGCTCGTCGTGCCGAACACCCCGTTCCCGTTGGCGGAGTGACCCTCCACGCCGTCCCCTCCGAAGGCGGAGTTGCTCCCTTCCACGCCGGCCGAATCCGCGTCATCGGTCGTGCCGACGACACCATTGTTGTTCCTGCCGTTGAAGAACCCACCCGCGCCGGCCCCGTGGGCGACGGCCGTGTTCGACCCGCTGACCCCGTACGCGTCGGCCTTGGACGCGAGCCCCGTGACACCGTTGCCCTTGGCGCCGTTCTGGCCACGGATGGCTGCCCCGGCCGTGGCGCCGGACAGAACGACCTTGAGCCCCTCCCCGTTCGCCTGGTTGGTGGAGAGGGTGGTCCGCGCGGTCGCCGTCGTGGTCTGGCCGGCCCTCACCGGGTCACCGTTCGACCCGAGCGCGGTGTTGCTCCACAGCACGACCATGACGGCCGTGATCGCCAGGATCGCCTTCGACCTGTTCATGGGGGCCTCCTCTTCCCGGATGCACCGGGGTCAGGCGGGCGTGGTCTCGGCGGGCCCGACGCTAGGGGCCGCGGGCCGCGTGAACAAGAGGCCATTCGGGGCAGGCAAAACCGCCCGGGCGAGTACCCCGTACTATTCCCGGTCACGGCCTATGGCTGACGACGAACGACCCAAGAACGTCAAGGAGCTGCTCGTCGAGGCGAAGGACGCCTCGGAGCTGATGGTGGACCTGGCCTACGCGGCCGTGTTCTTCAACGAGGACGACCTGGCCGAAGAGGTCGAGGAGCTCGAGGAACGCATGGACGCGTACCTCCGGCGACTCCGCGAGGTGGCCATGCTCGCCGCCCGTTCCCCCGAGGACGCGGAGAAGATGGCCGGCGTGCTGCACATCGCCGCGGCAATCGAGAAGATCGGCGACGCCGCATCCGACATCGCGCGCGTGGTGCAGGCCAGGCTGGGCATCCCCGACGAGCTCCGCCCCGACCTCCGCCACGCCGACGAGGTGACCGGCCGGGTCAAGGTCCGGGAGGGGGCGAGCGCCGTCGGTCAGTCGCTCCGCGACCTCATGCTCCCGAGCGAGATCGGCGTGTGGCTGCTGGCGGTCCGGCGGGGGGCCGAATGGGAGTTCGACCCGGGCCCCGATACGTACATCCGCGAGGGCGACGTCCTCGTGTTCCAGGGCCCCGAGGAGGCGGCCAACCTGCTCCGGGAGATCGTCGGCGCGCCGCCGCTGCCGGTCGCCCCGGAACACGAGTCCCCGGCGCTGACCGAACTGGACCGCGCCGTCGACATCCTGGTCGAGATGAAGAACTCCGCCGAGGTCGCCGTCGGGCTCGCGTACTCGTCGCTGCTGTTCAACGACCCGGCGCTCGCGGCAGAGGTCTCCGCGCTGGAGGCCCGGAGCGACATCCTGCACGACGAGCTCGAGTCCTGGGTCCTCCGCGCGGCTCCCGAGGCCCGGCGGCCGGACGAGCTCCGCGGGATCCTCCGGCTGGCCACCGCCAGCGAGACGATCTTCGACGCCGCCCGCGACATGACGTGGTCGGTGGAACACGGCGAGGAGCTCCACCCGGTCGTCGCGATGGCGCTCGAGGAGACCGAGGAGATCGCGAGCGAGGTGGTGATCGAACCCGGCTCACCGGCCGCGGGGCGGTCGCTCAAGGAGCTCGCGGTCGAGACCGAGACCGGGATGTTCGTCCTGGCGGTCCAGCGCGGGCGGCGGTGGACGTACCGGCCGCGGGCGCAATTCGAGCTCCAGGCCGGCGACCGCGTGATCTCGGTCGGCCCGGAGGAGGGCGCCTCCGAGCTCGAGGCGCTCGGCTCGGCGCCCCAGCCCGAGTTCACCGCGTCCCAATAGCGCTCGCGGCGCCACTGCGGCTCCGGTAGCGTCGGGACGGCGATGACCCAGATGCCGATCCGGCTCGGCGACAGGCTGCTGTCCTGGGCTTCCGCGATCGACGAGAACACCATCGAACAGGCCTTCGTCGCATCGCGGCTGTCGATCGTCCCGACCCACATTGCGCTGATGCCCGATGCCCACCGCGGGATCGGGGCGACGGTCGGCTCGGTCATCCCGACGGAGGGCGCCGTCATCCCGTCCGCGGTCGGCGTCGACATCGGCTGCGGCATGATCGCCGTCGAAACCTCCCTCACCGAGGCGCAGCTGCCCGACCACCTGGAGCGGTACCTCGAGCGCCTCCACGAGGTCCTGCCGGCCGGCCTCGGCAAGTCGCACACGGCCGTGAAGCCGGCCGCCGAGCGCTGGTTCGCCGAGAACCCATGCCCCGTCCCGCTCACCCAGAAGCAGGAACACACCGTGGTGATCCAGTTCGGCACGCTCGGGAGCGGCAACCACTTCTTCGAGGTCTGCCTCGACGAACGCGGAACGGTGTGGGTGGTGCTGCACTCCGGTTCCCGGGGCATCGGCAACCAGCTCGCGTCGCACCACATCTCGAAGGCGAAGGAGCTCGCGAAGGCCCAGGGAACGCCCCTCGAGGACCCCGACCTCGCGTACTACCTGGAGGGAACCCCGCAGTTCGAGGAGTACATCGGCGCCATGCTGTGGAGCCAGGCCTACGCGTTCGCGAACCGCGCGGCGATGATGGACTCGGCGGTCGAGGAGCTGCTCCGCCTGGCCCGGTACGGGCGTGAGGTCGACCGGATCAACTCCCATCACAACTTCGCAGTCCGGGAACATCACGACGGGCGCGACCTGTGGATCACGCGAAAGGGCGCCGTCCGGGCGGAAGTGGGCGACCGCGGCGTGATCCCGGGCTCGATGGGCGCGAAGTCGTTCATCGTCCGCGGGCTCGGCAACCCGCTCTCGTACAACTCCTGCGCCCACGGGGCCGGCCGCCGCATGTCGCGCACCGCGGCGCGCAAGCAGATCACGCTTGACGAGCTGTCGAAGGCGATGGAGGGCCGCGTCTGGCTCCAGGCGAGCGCCGAGCGGCTGATCGACGAAGCGCCGGCCGCCTACAAGGACATCGATCAGGTCATGCGCGACCAGGCCGACCTGGTCGAGATCGAGCACGAGCTCCGCCAGGTCGTGAACTACAAGGGCGTGTGAGCCACGGAGCAACTCGCCGAGCAGCGTCGGGCCGGGGAGTCCTGGCCCGGGGGTTCGGGTTCGGTTTCGGGTTCGCGTTGCTCGATCTCGCCTCGCACTGCGAGCCCTGGGTCATCGTCGCCCACCGGTCCCTTCGGTCGCTTCGACAGATGCGTCGACATGTGGCTCCGATGACTGGGGTGCCCGCGAGACGACGAGGGCGGTGAGGCCGAGGACCAGCAGCGCGCCCAGCACGACCAGGTACACCCAGGCCGAGATGCGCGACCAGTCGACGTGGTCGGAGAACCGGGCCAGCGCGGCGGTGAGCAGGACCGAGAGCGTGAGCGCGGTCAGGGCGGCGCCGGTCAGGGTCGCCCGGCGGGCCGCCCAGGCCAGGAGCAGCATGGGGAGCCCGGTTCCAACGGCCCAGGCTCCGAGCGCCTGTGAGGTCAGCGGCGTCAGGGGCCAAGGCCACACGTCGACGGCGGTCCCGGGGGCCAGGAACATGACCGCGCCGACGACGGCGATCAACGCGCCGACCACGAGGATCGGCCACCGCAGGAAGCCCAGCCATCCGGCCTCGCCCGGCGCCGGAGCGAGCGTGTCCCGGAGCCCGAGCCGCGACCGGCGCACCTGCGGGAGGACCGCAACAACGATCGCTGGCGGCACCGCGATGTAGACGACGAGCCACGCCCACCCCGCGAACACCGCCGAGGCCCGTTCCCCGCCAAGGTGGAACGCGTCGAGGTGCATCAGCGTCGCCACCAGGGTCAGCGTGGTGAACGCGAAGACGCCGGCCAGCGCCCCGGCGCCCTCCCGCCACGTCCACCGCTCGGTCATGAAGAACACGAGCACGGCGCTCCCCCAGTACAGGGCGCCGAGGGTCGCGGCGGTCAGGGGTTCCGCGATGGTCCAGGCGAACGTGCGGTCCGTCGACGTGCTGCCGACGAAGAGCTGGGCTCCGGCGACGAGCACCAGCACGAAGGCGATCCGGAGGAGCCACCGCAGCGGCGGCTGGAGCCCGGCTTCCGCGTCCACCGACATCGTCCGCGAACCCTGGCCGAACGGGCGGGGCGAGGCAAGTCCCGCCGCCCCGGTTCGCACCGGGCACACTGTCGGGATGGACGGCGACCTCATCACTCCGCGCGGCCTCGTGATCCCGGCGAGCGCCATGACGTGGCGGTTCTCCCGGGGCACCGGCCCCGGAGGGCAGGGCGTGAACACCACCGACAGCCGCGTTGAGCTCGTCGCCGATCTGACGCTGCTCGCAGGAACCTCGCCGGAAGCGGCCGAACGCGTCCGGCGGGCCCTCGGCGACGAGGTCCGAATCGTGGCCGCCGCCGAGCGGTCGCAGCTCCGGAACCGCGAGGCAGCCCTGCGACGGCTTGCCGAGCGCGTCGACTCGGCCGCCCGGCCCCGCCGGCCGCGGACCCCCACACGTCCGACCCGGGCCTCGGTGCGGCGGCGACTCGAGGCGAAGCGGCGCCAGGCCCGCACCAAGGCGGCTCGCCGCCGCCCGGGCAGCGACGAGTGACGGCCCCGCCGCTCCGTCGCCGCATGCGAGAGGATCGGGCCCGTGCCTGAGCTCGTGGCGGAGGTCGAGGAGGTCGCAGCGGGCGCCTGGCCGGCGGCGATCGTTCGGATGGTGGACGGGTGGCGCCTCCGCGCCACTCCGGGCGTCGAGGTCCGCCGCTCCAACTCCGTGCTCCCCAACGGCGGGGGGGAGATGGACCTCGACGCCAAGCTCGCGGCGGTGGACCAGTTCTGCGTGGAGCACGGGATCCCGGTCCGGTATCAGGTGTCTGCGGCCGCGATGCCGCCCGAGCTCGACCGGCTCCTCGCCGCGCGGGGGCTCGAGGTCGAGATGGAGGTCGACGTCCAGGTCGCGGAGCTCGCGGTGCTGGCCGTCAAGAGCCGCCAGCGGAACACGAGCGCGCGGGCCCGGCTGGAACCCTCGCCGTCGGAACCTTGGCTCGACGCCATGCTGGGCGTCACGGCCCGCGGCGAGCGCGGCGTCTTCCGCGACGCGATCCTCGACCGCATCCACCGCCCGGTCCGCTACGCCTCGGTGCTGAACGAGGGCCGGGTGATGGCCGTCGGGATGGGCGTCGTCGTCGGCGAATGGCTGGGGATCTTCTCGATGGCCACCCGACCCGAGGCCCGCCGGCGGGGCTACGCGACCGCCGTCCTCCGAGCACTGGCCGAGGCCGGCTCGGAGCTCGGCGCCTCGCGGAGCTTCCTCCAGACCGAGCGCTCGAATGGCGCGTCGCACGCCCTGTACGAGGGGCTCGGGTTCGCGACGGCATACGGCTACCACTACCGCACCGCGGTCTGAATCCCCTTCCTTGCACCCGCGGACCTCCGCGACCCCCTACGATCAGCGGAGTGGAGCATTCGACTCGCACTCGCATCCGGCACCCTCAGCGCACGGCCCGTATCGCCGTCGGCATCGCCGCGTTCGGCGCCATCGCCCTCATGGCCGCCGCCCCCCGCTCATCGAGTGCGGCGATCTCGGCCGCACCGAGCGTGTCGACCAACCTGCCCAGGGCAGCGCAGGGGGTCGCGCTCACCCAAGATGCGCGCATGCTGGCGCAGGAGACTTCCTCGACGACCGAGCCGGTCGCCACGTCCGGGCCGGCCACCTCCTCGGGCGAGCCGGCACCGACAACGGCGTCCGGGACGACCGGAGGCGAGACGTCCGGAGCCCCCACCTCCGTTCCCTCACAGGCGGACGAGTCGTCCGGCACGTTGACATGGGTCTGGATCCTGCTGGCCGGGGGAGTCATCGGCTTCGTGGTCGCGATGGTCGTCCTGCGACGTCGACGGGCGGCGCGACCGCCCCGGCACGAGCGGCATTGACCAAACCTTGGGCGCTCCCCACCGGTCCCGGTGCGCCGATCAGGAGGCCATGAACGGGACTGCGCCCGGCGGGAACGCCGACGGCGTCCCGTCGAACCTCGGCCAGTCGGTCTTCATCCCGGGCGCCAGACGGGCCTCCCACTTCCACAGGATCTGGACCACCCGCGCGCCGAGCGCGTTCATCTGCGTCACCACGTCGGTCTCGCCGTCGAGCGTGGTCCCGGGGAGCACGATCCCGCGCACCGCGATCCCCGCCCCGTCGGCGAACGGCTTCGACACCGTGAACCGGCAGAGCATGGTGCCGACATGCATTGGCCCGGGCCGGGACAGCCATTCGAGGGCGTTCACGTCGAGGTCGGGGTCGCGGATCACGAGCTGCGGGGTCAGCACGAGCGTCGCGCTCACCTTGGGAGCCAACACCTCGTGCCGCTCCATGTCCGCGAGGGCATCGAGCTCCACGAGCGCGTCACCGCCGCTGTACGGCTGATCCTCCTCGAGCAGCGCGAGGTGCTCCGGCGAGAGGCGCGCCACCCACGGGCACGAGTCCCGCAGCTCCTCCGGCGACGCCGCGACCGGGTACCGCACGGTCCCGTCGGGGTCGATGGCCCCGTCGTGGCGGAGGACCTGCCACATCAGGTGGTCGAGCGCCGAGCGCAGCCCGTACACGACGCTCCCCAGCCGCGCCCCCAGCCGCGTCGGCAGCTTCGGCACGTATTCGGCCGTGAACAGGTACCGGTACGGCTCGCGTTCGGGCTCCGTACGCAGCCGGACCGGGTTGGTCTTGAACACGACCAGGTGGTCCGTCTGGTACGCCTGCAGGTCGCTCTGGGCCAGCTGGACCTTGGCCAGGCAGCCGTCGAGGTCGACGGGAACGGGGGATCGCCACTGCATGGAAACACAATTGTGGACTGCGAATCCGCAGGTACAAGCACCCGGGGGATGCCAACCCGCGGGTCCGGGGGACGCCCGGAGTCCTACCGGGGGATGACTTCGAGCCGCCGCAGCGCCGCCGGCTTCGAGAACCGGACGTCCTCGTCGGTGAGCCGGAGCTCCTCGACCTCGGTGGCCCCCTGTTCCCGCAGGAACTCGATCATGCGGTCGACCAGCCACTCGGGCGCGGAGGCGCCGCTCGTCACGCCGACCACGTCGGCCTCGGCCAGCCACTCGGGCCTGACCTCGGTCTCGTCGTCGACCAGGTAGGCGGGCGTCCCGGCCTCCTGCGCCACCTCGGCCAGGCGGTTGGAGTTCGATGAGTTGACGGAGCCGATCACCAGCACGACGTCGGACTC
Source organism: uncultured Actinomycetes bacterium (assembly GCA_963707645.1). Taxonomy (GTDB): domain Bacteria; phylum Actinomycetota; class UBA4738; order UBA4738; family JACQTL01; genus DATBHM01. The sequence continues at coordinate 205,924 of CAVPQW010000005.1, forward strand.
GCGCGCCAGCACCTTCACGGCGTCCTGCCGGTTCTGGGTCGCGTAGCAGATGTCGTCCTTGGGGGGAGCCTGGATGGCCGGGAACCGTTCCCGCAGGACGCCGATGATCTCGTTGGTCTCGTCCACGCTGAGCGTGGTCTGCGTGAGATAGGCGACGTTCGATGGGTCGGGGACCTCCACCGTGCGGGCCTCGTCGGGCGACCCGACGAGGATCACGCGTTCGGGCGCCTGGCCCAAGGTGCCGACGACCTCCTCGTGGCCCTCGTGGCCGATCAGGATGATGGTCTGGCCCTGCCGGGCGAACCGGCGGGCCTCGAGGTGGACCTTGGTCACGAGCGGGCAGGTCGCGTCGATCACCGACAGGCCCCTGGCCTCGGCGTTCGCGTACACCGTCGGGGCAACGCCGTGCGCCGACAGCACGACGAGCGCACCCTCGGGGACCTCGGTCTCCTCGTCGACGAACACCGCGCCCTTGCGCTCGAGGTCCCGCACGACGTGCAGGTTGTGCACGATCTGCTTGCGCACGTACACGGGCGCGCCGCGCGCCTCGAGCGCCTGCTCCACGGTCTCGACCGCGCGCTCCACCCCCGCGCAATAGCCGCGCGGGGCCGCCAGGATCACCTTCCGAACCACGCCCCCATGGTACCCACGCGGCCGTGGCGAACGGTCTTCGGACACGGGATCGCCACGAGGCGTGGGGAAGGGCAGGGCCGCCTACGCGCGAACCGGACCTCCGGGCGGGGGCAGGCCCTTCACGGCCGCCCGCACCTCGTCGAGCGAGCCGACCACCGCGGTCGCACCTTCGACCGGCCCGTCGGACACGACGACGACCCGCATCCACGCCCACCGCTCCCGCACACGCGCGACCACGTCGCCCGTCGAGGGGCCCGACGCGACCAGTACGTGGCCGCCGCGGTCCTCGATCTGGGCGATCGCGTCGTCGACCGTGGTCGCGCCGGGCGTCAACTCCCACTCGGTGCCGACGGCGGCCCGCTTCAGCTCCATGAGGGCATCACGATCGGGCGCGAGGCAGACGACCAACAGCGCGCGGCACACTTCAGAAGTAGTCCCGCTTCTTGAAGAAGTAGTACAGGCCGGCCGCCACGCCGAGCATCAGCCCGAGCGCCCCGTAGTAGCCGAGGTGCCAGCGGAGCTCCGGCATGTGCTCGAAGTTCATGCCGTAGATGCCGGCGATCAGCGTGGGCACGAGGATGATCGACGCCCACGCGGTCAGACGCTTCATGACGACGTTCATCCGGTTGGAGGCCTGCGAGATCAGCGCCTCGAGCGCCGACGTCGACAGGTCGCGGATGCTGTCGACGAACTCGAGCGTCCGGATGACGTGGTCGGCGACGTCGCGGTAGTAGGGCCCGAGCTTCTCCGTCACGAACCCCGGCTGTTCCTGCATGAGGTCGAGCACCTCCCGGAGCGGCATGACCAGCCGCCGGAACTGCACCGCCTTGCGCTTCAGCTTGAAGATCCGCTCCTGGACGTCCGGGCCGGGCTCGTCGGCGAACACCTCGTCCTCGAGCTCCTCGCCGACGTCCTCCATCCGTTCGACCACGCTGAAGTACCCGTCCACCACCTCGTCCACCAGGGCGTACAGCAGGAACCCGCCGCCCTCGAAGGTGAGCTCGGTGGATCGATCCCAGCGCCGGAGCACCTCGGCGATGTCGAACACCGGCTCGTACCGCAGCGTGATCAGGAACCGGTGCCCCGCGAAGGCGTGGATCTCGGAATCGACCAACTCGTCGTCCGCATCGAGCGAGAGTGCGTGCATCACGAGGAAGAAGTAGCCGTCGAACACCTCGACCTTGGGCCGCTGGCCGCGAAGCCTCGTGTCCTCCATCGCCAGCTCGTGCAGGCCGAACTCCTCCTGGATGAGGGCGAGCTCCTCCTCGGTCGGGTCGGCCAGGTCGAGCCACACGCGGGCGCCCGGCTCGGCGATCAGGTCGCTCACGCGTGTGGGGTCGAAGGCCTGCTCCTTCAGGACGCCGCCCCGGTAGTGCCGGCACGTGATCATCGCGGCGAGGGTAGCGCACGGACCCAGGGATCTCTACGCTTCCGGGCCGCCATGCCGACCGTTCCCGAACGGTACTTCGCCGCCTCCGACGAGGGGCTCCGGAACGTGCGTCCCACCTGGTGGGGCGCCGTGGTCACCGACGACCGGTTTCCGGACGTGTACGACCTGAACTACGCGCGGATCACCGCGGGGGCGCCCGATCTGACCCTCCCTGAGGTGCTCGCCGAGCTCTCGCCGCCGCTCGAGGCCGCCGGGTCGCGCCACGTCCAGATCGTGGTGCTCCACCCGGACGGCGCCGCAAACCTGGTGGAGGAGTCGCAACGCGCAGGGCTCCGGCTCTCCTCCGACTCGGTCATGGAGCTCCGGCCGAACGCCGCGGGCCATCCGGCCGGCTCGGGCGACCTCCCCGTCGAGGGGATCGACCCCGACGGCCCGGAGTTCGAGGGGCTGCTCCGCCGTTCGTACGCCGAGTTCGAGGTCTCGCAGCCGCCCGTGGTCGAGCAGCTGCTCCGCTGGAACCGCGAGGTCCTGGCGCCCGGCGGCCGCCGGTACTTCGTCGTGCGCCGGAACGAGGGGATCGCCGGCATGGGCGCGCTCCACGTGGCCGGGGGGATCGCCTACCTCGACGACATCGTGACGTTCCCGGAGCACCGGCGGCAGGGGGTCGCGTCGGCGATCGTCCGCCACGCGATCGGCGAGGCGAAGCGGGCCGGCGCCGAGTCGACGTTCCTCCTGGCGGACCAGGCCGGCCCGATCCGGCTGTACCGCTCGATCGGGTTCGAGGAGACGGGGCGCCTGCGGAGCCTGCTCGGTCCCGCGCCCTGGGCGGGCGCCTCGCCGACCTGAGCCCGGGCTATCCGCGCCGGCGCCGCCCGAGCGTGACGGCCGGCACCGTCGCCGGCTTCCCCAGGTGGAACCCCTGGCCGAAGGCGACGCCGAGCGTCCGCAGCGCCTCGAGCTCGCCGGCGGTCTCGATGCCCTCGGCGATCAGTCCGGCGCCGATCTCCCCGGCGAACGAGGCCAGCGCCGACGCGAGCGCCCGACGGGCCGGGTCGGAGTCCACATCGCGCGTGAGGCCCATGTCGAGCTTGATGAGGTCCGGCGACAGCCGCAGGATGTGCTGCAGGCTCGCGAACCCCGCCCCGGCGTCGTCGATCGCGAGCCGCCCGCCCCGCGCGCGGACCTCGCCCAGCACGGCGTTGAGCTCGTCGTAGTCCTCCACCCGGGCGTGCTCGCTGATCTCGAACACGATCCCGTCGAGGCGTTCCTCCGCCATGAACAGCGGGAAGCTCGGCGACACCGCCGTCTCGGGCGAGATGTTCACGGACAGGTACACGCCGTTCGCCAGCCGGATCCGGCCGACCAGCGCGGCGCGCACGGTCGCAAGCTCGAGGTCGATCCGCACGCCGACCTCCCCCGCCTCGGCGAACCAGACGTTCGGCGGCCGGTACGGCGCGGCCCCGAACCGCGCCAGGGCCTCGACACCGACCATCCGGAGCGACCGGAGGTCGACGATCGGCTGGAACACCACCGTGATGCCGCCGCCCTCGACCATGTCCTTCAGCAGCGCGGCCCGCCGCCGCCGCAGCTCCTCCTGGTGGTCGCGGCGTTCGAGCTGGCCGACCAGCTCGCGGATGACCTCGCCGGTCACCTGCGTGGAGAGCGAGGACTCCCCCTTCGCCGCCCGCCGGATGGCGTGGACGATGTCGTCCGCGGACGAGCCCTTCACGAGGAACCCGACCGCGCCCGCCTGGAGCATCCCGATCACCGTGGACCGGTCGTCGTGGGCGGAGAGGGCGAGGACGTTCGTCCGCGGCGCCTGCTGGCGGATCTCCGCAGTGGCCCGCGGCCCGCCGCCGCCCGGCATCCGGACGTCGCACAGCACGACGCTGGGTCGTGTTCGCAATGCGGTGGCGATGGCCTCGTCGGCGTTCGACGCGGTGCCGACCAGGTCGATCCCCTCCTCGCCGGAGAGCAGCTCGGAAAGCGCCTCGCGGACGACGGGATCGTCCTCGGCGATCAGGACGCGGATTCGTTGCACGGGCATCGATCTTCCCACGCCACTTCTGCCCGCCCGGGAAACGGACAGGCAATTCTTGCACGCAGACCACGCAGTGTTCGCCTCGTACGACGAACGCGTCCAATTCGGCTGAATTCGGCGGCGGGCGAGTCGGTCAGGCCTTGGCCAGGGCCCTTGCGATGACGAGCCGCTGGATCTCCGACGTCCCCTCGAACAGGGTGTAGATCTTGGCGTCCCGATACCACTTCTCGACCGGGTAATCCTTGATGAAGCCATACCCGCCGAGGACCTGGATGGCCTGCTCGGTGACGCTCACGGCGACCTCGCCCGCTTTCAGCTTGGACATCGAACCCTCGGCGTGCTCGAAGGGGACGCCGTTGCGGGCCATCCACGCCGCGCGGTGCGTGAGCAGCCGGGCCGCGTCGATCTCCATGGCCATGTCCGCGAGCTTGAAGGCGATCCCCTGGTGCTCGATGATCGGCCGCCCGAACGTCTCCCGTTCCTTCGCGTAGTCACGCGCGAACTCGAACGCGGCCCTTGCGATCCCGAGCGCCTGCGCGGCCACGGACGGCCGCGTCATCTCGAACGTCTTGAGCGCCGCCGACGACTTCTGCTCGGCCCGCGCCTTCTCGAGCTTGGCCTCGAGCTTCTCGGGGCCACCGAGCACGTTCGCGAGCGGGATGCGGCAGTCCGCCAGCAGCACCTCGGCGGTGTGCGATGCGCGGATGCCGAGCTTGCGCTCCTTCTTGCCCTGGCTGATGCCGGGCGTGTCCGGGCCGACGATGAACGCCGCCTGACCGCGGTGGCCGAGGCTCGGGTCCACGGTCGCCACGACGATGTGCACGGCCGCGATGCCGCCGTTCGTGGCGAACACCTTCTGGCCGTTCAGCACCCATTCGTCGCCGTCGCGCTTGGCGGTCGTCCGCAGCGCGGACACGTCCGAGCCGGCGTTGGGCTCGGTCACGCAGAACGACGCGACCGCCGGCTCCTCGGGCGTGCCGAACATCTTCGGGGCCCACTCGGCGAACTGCATCGGGGTCCCGCTGTATGCGAGCGCCGAGAGAGGAAGGCCGGTGCCGAAGATCGCCAGGCCGATGCCGGCGCACCCCCAGCACAGCTCCTCGAGCACGATCGGCAGCGAGAGTCCGGTCTGGTCCTGGCCCGCCATCTCCATGTAGAACTCGGGCCCGTACAGCCCGATCTCGGCGGCCTTCTTCACGACCGGCCACGGAAAGTCCTCGGACTCGTCGTACTCCGGCGCGACCGGCCGGATCTCCTTCTCCGCGAACTCGTGGGCCCACTTCTGGGTGGTGAGCAGGTCCTCGGTGAGCTGGAAGTCCATCGCGCTATCAGCCTCCTCGCTCCGTGCCACCCCGGCTGCCCGGGTGCGGCCGATGCCGTGTGCTCGCGTTCCGGCCCGTGACCCGGTTGAATGGGCTCGTGGATCGCTCCCGGATCGAATATCGGACCGTGAACCTACCTCCGGGTAGGTTACTGAGGAGTAGTATAGCCGCCCATGGCCGCCGGTAAACCAGTCGCCGTGCCCGCCGGCGCCAAACGCAGGATGCGAGGACCCGAGCGGCGCGCCCAGCTCCTCGCCGTGGCCCGCCGCGTGTTCGGCCGGTCCGGGTTCCACGGCGTCTCCATGGACGACGTCGCCAAGGAAGCCGGCGTCACCAAACCAATCCTGTACGACCATTTCAACTCCAAGGAGGAGCTGTACGTCGCCCTCCTCGACGCCGACGCCTCTTCGCTCGAGGAACGCGTGCGTTCGGCCCTCCAGGCCCGCACCGGGAACCGCGAGCGCATCCAGCGATCGTTCCAGGCCTATTTCGACTTCGTCGACGAACACGCGGGCGGGTTCCGGCTGTTCATGCAGGAGACCATGGGCGGCGAGGAGATGTTCCGGTCGAAGGTCCAGGAGGTCCGGGACCGCATCGTTCGGGAGGTGGGCGACCTGATCGCCCGGGAGTCAGCAGGCAAGATCGAACGGCGCGATGCGGACATAGTGTCCCTTGCGCTTGTGGGTATGGTGGAAACCGTGGCACAACGCGATCCCGGAGGAGCGAAATCCGAACGACGTCGTTCGGTGGAGACCCTCGTCCGGCTCGCCTGGCGCGGTATCACCAACCTCACGGTCTGACATGACGGTCACCTCCACCGACACCGAACTCACCCTGCGCGAACCACCGAAGCCGCGGTTCCGCGGCCGGATCCACCAGTTCGCGTCGTTCGTCTCCATCCCGGCGTCGATCGTCCTGATCATCCTCGCGCCCGGGCTCCCGGCGCACATGGCGACGACCATCTACGCCGCGACGCTCGTCAACATGTTCTCGACGAGCGCGATCTACCACCGGCGTACCTGGTCGGAGAAGGCACGGCGGCGCATCCAGGCGCTCGACCACTCGGCGATCTACCTGCTGATCGCCGGGACCTACACGCCGCTCGCCGTGCTGGCCCTCCACGGGTGGCTGCGCCCCACCATGCTGGTCGCGGTGTGGACCGGCGCGGCCGTCATGGTGGTGATCAAGCAGTCGTTCCCCGGACGGTTCGTCGGACTCTCGGGCGTCATGTACATCGTGCTGGGCTGGGCGGCGGTGGCGGGCATCGCGCAATTCGTTCACTCGCTCTCGACCGCGGCGCTCGTGCTGGTCGTGCTGGGCGGGCTGCTGTACACCGGCGGCGCGCTCGTGTTGAACCGGCACTGGCCGGATCCCGACCCGTTGGTGTTCGGCTACCACGAGGTGTGGCACGTCTTCATGACGAGCGCGGCGACGTGCCACTACGTGGCGATCCTGCTCACGGTGCTCGCCGCACGCTGAAGCCCGGCCGCTACTGCTTCTGCCGGCCCTCGCGCCGCTCCTGGGCGCGCCGGTACAGCGGGAGCCCGTACCACATCACGATCGAGAACGCCGCGACCAGGGCGGTCACCACGCCCGCCGCCGCCGAGTGGAACATGACGTCGGTGATGACGAACACGACGGCGGCAATGGCCACCGCGAGGAACGCCGTCCCCCAGATCGCCAGGCGGTTCGCCGTGAAGAGCATCCGCTCCTTGTCGCCCTGACGGAACTGGATGCGGTGGTAGTTCGACGGGGCGATGAGCAGGATCGTCGCGACCGTCGTCGTGAGGAACGCCAGGAAGTACACGTCGCGCTGCAGGTCGGTCATCTTCGAGAAGCCGTTGGAGAAGGGCACGATCAACAGGAACGCGAACAGGACCTGCACGCCGGGCAGCACGACGCGAAGCTCGTTGAGGAGCTCGATCAGCTCCCGGTCGCGTCGTTCCTTGTCGTGCTCGTCGGGCTGGCCCCCGCTGCCGCCGTTCCGCTGCTGTTCGTCGTCGTTCGTCGCGTCCTTCGCGTCGTCACCCACGGAACGGAACCTACCCCACGCGCGTGCCGCTCAGCGCACGACGACGCGCTTGCCGCGGATCGCCACGCCCTCGGCGCGGAGGCGGCGGGCCTGGACCTCCTCGTGGCCGGGGACGAGCCGTCCGGTCGACGTGACCACCCGCCACCACGGCAGGCCGTCCGACCCGGCGACCACGTTGCCCACGGCCCGGGCCGCGCCGGGATGACCGACCTCCTCGGCGATCTCGCCGTAGGTCACGACCTCGCCCGGCCGAAGCGCGGCGATCGCCGCCCGGACCTTCGCCTCGAACGAGGACGGGCCGGCTACAGGTTCCCCCGCTCTTCCTGCTCCCGCTCGATGGCGAGGAACAGCTCCTTGAAGTTCCCCAGACCGAACCCGCGACTCCCGTGGCGCTCGATGACCTCGTAGAACACCGTCGGCCGGTCCTGGACGATCTTCGTGAAGATCTGCAGCAGGTAGCCCTCCTCGTCCTGGTCCGCGAGGATCCCGAGTCGCTCGATCTCCTTGTGGTCCTCCTCGACCTTGTCGATCCGGTCCCACAGGGAGTCGTAGTACGTCTGCGGGACGCGCGTGAACCGCATCCCACGCCGCCGAAGCGCGTCCACCGCGGAGATGACGTCGTCGGTCGCCATCGCGATGTGCTGGACGCCGGGCGCGCGGTAGAAGTCGAGGTACTCCTCGATCTGGGACTTCTTCTTGCCGGGCGCCGGTTCGTTGATCGGGAACTTCACCCGGCCGTTCCCGTCCCACATCACCTTCGACATCAGTGCCGTGTACTCGGACGAGATCTGGTCGTCGCGGAAGTGCACCAGCTGGCCGAACCCCAGGACCCGCGCGTAGAAGTCGACGAGCTCGTTCATCTTGCCGAGCTCGACGTTGCACACGATGTGGTCGATGGCCTTGATGCCGACCGGCGGGCCGTCGTCCTCGAGCGGCTCCTCGGCCCGGTAACCGGGGAGGAACGGCCCCGAGTAGTTCTCGCGCTCGATGAACGAGTGGAGCGTGTCGCCGTACGCCTTGATCGAGGCCTTCACGACCTTGCCGTGCTCGTCCTCCAGGACGGTCGGCTCCAGCACGCTCTCGGCCCCGCGCTTCGTCGTCTGCTCCCACGCGTCCGCCGCGTCCGGAACGCGGAGCGCGACGTCGCGGACACCGTCCCCGTGCTCGTGCGCGTGCCGGGCGATGAAGCTGTCCGGGGCCATGGCGCCGGTGAACACGTATCGGGCCTCGCCGGACTCGAGCACCCACGACGCCCGGTCGCGGACCTTGGTCTCCGGTCCCGAATACGCGGACACGTGGAATCCGAACGCCTTCGTATAGAAAAACGCAGCCTGGCGCGCGTTGCCCACGTAGTACTCGACGTGGTCGATGCCCATCAGGGGCATGAAGTCCTCGCCGGTCGTGGCGTCGGTGGCGGTCCCGGCCTGCGCTTCGGTCGGGCCGGCGGTCGTGTCGGTCATTCCCTCACCTCCGGGGGGATGCGGCTCGCCCGAAAGTGTAGTCAGGGGCGCGCGACGAGCACCGTGACGTGGCCGTCGTCAGCCGAGGACCGACCCCTCGGCGGCCCCGGAGGACACCGGGTCCGGCTGCCGCATCATCCGGAACGAGTTCACCAGCCCGACCAGCGCGGCGATGAGCGGCACGAGCAGCGCCACCTGGAGGGCGATGGGCCGGGCCTCGGTGTTGATCCGGATGATCTCGTCCTGGATCTCCTCCGGCTGCCCCTCGAGCTGAAGCTCGAGCTGCGTGTTGCTCATGACCTCGGCGTCGTGCTCGAGCGCATCCGCCACGATCTGCTGGCTCGCCGGCGGGAGCACGGTGCTGTTCTCTGCCATCTGGGTGAAGACGACGGAAAGCGACGCAAGCATGATGGCGCCCGCGAAGGCCAGCCCGAACGACAGTCCGAATGAGCCCCCCGCGGAGTTGACTCCGGCGGCCTCGCTCACGCGTTCCTCGGAGATCGGGCTCAGGGTGTAGTTGTTGAGCTGCGACACGAGGAGGCCCAGCCCCGACCCGGCGATCACGAGCGGCAGCACGAGATACCAGCCCGAGTCCACGCGGGGCACGAACGGGAGCAGCACCGCGACCCCGACCGTGAGCAGCAGGAACCCCACCCGGATGATCGCGGCGGGCCGCCGCCGGCCGGCGCGCTTTCCGGCGACGACCGCGACGCCGAACATGCTGAGCGACAGGGGCGCGAGCGACAGGCCGGCCTCCAGCGCGTTGTACTCGAGCACCATCTGGAGGTAGATCGGCAGCGCGATCATCATGCCGCCGAGGGCGATCTGCTGGAAAAGCTGCCCGGAGATCCCCAGCCGGAAGAGCTTCGACCGGAACAAGTCCGGGTCGATCAGCGACGGCTTGCCGGCCCGCTTCCGATGGCGGAGCCAGTACACGAGGCTCCCGAGCCCGACAGCACCGACCGCCATGAGCGCGGCCACCGCCTCGCCCCCTTCCTGCCAGACGAGGATCCCCAGCACCAGGCCCCCCATGCCGAGGACGGAGAGGACGGCGCCGACCACGTCGATCTGGCGGGGCCCCGTGTACGGCGCGTCGCGGACGAGCTTGATGCCCGAAAGGACCACCGCGATGATCAGGTCCTCCAGCAGGAACGCGATCCGCCACGACAGGAACGTGGTGATGAAGCCGCCGATGAGCGGCCCGACGGCGGCGGCGATCGCGGCGGCGGCTCCGACCAGGGCGTAGGCCTTCTGCTGCGCCGCCCCCTCGAAGTTGCCGTGGATCAGCGACTGCATCGCCGGCAGCAGGAGCGAGGCGCCCAGCCCGCCGATCACCGCCCAGAAGATGATCACGGGGACCAGGCTCTGGGCGAGCGCCATCGACAGGGCGCCGATCGCGTACCCGATCAGCCCGAGCACGTAGGCCCGCTTGCGCCCGAAGAGGTCGCCGATCTTGCTCCCGATCAGGATGAACGCCGCCGACACCAGCGCCTCGAGCGCGATCGCCGATTGCACGCCGCTCGCCGTGGTGTGGAGGTCGGTGACGACGGCGGAGATCGACACGTTCATGATCGAGGTGTCGACGACGAGCACGAACATCGCCGCCGCGAGCAGCAGGGCGAGGCGGTTGCTGCCCGAGGGGGCTTCCACGGATGGCGACGCCGTCTCGCTCAACCGCCCCCCTCACCCTTGCAGCGCCCGCCGCTCACGTGGTCCGAACCGCCCTTCGGTCTGAGCATCGAGGCTGCCCCTGCTCCCGCCCGGAACCATCCCCCGAACCGCATGATCCTCACACCACCGGGCGCCGGCCCGGGACCATTTGCGGTTCGCATGTGATAGCAATGTCGATCGTGACCGACGCCCTGGGAGAGGACACATGGCTAGGCTGAAGATCAACCAGCGCGCCGATGAGTTCTTCGACATGTTCGCCGAGTCGGCGAGCAACCTGCGGACGGCGACCGAACTGCTCCAGGACCTCATCGAGGACTACCAGGACGTCGAGGCCAAGGCCCGGCGCATCCAGGACCGCGAGCACGAGGGCGACGAGATCACCCACGGCATCGTCCGCCGGCTGAACACGACGTTCATCACGCCGATGGACCGCGAGGACATCTACGCGCTGGCCAGCGCCCTCGACGAGGTGCTCGACGCGATCGACGCGGTGAGCGACCTGTTCGTCCTGCACCGGATCGAGGCGCCGCTGCCCGAGATGAAGGCCCAGGTGGACGTCCTGCTCCTGGCAGCGCAACAGACCGAGGCGGCGCTCCGGGAGTTCCCGAAGATGCAGCGCGAGCGTCTCGAGCCGTACTGGGTCGAGATCACCCGCCTCGAGAAGGAAGGCGACCGCATCTACCGCCGGGCGATCGCGGACCTGTTCAGCGGCGACTACAAGGCCATGGACGTCCTCAAGTGGAAGGATGTCATCGACAACCTCGAGGAGGGGGTCGACGGGCTCGAGGACGTCGCGAACATCATCGAGTCGACGGTTCTCAAGCACGCCTGAGGCGCAATCCGACGCGTGCGCCGCCCGGTAACGGGCGCCCCGGCGCCGCGGTCAGTCCGGATCCGGTTCCAGCTCCAGCGTCTCGGCGCGCTCCGACACCGCGGGCTCCCCGACCGCGGGCTCCCCTGCCGGCTCCCGGTGACCGTTGGGAACGGCCCCGGGGACGTGTTCCGCCGTGATGCCCGACGCTTCCATCAAGTCGCGGTCCCGCCTGCGCCGGCGGCGGCCGATCACGATCCGGGTCGTGAAGAACGCGGCGATCAGGGCGCCCATGAAGATGAAGCCGGCGACCCCCGCGACGTCGCGGACCTCCTCCCAGTGCGTGCCGGCCGCGTAGCCGGCCGCGGTGAAGCCCACGCCCCACAGCACCGCCCCGATGACGTTGGCGGCCGCGAACCGGCCGTACGGCATGCGGGCGATCCCGGCCAGGCCCGGCACGAGGACCCGGAGCGCCGCGGTCAGCCGGCCGATGATGACGGCCCACGGGCCGTGCTTCAGCAGGAACGACTCGGCCTTGCCCAGCTCGGAGTCGAGGCGGACCCGGATCCAGGGCAGCCTGCCGATGCTTCCCTGGAGCATGCCCCGTCCGTACCGGCGCCCGACCGCATACCCGACGGTGTCACCGAGGAACGCCCCGAACACTGCCGCCGCGGCCGCGACCCCGACCGGGAAGTTCCCCTGGGAGGCCAGGACCCCGCCGAGGATCACCGCGATCTCCCCCGGGAAGAAGAACCCGAGGAACGCCGAGGACTCGAGCGCGGGCAGCAGGAACACGAGGGACAGCGCAAGTGCCCCATGCATGTTCAGCAGCCGGTCGATGAACGCTCCGGAAAGCGCCACGACCAGGATCACGACGGGTCCTCCCTGGATGCACCCATGAACGCCGCCCGATGATTCCACGGCGAACGCCGGATTGCCTACCCTCCGGCCTCACGCGTCCCGGGAGCGGCCCCGGCGGCGCCGGGCCAGCTCCTCGCCGGCCATCATCACCGCCCAGAACAGCGCGATGCCGATCATCGTGAGGTTCACCCACCGGAACTCGGCGGGCATCACGGGAATCATGAGCGCGCACACGATCGCGAGCGCCAGGAAGAACAGCGACCTGCGCCCGATGACCGGCCTCACGACACCACCCTCATGATCTGCTGGATCAGCCACGAGATGAGGAACGCGCCCGGGATCGTGAGGATCCACGCCCACACCACGCGGCCGGCGACGCCCCACCGCACCGCCGACAGCCGCTGGGTCGTCCCGACGCCGACGATCGCGCCGGTGATCGTGTGGGTGGTCGAGACGGGGATGCCGGCGTGCGCCGTGAAGAACAGCGTGGCGGCCGCAGCGGACTCGGCGCTCATCCCGCCGACCGGCTGGAGCTTGGTGATCCGGGCCCCGAGCGTGTGCACGATGCGCCACCCGCCGAACGCCGTGCCGAGCGAGATGGCGGCGAGCGAGGAGAACTTCACCCACAGCGGGACGCCCGCATCGGGCGCGAGCCTCCCCTCGGCGATGAGGAGCGCCAGGATGACGCCCATCGTCTTCTGCGCGTCGTTCGTGCCGTGCCCCAGGCTGAACGCGGCCGCCGACACGAGCTGCGTCCGCCGGAATCCCCGGTTGAGCCGTTCGACCCGCCGATACCGGTGGAACGCCCACAACACCCCGACCATGATGGTGAACGACAGCAGCAGCCCGATGATCGGCGAGAGCACGATGAACACGGCGATCTTCTGGATGCCCGACGGGATGAGCGAGTCCCACCCGGCCGCCGCCACGGCCGCACCCGCCATCCCCCCGACGAGCGCGTGCGAGGACGAGGTCGGCAGCCCGAAGTACCAGGTGATGACGTCCCACGCGATCGCCCCGATCAGGCCGGCGAAGATCACGCCGATCGTGAACACCTCGGGCTTGACGACGCCCGTGGCGATCGTCGCGGCCACGCTCGTCCCGAGCAGCAGGGCGGCGAAGTTCCAGAAGGCCGCCCACGCCACGGCCATCTTCGGCGTCAGCACCCGGGTGGACACGACGGTGGCGATGGAGTTCGCGGCGTCGTGGAAGCCGTTGAAGAAGTCGAACGCCAGCGCGACGAAGACGACGGCGACGAGGGCGAAGTCCATCAGTCGTGCTTCACGATGATCGACTCGATGACGTTCGCGATGTCCTCGCAGTTGTCGATGGCCTCCTCGAGCTGCCCGAGGACGTCCTTCCACTTGAGGACGTCCATCGGACGGAACTCGCCCGAGTACAGACGCGCGACGGCCTTTCGGTAGATCCGGTCGCCCTCGTTCTCGAGGCGGTTGATCTCGATGACGTGCGTCATGACGTCGTCCGCGAACCGGAGCCCGCCGACCGCGGTCTGGGTCGCGGCGCCGGCCTTGCGCAGGACCTCGGTGAGCTGCGAGAGCTCGGGCACCGGCGACTCGATGCGGTGAAGCACGAGCAGATCGGCGACGGCCCAGATCGAGTCGAGGATGTCGTCGAGGCCCGTGGCGAGCCCGTAGATGTCGTCGCGGTCGTACGGCGTGACGAACGTGACGTCGAGCAGGCGGATGATATCCCGCGTCAGGTCGTCGCTGGCGTGCTCGAGCGCCCGGACCGCCTGGCTGTGCGCCTCCGCCTCCGGGATGTCGCCCGCCATGACGGCGAGCTCGGCCGACGCGGCGGCGACGTTGGCGGCCGCCTGTTCGAACAGGTCGAAGAACGCCTGCTCGCGCGGAATGGCCTGGAATGGCACCGGTCCTCGTTCACCTCGCCGTCACGATCCGTTCACTTCGGCGCCGGGGAGGCTATCCGCGGCTTGTCGGAGATGTCCAACGCCCGCCCCGGATCGGGCCCGCCGATCCCATAGGCTCTCCCCCGATGCCGCATCTCTCCCCGAGGCCGGAGCAGGTCCGCGTCGTGATCGGCGACGTGCACGCCGCCCACCGCGGACTCGAGCTCCTGCTGCGCGAGGTCGGTGCGATCGACGCCTGGGGGAACCGCAACCCGTCGCACTTCGTCGCGCAGCTCGGCGACCTGCTCCACCTCGGCCACGAGACGGGGGAGGCCGACAAGGCCACGCTCGCCGCCGGGTCACGGTGGATCGACCTCCAGCTCCTCGGCAACCACGAAGGCTTCTACGCGTTCTCGCTCGACAGCTGCTGGTGGAACCGCATGGCGACGCCCGACCAGGTCCACCCCGAGGTGCTCGAAACGCTCGGGCGGCAGGCGCGCGAGGGCCGCTGGAACATCGCCGCCGCGCTCGACGGCTGGGTGCTGACCCACGCCGGAGTGCACCCCGCCTACCAGGCGCAGCTCGGGTCGGGTTCACAGGAGGTCGCCTTCGCCCTGGCCGCAACGTTCGCCGACCGGCTGGCGAAGGGCCAGCGGGTGCCGGTCATCGACTGCTCCGGTCCCGTGCGGGGCTACGACCAGGACCCGGGCGGCGTGCTGTGGTGCGACATGACCGAGATCGAACCGGTCGCCGCCGACAACACGCTCCGCCAGATCGTCGGCCACACGCCGCAGGACGCGCCGCGCATGGTCGGCGACCGGATCTGGGCGGTCGACACCGGAGGAGGACGCAGCGGCACCCTGTCGGCGATCGTCAAGGAGCCGGGCGACGACCGGTGGACGCCGGTCTCCGTTCAGGTCCCCGACCCCCAGGTGCACTGAGCCGAACGGGGGCGGCCACCCCGTCGCGTTCAGTCCACGAAGCGGTAGCCGAGCCCGCGAACCGTGACGAGGTGCTCCGGGTGATGGGGATCGGCCTCGATCTTCTGGCGGAGCCGCTTCACGTGGACGTCGAGCGTCCGGGTGTCGCCGTAGTAGTCGGCGCCCCACACCTCCTCGATCAGGAAGTCGCGCGTGAGCAGCCGGCCCTTCCGGAGCAGGAACGCCTCGAGGAGCTCGAACTCCTTGGGCGGCAGCGTGACCAGGGCGCCGCCGACCCGGACCTCGTGCCGGGGGACGTCCATGGCGACGGACCCGCCCGAGAGCAGCTCGACCTCGCCGTCCCCCGCGCCCATCCCGGCCCGCCGGAGCTGGGCCCGGACCCGGGAGACGAGCTCGCGCATCGAGAACGGCTTGGTCACGTAGTCGTCGGCGCCCGAGCTCGAGCCCGGCCACCTTGTCCGACTCGGCGCCCTTGGCCGTGAGGATCACGATCGGCACCGTCGACTCGGCCCGGATGATCCGGCACACGTCGAGGCCGGACAGCGACGGCAGCATGAGGTCGAGCAGGACCAGGCTGGGGCGCTCGGCGCGGAACTTCTCCACCGCCACCGTGCCGTCGTACGCGACGACCGGATGGAACCCCTCGCGTTCCAGGGTGTACTCGATGCTCTCGGCGAGCGATGGCTCGTCCTCGACGATGAGGACGCGCACGCCGGCCCGGGCGCCCGGGTCAGCGATCGTCTGGGTCCGAGGCGTCGGTGAACTCACGGAATTCTCCCGTCAGCAGGAAGCCGACCTGTTCGCCGATGTCGACGGCGTTGTCGCCGACGCGTTCCAGTTGGCGCGACACGACGTTCATGCGGATGCCCCACTCCAGCGCGGCCTGGTCGCCGCCGCCAAGGGCCACCACCTTCCGGTACATGTTCCGGTTGAGGACGTCGACCGGGTCGTCCATGGCGGGGAGCTCGAGGCACAGGGCCAGGTCGCGGCGGGAGAACGCGTCGAGGGCCACCCGGACCATGCGCGTCACGATGTCGCCCATCTCCTGCAGGTGGGCGAGGATCGACTCCTCCCGGGGGAGGTCCGCGCCGGCGACCGCCATCTTGGCCACGTTGACCGCCTGGTCGCCGATGCGCTCGATGTGGAGGTTGGTGTGCAGGATCGCGAACACCAGCCGGAGGTCGGAGGCGACGGGCGTCTGCAGCGCCAGCACCTCGAGGATCCGAGCTTCGATCTCCAGGTACCGACCGTCGATCGCGTCGTCGCCGGCGACCACCAGGCTGGCGAGGTCGGCGTCGCGGTGGACGAGCGCCTGCGACGGAACGTTCCACCGCGGTCGCCGCGTCCTCCCCTTCGGCGAGCAGGACGCGCTCGAGGTCCGAGAGGTCCTCGTGGAATCGGCGCCTGGTCTCCTGCATCAGCCGAACCGCCCGGTCACGTAGTCCTCGGTCCGTTTGTCGGAGGGATTCCGGAAGATCGTCTCGGTCTCGTCGTACTCGACGACCGTTCCGACGCGATGCCCCTCCTCTCCCTCCTCGACGGTGAAGAACGCCGTTCGGTGGCTCACGCGTGCGGCCTGCTGCATGTTGTGGGTGACGATCACGATGGTGTAGTCGGTGACGAGCTCGTACATGAGCTCCTCGATCTTCAAGGTCGCGACCGGGTCGAGCGCGGAGCACGGCTCGTCCATGAGGATCACGTCCGGCTCCACGGCGATCGCCCTCGCGATGCAGAGGCGCTGCTGCTGCCCGCCGGACAGGGAGCTCGCGGGCGACTTCAGCTTGCCCTTCACCTCTTCCCACAGCGCCGCGCGCCGCAGGGAGCGTTCGACCAGCTCGTCCATGTTGCCCTTGAACCCGCCGATCTTCGGGCCGAACGCGATGTTGTCGTAGATCGACTTGGGGAACGGGTTCGGCTTCTGGAACACCATGCCGATGCGGCGCCGGACCTCCACCGGGTCGACCTTGGGGTCGTACAGGTCGACGCCGTGATAGCGGACGGCGCCGTGCACCCTGGCGCCGTCGATCAGGTCGTTCATCCGGTTCAGGCATCGAAGGATCGTCGTCTTGCCGCAGCCCGACGGGCCGATCAGGGCCGTGATCCGATTCCTGCCGATGTCGAGCGAGACGCCGTCGACGGCGAGCAGGCCCCCGTAGGAGACCCCCACCTTGTCCAGCTCGAAGACGATCTCCTGGGTCTCGGGCTCCGGGACCCGCACCGCGCTGGCCTCGTCGGCCAGGGAGGGCGGAAGCGTCCGATCCTCCGCAACGTCGTGAGTCACCATCTCCGTGTCCATGTCATCACCACGCCCGTTCATATTTGTTCCTGAGCAGGATCGCCGTCGCGTTCAACGTGAGCAGGACCACGAGAAGAACGACGATAGCCGCGGCCGCCAACTCCTGGAAGGCCGGATTGGGCTGGCGCGACCAGGAGAAGATGATCGTGGGCAGCGCCGTGTAGCCGTGGTCCTGTCGCAATTGCTGCAGGAAGTTCGCCCCTCCGGAGGCGAAGAACCCGGTCACGGCTCCCACGAGCAGGAGCGGCGCGGTCTCGCCGAGCGCGCGGCTGAGCGTCAGCACCGTCCCCGTGAGGATGCCCGGCGCCGCCGACGGCAGCACGTGGCTCCGAACGACTTCCCACCTGGTGGCGCCGACTCCGAATCCGGCCTCCCGGATGGAGTTGGGCACGGCCCGAAGCGCCTCGGACGAGGTGATGATCACGATCGGCAGGACCAGGATGCCGAGCGTCAGGCCACCGGCCAGCAGGGTGTATCCCCCGGTGAGATCTTTGAGGGCCACGGCGAAGACCGCGAGGCCGAGCAGGCCGTAGACGATGGAGGGAACCCCCGCCAGGTTCCGGATGTTGGTCTGGAGAAACCTGGTGAAACGGGTGTCGCGGGCGTACTCCTCCAGGTACACGGCCGCGCCGATCCCGAGCGGAAAGGCCACCAGGCCGACGAACAACATCAGGATCACCGACCCGATGATCGCCTGCTTGACCCCGGCCGCCTGGGGAATCGTGGAGTTGCCGCTCGAGAGGAACGACCCGAGGCGGTCGGTCAGCACGGGGGCCGCCGTGACCACCACGTCCGCGATCAGCGCGACCAGCACGGCGAGCGAGATCAGCAGCGTCGAGAAGAGCAGGACCTGGATCAGGGTGTCGACCGGCTTGAACCGCTTGCCGGCCAGCTTCGCCCGCACCACGTCGGTCGCCGTGAGGGGGGCAGACGCCGCCGATCCGGAGCCCAGCCGCACGCCCATCAGTACGCCTTCCGCACGCGCCGCACGAACCGGTCCGCGACGAGGTTCAGGGTGAACGTGATCACGAACAGCAGGAGCCCCACGAAGAACAGCGACGGGATGGTCGCCGGGTCGCCGCCGACGGCATCCGAGCCGATGGCGAGCGAGCTCATGGCGGCGGTCATGGTCTGTCCGGAGTCCAGCGGATTGACCGTGAAGGTGGAGTTCCCCGTCGCACCGGCGGCGATCGCGACGATCATGGTCTCGCCCATCGCCCGGGAGATCCCGATGATGAGGGCCGCCACGATCCCCGACACCGCCGCCGGGAACACGACCCGGAGGCTGGTGGTGCGCTGCTTGGCCCCCAGCCCGTAGGAGGCCTCCCGGAGCGACCTCGGGACGGCGAACATGGCGTCCTCGGCCACCGACGCCACGAGCGGCGTGACCAGGACACCCACGGCGATGCCCGCCGATGCCAGGTTGAAGATCGACGCGCTCGAGAACAGCTTCTGGACGACGTTCGGGCTGAGGACGGTGAGCGCGAAGTACCCCAGCACCACGCTCGGGATCCCGGCCAGGATCTCCAGGATGGGCTTGAGGGTCCGACGAACCCTGGGACGGGCGTACTCGGACAGGTAGATTGCGGCCCCGAGGCCGAGTGGTGTCGCGACGAACATCGCGATCACGGTCACCACCAGCGAGCCCGCGAGCAGCGTGGTCATCCCGAACTCGCCCTGCCGCGGGTTCCACGTCCCGACGAGCAGTTGGGAGGGATGGATCTTCGTGAGGAAGCTGACGGCCTTGCCAAGGACCGACACGATGATGAGCAGGCTGATCAGGACCGACACGGTCGCCGCCGTCAGGAACACCGCCCGGATGATCCGCTCCCGTCGCCGTCGCCGGGCGTGTCCCGCCAGGTCCGACAGCTCGAGGCTCGCACTCGCCATCCGTCACCCTCCACCCTGGTGCGGCCCGAGGGGAACCGGACGGAGTCCGGTTCCCCTCGCACGCGGGCCGCGCCGTTTGATCAAGCGCCCTTCGCCTGGTCCCAGGCGTCACGGGTCGCCTGGATGCGGTCATCCGGCAGGTCGACGTAGCCGGCCGTCGTCACGCCGTCCACGATCCCGGCATCCGTCATGTAGTAGTCGACGAATGCCTTCAGGGCATCGCTGTCCGCCAGCTTGTCGGTGTTGACGTAGATGTACAGGGAGCGCGACAGCGGGTAGCTGCCGTCGGAGATCGTGTCCCGCGACGGGGTCACGCAGTCCGAGGCACCCTCGCCCGAGGCGTCGGTCGCAGGGCTCACGCCCAGGATCTTCAGGTTCTGGGCGTTCTGCTCCGCGTACGCGAAGCCGACCCATCCGAGGGACGAGTCGGATCCCTCAATGCCCTGAATGATCACGTTGTCGTCACCGCTGGTCTGGTAGTCGGTGCGGGTCACGTCGTCCGGCTGGCCGCGCTCGCCGGCGATGTCCTTCAGCGCCAGCTCGATGAACGAACCCCAGGTCCCCGACTCCTGGCCGGGCCCGACGAGGTCGAGCGGCACGTCCGGGAAGTTCCCGTCGCCGCCCAGCTCCTTGTCCAGCGCGTTCGCGTCCGACCAGTTCTTGAAGTTCTCGGACTCGGGGCCGATGAGCGCGTACAGGTCGGCCTTCGACAGGCAGCTCACCGCGTCGTTCGCGTTGCTCGTCATCATGGTGATGCCGTCGAGCCCGATCTCGAGCTCGAGGTAGTTCACGTTCCCGTCCTTGCAGGCCGTGATCTCCTCGTCCTTGATCTGGCGCGAAGCATCATTGATGTCAGCCTCGCCTTTGCAGAACTTCACGAACCCGTCCGTGGTGCCGGGGCCGTCGACGCTCATCTGGACGTCGCCGTTGGCCGCGGAGAACTGCTCGGCCACCAGCTGACTGATCGGGAGCACCGTGGAGGAACCCGTCACCGTCACGTTCCCGGAGACGTTGCCCCCGCCGGACGTTGTGGTGCCCCCGCCCGTCGTGGTGCCCCCAGTCGTGCCGCCGCCATCGTCTCCGCACGCTGCTGCGACGAGCGACAGCGCCAGCACCGCCCCCGCGAACGCGAGCGGGAATCGCCTTGCGCGCATGCGCCTCCTCCTTCTGGTCGTCATCGCACGGGAGGCTAGGAGCGGCACGTGGCCACCCTGCAAGCCGTACGTGAACGACGCATGAACACGAAGCGGCGGCCACGTGAACATGTGTGACAGGAATCTGTACGGGCGCGCCCGCCGGCGAGGGGGGTACCGGCGGGGTGACGAGGACGCTCCCGGGGGGAACGCCCTTCGCCGGGAGGGGCTTCGGGGCTCCGTGCGGGTTCGAAGCCCCTCCCGGGGAAGCCGTCCGCGAGCGGCCCTCGGGCTTCGTTCACGCGGTCGGAGCTCGGGGCCTTCGTGCCCGGCGCGCCGACCGTACGGGGCACCGTAGCGCCGTGCTGTGAACGGGCCGGGGGGCGGGAGGTGACGGCCCGATGAACATCGGGCCGTCACCGGGAAACGGGAGGAGGGGCCCGTCGCCGCGGCGACGGGCCCCTCCGGGGTAGGCGGGGAAGGAAGATCCCGCGAGGTTGCTCTCTCGATATCCGACGGCAGTCTCGAAGTCGAGCGTGTCGACAACGAGCGCGGACGCGAATGCCCGGTGCACATCGGATGAACCGGGTTGAACGCGACAGGCGAGGTCGCCTCCCGCGGGGCGCGATCTCATCCCGTCGCCGGCGCCAGTTCCTCGAGCAGGGCCCGCACACGCCGATCGATCTCGTCTCGGATCGGACGCACCTCCTCGACCGGCTTCCCGGAAGGGTCGGGGAGATCCCAGTCGAGGTAGCGCTTGCCCGGATAGACGGGGCAGGCGTCGCCGCACCCCATGGTGATCACGGCATCGGCGTCCCGGACGACCTCGTCAGTCAACGGCTTGGGGAACTCCCGCGAGACGTCGATCCCCAGCTCCGCGAGCGCGTCGACCACCGCGGGGTTGATCTCGGAGGCGGGTGCACTCCCTGCCGACCGGACGTGCACGCGACCCGCTGCGTGGTGGTCGAGGAGCGCCGCCGCCATCTGGCTCCGCCCGGCGTTGTGGACGCACACGAACAGGACTTCCGGTTTCTCCTTCACGAGCGCTCCTTCTCACCGAGCCGCGGCCCGCAGCCGCTCCCGGACGAAATGTTCCACCAACGGCGGGATGAATGTCGTCACACAGGCCCCGACCAACAACCGGGCCGCCGAATCCTCCACGAAGGGGCGAACCATCTCCGGCGCAGACGCCGAACTCGAGCGGAAGACGGCCGGTCCGGGCTGTGGGGGACAGCCCGGCTCCAGCCGCCTCCGATCCGGGCGCCGGCTGGGGGTGGCGTCGGTATCGGCGACCGGACATCGTCTCGAAACGCCGAATCCCACCGGCTGCGTTGCCTGCGACGGTTGCTCATCCTCGTGCCCTCCCGCCACACGCAGCAGCACCCGGGTCGCGCCCCGGCCCCAGCAGGTTCGGTCGGGCGACCCGACGGCGGGTACGTGGCCGGAGATGCTGGTCGGGCAAGGTGACCTCCGGGTGAACCCCACATGGCCTCCCGATGAATTCCGGACGCCGAGTTGGCGGCTCCCGTTGACGGGCCTCTTCGGCCCTCGGAAGCTTCGGCCATGGCGCATCAGGGCCGCCCCGCATGGGCCGGCGCGGCGTCGATGTATCGGGTTCCCGTGGGCCGACAGCATGCGGCCCCGGTTCCGAGCGACATCGCCGCCGTCGCAGCGCTCCCGCCGATCCCCCTGACGTGGCGGCAGGCTACGCTCCGCCCCGTGTCCGACCATCCCGTGGCCGTCATCGACATCGGATCGAACTCCGGACGCGTGGTCGTTGTCCGCGTGACCGCCGACGGGCACCTCCGGATCGTGGCCGACGAACGCGCGCCGCTCCGGCTCTCGCGCGACGTGGCCGAGTCCGGGCGGCTCGGCGACGACGCGCTCGAGCGGACGGTGCTCGCGCTGCGCGACTTCCTCGCGGTGGCGCGCGGGGCAGGCGCCGTCGACATCGTCGCCGTCGCGACGGCGGCCGTCCGGGAGGCCGAGGACGGCGACGCGTTCGTCGACGCCATCCACGACCGGACCGGGCTCGACGTCGAGGTCATCGAGGGCGAGCAGGAGGCCGCGTTCGCCTTCCTGGGCGCCGTGCACGGCCTTCCGGTCGAGGACGGCCTGCTGTTCGACATCGGCGGGGGCAGCCTCGAGGTCACGCGGTTCACCGACCGTCAGCTCGACCGGGCCTGGACGCTCCCGCTCGGCGCCCTCCGCCTGTCGGACCGGTTCCTGACGACGGACCCGCCGACGCCCGCGGAACGGGCGGCGCTGGCCGAGCACGTCAGGGCGGCCTTGGAGGCTGCCGGGATCGGCAAGCTCGGCGACGGCCAGCAGGTCGTCGGAACGGGCGGGACGGTCCGGAACCTGGCCCGCATGGACGCCCGCCGGCACCGCTCGTTCATCCCGCATCTCCACGGCTACCGCGCACCCGTGACGCGGCTGCGGGCCGAGGCCGACCAGCTGGCGGCCCGGACCGTGAAGCGGCGGCGGACCACGTCGGGGCTCAACGAGGACCGTGCCGACTCCATCGTCGGCGGCGCGGAGGCCGTGCTCGCCCTGCTCGATCTCACCGGGACCGCCGACCTGCTCGTGTCCGGACAGGGGCTGCGGGAGGGCGTCGCGCTGACGGCGCTCGGCCTGACGACGTCGAGCCCCCCGGCCATCCGGCGGGCTTCGATCACCGCGCTGTGCGAGCGGTTCGGGACCTGGCAGGAGGAACGGGCCCGGCGCCGCACGCTCATCGTGGAACGGCTGGCCGGCGACCTCGATCCCGAGGCCGACCCGGAGCAGGTCGAGATGCTGGCCCACGCCGCGACGGTGCTCGACGTGGGCAGGGCGGTCGACTACTACGACCGCTACGGGCAGGCCGGACGGATCGTCATGGGGGCCGACCTCATCGGCTTCTCCCATCGGCACCTGGCGATCCTGGCGGCGACGTTCCTGGCGGCCGCCGGCGAACGCATCCCGGACGCCGCCCGGACCCAGCTCCCCAAGCGCGACCTGGCGTGGACGGCCAGGGCGGGCGCGATCCTCGCCCTCGCCGACGAGGTCGAGTCCCGGACGCCCCCCGGCGAGCCGGTCGCGATCTCGCTGCGCGTCCGGCCCCGCGGCGTGGTGCTCACCGCGCCGGTGCTGGCGGCGTGGCGGCCCCGCGTGATCGGGGACCGGTTCCGGCGGGCGTTCCGGCGGCGGCTGGTGATCGAGGAGCGGGCCGAGCGCTGATCGCCGGGCTCAGCCCGCCATCTGGCGAAGGATCCGCGGCGAGACCAGCCACCGGAGCCAGGCGGTCCCGGGCCCGGGGACGCCGTCCATGCCGAGGCTCGCGGCGCCGGCCTTCTTGAGCTCGATGTCGACGCCGCGGCCGTTGTCGCCGACGAGCAGGTAGGAGGCCACCTCGGACAGGTTGGGCTCGTGGCCCACGAGCGCGATGCGGTCGGCCTCCGCGTGCGGCGCCAGCGACAGCACGGTCTGGGCCGGCGGACCGGTCGGGCTCGAGCTGCGACCAGGGCTCCGGCTTCGGGCCAGTCGACCTCCTCGTGGAGGATCTCGGCGGTCCGCCAGGCCCGCACGAGCGGGCTCGAGAAGACCAGGTCGACGTCGGGAACGATGCGGGCGAGCCCCGACGCCGCCTTGCGCATGCGTTCCTCGCCCTGCTTGGTCAACGGCCGGTCGCCGTCGTCGGGCCACTTCCCCGGATCGCGCTCGGCCGCGATCGCATGACGGACCAGCACGATCTCCATGGTCAGTCGTGCACGGCGGCGAGGCCGGCGGAGGCGTTCCGGCCGGCCGAGGCCGGGCGCTTGGGGGCCGTGCGCGGCGGGGCGGGGGCGCCGGCCGGAGGCGGGGCGGTCGCGGCTTGGGCATGCGGGCCATCGCGCGGGTCCGCCCGTCCTTCAGCGTCCGCGCGGAGCTGCCGCCAGGGCTTGCCCCGGACGCCGGCGTAGACCTCGGGGAAGGCGGCCTTGAGCTCCTCCGAGCGGCGGACGTACCGCTCGGTGATCCGACCGAGCAGGAACACCGCCCGCGCCGGCAGCTCCTCGTCGATCATCCCGTCGATGTGCTGCATGGCCACCCGGGCATCCTGTAGCTCGCCGAGGTTGTCCTGGATGGCCGACCAGCTCGCCGGACGACCTCCTGCGACTGCTTCGGCGCCAGTGGCGACAGGAACTCCACCGCGTACCGCAGCCGCTTGCACCGGATCCGCAGCGCGTGGAAGTCGTCGGGCGGGGACGTCGGGTCGATCCGATCGCCGAGCCGGCGGACCCGCCGGTACCGCCGCCGGATCAGGTCGGGCGCGGCGACCAGGGCCGGCGTCCGCGACGCGCTCGACCGGAGGAGCGGGCCCCGCTTCAGCAGGTCGGTCATCCCGGCCACCAGGCGCTCGTACCGCCGCGAGTCGAGCTGCTCGAGCAGGCGGGCCCGCGCTTCCTCCCACGCTGCTCCAGCCGGGCGACGAGCGCCGCGAGCGACGCACGCTCCTCGTCGGACATGTCGCGTTCCCACTCGCGGAACTGCTCGAGCTGGACGTCGAGGTCCCGCACCTCGCCGAGTGCGCCGGCGATCCACCGGAGCTCCTCGCGGAGCCGCTGCGACCGCACCGGCAGGGCATCCCGGAACAGCGATATCGCCGCCCGCATCCGCCGGGTGGCCACGCGCATGTCGTGGACCTCCTCGGGGTCCTCGCCCGAGCCGCGCGCCCGGCTCGTGCTCCAGGAACGTCGCCGAACTGCGATCGGAGCACGGCGAACGCGAGCTCGCCGACGGTCATCCGTTCCTCGACGGTCGTGGGGCCGAGGTCGTCGACGGCCGGCGGCGCGAGCCCCGCCGCGAGCAGGCCGGCCTGGAACTTCGACGTGGTCGCGTTGCGCAGCCCGGCCGACGACCGGAGCTCGTCGACGAGCGGCCGAGACGGCCTCGACGGCGGCCGGATCCGACCTCGACCTCGACCCGGTGCAGCCGCGCCGGACGGCCGCCTGCCACCGGGATCGACGTGTCGTCGAGGGTCAGCTCCCCCACCTCGCGCCCGTCGACCGTCACGGTGAACACGCGGCGGCGGTTCCGGATCTCGAACAGCCGGCGGAGCCGGCGCGCGCCGGCCAGCGCGCGCACGGTCCGCCCCACCTCCCCGGGAAGCGACCGTACGGCCTCGGGCTCGCCGGCGGGCAGGGGCTCGGTCAGCTCACGCCGGTCGCGCATCCCGTCGACCAGCGTGCCCTTCGACTTCAGCGTGGCCTCGGACTTCCGGCCTCTCGTCCGGATCCGGAGCGTGGCGCCGGCGCGGTGCAGCCGCCAGTCCTGGGTGTCGAAGTAGCGGTCGCGCAGGATCGCCGTCCCGGCGGGCCGCAGGCTGATTGCCGCCGGGCTTCCGGGCCTCGCAGCCACCGCTCCACCGGGCGCAGGTCGATGGCGTCGAGCTGCCACTCCACCTCGCGATCGCGCGCCATGAGGCGCTCACGATATCAGCGGCTCGCAGCAGGCCGAGCACCGAGTCGCGCTACGCGGGGACGGTCGTGGCCCCCGCTTCGGGAACGGGCGGCGACCCGGCCGGGGCGACGATCACGTCCGCGAGGAACTGCCCCCGGAGCGGCCCGGCCGGGCAGGCCTCGGCCGCGTTCCCGTGGGCGCCGAGCGCCGCCAGCGCGGCGACGAACTCGAGCTCGGCCACCACGTCGGCGAATCGGAGCGCCGCCGCGGCCGGCTGGGGAGCGAAGTCCGCATTCTCGTCGAGCTCCGCGAAGCACACCTGGCATTCCCCGCGCTCGACGCTGCCCGCGGACCGGCATTCCGGGCAGTCGCTCCGAACGCTCCATCGCCGCGGACGCTAGCCCCCCGAGGTGGCGGGACCGGAACGGCTGTGCGAACGCGCCGGGAACAGTTCAAGCCGGGGGCCGCGTTCAGATCGTCGCCGGCCGCGCGCCGGTCAGGATCAGCACGAACACGAGGGCGGCCACCGCCAGCCGGTACATGACGAACGGCGTGAACGACCCATGGCGGAGGTATGCGAGCAGCCACCGGATGACGACGTACCCGCTGATCGCCGCCGCGATCATCCCCGCGACGAACGGCCCGCCGATCCCCTTCGGCAGCGTCTCCGACCCCGTGGCGAACTTCAGGCCCTCGTACAGGCCGGCCCCGCCGATGATCGGCAGCGCCAGCAGGAACGAGAACCGCGCGGCCGACTCCCGCGTCATGCCGGTGATGCGCGCAGCGGTGATCGTCACGCCCGACCGCGACACGCCCGGCTGCAGCGCGATCGCCTGCGCGACGCCGATGCACGAGCGACCTCCGCGGGCTCAGCCCCTCGAGCCCGTGATCCTGGGGGAACCGCTGGTCGACCCACAGCAGCACCAGCCCGAACACCGCGAGCATCACCGCGATCAGCCAGGGCTGCCCGAGCTTGTCGGCGATGACCTGTTCGAACAGCGCCCCGACGATCACCCCGGGGATCGTTCCGATGACCAGGTACCAGGCCAGGCGTTCGTCGAGGGTGTCCGCGCGGCGCTTGCGCACCGAGGCGAACCACGCCTTGAGGTAGCGCACGATGTCGCGCCAGAAGTAGCCGAGCGCCCCCACGAACGTGCCGATGTGCAGCGCCACGTCGAACGCCTTGTTCAGCTGCTCGTCGTGCAGGATCGGCCAGTCGAAGATCCAGGGAACGAGGATCAGGTGCCCCGACGACGACACCGGCGCGAACTCGGTGAGGCCCTGGACGACCCCGAGCACGACGGCCTGGAACACCGTGAGCTGCGCCTCGGGCTGCGCGAGGAACTGCGGCATGGACGCGATCACGTGGTACGCGTGCAGCGGAGACTCCTCGGTTCGGTTCGGTGGTCGTGGCGCGGCGGGACGCGGGCCGACCGAGTCTACGGGAATGGGCTCCGTAGACTTCCCCGCCAGTGAGGATGGCGATTCGGTGACGGCGCGGCGGCTGGCTCGTCCTCGCCGCAGCGCTGGCGGCCGTGCTGGGACTGGCCGTGGCGCTCGTCCGGGGCGCGCCGGCGGGCGGCGGCCGCGCAGGCGCGCGCCGAGCGAGGCCCGGACCGAGCGAGGAGGCCCGCACGGCCGAGCTCGCCGAGCGGGTCCGGACCCGGGAGGAGATCCTCTCGACCATCGGGGACGGCATCGTCCTGTTCGCGCCGGACGGCCGCGTCGCGTACGCCAACCCGGCCGCGCGCGACCTGCTCGGCCGGCGGTTCGCCTCGGCCGGCGAGGTCACGCCCGAGTCGCTCCGCGACGCGGTGGCCGGGGCCCGGGGGGCGCCCGCCGATCCAGTCGAGACCGAATTCGAGACCGGCGGGCGCACGATCGAGGCCGCGGCGCTCCAGGCCGGGGGCGGCGCCGTCGTCGTCGTCGCCCGCGACCGCACGGCGGCCCGGCAGATCGAGCGCGTCCGGCGCGACTTCGTGGCCAACGCCTCCCACGAGCTCAAGACCCCGGTCGCCTCGATCCAGGCCCTCGCCGAGACGCTCCGCCACGCGGCGCCGACGACCCGGAGGCCCGGGAGCGGTTCCTCGAGCGGCTGGAACAGGAGGCCGTCCGCCTCGCGCGGCTGGTCGGCGACCTGCTCGACCTGTCCCGGCTGGAGGGCGGCCTCGGCGAGGCGGGCCGGGTCGACCTGACCCGCGTGGTGGCCGAGGAGGCCGACCGGCTCCGGCCGCGGGCGGAGGCGGGCCGGCTCCGGCTGGTCGTCGACGCGCCGGATCGGGTCGGCGTGCGTGGGCTCCCAGAGCGACCTCGGCGCTCATGGTCCACAACCTGCTCGACAACGCGATCCGGTACAGCCCCGACGGCGGCGAGGTCCGCGCGACGCTCGCCGACCGCGACGGCCAGGCCGAGCTCCGCGTGGCCGACACGGGGCTCGGCATCCCCGCCCGCGACCTCGACCGGATCTTCGAGCGGTTCTACCGGGTCGACCCGGCGCGCTCGCGCGGGACCGGCGGGACCGGCCTCGGCCTCGCGATCGTTCGGCACGTGGCGCAGTCCCACGGCGGCGACGTCGAGGTCCGGAGCGTGCTCGGCGCCGGCTCGACGTTCATCGTGCGCCTCCCCCGTCGCCGGGTCGCACTGGACGGCAGCCGGCCACTATCCTCGGATCCGCCGATGCCGCTCCTGCTGCTGATTCGCCACGCGCTCACCGACGCGCACCGGCCGCTCGCTCACGGGCTGGACGCCGGGCGTCCACCTGTCCGAACAGGGCCGGGGCCAGGCCGCAGGCCCTGGCCCAGCGGCTCGTGCCGGTCCCGATCTCTGCCATGTACTCGAGCCCATTGGAACGGTGCGTGGAGACCGCCGACCCAGTCGCCGCGCAGAAGCGCCTGTCGGTCACGCCGGCGGACGACCTCGGCGAGGTCCGGTACGGCGACTGGACCGGGCGCACCCTCGCCCAGCTCAGCCGGACCCGGCTGTGGAAGACGGTGCAGTCGCTCGCCGTCGAACGCCCGGTTCCCGAACGGCGAGAGCCTGCTCGAGGTCCAGGAACGGGCCGCGACGGAGATCGGCCGCATCGCGGCTGCGCCACGCGCGGGGCGTCGTGGCCGCGTTCTCCCACGGCGACGTGATCCGCCTGCTGCTCGCGCACTTCTCGGGGGTGCACGTGGACCTGTTCCAGCGGCTCGTGATCTCGCCGGCGAGCGTGACCGCGATCGCGCTCGGCGACGGCGTTCCCCGGATCCTGCGGGTAACGACACGGGCGCGGTCGCCGACCTCATCCCGGCGAAGCCTCGCCGCGCGAAGATGGGAACATGACCGCATGACCTCGATGGACCTCGATCCGGTCGACCGGATCACCGCGGGGGCCGTCGGACCGCCCGGCGCAACGCTCGTTCTACCTGCAGGCTCGGACGGGCGACGACATGGCCACGATCCTCGTCGAGAAGCAGCAGGTCCAGCTGCTCTCGGCCTCGATCCTCGAGATCCTCGCCCGGGTCGGCAAGGAGACGGGCGAGGGCCCCGGCGAGGACGCGATGGAGCTCGAGGAGCCGGTCGAGCCCATGTGGCGGGCCGGCCGCCTGTCGATCGGCTACGTCGAGGACCGCGACGTGCTCCTGCTCGAGGTCCACGAGCTCGTCGAGGAAGAGGAACTCGAGGAGGAGTCGACGAGGACGAGAGCGACGGGGAGGACGTCGCCGACGCGGGGAACGGCGAGGCCGTGGCCGAGCTGGAGGGAGCCGAGGCCGAGCGCCTCGAGGCCATCGAGGAGCTCGAGGACCTCGAGACGCCGGAGACGCTCGAGGCCATCGAGGCGCTGGAGGCCCTCGACGAGCCGACCGGGGAGCGCGTCCGGATGTTCGCCACGCGCGAGCAGATGCTGTCGCTCTCCCGGCACGGCGCGCTCGTGGCGTCGCGGGGCCGCCCGACCTGCCAGTTCTGCGGAAACCCGATCGACCCCGAGGGCCACGTGTGCCCGGCCATGAACGGCCACGGGCGCATCGACCGACTCGTGGCCCGCCGGTGGACGCGCTCACGGCCCTGACGGAGGGCGAGATCGAGGTCCTCGGCCTGCTCCCCCGTTCGTCCAACTCCACCTTCCTGGCCCGGGCGACGGCCGGCGACGAAGAGGCGCTCGTCGTGTACAAGCCGCGCGCCGGCGAGATGCCGCTGTGGGACTTCCCCGAGGGAACGCTCTGCCAGCGCGAGGTCGCCGCGTACGAGGTGTCGAAGGCGCTCGGGTGGCCCGGACGTCCCGCCGACGGTGCTCCGCGACGGACCGGAGGGCGAAGGGTCGGTCGCAGCTGTTCGTCGAATTCGACCCGACGCAGCCACTACTTCACGATGGCCGAGGCCGAACCGGAGCGGCGGGACGACTTCCGGCGCGTCGCCGTGTTCGACCTCGATCGTGAACAACGCCGACCGGAAGTCCGGGCACTGCCTGTGCGCGGTGGAGGACGGGCGGGTGTTCGTCGTGGACCACGGCGTGACGTTCTCGGTCGAGCCGAAGCTCCGCACGGTGATCTGGGAGTTCGCCGGCGAACCCGATCCCGCCGGAGCTCCGGGAGGGGGCGCCGGCGCGTCGCGCGCGAGCTCTCCGGAGGCGGGCCGCTGTGCGACCGGCTGTCGGCCCTGCTTTCGCCTCGACGAGGTGGACGCCACCGCCAGCCGCGCGCGAGGCGGTCGCCGGAGGCCGAGCGGTTCCCGCACCCGGCCGGCGAGCGCCCCTACCCGTGGCCGCCGGTGTGACGCGCGCCGCGGATCTCACGTCGCGACCCGGGCGGCGTTGCACCAGTCGATGGAACGGGCAGCCACCGCGATCCCGCCGTTCAGCGTGTTCCTGGAGGAACACCGGTCGCTCGTGTACCGGTTCCTGGCCGCGACGGTCGGTTGGGACCATGCGGACGACTGCTTCCAGGAGACGTTCCTGTCGGCGCTGAAGGCGTACCCGCGGCTCCGGCCGGACTCGAACCTCCGGGCGTGGGTCATGACGATCGCGACGAACAAGGCGATGGACCACGGCCGCCGCAGGTCGAAGGCCGCGGTGCCGGTGGCCGACGTCCCCGAGCGCGCCGCGCCGCGAGGACGAGGACGGCGACCCGGAGCTGTGGGCCGCCGTGCGGGCCTGCCGCCGCTCCAGCGGGCGGCGGTGGTCCACCGCTACGTGCTCGACCTGCCGTACGCGGAGGTCGCCGAGGCCATCGGGACCTCCGAGGAGGCAGCCCGCGCGAACGCATACGAGGGCCGCAAGAAGCTCCGCGCGGCCCTGGGAGGAAGTTGAATCGATGAACGCCAAGCAGCTCGACACCGCGCTCCGCCGCCTGGGCCGGGACGCTGGAGGAGCAGGCCCGCGCCGCGGCGGCGGCCGTCCCGGCCGCCGCACGCGACGCGGGCCTGCTCGACGTCGCCTACGCCACGGTCGACTCCCCGTTCGGGTCGCTGCTGGTCGCAGCGACCCGACGGGGCCTCGTCCGCCTCGCCTACCCCAACGAACCGTTCGACGAGGCCCTGGAGGACCTCGCCGACCGCGTCTCGCCCCGCGTGCTCGAGTCGCCTGCCGGCGCTCGACGACCTCCGCCGCCAGCTCGACGAGTACTTCGAGGGCGAACGCGACCGGTTCGACACGCGGATCGACTGGTCGCTGACCAGGGGCTTCACGACGAAGATCCTGCAGGCGACGGCCCGGGTGCCGTTCGGCTCGGTCACGACGTACCGGGAGGTCGCCGGCCGGGCCGGCAACGACCGCGCCTACCGCGCGGCCGGCAACGCGCTCGGGTCCAATCCGATCCCGATCGTGGTCCCGTGCCACCGCGTGCTGCACTCCGGCGGCGGCCTCGGCGGCTACACCGGCGGCATCGCTCGCAAGGAGTTCCTGCTGCGACTGGAGGGCGTGCTCCCGGCATGAACCGCTTCGACGCCGAGGAACGGTTCGCCCGAGCCAGGGTGGCCCACCTGGCGACCGTCGGCCCCGGCGGACAGCCTCACCTGGTCCCGTGCACGTTCGCCCTGGTCGACGACCACATCGTGTCCGTCGTCGACGAGAAGCCGAAGCGGACGAAGGCGTTGCAGCGCCTGGCGAACATCCGTGCCGACCCCCGGGTGAGCATGCTCGTCGACCGGTACGACGAGGACTGGCGCCGGTTGTGGTGGGTCCGCGCCGACGGCCGGGCGGTGGTCGTCGAAGAAGGCCCCGAACGCGACGCCGCGGTCGCCGAGCTCACGGCGAAGTACCCGCAGTACGTCCGCCAGCCGCCCCATGGTCCGGCCGTGATCGTCGCGGTGGAACGGTGGCGCTTCTGGACGGCCGGCCCCTCCGCCGAGGAGACCTGAGCCCGGCCCGTCAGGTCGCCTTCCGTTCCCGGCGAACAGCGCCGCCGACGACAGCCACGGCCTCGGCCGGGACCAGCCCTCCGATCTCCTCGCCTGCGCGCGCCCGCGCTCGCACGGCGCGCGCAGCGATCGACGCGATCAGCGGGTCCACCTCGAGCGGCCGGATCCGTCCCGAATGCCCGAGCCGCTCCGCCTCCGCCAATGCCGCGCCGACGTCGTCCCCGGCCCGCACCGCAAAGCGAACCTCGGCCGCCCCGAACAGCGCGCCGAGCGCCGCGTCCCGGTCCCCGTACCAGGCCGGGTCGAACAGCTGCCGCAGCTTGTCCGACCCCATCACGACGACCAGCGCCGCCCCCGGAAAGCGTTCCGCGGCGGCGGCGACCTGGTCGGCCAGCAGCCCGTGCGAACACAGCCCGAGCGCCAGGCCCGGCCTTCCGGCGCACACGGCCGCGACCACGCGGATCCGCTCTCGTTCGGTGAGGAGCGGCCCCGCCGTGCCCGGTTCCTTGGGGAGCGTCCGGACGGCGTACGTCAGCACGACCAGGTTCGCCACCGAACGGGCGGCCTCGGCCATCGCCACGTGCGCGACGGTGATCGGGTCGAACGACCCCGCACAGCAGCGCCACCGACGCGGGCTCCGGACTCGACTCCGGCCACAGGACCAGCCGGGGCCGGTCGCTCGATCCGCAGCGCCTGCAGCACGTCCGTGGGATCCATCGGCCCGTACCATGGCATGCCGGTATGTCCACGTGGGACGAGATCGAGACGCTCGCCGGCGACCGAACCATGGGCGCCACCGAGACCGCCGACCGGGCAGCCCGACTCCTTCCCCAGGTTCCGCCCGACGAGCTGGTGGACGCCGTCGAGGCGCTCCTCGCCGGGCATCCCTGCATGGCGCCGCTGTGGCGCCTCGCCCACGCCATGCTGACCACGAAGCCGCCGCACGGACGCCGCCGAGCGGTTCCGCACACAGATGACCGGCGACTCGACGGCGGCGTTCGCCCTCAGCTCGTCGCTTCCCGGCAGGATCCTCACCATCTCCGCGTCGGCGGCCGTGGCCGAGGCGCTGGCAGTCCGCAAGCCCCGCACGGTGGTGTGCATGGCGTCGCAGCCCGGCGGCGAGGGGCTGTCGATGGCCGGCATGGCGAGCGCGTACAGCGAGGTCCAGGTCATGGACGACGATCAGGCCATCCGGGAGCTCCCGGCC
Organism: uncultured Actinomycetes bacterium; assembly: GCA_963707645.1. GTDB lineage: Bacteria > Actinomycetota > UBA4738 > UBA4738 > JACQTL01 > DATBHM01. The sequence continues at coordinate 239,233 of CAVPQW010000005.1, forward strand.
GAGGCCGTGCTGATCGGCGCCGACGCCATCACTCCCACCTCGGTCGTGAACAAGGTCAAGTCGCTCGAGCTGATTCGAGCGGCGGCCGACGCCGACCTTCCCCGCTACGTCGTGGCCGGGGGCATGAAGCTCGTGCCGTGCGAGCTCCCGGTGCCCGAGCTGTTCCAGTCGATCCCACTGGAGATGTTCACGGCGATCGCCCTCCCCGCCGGGCTGCTGACGCCCCCCGTGGTCGCGGAGCGCGCGGCGGCGATCCCCCTGCACCGGGCGCTCGTCGCGCTCACCGAGAAGCTCTGAGCCCGTGACCTCACGGGGCAACGCGCCGGTCTGCACCACCCGGCCAAACCGGACCCCGCTGTTACGATCGATCCGTGGAGCCTGAGGCCCCTTCCCAGGGGGCGACGTTCGAGTTCTGCTACCGGCATCCCCAGGAGGCGACCGGGGTGCACTGCACCCGGTGCGGCCGTCCGATCTGCCCGGACTGCATGATCCCGGCGCCGGTCGGCTACCAGTGCCCGGAATGCGTGGCCGAGGCCCGCAAGGCGTTCCGGCAGGGGCCGACCCAGACGCTGCGGTCGGTGCGCCGGCGGACCACCATGACCGGGGCCACCCTGGCCGTCCTCATCGCCGTGTTCCTGCTGCAGCTCATCCGGGGGCAGGGCGTCGGGCTCGGCATGACCGGGAACATCGATCCCCTGCTCCGCGAGGGCGCGATCGTCCCGCCGCTCATCGCCTCGGGCGAGTACTACCGGCTGTTCACGGCGATGTTCCTGCACTTCAGCGTGATCCACCTGCTGATGAACGCCTGGGCGCTCTGGATCTTCGGGCAGTTCGTCGAGACGTCCATGGGGCGGGTGGCGTTCGCGGTGGTGTTCCTGGTGGGCGGGTTCGTCGGGAGCGTCGCGAGCTACGTGTTCGGCCCGGTCCAGCAGATCGGCGCGGGCGCGTCCGGGGCCATCGTCGCGCTGTTCGGCGCGTTCATCGCCTACAACCTGCGCCGGCGCGACTCCGCGATGTCCCGGGCGGCCCTGCAGTCGGCGGTGATCCTCATCCTGCTGAACGCGTTCATCACGCTCGGCATCCGGGGCATCGACTGGAGGGCCCACCTCGGCGGGCTGGTCGGCGGGTTCGTGGTCGGCGGGATCCTCGACTGGGCCGGGCCCCGTCCGTCGCGGCGGACCGCCGCCATCGCGGGTGTCATCGGCGTCGTGGCCGGGGGAATCGCGATCGCGCTCGCCCGGACCGAGCAGATCAAGTCGCTGCTCGGAATCGCGTGAGCTACTTCGGGTCGCCGATCCCGTAGAACTTCCCGCTGCGCGTCCCGACCCACAGCATGCCTTTGTAGACCGCCGGCGTGGACTCGACGCAGCCCTCGAGGTGCACCGTCCACAGCTCCTTCGGCTTCTTCGGGTTCGAGATGTCGTAGTTGTGGAGGTCGCCGCCGCAGTCGCCGATCACGAGCTGGTCGTCGATCGTCACCGGCGAGCCGTTGAGGGGCGGCTGCACGTAGGTGTCGGACAGGACCTTGCCGGTCTTCGCGTCGACCGCGAGGAGGTGGCCGTCGCTCCCCGGCGCCCACACGATGCCCTTGTACAGCGCCGGCGTCCCCAGCAGCCCGCCGTCGGGGCCGGTCCCGCCCATCTCGACGGTCCACACCTTGGGGTTCTTCTTCCGGCTGGGGTCGAGCTTGATGAGCGAGCCGCCGACCTGCTCGTCGCGGGCCCGGGAGCGGTTCGGGATGTTGAACGAGTAGTGCCGGCCGACGTACAGGTTCCCGTCCTGGTCGATCACGATCGACGCGTCGGTCTCGTCGCCGACCCAGTACTCGAACACCTTCTCGTAGTGCGTTCCCCCGTCGAGGATGTCGCTGATGTCCCAGCCCTGGACGAGCCCGCCGGAGTTCCCGAAGTAGACGACGCCGTCGAAGAACGCCACGGAGTTCTCGATCGACACCGAGTCGTCGCCCAGCTCGTTGATGAACTCCTGGGTGAACCCCGGCACGAGCATCACGATCTTCGGGTCGACCTGGACCTTGCCCTGGTCGTCGTAGCTCCGGTTGAGCTTGATGACGTAGAACCACGAGTTCTCGCTGCCCTCGAGCAGGTAGTCGCCGAGCTGGAGGGCGGCGCCGTCCCAGTCGTTGTTCCAGACCGGGTTGCTCACGCTCGTGTCGGCGTTCACCGACCACAGCTCCGTTGGCTTCGGCCGGTCCGTCGCGATGACGCGGAAGTTGTTGTCGCGGGAGCCGGCGTAATAGAGGGGGTACCCGTCGGCGTCGCTGGTCGCAGAGCCCTTCGCCAGGTCGCCCGTGACGAAGTCCGGATGCAGCACGGCTCCGGTCGTGCCGTTCCAGAAGTGGTAGTGCGCGTCGTACGCGCCCTCACGGATCTCGATCTTCCCGTTGTCGTGGACGATCACGTTGGGCTGGCCGGTCCAGCCCGTGCCGCACCAGGTCTTCAGGCCCTGCCCCCCGTCGGACTGGCGAGCACAGCCCGCCCGACTGCGGGTACTGCCACAGGATCTCGGGGTGCTTCGGGAGCGGTCCCTCGCCGTAGTAGGTCCGGGTCGCGTTCCCGCGGAACGTCACGAGCCCGGGGAACTTCGTGTTGAGCGGCCCCGGCGTGGTCGGGTCGTCCTCGGTCTCCGTGGGGTTCGGGCTCCCCGGCTCGGTGGGCGACCCGCCGGTCTTCCCCGGCGTGGTCGGGTCGTCGGAACCGGTGCCGGTTCCGCTCGCGTCCGGCGACTCCCGGGTGGTCGTTCCGGCCTTCGGCGTGTCGCCGTCGTCCCCGCCGTTCGTCAGCGCCCGGGCGCCGACGACCACTCCTACGACGAGCACCAGCACGAGCATGACCACGCGGAACGGGAACCGCGCGGGCGCTGCATGGCGCGGGACGTTGCCGCGTGCGGGCGGCTTTGACGGTGGGCGTGCGGGTGGAGGCGGCATATCGGATTCCGCACGATGGTACCGGCCGAACCCACGTTTGGAGGGACGTCAGTCCTTCAGGCCGGCGATGAACGTCGTGAGGGCCTTCGTGGTCTGCTCCGTGGCCTCGAACTGCGGAACGTGGCCGACCCGCGGGAGCACCAGCAGCTCGGCCGACGGCAGCTCGCCGGCGAGCTTCGGCGCGAGGCGGACCGGAACGAGCCGGTCGGCCGTTCCCCACACGATCTGGACCGGCACCCGGACGTGCCGCATGCGCGCCCAGAACGGCTTCGGAGCCTCGGTCAGGAGGTGCCGGATCGAGTCGAAGAACGCCATCCGGGCCTGCGGCGACCGGTAGATGCGGATGAACTCCTCCGCGGATGCCTGGTACGCCTCGTCGGGGAGCTTCGACGGGTCGCCGAGCAGCCTGCGGACCGCCGCCTTCATCCACCGCTCCCGCATCGGGAACGGCACGGCGCCGAGCTCGGTCGGGATGATCCGCGTGAATCCCATGATGTAGCGGACCCGGAAGCCGGGCACCGCCGGCGCGAGCAGGCCGAGGGCCCGCACGCGGTCGGGTGAACGGACGCCGAGCTCGAGCGCGATGCGGCCGCCCAGCGAGTTCCCGATGACGATCGCGCGGTCGACGTCGAGCGCGTCCATCAGCTTGCGGACGGTGCGGGCGTAGTTGCGCGGCGTGTACTGCGTCGAGACCGGCTTGTCGGACTCCCCGTGGCCGGGGAGGTCCGGGATGATCACCCGGTGGTACGGGGCGAGGGCCGGCACGATCGGCAGCATCGAGATCTTCGTTCCGCCCAGGCCGTGGAGCGCGATGCACCGGCGGCCCCTCGCCGAAGACGTAGGTCGAGATCGTGCAGTCGCCGGCCTCGACCTCGAGCTGGTCCAGGTCGAGCGGCCCACGGGGTCGGCCGTGCGGCTCGAACAGCGACTGCAGCCGCGCGGCCAGGTCGAGGTTGCCACGAAGGGTCAGCCGCCGCGAGAGGAACGCGTCGATGCCGTTGACCCGTCCGTCGTCGATCGCCAGCCAGGTCTCGCGGTCGGCCGAGATGCGCGCCGCCGCGGCGCCGCTCGAGCCGGGACGCACCCGGCAGGTTTTCCTTGCGACCGAGATCGTGTAGGTGTCGCCGCCGACCGACAGCTCCCATTCGGCCCGCAGGCCGTTCGCCGCATCGGTTCGGAAGCGCTCGGGCAGGGAGAGGACCCGGAGGCGGATCTCGTCGTCCCTGGGGGCCTCGGTGACTGCGATGGTTCGTTGCGCCACGTCGCCGGTAAGCCTACCGCCCGCCGTGCCCGCGGAAACGGAGCAAGGGTCTGCATTTGTTGGGACGAACGGCGGCATTGGTACGCATGCGCCCGAGGGCTTACGCTCGCCCCATGGGTTGGGAGCCCCGCCAGAAGGACCTCGTGCTGATCCTGGCGCGCGACATGGCCGCTCGGCTGGCGACCCCGATCTTCGTGGTCGACGCCGAGGGAACGCTCGTGTTCTTCAACGAGGGGGCCGAGGCGCTTCTCGGGCAGTCGTTCGCGGACATTGGCGAGGTCTCCGCCGAACGGTGGTCGGAGACGTTCCGCTCCGTCGACCCCGACGGCGTCCCCATCCCGCGCAGGGAGCTGCCGCTCGGCGTTGCGCTCATCGAGGGGCGGCCCGCCCACCGGGAGATCGACCTCATCGCCGCCGACGGCGTCACCCGCCACCTGGCGGCCACCGCGATACCCCTGCAGCGCCATCCCGGCGAGACCGTTGGCGCGGTGGCGCTGTTCTGGGAGCGTTCTGCGACGCCGATGGAACCGGATTCGGAGGGGGAGGCAGCGTCGTGAGGGAACCGGCGGGATGAAGGCGAAGGTGTGGGGGTGTCGGGGTTCCCTGGCCGCGCCGGGTCCGGACACGATCCGGTACGGAGGGAACACGTCCTGCCTGGAGATCTCGCTCGACAACGGGTCGGTGCTGGTGCTCGACGCCGGAACCGGCGCCCGGCCGCTCGGGCTGAAGCTCGCCGAACAGGCGCCGAAGCGCATCGACGTCCTGCTGACCCACCTGCACCTCGACCACCTCGAGGGGCTGGGGTTCTTCACGCCGCTGTGGACGACCGCCTCTGAGCTGCACATCTGGGGGCCGGCCTCGCCGCTCAAGTCGCTCGAGGACCGCATCGCGACGTACCTGTCGCCGCCGCTGTTCCCGGTGCACCTGTCGGCGATCCCGTCGCACCCGACGTTCCACGACACGCCGGAGGACGAAGAGTGGGAGCTGGCCGGCGCCCGGCTGACGGCGCAGCGCATCTCACACCCCGGGCCGACGGTCGGGTACCGGGTCGAGGAGGCCGACCGCTCGCTCGTGTACATGCCGGATCACGAGCCGGCGCTCGGCATCGGCGACCTCCGCGGGGTCGCCCCGGAGTGGCTGTCGGGCTACGCGGCAGCGTTCGGCGCCGACGTGCTGTTCCACGACGCGCAGTACACGGAGGATGAGTACAACCACAAGGTCGGCTGGGGGCACTCCTCGACCGAGCACGTCGTGACGTTCGCGCAGCTGACCAAGGTCCGCAGGCTGTTCATGACGCACCACGACCCGCTGCACGACGACGACGAGCTCGACGCGATCCTCGTCCGCGCCAAGGAGCTGTGGAACGGCAACGGCGGCCCCCACGACGGCAGCGAGATCACGCTGGCGTACGAGGGCATGGAGGTCGAGGTCTAGTCGGTCGAGCGAGTCTCGTTCCACAGGCGGAGGGCCGGGTGCCCGTGCTCCTCGCCCAGGATGCTGAGGCTCCCGGCGTCGAGCGCCAGGACGCCCGCGACCCAGATGTCGAGGCCCAGGTAGCGCGTCGCCAGGGCTCTCAGGCAATGGCCGTGGCCGAACAGGAGGACCGGCTTCGGTTCGTCGGCGAGATCGAGAAGCAGCTGGTCCATCCGCCCGGCGATCTGTTCTGGCGTCTCCCCGCCGGGTGAGCCGTCGCGGAAGAGCTCCCACTGCGGGCGTTCATCCTGGATCTCCTTCGTGGTCACGCCCTCGTCGTCGCCGTAGTCGACTTCACGGAGGAGCTCGTTGATCCTCGGGTCGGGGAACCCGGCGAGCCGGGCCGTCTCCCGGGCCCGCTGGAGCGGGCTCGACATGACGGTTCCGAACTCGATGCCGGTCAGTCGCCGGCCGAGATCCCGGGCGTCCTCCTCGCCGTCCGGGATGAGCGGCAGGTCGGTGGAGCCGGTGTGCTGTTTCGACACGGTCCACTCGGTGGCCCCGTGCCGCGCGAGCCAGATCTCGTCCGCCACGTTCACGCCTCCTCGAGGTCGGCTCGGCGAACGTTACGCGCCCGGCGCCCGGACGGGCGTGCAGCCCGGGCGGAACGAGAAGAAGAGCACCGCGCCGATCGCGAGCACCGCGCCGATCGAGGCGAACAGTGCGGCCCGGAACGAAGGGCCTTCCTCGGTCTCGTTCCTCGCGCCGTGCAGGGCGAGCCCCAGGCCGGTCGCACCGACCGCGAGCGGGACGAGCCAGACGAACCAGCGCCAGTCGCCGCACCGGTCGACCATCCACGACGCGGCTGTCAGGGCACGACTTCTCGGCCCGTCGAGGAAGGCGACGAGCTCCAGCACGACCGCGAAGACCACCAAAGCGAAGCCGGCTTTGACCTCGGGGACGTTCGATCGGGCGCCGGGCCAGGGACGACGCGGAGCCGGTTCGGGCTCAGCCACGCCAGGTGAGATCGACGTCCACGAGGATCAGCTCGGACTCCTCGTTCGGTGTGATCTCGACGGCGGCCTCGTCCCGGATCCGGGCGGCCGAGCCGGTCACCATGCGCTCGCCGTTGACCGCGACGTCACCCTCGATCACGTAGAGGTAGACGCCGCGGTCGGGGCCGAGCTCGTGACGAACGGATTCGGGAGGAACGAGCCGCGAGACGAACACGCGCGCGTTGCCGTGGACCTTCACCGCGGTCCCGCCTTCGGGAGAGATGACCTCGAGCAGGTTGCCCAGCCGGTCGTCGACCGTGAACACGCGTTGCTCGACGCCGGGAGTCAAGCCCTGCCGCTCCGGCATGATCCACATCTGGATGAACCGCATCTGCTCGGTCTCGGAGCCGTTCTGTTCGGAGTGGTGCGCGCCGCTGCCGAGCGTCATCCGCTGGACGGAACCCGGCGGGAGGTTCCCGGCGTCGCCGCCGACGTTGTCCTCGTGGCGGAACGTCCCCTCGACGACGTAGGTCAGCCCCTCGATGTCGCGGTGCGGGTGCATCGGCCAGATGGCGCCGGGGATCAGCCGGTCGTCGTTGAACACCCGGAGGTTCCCGAACCCCATGTATTCGGGGTCGTAGTAGGAGTCGAACGAGAAGTGCCACCGGGCGCGGAACCATCCGCCCTCGACGTCGGAGATCTGGTCATCGGTCCGGATGTCGATCGTCATTTCGTGAGCCTCTCGCCGACCGAGTAGCAACCATGTGGGGCCAGCATGATCCCCGCCGCTATGCGCCGCTTGGCCAGTGTTCCACGGCGACATTCGGAATGCGAAAGTCGCTGACGTTGGCGGTCGCGACCCGGGCCCCCACCCCCACCGCCGCTGCCGCGATGAGCGCGTCGACTTGAGAGAGGGTGCGGCCACGCCGGGCGAGCGTCCTTCGCCACCAGCCGGCAAGACGTCCCTCGGGGATACCGAGTGGCGCGACCAGGAGACCGACCAAGAGCTGCTCGAAGTCGGATTCCTCAGTCCTGTGGATGCCGCGCGCAACCTCTTCGATGCAGATCGCGCAGACATAAGCGTCGTCGCCGTTCGTCCAGACCGCGCTGAGGCGCTGGCGCGTGGTCTCACGGCCCCGCAGCCAGTCGAGGAGCACGGTCGTGTCGAGGAGGATTCCCGACATTCAACCGACTCGACGCGGATCGGCGCGTCGTTGCTCGTGAACCCATGCGGCCGGGTCTTCGTCCCAATCGTGGCCGTGGTCGGGAATCGATCCGAAAGCTCGATCGAGCGCTCGCCACCGACGCTCCCGTTCAAGAGCGCGACGAGTGGCTTCCGCGATGAACGTGCTTCGCCCGCGAGGGCCCGCCAGTTCGTCCAGTTCCTTGACGAGGTCATCATCGAGCACAACGTGCACGCGCATGTGCCGAGGTTAGCACACTCATCGGCACACGGGGAGTACGCAGAATTTCTCCGGCCCGGCGGGCCCGGGCGGGTCGGTGCCCGCCCGATCGGGAACGTCACTGGTCGTACAGGAAGTGAGGCCGCTGTGGGGCGGTGTGCGGAGAGGTCTTGCGCGCGACGCAGTACTGCTGCTCTCCGCGGCGCTCGGTCGGCAATCCGTGTTCCCGCAGGATGCGCTCCACCCACTCGGAGTCGAACGTCTCGTCGCGCTCCGTCTCCAGGGTGACGTCGGTGAAACCGGCCGCGCGGACGGTCTCCTCGAGCTCCTCCGGCGTGTATTCCCGGACATGCGGGATCTCGACGTCGGCGTCCTCGTCCCTCAACGGGGGGTAGGAGGAGTAGATCTGCGGGTTCCCTTCCATCGTGAGCGCGCGGGCCACGGACGTGTAGCTGGCGACGTTCGGGGTCGTGAGAACCATCGTGCCGCCGAGCTCGAGCACCCGGTGGATCTCGCTCAGCATGTGGATCGGGTCGCTCAGGAGGTGCTCGATGATCTCGCACGCGAGGACCGTCTCCATCGACTCGTCGTCGTAGGGGAAGCGGTCCCGTTCCACGTCGAACCCGTCGACGACGCACCGGAACACCTCCCGGCCGCCGACGGAGGTTGTGACGGTCTTCGACTCCCCGGCGTGGCCGTAGTAGGCGCCGCGGACGTCGCTGTATCGGAGGAACAGATCCAGGACCGGCGCCATCTGCATGTACGAACCGAGTTCCAGAGCCCGACCGGAGCCCCGGGCTGGCGGGACCCGGAGGAGCGTCCGGACCAGCCGGTGCAGGTGGAGGTTCACGTAGCCCCTGCCGTCGGCCGGCAGATCCAGACTCAGGAGGAATTCCTCGATGCGAGATGCGAGGTCGTCGGGTGGCATCGCTCCCACCCTACGGCGTGCGCCACGGGGCGCACCGGGCCACAAGCCTCGCTACGGAGCGACCGACCGTCGGGATGCGCGGGAACGAAGGAGCGCAGCGGTGGCGAGGGATCGGCGGACTATGCGCCGCCCAGCCAGTTGGCGGCTTCCTTGGCGTGGTACGTGAGGATGAGGTCGGCGCCGGCCCGGCGGATGGAAGTGAGGATCTCGAGCGTGATGGTCCGGCCATCGATCCAGCCGCGTTCGGCCGCCGCCTTCACCATCGCGTACTCGCCGCTGACGTTGTAGGCGGCCATCGGGAACCCGGTCGCGTCCTTCGCCGCGCGGATCACGTCGAGGTACGACAGCGCCGGCTTCACCATGACGATGTCGGCGCCCTCGTCGATGTCCTCCTCGACCTCGCGGACGGCCTCCTCGATGTTGGCCGGGTCCAACTGGTAGCCGCGGCGGTCGCCGAACTGCGGCGCGCACTCGGCGGCCTCGCGGAACGGACCGTAGAAACCCGAGGCGAACTTCGCCGCGTAGGCCATGATCCCGACCCGCTGGTGGCCGGCGTCGTCGAGCGCCTCGCGGATGGCGGCGACCTGGCCGTCCATCATCCCGCTCGGTCCGACCATGTCGGCGCCGGCCTCGGCCTGGGCCAGGGCGATGCGACGGTAGATCTCGAGCGTTCGGTCGTTGTCGACCTCCCCGGAATCGGTGAGCACGCCGCAGTGGCCGTGGTCGGTGTACTCGTCGAGGCACAGGTCGGCGACGACGACCGCGTCGTCGCCGAGCTCCTCCTTGAGAGCGCCCAGCGCCAGCTGGGCGATCCCCTCGGGGTTGTGCGACTCGGTTCCCTCGGCGTCCTTGTGGGCCGGGACGCCGAACAGCATGAAGTTCCGGACGCCGCTCGACGCCACGTCGACTGATTCCTTCCTCAGCGACTCGAGCGTGTGCTGCGCGTGGCCGGGCATCGACGAGATCGGCGCCGGCTCGGAGATTCCCTCCTTGACGAACAGCGGCGCGACGAAGTGCCGCGGCGAGAGATCGGTCTCTCGCACCATGCGCCGGAGGGCCTCGCGCGCCCGCATTCGACGGGGCCGGTGGTCGGGGAACGGCATGTCCGAAAGTGTAGCCCCGGACCGCCGCCCGTCAGCCGCCGGCCTGCGCTTCGAACGAGAACGACCCGTCCGGCCCCGGCGCGAACGGATGCACCGCGACGACGGCGTCCCAGCTCACCGGGCCGTAGACGTGCGGGAACCGTTCGCCCGTCCCGCCGGTTCCACGCTCCACCTCGAGCGGCGACTGCAAGCGGGCGACGTCGATCTCGAGGAGCACCAGGTCGGACCGGCCGGCGAACACGGCGTTCGCGACGGGCGCCACCTGGTGCGCGAAGGAACAGTGGATGAACCCCTCGCCTGCGAGGGACGGGTCCTCGTACGTGCCGGACTGCTCGGCGGCCGAGGCATCCGACGAGCCCGTGATGTGGAACACGCGCGCCGGCGCCGCGCCGATGGTTGCCGCGAGCGCCGCGGCCACGCCCTCGATCGTGTGCGGGTCGGCGACGGCGGCCACCTGGAACCCCTCCTCGCGCGCCGCGCGGGCCGTCACCGGGCCGATGGCCACCGCCGGAACCGAGCGTTCGGTCGTGAGCGAGGCGAACCCGCGGACGGTCGAGGCGCTCGTGAACGCCACAGCGTCGACGCGCAAGGCCGTCAGGGCCTCATCGACGTCCCCGGGGAGGGTCGCCGACATCCCCGTCCGGTAGGCCACCACACGCACCGGCGACCAGCCCTTGCCTTCGAGGACGTCCTCCAGGCCGGGCGGCGCGATGTCGGCCCGCGGCAGCAGGACGCGGCCACGCCCCGACGGGAACTGCCGGGCCAGCGCGTCGGTCGTGTGCGGGTCGGCGACGAGGTGCACGTGGAACCCGGCCTCGAGCAGCGGCCGCCGCCGTGGCCGGGCCGATCGCCGCGATCGTCGCCGCGATGCCCCGCCGGTAGTCGAGCGCGTCCATCCGCTCGCACACCGCGTCCACGGCGCGCGGGCTCGAGAAGATCACCCAGGCGAACCCGCCCTCGCACAGGTCGGCGACCGCCTCGTCGAGGGGACCGGTGTCCTCGGCAGGAAGGATCTCGATGGCCGGCGCCTCGAGGACCCGCGCGCCCTCCGCCCGGAGCAGGGCGGACAGCGTCGCCGCCTCCCCCGCGGGCCGGGTGACCACCACGGTCCGGCCCTCGAGCGTCACGTCGGGCTCCCCAGCTCCTCCAGGATCGCGCCGGCGCCGCCCTCGAGCAGCGCCTCGGCCACCTCGCGGGCCGCGGTCTCCGGCGAGTCGGCCTCCGAGGCGGCTCGGACCGGCGACGTTCCGTCCGGCCGCAGCACCACGGCCGACAGCCGGATGACGGGGCCGTCGACGGTCGCGTAGGCGCCGAGCGGGAGCGCGCAGCCGCCCCCGACCATCCGAACCAGCGACCGTTCCGCCTCGAACGCCAGCCGCGAGGGCCCGTGGTCGAGCCGGGCGACGACGTCGCGGGCCGCCCCCGCGTCCCGGGTCTGCACCGCCAGGGCGCCCTGACCCGGCGCCGGCACCATCGTGTCGGCATCGAGCAGGTCGGCATGGGCGGGAACGGCGTCGAGCCGCGCCAGGCCCGCCGCGGCGAGGACCAGCGCGTCCACCTCGCCGTCCTGCAGCTTCCGCAGTCGCGTGTCGACGTTCCCGCGGATCCCGACGACCTCGTACTCGGGATGCGCGGCCTTCATCTGTCCCCGCCGCCGGAGGCTCGAGGAACCGACCCGCGATCCGGCCGGCAGCTCCGGCCCCCGCCGGATCAGCATGTCGAACGGCGATCCGCGCTCGGGAACCGCCGCCACGACCACGCCGGGCGAGTCCTCCGCCGGGAGGTCCTTCGCCGAGTGCACCGCCAGGTCGATCTCGTCGTGGAGCAGGGCGTCGACGATGTCGTTCACCCACAGGCCCTTGAGCCCGGCGGGCGACGCGGTGGCCGGCGCTCCGCGGTCCCCCTGCGTCAGCATCGGGAGGATCTCCGTCTGCACCCCGAGCCCGTGGAGCAGGGCCGAGACCTCGCGGGCCTGCGCCATGGCGAGCTCCGATCGCCGCGTTCCGATCCGGAGCGGTGCGGACCCCACCGGCTACAGCGCGTCGCGGACCGCGTCGGCGAGCGGCTTGCGGATCCCGGTGATGAACGGGATCTCGACGCTCGTGAACTTCCGTGCCCTGGCGTCGCGGAGGCGCCGGATGCAGTCGACGATCTCGGTCAGGTCGTCTGCCTCGAACGCGAGGATCCACTCCCAGTCGCCGATCCCGAAGTTCGACGTGGTGTTCGCCAGGACGCCGGGGAACTCGCGCCCCATCTCGCCGTGTTCGCGGAGCAGCGCGGCGCGCTCCTCCTTCGGGATCAGGTACCAGTCGTGCGACCGGACGAACGGGTACACGTTGAGGTAGCGCTTCGGCGGATCGCCCTTCATGAACGCGGGCACGTGGTCCTTCGCGACCTCCGGCGGGCGATGGACGCCGAGGAACGCATGGGTCTGCTCGAGTCCGCGTCCCAGGGGAGTCCGGCGGAATTCCGCGAGCAGGCCCTGGACGTCGTCGGGCGAGCGGGCCACCCACCACATCATCAGGTCGGCGTCGGTGCGGAACGCCACGGTCGAGTACACGCCGCGGACATGGACGCGGTCGTCCCACTCCTTGAACAGCTGCTCGGCCTCGTGGGTCACCGCGAGCGAGTCGGCCCCGCGCAGGTCCGCCGAGGCCCGGAACGCGGGGTAGTAGGCATAGGTCGGGCGGTCGTCGGCGGTCGCCTGCTGGGCGCTCTGCCCGGAGTTCTCGTTGGTGTCGCTGGTGTCGCTGTGTCGGTCATCGGTCCTCCTCGGCCACATGATCCCGGATCGCCGCGGCGACGGCCCGCAGGAACTCCGGGTCGTCGTTCGGCATCTCGGTCCGCTCCAGCCGGATGCCGGCCTCGCTCGCCAGCTGTTTCGCCTCGATGTCGAGGTCGTAGAGGATCTCGAGGTGGTCGGAGACGAACCCTGCGCTGCACACGACCACCGCCGGGCGGCCGTCTGCGGCGAGCCGACCGATCACGTCCTCGATGGGCGGCCCCCACCACGGGTCGGCCGTCCGGCCGGCGCTCTGCCAGGCGATCGTGACCTCGTGGGGCAGGGCGAGGTGCTCGGCGACACGGCGAGCCGTGTCGCCGAGCTGGTCCCGGTACGTGCACGATTCGGTGCACCGCTCAGCGGTGCACCGCAGGCACCGCAGCGAGCCATCCGGCTCCGTCCGCACCGGCAGCGAGTGCGCGGAGAAGATCACCGCCGCTGCCTCGCGTTCCTCGGGCGTCAGCCGGTCCAGAGCGTCCGAGCAACGGTCCGCGAGGAACGCCACGAACTCGGGCCGGTCGTACCACTGGCGGACGTAGGACATCCGCGGGCCGCCGTTCGCCGCGACGGCCTCCTCGACCCGACGGACGTAGTCCTCGACCGACATGCCCGACCAGTGGGGCGCCATCACGACGCCGATCCCCCGTTCGACGCCGTCGGCTCGCATGCCCTCGACGCCCTCCGCGATGAAGGGCGGCGAGTGCTTCATGCCGAGATACGGGCGGTACGCCTCGAAGCCCGCCGATTCGTTCAACACGGCCGCGATGCCCTCCGCCTGACGCGTCGTGATGTCGAGCAGCGGAAAGCGGTTCCCGATCGCCGCGTACCGCCCCTGCAGCTCCGCGAGGTGCTCCGGCGTCGGGGCACGTCCCCCGCGGATGTCCGTGTAGTACCGCTCGACGTCGTCCGGGCCGGACGCCGTCCCGTACGCCATGACCAGCAGGCCGATCGGCGTTCCGTCAGGCACCGGCCGCCGCTCCGCGTTCCGTATGCTCGTGCACGAGGTCGACGACCGCCTTCAGCGCTCCCGGCTCGGTCGGGGGCAGCACGCCGTGTCCCAGGTTGAACACGTGCCCCGGCCGCCCGCCCGCGGCGTCGAGCACCTCGATCACCTTGCGCCGCAACGCATCCGGAGCCGCCAGCGGCGCGGCGGGGTCGAGGTTTCCCTGCAGGGCCACGCCGTCGCCGACCCGCTGCCAGGCCTGGTCGAGCGGCGTGCGCCAGTCGACGCCGACGACATCTGCACCGGCGTCGCGCATCGCTTCGAGCAGGTGCCCGGTCCCGACGCCGAAGTGGATCCGCGGCGCCCCCGATCCGGCCAGGCCCTCGAGGATCCGCCGCGAGTAGGGCAGCACGCGTTCCCGGTACTCCTCCTCGGCGAGGGCGCCGACCCAGGAATCGAACAGCTGCACCGCGCCGGCGCCGGATGCGACCTGTGCCCGGAGGTACGCGAGCATCGAGTCGGCGAGCAGCGACATCAGCCGGTCCCACGCCGCCGGGTCCGACCACATCAGCGCCTTCGTCCGGGCGTAGTCCTTCGACGGCCCGCCCTCGACCAGGTACGAGGCCAGCGTGAACGGCGCCCCGGCGAACCCGATCAACGGCCGGTCGAGCGATCCCGCGAGCGCCCGAACGGCCTCCAGGACGAACGGCACCTCGGCCTCCGGTTCCAGCGCATGCAGCCGGTCGAGGTCTCGCGCCTCCCGGATCGGGGGGTCGATCACCGGGCCGCGCCCCTCGACGATGTCGAGCGAGGCGCCCATCGCGGCGACCGGGATCATGATGTCCGAGAACAGGATCGCGGCGTCGACGCCGAGCTGCTCCACCGGCAGCGCGGTCACCTGCGCGGCCAGGTCCGGCGTCCTGCAGATCTCCAGGATGCCGCGCCGTTCGCGGAGCGCCCGGTACTCGGCCTGGTACCGCCCGGCCTGGCGCATGAACCACACGGGGGTCCGTTCGACCGGCTCGCGCCGGCAGGCTCGCAGGAACAGGTCGTCCATGGGTCGGGCCATGGTATCGGCGCGCGGCGTCCGGCCGCCGCCCGGAACCGTGCAATGCCCGGCCCACCTATGCTCGCCCTCAGTGTCACGCTTGCCGGTGTCACAGAAGTCCGAGGGGTTGGCTCCTATGCTCGGTGTCTTTCGTGGACAGCATGCGTTTTGCCGCCCCTCGGACATGCGAGACCGGCCGGCGTGGCTTGATAGGAGCGTGGCATCGCCCCCACTGAGGTGTGCCCGCCGTCCGCACGAAGTGCCTCGCCCCCCGGCTCCTGGCGCTCCGCGGAGTCGGGCCACTCGTCGCGGCGAAGGTCGTGGGGGAGGTGGCTGACGTCCGAAGGTTCCGCTCCAAGGACGCCTTCGCCCGCCACAACGGCACCGCTCCGCTGCCCGTGTGGTCCTCGAACCGGATCCGCCACCGTCTGTTACGCACCGGGAACCGCCAGCTGAACTGCTCCATCCATCGCATCGCGGTGACCCAGAAGCGCTGCCACCCCGAGGCCAAGGCGTACCTCGAGCGCCGGATCGGGAACGGCAACACCGACAAGGAGGCACTGCGAGCGTTGAAGCGCAAGCTCTCTGACGTCGTCTACCGAGCCCTCCTCGCGGACGCTGTCGAGGCGTTCGTCGCGGTGGCGGCTTGACATAGGAGAAACCCATGCGACTGAACTTGATGATCGAAGGCCAGGAGGACGTCACCTGGGACCAGTGGGTCGCGCTCGCGAACGCCTGCGAATCCAGCGGGTTCGAGGGGCTGTTCCGATCGGACCACTACGCGACGATCTCGCCGTTCCTCGAACGGGGCGCGCTCGACGCCTGGGCGACGCTGTCGGCGCTCGGGGCGGTGACCTCGCGGATCCGGCTGGGGACCCTCGTGTCGCCGGCGACGTTCCGCCATCCGTCGGTCCTCGCGAAGTGCGCCGCGACCGCCGACCACATATCGGGCGGCCGCGTCGAGCTCGGCCTGGGCGCGGGCTGGTACGGCGACGACCACTTCCGGTACGGGTTCCCGTTCCCGGAGACGCGAGTGCGGATGGAGATGCTCGCCGAGCAGCTCGAGATCGTGCACCGGCAGTGGTCGGAGGAGTCGTTCTCGTTCGAGGGGAAGCACTACACGCTCGAGGACTGTCACGCGGAGCCGAAGCCGGTGCAGCGGCCCCACCCGCCGATCATCGTCGGCGGCTCCGCGGGACCGAAAGGCGCTCGACTCGCCGCGCGATGGGCGGACGAGTACAACACGACCTTCGCTTCGCCGGAGGAATGCGCCCGGCGACGGGCGGTCGTCGAACAGGCCTGGAAGGAAGAGGGCCGCGACCCGGCCACCCTCACCTTCTCGTTGATGACCGGGTGCATCGTCGGCGAGGACCGGGCCGACCTCCTCCGACGCGCCGGGCGGGTGGCCGAGCTCCGCGGCCGGAGCGCCGACGAGGGCGAGGCCCTCCTCGGCGAAGGCGCGGAGGCCACCGTGTACGGCACCGTCGACGAGGCCCGAGCCCGCCTCCGCGAGTTCGAGGACGCCGGCGTGGAGCGGATCATGCTCCAGCACCTCGCGCACGACGACGTCGGGATGGTCGAGCTGATCGGCCGGGAGCTCGCCGCGGGCTAGGCCGTACCCGAAGCGTCGATCGGGCCCCGGAGCATCATCCCGAGCGCCTCGACCGCCTCCTGGCGGACCTCGGACGCCGGGTCGGTGTTCACGACCTCGAGCAGGGCCTCGGTCGCGCGCGGGTCGCCGGCCTCGCGCAGCGCCCGAACCGCCTGCCGCCGCACGACCGGGAAGTCGTCGTGCAGCGCCTTGATCAGCGCGTCGACCAGGTCCGGGTGGCCCCGGAGGTCCTCGATGGCTTCGATCCGGACGAACGGGTCCGGGTCTTCGAGCCTACGGAACCTGGCCGCGGCCGGGTCGCGCGGCGGTTGGACCCCGGCTCGGCTGCCGGCTGGACCCGGGCTCGGCTGCGGGCCGGCTGCGGGCTCGGCTGCGGGCTCGGCGGCGGGCTCCGGAGCTACAGGGACCGGCGCCTCGGGGGCGGGTCGGGGCGGGACGATCACCTCGGCCGGCTCGACCGCCGGCTCCGGGACGTGGCCGGGGTGCGCCCGCGGCGGGGTCAGCGGCTCGGTGCGGAGCTCATCGGGGACCGGCACGGGCGGCGCCGGGACGACCTCCGGTTCGAGGGCGGCGCCGCGGCCGGCGGAGTTGCCGGAGTTCGGCGTGGCATCGGGGCCTGGGCGGAGCGCCTGCCAGGGGCGGTCGGGATCCATGAGGGTGTCGACCCTCCGGGGCGGGGGTGGTGACGGCCTCGGAGCGGGCGGCGTCACGGCGGTCCGTGGATCGGCGGCCGGCGGCCCCCCGGTGGCTCTCGCGGCGGGCGCGGCGTTCGAGGCGGCGAGGCGGCGGCCGTCCTCGGCCCGGCGCGGCGTCAGGCTCCGTTCCCGCCGCTCGTGCTCGATCGCGACCATCTCCCGCCGGGCCGCGTCCAGCGCGCCGATCGCGTCCTTCGACGACTTGGAGGAACGCCATGCGGCCAGCGCCGCCACCAGGGCGACGACGGAAGCGAGCGCGGCGAGGCCGACCAGAGCCCAGAACGAGCTCGAGTCCAGCACCACCTGCTGCTCCGCGATCATCCGCCCCCTTCCACGGCCTTTCCGGGTGATGCCGGGCATCGGCCGATCGGGGCACCCCCGGCTCCCTGAATCAAGGTACCTGCGCGCATCACCGGTGATCATCGGCCCATGGGCACTTTTCGGTTTGGGCCTTCGCCGTTCGCCCTAGGTCCCCGGGCACGGGCCGATCGGGGAACACCGCCGTGCGAGACACTGGAGTCGTGACCGAGGCCACGAAGGCGAACGCTCACCTTCCGGCGAACCGCCTCGCCGGGGAGACCAGCCCCTACCTGCTCCAGCACGCGCACAACCCCGTGGACTGGTACCCGTGGGGCCCGGAGGCGCTCGAACGGGCCGGGCGCGAGGACCGGCCGATCCTGCTCTCGGTGGGCTACGCGGCCTGCCACTGGTGCCACGTCATGGAACGGGAGTCGTTCGAGGACCCCGAGACGGCGGCGCTCATGAACGAGCACTTCGTCTCGATCAAGGTCGACCGGGAGGAACGCCCGGACGTCGACGCGATCTACATGGACGCCGTGCAGGCCATGACCGGCTCGGGCGGATGGCCGATGACGGTGTTCTGCACGCCCGACGGGGAGCCGTTCTACGGCGGGACGTACTTCCCCGACGAGGACCGCCACGGCATGCCGTCGTTCCGCAAGGTCCTCGCCGCCGTCGCGGAGGCGTGGCGCGACCGGCGCGACGAGGCGCTCCGCCAGGGCAGGGCGCTCGCGAACGCCATCGCCAGGCAGACGGAGGCGGCGGCCTCCAGGGAACCCCTCTCCGAGGATCTCCTGCAGCAGGCGTTCGGCGGGCTGCGGCGGGCGTTCGACACGAACTGGGGCGGGGTCGGAGGCGCGCCGAAGTTCCCGCAGCCGATGACGTGGGAGTTCGTCCTCCGGTGCCACCTCCGCGGGATGCCCGACGCGGGCGACATGGCGAGGCTCACGCTCGACCGCATGGCGGCGGGCGGTATGTACGACCAGTTGGGCGGGGGGTTCCACCGGTACTCGGTCGACGGGCGGTGGCACGTGCCGCACTTCGAGAAGATGCTCTACGACAACGCCCAGCTCGCGCTGCTGTACCTCCACGGGTGGCAGGTCCTCGGCGTGGAGCGCTACCGCGAGGTCTGCACCCGGACCCTCGACTACCTCCTCCGCGAGATGCGGCATCCCGACGGCGGGTTCTTCTCCTCGCAGGACGCCGACTCCGAAGGCGTGGAAGGGAAGTTCTTCGTCTGGTCGTTCGACGAGCTGGTCGAGATCGCCCGCGAGGAGGTCGCCGTGTTCCTCGGCGCCGCGCCGCAGGGGAACTGGGAGGGGACGAACGTCCTGTGGACGCCGCTCCCGGCCGCCGTGGTCGCATCGGAGATCGGGATCGCCGAGGACGAGCTCGCACGCCGAGTGGCGGCGGCGCGCCCGCTCCTGCTGGAACGGCGCGCGAAGCGCGTACCGCCGGGGACCGACGACAAGATCCTCGCCGGGTGGAACGCGATGGCGATCCGTGCGCTCGCCGAGGCCGGGCGGGTGCTCGGCGAGCCGCGGTACGTCGATGCCGCCGTCGGGGCCGCCGAGTTCGTGCTGGCCGAGCTGCGGCGGGAGGACGGCAGGCTGCTCCGGACGTGGCGGGAGGGACGGGCCGGCGGGCCGGCGTACGCCGACGACGTGGCGCTGTTCGCCCAGGCCTGCCTGACCCTGCACGAGACCACGCTCGACCTGCGGTGGTACCGCGAGGCCCGTGCGCAGGCCGCCGACCTGGTCGGCCTGTTCCACGACGCCGAGCGGGGCGGGTTCTATCAAACGGGCGAGGACGCCGAGGCGCTCGTGGTCCGGCCGAAGGAGCTGTTCGACAACGCGGTCCCCAGCGGGAACTCGGCCGCGGCGGAGGTGCTCCAGCGGCTGGCGCTCATCGAGGGGGACGCGGAGCTGGAGCGGGCGGGGGTGTCGGCCCTGCGCCTGGTCCGGGAGGGGCTGGCCCGGGCGCCGTCGGGGTTCGGGCACGCGCTGTGCGCGCTCGACCTGTACCTGTCGCCGCCGCGCGAGGTGGCGATCGTCGGCCCGGCCGGGGACGGGGGAACGCGCGCACTGGCCGAGCAGGTGTGGTCGTCGTTCCGTCCGAACCTCGTCATGGCCGCGGGCGACCCGGTGGAGAGCGGGGCCGGTCAGGTTCCGCTCCTCTCGGGCCGGGCCCTCGTCGACGGCAAGCCCGCCGCCTACGTCTGCGAGCGCTTCGCCTGCCGCCGCCCGGTCACGGATCCAGAGGAACTGGAGGCCGAGCTCCGCCTGACCTGACGGCGAAATCTCAGGCGCGCTCGTACGTGCCGGTGAGGGACCCCTGGGCGGACGGCTCCCCCGTGAGGACGTCGTCCACCGACGCGCCCGGCTCCGTCGGGATCGAAGCGCCGGATCGAGCTCGTACACGGTCACCACGTAGTGGTGCGGCGCGCCGCCGGGCGGGCAGGGCCCCCGGTAGCCGGCGCCCCCGAAGTCGTTTGCGCCCTCCCGGCCGGCGGCCACGTCCCCACCGACGGTCCCGGACGCGCCGGACAGCCCGTACACCAGCCAGTGGAGGAAGCCGTTCGCGTCCGGGTCGGTCATCACGAGCACGATCGGCCCGTCGCCGCTCGCGCCGGACCACTCGACCGGCGGCGCCTCGTCGGCTCCGTCGCACGTGAACCGGACCGGGATCGGGTCGCCTTCCGAGAACGCGGAGCTCGTCACCGTGATCGCCGACCGGGCTGACGCGGTCGGCAGGTCGTGCCCGCCGCCCGAGCATGCCGTCGCAACGAGCACGAACACGAGCGCGGCCACGGCGGGCGCCCCGCTTCGGCGCCTCACGCCAGCGCTGCCGGCAGGTCGGCGATCGAGTCGAGCACCAGGTCGGGGCGCGCGGACGCCGAATCGAGCGCGTCCTGGCGGAACTTCCCCGTCCGGACCAGCACGCCGGTCATCCCGCATCGCTGCGAGGCCAGGACGTCGTTGTCGAGGTCGTCGCCGACCATCGCGACGCCAGAGGGCTCCAGGCCCAGGAGGTCGACGCACGACGCGAAGAACTCCGGCGACGGCTTGCCGGTGACCACGGCCTCGACGCCGGCCGCGGCCTCCAGCCCGGCAACGAACGGCCCGGAGTCGAGCGTCGGCCCGCGGTCGGTGAGCCACGACGTGTTGCGGTGCATCGCCACGAGCGCGGCGCCACCGAGCAGCATCCGGAACGCCCGGTCGAGACGCTCCCAAGCGAAATCCTCGTCGGCGCCCGCCGTCAGCACCACCTCGGCCTCGCCGTCCTCGACGAACAGGACCTCGCCGAGGTCCTCCCGGGAGCCCCGACCACCGACCTGGAACACTCGCGCCCCGGCGTGGTGCCGCCGGAGGTACTCCCCCGCCGCCACCGGCGCGGTCACGACCTCCCGGGGCGCGACCTCGATGCCGGCAGCACGGAGCGTCGCCGCCAGCTCGGGCCGGGACATGGAGGTCGCGTTCGTCGCGAGCAGGAACGGCACGCCAGCCGACCGGAGCCACCCGACCGCCTCGACCGCGCCCGGGAGGGCGCGCCACGACTACGGTGAGCACCCCGTCGACGTCGAGCAGCACCCCGTCGAGGTCCACCCGCCGATTGTTGCCGTCCCCGGGAACGACGGGCAAACCGCCTAGGGGCGGCGGGGCGTCAGATAGGTCGCCAGGCCCTCGGCGAGCGATCGGAACCGCAGCCCCGGGAACGCGGCCAGCAGGCCGGCGGTGTCGGCGACCGCGTCGCCCGTCGCGAAGTCCACCGCCGACGGCGACAGCGGCGGCTTCGGGAGGACCGACACCACGGCCCCCGCGGCCTTCGGCAGGACGGGAGGCAGGTGCACCAGCCGTTTCCGCCGACCGAGCGCACGGAGCACCTCGGCCAGCACGTCGTTCATCGTCATGACCTCAGGGCCGCCGACCTCGAACACGCCCGTGGGACCGTCGACCGCGGCCGCTCGCGCCACGACCTCGGCCAGGTCCTCGACGAACACCGGCTGGACGCGCTGCAACCCGTCCCCGATGACCGGGACCGCCGGGCCCCGCCGGGCGAAGGCCACGAAGCGGTTGAGCGCGCGGTCGCCGGCGCCGTACACCCACGACGGCCGGAGGACGCAGGCAGACATCGACGACCCGAGCACGGCCCGTTCGCCGGCCCACTTGGCGCGATGCCACACCTTCTCCGCGTCGGGGGCCGCGCCGACGCCGGACACGTAGACGTACCGGCGGACGCCGCCCTCGGCGGCGGCCCGCACGAGCCGTTCGGTCCCGCGGTGCTCGAACTCCTCGAACGTGTAGCCCTTCGACGGCTTCTCCACAGGGAAGGTCGGGAACGTCAGCGCCTGGACGACCACGTCCGCCCCGGCGACCGCCGCGCGAAGCGTCTCCGGCCGTTGGACGTCGCCCAAGGCGACGCGGGCGCCGTCCCCGCGCGAGCGCCGCCCCGGGTGTGCCGACATCACCGTCACGTCCCCGCCGTCGCGCAGCAGGCGCCGCACGACCGCAGAGCCGATGAAGCCGGTGCCGCCGGCGACGAGGATCACGGGACGATCATGCCCCGGCGTTGGTCAATTCACCGGCGGATCCCACGCGCCGCAGATGAGGTGCGAAGAAGGGCAACCCCTCAGGATGCGGAGCGGACCTGCCGCTCGACCGCGGCCTGGTCCTTCACGCAGAACCGAGCGGCGGGACGGACCTTCAGCCTGGCCTCCCCGATCGGGCGGCCACACGCCTGGCACGTTCCGTACCCGCCGCTCTCGAGCCGCTTGAGCGCCGACATCACGTCGACCAGCTCGGCGTCGATGCCGGCGATGATCGACAGGTCCTTCTCCCGCTCGAAGCGTTCCGTGCCCGCGTCGGCGGGATGCTGGTCGGCTCCCGCCGTCTCCGCGAGCGCCGAGCGCTCGTCGGCCGGGTCACCGAGCTCGTCGACGACGCCCTCCCGCACGCGCTCGAGACGCTTCCGCTCCTCCGCAAGGAGCTTCTTCGCCGTTGTCTTGTTCATCGTTCGTGTCCTTTCGTTCGGGCGTCCGACGTGCGTAGCGGGCAGCCAACGGGATACCCGGAAGTGTCGCGTCGAAACGCAACCAACCGTACCGAACAAGTTGTTCGCTGGGTCGATTCCCGGTCCCACCAGGGAAGATGGCCCTCCTGCCGAGGACGACAAATCTCCACGAAGGGGAACCCGGACGGGGGATAGACGCGTCGGTACCCGTGGACCTATCCTCTGCACCGTTCCCGAGAAGGGGGGTTTCCTTGTTCCGCAATCCCACATCCCGTCGCGGCGTGCCCGCGCGCAGACGGGTCACCCGCGTGGCGATGGTCTCCGCGATCGTCGCCGGGCTGTTCTCCGCCGGCCTGCCCGCGAACGCCGGCCCGGCCTGCACCCCGCCCGAGGTGTTCCCGGTCGGCAACCTGCACGCCGGCATGACCGGAACCGGCACGACCGTGCTCGATGGAACCACCCAGACGCCGTTCGACGTCGAGATCAAGGGCGTCCAGCCCGACGGGATCGCACCCGGCGTCGACTTCATTCTCGCCCAGATCACCGGGCCGTCGTCGTTCCTCGACATCACGAACGGGATCGTCGCCGGCATGTCGGGCTCTCCCGTCACCATCGCGGGCAAGCTCGTCGGCTCGACCTCGTACGGGTTCGAGTTCATCGATCAGACGTTCATCGGGATCACGCCCGCGCAGCCGATGGTCGACCTGTTCTCGTACCCTGTCGGGGCCGCGGCCCGGCACACATCCGAGGCGATCGCGGCGGCGCACACCGTCCGGCTGTCGCCCGCCCTCCGGGCCGCCGCGGCCCACGCGGCTGGGAAGTCCTCGGCCTCGACGTTCCCGGGCGTGGCCACGCAGCTCAATATGCCGCTGTCGGTGTCCGGCCTGTCCGGGCGGGGGCTCGCCCGGTTCCAGCGGTTCGTCACCAACCGGCTCCACCTGCCGGTGACGATCTACGGCTCGGCCGGCACCGGCCACGCGGAGACGGCCGCCGTGACCCCGCTCGTGGCTGGCGACTCGCTGGCCGCGGCGATCTCCTACGGCGACGTCACAGCGGGCGCCATCGGCACCGCCACCGCGACGTGCGGCGACATGGTCGTCGGCTTCGGGCACCCGTTCGGGTGGACCGGGGCGACCACCCTCGGCCTGAACGGCGCGGACGTGCTCGGTATCCTGAAGGACCCGTCCTCGACGTTCGGCGGGTTCAAGTTCGCAAACATCGAGAAGCTCCACGGAACGGTAGACCAGGACCGCCTGACGGGCGTCCGTGGCGTCGAGGGCGTTCTCCCCGACCTCGTGCACGTCGTGACGAGCGTCGAGAACCTCGACATCCCGGGCCGGACCCGCGACGGCGGCAGTCGGGTGGCCGCGCAGGATTTCGTCCCGATCGTCACCGCGCTTTCCGCGCTCACCGGCGAGGACGTGGTGTTCGACCGGATCGGCGACGGCTCCGTGCACGCCGGGTGGACGATCCGGGGGACCGGGCCCGACGGGCAGCCGTTCAAGCTCCGTCGCGACAACCGGTACTACTCGCCGTTCGACGCGACCGGGGAGAGCATCTTCGAGCTGCTGTTCGAGATGTTCACTCTGCAGGAGAGCAAGTTCGGCGACGTCCAGTTCACGAGCGCGCGGATCAACTCGCAGGTCACGCAGGACCAGGTCACGACGTCGATCCAGAAGGTGCTGACGTCGACCTCGCTCCAGCCCGGCTTCGCGGTCCGAGACAAGGTGCGCGTCCTCCCCGGGCACACGATCCACGTCCGGGTCCAGATGCTCGACCACGGAAGCACGCAACTCCGGAACGTGAACCTGGACTTCCAGCTGCCCGACAACGCGTCGGGCTCGGGCGAGATCTCCCTGGGAAGCGGCGGCGAGGCGTTCGGCGCACGCGGCGCGAAGTCGTTCGCGGGCCTCGTCGCCTCGATGCAGAACGCGCCGCACAACTACGACCTCGTTGCCGACCTCAGGCTGTCCCGCCGGGGCGGCGGCGGGGGCGGGCCGATCGAGCCGCCGGCGCCCACGGCCGGCACGGCCCAGAGGGTCATCCACCGCGAGGTGGTCAAGCCGCAGCACCGCGCGGTGGCCGGCCGAAAGTTCGTCCGGGTCGTCGTGGTGAAGCCGGTGGGGGCCGCGTAGGCCCTACCGGCGCCCGAACGTCTCGTCGCTCGAGGGGGCGGCTCCGGCCGCCCCCTCGGCGCGTTCCGCGAGGTGTGTGGCCAGCGCCTCGGCGTCGCCCGTCCGCTCCGCCTCGTCCTCGGGAAGCGGCGGCGGCGCGGCGCGGATGGCCTTGCGGAGCGACAGCCACTCCGCCTCGAGCGAGTCGACCGCCGTCCGGTCGAGGTCGATCCGTCCGTACCGCACGTCCTCGTAGGCACGGGTCAGCACCCCCATCCCCGCCGCGCACTGCGGCAGGCCGGCCCGGATCGTCCGGAGGAACTCCGCCGGCGTCTCGTTCGCCGACCGGGGCCGGCCGCGGTCCTCGAGCTCGTTGAGCGCCTGCGCGTACAGGCGCCGAACGGCGTCCTCGGGCAGCTCGTTGCGCAGCTTCCGCCGTCGCCGGGCCTCCGAGAACTGCGCGCGCATCCCCTCGTCCGAGTCGACGGACGGCACCCACGCCGCCCGGGCCTCGGACTCCCGCCGGGCGTGCTGTCGCCGCCGCACGACGAGGTACAGCAGCACCAGGAAGATCACGAAGATCCCGACCCCGTTGATGCCCTGCTGTTCGAGCAGCAGGTGGACGAGCCCGACGACCAGGAACAGGACGGCGACCTTCGCGGCCGCCCGGGGCCACCGCCGCTTGACGGCCACGTAGGCCAGCCCGGCGACGACGACGAACACCAGCGTCACGCCGACCGCCCGCTGCCACGTGGGCGCCGCGACGGCTTCCCGGTTGCTGGTGAACCCCCGGAGCGCGTCCCGCAGGTTGTCGAGGGCGCCGTTGAGTCCGCCGCGGTCGATACCGATCGCCGAGAACAGGAACGAGACCACCGCCGCGACGGCGACCGCCGCTGCGTACATGAGCCAGGCGAGGCCCTCGATGAGCCACTGGGCCAGCCGGTCGATCGGCCCCTTCTGGGTCCCGAGCGCGAGGCCGATGCCGGTGAGCACGGCTCCGCCCACGAGCACGGCGGCGCCGACGATCCGCCACCGCCGCCCGGAGTCGGCGCCGGCCGCCGCCCCCCTGATCGACCGCTCGACGAGCCGGACGCTCGCCGCCCGGGACCCCAGCGAGCCCAGGAAGAACAGCACGGCGACCGGCCACACCACGTCGCCCCACCCGGCCACGCCCGAGAACGCGATCTCCCCCAGCAGCACCCCGGCACCCCACCCGAACGAGGCGTCGATCGGGTCACGCCAGTCGCGCAGTGCGAGCGTGGCGATCCGGATCGCGGTCGCGAGGCAGAGCCCGATCGCCACGAAGGCGCCGGCCCCGCCGCCCTCGTTCCACACGAGGGACTGGATCACCCCGACGGCGACGCACCCCGCCGCGACACCGGCCGGCATCCCGCCGCGGTGGCGGAGGAACGTCCCGAGGAGCACTCCGCCGACGAACAGCGCGAGGAACATCGGGTACCAGGCCAGTGGGCCGCCGGACGGGTGGAGCACGGTGCTCCGGGCGGCGAGCTCGACCAGGAGGAACACCACGCCCGCCTCGCCGAGCGCCGCGAGGCCCGCGGGGAGCATGGCCGCAACCCGCAGCTCCCGGTCGGTCGGGACCTCGGGAAGGGTCGGCGCCCCGCCGCCCACCTGTTCCTCGCGACCGTTCGCCGTGTCGGCCACGGTCATGCCCCCCGGGAACGTTCGAGCCGGAGGGACGGCACGAACTTCGGGTCGACCTCGAGCGGCGAGACATGGACGACCTCGGCGCCGCGGCGGCGGATGTTCTCCATCTCGTGCTGCAGCCAGGGGCCCGGCCGCGGCGAGACGACGACCACCGAGCTGACCCGGGTGAGGTGTCGTCCGATCTCGCGCAGGACCGGCGCGAGATCGGACGACGGCTCGTTGGGCATGCGAGCGAGGGCCGCGAAGACGGCGGGCTCGTGCTCCCGCGCTGCGCGCGGGAGCACGCGCAGCGACCCCCGCCCCTTCGAGAAGTGCGTGTTGGCGACGATGCCGACACGCCACCCCGCGCCGACGGCGAGCCGGGCCAGGAAGCTCGTCCACCCGATGGTCTCCTCGGCGATGTCCGGGTAGATGCCGTGCCAGAACGGCTCCCCGAGCGACAGGTCCATCGCGAGCAGCACGTCGGCCGCCCGGGTCGGTTCGTACAGCTTCACCTGGAGGTCCCCGGCGTGGCCGGTCAGCTTCCAGTGGATGCGGTTGAGCGGGTCCCCGGGCTGGTACGGCCCGGACGCCGGCGAATCGTTCCGGCTGCTCGAACATCCGCATGGCCGGCGCCGGGCTCCCGAACGGCAGCCGCCGCCGGACCGGCACCGGGATCGGGATGCGAGGCTCGGGCATCACGAGCAGCTCCGCGGTCGAACGTGAACTCCCGGTGCACCGGCACGAGGCCGAACGGGTCGGACAGGTCGACCTCGATGACCCGGAGGTGGTGCTCCCCCCGCTTGCGCGTCACCGCCTCGAGGTCGATGACGACCTCGGAGTACCCGCCGAGCGAGGTTCGCCTCCGGAACCCGTGGATCTGGGCCGACCCCTGTTCTCCCACCGGCTCCAGGGTCCGGGGCAGCCACACCCCGAACCGCACGAACGGCAACGGGAGCCGCTTGCCGTTCCGCATGACGACCCGGATGCGAACGGTCTCGCCGACGAACGCCCGCTCCGGTTCGAACCTCGCCTGGACCTCGACGCCGCCCCAGGCCTTCCGGATCCACAGGGAGGCGAGCAGCGACATCGTCATCACGGCGAGGCCCCACACGACGAGCGGGACGTTCGAGGCGACCGTGCCCCCGATCAGCAGGAGCGCGCCGACGACGAGGGCGATGCTCCGGCGGTCGGGGGTGTCCGTGGCGTCCCCCTCGCCGCTACCGCTCCGCGGCGGCCGGGCGGCGCCACTCGACCGGCACCGGCAGGTCCTCGAGGACGTCGGCGAGCACGTCGTCGGCGCTCCGTCCGCGGATCCTGGCGTCGGTGGTCGGGACCAGGCGGTGGGCCAGCACCGGGCCGGCCAGCTCCTTGACGTCGTCCGGGAGCACGTAGTCGCGCCCGGCGAGGAAGGCCCAGGCCCGGGCGGCGTCGCCCATGTGCTCGACGGCCCGCGGGCTGGCGCCCACCTGGAGATCGGCGTGGTCGCGCGTGTTCCGCGCCAGCGTGACCGCGTACCGCCGGACCGGGCCCTCCATGCGGACGCGTTCGACCAGCGACCGGAGGTCCTCGAGCGGCGGCACGTCCGGCATCGAGTCGGCCGGGATCGTCCGCGCCGCCCGCCCGGCCTCCAGGATGCGCTCCTCCTGCTCCTCGCTCGGGTAGCCGATCTTCACGCGGATCAGGAACCGGTCGAGCTGGGCCTCCGGCAGCGGGAACGTCCCCTCGAGCTCGACCGGGTTCTGCGTGGCCAGCACGAAGAACGGCGACGGCACCGGGTAGGTCACGCCGTCGACGGTGACCTGCCGTTCCTGCATGGCCTCGAGCAGCGCCGCCTGGGTCTTCGGCGTCGCGCGGTTGATCTCGTCGGCGAGGAGGATCTGCGTGAACACCGGCCCCGGCCGGAACTCGAACTCGTGCGTCTTCAGGTCCAGGACCGACGCGCCGGTGATGTCCGACGGCATGAGGTCGGGCGTGAACTGGACCCGTGAGAACTCGAGGCCCAGCAGGCTCGCCAGCATGCGGACCATCGTGGTCTTGCCGACGCCGGGGACGTCGTCGATCAGGACGTGGGAGTCCGTGAGGATGCCGACGAGCACCAGGCGCAGCGCGTCACCGACGCCGAACAGGCGCATCTCGACGCGCTCGATCAGCGCATCGACGAACGCGCGCCCATCCTCCGGCGTGGTCATCCCGGAAAGGATACGGAGTCGGCGGCCACGGGGGATTCGTCTCGGGGGGACCGTCCGGCGCTACGGGATCGCCGATCGCACCTCGACGCCGGCCACCCGGGATCCCGGGAGCAGCCGGCGCTCCCGGGAACGAGGAAGCCCCCGGCGGGAGGCCGGGGGCTCCTTGGGGAAGCCGGCGGGGGTGCGGCCGCGCGGGCTTCCGTCGCGTCGTCTGTCGCTAGGCCGACTTCTGGGCGGCGGGCCGCTTGGAAGCGACGGCCTTGCGGGTCAGGGACGCGGGGAGGAACTTGGTGGTCACCGGGCGCACGGCGTCGAGCAGCGCGAGCGAGTAGTGACGGTTGGCCTCGACGAGGCCCTCCGCGAACGAGAAGTACGCGTTCACGAGGTCGGCCGGGGCCGGGAAGTTGGACAGCCAGGTCATCTTCGGCATGGAGTCCGGGAGCACGTTCGCGATCGAATCGGCGGCAGTGGCGACGCCGGTCACGACGACGTCCTCGACCTGCTTCACGGTGTCCAGGACCTTGTCCTGCGCCTTGGTGATGGTGGCCGTGTACTCGTTCATGTGGTTCCTCCTGTCTCCCGGCCTTGGTGTTGTGGCCGGTCGTCGGCGGTTTCTCGACTCTGGTGCTAAGTCTACCAAGCACTTGCTAGGGCGTCAACCCGATTCGGCTGCGTCTCCCACGAAGTCCCGGTAGACCGACAGGAGGGTCTCCTTCTGGCGGGTGGTGAGGCGGGGGTCCAGGCGGATGGCTTCCTCGACACCCGGCGCCCCCTTCCGCTCGGCGGCGTCCTCGTCGACCAGGCCGATCCGCGCGTACAGCGTCTCGGCCGAGATGTTGAGGGCTTCGGCAATCCCCTTCAGGACCTGGGCCGAGGGCTTGTACACGCCGCGTTCGATCTGGCTGAGGTAGGGGTTGGAGACCTTGGCCTTCGCCGCGAGCTGGCGGAGAGAGAGGTGTGCGAGCCGGCGCTGGGAACGGATGAACTCCCCCACGCCCTCGAGCGTGCCGCGAACGCCGTCGGTGGAAGGCATGGCCGCATTCTAGCACTCGCTTGGTATCCCAAGCAGAATGACCGGACTCAGGGCGCCTGTTTTGGGCTGGGGGGAGATGTACGCCAGGGCCTCATCCGCCAGAGGTGAGGCCGGTGGTCGAGCATGCGCCCGTCCGCGAAGCCTGGCCGACGATCGCCGGGGGTCGCTACCATGCTCGAGCGGGGTCGCCAGCCGTTCCGGCGCGGCGCCAGACGAGGGGAGGCGCAATGCGTCGTCACGTGGCAGGTTTCGCCGTCGTTGCCGTGGTCGCGGGCGCCCTCACGGGCGTTGGGGTGGCGTCCGCCGTCGCTTCGAGGACCATCCAGGAGCCCAGCCCGCGGGGCGTGATCTCCGCGTGCTACTCCACCGGCAACGGCGCGGTTCGCATGGTCAATGCCGGGGCCAAGTGTCCCGCAGGCGAACGAAAGCTCACCTGGGAGGAGGGTGTGAAGCGACCGGTCGTCCATGTGGTCGGGGCACCCGGTGAGGTCCCCTACGCCGGCGTCTTCAAGGCGTACGACGGCCCCCCGTTCGGCAATCTGTCCTTCTACAAGGATGCGTCCGGAGTGGTCCATCTCACCGGGCTCGCCTGCAAGATGGACGGATCGATCTGCGCGGTGTCGACGCTGATCGGCGGGACCCAGCCGGTGTTCACCCTGCCGCAGGGCTTCCGCCCCGCGAGCCAGCAGTTGTTCACCACGCTCAGCGTCGGGCAGTCGACGAACTACTACAACCCGCGCGTCGACGTGACGACTGCGGGTGTCGTCGAGGTCATCGCGCCGCCGAACGCGGGGATGGACTGGATCTCCTTCGACGGCATGTCGTTCCTCGCCCGCGGCTGACCGATCCGACCGCGTAAGGTCAGCCGAGCGGGCCGCCGCCGGGCGACGGCAGGATGTCGACGCTCGCGACCTTCCAGCCGTCGCTCGTCTGGAGCATCTCCACGTTGATGCGGAGCGTCTCGGTGCGCGGCGCGGAATGGGCGTTGCGCACCGCCTCGTCGATGACGCCGAACACCGACGCCTGGGGCCCGTCGATCGACTGGACGAACACCGACCGGATCACGCCGGAGCTGACGACCTCGGCCTTCTTCAGCGCGGCGACGTTGGTGGGTCCGAAGAACTGGTCGACCTGGTCCGCGAAGTCGCCGACCGCGAACCCCCGGATGCGCCGGACGTCCGAGTCGATGGTGTCGGCCGAGAAGTTGGTGAGCGCGGTCAGGAAGTCGGTCCCCGTCGCGACCACCGAGGCGCGTTCGTGATCGACCGCCTGCGCCGCCTTCAGGTCCCCGTCCACGTTGTGCCAGAGCAGGGCGAACACCACCGCCGCGGCGGTGGTGATCGCCACGAGAACCCAGGGCAGGGAGCGCGCGACCGCGCCGCGGCGCGGTCGCGCCGGCGCGACCGGCTCGCTCGCCGCCAGGGCGGCGGTCGGCTCGGGCAGCACGCGATCCCCCGCCAGGCGGGGGCTCGTCGTGGACCGTGGGGCCTTCGCCGGCCCCTTCCGGTCGGTCGTCTCCGTGGCGCTCATGTCGGCCTCCTTCGCGGGCATGCGGTGAACGTCGTTAGTTGCGACCCATGTGCAGGTGCGAGCCGCTCGCGATCCAGACCGGGCCGGGCTGCGTCGCGCGGCCGACGCCCTTGCCGTAGATCGAGCGGCACGCGTCGCCGCCGTACACGTCGGGCGGCGGCCGGCGGCCGCCGTATTCGCGGCCGGCCGGTTCCTGGTGCGGGAGCAGCTGCACCCGGAACCAGGCCAGTCCGTCGTGGCCGACCTGCACGGACTGCCACACGGCGTCGAAGAAGTAGTGGTTCAGCTCGAGCACGTTCCTGAGGTTCTGCAGGTTGTCGGGCTGGGCGATCACCTCGTTCACCCCGCCGAACGACGTGAACAGGCAGGCGATGTTCGCCTTCTCCGAGGTGAGCAGCTCGTTGTAGAGCGTGGCGAACGAGGCCCCGTGCTCGGAGAGCGACACCAGGTCGTGCCGGCGGTCCCGCAGGATGTCGGCGAGGACCGCGGTCTGGGAGATGTCGTCCTTCAGCGCGTTCGCGTTCTCCGCGAACACGTGCGTCACCGAGGGACCGGTCCGGATCAGGTGGTCGAGCTGCCGGCGGACCTCGAGGATCCGCGCCGGAAGCTCGCCGGACACCTCCGACAGCGTGGCGAGGTCCTGCCCCCGCCCGTCGACGGCCGTCGCGAGCTCGCGGATCAGCGTGGACAGGTCGCCCGAGGGAACGGACCCCAGCACCTTGGCCAGCTCCTCGATCGTCTTCTCCGGGTCGGGCGGCGTCGTCGTCGCCGACACCGGGATGGTGGCGCCGTCCTCCATGTCGGCCCCGGTCCCCGGCTGGAGGTCGAGGGTGAGGTCGCCGATGGGGCTCCGGCGCGTGATCTCGGCCTTCGATCCCTCCGGCACCTCGATGCCCGGCTGGAGCCCGATCACGACGTCGACGAGGCCGTCCGGCTTCAGCGTCACCGTCCGGACCGAGCCGACCGGCACGCCGCGCATGGTCACGTCGTTGCGCGGCCCGAGCCCCGACGCGTCGGAGAACTGGACGTGGATGTCCTTGCCGCCGCCCTTCTCGATGAGCAGCTGGGAGGCGCCGTACCACACGAGCAGCGCGGTGAGCGCCAGGAAAGCGATCAGGTTGATGACGACCCGCTTCCCGATCATGGCTCGGTGCTCCCGTTGCACGTCCGGGCCGGGTCGGACGGGTCGTCGTTGAACCCGCAGATCACGAAGTCCTGCAGCACCTGGTTGAACTCGGTGTACTCGACGAGCTGGGTGTTCCGGTCGTGCAGCGGCGCGTACTTGAGGATGTTCAGGAGGTCCGACTGCTGGTTGTGGATCACGCCGAGGATCTCCCGGACCTGGGTGAAGAAGTGGCGCATCTCATCCGAGTGGGCCTGCAGCACGCTCCGGCCGCCGACCGCCAGGCGGTCGAGCTGGACGATGGCCCTCTTGAGCGCCGGCATCTGGTCGCGGAGCGAGGACAGCGCCTGGTGGGTGTTCACCAGGGACAGACCCTGCTGCGGCGCGTGAGCCGCGAGGGTCGAGTTGAGCTGGTTGAGCGACGAGACCACCGACTCGATCTCGCCGGTCCGCCCCGCGTAGGCGTGGACGATGTCACGGAGGTTCCCGAGCAGCGTGCGGATGTCCTGCCCGCTCTCGCCGAACCCCTTGGCGCCCTCGTCGACGAGCGTGGCCACCTCGCCGGCCGCCACCGGGGCGAGCGCCGCCGACCCGGACTTCACGAGGTCCTCGAGGTCGGGCCGGACCAGCGTGTCGGAGATGGTGGCGCCGTTGCTGAGCATCGGCGCGTTCTCGGGGAGGTTCTCCGGGACGACGAAGTCGACGATCCGCTCGCCGAGGAGCGAGGTCCGCCGGGCTCGGGCGACGACGCCCTCCGGAACGTGCGCCTTCGGGTCGATCGTCATCGTCACGAGCGCCCGGTTGTGGTCGAGCGTGATGCTATCGACCTCGCCGATGCGGATGTCGGCCATCATCACCGGCGCGTCGGGCGACAGGTCGGCGACGTCGTCGAACCGCGCCTGCACGGTGAGGCCCTTCGAGCCGCCGCACGCCGACAGCGCGAGCGCGGCCACGGCGCCGAGCGCCACGAGGAGGGCGAGCGGCCGCCTCATCGGGCCCCTCCGTCGGCCATCCACCGGTAGGGGTCGCCCACCGTGGAGTCGAGCAGGTCCTTCAGCAGGCCGTTCACGGTCGTGCCGTTCGACCTGGCCTGTTCCTGCAGCGCGGCCTTCGCCTTCGGCTGGTCGTGGAACGCGCGCGTCACCGCGGTCGGCACCGGGAGCTGCGACTGGGGGCAGTTGCCGGTGAAGCAGAACAGGTTGGGCACGTTGGCCGCCCAGAAGCTCTGCTGGGCGCACCCCGGCGAGCCCGCGCCCTGGCACAGCTCCATCAGGCGCTGCTCGAGGCGGAGCAGGATGAGCGACGCCAGCTCCTGGCCCTGGTTCCCCAGGCGGAGCCAGTCGTGGTTGTAGTCGACGGCGCGCGACGCGGCGAGGAACAGCTTGGTCGCCCAGTGGCCGGTCTCGGCGAGCGCGTCGACGTTCTTCACGAGCGTCTGGCCGGTTCGGGTCAGGCGCGCGATGTCGGTGTGGAGGGGCTGGCGGTGGGCGAGCAGCAGCGCCGCCAGCTGCGTCGACGCGTCGTTGAGCCCCGTGATGGTCCCCTCGAGGGCCGAACGGTTGGTGGTGAGCGTGCCCGAGACCGCGTCGTAGTTCGCGGATGAGCTCGCCGATGGCCTGCTGGCGGGTCGACAGCACCGTCGTGATGCGGTCGAGCTGCACGACCAGGTCGGCCAGGTCGTCGCGCTTGGCGTTCAGCGTGGACAGCAGCTTGGTCCCGTTGTGGATGAACCGGTTCACCGACGAGCCGTTGCCCTGGAGCAGCGCGGCGCCGTTCTCCACGAAGCGGGTCACGGTGTCGGCGTCGAGGCCGCCCATGTAGTCCTGGAGCGAACGGAGCAGCTCGTCGGGCTCGGCCGGCACGGCGGTCCGGGACAGCGGGATCGTCGTGCCGGGGTTCAGCACGGCGCCCGCCGTCGTACGCGGGGAACAGCTGGATGTACCGCTCGCCGAGCAGCGAGACCGGCACCACCGCGGCCTTCACGTCCGCCGGGAGCCGGGTCGACGGGTCGTCGATCCGGAAGCTGACCCTGGACGCCGTCTGACGTGTTGGCGACGCCGGTGACGTGGCCGACGTCGACGCCGAGGACGCGGACCTTGATCCCGGGGAACACCTGCACGGCGCGGGAGAACTCGGCCGAGTAGCCGTGCTCGGCGTCGCCGCCCCCGCCGCAGGCGGTCAGGCCGAGCAGCAGCAGGGACGCCGCGAGCACCGCCACGAGGGCCCGGGCGATCTGACGCAGCAGCGGGCGCATCAGCGGTAGTCCTTTCCGTTCGTATCGTCGAGGAAGCTCGCCATGAACTCGTCGTAGTCCGACCCGAAGTCCGCCGATCGGGACGAGGAGTCGGCCTTCGCCGACGAGGCGCCGGGGAGGCCGATGCTCGGCGTCGGGATGGGCAGCGGGCTCCCGTCGCCGTCACCGCCGTCACCGCCGCCACCACCCGGCAACGAGATCGTCGGCGAGGGAAGCGGCGGCAGGGTCGGGCCGCCCCCGGTCGGGATCGGAAGCGTCGGCGTCGGGAGCGGCGGCAGCGTCGGCGTGGGAATGCCCGGCAGCGTCGGGGTGGGCAGCGGGTTGTTCGGCCCCTCGTTGCGGGGCCCGCCCTCCGCGTTGCAGTCCGTTCCGAGGATCTGGTCGATCAACTGGTCGACCGCGCCGCACTCGCCGAGGATCGCGTCGACGCCGGCCGGGCCGAGCGACTGCACGAAGATGTTGGCCCACCGGTTGGGGAACCCGCTCGAGTACCCGACGCTCGAGTACCCCTGGACGGCCTGGTTCAGGTACTGGACCGTGGCCGCGAGGTCGAGCTGGTGCTGGTCGAGCACCGCGAGGTCGTCGTGGAGGCCGTCGAGCGTGCTGTCGAGCGTCTTCCGGTTCCGCGAGACGAGGTCGGCGGTCTCGTGCGAGGCGGAGTCGGTCGCCTGGAGCAGCGTGGCGATGGCGCCCTGCCGCTCGGCCAGGTTGTGCAGGACCGGCGTGAGGTTGTCGATCAGGCCGATCACGTCGTCGTCTGAGTCGGCGAGGGTCTTCGACACGTGACGCAGCGCGTCGATGAGGCCGCCGAGCTGCGAGCGCCGCTCGTCGACGGCCTGCGAGAGGTCGGCGAGCCCGGTGACCAGGGCGTGCACGTCGGGCCCCTTGCCGGCCGCGACCTGCGACACCTCGTCCATCAGGCGGTTCAGCGCGCCGGCGTCGGACTCGTTGAGCAGGCGGACCGAGATGTCGTTGAGCTCGGTGATGTCGATCGGAGTCGTCGTCCGGCTGACCGGGATGGTGTCGCCGTCGGCGAGCATCCGCTCCGAGCCGCCGGAGATGAGGTTCACCGCCTCCTTGCCGAGCAGCGTCTGGACGACGATGTCCGCGGTCGAGTCGGCCGGCATGTCGACTCCGGAGTTCATCCCGAGGTCGATCGCCACCAGCCCGTGGTCGACGCGGAGGCCCTTCACGATCCCGGCCGGGAGCCCGGCCACGGTGACCTCGTCGCCCGGCTGGATGCCGGCCGCGTCGGAGAAGTACGCGGTCACGTTGTAGCGGCTTGGCGAACACGCCGCCGGTCAGCAGCAGCGCGACCGCCGAGCCGCCGACAAGCAGCGCGATGGCGAACAGCCCGATCACGCGCTGGTTGCGCTCGAGGAAGGACTTCCGGAGGGCCCCGCGCAGCTTAGGCACGCTTGACCCCCTCAGGACGCCCTGCAGGAACCCGCCGAGCCCGGTGAAGCCCGAGGAGTCGGTGCCCGGGAGGCCGACCGGGATGTCGGGGATGCCCGGCACGATCGTGCCGTCCTGGCCCTCGTTCGGATTCACGCCGGTCCCGGGAACGGCGGTCCCGCACGTGTACGGCCGCTGGGCCTTGCCCTGGTCCCGCTCGAGCGAGTTCTCGCCCTGGCTCACCAGGGTCTTCCCGGTGTTGTCCTTGACCGTGATCCGGACCACCCGGACGTTGAACCACTCGCCCCACGACGTGGTCTGGAAGTACGGCGCCACGCCGGAGGGAAGGCTGCACAGGGTCCGGGCGAGCTCGGCCCGGTGGCCGTGCAGGAGCCGGACCAGCCACTGGAGCTCGCCGAGCGACGAGTCGATGTTCCCGCGGTTCTCCTTGAGGAACCGGTCCAGCTCCTGCTGGACGTCGGCGAAGTTCACGATCAGCGAGTTGAGGTTGTCGGTCATCCCGCCGAGGCTGCCGCCGAGCGAGTTGAGGTCGTCGAGGATCCCGCTTGATGGCCTTGTCCTGCCGCGCGTAGGTCGACAGCACGGTGTCGGACGACGAGATGAGGCCCTGGATCTGGTCGTCCATGCCGGCGAGGCGCTGGGCCAGCCCGCCGCCCTCCGTGAGCAGCTGGCGGACCGTTCCCTCGTTGTTCGGCCAGGGCCTCGTTCATCGCGTCGAGGAACGCGTTCGCCTTGTTGGGGTCGATGGCCTTGAGGATCGGGCCGAGCTCGTTGAGCAGCTGGCCGAGGTCGCCGGCCGCCTCGGTGTTGTCGAGGCCGATGGTGTCGCCGTCCTGAGAGCCGCGCGCCGTCGCCGGAGCCCGGATACAGGTACAGGAACCGCTGCCCGAGGACGTTCCGCCACCGGATGGCGACGGTCGCGTCCCTGGTCAGGTGCACCGAGTCGTCGACCACGAAGTCGACGACGCCGTGCCCGTCCTCGATGCGGGCCCCGCTCACCCGGCCGACGTCGACGCCGGCGAGCTTCACCGCGTCGCCCTTGAACACGCCGGAGGCGTCGGAGAACACCGCCGACAGCTGGTACTGGTGCTGGAAGAACTCGAGGTTCCCGATCTTCATCGCCAGGACGGCCGTGAACACCGCCGACATGGCGACGAACGCCAGCACCTTGAGCAGGGTCACCTTGGAGAACCGGGCCGAGCGCGCCATCTACGGCACCCCCGGGAGGTCGGGCGACCCCGTCGGCGTCGGGACCGGCAGCTCCGGCGGGGACGGCGGGCCGGGCTCCTGGCCGCCGTTGCACAGCGGCACGTTCCGACGGATGTCGACGGGGAGCGCGGTGCAGATCTGCTTCCGGGTCTCCTCGTCGGAGTTGCCGCCGATGAAGTTGGTGAACGCCGCGGCGCCGCTGCCGTCGTGGAGCATGAACGGGTTCCCGGACAGCCGGTACACGTAGCGGTACAGGCCCTGGATCAGGTCGTGCAGGCCGCCCGGCTCCGACGGCGATCGTGCCGAGAACGATGTCGCCTGAGTCCATCATCCGGTCGAGGTCAGCCCGGTTGAGGATCAGCAGGTCGCCGAGGTTCTTCGCGAACGGCGTGATGGCCGTGAGGGCCCGGTTCAGCTCGCGCGAGGCCTTGGTCGACGCGTAGACCGGTACGCCCTGGTTGATGGCGTCGGCGAGCGCGTTGAGGTCGACGCCGCTGTGCCGAAGGGTCCCGAAGATGATCCGGAAGTCGTCGAGCGCGGCCAGCTGCGGGTCGAGCGTGTTGCGGAACTCGGTCGACAGCTTGGCGTTGACGTCGAAGCTCCGGGCGACGTCGTCGCCGTGGCCGCGCGCGCCGACGGCCAGCTCGTGGATCACGGTGGCCAGATCGTTCGGCCGGATGGCGTCGAGGACGTTCACGCCGTCGGCGAGGGCGTCCTCGAGCTCGGGTCCGATGTGCGTGTTGGTGATCGAGGCGCCGGCCGTCAGGTACGGGCCGCCGAACGACCCCGGGACCCGGAGGTCGACGAACTTCGCGCCGAGGAGCGTCTTCAGCGTGACGTAGGCCTGGGCGTCCTCGGGGACGCGGAAGTCCTGTCTGGATCTTCAGCGTGAGCTTGACGTCGCGGTCCTCGAGGCGGATGTCGTCGACCTTGCCGATCACGACGCCGCGCAGCCGGACGTCCGAGCCCTCCTGCAGCTGCTGGCCGGCCCGGGGCAGGCGCATGGTCAGCTCGTAGGTCTTGTCGTAGCCGCCGTAGGAGTTCTTCACGCCGATGTAGACCAGCGCGCCGACGGCCGCGAGCACGACCGGGCCGATGATCCAGGCGGGGACGTGTGGCCGCTTCATCCGGCGATCCTCACGGTGTCCGAGCCGCCCCAGAAGATCAGCGACAGCACCAGGTTCACGATGACGACGACGACGATGGAGGCCCGGATGGCCCGGCCGCTCGCCACGCCGACGCCCGCCGGACCGCCGCGACGCGTTGTAGCCGTAGTAGCAGTGGATCAGCGTGACGAGCACGGCGAAGATCACGGCCTTGATCAGGCTGTAGACCACGTCGATGGGCGGCAGGAACAGCCGGAAGTAGTGCTCGTACGTCCCGGAGTCGAGCGAGAAGAACTTCGTGACGATGGCCTCGGTGGCGAGGTAGGACGAGAACAGCGCCGCGAGGTACAGCGGGATCATCGTGATGAGCGCGGCCCAGATGCGCGTCGACACCATGTAGGTGAGCGACGGCACGGCCATGACCTCGAGCGCGTCGATCTCGTCGGAGATGCGCGCGGCGCCGAGCTCGGCGGTGAACGACGTGCCGACCTGCGCGGCCAGCGCGACGCCGGCGATGAGCGGCGTGATCTCACGGGTGTTCGCCCAGCTGCTGACGAGGCCGGTGAACGCCTGCGCGCCGATCTGCGACAGCCCCTGGAAGCCCTCGAGCCCGACCTGGGTGCCGGTGAAGAACGACATCGCGAAGATGACGAAGAACGTGCCGGCGCCGACCACGAGCGCGCCGACGCCGATCGTGATGTCGCTGACGGTGTTGGCGATGACCTTGCGGTACTTCAGCGCGGCCGGCATGGCCTGGACGGCCTTCCGGTAGAAATGCAACTGGTCGGCGAACCCGGCGAACGGCGTGGACAGGATCTTGTTGGCCCGCGCGATCGGGCGGAACCGGCGGCCCCGGGGCAGGGAGGCGGAGGTGCTCGCCACTAGGCACCTCAGAGCTTCTGCGGGACGAAGTTGAAGTAGACCGCGGTGAGGATGAAGTTCAGGAAGAACAGCAGCAGGAAGGTGATGACGACGGCCTGGTTCACCGCGTCGCCGACGCCCTTCGGCCCGCCCTTGGCGTAGAAGCCCTTGTAGCAGGCGACCATCCCGCCGACGAACCCGAAGATGGCGGCCTTGGTCAGCGCCATGAACAGGTCCGGCAGCTGGCTGAGCTCGTTGAAGCTCGAGAAGTAGCTCGACGTGGTGCCGTGCTGGACGATCACCGCGAAGAACCAGCCGCCGGCGATGCCCGCGACGCTCACGATCGCGTCGAGGAGGACCGCGACGACCATCGCCGCCAGGATCCGCGGCATGATCAACCGCTGGACCGGGTCGATGCCGATGACCTCCATGGCGTCGATCTCGTCGCGGATCCGCCGTGAGCCCAGGTCGGCGCACATGGCCGACCCGCCGGCGCCGGCGATCAGCAGCGCGGTCGCGACCGGCGCCTCCTCGCGGACGACGGCGAGCACCATCGCCGCGCCCATGTGGGCCTGCGGCGGCGAGCTGGGTCAGGAACGACCCGACGTGCAGCGAGATGACCATCCCGAACGGGATCGAGATGAGGATGACCGGGATCGTCGTGACCTTGGCCAGGAACCAGATCTGCTGGAGGAACTCCTCCACCGGCCACGGGCGCCGGAAGATCGTGTGGATCGATTCCAGGCCGACGGAGAACATCCGCCCGACGTCGTCGACGAAGCGGAAGGCGCGTCGGGGCGCGAGGCGGGCTGCCACGGCTACTCCCTCTTCTCCTCGCGGTCCTCG
Source organism: uncultured Actinomycetes bacterium (assembly GCA_963707645.1). Lineage (GTDB taxonomy): Bacteria > Actinomycetota > UBA4738 > UBA4738 > JACQTL01 > DATBHM01. Next base: position 279,001 of record CAVPQW010000005.1, read on the forward strand.
GAGCGCGACTTCGGATCCTCCCTCGCGTCGCTCGCGGAGGCCTCGTCGGGCTCGCCCTCGCCCGACTCGTTCTCGGGCTCCCCGGCCCTCCCCTCGGCTTCCTCGGCCTCCTCGACCTGGGGCTCCTCGGCCCCGCGCTCCTGAGCCTTCGAGTCGGGAGCTGCGACCGCGACCTGCTGTTTGCGCTGGTCGCCCTCCGCCGGCGCGCCGGCCTCGCGCTCGAGGGCCTCGGTCTGCTCGGCGCGTCATGCCGGACGTGGACACGGCCTCGTTGCCGTTCCGCCCTGCGTCGGCCTCCTCGGACATGCCGATCGGGCCCTCGGTGGCGCCGGCCAGGAACTGGCGGACCACCGGGATGTCCGAGTTGAACATGTTCTCCTTGGTGTCGAAGCGCACCAGGTTCCGCAGATAGAGCATCCCGATGAAGTCGGCGACCCGGCGGGCCGTCGCGATGTCGTGCGTGACGACGATGAACGTGGCGCTGAGCTGGCGGTTCAGGTCGAGGATCAGCTCGTTGAGGAACGCGGTCCGGACCGGGTCGAGTCCGGAGTCCGGCTCGTCGAACATGACGATCTCGGGGTCCAGAACCAGCGCGCGGGCGAGGCCGGCGCGCTTCTTCATTCCGCCCGAGATCTCGCCGGGGAGCTTCTTCTCGGCGCCCTGCAGGCCGACCAGGCCGAGCTTCTCGTCGACGATCTGCTTGATCTCGCGTTCCGGCTTGCGGGTGTGCTCACGCAGCGGGAACGCGACGTTGTCGAAGACGTTCATCGAGCCGAACAGCGCGCCGTCCTGGAACAGGACGCCGAACTTGCGTCGCACCTTGTACAGGTCCCGCGCAGCCGAGCTTGACGATGTCCTTGCCGTCGATCCAGATCTCGCCGCGCTCGGGCTTCAGCAGGCCCATGATGTTCTTGAGGAACACCGATTTGCCCGTGCCCGATGGGCCGAGCATCAGCGTGATCTTGCCCTTGGGGATGTCGCACGTGATGTCGTCGAGGATCGTCTGGGACCCGAACGACTTCGTGAGGCCCCGGATCGAGATCTCGACCTCGACCTCGCCGTTGCCCCCATGGCCGTTCGAGGCGCCGTTCGACGACGTCTCGGTGGAATGCGGCAGCACCGCGGTTTCCGATGGCAAGTGTTTCCCCCTCGTCCTCACCCTCAGTGGTGGCTCGCGGGATGCGGGCTCGCCTGTTGTTTCCCCGTTCCCGAGCGACAGAAACCAAGCCCGCCGAGCCCCGGCGGTGAACCCACAGGTCAGGACGCATGCGGGGTCGAACCGCGACACTGATCGCGATGCCGGAACGAGCGGGCCTCGAGGCGAAGCAGGAGATCAGGGAACGCGTGTGGGCGGCGCTGCGGCGGGCGGGCGCGGCGCGGTTCCCCGGCGTGGAGGGCCGGATCCCGAACTTCGTCGGCGCCGAGCGGGCCGCCGAGCTGCTGGCGTCGACCGACGAGTGGCGGCGGGCGAGCGTCGTCAAGTCGAACCCGGACGCGCCGCAGCTCCCCGTTCGGGTTCGGGCGCTCGCCGACGGGAAGCGCGTGTACATGGCCGTTCCGCGGCTCGTGTCGGAGCGGCCGTTCCTGCTGCTCGACCCGGAGCGGTTGACCGTGACCCCGCGGCAGGCCGCGTCGATCCGCGGTTCGTCCTCGGCCGGGCGGCCCGTCGGGCTCGAGGAGGTGGAGCACGTCGACCTCGTGGTGTGCGGAACCGTCGCGGTGAACCGTTCCGGGACGCGGGTCGGCAAGGGCGGCGGCTACTCCGACCTCGAGCTGGCGCTGCTGACCGAGACCGGCGCGATCGACGACCGCACCGTGATCGCCACCACGGTGCACCCGGTGCAGGTCCTCGCCGGGCGGCTGCCCGAGACCGACCACGACTTCCGCGTCGACCTGATCGTCACGCCCGACGACATGATCCGGACCGGCGCCCGGAAGCGGCCGCCGGGCGTGCTCTGGGACCACCTCGACGACGCGAAGATCGCCGCGATCCCGGCGCTCCGCGAACGCCGGCCGGGGTCGTGAGGGCCGCGGGTCAGGCGGTGCGGCGGCGCGCGGCCGGCTTCGAGTCGGGCATCTCGTCGTCGAGTTGCGCGGCGAGCTCGCGGCGGAGGACCTTGCCGGTGGAGGTCCGGGGCAGCTCGTCGACGACCTTCACCAGGCGGGGGACCTTGAACGACGCGAGGTCCTGCTTCGCCTTCGCCTCGACGGCCGCCGGCTTCGCGTTGCCGACGACGAACGCCGCCAGCACGTGGCCGTACTGCCGGTCGGGCATCCCGAGGACCGCCACGTCGTCGACGCCCCGGACCTTGGAGATGACCTGTTCGACCTCGGCCGGGTCCACGTTCTCCCCGCCCACGACGACCATGTCGTCGGCGCGCCCCTCGACGAACAGCCGCCCGTCGTCGTCGATCCACCCGAGGTCGCCCATCGAGAGGAACCCCTCCCGCCCGGGCGTCGACTCGCCGGACTGGTAGCCGTCGAACATGGCCCCGCTCCGGACGTGGACGGTGCCGTGCTCCCCGGGAGCCAGGCGGTTGCCGTCGTCGTCGAACACGGCGACCTCGACGCCGCGCACCGGCCGGCCCGCGGTGCGGGGATCCGCGGCGACGTCCGCCGGCGTGGCGACGGCGACCCACCCGCCCTCGGTCGAGCCGTAGAGGTCGTACAGCACGTCGCCGAAGAAGCGTCGCGTCTCGGCGCGGAGCTCCGGCGACATGGCGGAGCCGCTCGCCAGCACGGCGCGCAGGCGCTTCGGCTTCGGCCGTCGCTCGGAGGGCGGCAGGTCGAGGATCCGCCGGATCATCACCGGAACGAACGCCGCCACGTCGGCCTCGTGCTCCGCGATCAGCCGCAGCGTCTCGGCCGGGTCGAACTTCTCCGGCAGCACGAACGACGCTCCGAGGGCACTCCCCAGCGCGAACGTCAGCAGCCCGAACGAATGGAACAGCGGCGCCGGCAGCACGATCGTGTCGCCCCGCCGGAGCGGGAGCGTCGCCAGGAGCCCGGCGATTGCGAGCGGCCCGCTCGACCGGGCGCTCCGGGCCGCGGCCTTCGGCGTCCCGGTGGTCCCGCTCGTGTGGATCACGATCCGTCCCCGTGCGCCGCGGAACGGCCACGGGGAACGGGGAAGCGCCGGCGCGGATCCCGATGAAGTCCTCGTACCCCTGGCCGGTCGTGACGAGCGCCGTGGACCTCGGGATCGACGATGCGATCGGCTCGGCGTGCCGGGGGTCGGCGATCAGGACGGCCGGCCGGAGCCGTTCGAGCAGGGCGGCCAGCTCCTGCGGACGGCCCCACGTGTTGAGCGGCGCGACGGTGACGCCGAGCTTCTGCCCGGCCAACACCGTCTCGACCTGCTCGCGCCCGTTCCGCAGCAGCGTGGCGACGGTGTCGTCCGGCCCCAGCCCGAGCGCCCGCAGCGCCCGGGCCAGCCGGTTGCTGCGCTCGTCCACCTCCCGCCACGTGAGCGCGCCCTCGCGGTCGTGGAGGGCCACCGACCCCGGCGCCGCGGCGGCGTTGATCTGCGACAGGATGCCGAGCGACGCGCCGCGGCCGAGCAGCCACGGCGAGGTCACCCAGGCCGCCGCGGCGCGTCGCGGAGTGACCACCCCCGTGCGAGCGATGGCGAGGCCGGTGCGGGGATCGAGCGCGGCGGTCGCGCGGCGGGCGAGCGCGACCACGTCGGGAGAGCGAGCCATACACCAAGTGTTCCCGCTCGAGTCACGCCGACGCCTCCTTTCCGCCTTGCAACCGGCGGGTCGAATGGCCCAACCTTGCGATCACGTGACCGAGCCGACCACCGCCGAGCACCAGCGACTGGCAAGCGCCGGCGCCCCCGAGGGGCCGCTGTCCGACGCCGGCCCGTGGGCGCAGTGGGGGCCGTACCTGTCCGAACGCGCCTGGGGCACCGTCCGCGAGGACTACTCGCCCGGCGGCACGGCGTGGGAGTGGTTCCCGCACGACCACGCGCGGTCCCGGGCCTACCGCTGGAACGAGGACGGCATGGCCGGCATCTCCGACGTCCACGGCCGGCTGTGCGTGGCGCTCGCGCTTTGGAACGGCCGCGACCCGATCCTCAAGGAGCGCATGTTCGGCCTCACCGGCAACGAGGGAAACCACGGCGAGGACGCGAAGGAGTACTGGTGGTTCACCGACGCGCTCCCCAGCCACGCCCTGCTCAAGTGGCGGTACCACTACCCGCAGCAGGCGTTCCCGTACGCGGACCTCGTCGAGACGAACCACCGCCGCGGCCGCCTCGACCCCGAGTACGAGCTCCTCGACACCGGGGTGTTCGACGACGGGTACTGGATCGTCGAGGCGACGTGGGCCAAGGCGGAGCCGAACGACATGCTGCTGCGGGTCTCGGTTCGCAACGCCGGCCCCGCGCGCGACACCATCCACGTGCTGCCGACGATGTGGTTCCGGAACACCTGGACCTGGAACCCGGGCTCGGCACGGCCCCGGATCTCGGCGGACGGCGATGCCCTCGTCGCCGAGCAGGACGACCTCGGGTCCTGGCGGCTGGAGGCGGCGCCCGGCCCGGACGGCGCGCAGCCGACGGCGCTGTTCTGCGAGAACGAGACGAACGGCCCGCGGGTGTTCCCCGGGGCGGCGGCGACCACGGAGTTCCCGAAGGACGGCATCAACGACCACGTGGTCGGCGGCGCCGCGACGGTCAACCCGGCGCTCGAAGGAACCAGGGCGGCGTGGTGGTACCGGGCCGAGGTCGAGCCGGGCGAGACGGCGGAGTTCCTGGTGCGGTTCCGTGACGACGCCGCGCCGGACGCGCTCGGGGTCCCGTGGGCCGGCGACGTGCTGCAGTCGGTCGTCCACGAGCGCGAGGTCGAAGCCGACGAGTTCTACGCGACGCTGACGCCGGCCGACGCGACGCCCGAGGAGGCCGCCGTCATGCGGCAGGCGTTCGCCGGGATGATCTGGTCGAAGCAGTACTACCCCTACGACGTGAACCGGTGGCTCGACGGAGACCCGGGCCAGCCGCCGCCCCCGTCGGAGCGTCGGACCGGACGGAACGCGGCCTGGCGGCACCTCGACGCCGCCGACGTCATGTCGATGCCCGATCCCTGGGAGTACCCCTGGTTCGCCGCATGGGACCTCGCGTTCCACACGGTGGTGTTCGCCCACATCGACCCGTGGTTCGCCAAGTACCAGCTGCTGGCGCTGACGCGGGAGTGGTTCATGCACCCGAACGGCGCCCTCCCCGCATACGAGTGGTCCTTCGACGACGTGAACCCGCCCGTCCACGCCTGGGCGGCCCTCAAGGTCTACGCGATCGACGGCGGGCGGGACCGGGCGTTCCTCGAGCGGATCTTCCTCAAGCTGCTGGCGAACTTCACCTGGTGGGTCAACCGGGTCGACGCCGAGGGCAACAACCTGTTCGAGGGCGGGTTCCTCGGGCTCGACAACATCGGGCCGTTCGACCGGTCGCACCTCCCGGTGGCGGGCACGCTCGAGCAGTCCGACGGCACGGCGTGGATGGCGTTCTACTCGCTCGCGATGCTCAGCATGGCGGTGGTGCTCGCCAGGGAGGACCGGGCCTACGACGTGATGACGACGAAGTTCCTGGAGCACTTCGTCTCGATCTCGCGGGCCATGAACGAACAGGGCCTGTGGGACCCGGAGGAGGGGTTCTTCTTCGACCGGCTGAACCTCCCGGGGGGCGATCCGGTCGTGCTGAAGTACCGGTCGATCGTCGGCGTGCTGCCGCTCATGGCGGGGGTCGAGCTCACGCCCGGCGCGGTGGCCGGCGGGATGAGCCTTCGGAAGCGGTTCGCCGCGTTCACGGAACGGCTGCGCGGGGAGCGGATCGGCGCGCTCGAGGTGGGGTTCATCCGGCCGTCGCCGGAGGGCGAGTCCGTGTGGCTCTCGATCGTCGACGAGGACCAGCTGCGCACGTTGCTCCGCGAGATGCTCGACGAGGAGTCGCTGCTCTCGCCGTACGGGCTGCGCGGTCTGTCGCGACGGCACATGGCCGAGCCGTTCACCGTCGAGGTCGAGGGCGTCACCGCAACCGTCGACTACGAGCCGGCCGAGTCGACCTCCGGGATGTTCGGCGGGAACTCGAACTGGCGCGGGCCGGTGTGGTTCCCGGTGAACTACCTCGTGGTCGAGGGACTCGCGCGGTTTGCCGACGCCATGCCCGCCGAGCTGTCGGTCGAGTGCCCCACTGGCTCGGGCGTCCAGATGACGCTCTCGGAGGTGGCGACGGAGCTCCGGCGGCGCCTGGTCTCGATCTTCCTTCCCGGCCCCGACGGGCGCCGGCCAGTGCACGGGTGGGTCGACCGGTTCCTGCACGATCCCGATTGGAGGGACCTCGTCTTCTTCAACGAGTACTTCCACGGCGACGACGGCGCCGGCCTCGGTGCATCCCATCAGACCGGGTGGACGGGGCTGGTCGCCGACCTCATCACTGGGCGGTGCGACAGGGTCGGGTCGCTGGCCCGGCCGCGGAAAGCCGCTGGGTAAGGGTGCTGGCAGACATGGGAGAGCGTGGTCCGGCCGACACGTTGCTGGTGGCCCGGCGGGTGTGGGCCGGGCGCGCCGGCGCGAACGGCGGCGCCCCCGCCGATGCCGTGGCAGTCCGAGGCGGCCGGATCGCGGCGGTCGGGCCGCGTGCGGACCTCGCCGACCTCATCGGGCCGCGCACCGAGGTCGTCGAAGCGCCGGACGGCATGATCGTGCCCGGGTTCCAGGACGCCCATGTCCACCCGCCGTCGAGCGGACTGGAGATGTTGCAGTGCAACCTGCACGACGCCGACCGGGTCGAGGACTACGTCGAGCTGGTGCGCGCCTTCGCGTCCTCGCATCCCGACTCCCCGTGGATCCTGGGCGGCGGGTGGTCGCTCGCGTCGTTCCCCGGAGGGATCGCCCACCGCTCGACCCTGGATGCGGTGGTCCCGGACCGGCCGGTGTTCCTGCCCGAACCGCGACTACCACGGGGCCTGGGTCAACTCGGCGGCGCTCCGGGCCGCCGGGATCACGCGCGACACGCCCGACCCGCCGGACGGCCGCATCGAACGCGACGCCGACGGCGAGCCGAGCGGAACGCTCCACGAGGGCGCGATGGATCTCGTCGGGGACCTCGCACCCCCGACCACCCAGGCCGAGTGGGAGGCCGGCCTGCTCGAGGCCCAGCGCTACCTGCACTCGGTGGGCATCACTGCGTGGCAGGACGCCTGGCTCCTCCCCGAGACCCTCGAGACGTACGTGCGGCTGGCGAACGACGGCCGGCTGACGGCGCGGGCCCGGGGCGCGATGTGGTGGCACCGCGACCGCGGGCCCGAGCAGATCGCCGACCTGGTGGAACAGCGGGCCCGCGGCGCGGCCGGACGGCTGCGGTGCGACTCCGTGAAGATCATGCAGGACGGCGTTCCCGAGAACTTCACCGCCGCGATGATCGAGCCGTACCTCGGTGCCGAGACCCGCGACGCCCACTCGTCCGGTCTGAGCTTCGTCGACCCCGCGGCGCTCGACGACGCGGTCACGCTGCTCGACGCCGAGGGGTTCCAGGTGCACTTCCACGCGATCGGCGACCGCGCCGTCCGGGAGTGCCTCGACGCCGTGGAGGCCGCGCGCACCGCCAACGGCGTCCGCGACGCCCGCCACCACATCGCGCACATCGAGTTCGTCCATCCCGACGACGTGCCCCGGTTCGCGGCGCTCGACGTCATCGCGAACGCCCAGGCGCTCTGGGCCTGCCTCGACGACCAGATGCGCGACCTGGTCGTGCCGATCGTGGGGCCGGACCGTGCGGCGACGCAGTACCCGTTCGCCTCGCTGGTCCGAGCGGGCGCGCGGCTCGCCATGGGGAGCGACTGGTCCGTCTCCACGGCCGACCCGCTTTCGCAGATCCAGGTGGCCATGACCCGGGTGCCGCCCGAGCACCCCGATCGCGAGTCGTTCCTGCCGGACGAGCGCCTCGACCTCGCAACGTGCCTCGACGCGTTCACGCTGGGGTCGGCCTTCGTGAACCGGATCGATCACCTCACCGGGACGCTCGAGCCGTTGAAGCTCGCCGACGTCGCGGTGGTCGACCGGGACTTGGTCGCGCTGCGGCCCGAGGAGGTCGGGTCCGCACGGTGTGTGCTGACCATGGTGGAGGGCGAGGTCGTGTACCGCGACCCGAAGGTCTGATCTGGGTCAGACACCAGACCCACGCTGGTGGCTGGCTTTCCTTCCGGGGGCCATAGCCATCACAATGTTCGATCGAGCGGACTAGGGGGCATGGACGTGAGAGAGAACCGGACACCGAGGAGCCGAAGCCGGCTGCGCGGGACGCGGATCGTCACCCTGATGGCAGTTGCCGCCATGGTGGCTGTCGGGTGCAGCAGCGGCGGCAACGAGGAGCCCCAGAAGAGCAGCCAGAGCCAGCAGGTCGTGGAAGGAGGGACCCTCCGGCTCGGAACGACCAGCACGATCGACTCGATCAACCCGTTCGTGGGGTTCCAGGCGAACTCGTTCCTGGTCTGGCAGAGCATCTGGCCGTATCTCGGGACCTACGACGAGCACAACAAGATCGTCCCGTTCTGGGCGACGAGCTGGGACGCGAGCCCGGACGGGCTGACGTACACCTTCCATCTCCATCCGGACACCAAGTGGTCGGATGGAGAGCCCATGACGGCATCGGACGCGGCGTTCACGATCAACACGATCATCAAGTACCAGGACGGCCCCACCGGGTCCTGGGCGGGCAACGTGACGAACATGAAAGAGGTGGACGCCCCGGATCCCGCCACCGTCGTCGTCCACTACAGCAAGCCCTCCGGCAACGCCCTGTCCCAGCTCGTCGGCATCCCGATCCTCCCCGAGCACGTGTGGGGGACGTTCGCGACGGGCGACGGCAAGGCGCTGAAGACCGAGGCGAGGGACGCCGTGACGCCGACGGAGGGCCAGCCCGTCGTCTCGGGGGGCCCGTTCGAGCTCGTGGAGTACAAGAAGGACGACATCGCGCTCCTCCAGCGCAACCCCAATTACACGCTGACCGCCAAACCACACATCGACGGATTCGGGATCCAGATCTACTCCAACGAGGACGCCATGCTCACAGCGTTCAAGAACGGCGACCTCGACGCCATCGAGGGCGTGCCCACGACGAACGTTGCCTCGTTGAAGGCGGCGGGATTCACGATCAACAACACGCCCGGGGTGTTCTTCTACGACTTCATCATCAACTCGAATCCGAAGAAGCCGGAGAAACGGGAACTCCTCGACCCGAAGGTCAAGGAGGCGTTCGAGTACGCCATCGACCGGCAGCAGATCATCGAGGTGGCGCTGGGTGGATACGGAAGCCCGGGCGCGAGCATCGTGCCACCGGCGACGGGAGACTGGAGCGATCCGAACGTCAAGCCGCTGCCGTTCGACATCGATCAGGCGAATCAGATCCTCGACTCGCTGGGGTTCCAGCGAGGCGACGGAGGAATCCGGGTCGCCGACGGCCACCCGATGGAGTACACGGTCATCATCCCGAGCTCGCAGCAGGCCGTCTTGAGCCGCACGTTCCAGATCATCCAGCCGGATTTCCAGAAGATCGGCGTCAAGCTCAACCAGAAGGTCCTCGACCCGTCGGCCGCCTTCGACGCGATCGGTGCGCCCGACTACAAGTACCTGGACTTCGACCTCGCGATGTGGGACTGGATCCCGTTCCCCGACCCGAGCTACATCCTGAACGTGGTGATGTGCAACCAGTACGGCTCCAACAGCGACTCGGGCTACTGCAACCCGGCATACGACAAGCTGTGGGACCAGCAGGCGTCCACGGTCGACCAGGACGAGCGACGTCAGATCGTCTACCAGATGCAGGAGATCCTGTTCCATGACCGGCCCTACGTCGTCCTGAACTACCCGGACGTCATCGACGCCTTCGACTCCGACAACTGGGCCGGGTTCTACAACGAGTCGGGCTTCGGGATCTTCATCAACAACAGCACGTTGACGATGAACTTCGTGCACCAGACCTGAGTGGGCAGACCTTTCGGTCGCGATGGTCGGTGGTGTGACTGGTGAGGCGTGCTGACTACGTCATCAAGCGAACGTTCTTCGCCTTCGTCACGATCTTCGTCGCGATCACGCTGAACTTCTTCCTGTTCCGGGTGATCCCGGGCGACGCGGTGAGCAACCTCGCCCGTGTCCCCCACGCCACGCCCGCGCTGCGCCAGGCCCTCGAGAAGGAGTTCGGCCTGGACAAGCCGAAGTGGGAGCAGTACCTCATCTACCTCAAGCAGCTGGCCCACGGCAACATGGGCGTGTCCTTCGCGAATCAGGAGCCGGTCTGGAGCAACCTCAAGACCGCGCTGGCAAACACCCTCCCGATGGTGACGCTCGGAACGGTCATCGCCATCGTGATCGGGCTCATCACCGGGGTCCTCTCCGCGTGGCGGCGAAAGACGAAGCTCGATCACATCAGCACGAACGTGGCGATCGCCTTCTACGCGTTCCCGACGCAGTGGCTCGCGCTCGTGCTCCTCATCTACCTCTCGGGTTTCCTTCCGAGCCACGGGATGACCAACGACTTCCTCCTGAACCCGACGCCCTGGGAGCACTTCAAGGACGTCGCCGTCCACATGATCCTCCCGGCCCTGACGCTCGCGCTCACGCTCTACGGGCAGTACACGCTGGTGGTGCGCTCGGCGATGCTGGAGACGCTCGGCGAGGACTACGTCCTGACGGCCCGGGCGAAGGGTTTCACGCAGCGAAAGGTCGTGACCCGGCACGCGCTCCGCAACGCCATGCTCCCCACCACGACGCTGATCGCCCTCTCGCTGGGCTACATCGTCGCCGGCGCGATTCTCATCGAGACCGTGTTCTCGTGGCCCGGGATCGGAAGCGCCGTGTACCAGGCCGTCACGCAGCGCGACTACCCGATGCTCCAGGGGGCGTTCCTGGTCCTCACGGTGTCGGTGGTGGCGGCGAACTTCGTCGCGGACCTCCTGTACTTCAAGCTCGATCCGAGGATCACGGAGTAGCGCATGGGCGTCCGAGCGGACAGCGTGGCGGATGGGACCGGGCTCGAGGGGCCACCGCCCCGGAGGCAGCGGGGCGGGTGGTTCTTCCAGGTCCTGCGCGAGAGCACCCAGGCGAAGGTGGGCCTGGGCATCCTCCTGTTCTTCATCGTGGTCGCGCTGCTCGCCCCGTGGCTCGCGCCGTACAGCGTGCACGAGCAGACAGGCGCGGTGTACTGCCCCCCGTCGTCCCGACATCCTCCTCGGGTGCGACGACGGCGGGATCGACATGCTGTCGCTCCTCATCGTGGGCGGTCGGACCTCGCTCGTGGTCGGATTCGCCGCGACGTTCGTCGCGATGATCATCGGAGGCGGCATCGGCATCCTGGCCGGGTATCGGGGGGGATGGCTCGACGGCCTCCTGATGCGGATCACGGACTACTTCCTCGTGATCCCGGACCTTCCGTTGGCGATCATCGTGGCAGCGGTGTGGGGAGCCAGCCTCTCGCACCTCATCTTCGTGATCGCGCTGCTGCTGTGGACGACCACGGCGCGCATCGTCCGGTCGCAGGTGAAGAGCGTCCGCGAACGCGTCTACGTCAAGCGGACACGGTCGCTCGGAGCGGGCAACACGCGGATCGTCTTCCGCCACGTCCTCCCCCAGATCGCGCCGCTGCTGATCGCCAACACGGTCCTGACGGTGGCGATCGCGATCTTCGACGAGACCGCGCTCTCCTTCCTGGGTCTCGGGGACCCGAGCGCCGTCACCTGGGGGAGCATCATCGAGTTCGCGTTCCTCCGATCGGCCATCTCGGCCGGGGCGTGGTGGGCCATCATCCCGGCCGGGCTGTGCGTCGCCTTCGTGATCATGGGGTGCTACTGGCTCGGTCAGTCCATCGAGGACGCCCTGAACCCCCGCCTGAAGGTCGCGCACCTGTCGCCGAGGTCCTTCCGGCTCCGGCCGATCTCCCGCCGGGCGGAGGATGCCGAGTGACCCTGCTCAGCGTCCGTGGCCTCCACGTGTGGTTCGACCTTCCCGACGGCCGGGAGCTGCGCGCGGTGCAGGACGTGGCGTTCGACCTCGACTCGGGTGAGCGCATGGGTCTTGTCGGGGAATCGGGCTGCGGCAAGACCACGACGATCCTCGCCCTCATGGGGCTCCTCCCCTCCTCGGCCTCAGTCGGCGGCGAGGTCCTCCTGGACGGCGTCAACATCCTCGCAGGGGGAGAGGAGAGTCTCCGTCCGCACCGCTGGAACGAGATCGCCATGGTGTTCCAGGGGGCGATGAACGCGCTCAATCCCGTGAAGAGCGTCGAGCAGCAGATCGTCGAGCCGATGGAGCTGCACCATCAGGCGGAAGGAGCCGCCGCGAGCAGGCGGGCAGGAGAGCTGCTGGAGCTGGTGGGGATCCCCGCCGCTGCGGGGGCCCGGTACCCCCACGAGTTCTCCGGCGGGATGCGCCAGCGCGCCGCCATCGCCATGGCCCTGGCCTGCTCGCCGAGGATCCTCCTGGCGGACGAGCCGACGACGGCGCTCGACGTGATGGTCCAGGCGCAGATCCTGGAGCTCCTGACGGGGCTCTCCGATGAGCTGGGGCTGGCCCTCCTGCTGGTGACCCACGACCTTCCGGTCGTGGCCGAGATCTGCGAACGCGCCGCCGTCATGTATGCCGGGGAGATCGTCGAAGCGGGACCGATGGACGAGCTGTTCCATTCGCCGAGGCATCCCTACACGAGGCTCCTCTTCGCCGCGACGCCGGACCTGTACGGCGACGAACCGGTCCTTTCCATTCCGGGCGCACCGCCGAGGCTCGATCAGGACATCACCGGGTGTCCCTTCCATCCCAGGTGCGACAAGGCGTTCGACCGCTGCCGGCAGGAGCGTCCCGAGTTGCGGGACGTCGCCATCGGCCACGAAGCGGCGTGCCACCTCAACGACGAGGTGTCGTGGAGCGGGAGCCGGATCGAATGAGCCGGACCGAGGGAATCCCGAACGACGATCGCGACCCGAGCGCCGGGTCGAGGGCGGCGACCGCCACCGGCGAGGCCCCGTCGCCGCCCCCCGGCCCCCCGCTCCTGGAGGTGACCGACCTCCACACGCAGTATCCGGTCCGTCGCGGGCTGGTCGGGACGGTCTCGCGCCAACCCCGGCAAGTCGTGCGAGCCGTCGACGGGGTCTCCTTCACCCTCCGAAAGGGGGAGATGGTCGCCCTCGTGGGAGAGTCCGGATGCGGCAAGACCTCGACGGCGCAGACCATCCTGCGGCTCGTCGAGCCGACCTCGGGATCGATCCACCTGAACGGCGCCGACATCACGAGCCTGTCCCAACGCCACCTGCGATCCCTGCGCCGCTCCATGCAGATGATCTACCAGGATCCCTACGAGTCGCTCGACCCTCGGTTCCGGGTGCGGCAGGCGGTCGAGGAACCGATGCTCATCCATCGCGTGGGGAACCGGGCGGAGCGTGGGGGACTGATCGTCGCCGCGCTGGAACGAGCGGGGCTCACGCCCCCCCGACTGTTCATGGACAGGTTCCCGCACGAGCTGTCCGGAGGCCAGCGCCAGCGGGTCGCGATCGCGGCGAGCCTCGTCCTCGACCCTGAGCTCCTGGTGGCGGACGAGCCGGTGTCGATGCTCGACGTCTCCGTTCGGGCGGGGGTCCTGACGCTCCTCGACGGGCTCCGACGCACCGGCAAGATGGGCGTCCTCATGATCACCCACGACCTCTCGACGGCGGCGCACTTCGCCGATCGCATCGCGGTCATGTACCTCGGCAAGATCGTGGAGATCGGCGATGCGAAACAGGTCGTCCGGAACCCGAAGCACCCCTACACGCGCGCGCTCCTGTCGGTCGTCCCGAAGCGCGATCCGCGCGATCGCTCAAAGCCGAGAATCCTGCAGGGCGAGACGCCCGATCCGGTCAGCATCCCGCAGGGATGCCGCTTCCACCCGCGATGCCCGGTCGTCGCATCGGGCCGGGCGGCGGAGCTCGGAGAGGAATCCCGCTGCCTGGGCGAGATCCCGGCGCTCGCGGAGCTCGGCCCCGGCCACCTTGCCGCATGTCACGTGGCGGTCCGAACCCTCGGGCATCCCGAGCTCGAGGACGAGCCCGCGGACGGGTAGCGACCGATCGCAATGCGGATCGTCGAGCGCCGGATCCCGATGTCCGACGGGGTCCACCTGGCGGCGACGCTCTACATGCCCGACGACGATCCCGGACCACACGGATTCCCGGCCATCCTCGAATACCTCCCGTACCGCAAGGACGACGCGATGTTCGACCGGGACTACGACCTCTACTCCTACGTCGTGCCCCATGGCTACGTCGGCGCGCGCGTGGACATCCGGGGCACCGGGGCGAGCGAAGGAGACCTCCCCGACGGCGAGTACACCGAACAGGAGCAGCTCGACGGGATGGAGGTGATCGCCTGGCTGGCCGGGCAGCCGTGGTCGAACGGCAACGTCGGGATGTGGGGGATCTCGTGGGGAGGGTTCAACGCCATCCAGTTGGCCATGCGGAGGCCCCCGGAGCTCAAGGCCATCGTCGCGCTCATGGCCACGGAGGAGCTGTTCCACGACGACATCCACTACATCGACGGGATCCTGCACGTCGACGAGTACCTGATCATGATCGACCTGCTGAACGCGCTGTCACCGCCACCGGCGTTCCCGGTGGACGAGGAGACCCTTGCTGCCCGCTTCGACCGCGAGCCGTGGGGGCTCTCGTGGATGAAGCAGCAGCGCGATGGACCGTACTGGCGCCGAGCCTCCCTCCGGCCGCGGCACTCTGGCCTCGACGTCCCGGCGATGCACATCGGGGGGTGGTTCGACGGGTACCGCGACAGCGTCCCGCGGATGGTGGAGCACCTCCGCGCACCGGCGCGGGGGATCGTGGGCCCGTGGAACCACTCGTTCCCGCACGACGCCACGCCCGGGCCCTCGATCGAGTGGCGAGCCGAGGCGGTGCGGTGGTGGGACCGGTGGCTGAAGGGCGAGGAAAACGGTGTCGAGAACGAGCCTCCGCTCGCCGTGTACGTGAGCGATTGGCATCCGCCGGATCCGTCACTCGCGGAGATCCCGGGCGAATGGCGATGGCTCGACGGATGGCCGCCCTCGGGATTGCGGGAGCGGGAGCTTCGTCTCGGTCCGGACGGCGGGCTGGGCGGCGGCTCGGAGGAAGCGGCCGAGCACTCGCTGGTGAGCGTGCCCTCTGCGGGCGTCGAGGCCGGGCCCTGGTGGGGCGAGCTCACGCCGGACCAGACTCCCCTCGACCAGGCCTCCCTGGTCTACGAGTCGGCCCCGCTCCCGGAGGACCTGGTGGTGGTGGGGATGCCCCGGGCGGAGTTGATGGCCTCGTCGGACGCTCCCCTCGCCCACTGGTTCTGCCGCCTGTGCGACGTCGCGCCCGACGGGACGTCGACGCTGGTCTCGGGCGGCGGGCTGAACGGGGCGCACCGCGACTCGCCGGCCGAGCCCCGACCGCTGGAGCCGGGGCGGTGGTACCGGCTCACGGTGGACATGCGGTTCGCGGGATGGAGGTTTCCGGCCGGCCACCGCATCCGGCTCGCCGTCTCGAACTCGCTGTGGCCCATGATGTGGCCGGCGCCGTCCCGGGTGACCACGCGACTCCGGGCGGGCGGGCCCGGCGGATCGTGGCTGGTCCTCCCGATCCTCGAGGGGCCGTCCGCGGCTCCGCCCCGGACGTTCGAGCTCCCCGAACCGCGTCGGCACCCGCCCGGGGTCGAGGCGGGCGGCGACGGCTTCCCGCAACCCTGGTCCGTCCACACGAGGAGGACGGCACGAGGGTCGCCGAGTGGGACGGCGAATACCGGACGCTGCTTCCATGGAGCACACAGGTGGTGAAGGAGGCCATGCGCGCCCGGGTCCACGACGACCATCCCGAGCGCGCGTCGATGGAGGGGGAGGCGGAGACCGTCATCGAGCTCGAAGGACGCACGCTCGTATGGCGTGGCCGGCTCGAATTGTCGAGCGACGCCACGCACTTCGACTACCGCTACCGGCGGGAGCTCGTCGAGAACGGGCGTACGGTGCGGCACCGCGAGTGGCACGAGCGGATCCCGCGGGACCACCAGTGAGGGCGGCTGCGTCACACCATGAAGCTCGTCGGCGGATCGTCCATCGTCAGGACCTCACGATCCACCCGGAAGTGGCTCAGGTCGTGGTCCGTCCGGCCCAGGGTCGCGAGGTCCGCTGCGATGCGTCCGAACAGCGACGCGAACTTGAATCCGTGCGCCGCGCCGAGCAGGAGGATGACGTTCTGGCGTTCGGGCAACCGGTCGATGACGAAGTCGCGATCCGGCGGCATCGTGTACGTGCACGTTCGCAGGGAGAGGATCGGGCCGGCCGCATCCGGGAGGTGGTCGTCCACGAAGGTCCGTACCCGACCCAGAGCCGCCGCGTCCGGCTCGGAGTCGAGCCGGACTCGGGTCGTCGGTTCGCCGCCGACGTCCTGGCCCGCTTTGGGGCCGGGCTCACCGAACGCCGGGAAGCCGTAGAAGCTCGGATTGTCCATCCAGATCCAGATGGGGAACCGCTCCGGCGAGAACCGTTCCGGGTCGGGAGTTCCGAAGTAGACCACCTGCTCCTTCGTGATCGTGAGTGGGAGCGAACGGACGCCCAGCATGCGCAGGACGTCGTTGGTCCAGGAATCCGCGGCCACGACGAGCGTCCGGCACGTGATCCGACCAGAGGGGGTCGCGAGCTCGATCTCCCCACCCCGCTCCTCGATTGCCGTGACGGGCGACCGGTCACGAAGATCGGCCGCGTGCAGGGCGGCCAGGCGCCGATGCGCGGCGTTGCAGCGTGATGCGGCACACAGGCCGGCGTCGGGCTGGAAGACGGCCCGGACGTCATCGGTCAGCTTCCATTGCGGCCATCGCGCCATGACCGTTCCGGCGTCGAGCTCCTCGAACGGAACCCCACACGAGCTCATGCTCTCCGTGTAATCGCTCATGGGGATGGCCGCATGCTCCGGCCACAGGTCCAGTCCCCCGGTTCGGATGATGAGCCGTTCCCCCGACGCGCGCTCGACCTCTTCCCACGCGCGGTACGCGCGGGCCGTCAGCTCCACGTACCACGGCGTGTGGTACGAGCGCCGGATGATCCTCGAATGGTCCTCCGAGGCGCCCCTGGAGTGCCCGAGCTCGAACTGTTCGAGCCCGACGACCTCGCCGGGTGCCCGCCGGGACAGCCAGTACGCTGCGGCGCTCCCGATCGCGCCGAGCCCGAGCACGGCGTACGTGAACTCTCTCCGCGACGGCGCGGCGGTCACCTCACGTCGACTCGACCGTGTGCCGGTAGTACTCGAAGGCCGACATCGGGCGGCCGTAGTCGATCCGCCACTCGCCCTCCTCGACCGGCAGCTTCCCGAGCGCCTGTGCCATGGCCTTCACGTGCGACGCAACCGAACCGCAGCACGAGCCGATGTAGTTCACACCCATGGCATCAGCCTTGACCGCGTACGCCGCCATGGCCTGCCTCGGCAGCTGCAGCGGATCGAGCGCGAACGGGAATTCGGGGAGCGATGTGAAGTCCGGCGCCTCCGGACCGGTCCGGTACCCCACCGGCTGACAGGCGACGAACCCCGGGACGGCGCGGCGCATCTCCTCCATGATCGGAAGCGTCTGCTCCGGGCTCCTCAGGCAGTTGATGCCCACGACGTGGGCCCCCGCGTCCGCGAGCCTCCTGGCGCACTCGCCCGGAGGATCGCCCTCGTACGATCTGGCATCCCGCTCGTAGGACATCGTGACGACGACAGCGAGGCCCGTCCGGAGCGCTCGCTCCACGGCGATCAGCGCCTCCCCCAGCCACGTGAACGTCTCGGCAACGACGAGATCGATGCCGGCGTCCATCTGGACCTCGAGCTGGCGGTCGAACAGCGACCGCACGTGGTCGGCGGACTGCGGATCCGATGGATCGTAGGCCCATGTCAGGCTGAGGTTTCCCGCGACGAGCGCATCGCCCTCGGCGGCGACCTGCCTCGCCACCTCCACTGCCGCCCGGTTGATGTCGTCCACCTTGCCGGCGAGCCCGACCGTCGCCAGCTTGTCCTCGCTCGCGTAGAACGTCAGGGCCTGCAGCACCTCCGCGCCGGCCTGCATGAACTCCCGGTGCAGCTGGGCCAGGGCGTCGGGGTTGGTGATGCTGACCTCGGGCGTGAAGGGGCCGGCCCGCACGTATCCACGGCGTTCGAGCTCGAGGAGGTACCCACCGTCGCCGAGGACGGGACCATCGGCAAACCGCTCCAGTAGACCCTTCACAGCCACTCCCTTCAGCGCGTCAGTGCCAGGGCGGGCTCCGTCGGACAGCTCCCCACGGTCTGGAGATGCCGGCCACCCCGAAGATCGCGGCCGACCGCATTCGCTCAGGCCGGGACGGGGCTCGGTCCGCCGTCATCATCTCGGCGGCTCCGGCGCTCGGCGCTCCGGGACCGGCATCTCCCGGAGCTCGCGGACGTAGCCGACGCACTCGGCCACGGCGGCGTCGAGCAGGGCCCGGCCCTTGTCCGCCGTGGCGAGGGTCGGGCTCCCCTGGACGCCGGTACGCGAGAACGACGACCACCACGGCATGTACCGGAGCGAGCCGTCCGACCAGTCGAACCAGGCGTGGTCGGTGGCCGGGTAGGACTGCTCGTCCACGGCGAGCGTCATGTCGACGGCATCGGGGTCGATCGCCAGGTAGATCGAGGTCTCCAGCTCGCACGCGTGGGCCATGCCGCCGCGTTCCGACGTGCGCGTGGCCTCGACCGCCGCCAGGCCCTCCGGGCTCGTCAGGTAGAACGCGGCCGCCGAGACGACCTCGGGGTGCTCGACGACGACCAGCCGGGCCGCCATCTCGGCCAGGTTCTGGTTGGAGCCGTGGCCGTTCAGGAACAGCATCCGCCGGAACCCGTGCCGGGCGAGCGACGTGCCGACGTCGACCAGATACCGGGTGAACGTGTCCCACCCGATCGTGATGGGGCCCGGGAAATCCATGTGGTGCGGCGAGTAGCCGTGCGGGATCGCGGGGAGCAGGACGATCTCGTCCGGCGCGTCGGCGGCGGCCCGCCGGCAGATCTCCTCGACGATCCGGAGGTCGGCGTCGATCGGCAGGTGGTGGCCGTGGTCCTCGAGCGTCGCGACCGGGATCAGGCACACGCGGTCCTCGCCGGCCACCTGGGCGACCTCCGGCCAGGTGAGCCGCCCGTACTCGATCGGCGTGGTCCTCACGTCCCGAACGCTTCCGTCACGTCGACCTCCTCGAGCGAAGCCTCGCACGGAAGCCCGGCGGCCACCCACATGCGGCGTTCGGCGGGGGCGCAGACCATGGCGAAGATCACCGCCTCGGCCTCGTCGCCCTCCTCCGGGCGCGGGTGCCGGCAGGGGTGCTCGGGGTGGCCGCGATGGGAGGCGAGCACGGCGAACACATCCGCTGGCCCGCCGAATCGGTCTCGTTCCCGAAGCTCTTCCTCGAGTGCGTCGAGCCGGGCGACCGTGCCGGGCCCGGGAGGTTCCGCGGCGGCCGCGAGTCCCTCGTCGAGGTAGTGGTTCGTGTGCGCTGCATCCGGGACGATCGCATGTGACGTCGCGCTCGTCTCGATCGTCATCGTGCCCCCGTCGGCGAACGCGAACAGGTGCGCATAGCCGCCGGCCCGGCCGCGGAGGGTCGCGCGCCCGACCGCCTCGTCGGCGGACGACGCCTGGAGCGAGTGCCGCGACACCAGAACCCGGGGGACCCCAACGGCGTCGTCGTGGGCGGTGAGCGACATGATCGCCTGTGCGGCGCCGGCCGCGTTCAGCCCCACCGCCGGGAGAATGCTGGCGATCGTCGGCGAGGCGAATGCCGGTCCGTCATCAGGCACGGCGACGACCACCGCGCAGTTCGGCGTCTCGCTCGCCAGCCACTGCTCGTCGTGGCCGAGCCACGTCCGGCCTCCCGCATGCACCGCGAACGCGCTGCAGTGGTCGGACGCCCCGGCGGCGGCCGGCTGGACGACCTCCTCGAGCTCCTCGAACGCGTTCGCCGCGAACAACTCCCACCACGAGGCGCCGGAGCCCTCGGCCATCCCGTCCAGCTCGACCAGGAGCTCGGGACGCACGGCCTCGGCCGCCTCCCGGTACGGCGCCAGGACAGACGGCATCGCGTCAGGCTCGAGGCCGCGCCGCGCGAACCACGAACGGCACACGTCGAGCGAGCCGTGGATCTCGCGGGTAAGGGCCTCGCCGACCGCCCGCCCCCGCTCGCGGGCGCTGCCGCGGACCCGAACCACCGGGAGCCCGCCGACGACCTCGCGCGCGCTCATGCCCGAGGGTCCTCCGCTTTCGGCCGCTCAGCGAACGCCAGCAGGAAATCCGCCACGCCCACGATGTGCTGCTCCAGGCCGGCCACACTGGCGAACTCGTCCGGCCCGTGCGCGCCGCCCGAGTACCCGAGCCCGCCGGACGCCCACGGCAGGCCGAGGATCCGGTCGAACACGTAGAAGGGCGCGCACCAGGGGGCCAGGGGGTACGGGACCGGGCGCGCCCCCAGCGCCGCGTAGGAGCGGCGGAAGGCGGCGGCGACGTCCGACGCGGGCGGCGCCTTGGCCCACGGGTACTCGTCGGTCACGCGGACGTCGACGTGGGCGAGCCCGTTCGCCTCGAGATGCCGCTCGATCGCGGCGGCCACCTCGGCCGCGTCGAGCCCGGGCACCAGCCGGATGTCGAGATTGGCCCGCGCGGAGCTCGGGATGATCGTCTTGCTGGCGGGGCCCGTGTACCCGGCCTCCAGGCCCGACACGTTGACGGTCGGCCGGAACAGCAGGATCTCGAGCATCTCCTCCTTCGAGTGCTTCGAGTCCCTCGAGTCCCTCGAGCCGCCGAGCTTGAACCGTGCCGCGCCGCTCTCGCGGAGGTGCTCCTCCGGGTCCCACGTCGCGGCGAGCTCCCCGAGCAGGGCGCGGTCGTCGTCGTTCGGCCCCTGCAGTCCCTGGGTGAGCTCCGGGACCAGCAGCTCCTCGCCGGGCCCGACGATCGAGCCGAGCGCGTGGACCAGCGCCCAGACCGGCGACGCGATCCAGGCCGCCTCGCTGGAGTGCAGCGGCCGTGACGGCCCGCCCCACTCCCCCGACCGGCAGGACACCTCGAGTCCCAGCAGGCCCTTGCACCCCAGGATCAGGTCGGCCCGGCCGCCCTCCGGATCGCCGCACAGGTCGAAGTCCACACCGGCGTCGGCCGCCAGGTCGGCGCGGCGATCGCGGACGACCGCGGGCAGGTTCGGGCTCCCCAGCTCCTCCTCCCCCTCGATCACGAACCGGAGCCCGACCGGCACGCCGCCGGTCGCCCGCAGCGCGTCGAGCGCGCAGAAGAACGACGAGAGCGAGCCCTTGGAGTTCGCGATGCCGCGGCCCACGACGGCCGGCCCGGCGTCGTCCAGCTCGAGGATCTCCATGGCGAACGGCGGCGCGGACCAGTCCGGTTCCTCGGCCGGCTGCACGTCGTACATGCCATACCGCAACAGCGTCGGCGCGCCGGGCGGTCCGGGGATCTCGCCGACGATCACCGGGTGCCCGGGCGTCTCCACCAGCTCCGCCCGGCCGCCGGCCTCCTCGACAAGCGCCATCGTGGCGAGCGCGGTCTCCCGGACCCCCTCGCCGGTCGCGCTGACCGAGGGGGTCCGGCAGAACTCACGAATGCGCTCGAGGTACCCGTCGAACCGGTCCGCCACGACGTCGGCCACGGCGGGCCGGACCCGGGCCTCTTCTGGGGCCGCCACCGGGCGAGTATCACCCGTCCGCCGCGTGTGCCGAATGTCCGACTCGTCGCATGCGCTCGCGCCGCGCTTGGCCGAAGCGGCGCCCCGCGTGGTCGTGTCAGTCGGTCTTGGCGTACGTCTCGGCCGTCTTGCTCTGGAACTCCAGTGCCTGCCACGGCCCGTCGCTCGTCACCCACGCGTCGTGGCCCGGGAGGACCTCGTAGACGTCGCCCTCGGAGACGTCGAACTCCTCGCCCTCGTCGGTCAGCAGGTGCAGAGAGCCCCCGAGCACGTACCCGACGTGGTGCGCCTGGCAGCTGTCGCCCCCCACGATCGGCTTGATGTCCTCCGACCACCGCCAGCCGGGTTCCATCGTCACCCTGGCCGCGGACGAGCCGACGAGATGAACGATGTCGCCCGTTCCCCTGCCCAGTGGCCTCGTCTCGTCCGGCTGGTCGAACCGCTTGCCTGCTCCCCCGCCCATGATCGCCCCTTCCACTCGGCCCGCGGCCGTTGCGACGCACCCTACAGAGCCGCACGTCACATTCGCCATTTCCGCAGGCCTCTGTTCGAATCCGCGCGGCATATCCCCTGGATCCCTGCGTTCGGAAGGGAGGAACTCATGGCGACACGGACGGCTCGCCCGCTGGAACGGTTCGCCTGGATCACGCTGGCCCTGCTCCTGTCGGGCGGCACCGCGTATGCGCTCGACGGGCAGAACACCGTCTTCTCCGACGACATCGTCAACGGCGCGGTCCGGAGCGTGGACATCGCCGACGACACGACGGCGTTCGCCATCAAGGGCATCGACGTGGCGAACAACACGCTCACCGGCTCCGACATCAAGGAGTCGACCCTCGGTCAGGTTCCGGACGCCCTCGAGGCCACCGTTGGCGGGATCGGGCGGTCGACCTCCCTGAACGGGTGCAACCCATCCGACTCGACGCTCATCACGTGCGCGACGGTCAGCATGACGCTCCCCACGCCGTCCCGGGTGCTCCTGATCGGACGGGTCCGGGCGATCGTCGACGAGGGGGAGACCCAGGGGTACGGCTCCTGCGACCTGGGGACGAACTTCTCGGGTCCGCTGACCGGCACGACGGTCGAGATCTTCACCGACCAACACACGCTCGCGCAGGTTCCCCTGATGATCGTGACGCCGGTGGTCGGGGCCGACAGCGTGTCGTTCGGCATCGACTGCAACCAGGAAGCGATCGCCGGCGGCATCCGGTACGACTTCATCTCGCTCACGGCGGTGGCGCTCTCCGCGGACTGACCCGCGAGCGCCCTGCTCGCGGTGGAGCCGCGCCGACCGGTGCGAGACTGTGACGCCGTGGATGATGAGACCGCGACCCAGACGCTGCACCGATTGACGTCCTACGCGCCCGGCCAGGACTGGGACCAGCCGCTCGACGACCCGCGGCTCGTGCACGACTTCGTCGGCACGGACATCGACCTGTTCCCCTGGTTCTTCAAGCGGTACGAACAGGCCCTGCCGGTGATCGCGCTCCCCGCGCGACCTGCCGTCGACGACGGCGCCGGCCGTCGCGGTGCTCGCGGGAACCGCCGGCGTCGAGCCGACTGAGCTCGACCTCCCGCACCTCTCCCGGCTGCTCCACCTGTCGGCGGGCGTGGTCCGGACGACGGTGCGGCCGTACACGACCTGGCTGTTCCGCGCCGCGGGGTCGGCCGGCTCCCGGTCGCCGTTCGAGCTGTACGTCTGCGCGCCGGAGGGAACGGCGCTGCCGCCGGGCGTGCACTGGTACCACCCGCAGGACCACGCCCTCGTGCAGGTCGGGCCGCCTCCGCGCGGCGGTTCCCCCGCGGTCGTCGTCACGGGCGTCCCGTGGCGCACCGGGTGGCGCTACCGCGAACGCGGCTTTCGGCACATCTACTGGGACGCGGGAACGATGTTCTCCCAGCTGTTCGCGTCGGCCGACTCGGCCGGGTTCCCCGCCCGGCTCCACACCCGATTCCCCGACCCCGCCGTCGGCGGCCTCGTCGGCGCGGACGGCGTCCACGAGTGGCCGCTCGCGGTGATCGCGCTGGGCGACGGCCCGCCCGCGATCGACGCCACAGGAGCCGCCGAGACCGGAGCGGTCGACTGGGCCCCGCGCGAGCTCCCGCTCGTCACGGCCGCGCAGCACGCCGGGGACATGGAGGAACTCGGACCGGCGTGGGACCCGGGCTCGCCGGTCGAGGTCGCCGTCGGCGCGGGGCCGCCGGTCGAGGAGGTCATCCTCACGCGCGGCTCGCAGCGCCGCATGGACGCGTCCCGGGGACTGTCCGAGGAGCTCCTCCGGACGTCGATGGAAGTCTCCATGCGAGGGATCGACATCCCGCACTTCGTCGTGGTGCACGACGTGGGGGAACTCGAAGCCGGCGTCTACCGGTGGCCGGACATGACGGCCCCGGTGCGGGCCGGCGCGATGCGCGAGGAGATGTTCCGCATCGCGCTCGACCAGGAGCTCGCCGGGGCGGCGGCGTTCGTCGTGATCGGCGCGGCCGACGTGGGTGCGCTCTCCGACCGGGAATACCGGGAGGCGCAGCTGGCCTCGGGCATCGTCGAGGGAAGGCTTCACCTGCTCGCCTACGCGCTCGGCGCCAGCGCGTCCGGGATGACGTTCCTCGACAGCGAGATCCCGGCGCTGCTGGGCGAGCCGCTCGACTCGATGCTGTGGACCTGCGTCGGCGTGCCCGACTACCCGTCGAAGCCGGGCGGCCCGCCCGGCGATCCGACGCCGATCCGGATGGTCCCCGGGACCTGACCTGCATGCGGTCCGCATCGACCGGCGGCGTCCGCGGGCGCATGATTGCGGCCTCATGGACGGGTACACGCGGGAGGAGCTCGCCGAGCGGGCGGGGGTGTCGGTCGATTTCGTCGACCGCCTCGTGGATTTCCGGCTCCTCCTTCCCGCCGGCGGGCAATTCTCCGACGGAGACCTGCGCAGAACGCGCTTCGTCCGGAACCTCGAGCAGGGCGGCGTTCCGCTGGAGACGATCGGTGCAGCCGTGGAGGGCGGGGCGATCTCGTTCGGCTTCTTCGACGCCGGGTACTGGGAGCGGTTCGGCGGACTGACGGGGACGACCTACCGCCGGCTCAGCACGGAAACCGGCGTGAGCATCGAGCTCCTGACGACGCTCCGCGAGTCGATGGGGTACGCGCGTCCCGGCCCCGACGACGCGGTCCGGGAGGACGAGCTCGTCGTGGTCCGCTGCTGCGGACGCTGATCGCCATGGGCGCGAACCCCCTCGCGCTCGAGCGCCACATGCGGATCTGGGGCGACAGCATGCGCCGGGTGGCGGATGCCGACGGGAGCTTCTACCGGTCGGAGATCGAGGAGCCGCTGCTCGCCGCGGGACTCGGCTGGTCGGACATGATCCGCGCGGCGTCGGAGGCCACGGAGGCGATGGTGCCGCTCCTCGATCCCGCGCTGTTGTCCATCTACCACGCGCAATCGGAGCACACCTGGATGGGAAACATCGTGGAGGCCATAGAGTCCGCGCTCGAGGACGCCGGCCTGCACCGGTCGCCGGAGAACGTGCCGGCGATGTGCTTCCTCGACCTCAGCGGATACACGAGGCTGACCGAGGAACGAGGGGACCAGGCCGCGGCGGAGATGGCGGCCACGCTCGCGAAGCTCGTGCAGACCGGCTCGCACGGGCGGGGCGGGCGGCCGGTGAAGTGGCTGGGCGACGGGGTGATGGTGCACTTCCGTCAACCGGGCGCCGCGGTGCTGTTCGCGCTCGAGATGCGCGAGGTCATCCCCGCGGCGGACCTCCCCCCTCCGCATGCCGGGATCGCCGCCGGGCCGATCGTGTTCCAGGACGGCGACTACTACGGGCGAACGGTCAACGTCGCCGCCCGGGTCTCGGCGCGCGCGACCGCGGGGCAGGTGCTCGCGACCGACGAGGTCGTGCGGGTCACGACGGACCCGGACGTCGAGTTCGTGGACATGGGCCCGGCCGAGTTGAAGGGCGTGTCCCGGCCGGTGCGGCTCCACGAGGCGCGGCGTCGGGACTGACGACGCGAAACGGGATTCGAGCGGAACATAGACTCTGACTCGCGATGCGTCTCGAGCCCATGTTCCGCATCTCGATGCAGTACGAGGAGGGCACCTGGGCCCGCCCGTACGAGGGTTCCGAGGGCGCCGGGTTCGGGCGCGGTGAGGGGACGGTCGCCGGAGAGGGCTTCGCGGGCACGGTCCGGTGGGCGAACTTCCCCCGGAGGCGTGAGGACGGAGTGTGGACGCCGAACCTCCGGGGAGCGATCACGCTCGACGACGGCGCCGAGGTGCTGATCTCCATGCACGGCCAGAGCGTCCAGGAGGAGCCGGTCGAGGCCGGGCGCCGCGCCATCCTGGCGCGTATCGAGCTGCTGACCGAGGACGACCGCTACCGCTGGCTGAACACGTGCTTCCTGGTGGGCGAAGGCGAGATCGACGAGGAGACCGAGGAGTGGTGGCTCGACGCGTTCGTCTGCGTCAACGAGGTCGCCGCGGGCCCGCCGGCCATCGGGACGCCGCCGCCCGAGCGCTTCCGCCAAACCCGCCGCTGAGCCTCGTTCACGCTCCTTCTTCGGGCGTCGTCCCGGCGGCGATCAGACGGCGGACGACTCGGACGTCGGGTCCGAGCCGGGTCAGGTGGGCGACCAGGTCGTCGGCGGCGGCGTGGAGTGCCTCGTCGGTCATCGGGTCGAGCGCGTCGAGGATGAACAGCGCCGCCGTGGTGTCGTCGCCGAGCTGCGTGCGGCGCGCCTGGCGCCAGTTCCAACGCCGGCAGGTCACGCCGGCGTCGTCGCACCACACCACCTCGCCGGCGTCGGGGTGCTCGATCACCGCGGCGCCGTCGGCCACGGTGTCGAAGGGCTCCTCGCCGGTGGCGCGGATCAGCCGCGGCGACCCGGCGTAGCGGGTCAGGTCCTCGCCGCCGAGCGGGACCTGGTGCAGCACCGAGACGGCGTTGTAGAGGTCGGTGAGCCGGTTCACGCGGGGCAGCCCGGACGCCGCGCGGCGCAGGAGCGCCTCCAGGCTGTTGCGGGTGCGCTGCGGCTTGGCCCCGAACGCCCGGTACGCCTCCCGCCACGCCGCCACGTGCGGGAGCTGTTCCGCCGGCCGGTCGCGGAGGGCCTCGCCGGCCGCGACCTCCGCCGCCCGGAGCAGCGCCTCGCTCGCCTGGTCGCTCGGGCCCGGGACGAGCCCGTCGACGGCCAGCAGCATGGCCCGATAGTCGGGCCGCAGCACGAACACCGCGGCGTCGACATGGCCGCCCGCGAGGAACTCCTGGAGCATGCCGAGCTCAGGCATCACATCCTCCGACGGGGATCCCGAACACGTGGCCCCATGATCGGACCTTACGCAAAGCCCGCAGTCACGCTGACCGAACCGGCGGCCCCGCCGTGTTGGGGCCCGGCTCGACGTTCAGCAGGTCGCGCAGCCGTTCGTCGGAGATGGCCGCCGGCTCGCTCTCGTGGAGGAACCCCGTGACCGCCCGAACGAACCGCTCCGGATGCTCCGCCTGCGGGAAGTGGCCGGTGTCGCGCATGATCTCGAGTCTGCTGCCGGGCATCGCTGCGTGCGCCGCGTGCGCGTGGGCGACCGGGATGATCGCGTCCCGCTCGCCCCACACGATGAGCGTGGGGATGTCGGCCGCGAGCGACAACCGCTCCGTGGCGCTCACGCGCTGCCCGCCGGCGTCGACAACCGATCGAAGCGTGTGGATGAGCGCGGCCCGAGCGTCGGGGCTCGCGAGTGACGCGTAGCATCGCCCGATCTCGGCGAACGACGCGGTGGGACGAAGGCCGATCCGGGCCAGCCATCCCGCAACCGTCCGTCCGGCGTCGAGCACGCGCGGGGAGCATCCCACCGACAACACGAGCTCGGCGCCCGGGAGCGTCAGCGCCCGGAGGTGGAGGGCGACCTCTCTCCCGAGCCCGCCGGAATCGACGAGCACGAGCCGCTCACACCGCTCGGGGAACTGGTACGCCGTTTGCATGGCGATACCGCCACCGAGCGAGTGTCCGATGAACGTTGCCCGGGGCATGTCGAGCGCCGCCATCAGATCCCGGAGGCAGGACGCGTGGGCGCCGAGCGAGTAGTCGCCGCCCGGGTTCGTCGAGCCGCCGTGGCCCGGGAGATCCGGCGCGATGACCGTTCCGTGCTCCGCCAGGAGCGGGATCACCGGCTCCCACGTCACCGACGAGCTCGCCATGCCATGGATCAGGACGATGCCCGGACCCGAGCCGGCTTTCCGGTACGCGACCTCATGACCACGAAGGCGCAGCCGGCGCAGCCTCATGTCGATGAGCCCGCCCGCCGTGCTTCGTACCGTGCCGCGGCGGCATCGAGGTGCGGCAGGAACTCCATGATCGCGTCGCGGGCGAGCTCGGCCTCGTCGGACAGCCCATCGAGGTGCTCGAGGCGCCACTGCTTCAGCAGTACGGGCACCAGCACCTGGTCGTGGTGGATGCGGAGGTCGTAGATGCCGGCCTTCGCGATGCGGATCGCCTTCTCGCGGAACGCCGGAAGCTCGAGCCCCGGCATCGAGAACCCCAGGACCTGCCGGGCCATCGCCACCACCGTGGCCGAGGGATCCACCTCCAGCGCGCCGGCCGTGACGTCGCGGTAGAAAACGTAGTGGAGGTTCTCGTCCACCGCGATGCGGGACATCAGCTTCTCCGCGACCGGGTCCTCGGTGATCGCGCCGGTGTTCCGGTGCGAGATGCGCGTGGCCAGCTCCTGCAGCGTCACGTACACGAGCCCGTCGAGCGGCGTGAAGTCCCCGGCCGGGTAGTAGCCGCGTGAGACGTGCTCCATGCGCGCGCGTTCCAGGGCGACGGGGTCGACGCCGCGGGTCACGGTCAGGAAATCGCGCATCGCGATCGCGTGGCGGCCCTCCTCGGCCGTCCACCGCCGGGTCCACTCCCCCCACGGCCCGTTTCCGCCGAACGTCTCCCAGATCGCCAGGTGGTAGTAGGGCAGGTTGTCCTCGGTCAGGAGGTTGACCTCGAGCGCCGTCTGGGCGATGTCGGACAACCGGCTGTCTCCGGCGTCCCAGGGTTCGTCCGTGAAGTTTCGGCCTTCCTCCCACGGCACGTACTCGTGGGGGAACCACTCCTGGGCGGCGGACAGGTGCCGGTCGAGGACGGACCCGACCAGCGATTCGAGCTCGAGCAGGACATCGGTGGGCGTGACGGTCGACGTCGGCATCAGGGACTCCTCGGTGATGGACAGAAAGGTTACGCTCGCGTAGGTTACGTCAACGTAGGTTACGGTGGCGTAATATCGTTGTCAAGCCATGGGAACCGACCGCCCCAGCCGCCTCACCGCATCGGCTCGCCGCGCCCAGCTCGTCGAGGTCGGCCGGAGCGTGTTCGCGGAGCGCGGGTACGAGGCCACGTCGGTCGAGGAGATCGCCGAACGAGCCAGGATCTCGAAGCCGATCGTCTACGAGCACTTCGGCGGGAAGGAGGGCCTGTACGCGGTGATCATCGACCGCGAGATGGAGCACATCGTCTCGCGGATCACCGAGGCGATCTCCTCCGGTTCGCCACGCGAGCGGCTCGAGGGGGCCGCGCTCGCATTTCTCACCTACGTGAAGGAACAGCCGGACGGGTTCGCGGTCCTGACCCGCGACGTGCCGGTCTCGGCCGCGTCGGGTGGCATGTCGGGCCTGCTCAACGAGATGGCCGACCGGGTCTCGAAGGTCTTCGCCGCCCAGTTCAAGAGCGCCGGCTACGACGCGCGAACGGCGCCGGTCTACGCCCACGCCCTGGTTGGAATGGTGACCTTCGTGGGCCAGTGGTGGACGGAGACCCGGAAGCCACCGGTGGAGCAGGTGGCGAGCCACATCGCCGCCCTCGCGTGGATGGGCCTCCGGCACCTCCCGAAACGCCCGACGCTCTCCGCAACCTCGCGGCCCTCTTCCTAGGGACCGTCTACAGATTCCGGGCACGTCGGGCGTTACACCCGTGATGACCGAGCATCTCATCGAGGAGTCGCTGATGAAGCGCCTGGCGATCGTTCATCGAGTCTGCACCGGGGTGGTGATTCTGCTGCTCGGGTCGGCATGCGCAGGCTCCCCATCGTCGCCCCGGGGGTCGGCGGCCCCGACGACAGCGGCACCTTCCGCGAGCCCGCCGGGCTCGACGGTAGCCTCGAGCTCGGCCGGATCGACGGCGTCGTCACCCACCTCGAGCGTGCAGGAGGTCGACATCGGTGGCTACCGGCTCGACATCGAGTGCGAGGGCGAAGGATCACCGACAGTGGTGTTCGAAGCGGGGGCCGGGGGCGACCGCTCCGCCTTCGTGAAGCAGCGGGTCGATCTGCGCGACACCACCCGGGTCTGCGCGTACGACCGGGCCGGCATCGGGACCAGCGATCAGCGGCCCGTGGCCGGTTCCACCACGCTTGGCGACCTCGCCGACGAGTTTGCGCGTCTGCTCGAGGGGGCCGGCATCGAGGAACCGATCGTGCTCGCGAGCCACTCGCTGGGAGGCGGCGTGGATCAGTTCTTCGCCGACCGCTACCCCGACCACGTCGCCGGCCTGGTGTTCGTCGATACGGTCGCGATCCCTGGCTACGTGGACTGGTTCGGACCCCAGGTCGACGACGGCACCGGCGGAAAGATCGACATGCGACGAACTGCCGAGGAGTGGAAGCAGCTCGGCTCGTTCGGCGCGACCCCGACCATCGTGCTGACGCAGAACTTCCAGGGCGACGACGACTTCGCCCCGCAGCGGTTCCGTCGCTACTTCCGCCGGGTGCACGCCGACCTTGCCGCACGGTCGTCCGACGCACTCCACGTGATCGCGGTGGACTCCGGGCACGTGATCCAGGACAGCTCTCCCGACCTGGTCACCGCGGCGATCACGGAGGTTGTCGAAGCCGTGAGGTCCGGCGAACAGCTCACGCCATGCGATGACCGCTTCGAGGATCTCGGCGGAATCTGCGCCTGAAGGATCACGACCGCGGGGGATGAAGTAATCACCCCCATCCGTGGCCTTGGGAAGCCACAAGCAATACGTGCCCGGGGTGGGACTCGAACCCACATGGCCCAAGGGCCCGCGCTTTTTAAGAGCGCTTCGTCTACCGATTTCGACACCCGGGCTCGCAGCCAGGATATGTCAACGGGAATTCCCGTCCCGTTGGCCGCCGCTCCTCGGCGCCAATGGCAGCGCCTGCAGGCGACTACCATCGCGCCGATGCAGCCCTCCCAATCCCTGTCCGAGGACGAGCTTGCGCGGGGCAGCGGGGCCCCGCCCGAGCAGATCCGGCGCCTGGTCGACTTGGGGATCGTTCCGCGTCGCGACGGGGAGCGCCCGTTCGAAGCCGCGGACGTCCACCGGATCCGGCTCGCGCAGGCGTTTGAACGTTCCGGCATCGCGTTGGAGGCGATCGGGGACGCGATCGGCGCGGGCTGGCTCTCGCTGGACTTCGTGGACCGGATGTTCCCGACTCGCGGCGCCGCTGTCCGGGCGGACCTTCGCGGAGGTCGCCGACGACATCGGGGTCCCGCTCGAGACGCTCACCCGCCTGTACGCGATGTGGGGACTTCCCCGCCCCGCGCCCGAAGACGCGATCCGCGAGGACGACGAACCGACCTTCCGCGAGTGGAAGGCGTTCTTCCCGCCGGAGGCCCTCAACGACGAGCTGCTGACCCAGGGCGCGCGGCTGTTCGGCGAGGCGACGAGCCGGGTGGCCGACTGGGGAATGTCCATGTACCGGACCTACATGGAGGCCCCGATGCGGGCGGCCGGCATGACGTCACAGGAGATGCTGGACGCTGCGACCGCGTTCGCCTCTGTCGGAACGCCCATCATGGAACGCCAGCTCAGCTGGCTGCTGCGACGGAAGCTCGAGCACAACGCGTTCCAACTGATCGTCGAGCACATCGAAGGCGCGATCGAGGCCGCGGGCACACCCGTGCCCGGGACGGCGCGCCCGTCGGCGATCGCGTTCGTCGACCTTTCGGGCTACACGGCGCTGACGGAGGAGATCGGGGACCAGGCCGCCGCCGACCGCGCGGCGACGATGGGGACGATGCTGCAGGAGCTTGCGCACGCTCGGGGCGGGCGGGTCGTGAAGCTCCTGGGGGACGGGGCGATGCTCCACTTCCCGGATCCGGCCGAGGCGGTCCGCACCGGACTCGAGGTCGTGCGGCACCTGCATGACGCGGGGATGCCGCCGGCCCACGTGGGCGTGGCGGCGGGCCCGGTGGTATTCCGGGAGGGCGACTACTACGGCCGCGTCGTCAACCTCGCCGCCCGGATCATGGGCCGGGCCGGGGCGAACGAGGTCCTGGCGACGGCAGGGGTCGCCTCGGCGCTCGAGGACCTCGCATTCGAGTCGCTGGGCATGGTTGAGTTGAAGGGAATCGCCGAACCGGTCGAGCTGTTCCGCGCTACCGCCGCCGGAGACGCGCCGGCGTCCCGCTGAACCCGGCTGCAGGTGGGGCTAGTCGACGCGGTCGAATCGGTAGGTGCAGACCTCCCAGCCGGTGACACGCCCGTCGGGGTCGCGATCGAGGACTGCCGGCTCGCCAACGTACGGCCCGCCTTCGAACAGCAGCTCGTCGCGCGAGACCAGCCGGAGCGGCATCGGCTGCGGCGCCGGCAGCCCGGGCCGGCGCGGCGTGTTCGCCTCGAGCGCGCCGTTCCGCCACCGGACGTTGAGGACGAACCCGTCCCCGTTGAAGCTGCCGACGAGCCCGCGCACGTCCCCGGGCGGAGGCGTTCGGTCAGGCTCGGTGCGCGGCTCCAGCCCCTCACGCCGGACCACCGCGCCGGCCTCCCGAACGAGCCCCGCCACCATCTGGAAGATGAACTCGCCGTCGCCGATGTTCGTGAGGGCGATTGCGCCGACGTGGCGCTCAGGCCATGCGAGGAGCCAGCCGGCGTGCCCCCACAACCCGCCGGCGTGCCCGACCAGCACCCGGTCGCCGAACCGGAACAGCATCGGGCCGAGCCCGTGCCCCTGCTTCCACGAGTCGTCGGCCATGATCTGCGGCCGCCGCATGGCCCGGACGGTGTCCGACGACAACGGGGAATCGTCGCCGAGGTCGCCGCACAAGAGGCCGACGATCCTCGCCAGGTCCGGTGCCGTCGAGAACAGCTGCCCCGGCGCGTCGGGCACGGGGTCGTTCGCCGTCGGCACCAGCCGCAGCTCGCCCTCCGGCGCGCGCTCGTAGCCCGACGTGATCCGCGCCTTCGGCAGCGTCGACGGGTCGAACGCCGTCGAACGCATGCCGAGCGGCTCGATGATGCGCTCGGTGACGAACCGCACGTAGGGAATGCCCGACGCCCGCGACACGATCTCGCCGAGCGTGTTGTAGCCGAGGTTCGAGTACTTCCAGCGCTCCAGCGGGGAGAACGGACGCTTGGCGCGGGGCAGCACCGCCAGGAGGTCGGCGCCGGCAAGGAACTCCCCAGTCTGCCACCCGGGATCCTCGGGCGTCTCCCGCTGCAGCCCGCCACCGTGCGCCAATAGGTGCCGGATCGTGATGCGCCGGTCGGGGAACTCGCCGACGTGCTTCCGCACCGGGTCGTCGACCGACAGTCGCCCTTCCTCCGCGAGCATCAGCGTCGCCGTCGCCGTGAACAGCTTGGTGATCGAGGCCAGCCGGAACACCGAGTCCGGCCGGGCGGCGCGCCTGGTTCGGACGTCGGCCAGGCCGACGCCCGCCGTCCAGATCGGCCGTCCGCGGTGGACGACCGCCACGCCGAGGCCCGGCAGGTCGTAGCGCTTCGCCACGCCCTCGACCCGCTTCCGCCATGCAACGGCCGTCGCGCGGGAGAGCTCGGGAGCCTGGGACTTCGGCATGGCGGAACCTCCGGATTCAGGGCTGGCGGAGGCATCCTACGCACCCGTCGCCGCAGGCCTCCGGTCGGCACCGTCACTTCGGCAGAGGCCGAAGCGTTGCGGTGCTAGCGTCGAGTCCATGGACGGCGACGCCGACATCGCGGCCATCGGAGCGCTCCTCGCGGACCGCAGCCGGTGCCGGGTCCTCGCAGCGCTCGGCGACGGCCGCGCGCTCCCGGCGACCGTCCTGGCCTCGGAGGCCGGCATCGCTCCGTCCACCGCCAGCGGGCACCTCGCCCGCCTCGTGAACGCCGGCCTGCTGACCGTCGAACGCCATGGCCGGAACCGGTACTTCCGCATCAGCGGCCCGGACGTTGCCGATCTGCTGGAGGCGATGGCCAGGCTGGCGCCGCCGCTCCCCGTCCGGTCACTCCGCGAGGGCACGAGGGCCGAAGCGCTGCGGTTCGCCCGGACCTGTTACGACCACCTCGCCGGCCGGGTTGGCGTCGAGGTCATGGACACGCTGCTCTCGGGCGGCCACCTCGAGTCCGGCCCCGACAGCGGGAGCGCCGCGGCGAACCGGCTCTCGGCTCCGGGCCGAGCCCTGAGGTTCGGCCTCACCGACCAGGGCGCGGCGTTCCTCAACGACCTCGGGGTTGACCTCGAGCACCTGCCGCCGCGGCGCGAACCGGTCCGCTACTGCATGGACTGGAGTGAGCAGCGCCCACACCTCGCCGGCGCCGTCGGCGCGGCGCTGACCTCGTGGTTCCTCGACCGGGGATGGATCGAGCGAACGGCGACCCGTGCGGTTCGCGTGACCGATGCCGGCCGGCGGGGGTTCGAAGGGGCCTTTGCTGTCGACGCCGTCAGGAGCCGGACGGGGGCGGCGACTGCTTCGTGAGCCAGTCCCCCCAAACATCATGTCGCCGATCGGTGGCATTCGCCATCTGTCGACGATCGGCGAAAACCTTCGCGGGGAGGAGCGCTGCCCGTGCCGCTGAGCAGCGATTCTGGATCCAACCGCCACGGTCTGACACGACCGGTTGTCGACGAACGCTGACATTGCCCGACGGTCACCGATCATCGACATGGGCCTGGGAGGAGGACGCCCGTGTCGGAGCCGGCCCGGGAACGCAAGGCGACGCTGCACGCTTCGTGGACGCCAACACGCTCGCGAATTCCCTCCGGCAAGGCCTGCGCGGCGTGCGAGCTAACCGGCCCCGCGGAACCACTCGACGGTTTCGCGCAGCCCGCCACGGAACGTGTGCTCCGGCTTGAATCCGAGCACCTCCATCGCCGCCGTGTTGTCCGCCTGGGAGTCGCGGATCTCGCCGGGCCGGGGCGACGCGTACTCGGGTTCCGGCTGCGACACGTCGGGCACCAACGCGCGGATCTCGCGGAGCAGCTCGTTCACGGAGTGGCGTTCGTTGTACGCGACGTTGAACGCCCGGCCCCACGCCTCCGAAGGCGCCTCGGCCGCGAGGAGATTCGCCTGCACGACGTCGCCGATGAACGTGAAGTCGCGGGACTGCTCGCCGTCGCCGTAGATCGTGACGGGCCCGCCGGTGAGCGCCGCCGTCGCGAACCGCGGGACGACCGCCGCGTACTCCGACTCGGGGTCCTGCCGCGGCCCGAACACGTTGAAGTACCGCAGCGCCACGGTCGGGAGCCCGAACGACGCGTGGAAGGCGCCGAGGTAGGTCTCGCCGGCCAGCTTCGACACCGCGTACGGCGAGAGCGGCCGGGTGGGGACCTCCTCCGTGACCGGGAGCTGCTCCGCGTCGCCATAGACCGAGGACGACGACGCGTACACGACGCGTTCCACCCCGGCGTCGCGCGCAGCGATCAGCACGTTGAGCGTTCCAGTGACGTTCGACTCGTTCGACGCGAGCGGCGCCGCGACCGAGCGCGCCACGGAGGGGATCGCGGCCTCGTGAAACACGCGCGACACGCCCTGGGTGGCCCGGCCGACGGTGGCCAGGTGTTCCACGGAGCCGACGATCAGCTCGACGTCGCCCGCGACGTCGTCGAGGTTGGAACGGCGACCCGTCGACAGGTTGTCGAGCACCCGCACCGCGAGGCCGCGCTCGAGCAGGGCGCGCACCAGGTTGGAGCCGATGAACCCGGCCCCTCCCGTGACGAGGCAGCGTTCGGACGTCACTGAGCGGCGGTCCCGAACGGCGGGCCGCCCGGCCCTTCCAGCAGCTCGGCGAGCGTCTCGTCGCTCTCGCCGCCCGGCACGGGATGGTAGGTCGCCACGACGTCCTGGAGCAGCGCCCGGATGCGACCGGGATCGCCGTCGGCGGCGGCGTCGGCGAGCAGCCCCACCGCGCGCTCGAGCGAGGCCGGGTCGGGCTCGCGGCCGAGGTTCGCCACGAAGATCTTCTCGACGTTCGTGGTCTCGGTGCCCTCCTCGGCGAGGAGGATCTCCTCCTTCAGCTTCTCCCCCGGCCGGATGCCCGTGAACTGGATCGGCACGTCGACGTCGGGCTCCAGGCCGGACAGGCGGATGAGCGCCTCGACGAGGTCCATGACCAGGACCGGTTCGCCCATGTCGAGGACGAACACCTCCCCGCCGGCGCCGAGCGTCGACGCCTTGAGGATGAGACGCACGGCCTCCGGGATCGTCATGAAGTACCGCTCCATCTGCGGGTGGGTCACCGTGATCGGCCCGCCCCGGCGGATCTGTTCCTCGAGCAGCGGGATGAGCGACCCGCGCGAGCCCAGCACGTTGCCGAACCGCACCGCGACGAAGCGGGTTCCGCTCGCCTCGTTCAGCCGGCGGACGATCATCTCGGCCACGCGCTTGGTCGCGCCCATCACCGAGGTCGGGTTCACGGCCTTGTCCGTCGAGATCTGGACGAACATCTCCGCGCCGGCCGCCGCGGCGACCTCGGCCAGCACCTTGGTCCCGAGGACGTTGACCGTGACGGCCTCCTGCGGGTGCGCCTCCATCATCGGCACGTGCTTGTACGCGGCAGCGTGGAAGACGACCTGCGGCTGATACGTGCGGAACACCTGCCCCATCCGCGCCCGATCACGGACGTCGCCGACCACCGGGAACACCGGCACCCGCGGCGCGCTCCGACGCAGGTCGACCTCCAGGCCGAACAGCCGCGACTCGTCCTTCTCCAGCAGCACCAGCCGGCCCGGTTCCACCAGCGCGATCTGCCGCGCCAGCTCCGCCCCGATCGAGCCGGCCGCGCCGGTGATCAGCACGGTGCGCCCGTACAGGTACTCGCCGACGCTCGTCATGTCGAGCTCGGTGACCGGACGCTTCAGCAGGTCCTCGACCTTCACATCCCGGACGCTGGCGAGCGTGACCCGGCCCTCGAGCATGGCTGCGACGCCCGGCAGGATCTTCACCGAGGGAACGCCTGCCTGGCGGGCCAGTACGACCACCTCGCGGATGACCGGGCCGGGCGCGCTCGGCATGGCCACGATGACCTCGTCGACGCGCTCGTCCTTGACCACGCGGGGGATCAGGCTGCGGCCGCCGAGCACCCGCACTCCGTGGAGGTAGGTGCCGTGCTTGAACGGTGAGTCGTCGATCACGCCGACCGGCCGGAACCCGCTCACCCGGTCGTGTCGGATCTCGCGGAGCAGCTTCTCGCCGGCGCGCCCGCCGCCGACCACGAGCAGCCGCCGGCCCTCCTCGCGGCCCCCGAGCGTGACCACCTGGTAGATGCGCTTGGCCATCCGGATGCCGGCCACGCCGACGAACGACAGGACGAAGTCGAGCACCAGGATCGACCGGGGCAGCGTCGGGATGTGGAGCGGCTCGTGCAGGAAGAACACCGCCGTCCCGAATGCGGTCGTCCCCACGAGCGTCGCCAGGAACGCCGAGATGACGTCCCGCGTGCTCACGAACCGCCAGGTCAGGTGGTACAGCCGGAACGCGGCGTTCGCCACGACCTTCGGCCCGATGGCGATGAGGAAGTACACCGGGATGTACTTGCGGTAGTCGTGCGGGATGGCCGCGTCGAACCGGATCAGGAACGACAGGTACAGCGACCCGGCGAAGATCACGAGATCGCAGGCCAGGAAGAACAGCGTCCGCTTGGACGCGGTGGGGTGCAGGATGCCGTGCAGGCTGAACCGGCGGTGGTGCTGCACCGCTCCGGACGGCGCCGCCGCGTCCTCGTGGCGCTCCCGGCCGAGCCTCACCGACGGCCCACCTCGTCGAGGGCGGCCGTCAGGGCCCCGGCGACCCGAGCGACGTGGTCCTCCGTCATCGCCGCCCAGAACGGAACGATGAGCGTCCTGGCCGAGGCCGCCTCGGTCTCCGGCAGCGGCGTCGCGAGGAGCGAGTCGTCGCCCGCGTACGGGGGCTGGCGGTGGATGGCGGGCTCGAAGTACGCCTTGGCCTCGACCCCCATCCGGCCGAGCACCTCGACGAGCCGGTCGCGGTCGATCCCCTCCGCCACGCGGACCGCCTGAACGAACCACGCCGGCCGGGCCCAGTCGGCGACCCGCGGCAGCTCGACGCGGTCGATCCCCCGCAGCGCCCCCGCGTACCAGCCCGCCACGCGGGCCCGCTTGTCGAGGATCTCGTCCACGCGGCGCATCTGGGCCACGCCGAGCGCCGCCGACAGCTCGTCGAGCCGGTAGTTGAACCCGATCCGCGAGTGGTGGAGCCAGGAGTCGCCGAGCCGGCGGCCCTGGTTCCGGAGGCTGCGGATGCGCTCTTCGAGGTCGGGGTCGGCAACGACGACCATCCCCCCCTCGGCGGTCGTGATCTGCTTGTTCGGGTAGAACGCAAACGTGGCCGCCGCCGCGCCGGTCCCCGCGTGGACCCACGCTCCGTCGCCCTTTCGATAGGAGCTCCCCATCGCCTCGCAGGAGTCCGAGATCACCGGCAGGTCCCACGCCTTCGCGATGTCGAGGATGGCGGGCATGTCGGCGGGGTGGCCGAACACGTCCACCGTCAGGATGCCCGCGACGCGCCGCCCGGTCCGGGGGTCGCGGAGGTCGTCGCCGTCGTCCTTGCACGAGTCGAGGTAGGCGCGGACCAGGTCGGGCGAGATGCAGAGCGTGGCCGGATCGATATCGACGAACACGGGCTCGGCGCCCTCGTAGCGCAGGCAGTTCGACGAGGCGATGAACGAGAACGACGTCGTGACGACGCAGTCGTCGGGCCCGATCCCGAGGGCGCGAACCGCCAGGTGGAGCCCGGAGGTGCCGCTCGACACCGAGATCCCGAACGGGAACCCGGAGAACGCCGCGACCTGGCGTTCGAACTCGGTGGCCTTGGGGCCGAGGGCCAGCCGGCCGCTCCGGAGGACCGCGAGCACCTCCGCCTCCTCGGCGGGGCCGATGTCGGGCAGGGCGAGCGGGATGTTCGATTGATCCGAGTTCGTCACCAGCCCCCCGGCTGTCGGCGGCGCCTCATGATAGCCCCGCATCCCGGCCCCGCCCCGGAAGCGGAGCGGGCGCGATGCGCGGAGCCGCGCGGCCGGCCGGAGCGGGCGCGACCCGCCCTGCCGCCGGGATCAGAGGTAGCCGAGCTCTCGGAGCTGTGCCTCGATCTCCGCCTCCTCGGCCGGGGTCGCGCCGGCCGGCGCCCCGGCGCCCGGCTCCGTGGGGAGTCCCTCCAGCGCCGTGCGGAGCGCCGCCGCCTCCGCCCCGGCCGCCCCGTCGCCGGACGTCCACGTGCGCTCGGCCTCCCCCGTCCGCAGCAGCCACGAGCGCCCGTCGGTGGCGAGCGACATCGTCGAACGGAGCAGCAGACGCTGCTCGTCCGTGAGCGGGAACCGCTCCTCCACCTCGGAGGCGCGGCGGAGGTGGTTCCAGGCCGACTCGTACTGCGCCACGGCGACGGTCGGCGGCGCCGGGTACGGGTCGGAGTCCACGCCCGCCGCGGCGGCGACCCATCCGGGGAGCGCCGTCAGCGACACGCCGTCGACGACCGGCGGCGCGCCCGGCCCCGCGACGGCGAGCGGCACCCGGACGAGCCGCTCGTCGAGCGCGCCGACATGGCCGAGGCGGTGTTCCTCCCCGAGGTTCTCCCCGTGGTCGGCGGTGACGATCACGAGCGTCCGGTCGAGGTCCGGGGCGAGCGCCTCGAGGGCCCCGGCCAGGAACGAGTCCGCATACTCGACCTCGGCCCGGTACAGGTTCCGCAGCAGCCTGAGGTCCTCCTTGAGCGGCCCCTCGGCGGCGCCCACGTTGTACGCGGCGACGAACGCGTCGCCCAGGAACCGGCCGTTGACGCGCGGCCCCTTGTACCGGTCCCGCGGCGCCAGCTCGCCGAAGCCCGGCGGCGGCAGGTACGGCGCGTGGGCCTCCATCACGTTGACGAACAGGAACCAGGGCCGGCCGTCGCCGGGCGCCCCGGCCAGGTCGCGGACGTGCCGGAGCGCCTCCCGCGAGCCGAAGTCCCGTCCCTTCCGCGCGTCGCGCAGGTAGCGGGACGCGCGCTTCGCCCGCCGGCGGAGCCCGTCCGGCAGCACGTCGCGCATCCGCCAGTGCTGATCGGGCTCCGCTCCCCGGGGCGTCACGCGGGCCATCCCCACCGGGTGGAACTCGTCGAACCCGAGGTCGAACCCCATCTCCCGCGTGATCCACACGTTCGCGGAGACGCCGATCGTCCGGTAGCCGGCGCGCTGCATGACCCCCGGCAGCCAGCGGTCGCGGTGACGTTCGATGGCCGGCTGCAGCGAGGCCAGCCGGCGTTCCGGGGTGATGGCGGCGGCGCCGGTCACGCCGTGGTCGAAGGGCAGCAGCCCCGTGAACATCGAGGCGTGCGAGGGAACGGTCCACGGCGACGTGCTGATCGCGACCGCGGCGTGGCCCCGGTCGGCGAGCGCGTCGAACCCCGGGGTGTGCCCCTTGCCGTGCAGCGCGCCGAAGTGATCGGCCCGCGCGGTGTCGAGGACGACGAGCAGGACGTTGGGCCGGTCGGGGTGCGCCACGACGGCCGAATCTAGCAGCGCGACCTCCGCGGGGGTCGGGCGCCGTGCGGCGCGATAGCGTGTGCCGCCATGACCGAGCCCCGGCCTCCCTTCCCGTTCATCGTGGCCTGCGGGCGGTCGGGCACCACGATGCTCCGGGTCATGTTCGAACAGCACCCGGACATCGCCATCCCGCCCGAGTCGTACTTCCCGGTCAGCTTCCGCCCCCGCGTCGACCGGTACGAACGCGACGGCGGGATCGACCTGGGCCAGCTGGCCGAGGATCTCCTGCGGCACGACCGGTTCCTCGCATGGCGGGTCGACGAGGTGCTGGTCCGGCAGCGGCTCACCGGGACGGCGCCCGACTTCCCCGAGGCGATCCGCCGCGTCTACGCGCTGTACGCGGAGTCGCACGGCAAGTCGCGGTACGGGGACAAGACGCCGCCGTTCCTCATGCACATGCGGATGCTGGCGGAGGAGTTCCCGGAGGCGCGGTTCGTCCATCTCGTCCGGGACGGGCGCGACGTCGTGCTGTCGCTCCGGGACCAGCCGTTCGCGCCGTCGTCGTTCACGGGCGCCGCCGAGTACTGGGCGGCCCGGGTGCGGCGGGCGCGGCAGGCGGGGGAACGGCTTGGCCAGGACCGGTACCGGGAGATCCGCTACGAGGACCTCGTCGCCGACCCGGAGGGCGAATTGCGCGCGCTGTGCGGGTTCGTAGAGCTCGACTACCGGACCGAGATGCTCGCGTACGAGGACACCTCCAGCATCCCGTTGACCGACAAGATGCGCCGGAGCGGCGTCGTCCGCCCTCCGGGCTCGAGCGGGCGCGACTGGCGGACCCAGATGACCCCGCGACAACTGGCCGTGGTCGAGACGGTCGCCGGCGAACAACTCGTCGCGTTCGGCTACGAGCTCGCCGGGAAGCCCTCGGCCCGGGCGAAGGCCACCGCGTCCACCGTGCAGGCCTGGCGCCGAACGGGAGGCAAGGTAGCGAGCGGGGTGGCCGGGCGGGTCCGCCGCGGCCGGGCTCCGCGCAGCCGGACGGCGTGAGCGCGCCCCGGTCCGTCGCCCGAACTGCCCATGTCCGGTACGTTCCGCCCGTGGCGCGCCGGAAGCTGGCCCTGGTGTTCGTGGTGGTGGCGGCCGCGTGCACCTCGACCACACCGCCGCACCCGCAGCCGTCGGATCGCCCTCCGGGCGGCACCCTCAGGGTCGGTCTCATGTCCTCCGACGACGAGATCGGCGGATGGTGTCCGCTGCTGCTATGCGGGCACACGTTCGATCCCCAATCAACGTCGTTCGTCTCGAACTTCGAGATGGACCGATGCTGCTTCATGCGAACGCTCATGTCCTACTCGGGAGGCTCGGCGGCCGACGGCGGAACGGTCCCCCAACCCGATGTCGCAACGGCGGCGCCAGCGATCTCGACCGACGGGCTGACGTGGACCTTCCATCTGCGGTCGGGCCTGCGGTACGCGCCGCCGTTCGAGGACACCGAGATCGTCGCGGCGGACTTCATCCGTTCGTTGGAACGGGCGTTCACCCCCGCGAGCAACGACATCCCGTGGGCGGCGGGTGGCGGGACGATCGGCTTCTACTGGACCGACACGTACCTGGCGACCGTCATCGCCGGCGTCGCCGACTTCACGGCCGGCAAGGCCGACCACGTCTCCGGCCTCGAGGCGCCCGACCCGCACACGCTGGTCGTGCACCTGCTGCAACCGACCGGCGATCTCGGCTCCCGGCTCGCGCTCCCGCAGCTCGGCCCGATCCCGGCCAACCCCGCCCACCCGGACGATCCCCTCGGCGTCGCTCAGGGCCACGACATCGACTACGGGGACGTGATGGTGTCGAGCGGTCCGTACATGTTCGAGGGGAGCGAACATCTGACGTACCGGGCGCGGCCGGAGGACCAGCTGCCGCCCGAGGGCGACGGGCCCGACATGGCGACGCTCGTTCGGAACCCCAGATGGTCGCCGCAGGACGATCCCATCCGGCGCGCGTGGGCCGACCGGATCGAGCTCTTCCCGATCTCGTCCCCGCGCGAGGGCGAGACGAAGCTCCGCACCGGCGCGCTCGACGTCGTCCTCGATTGGGGCGCGGAGGCTGGGACCGTCACCCGGTGGCTGGACGACCCGGCGCTCCGGCACCGGATCGAGGTCTCCCCTGCGGACGGCGAGGACTTCCTGGTTCTCAACGTGGCGATTCCGCCCCTCGATGACCTCCACGTTCGCCGGGCCATGGCGCTTTCCGTGAACCGCCTGGCGGCCGCGAGCGCGTTGGAGGGCGACGGGAGGGAGCTGGGCCGCCGGGTGCTGACCCACCTGGCCCTCGACTCCTACGAGGGCAACCTCCTGACTCTCGCTACGAACCACCCGGGTTCGCACCCGAGGGGAACCCGGACGCCGCGGCCCGGGAGATGGCGCTGTCCGGCTACGACACGGACCACGACGGACGGTGCGACGCCGACCCTTGCTCCGGGGTCGAGCTGCTCGTCGACCGGGCGGATGCCCCGGGCGTCGCTGCGGCGCGGCAGCTCGCCGGCGACTTCGGTTCGATCGGCCTTGGCGTCGACGTCACGCCGCTCCCGAGCCAGCGGATGCGCAACACCTTCGGACATCCCGAGCTGCACCAGGCGCTCCGGCTCAGCGGCTGGACCAAGGACTACCCCAACGCCAGCACCTTCTTCCCGGCCCTGCTCGGGAGCGACGCGATCCGCGGGGCGAACCTGAGCCTCGTGGGCGCGTCGCCGGAGCAGCTGCGCCGCTACGGCTACACGGTCGAGTCCGTCCCCTCGGTCGACGACCGCATCGCGGCGTGCTCGGGCTCGTTCTCGGCGCCCAGACCCGTTGCTGGGCTGCGCTCGACCAGTTCCTGACCGAGCAGCTCGTACCCTGGATCTCCCTGGCGCAGGCGGAAGCGGGCTGGCCGTCCTCTCGACGGGTGCAGACGGTTAACGTCGACGCGTCCATCGCCATCCCCCTCCCTGCGCTCGACAACATCCAAGTCCGGGGCGAACCGGGCGCGCTGTCGCCCGTCCCGCCGGCCCCGGCCGAGGTGCCCACGATCCCCGAAGGCGTCTACCGCGTCACGGTCTCGATCGACGACATCGTGGCGGCCGGCGGCGCCACGGACGCCGACCAGGACGTCGGTACGTTCACCGGTGGAGCTCGGCGGGGGGTGGTTCCGGTGGCGCCAGCGGTCGGCCGACCCGCTCTTCGATCCCGTCGGCGTCGGGACCTATGAGGGGTCCGGGGACCGGGTCACGTTCCACCAGTCACAGCCGTACTTCAACGCCCTCGGCTTTTCCCCCCTCACCTGGCAGCTCCGGGGGACTTCGGTCGTGTTCGACATGGAGCGATGCACGGGCCCGGCGGCAGATGACCCCGACCTCTGCGCGTTCGAACGAGCCCTGTTCACCGCCCACCCATGGGAACTGGTCGACCTCGACACTGCAGGCTGATCCGACCTCGCCCCCGGATCGCCCGGCGGAACGTCGGCCTACGGCTCGTGCAGCGTGACCCAGATCCCCCCGGAGGCCTCGGCGACGGCGTCGGGGCTGAAGCCCAGGCGGCGCCGGCCGACGACCGCGGCCGTCGAGGGATCGACGTGGGCGACGGTGCCGTCCAGGCTGTTGGCGACCCACACGCCGTCCGGTCCGGCGGCGACCCCGAGCGGACCGTTGCCCACGTCCGCGACCTCGGTGGTGCGACCGGTCGCGGCTTCGATCCTGGTCATCGAATCGGCATCGCGGCTGGTGACCCAGAC
This sequence comes from uncultured Actinomycetes bacterium, assembly GCA_963707645.1. GTDB lineage: Bacteria > Actinomycetota > UBA4738 > UBA4738 > JACQTL01 > DATBHM01. The sequence continues at coordinate 323,148 of CAVPQW010000005.1, forward strand.
GTACCCATCCCCGAACGCCAGCCGGCTCGGCTGCCCGTGCAGCAGCGGAATCGGTCGCACGACCTCGAGCGTCCCGGGATCCACCTGGAGGACGCGCCCCCCAGCGCGTCGGTCACCCACACGGACCCGCCGCCGACGACGACGTCGACGGGTTGCGTCCCCGCGGGCAGCGGGATGCGCCGGATGTCGTCCGTGATGGGATCGAGCCGGAGCAACACGCCTTCGTTCGACTGCGCGACCCACACGTGGTCGGCTCCGTAGGCAACCCCCTGGACGCCGGACCCGACATCGGTCGCCACCACGTCGTTCGCCTGGTCCGGGTCGATCCGCACCAGCTGTCCCGAGATCGCCGTGGTCACCCAGACGAAGCCGCCGCCGACGGCGATCCCGGTCGGATTCGACGAGACGCCGCCCTGCGCTGGTGACGCGACACCCGTCTCGGCATCGATGCTCTGCACGGTCTTGTCGTCGAAGTTCGCGACCCAGAGGAGGCCGTCCCCGTAGTCGACATCGGTCGGCGTCCGGCCCACGGGGGCGCCTCCGGCGACCTCTCCGGTCCCCGGATCGAGCCGCACGATCGTGTTCGCCGCGGGAACGAACGCGTCCTCCGACGCTCCCCCTCCCGAGACCAGGAGCGCCACCGTGACGCCCACGGCGGCCGCCACCACGAGGGCCGCCGCCACCAGGAGACGCCGCCGGGGCCGTTGCGCCTCGAGGGCGGGCTCCGGGGACTCCGGTTCGCCGGGCGTGTGGCGCACCTCGGACAGGATGCATCTGGCTGCTCACGCCCTTCAGCTCGTGGAACCCCTTGTCCTCGAACACGAGGTCGGAGCCGGGCATCAGCCTCCCGGACCACGCTCGAGACGAGGAGCTGCCCGGGCCCGGCCTTGGACATGACCCGGGCGCCGATGTGCACGGCGACGCCGCCGACCTTGTCCCCCATCACCTCGACCTCGCCCATGTGGATCCCGGCGCGGATGTCGATCCCGACGGCGTGGAGGCGGTCGATCATGTCGGTCGCGCACGCGATGGCGTCGGTCGGCTGGTCGAACGTCGCGAGGAACCCGTCCCCGGCCGTGTCGATCTCGCGGCCTCGATGCTGCTTCAGGGACCGCCGGACGATGGCGTGATGCTTCGTGAGGAGGTTCCGCCAACGCGAATCGCCGAGCTCCTGGGCGAGCTGGGTCGAGCCGACGATGTCCGTGAACAGGACGGTGGTGAGGATCCGGCGCTTGTCCGAGCCTCCGCGCGGCATCCGCGTAGTCTCCGCGACGCGCTCCGGGGGCACAAGGCGCACCGAGTCTCCGTGTCCATGAGCGGGGAGATCGGCGACGCGGGTCAGCACGAACCTGAGCGGCGTTCCGCTCGTTGACGTCCTCGAGGTACAGGTCGAGGACGTCGCCGGGAACCGGGTCTCGAGGGCGGGTTCCGGACAGGAGGCGTCTTCCTCCCAGGCCCATGTCGACGATCGACGACCGTGTGGGAATGACCACCGCTCGTCGACATCCTTCGTGTCAGACCCGTTGTGTTGGATACGGAACTGCTGCTCAGCGGCACGGGCAGCGTTCCTCCCCCCGCGATGTTGTCGTCGATCGTCAACGGGTCGCGACTGTCACCGAACGGCGACGTGACGTTGGGGGGAGGAGAGCATGAACCTTCGATCCCCGAGGGACGTGGCGATCGTCGTTCGCGAAGCCCGGCTGACCCACCTGAGCAGGCGGATCTCGCCGAGCGGCTTCACGTGAGCCGCGCTTGGATCGTCAAGCTGGAGCAGGGACGGGCGCGATTGCAGCTCGGACTCGTTCTCAAGGCACTTGATGCCGTCGGTTTCGTGATGAGCGTGTCCTTCGAGCGGTTGACGAGGCGGGATACCTCTGGACGCGTCGACATCGAAAACCCCTTGGACTTGTGACGCACCTCGGCGGAGGGTCCGGCCTCGGTCTCTGGCGCGGACTCGGCGCCTAACCGGCCGACTCGGCGGGCGCCGGCTCCGCCGGCGCCTGAGCGACCGCGTTGCGCTCGTCGACGTCCTGCAGGTACAGGTTAAGCACCTCGTCGGCCGGCCCGTCGGCCCGGACCATGGCCCGGTCGAGGTAGATCACCCGGGGGCACAACCGCCGGACGTCGGCGAGGATGTGCGAGACGAACAGCAGCGTCTGGCCGTTCGCCCGGAGCTCGTCCATCCGCGTGAGGCACCGCCGCTGGAACGACTCGTCGCCGACCGCCAGCACCTCGTCGACGAGCAGCACGTCGGGCTCGAGGTGGACCGCCACGCTGAACCCGAGCCGCACCTCCATGCCGCTCGAGTACCGCTTGGTCGGCGTGTCGATGAACCGCCCGAGCTCCGCGAACTCGACGATGTCGTCGAACCGCGCGCGGATGTCCTTCCGCGTCAACCCCAGGATCGAGCCGTACAGGAAGATGTTCTCCCTGCCGGTCAGCTCGGGGTGGATGCCCGACTTGATCTCGATGAGCGACCCGACCCGGCCGCGCGTCTGCACGTTCCCGGCCCACGGCAGCGTGATCTTCGAGATGAGCTTCAGCGCGGTCGACTTGCCCGAGCCGTTCGGCCCGATGATGCCGACCGACTCGCCCTCGTTGATGTCGAACGTCGCGTCGGCGAGCGCCCACAGGTGCTTGATGGGCTCGGCCTTCTTGCGCAGCCCGGCGCGCTCGAGCGACAGCGTGATCTCCCCGGCCAGGGTGCGGCGCTTCACGTGGCCCTTGCGGCGCGCGCCGAGCCGGTACCGCTTCCACACGTGGTCCATCGAGACGACCGGGGTTCCGTTCGCCGCCATGGTCAGATCACGTCCGCCAGGTAGCCGTCGCGCCGCTTGTACCACCAGTACGAGAAGCCGAGCGCCAGCACGCTGAGCGCGGCGCCCACCGCGAACGGCCCCCACTCGGGCCACTGGTTGTACACGAGCGCCCGGCGGAAGCCGTCGATGATCGGCGCCAGCGGATTGAGGAACTTGTAGACCGTGATGAGGTTCGGGTTGTTGGCGAACAGCGGCACGCGCTGCTCCAGCGTGTCCATCGAGTACGCGATGGGCGTCAGGAACAGCAGCGCCTGCAGGACGCTCGGCACGATGTACCGGACGTCGCGGAACCAGGCCACGGTCGCCGAGAAGAACAGGGCGAGCGCGAGCATCAGGACCCACAGCACGACGAGCAGCGGGATCATCGCGAGCCACGTCCACGTGGGGAAGTACCCGAACGCGCAGCTCATCACCAGCAGGATCGCCATCGAGATCAGGAAGTCCGCAGAGGACGAGATCACGGCCGCGATGGGGAACACCTCGCGCGGGCAGTAGATCTTCCGGACGATCGGGGCGTTCGCGATGATCGAGTTGATCGAGTAGTTCGTGGCCGACTGGAACAGCGACCACGGCACCAGCGCCGAGTAGGCGAACAGCGGGTAGGGGACGCCGCCCGTCGTCTGCGAGAACCGCGCGAGGTTCCCGAACACGAACGAGAACAGCACCATGGTGAGCAGCGGGTTGAGCACCGCCCAGAACACGCCGAGCGCGGCCTGCTTGTAGCGGACCCGGAGGTCGCGCTCCACGAGGCCCATGACCAGCTCGCGGGCACCCCACAGGTTCCGGAGGGACCGGGCGACCTTGACCGGGTAGCGCTGCTGCTCGGGAGCGGTCGTGGCGAGGTCGTCGGTCGTGCGCGGCTCGACGCGGGGGATGACGCGGGGGACGCGGCGTTCCTCGAGGACGCCCTCGTCGAGATCCTCGGGGCCCGGCTCCTCGATCAGGACTCCGTCGTGCGGCGCATTGACGACCATGTGCGCGCCGGACGTCGGCGACGCGTCGGGGGCTTCGTTGGCGGGCGGGGTCGGGTCGGGCGTTCGAAACCGCGTCCGCTTCCGGAGGGCGCGCGGAAGCGGGCTGGTCCCTGGTTTCCACGACGGTCGAGTTTACACGGCCAATTCCGGGCCCCCGGGGAGGCACGTGGCCGTGACCATCCCCTTCGACCCGGCCGGTAGGCTTCGGCGCGATGCCGAGCGAGGAACAACAGCCGCGGGTGGTCGCGGTGGTCGTGACCTACCGGCGGACCGACCTCCTGCGGGGCAGCGTCGAGGCCGTGCTCGGCCAGACCCGGCCGCCCGACGCGGTGCTGGTCGTGGACAACGACGACATGGCCGCCGGGGTCCTGGCCGACCTCGTCGCCGGCGACGCGTCGAGCCCGCCGGCGCCGGTCGAGGTGATCGAGACCGGGTCCAACCTCGGCCCTGCCGGGGGCTACGAGGTCGGGTTCCGCGAGGCGATGGCCCGGGGCGCGGCCAAGGTGTGGACGGTCGACGACGACCTGGTGCCCGAGCCCGACTGCCTCGAGCGGCTGCTCGGCGCCTCGAAGGGCCGCGACGTGCTGATCCCGCTCCAGCGCAAGCCAGGGTTCGTGAAGGGCCACCCGCCGTCCTGGAACGGCACGCTCTTCGACACCGCCGTGGTGGACGCCGTCGGCCTCCCCCGGGGCGACCTGTTCTTCTGGGCGGAGGACTCGGAGTTCTACCAGCGCATCCGGTGGGGCGGGTTCCCGATCCGGCCGGTGGCCGACGCGGTGGTGTTCCACGTCAACCCGGAGGACCGGGAACGCGGGTCGGCGCGCGACTGGCGCCTGTACTACGAGATCCGCAACGGGCTGTACGTGCGGCTCGTGCTCCGGCCGCGGACGGCGAAGGGAACCTGGCGGGCCTGGCGGTCCGCGTTCGGCAAGCTCGGCGCCATCGTGTTCCTGGAGCCCCACAAGCGGCGGTCGATCGGGCTGTGGTGGCGCGGCTACCGCGACTACCGGAAGCGCCGGCTCGGCAAGGTCGTGGCGCCGGAGGACTGGCAGGGCTGATCGGATCGGGATCCGCCCCTGCGGCCCGGGGAGGGGTTCCTCGGCGGGCTCGCCGGCGGCGAGACGCAGACGCAGGGCGTCCGCGCGCTCGGCGAGTGGCTCGGTCGGAACTTGCCCCAGGGCTGAACACGTCCGCCTGCCGGGACCGGACCGGGCCCGCCCGTAGAATCCCGGCCCATGCGAGCGCTGGTGACCGGGGCGGCGGGGTTCATCGGGTCGCGACTCGCGGCCCGGCTCCTCGACGAGGGGCACGAGGTCATCGGCGTCGACGCGTTCACGCCGTACTACGACCCGTCCGACAAGCGCGCGAATATCGACGCGCTGCTGCAGCGCGCCGGGCACACCTTCGCCGAGGCCGACCTCCGCGAGGCCGACCTGGCGCCGTTCGTCGAGGTCGACGCGGTATTCCATCTGGCGGCCCAGCCGGGCGTCCGCACCTCCTGGGGCGCGTCGTTCGCCGACTACGTGGAGCACAACGTGCTGGCAACGCAGCGACTGCTCGAGGCCTGTCGCGCCGCCTCGACGCCGCCCCGGGTCGTCTTGGCGTCATCGTCGTCGGTCTACGGCGAGGCGGAACGGCACCCGACGCCGGAGAACCTCACCCCCCGCCCGGTGTCGCCCTACGGCGTGACCAAGCTCGCCGCCGAGGCCCTCCTGACTGCGTACGCGGCCAACTTCGGGCTCTCGGGTGTCGTGCTCCGGTACTTCACGGTCTACGGCCCCGCCCAGCGGCCGGACATGGCGTTCCATAAGTTCATCCGGGCGGCGCTCACCGGCGAGGGCGATCGAGGTCTACGGCGACGGAGAGCAGACCCGGGACGTGACGTTCGTGGACGACGCGGTCGATGCGACGATCGCCGCCGCCGGGACCGCCGAGGCCACCGGCGCGATCAACGTGGGGGGCGGGTCCCAGGTGGCGCTCAACGAGGTGCTCGAGGCCATCGGGCGCATCACCGGCCGCGAGCTCCGCATCGAACGCCGCGACAACGCCCCGGGCGACGTCCGGCACACGTCGGCGGAGCTGACCCGGGCGCGCACCCTGCTCGGATACGACCCCCAGGTCGGGCTGGAGGAGGGCCTCCGCCAGGAGGTCGACTGGCTCCGCGCGCGGCTCGGGCGATGACGCGGGCCGGCGCCCGCCGGGCCCGTCAGGATCGCGTTCCTCATCAACTCCCTGGGGACCGGCGGCGCCGAGCGCCAGCTGGCGCTGACGGTCGCCGAGATCGACCGGGAACGGTTCGAGCCGGTCGTCGTCACGCTGTTCCACGCGGGGGCGTTCCGGGAGGCGGTCGAACGGGCCGGGGTCGCCGTCCACGACCTCGGCCTCCCGAAGTCGCTCCGGCCGGCGATCAGGGGCGCCCGGGACGCGCTCGGGTCGATGCGGCCGGCGATCGTGCACACGGCGATGTTCGAGGCGAACGTCGCCGGCCGGCTCGCCGGCCGGCGACTCGGGATCCCGGTCGTGAGCCACGCGACGAACACCTACGACGCGCGTCTCCGCGAAGCGGAGACGCGCGTCCCCGCCTGGAAGCAGCGGGCCGCGCGGCGCCTCGAGCGGTGGACCGCTCGGCGGTCGAACGCGCGAATCGTCGCCGTCGGCGACGAGGTCGCCCGTTCGACCGCCCGCTACCTCGGCGTCCCGCTGGAGCGCGTGGCGGTGGTCCGGCGGGGATTCCGCTTCGACGAGCTGGATGCCGCGGCGAGGGAGCCGCTCGAGGCCCCGGCATGGCCGGAGGGCGCCGCGCCCCGGCTGCTCGCGGTGGGCCGGCTGGCGCCGCAGAAAGGCCTCCGGTACCTGATCGAGGCCATGCCCGCGGACCCTGCGAACGCCACCCGGCAGCCCACCTGGTCGTGGCGGGGACCGGACCGCTCGAGGCCGAGCTCCGCGACCTCGCGGCCGTCCGCGGCGTTGCGGACCACGTCACCCTGGCCGGCGTCCGCCGGGACGTTCCCGCGCTCCTCGCCGCCGGGGACGCGTTCGTCCTGCCCTCGCTGTGGGAGGGCGCGGCCGGCGCGCTCGTCGAGGCCATGGGCCTCGGCGTCCCGGTCGCCGTCACGGACGACCCGGCCCTGCGGGAGGTGGCCGGGGACGCCGCCGCGTACTTCCCGCCGCAGGACCCCGCCGCCGATCGCCGAGTCCGTGGCCGGGCTCGCGGCCGACCCCGACGCCGCCCGCCGCCGGGCGGCGGGAGCGGTCACGCGCGTCCGTTCGATGCACGACATCGCCGCGAACACCCGCCGCCTCGAGGCCGTCTACGACGAGGCGCTCGGTCGCGGAGCGGTCTCCTGACGACCGCGCGCGGCACGTTCAGCGGCGCGATGCCGGGCGAATTCGGCAGCCGAAAGTTTTGGCCCTTCGGTTGTTGACCCTCCCGGAAATGCCTGCCTAGCATGGTGCGCTTTGCCACCGACCGGGCGTCCGAGGGGATGGCGCTGAGCGCATGACGCTGGAACTGGGCATCGATCCACTCAACGAGCTGGCCGAACGGATCCGCACGAAGCAGGCGCGGATCGCGGTCGTCGGGCTCGGCTACGTCGGGCTGCCCCTCCTCGTCTCGGTGGCGAACGCCGGCTTCCGGACGATCGGGCTCGACGCGGACCCCGAGAAGGTCGGGCTCCTCGCGGAGGGGCGTTCCTACATCGTCGACGTCACCGACTACGACGTCGCCAGCGTCGAGCGGGGGCGCTTCTCGACCGATCCCGCGCTCCTCGACGATGCCGACGTCGTCATCATCTGCGTCCCGACGCCGCTCACCGACCACGCGCCGGACCTGTCGCTCGTCCGCCGAGCCGCCGAGGACGTCGGCAAGCACCTGGCGAGCCGGGGCGGCTGGTCGTCCTCGAGTCGACGACCTACCCCGGCACCACCGAGGAGATCCTCCGCCCCTCGCTCGAGGCGCACTCGGGACTCGAGGCCGGGCGCGACTTCGCCCTCGGCTACTCGCCGGAGCGCATCGACCCGGGGCAGCGCTCGCACCGCCTCGAGAACACGCCGAAGATCGTCGCCGGCCTCACCGACCGGTGCCGGGATCTCACGGCGTCGTTCTACGCGCACTTCGTCCGGGACGTCGTGACCACGGCGTCGCCCCGCGAGGCCGAGATGGCCAAGCTCGTGGAGAACACGTTCCGCCAGGTGAACATCGCCCTCGTGAACGAGCTCGCGATCATGGCCCGCGAGATGGGCGTCGACATCTGGGAGGCGCTCCAGGCCGCGTCGACGAAGCCGTTCGGCTACATGCCGTTCTGGCCGGGGCCGGGCGTCGGCGGCCACTGCATCTCGATCGACCCGTCCTACCTGTCGTGGCGCGCCGGCCAGCAGCTCGGCTACCGGATCGGGTTCATCGAGCACGCGAACGAGGTGAACAACCGGATGCCCGAGTACGTGGTCTCGCGGATCGGCGAGGCGCTCAACGAGGCCGGCAAGCCGCTCAAGGGGTCACGGGTCTTCTGCATCGGCGTCGCGTACAAGCCCGGGGTCGACGACCTCCGGGAGTCGCCGGCGCTCGAGGTGCTCGACCGGCTGGCCCGGCGCGGCGCCACGGTGAGCTACCACGACCCCCTCGTGGCGCACGTGGAGCTTCGGGAATTACAGCTCGACTCACGGCGCGCTCACGGAGGAGGTCCTGGAGGACCAGGACTGCGTGGTCGTCCTCACCGCCCACCCGGGGCTCGACGTCCGCATGGTCGTCAGGTGCGCGGCGCTCGTGTTCGACGCCCGGGGGGTCACCGCCGGCATGGACGCGCCGAACGTCGTCCGCCTGTAGCCGCGGAACCCCCGCCGCAAACACCTGTTGGTCGGCGACGATCGCAACGTCCCTTGGAGGAGCACGGACCTTCGTGCGCTCTCCTCCAGCGTCGTGTCGCCGATCGATGACAGGCACGAACAGTCGACGAACGACGACATCTTCGTGGGGAAGGACCGCTGCCTGGGCGGCTGAGCAGCGATTTCGTATGTACCACGACGGATCTGACAGGCTGGATGTCGAGGAGCGGTGACTTCCCCCGAAGGTCGACGATCGACGACATGGGCCTGGGAAGAGCCAGCCGTCATCACCGCCAAGGGATCCATCGCCCCCCCGGGGACATTCGAGGCAAAGAGCCCAGCCACCTGGGCGGACGTGCGAGGGGCCGAGCTTCGAAACGGCATTGAAAGTCGGACGCCTGAGCCGAGCCCGTTCGTCCCGCCCGATGCGACCCTCCGAGGCCGGTTCGGGACCGTCCGATATCCTCAAGCCCCGATGGCACCCGACGTCTCCGTCGTCATCCCCACGAAGAACCGGCCCCAGCTGATCGGCCGGGCCGTGGCCAGCGCGCTGTCCCAGGAGGGGCCGAGCGTGGAGGTCGTGCTCGTCGACGACGGCTCCGACCCGGACGCGGCGGCCGCCATCGCGGAGGTCGGGCGGTCCGATCCCCGCATCCGGCACGTCCGCAACGAGGAGTCGATCGGGAACCCGGCCTCGCGCAACCGGGGGTTCGAGGAGGCCACCGGCGACCTGTGGTGCACGCTCGACGACGACGACGAGTTCACGCCCGGCCGGCTCCGCGCGCAGGTCGAGGCCGTCCGCGCGACCGCCGCCGACGACGTCATCGGCATCGCCGGGGTCGAGCTCCGGTGGACCGATCGCGACCCGCTCGTGCAGCTCCCGCAGATCGGGGCCGACCCCGTCCGGCTCGACACCGACGCGACCCGTTCGCGCGGCTCGCGCCGCGGCTGTTCCTGAACACCTACCTCGTGCCGGCCGCGCTCATGCGGAAGGTCGACGGCTACGACCCCATCCTGCGGTGGGGCGAGCACACGGACCTGTACCTCCGCCTGCAGAAGGTTGCGCGGTTCGTGGGCGTGCCCATGGTCGGAACGGTCGTCCACCGCGACGCCGCGCCCGGCCTGGCCCGACAGGCCTGGGACCGCAAGGTCATCGGCGTGTCGCGGATCCTCGAGAAGCACGCCGACGTGTTCGAACGGAGCCCGCACCTTCGGGCGGTGTGGCTCGACGGACTCGGCATGGCCTACCTCCGCACGGGCCGGCGCGCCGAGGCCCGGCGAACGTTCCGCGAGGCCCTCAGGGCGAACCCCCGCCGGGCGCGGATCCTCCGGCACCTGGTGGCGGCGACCACCCACACGGAGACGATCCTGTGCCGGGGCAAGGCCGAGCGGGTGCCCGCGTGACCCGGAGGCCCGCCCGATGAACCGAGGCGGCGTGCTGGTCGTCGGCATCGACGGCGGGACGTGGGACGTGTTCCGCCCGCTCGCCGAGCGGGGCCTCATGCCGAACATGGGCCGCGTGCTCGACGAGGGCGCGCACGGCGAGCTCACGAGCGTCGTCCCCTGGTACACGATCCCCGGCTGGACCAGCCTGATGACCGGGGCGAACCCCGGCCGCCACGGCCTGCTTGCACTGGGTGCGGACCGAGGCCGCCGACTACTGGGAGAGCCGCCGGGCGGGGCGCCGGTTCACCCTCAGCACCGACATGGGCCTGCCGACGTTCTGGGACGTGGCCGGCGCCGCGGGCAAGCAGGTGGCCGTCGTCAACATGCCGCTCACGTTCCCAGCCTGGCCGGTGAACGGCGTCATGGTCACCGGCCTGCTGACCCCGGCGGGCGACGTCGGCGGCCAGTCGCACCCGGAAGGGTTCCTCGGCGACTACCCCGAGTACCGCGTCGACCTCCGCCACGCCAAGGGCCGGGAGGCCGAAGGCAGCCTGCCGCCGCTCCAGCAGCTCCTGCGGGAGATGGTCGAGGTCACCGAGAGCCGGCGCCGCCTGATGTCCGACCTCACCGCCGGCGACCGGGACCTCATGGTGGCCGTGTTCGTCGGCATGGACCGGGTCTCGCACCGCGTGTGGCCGGAGCAGGAACGCCTCCTCGCGGGCGACGAGTCCGGGGAGCTGGAGCGCCTGCTCGGCGAGTACTACCGGTCGCTCGACTCGGTGATCGGCTCGCTCATCGAGGCCGCGGGGCCGGACGCCACCACGCTGTTCGTGTCCGACCACGGCTTCGGGCGGGGCCCGGACCGGAAGTTCCGGGCCAACGCCTGGCTGCGCGACGCCGGCTACCTGGCGCTCCGGGGCGGGCGGGTGCAGCAGGCCGCGCATTCGCGCGGCCGGCTGAAGAAGGTCGGGAGCCGGGCGCTCAAGGCCTACCGCCGGCGTGCCCGGCGTCCCGCCGAGCACGTCGGCGTCAACCTCGCCGCCACGCAGGCGTACGCGGTGCAGTTCTCCTGGTGTCCCGTGTTCGGGATCGCCGTCAACGAGCGCGGCGTCAAGCGCGAGGGCTCGGTCGACCCGGCCGAGATCCCGGCGCTGCTCGACCGGATGACCGAGGACCTCATGAAGATCGAGGACCCCGACGCGAGCGGTCCGGTGGTCCTCAGGGTGATGCGGCGCGAGGAGGTCGCCGACGGGCCGGAGCTCGCGCGGCTCCCCCATCTGTTCGTCGAGCTCGACCCCCGCTACTTCCCCGACGACGGCCTCCGCCGCAGGGACGTGTTCGAGCCGCTGCAGACGAGCTCGGGGCGGCACACGCGGGAGGGGCTGCTCGGGGCGTTCGGGGCACGGGTCAACCCGGCGTTCGACGGCGCGGCCCGCATCGAGGACGTGGCGCCGACGGTCCTGGCGCTGCTCGGCCTCGAGGCCACGCCGGACATGGACGGCAAGGTGCTCGGCGACCTGGTGACGACGACCGACCATCTGGAGGCGGCGCCCGAAGCGGCGGCGCCGACCGCCACGGCAGTCGAGCTGTCGGAGGACGACCAGGCCGCCATCGAGCGGCACCTCAGGGATCTCGGGTACGAGGAGTAGCCGGACTCAGTCGCTCGGGCCCTGGCCGGACCCGTCGGTCGTGGGGGGAACGGAGGTCGCACCCGACGTCGCGCCGCTCGGGCCCGGCGAGGGCTCCGCCGCCTTCTCGACGATCTTCACCGAGTTGATGTAGATCGCCTCCTTGGGCTGCTGCCCCTCGAGGCCGGCGCTCGGGTCCTGGATCGGCAGCTGCTGGATCTTCTGGGCCACGTCGAGACCCTCGGTGATCTTGCCGAACACCGTGTAGTTGTTGTTGTCGTCGAGCAGGTGGCCGTTCTTCCCGGTGATGATGAAGAACTGGCTCCCGCCGGTGTTCGCGCCGGCGTTCGCCATGGCGATCGTGCCCGGCGGGTACTTCTCCGACCCGCTCAGCTCGTCCGGGATCGAATACCCCGGCCCGGTCGTGCCGGTGCCCTGGGGGTCGCCGCCCTGCACGACGTCGATGCTCGTGTCCAGCCGGTGGAAGTACTGCCCGTCGAAGTACTGGTGGTCGGCAAGGAACACGAAGCTGTTCGAGGTGATGGGCGCGGAGACCGGGTTCAGCTCGAACTTGATCGTGCCGCACGAGGTGTCCATCACCGCGACGTAGGTCTTCTGCGGGTCGATGGTGAGCGGCGGCGGCCCGTCGAACTGGGGCTTCGGCTTGCCGGCCTGCGGCGGCGCCTTCGCGTCGCACGCGACCTGCTCCGGCGCCGGGTTCGGCGTGATGGTGCCGTTCTCCTTGCCCGTCCCGGGCGAGTAGGCCGGCGTGGGCGACGGCCCGGTGGTCGGCCCGGTCGTCGGCGTCTTGTCCGCCGAGGGCTTCTTGTCGCCCCCGGTGAGCAGGAACACGGCCCCCATGCCGACCGCCAGCACGGCGACGCCGATGACGGTGCCGGTGAGGATGCGCCGCCGCTTCTGCCGGCGGCGCTCCGCCTGACGGCGGGCCGCGAGCTTCGCGAGCTGTCGTTGTCGGGTCTTGCTCTTGGACATCGGCGGCACAGGTTACCGAACGGCGTCCGGTTTGGCCGGGTTCGACGGTTCACGTTCAGAGGGTTCTTACCCTGGCTCGAACAGCGAGCGCGCCAGCCCGTCGAGGATGTCCGTCTCGGAGACAACGGCCACCTCGAAGCCGAACGCGCGCATGGCCCGCGCGAGGATCATGGCGCCCGCGACGATCACGTCGGCCCGGCCGGGGACCATGAACGGCAGCGCGGCCCGTTCGGCGATGGTCATCTCGGCGAGCCGTTCGAGGACGCCTTCGGCGGCATCGACGGTCAGGGAGGACCCGGTGGACGCGGTCGGGGTCGTAGCCGTCGAGGCCCAGCGCCATGGCCTGCACCGTGGTCGCCGTGCCGGCCACCGCCACCAACGTCCGGGCCTCCCCGACGGGCACCGACGCCGGCACGGTCGCCAGCACCGCGTCGACCTCCGCGCGCAGGCGCGCCATGTCGTCCGGTGTCGGCGGGTCGGCCGGGCGGACGCGTTCGGTCATCCGCACGCTTCCCATCTGGGCGGAGACGGCGGCCCGCGGCGCGTCGTCGCCGAGGACGAACTCGGTGGAACCGCCGCCGATGTCCACGACCAGGAACGGCTTCGGGCGGTCCAGGCCGTGCGTCGCCCCGACGAACGAGAGCCCGGCCTCGTCCTCGCCGGACAGCACCTCCATCGGCGCGCCGGTCGCTTCCAGCATGCCCCGGGCCAGCTCGTCCCGGTTGTCCGCGTCGCGCACGGCGCTTGTCGCCCCCACCCGAACGCGCTGCGCCCCAAGGGCCTTCGCCTTCCGCCCGTACCCGACGAGGACCTCGAGCGTCCGCTCCAGCGACTCGTCGGCGATGCGGCCGTGTTCGTCCACGCCCCGCCCGAGACGGGTGATCATGGTGTCGCGAGCCACGTCGGCGAGGGCGCCGTCCTCGATCGGCTGCGCGACGAGCATCCGGACGGTGTTCGTCCCGATGTCGAACACCGCCACGCGGCCATCGCGCGGCTCGTCCGGGTGGACCGGGTCGAGGCGCTCGGCGACCATCCGGCCGATCGGGTCGTCCCCGCCCGCCAGGTGGTTGGCGAAGTGGGCGTGAAGGCACTTCACCCCGATGCGGGTCCCGCCGACGCCGCCCCAGCCGGCGGCGGCCTCGTGGAACCGCGCCCGCTCCCGCGCGTACGACGCGTGGGCCCGCTCGACCGCCGCCCGGAACTCCTCGTCGTGGTCGAACCGTTCGTTGAGCCGGGTGATCTCGCCCGTCGACTCGATCCGGCTGACGGCCTTCACCGCCTCCGGGCACGTCAGCCAGTACAGCGTGGGGAACGGGTCCCCGTTCGGGTCGACCGGGTGGTTCCGGATGACGATCGGGTGCGACCCGCCGCCGGACTCCACACAGCGCGCGGCGACCTCGAAGCGCGTGGTGGGTTCGCGGCCGAGCTGCGCCGCGACGGCGTCCCGGTCGGCGGCCGACAGGACGGTCACGCGAAGAGGGCTACCGTCGTTTGTGGTCCATCGATCGCCGGTACTCGACCTGACGCTCGTCGCTCGAGCGGAGGAACTTCTTCAGCTTCTGCTCGAACTCCGGATCGGACCCGCGGCGGCGCTCGATGCGCGGCTGGGGGTCCTGCAGGGCCTTGATCGAGAGATCGATCTTGCCGTCGTCCTTGATGGTGATGACCTTTGCCTGGACGACGTCGTTCTCGCGAAGGTGGTCGTGGACGTCCCTCACGTAGTTGCGGTCGATCTCGGAGATGTGGACCAGTCCGACCCGACCGCCTTCGAGCTGGAGGAACGCCCCATACGGGGTGATTCGCTGCACGGTCCCCTCCACGACCGCGCCGACCTCGAGATCTGCGATGTCCGGTACCAACCTTTCTGCTGCTCCGCAGGCAGTCCCGGACGCCCGTCGCGCCCGGATCCCGGCTGGGGAGGGTCATGTTCCCACCGGCTGGAAAACGCCGTCAATACGCAGTTTCGTAAGGGGGGCGAGTGGAAGCCGACCTCCACCGGGTCGCTCGCTGCCATTGCTACGGCCGGCGGAGCCGCGCCATCGCGACCGCCACGTCCCCCTGCTTCTGGTAGATGCCACCCGCCAGGACGATCCTCCCGTCCGGTTGCAGCGCCACGTCGGAAGCAAACGTCTGGTGGCCGACAAAGCGGATGTGGATGGCGCCGTCCTGGAAGAACGCCGGGTCCAGCCGGCCGTCGGAGGCGAACCGCGCGACGGCAAACGCTCGCTTGGTCGCCTGCCGTGAGGAGCTGTCGAAGGCGGTCACGATCTTGCCGTCGGACTGGAGCGCGAGCCCCGTCGCCACTTCGATCCCTCCGAAGATGTCCGCCAGCACCACGCCGTTCCGCCCGAAGGAGGCGTCCCGCGATCCGCCGGGGAGGAAACTGGCCAGGATCACGTTCCAGCCACCCGGTGCACCGCTGAGTCCTCCCGCCACGACGATCCGTCCATCGGCCCGGACCTCGACGCCGATGACACTGAGCTGGCTCCCGGGATTCACGTGGATGCGGACGACGCCATCGTCGGCGAACGTTCGATCGACGGTCCCATTCGGGGCGAAACGGGCGATGAACGCGTCCGTCGGGCTTTCGCCCGCGAGCACGATCCTGCCGTCCTCCTGGAGGGCGATCGCCGTCGGCCTCCCGGGAAGGGGGATCACCGACACCCCGTCACCTGAGAACGACGGGTCGAGTCCCCCGTGGCGGCGGAATCGCGCGACCGCGAAGCCATCGCGGGTCTCCGGCATCGCTCCGGCTACCAGGACCTTCCCATCGGCCTGCAGGGCGACGGCGCTCCCGAAGTGCACCAGCCGGGTGCTGGCGAGCCCGTCGTGGGAGAACCCCGGGTCCGGCCCGCCTCCCGGCAGCAGGCGCCCAACGCACAACTTGGGGCCGCGGCCCGGCACCGAGAGCACGCCGGCGACGACCACCCGGTTGTCGGTCTGGACCGCGAGGTCACGCAGCGAACAACCCGGCAGGGCTGCATGTCCGTCGCCGGAGAAGCCCGTGTCCAGCCTCCCGTTCGGCGTGTACCTCGCCACGACATCCCGCGGCGTGCTCCGAACCGCGGCGAGGATCCGGCCCTTCGTGTCGATCCCGATTCGAAGGGCTGATGAGCTACTCCCGATCGCCGTGACCACCTTCCCGTCCTTCGAAAACGAGGGATCGAGCGGACCCGCGAGGGCGTGAGCGGGGACCAGGACCGGCAGCAGCACGGCCACCAGGAGGATGGCAAGGGTTCCCACCACCGGGTGTCGATCGGAACCCCGGCTCGTCATCGGGCGCCCCCTCCTCTCGATCGAAGACCTGCTCCTCGACTGGGCAGGTGCGCTGAACCCTACGACGTCGGGTCCGTATTGAGGGAGCGCGCGGCCGTCAGCAGATGCGGGCGCCGGCCTTGCCGTGCTTCGGCACGACCACGAAACCGATCTCGCCCGGCCTGATCATGCCGAGGCACTCGCGGGCGAGGCGCTCCAGGTACTGCGGGTCGTGGAGCTGCGCGATCTGGCGGTCGTGGTCGGCGTCCTGCCGTTCGAGCTGCGCGACCTGCTGCTCGAGGTCGGTGATCTGGGAGCGCTCCGCGAGGTAGGCCCGGAGCGGGTACATCGCCGCGACGAGCAACGCGCCGACGACGACCAGCAGCGCCAGCGCGCGGCCGGTGATCCGGCGGCCGCGGTGGGCGTCGTCCCGGCGGGCCTCGGCCCGCCGCTCGGTGCGCGTGAGCGTGGTCGAGGCGCTCATGAGGTTCTCCTGCGGAACGCGGCGGCGCCCGCGTAGCGAGCGGTCTCGCCGAGCTCCTCCTCGATGCGGAGCAGCTGGTTGTACTTCGCGGTGCGCTCGCCGCGGGACGGCGCCCCGGTCTTGATCTGGCCGGAGTTCGTCGCGACGACGAGGTCGGAGATCGTGGTGTCCTCGGTCTCGCCGCTGCGGTGCGAGACGACCACGCCGTACGCGTGCTCCTTGGCCATCTGGATCACGTCGAGGGTCTCGGTGAGCGAGCCGATCTGGTTCACCTTGACCAGGATCGCGGTGCCGACGTGCTCCCGGATGCCCTGCTGCAGCCGGACGGGATTCGTCACGAACAGGTCGTCGCCGACGATCTGCACGCGGTCGCCGATCGCGGACGTCAGCGCCTGCCAGCCGTCCCAGTCGTCCTCGGCGAGCGGGTCCTCGAGGGAGACGATCGGGTACGAGCCGACCAGGTCCTCCCAGAACTCGACCATGTCCGTGCTCGAGCGCTCCTGGCCCTCCAACCGGTAGACCCCGTCCGAGAAGAACTCGCTCGCGGCGGGGTCCATCGCGAACGACACCTCGTCGCCGGCGCGCAGGCCGACCTGCTCGATCGCGCCGAGCAGCAGGTCGAGCGCCTCGCGGGCGGTCGCGATCGGCGGGGCGAACCCGCCTTCGTCGCCGACGCCCGAGGCCTTGCCCTGGTCCTTCAGCTCCTTCGCCAGCGCGTGGAAGATCTCGGTCCCCCACCGCAGGCCCTCGGAGAACGAGGCGGCGCCGTGCGGGGCCACCATGAACTCCTGCATCTCGAGCTCGTTGGTCGCGTGCGCGCCGCCGTTCACGACGTTCATCAGGGGAACGGGCAGCAGGTGCGCGTTGGGGCCGCCGAGGTACCGGTACAGCGGGAGCCCCACCGACTCGGCCGCGGCGTGGGCGACGGCCAGCGAGACCCCGAGGATCGCGTTGGCGCCGAGCTTCGACTTGTTCTCGGTCCCGTCGAGGTCGAGCACGATGCGGTCGATCTCGCGCTGCTCGAGGGCCTCCTCGCCGGTGAGGGCGGGGCCGATCGTCTCGACGACGTTGGCGACGGCCGTCAGCGCGCCCTTGCCGCCGTAGCGGGACGCGTCGCCGTCGCGGAGCTCGTGCGCCTCGTGCACGCCGGTCGACGCGCCGGACGGCACGGCGGCGCGCCCGAACGAGCCGTCTTCGCAGATGACCTCGACCTCGACGGTGGGGTTGCCGCGCGAGTCGAGGACCTCGCGCGCCCAGACGGACACGATCTCCGGCATCGGTCCGGCGATTCTAGACCCCGATCCCGTTCGAACCCGGCATCTCCGCCGCGTATCGACGAGACGTCCTTGCGCACGAGCACCGCGACCGCCGCCACCAGGAAGACGACCGTGTACACGGCGAACCAGAACAGGCCGTCGAGCATGTTCGACCATGGGACCGGCGAGCGGAACAGGTCCACGAAGTCGAGCCAGTAGTGCGTGAGGAGGTACGGGTGGATGGGATCCATCGAATCGAGGTGATCGAAGATCTGGCTGACGATGGCGAACGCCACCGGCGCGATCGCGGCGCCCGGCGGCGAGTCGACGAGCACCGAGAAGAACATCCCGATGGCCGCGATCCCCGCGATGCCGGCCAGCACGTAGCCGCACGCGAGGATCGTCCGGAGCACCACCTCGGGGACCGTGAGCGATGTCCCCGAGAGCGTCGGGAGGTCGCCGAGGCCGAACGCCATTCCCGCCGCCGATCGTGGCGACGACCACCATGAGCGCCACGCCGAACGCCAGCGAGAACATGACGAACCCGTACTTCACGAGCACGAGCCGGACCCGCCCGACGGGGCGGACCAGCAGGTACCGGAGCGTCCCGGCGGAGGCCTCGCCGGCGACCGAGTCGCCCGACAGGAGGCCGGCGCCCAGCGGGAGGAAGAACGGCTGGATCAGCACGAGCGAGGCGAGCGGCGCGAAGAACCCGTTCGACAGCACCTGCCCGAGGAACGCGGCGGCGCCGGGCCCGGCCGCCGAGCGGCCGGAGAGCTTGATCGAGACGACCACGAGGACGGCGAACGCGACGAGCCCCAGCGCCAGGACGTAGGAGCGCAGCCGTCGCACGGCGCGGATCCATTCGACCCGGAACACGTCAGCCCCCTGCCCCGGGCTCACGCGGGGCCTCGGGCTCGCGCGGCGCCCCGGGCTCCGGCGAGGGCCCGGACCCCCGGCTGGGCGTCCGCTCCTCCACGAGCTCCAGGAACACGTCCTCGAGGCTCTCGTGCTCGGCCACGAGCTCGCTGACCTCGACGCCGGCGCCGACCAGGGCGGCGTTGAGCCGCCCGGCCGTCGCGGGCGGGGCCAGCCGGACGACGATCCGGCCGTCCTCCGGCTCGTGGTCGGCGTCGATGGTGACGCCCTCGAGCTCCATGGCCACGGCCCGGGCGGCGCGTTCGTCGTCGACCTGCACGCGGACGCGGTTCCCGGACGGGCGGAGGTTCGACGGCGGGCCCTCGGCGACCAGGCGCCCGCGGGCCAGCACGCCGACGGTGTCGCACATGGCCTCGACCTCCCACAGGAGGTGGCTCGAGACGAACACGGTGGTTCCCTCGTCGGACAGTCGCCGGAGCAGCAGCCGGATCTCGCGCATGCCCTGCGGGTCGAGCCCGTTGGTCGGCTCGTCGAGCATGAGCAGGCTGGGCGAGCCGAGCACGGCCGCGCGCGATGCCGAGGCGCTGGCGCATGCCCTGGCTGTACGCCTTGACCCGCTTTCCGCCGGCCCCGTCGAGGTCGACCAGCGGCAGCACCTCGTCGATCGCGGGCCGAGGCGGCGGTCCCGGTCGTCCCGCGGGCCGGCCGCGCGGGCGAGGCATTCGAGGTTCCGGCGGCCGGAGAGGTGCTTCCAGAAGCCCGGCTCCTCGACGAGCGCGCCCGACCCGACGGAGCGCGCGGCCCCGCGCGGCCGCGTCCGTCACGGGTTCGCCGAGCACCTCGACCTCGCCCGCCGGTCGGGAGCACGAGGCCGAGCGCCATCCGGATCAGCGTGGTCTTGCCGGCGCCGTTCGGCCCGAGGAATCCGTACAGCGCGCCTTCCTCGACGGCGAGGTCGAGCCGGTCGACGGCGGCCTGCTCGCCGTACCGCTTGGTGAGCCCGCGGCGCCCGGATGGCCGCCGTCACCGCGGCGAACTCCTGTTCGTGGTGGGCCGCCGTCAC
Source organism: uncultured Actinomycetes bacterium (assembly GCA_963707645.1). Classification (GTDB taxonomy): domain Bacteria; phylum Actinomycetota; class UBA4738; order UBA4738; family JACQTL01; genus DATBHM01. The sequence goes on from CAVPQW010000005.1 coordinate 342,706, forward strand.
CCGGCGAACTCCGTGTCCTGGATCCGCTCGAGCGTCGATACGGCGACCGACCGAGCAGCAACCCCCGCGAAGTGCCGAACTGCCGAACCGAGACGAGCGGCTCGTGAAGCGGCAGGAGCGCGTCAGCTCGTCGGGGATCCGGAGCGACCCGGTCCACCGGATCGCCACGACGCTCGCCCAGTCGTGGCCGAACGACCGGGTGTGGGGCCGCTCCCGGAGTCGCGCCGGCCACCGCGATCCCCAGGAGCCGAGCGGCCTCGGGCCCGAGGGGATCGCGGATCGCGAGCGTCGTCCGGCGGGTGAAGTCGAAGATCGCCGGATCGACGTCGTCGTACGACACCGACGTGAACTCGAGCGACAGCGCGGCGCGGTGTCGCCCCGCGGGAATACGCGTACGGCGAGCGGGACCGTTGCTCCGCGTCGACGTCGATCTCCACGCGCCCGACCAGCGTGTCGTCGGTCTTCGGTTCCAGCGACGAGCCGGTACGCGTCGCGCCCGGCCACTCGCACGCCGCCGTCGACGAAGACCCGCGTGGTCGGCTCCAGGCCGTGGAGCAGGCCCCGGAACATGTCCTCGTCGATCAGGAGGTCGAGCGGGAACAGCCCGGTGCGGATGCCGGCCGGCGCCAGCCGGGTCGCGGTGAGAGAGCCGAAGTCCCACGCCCACGCGCCGTCGTGGCCGACGTACACGCCCTGCTCGGAGTTCGGTTCGACGACCGAGATGCGTGCGCCGAACGGCGAGCGCCACAGCCGGATGGTGTGGTCGCCGAGGAGGAACCCGACCGCGCCGCCGTCGAACAGTCGCCGTCGCCGCCGACGTCCGGGCAGGCCGAGGTCGAGGTGCAGCCGGAGGTCGCCGCTCACGTCAGGGTCGCGGCGAGCGCGTCACCGCCGACGCCGCCAGCCGGTCGGCCGAGATCGCCGGGAGGTCGACGTCGTCGACCGGGCGGCGCGCACGGCGACCACCGCACCGACCACCACGACGACGGCGACGCCTGCCGCCACCCATCGCCTGTTCATCGGAGAGTTGCTCTGAGCATGCGCGGCGAGCCGATCCCCCGGCCGTCACGACATCTCCACAGGAAGCGCGGGGCTCAGTCACCGGTCGGTCTGGGCGGGCTCCGTCGCGCCGGCGACGGCGTCAGCATCTCGCGGGCTCGTGTTGCCGTCTCGCGGGCTCAATTCGCGACCGCGGGCTCGCGCCGCGGGCCTCCCGGAACATCCGGCGGAGCTCGTCCTCGGACATCGACTCGAGATCCAGGCCCTGTTCGTCGGCCATGGCCATGAACGCGGTCGTACCGGCCGGCGAACCCGCGCACGGTGCGCCGCAGCGCGGTCTCGGGGTCCACGCCGAGCCGCCGCGCCACGCCGACGGTCGCGAACAGCACGTCGCCGATCTCCTCCTCGGCGTTGGCCGGGTCGGCGGCCCGTTCGAGCTCCGCCGATCTCCTCGCGGAGGGCGGACATGGCGCCTTCGGTCGTCCGCCACTCGAACCCCCAGCCGGCCGCCCGGCGGAGCACCTTCGACGCGCGGGCCAGCGCCGGGAAGCGTGGCGGGGATGTCGTCCTCGACCTCGGCCGGACGTTCGGCGGTTCCCTTCTCCTCGGCCTTGATGCGCTCCCAGTTCACGAGCACCTCGTCGGCACCGGAGACCGAGACGTCGCCGAACACGTGCGGGTGGCGCCGGATGAGCTTGGCGACGATCCCCTCGGCCACGTCGTCGACGTCCCACCGTCCCTCGTCGGCCGCCATCTGCGCGTGGAACACGACCTGGAGCAGGAGGTCGCCGAGCTCGTCGCGGAGGCGGTCGTCGTCGTTGCCGTCGATGGCGTCGAGGACCTCGTGCGCCTCCTCCAGCAGGTGCCGGGCGAGCGACCGGTGATCCTGCTCGGCGTCCCACGGGCACCCGCCGGGACCGCGCAGGCGCGCCATCACGCGCACGAGGTCGAGCAGCCGTTCGCCGCCCTGGGATGCCGGAACCGGGACCGTCGGGAACGCCGGGCAGCGGGCCGGATTTCTCCGGGACCCCTGCTGCGGCGGGGCGCCGTCCGCAGGGCTCACGGGCCGAACGCGGTCGGCGAGGGCAGGGCGGTGGCCGTGGAGTTCAACGGCACGACGGCGCCGGTCCGCGGATCGAGCCGGCCGTAGCGGGGGTTCACCTCGACGCCGTCGGCCGACCTGGTCCGCGTACCACTTCTGGAGGGCCGGCCCCTGGAGCTGCTGTACGGAGCTGGTCGCGGACCTCGTCGAAGGCCGCCGTCTTCACGGAGATCAGCTCGATGATGTGCCAACCGAACCGGGATTGCACCGGCGCGCTGATCTGCCCGGGCTGGAGCGCGAGCGCGCCCCGGACGAAGTCGGAGTCGAGCTGCCCAACGGGGTGGTCCCGAGGTCGCCGCCCCGCTGCCCGGAGACCTTGTCGATCGAGTACTTCTTCGCGAGCTCGGCGAAGTTCTCCGGTGTGACCTCCTTGGCGACGCGGTTCGCCTCCTGTTCCGTCGGCAGCAGGATGTGGGCCGCGTGGAGCTGGGTGAAGTCGCCCCGCTGGCGCCGGTAGGCGGCCCGGAGCTGGTCGTCGCCGACGGCCTTGGCGGCCACGGCGTCCTGGACCCGTCGGACGAGCAGCCGTTCCCGGATGAGGCCGTCGAAGTCGGCCTGGTCGAGCGCCGAACTGGTCGAGGATCGCCTGGAGCTGCTCGGGGCCCAGCTGCTGCCGGAGTGCGTCGATCGGTCGCGTCGACCTCGAACGGCCGGACGCTGGATGTCGTGGTCCTCGGCGTAGGCGCGGACGATCTCCCGTTCGACGAGGAACTCGACCGTGTACCGGACGCACGGATTGCGGGCCGGCTCGCCGGGCGCCTGCGTCCCGCACGACCGGTCGGAGCAGCGCGGTGAGCACCCGCGCGGCCGGGCGTCGTCGCCTCGACCTGCGCGTCGCTGATCTCGACGCCGTGCACGACGGCCGCGGGCCGGCGCAGGCTCTCGCCGCACGCGCTCAGCCCGAACACGAGCGCGAGCGCAAGCACGAACGCCAGGGAACGAGGGAGGGGACGGAGGGAGGACACGGGTGTCCGATTGTACCGACGCCGTCGATTTGGACGGGGGTCCGGCCGTTCGCGGGCCGGCCTGGCGCACGGCGGCACACGGGCGATCGCGTCGAGCGTGGCGCATGCCACCGCCCGCCCACGCACGGTGGCACACGCGCAATCCCGCGCGGGCCACCGCCGCGTAGCACGGGGCATGGGCGTGCCGACGGCGGAGCAGGCGAGGCCGCAGGCGGCGCGGGACCTCGTCTACTTCGGCGGGGTGGTCGGGCTGGGCCGGTTCCGTTGCGCTCCCGGCCACCCGGCGTGGCGCGAGGAGAACCGCATCGGGGTCTGGCCGCTCGTCGCCTTTCCCGAGACGACCGTCCGCATCCGCCAGGCCGGCCACGAACCGGTCGTCGGGCACGCCGAACCACGCCGTCTGCTACCGGGCCCACCAGCCCTACCGGCGTGAGCTCATCGCCGCCGAGGGCGACCGGTGCACGTTCGTCGTGGTCGACCCGCGCACCCTCGCGGAGATGACGGCCGAACTCGGCCGTCCTGCGGAGCCGGACGACGCGGCGTTCCCCGAGGTCACGGCGCCGATCCCGACAGGAGGCGTTCCTCGTCGCACCGGGCCGCGGTTCGGCGGGCGGAGTCCGACCCGGAACCGGACCGGCTGCGGCTGGACGACGACCCTGCTCGGCGCCGTTCGGGCGGTCGTCGTCGCGGCCGTCTCCCGCGCGGAACGGGTCGAGGCGGCGGCGCGGTCGGCGCGGAAGCGTTCGGCCCGCACCGAGGCCGCCCACGCCGAGACCGTCGAGGACGCCAAGGCGCTCCTCGCCGAGCGGTTCGCGGAACGGCTCACGCTGGAGTCCGTGGCCCGCGAGGTCCACACCTCGCCGTTCCACCTGGCCCGGATGTTCCGGCGGCGGACCGGGTTCGCGCTGCACGAGTACCGCACCCAGCTGCGGCTGCGGGCCGCGGTGGACCGCTTCGACGGGGGCGACTCGCTCGCAGGCGTCGCCGTCGCCTGTGGGTTCGCCAGCCACAGCCACCTGACCGACGCGTTCCGGCGGGCGTTCGGGACGACGCCCTCGGCGTTCCGGGACCTGGGGCGGCGCCGAGCGATGCCGCCGCCCGGGACGCGGCCGGAGCGCCGCCAGACGGCCGGCTGACTCCGGCTTACTCGGGCGAGCCGGCGTCCTCCGGCGCCTCGTCCTCGGGAACGACCTCCCGGCGCCGTCCACTGCCGGCCGGGCAGGATGATGCTCGACGAGGTCCCCACGGCGACCGGCTTGCCGTCGGCGTTCCGCAGCTCGCACGAGGCCACCGCCAGCGAACTTGCCCCGGTGCGTCACGCGCGCCTCCGCGGTGAGGTCGCGCATGTCGGGGAACACGGGCCGGACGAAGTTCACCTTCAGGTCGAGCGGCGCGAACACCGCCCCGGCAGGGATCGTCGTGTGCACCGCGCCGGCGAGCGCCGTGTCGACCACCCACGCGATCGCGCCCCCGTACAGCGCCCGGGCGGGGCTGTTGAGCCACTCCGTCGCCGGCTGGACGAACACGGCCCGGCCCTCGTCGACCTCGGCGAACCGCCCGCCGGTGAAGTGGTGGATGGGCGGCGACGGCAGGTCGCCCGCGATGAGCGCCCGGTAGACGCTCGAGCCCGTCGCGTTCGTTCCACACCTCCTGACCGACGAGGGCGCCCTCCGGTTCGCGCTGCCAGGGGTCGGGCGTGTCGTGGTCCGGCGCGTACACGGGAAGCGACTCCGGGTCGGGCGGCTCGGGCGTGACCGGGAGCGGGTCGAACAGGAAGCACCGCGTGGTGCCGTGGCCGAGCAGGCGCCCGGCTCGCGTCCTCGACGCGGATCTCCGAGAGCGCGACCCGCTTGCCGGTGTGGATGAGCCGCGCCCGTCCGATGAGCTCGCCGCTCCGCGTCGAGACGGGCCGGAGGTAGTTCATCGACAGGTCGCTCGTGACGAGCAGCCGCCCGGGCGGAAGCGCCGTCGCGATCGCCGTTCCCAGGGGCGCGTCGGCCACGAACGCCATCGTCCCCGCCGAGAACAGCCCGGCCGGCGTCTGCCACCACGGCGAGGCCGGCATGGTGAACGTCGAGGAACCCGGCCCGCAGTCGACCGGCTTCAGCCCGGTGAGGTGGTGGATCGGCGGCGCCGGCGTCTTCCCCGCCAGCGTGAGCCGCATCCGCTCGAGCCCGTTGAACCCGAGCACCGACGGGTCCGAGTACCCGCCCCGGACGGGCTCCTGCCAGATCGGAACCGCACGCGTCGTCGCCATCTCGCGGCGAGTGTAGTGGCGGCCCGGGTGGCGCTCGTCGGGAACGCGCGCCCGACCCGGCCGCGCCGAACGCGCGCCCACGACGCCGGCCGATCGCGAGGCCCCAGCCGTGCGCGAATGGCGGCTACCCGATGCGCTCCCATTCCGGGCGGTGGCAGCCCCATGAGGATCACGTCGTGGCGCCGGCCGTTGCGTTCGAAGTGCTCGCGCAGCCGCCCCTCCTCGGTGAACCCGAGCTTCCGGTACAGCGCCTGGGCCCGCTCGTTGTAGCCGAACACGTCGAGCCAGATGCGGTACAGGTTCAGCTCCTGGAACCCGTAGCGGATCGTCACCTTCGACGCGTCGGTGCCGAACCCCTTGCCCCACTCGGACTCGCGCCCGATCCCGAGACCGAGGACGGCGGTGCGGTGGTGCGACTGGATGTCGTAGAGGCGGGTCATGCCCACCAGCCGGTCGTCGTCGATCGCCCGGAGCGCGAACGTGACGCTCGCCGGCCAGTCGTCGCGCCACTGTTCGATCTGCTTGGCGGCGTCGTCCTCCGAGAGCGGCCGGATGGCATGTCGAACCCCATCCGCTGGAACCCCATCTCGCTGTGCCACGCGGCGAGCTCCGCGGCGTCGCGTTCGAGGTCCCAGGTGTCGAGCCGTATCAGGTCGCCCCGGAGCAGGTCGTAGTCGCCGGCGGGGGCTGAAGTGCCTTGCGTTGCAGGTGTTTCGGTGTTCGGGGGTACGGCTTCATGGAAGACATGGCGATCCTTTCGAGATTGCGGTGCGCCCGTGAGGCGCCCGCGGCGGCTTCGGAAACGAAGAAGGCCGCCCTCGCGGACGGCCGGAACGCGATCGCGCGTGACCGCTAGCCGGAAGCGCCGGAGGGACGACGGGAGCAGCTGGTGCCGTTCACGTGTCATCCCTCCTCTCGAACGTCGGTCGATCTTCGGACCCCGTGGAGTGTACGGGTCGTTTCGCGCGGCAGTCATCTCACGAGAGGTCGAGCCGGTACTTCCCCTCACCGTAGGACGGGTTCGACGGCAGCGGCTGGGTGTCGCCGGTCGGGCGGAATCCGCAGGAGCGGTAGAGCGCGATCGCCGGCTCGTTCCCGTCGGTCACCCAGAGGTTGATCACGTCTGCGCCCTCGGCGCGCGCCCAGGCGACGACCGCCTCGACGAGCCGGCGGCCGAGCCCGGCGCCGCGGTGCGACGGGTCGACCCACATCGAGACGAGGTGGACGGCGTCGGGGTGTTCCTCCTCGTGATAGCCGCCGGCGAGCCCGACGAATCGCTCGCCGTCGTCGGCGACGAACATGACGCCGTCGCCGCTCCTGCCCCGGCCCGACCACTGCCGCCACTCGGCCTCGGTGCGGTCGCGTTCGCGCTCGAGCGTCGAACCGAACGCGAGCGGCGACTCGGCGAGGGCTCGCAGCCGGACGTCGCGCACGAGCGTCCAGTCGTCCTCGGTCGTCGGACGGATCTCCATCGGCTCGCAGTCTGCCAGCCCGGCGGCCAGACTTGGCGGGTGGAGTTCCGGGTCCGGCCGGCGGAGCCCTCGGACGTCGCGGCGATCGCCGAGGTGCACGTCCGCGGCTGGCAGTGGGGCTACCGCGGGCTGCTCCCCGAGGCCCTGCTCGACGACCTCGACGCGGGCGAGCGCGCCGAGCGCCTCCTGGCGGTCATGACCGCCGACGAGCCGACGATCGCGGTCCACCTGGCCGAGTCCGAAGGCCGCGGTCATCGGGTTCGTCTCGAGCGGTCCGACCCGCGACCCGGGCGCCGGCGAGGAGGTCGGCGGGGGACCGGCGAGGTCTACGCCCTGTACCTCGACGAGGACGCCGCGGGAACGGGCGTCGGTGCGGCGCTGCTCGGCGCCGCGGTCGACGAGCTCCGGGTCGCGTGGATTCGCGCGGGCGGAGCTGTGGGTCCTCGACACGAACGCCCGCGCCCGGCGCTTCTACGAGCGCGAAGGCTGGCGCGCCGACGGCGCAACGAAGTCCGAGAGGTTCCACGGCGTCGAGCTGCGCGAGGTCAGGCTCGGACGGCCGCTCCGGGACTGAGCGGTTCATCGGGTTCGAGCACAAGCGGACGGGAGGCACCGGCAGTCGGCCGCGTCAATCGTGGCGCGGTACGCGGGGCGCCAACCGGGCACGACCAAGAACCCGGACTAAGGCGGAGCGCGCTCGTTCTTCCAGTGGCAGCCCGTCGGGGCGGTAAGAAGCGAGGGCCGGCCGTCAGTCATCTCCACGCGGAATCCGTCGTGGATCAGTCGGTGGTGCCGTCGGCAGAGCAGCACCAGGTTCGACAAACGCGTTTGCCGCCGTCGGCCCAGTGCACGATGTGGTGCGCGTCGCACCAGGACGCGGGCCGGCCGCATCCGGTGAACCGGCACCCGCCGTCGCGAACCACGACCGCCCGGCGGAGCGGGGCCGGAACCACCGGCGTCCGTCGACCGACGTCGAGCGGCTCCGACCGGCCCTTGGTGATGACCCGCGCAACGCTTGCGTCGCACGCGAGCCGACGAGCCGACTCTCCGGAGATCTGCGTGGAATCCAGCTCGGCGCTTCCCCGGGTTCGTCCTTCGAGCACCTCGAGGTCGACCGTCACGGTCAGATGCGGGCGCTCCCCGCCTACCGCCGGCCGGTCCGAGCGATCGAGCCAGTGCCGCGCGAGCTCGCCCAGCGCATCGCATCGGCGCTGGGCGGGAGTTCGCCGGTCATCCGGCGCCTTCGCCCATCCCGACGTGATCGAGTCGAGCGCCGTCTCGAGCGTCTGCCCGTTCTCCGGGTCGAGGTTGCCGTCGGCCCGGAACATCCCCCAGCCGAGCATCGACAGGGAGAAGCCCCGCCGGTCGTAGCGTTCCCGGTCGGCCGCGGCGGCATCCGCCTCGACCATGTCCCGCCAGTGCGACACCGCGCGGCGGAGCCCCTTCGACGGCAGCGTTCGGGCGCTCTCCACGAGGAGCTCCTCGACTCGCGAGAACTCCTCGGGATCCGCCTCCCGCGCCGCCACGAGCTGGCTCACGGCGGAGGTGGATACGTCGCCCGCATACAGCGCGTCGCGTGCCGCCGGCATGTGCTCGAGCGCCCGTGCCGTTCGAACCTGACGGGCCGCCTCGGACCATGTGGTCTGCAGCCGGTCCTCGACCCACGCGGTCACCGACAGGTGCCCGGAGTTCGCGAACATGGCCCGCCGCTCGACCTCGGCCACCGTCCGGGCCCTCTCGCCCTCGAGGATCCCCTCGGCCCGCGCGATCTCCTGCAGGCGCGCCTCGACCTCGGCGTCGGAGAGGAAGCGAAGGTCCTCCCCACACAGCTCTTCGAGGCCGGAACGCAGCGTGCTCATGGCAGTATCGAACACCAGTTCGGGGGGTCTGTCAGTGACCTCGGTCACACCCCCCGTGCTATTTCCGCTGGTCAGAGGCATGGCCGAAGAAGAAACAAAGAAATTTCGGGAGCGTGTACCGTCATCGCGCCGATTGAGGAGCACGTTCATGTCACCGGAACAGAAGAGGTCCGCGCCACCCGGCTTTCGTCGTCCTCCGTCAGATTGAGGAGGGTCGTTGGGAACTGCTCGGCGAGTACGAGCGGAAGCCCGGCCTGACAGCGCGAGCCGCTCGTTCACAGGCGATCCTGGACGCCACGCGGGGCGCGGCGGGAGCCGGCGATGTCTTCGCGGCGGTGCTCCGCAGCGAGTGGCGCGTCGCCCTCGACTGGCAGCCGCCACCCGACGGGTAGCCGCCAAGGGCGAGGCCGGGGCCTCAGCCGGTCGGTGAGCCCGCGGCCGGCGCCTCGTCGGCCGCCGCGAGCAGCTGCTCTTCCACCCAGCCGGGGAGACTCGGGCCGCCGAGCACCACCGGCGTCAGGTTCAGGGTCTTCGTCGTCGAGTGGTACGCCGCGTCCGGAACACGCGAGGTCAGGTCCAACTGCAGCCGGTCGGGCAGCGACAGCGGCTTCAGCCGGACCTGCGTCCGGAAGGTCCCGACCTCGGTCACCCCGAGCCGCGTCGCCGTCACCCGCAGCCGGGCGATCCCGAACAGCGTCTCCACCTCCGGCGGCAGAACGCCGAACCGGTCCCGGATCTCCACCGCGATCTCGTCCAGCTCCGCGTGGTCCCGCGCGTTCGACACCCGCCGGTACAGCTCCAGCCGCAGGCCTTCCTGCCCGACCCACCCCACCGGGATGAACGCCCGCACCGGCAGGTCGATGCGCACGTCCATCTCCGCGCGCACCTCCTCGCCCTTCATCTCCGCGACGGCCTCCTGCAGCAGGCGCATGTACGTGTCGAACCCGACCGCCGCGATGTGTCCGTGCTGCTCCGCCCCGAGCAGGTTCCCGGCGCCGCGGATCTCGAGGTCCCGCATCGCGATCTTCACGCCCGACCCCAGATCGGTGAACCGGCTGATCGACGACAGCCGCTCGTGCGCCTCCTCGGTCAGCGACTGTTGCGGCGGGAAGAAGAAGTACGCGAACGCCCGCTCCGCGCGAACGCCCGACCCGCCCCGCAGCTGGTACATCTGCGCCAGCCCCAGCCGGTCGGCACGTTCGACGACCAACGTGTTCGCCGTCGGCACGTCGAGGCCGGACTCGATGATCGTCGTGCACACCAGCACGTCCGCCTCGCCCTCCCAGAACTTCAGCATCTCCTTCTCGAGCAGCGTACTCGTCCATCTGGCCGTGCGCCACGATCACGCGCGCCTCGGGCACCTCCTGCTGCAGCCGCTTCGCCGCCCGGTGGATCGTCTGAACGCGGTTGTGCACCCAGAACACCTGTCCGCCCGCGCAGCAGCTCGCGCCGCACCGCGCCGAACCCGAGCCCGTCGTCGTACGGCCCGACGTAGGTGAGCACCGGCTGGCGGTCCTCGGGCGGGGTGTCCAGAACGCTGAGCTCGCGCACACCGGTCAGCGCCATCTCCATCGTCCGAGGGATCGGCGTCGCGGTCATCGTCAGGACGTCCACGTGCGCCCGCATCTGCTTGATGCGCTCCTTGTGGGCAACGCCGAAGCGCTGCTCCTCGTCCACGACCAGCAGGCCCAGATCCTTGAACTGGACGTCGCTGTTCAGCAGCCGGTGCGTCCCGATCACGACGTCGATCGACCCGGCGACCAGCCCCCGCACGACCTCGCTCTGTTCCGCAGCGGAAAGGAACCGCGACAGCATCGCCACCTTCACCGGGAACGCGGTGTACCGCTCGGTGAACGTGACGTAGTGCTGTTCCGCGAGCAGCGTCGTCGGCACGAGCACCGCGACCTGCTTGCCGTCCATGACCGCCTTGAACGCAGCCCGGATGGCGATCTCGGTCTTGCCGTAGCCGACGTCGCCGCACACCAGCCGGTCCATGGGCACCGACTGCTCCATGTCGCGCTTGACGTCGTCGATCGCCGTCAGCTGGTCGCGGGTCTCCTCGAACGGGAACGCGTCCTCGAGCTCGCGCTGCCACGGCGCGTCGGGCTTGAACGCAAAGCCCGGAACGGCCATCCGGACGGAGTACAGCCGAACCAGCTCGCCGGCCATCTCCTGCACCGCCCGGCGGACGCGCGCCTTGGCCCGCGGCCAGTCGGAGGAACCGAGCTTGGTCACGCGGGGCTGCTCGCCGCCGAGGTACTTCGCCACGACGCCGACCTGGTCGGCCGGGACGTAGAGCTTGTCCCCGCCCCCGTACTCGAGCAGCAGGAAGTCGCGGGCCGAACCCTTGATCTCGCGGTGGACGATGCCGCCGAAGCGGGCGACGCCGTGCACGTGGTGCACGGCGTAGTCCCCCGGCTCGAGCTCCATCGCGATCGCATCCGCGCGTCGCTTCGCGACGCGCGGCTGCTGCCGGGTGTGCCGCCGGGCCCCGAAGAAGTCCTCCTCGCCCGCCACGGCCAGGCGCCCGGGCCCGAACACGAATCCGCCGCTCGACCGGCGCCTCGACGACCTCCACTGCAGTCGAAGCGGACCCGACTGCGGGGCCCAGGCGGTCGTCCGGGCCGCCCCGCGCGCTCCGCCACCAGCTCCCGCGCCCGGTCCAGCGATCCGTGCGCCTCGGCGGCGACCACCGTCCGGAACCCGGCACCGGCCAGGTCCGCCAGCCGCGCCGCCATCTCGGACGGATTCCCGGACGCGGTCCCCCACCCGGCGAGGCCCAGGTCCTCGCCCTCGGAGAATTCCGACAGGTGCAGCAGCGGCCGCTCGCCGACGGCGTCGTCCAGCGGCAGCACGAACGGCGCCCCCGGCCACTGCGTGGCCGCGGCCAAGCGCCGCGGCCTCGCTCGCCACCCGCTCCGCCCGGTCGGCGACGCGCCGGCCCGGCGACAGCAACGACCCACGTTCCCCGCGGGCAGCAGTGACATCGGGGACTCCAACCGGTCGTACACGAGCCCGGCCAGCGTCTCCATCCCCTCGAACTCGAGCCCCTCGCCGAGCCGGCGCGAGGCCGTCCCGGAACCGCCCCAGATGTCGCGGCGCCCTGGCCGTTCGGCCCGCGACCGGACGTCGAGCGACGCCAGCAGCTCCCGGACCGGGTGCACGGGCACCGACTCCACCGCTCGCCGTCGACAGTTGCGTCGCGGCCGAGAACTCGCGCAGCGAGTCGATCTCGTCGCCGAAGAACTCCGCGCCGGACCGGGCGGCGGACCGTCCGGGAACACGTCGAGCGTTCCCCCGCGAACCGCGAACTCGCCTCGATGCTCGACGACGTCCGCCCTGGTGTAGCCGAGCTCCACCAGCCGCTCCGCCAGCGCGTCCGGAGCCACCTCGGTCGACCGCGCGACCACGAGCGGCTGGTGCGCGCCGAGGTCCGGCGGCACGCCCTGGATCGCCGCCAGCACCGGCGCGACCACCACGAGGGCGCCGTCCGAGGCCGCGGCCTCCCGCATCCGGCGCGCCGCCGCGCCCCGCAGCGCGGCGATCTCCGGCGCCGGCGAGATCCCCTCGTACGGCAGCGACTCCCATGCCGGGAACAGCACCACCCGGTCCCGCCCCGAGGTACGCCCCGACGCCCCGGGCCATGGTCTCGGCCTCGTGCGGCCCGTTCGCCACCGCCATGACCGGCCCGTCGAGGGCCCGGGCCAACGCCGCGATCGCGAAGTCGTGCCCCGCCTCGGCCCGCGCCACCCGCGGGCGGTCGGACGACGCCAGCAGCCGGTCGAACGCCTCCGACCGCGCCAGCAGGTCCAGCATCTCGTCGAACTTCGTCACGCACGAACTCCCGTCGGGAACAGCACGAAGAGGCCCGGCAACGGCCGCCAGGCCTCTGACCAGCACGTTCTTCGATTCCCCGAGCGGCTGTGCCGCCCGGTGGCGGTGCCATGGTACGCGTCCCCGCACGCTTCCCGGACGCGGTTGTGGATGCCCTACAGTTCGCGCCAGCCTCGGGGGTTGATACCGGGGAAGGCATCGCCTCGGCGCGGGGGTGGATTCGGCGGCACGGATCGCCGGATTCGGCTGCCGAGGGGTTGCCGGATTCGGCTGCCGAAGGCGGCCGGGAGGGAGGGAGCATGGCACGGGTCAAGCTCATCGGCGTCCTGGTCGGCACGGCGGTCCTGGCGACCGTCGCGCTCGGGGCCGGGGCGGCGAGCGGAGACGTCGGCATTCACATCATGTGGCCGACCGACTCGGTCAAGGTCGAGATCTTCGACGCGGAGCACGACGGCCTCACGATGGGCGACCGGCTGACCGCCCGGGGCCCGCTGTACGACGCGGCCAATCCGGGCACCAAGGTCGGGAACGCCTACATGGACTGCGCGATCGCGAAGAACTTCGCGGGCGGCCACGGGCTGTTCAACTGCACGTACCTGCTCGACCTGGACGGCGGGGACATCACCCTGCAGGGGATCGACCCGCCGGGGACCAGCGTGGTCCCGTTCGCGGTGACGGGCGGAGACGGCGCGTTCCGCACGGCCCGGGGCGACGCGGTCTTCACCGACACCTCGGCCGGAACTGAGATGGAGATCACCCTGGCCGACTGACGCATCCGTTCGAGCAGCCAACCTCCTGCGCCCGATCGCCCAGGGGGCCTGACTCCCCGTTCCGATCGCCGAATCACCCGTCGGACGCACCGTCGGTGAGCGACGGACCGGCGTGTATCGGCGCGTCCGGTCACGATTCCGGGCGGCGGCGGGTCATGTCCTCCGGAGCCGTGTACCTTGAACAACACGACGCTTGGAACCGGTGCGAGGGGGCGCCGGGGGAGGTGGAACGACCATGATCCGAGCCGTGGCCCGGTGGTGCTACCACCGGCGGTGGCTGACCCTCGTCGTCTGGATCGTCGCGCTCGTCGGCGCGCAATACGCGGCCTCGAGCTTCGGGGGCGACTTCGCCAGCGACTTCTCGCTCCCGGGCGCCGAGTCCCAGAAGGCGTTCGACCTGCTCCGCGATCGGTTCCCACAGGTCTCGGGCGACTCCTCGCAGCTCGTGTTCAAGGCCGACGCCGGCGTCACCGACCCCGAGGTCAAGGCCACGATGGAGGCCCTGTTCGCCGACATCGAACAGGTCGACCACGTCGAGGACGTCGTCGATCCCTACACGCGCGCCCACGCCGCAGATCTCGCGGGACGGGACGATCGCGTTCGCCGAGATCCGGTTCGACGTCAAGGCGAGCGAGGTCCCCAAGGAGGTCGTCGACGAGATCCTCGCGCTCGGGAGGCAGGCGGACGGGCCCGGCCTGCAGATCGAGTTCGGCGGTCCGGTCATCGAGAACGCGCAGTTCGAACCGCCCGGCCAGTCGACGACGTCGCGCTGATCGCGGCGATGATCATCCTGCTCATCGCGTTCGGGTCGCTGCTCGCGATGGGACTCCCGGTCATGACCGCGCTGTTCGGGATCGGCATCGGGCTCGCCCTCGTGCTGCTGTTCGCGAACTTCATGTCGGTGCCCGACTTCACGATCGAGGTCGCCGCGATGATCGGCCTCGGCGTCGGCATCGACTACGCGCTGTTCATCGTCACGCGGTACCGGCAGGGGCTCCGCGAGGGACTCGACCCCGAGGCCGCCGTCATGCAGGCGATGGCGACGGCGGGCCGCTCCGTGCTGTTCGCCGGGATCATCGTCGTCATCTCGTTCCTCGGCATGCTGCTGATGGGGTTCGACGTTCCTGCAGGGCCTCGCCGTCGGCGGCGCCGCGGTGGTGTTCGTCACGATGCTCGCGGCGCTCACGCTGCTGCCGGCGGTGCTCGGCTTCACCGGACGGAACATCGACAAGCTGCACGTCCCGTTCTTCGGGAAGAAGGACACGACCACCAGCGGGTTCTGGTACCGGTGGAGCCAGACCGTCCAGCGCCGGCCGGTCGTCACCGGCGCCGTCGGGCTCGGCATCGTGCTGATCCTCGCGGTGCCGCTGTTCTCGATGCGGCTCGGCGCGGCGGACGCCGGGAACGAGCCGGCGCACCTCACCACGCACCGGGCCTACGAGCTGCTGTCGGAGGGCTTCGGGCCGGGGTTCAACGGACCGCTGATCCTCGCGGCGGAGGTGAACGGGCCGGAGGACATGGCCGACGCTCCAGCAGCTGCAGGCGAAGCTCGCGTCCGCCGAGAACGTCGCCGCGGTCTCGCCGGTGATCCCGAACGCCACGGGGGACACCGCCATCATCACCGTGTACCCGGGCTCGGCGCCCCAGGACGAGGCCACCGACGAGCTGGTCCACCGGCTGCGGGACGAGGTGATCCCGAACGCCACCGCGTCGACCGACACCCCGGTCTACGTCGGCGGGTTCACGGCGATCTTCGTGGACTTCGCGGCGACGGTCGGCAAGCGCATGCCGATCATGATCTCGGTCGTCATCCTGCTCGTCGTTCCTGCTGCTGCTGGTGGTGTTCCGGTCGATCGTGGTGCCGATCAAGGCCGCCGTGATGAACCTGCTCTCGATCGCGGCCGCCTACGGCGTGCTGGTCGCGGTGTTCCAGTGGGGATGGGGCCAGTCGCTGTTCGGGCTGGAGCACACCGGGCCCGATCGAGTCGTGGATCCCGATGATGATGTTCACGATCCTGTTCGGGCTGTCCATGGACTACGAGATCTTCCTGCTCTCGCGGATCCGGGAGGACTATCTGCGGACCGGCGACAACGCCCGGTCGGTGGCGAGCGGGGTCGCGTCGACCGGACGGCTCATCACCGCCGCGGCGCTCGTGATGATCGCGGTGTTCCTGTCGTTCGTCGTCGGGTTCGACGTCCGACAGGTCAAGGAGATCGGGCTGGGGCTCGCCGTCGCGATCTTCGTCGACGCCACGCTGATCCGGATGGTGCTCGTGCCGTCGGTCATGGAGCTGCTCGGCGACGCGAACTGGTGGCTGCCGAAGTGGCTGGGACGCATCCTGCCCAAGGTCCGCGTGGAGGACGAGGAGCTGCCGGCGCCGGCGCCGGAACCGGTGCGCGCGTAGCCGGCGGGCCGGCAGCTAGCGGCGCGGGCCGCGGTTGAACAGTTCCTGCGCCGAGTTCAGGCCGTCGCGGATCAGCGCGACCACGGCGTCGGCCGCGTCCTCGACCGTGACGCTCGGCGTCGGCCTGTTCCTTCTTGGTGAACGGCTCGAGCACGTAGTCGGCGGGGTCCTGCCGGCCCGGCGGACGGCCGACGCCCACCCGGATCCGGAAGAAGTCCATCGACCGAAGCCCCTCGACCAGCGAGTCGAGCCCGTGGTGCCCGGCGGTCGAGCCGCCCCGCTTGACCTGGAGCCGGCCGAACGGGAGGTCGATCTCGTCGTGCACGGCGATGACCTGGTGCGGCGCGAGGTGGTTCCGCTTGGCGAGCGAGGCGAACCCCGGCCCGGACACGTTCATGAACTGCGTCGATCGGGCCACGATGATCCGCTCCACGCCCTCCTTGAACTCCGCGGCCTCGACGGGCATGGGACGGAGCCGACGGAACTTGGTTTCGGCGCGCCCGGCCAGGGCGTCCACGACCATCTGCCCCACGTTGTGGCGCGTCTCGGCGTACTCGGAGCCGGGGTTGCCCAGCCCGGCCACCAGCCAGGTCATCGCCACGATCGCAGCAGCCCGCTACTCGGAGTCGCCCGAGTCGCCGCCGGAACCGGAGTCGCCGCTCTCGCCGTCGCCGTCCCCGGCCCCCTCGGCGGCCTCGCCCTCGGCGCCCTCTTCGCCCTCGGCCTCTTCGCCCTCGGCGACCTCGCCCTCGACGGCCTCCTCCTCCTCGAGACGGAGGATCGGCGGCGGGACGACGGCCATGATGCTTGCCTCGGGGTCGGTGATCAGCTCGGCGCCGTCCGGGATCTTCAGGTCGCCGGCCTTCAGGCCATCGCCGATGCCGAGCGCCGAGATGTCGGCCTCGATGCCGTCGGGCACGTCCTGCGGGAAGCTCTCGAGCTTGACCTCCCAGAGGTGGTGCTCGATGACGCCGCCCTCCTTCACGCCGTGCGACTCGCCGATCAGCTCGACCGGCACGTCGACGGTGATCTTCGTGTCTCGGCGCACGGCCAGGAAGTCCACGTGGATGAACTGGCCCCGGACGTGGTCGCGCTGGATCTCGCGGGGCAGCGTCAGGTGGTGGTCCTTCTTCACCTGGAGGTCAATGAGCACGTTCGTGCCCGCGTCCGTGTGGAGGACGTGGAACAGATCCCGCGAGTCCACCGCGACGGGGACCGGGTCCATGCCGTGCCCGTAGACCACGCCGGGCACCTTGCCGACGGCGCGCAGCTTGCGGGCGGCGCCCTTCCCGTTCCCCTCACGGGGTTCGGCGATCAGCTTCCTCTCCATGACGCGAACCTTCCTCTACGTGCAGTAATGGGGTGGTCCGCAGGTGGGACCGACTTCCGATTGTAGCCAGGAGGAAGCCAACCCGACCCGCGGCCTCACCGGTCGCGCATCCAGGCCAGCGTGGAGGCCAGCCCATCGGGCAGCGCGACCTTCGCCTCCCACCGGAGCACAGCCTTCGCCTTCGACGGGTCGACGTAGTTGCGGGCCGCCTCGCCCGGCCGGGTCGGGCGGCGCTCGATCTCGAGCTTCGTGCCCGCCGCCTTCTGGACGAGGTTCGCCAGGCGGGCCACGCTCGTCTCGACCCCCGTTCCCAGCTGGAACACCCCGCTCGACGGTGAGCGGAGTGAGATCCGGACCGCGCGGCACACGTCGTCGACGTGGAGGAAGTCGCGCGTCTGGCGGCCGTTCCCGTAGATGACGAGCGGCTTGCGCCGGAGCGCCCTCCGGAGGAACTCCGCAACCACGCTCCGCTTGTGGTCGCAGTTGGACCCGTACACGTTGGAGAAGCGCAGCACGATCCCGGTGAAGCCGTAGACCTCCTGGAACGCCTGGAGCGCCGCCTCCCCGTACAGCTTCGACGCGCCGTACGGTGAGAGCACGCTCGGCACAACGGCCTCGTGGAGCGGCGGCTTCGCACCCGCCAGCACGGCGCCCGACGACGCGAACACCACCCGCCCGACGCCCGCCCTGCGCACGGCGTCCAGCACGTTGAAGGTGCCCCGGACGTTGACGGCGAAGTCCTTCTCGGGGTGCTCGACGGAGGGCGCGACGCCCGACATCGCAGCGAGGTGCACGACCGCGTCGGCACCCTTCACGGCGCGGCGCACGGCGGCGGCGTCCTCGATGTTCGCGTTCGTCCTGCGGACCTTCAGGCCGGCCAGGTAGTCGGTCGGCACCGAGTCGAAGTCGTCGAGCACGCGCACACCGACGCCCGACGCAACGAGCGCCCCGGCCAGGTTCGAACCGACGAAACCGGCGCCACCGGTGATGAGGACCCCTCCCACAGCCCGGCGAGGATACCGGCTGCGGAGAACCGCCCGACGGTGCTCGTATCCTGCACTCCACGATGGACGAGGAGCTCGACGACTTCGCGATGACCGAACGGACCCGCGTCCGGCGGCATCCCGAGCGCGGCGTCTACGACCACGAGACCGCGTACGCGATCCTCGACGAGGCGCTGTACTGCCATCTCGGCTGGGTCGACCCGAACGGCTCGCCGCGCATCGTGCCGACCATCCACGTCCGGGTCGGCGACACGCTGTACGTCCACGGTTCGAACGCCAGCCGAACCCTGCGTGCCAGCAGGGAGGGCGGCGAGGTCTGCGTGTGCGTCACGCTGCTCGACGGCCTGGTGCTGGCGCGGTCGGCGTTCAACCATTCCATGAACTACCGCTCGGTGGTGGTGTACGGCGTGGCGCGGGAGGTCACCGATCCCAACGAGAAATGGGAGGCCCAGCGCGCGCTCGTCGACCACGTGGTCCGCGGGCGGAGCGCCGACGCGCGCATGCCCGACCAGCGCGAGCTCGACCAGACGACGATCATGGCCATCCCGCTCGACGAGGTCTCGTCGAAGGTCCGCACCGGCCCGCCGAAGGACGACGAGGACGACCTCGATCTCGGGGTGTGGGCGGGCGTCCTGCCCTTCGACCAGGTGCCGGGCGAGGCGATCCCGTCCCCCGACCTGCGCGCGGACGTGGACATCCCGGCGTACGTGCGGCGTTACGAGCGGCCCGGGGGCGGTGCCGGCAGCTGAAAGGATCCGCCGAAGATGCCGGGCCGATGGCAACGACCGACGAGGTCCGCATCCTGCATGTCGTCCCCCGGATCGTGCGCCGTGGGGCCGAGGTCTTCGCCGCGCAGCTCGCCGAGGCGCTCCAGCCGGTCTCGCGGAACCTGCTGTTCCCGCTGTTCGGGCCGGACGAGGGTGATCCAGCGGGGCGGGTCCGCGTGGTGCCCGGCGCGAAGCCCGTCGGCCGGGTGGAGGGGCGCGTCGGCGTCGACCCGGGAGCGGTGGCCCGGCTGCGGGCGGGGTTCCACAAGCTGCGGCCCACGCTGGTCGTCGCGCACGGCGGGGAGCCGCTGAAGTACGCCGTGCTGGCGGACCCGAGGGGCCGCGTCCCGCTCGCCTACCGGAAGATCAGCCACGCGGTCGGCGGCCGCGGCGAGCGCATCCTGGCCCGGATGTACGAACGGACCGCGCGGATCTTCGCGGTCACCGAGGAGCTCAAGCGCGAGCTGGTCGAGGAGTTCGCGGTCGACCCCGCCCACGTGGTCGTGATCCCGACCTCACGAAAGGCCCCCCCGAACCTGTCCACCGAGGAACGGGCCGCGCTGCGCACGGAGATCGGCGCCGACCCGGGACGGCCGCTCCTCGCGTGGGTCGGCCGCCTGTCCGACGAGAAGCAGCCCGGCGCCGCACTGCAAGCCTTCGCGCTGATCCGGTCGCGGTTCGGGCCGTGTTCCCTGGCGATCGCCGGCGACGGCCCGCTGCGCGGATCGGTGGAGCGGGCCGCCGGCGCCGCCGGACCGGGAGCACTCGTTCTCGGCTCGCGCGACGACGCCGACCGGATCATCGCGGCCAGCGACCTCGTGCTCTCGACGAGCCGGACGGAGGGCGCACCGGGCGTCCTGGTCGAGGCCGGCCTTGCCGGCGTGCCGGTGGCGGCCTTCGACGTGGGCGAGGTGTCACAGGTGATCCGGCAGAACGAGACGGGCGTGCTGGTTCGGCCCGGCGACCTCGACGCCTTGGCCGACGCGGCGTGCCGGCTCCTGGCCGACCCCCGCGCCCGCGAGCGCATGGGCGCCGCCGCTCGCGAGGCCTGCGCCCCGTTCGAGCTGGCCACGATCGCGGCCCGGTACGCGGCCGCCTTCGCCGACATGCTAGGCCGGGCCGGGACGCCGCTCTCGCCCTGACGTACGCCCAAAGTCTCCCTTCCGGCGCGCGGACCCTTCGGCATAGACTCCGGCTCGCAGGGGATTCCGGGCCGCGGTGTTTGATCGACGCCGCGGGCCCGATTGACGCACAGGGATCGCCGGGTCGTGCGTCGCGGGAGGGGGAGCGTCCCGACCCTGGTCGACCTCCGGGGAGGAGGAACGATGCGTGGGACGGGTCGCGCGGGGGATGGATCGCGGGGCCGCACCGGCCGGCGACGCGGAGCCAGGATCACGGCCAGGGCCCTCGTCCTGATGCTCCTCGCGGGAGGGCTCCCGGCGTTGCTCCCGACGACCGCCGGGGCCGCGGCGTGCGGCGTCCCGACGTCGGCCACGGTCCGGGGCAAGCTCGTCAACTACGACCAGTGCTACGACAGCTCGTTCATGCGGAGCGGGACGACGTACGAGGTCCACGTCTACTACACCGAGCAGAACACCATGGCCAACCAGGCCCAGTGCACGATGGCCGAGGGGGCCGCCCGGTGCGAGCACGCGATCGCCGACGTCGACGACGGCAGCGGCGACAACCTCGTCGCGATCGCCATCGCCACGGAGGCCGCCGGCGCGCTGAGCTTCTACCTGGACCGGAACCTCAGTCCGATCGGCGCCGGCACCGAGCTGAACATCTACGTCGGCGAGGACCCCCGGGGCGGCGGCGTGATCTACCCCAACAGCCTGTACTGGGACGACGAGCTCGTCGACAACGGCGACATCCTGTGGAAGCGCCTCCTCGCCTATCACGAGGAGATGCACCTGGTGCAGGACAAGTTCGACAACGGCGGCGTCGGGTGGCAGGGCTGGTACGGCGAGGGGATCGCCCGCGCCATCGAGGACCGAGTGGTGGCCTCGCTCGACACCGACACGGGGCACCTGTTCATCCCCGAGGTCAATGGCCACCTTTCCACGGACTCGGAGCGGACCACCGACTTCGTGAACAACTCGTACCGCTCGGTCCTGTGGTGGACGTGGATGATGGACCAGTACCGCCAGGCCGCCGACGCCAACCCGGTGATCGGGTGGCAGGCGCTCCGGCAGTTCTATCTCAAGCTGAACGCCGAGCCGACCTCGCAGGTGACGGCCACCCAGGACTTCCTCACGGACCGCGGCAGCTCGTGGGCCAGCGACTTCGCGGACTACGCGCTCGCCCTCTACGCGTTCAAGTACAACCCGACGAACCAGCGCCTGGGGTTCCTCGACACCGAGATCGACGCGCAGGCCGCGTTGTCGGGCCACAACACCTTCTCGGGCGGCCCCGCGTTCGCGACGCAGTCGGTCTCCATGGACTTCCGGTCGACCCGCTACTTCGAGTTCAACCCGGCGAACCAGTGCGACTACACGGCGTTCACGTTCGACGGCGGCAGCAACCCCTACACGTACAGCGTCATGACGGTGGACGGCGGCAACCTGACCAGCCGCGCGACCGCGACGGGAACGACGTGGGCCCGGACGGTCCGAACCGCCAACCTGGACCGGATCGTCGGGGTGGTCACGTCCGTGAACCAGGTCGGGCCCGTCACGGTCGGCCGTGGCTGCGTCACGCCGACGGTCCAGATCAAGCGGCCCACGACGTCCGCGTACGCCATGGTGGGGACGGCCTCGAACCCCCGGAAGTTCATCGCGCGGGTCCACGTCACCGGGCAGGACGGCAGCCCGGTCGCGGGGCTCACGTCGGGCGCGTTCGTCGTCAAGGTGCGGCCGACCGGCGGTGCCTCGTTCTTCAACGCGGACATCGTGAGCTCGGCGTACGTCCAGGACGACTACTGGCTGCTGGTGCAGGCGCCGAACGGCGCCGACGGCGCGGTCAACGGCGCGTTCCACGACCTCCGGGTGAAGCTCGGAACCTCGATGGACACCAAGGCCAGCTCGCTCCTTTACGTGGAGCAGACCAAGGACGCCGTGGTGGTGCTCGACCGGTCCGGGAGCATGGCGGACTCGAACAAGATCGCGGCGGCCCGCAACGCCGCCTCGCTGTTCGTCAACGAGATGTCCGACGATGACGCGGCCGGGTACGTCGCGTTCGACCACGACCCGTACCTCCGCCACCAGCTCGCGCTGCTCGGGGCTGGCACCAACCGCGACGACATCCAGGACAGCATCGCCCTCGAGACGCCCGGCGGGGCCACCTCGATCGGCGACGGGATGAACACGGCCGCGACCGAGCACGACGCCCGCAAGCGGCCCGACACCGCGTGCGCGTTCATCCTGCTGTCCGACGGCCAGCAGAACGAGCCGGCGCTGTGGGAGACGGTTCGCCCCAACGTGATCGACAACGGCTGTCAGATGCACGTCGTCGCCCTCGGGCCGGGGGCGAACGAGACGCTGATGCAGCAGATCGCGTCCTCGGTACCCGGCGCGGGCGGGAGCTACGACTACGCGGACGTCGGGGGCGTCGTCCCGGTGGGACTCGCGCCGACGGCCGACGGGAGGATCGGGAGGGCATCGGCCGCGGCCGGCTTCGCCACGTGGGAGACCAACCTGGGGCGCGTGTACGACTACAAGGCCACGCAGGCCAAGGGTCGGCAGCGCATCTTCGCGGCCGTCGGCCCAACCGGGCCCGGAGGCGCCAACGTCCTCGACTTCGAGGACCTCAAGCTCAACACGACCTACGTCGTCGGCAACATGTTCACCACGTCCGGCGTCCCGGTGACCGTCTCGCCGTTCTTCTTCTCAAACGGAACGCCCACCGACGACGGCTTCGCCCTGGTCGACGCGCAGGGCGCCGCCGGCGGGGACGGCAACGAGCTCACGGTGAACAACGTCAACCTGCTGTTCCCGTTCGGCCAGCAGACGGCGAGCCGCCTCTCGTTCGCCTTCGGCGAGTTCGGCGGGAACGTGAACCTCTCCGTCAACGGCGACCTCCGCAACGTCCCCGACTTCGGGGACCTCGACGGCCAGAGCGTCGGCGGCGTGAAGGTGTCGGTGTCGGGATCCGAACAGGGAACGCTGACGCTCGACGGGACGATCAGCGAGCTCCGGATCGGCGGCCAGGAGCTGTTCATCGACAACGTGAAGTTCGACAGGAAGGGAATGGAGTTCTACGTCGACCCGACGAGCGACGTGCTGGTCGTGTCGACGTCCTGGCAGACGCCCGACGGGACGAGGAACGTCAAGCTGATCGACCCCCACGGCGTTCCCGCGCCGCTCGGACTCCGTCGCCCCGGAGCGGGGAACACGAACGACGTGTGGGAGGTCCCGAACCCGGACCCGGGCGTGTGGCGCCTGGAGGTCACCGGCCTGGCGCAGGAGTTCTACGCGGCGGCCAGCGTCCGCACCCACTACGAGCTGTTCCTGTTCACGGGGACGCCGGTGGCGGCGCTCCACCGCGGCGTCGAGGTCCCGATCGTGGCCATCTTCGCCGGGAAGGGCCTGCCGCTCCCCGGCGCCCACGTCACTGCCTCGGTGCTCGATCCCGACGGTGGGCGGCGGGTCCTGCAACTGATCGACGACGGGAGCCACGACGACGGGGCGCCGCGCGACGGCGTGTACGGCGGCCGGTACACGGCCACGGGCTTCGGCGACGTCAGCGCGCCGCCCGACGTCGTCGTGGACGGCGAGGAGCCGGCCGTGGTCGGTTCCTACCTGGTGAACGCCACGGCGGTCCGGGGCAAGATCGTGCGGGACGCCCAGGCCAGCTTCGCGCTGAGCAGGGGGCAGGACGGCGACGGCGACGGGCTCCCGGACGACTGGGAGCGCCGGAACGGCCTCAACCCGAAGAACAAGGGGGACGGGACCGGCGACCCGGACCACGACGGCCTCATCAGCCGCTGCGAGTTCCAGCTGGGGACCCGGGCGAACAACGCCGACACCGACGCCGGCGGGGAGTCCGACGGCAGCGAGGCCGGACAGCAGCGGGACCGCTGCGCGGCCACCGGTCAGGACCCCACCGACCCGTCGGACGACCGGGTCGGGCGGCTCCTCGAGGTCCACACCGAACCCGGCGCCGACGGCGAGGGGCCGTTCCTGGTGACCGCGGTCGGAGCCCCGGAGTTCGGTGAGCTCCAGAGCGCCGACATCTTCCGGACGGCACTCCAGGGCGGGCGTGTGGTCGAGCCGCGAAGGCTCGTCGCGGAGGGATTCCAGGGCGGATTCTTCGCCGACCGCGACGTGGTGTCCGGCCTCGACTACCGCTACGAGGTGGTCCCGATCGTGATGGACGAGACGAGGGAGTCCCGGGACGGAGCGCCGGTCATCGGCCCGACGACCCCGGCGAAGGCGGACCCCTATGCGCCCGCGGGGCTGATCATCGTCGACGGCGGCGCGAGGACAACTGCGGACCGGCTCGTGTCGCTGCTGCTCACGGCGGACGACTCCGGACCCGAGTCCGACGGCGGCCCGACCGGCGGCGTGGGAACACCAACCCACGACCTCATGATGCGGCTCTCGAACTCGGGCAACTTCCGGGGCGTCCCGTTCGAGCCCTTCCGGCCGAAGGTCGCGGGCTGGAATCTCGGCCCGCTGTCGCCCGGCGAGGTCGCGGAGGTGCACGTCCAGTTCCGGGATGCGGCCGGGAACGTCAGCACGGAGGGATTCGGCCTGGCGGACAGCATCGTCTACCGGCCCTGAGCCGGGGCGCGGCGCCGGGCGCCCGTTATCCTCAGCGCGTGCCGAACGCGCCGATCCGAGGCCGCTCCGGAGAGCTCCCGAACATCGTGCTGGTCGTGTTCGACACCGCCCGATGGGACCGGTTCGGCTGCTACGGCTACGAACGGCCGACCACGCCGACGGTCGACGCGCTTGCCGCCGAGGGCCTCCGCGTCGAGACGATGATCGCGAACGGCCCATGGACGCTGCCGTCGCACGGGTCGATGTTCACCGGGCTCTACCCCAGCCAGCACGGCAGCCAGTGGGGAACGGGCCCGCTCCTGCGCTCCTCGGCCCGGGTCACCCTGGCCGAGTGGCTGCGCTCGATCGGCTACGACACGTGGTGCGTCACCAACAACGGCCTGGTCTCCGAACGCACCGGCCTGGCGCGCGGGTTCGACCACTACGCGTTCCGGCTCGACATCGAACGGGGCTGGCGCCGCGCCGCCCGCCGGATCCCGAAGGCGCTGTGGGGCGGGGACTCCGGCGGGAAGATCGTGAACCGCTGGATGAAGCAGCGCCTCGGCGAGGCCCGCAAGCCGGTCTTCCTGTTCGTGAACTACCTCGAGTGCCACTGGGCCTACGCGCCGCCCCGGCGGCTCGCCAGGCGGATGCACGGCCCCCGGTACGGACCGATCCGGGGCCTGCGGTACCGGACGCGAACGGCCGCCCGCGTCGGCCCGTGGGAGGCCGTCGCTCAGGCCGAGCGCCACGACCTCGACGTGCTCTCCACCTACTACGACGGGGAGCTGGCCAACGTGGACCGCCATCTCGACCGGCTGCTCGACACGCTCCGCAAGCAGGGGCTCGTCGCCGACGACGGGCGCGCGCTCGTCATGGTGACGTCCGACCATGGCGAGCACCTCGGCGAGCATCGGGCGAGCGGCGAGCCCGGCGGGCGGCACGGGCTGGCCGACCACCACGCGTCGCTCGACGACCACCTGATCCGGGTGCCATTCGTCGCGTGGGGGCCGGGGATGGTCCCGGCCGGCGCGCGGGGCGGGATGTACGAGCTGGTCGACCTGTTGCCGTCGCTCGCCCGGTTCCTCGGTCAGCAGCCGCCGGCCGACTACCTCGAGGGGCGGCGGCAGGATCTGCTCTCGGCGACGCGCGACGGGTTCGGCGAGGAGTACGCGTTCGCGGAGTGGCGGGCGTGGACCGAGAAGGAGTCGACGCGGCTCGCCCGGCGAAACCCCTCGTACGACTTCGGCGGGCTCGCGCGCAACCTGGTCGCGGTACGCGACCGCCGGTTCAAGCTCGTCCGCGATGCCGACGGCGTGGAAGCGCTGTACGACACGGCGAACGACTCCATGGAGCAGACCGACCTGTCGCCCCTCCGCGTGGAGACGGTCAAGCGGCTCCGCGAGCAGCTCGACCTGATGCTCGAGTCCTGGGGACGGTGGGACCGGCCGGCGGAGCCGACCACGCCCGAGGAGCAGGCCGAGATCGAACAGCGCCTCGCCGAGCTCGGCTACATCTGACGCCGGAGCCGGGCGGCTCGGGCGCCGGAGTCAGCCGGCGCGCTTCATCGCCGACTTCGCGCGGGTCTTCGCCTTCGTCGCGGTGGACTTCGCCCTGCCGGTCGTCTTCTGCACGGTCTGGCCGGCCCGGCCCTTGAGGCGCTGGACGGTTCCCTTCGCCCTGGTCGAACGGTTGCCGGTCGCCTTGCCCATGGTCTCCTTGGCGGTGCCGACGACCCGGTCGACCACGGACTTCGCGCGCTTGGTCACAGCCATCTCGTGCTCCTTTCGCGGGGGCAGCCGGAACCACGGGTACCGTTCCGGCGATCCAACCCAACGTACCCGTCCACCCAGCGAGGCATGCACATGCGCCGCCGCACCGATACCTCTCGAGCCCGTCGTGCGTCCTTGGATCGTGAGCCCATGGGTTCGGAGCAACCGGTGATCGAGGTCCGCGAAGCGGAGCGGACCGCTCCAGCCGACGACCAGCCGTTCGCGGACGGCGGGCTCGGCGAGCTCTACGCGCGGCATGCCGGCGCCGCCGTGGGGCTGGCGTATCTCCTCACGGGAGACCGGTATCTCGCGGAGGACCTCGCGCAGGAGGCGTTCGTTCGCCTGGCCGGCCGCTTCCGGCACCTGCGCGACGCCGGGGCGTTCGAGGCGTACCTGCGGCGGACGATCGTGAACCTGTTCACGTCGCAGCTCCGGCGCAAGAAGTTGGAGCGGGCGTACCTCAAGCGGGAGGGACGGCGCCCCGAGCAGGCACACGAGGACCCGGACGTCGCGTCGCGAGACCAGATGTGGCGGGCCCTGCAGCGGCTCCCGGAGCGCCAGCGCGCGGCGGTGGTGCTCCGGTACTACGAGGACCGAACCGAGCGCGAGGTGGCGACGACGATGGGATGCACCGACGCCGCCGCCAAGTCGCTCATCGCGCGCGGCATGCAGGCGCTGCGGGCCGACATGGGCGTCGGCTCCCCCGAGGCGGCCCCACCGGCGCGCGATCCCGACGACCGAATCGAGGAACGATGAACGACGACTTCGAAGAGCAGCTCCACGACATGCTCCAGGAACGCGGGGCGACGCCGCTCCAGACGCCGCACGCGCCGAAGAAGGTGCTGCGGCGGGCGCGTCGCCGCCAGATCAGCACCGCGCTGGTGTCCGGCGTGACCGCGGTGGCTGTGGTCGGCGGGGCGATCCTCGGCGCCACGGCGCTGCAGGCCAACCGGGGCCGGCCGACGGTCGCCGAGAACGGCCCCGGCTCGACCCGGCAGGTGGTGTTCAACGGCTACGGGGTCACCTACCCGTACGACTGGGCGCTGCAGTCGGTGTTCGCCGGCGGTCCGATCGGCGTGGACCCGGGCGGCCTCGAACAGCCGGCGACCGGTGACGGCACGGCCGGCGGCGACACCGCGGCCGGCGCGAAGGAACGGCTCGCGGGCGCATTCGGCCCGACGCTGCAGCTGTCGAACCGCTACCCGGACCAGCTGCTCGACGTCGAGTGCGGCGCGTTCCCCTCGACGGGCGTCGTGTTCCAGGTCGCGGTGACGCCCGACGCGGGCGACGACGCGAGCGGGGGCCTCGAGGAACAGCGAACCTGCGACGACGGGTCGGTCCTGTACGCGCAGACCGCGCGATCCGGGAATCTGACGTTCCCGGCCCTGGGACGCGTCGGCGCGGACGCGACCGACGCCGACCGGCAGGCGCTGTTCGACGCGTACGACTCGATCGAGTACCCATCGGGCGACACCGGCCTGATCGGCGGGGGGTCGGCCGGCGTGGTCACCTCGGGCCCGATCGCGATCGCGGAGGAGCAGACGACCGCGAAGTCCGGTGGCGGCGGAGATTCCGGCGACGGCCCGAACGCGCCAACGCCGCCCGATGCCGGACCCTTCGTCAGCACCGTGGTGGCGGGCGGAACCACCGACAGCGGCGGGCACTGGGTGATGACCGTCGACGGTAACGGGACCGGCGGCTCGATCGAGTACGAGGGCATGGGCCTGGGGTGGTCGTCGGCGGTCTCCCCCGACGGCGAGCCCGCCCCGCTCCCGGATCTCGACGCGTCGGTCATGCCGATGGGTCGGGACTCGATCGCCGTGGTGTCCGGGTCCGTCGTCGGCGCCGCCGAATCCGTCGAGGTCCGGCCCGACGGCGGCGATCCCGTCGACGTCGAGCTACTGTCGGCGCCGGCGGTGACCGGCATCGACCGGGAGTACTTCCTGTCGGAGCTGCCCGACCTGCCGTCGAAGACCGGATCGGTCGTGGCGCTCGGCGCCGGCGGATCCACGATCGGGCACGTCGACTACGACCTCGGGAACGGCAACGTCAGCCCGGGGTTCCCGGCCTGCGAGCCGCCGGCCCCGGCGGAGGGCGGGGGCGACCCCGCGGGCGACTGTCCGCTGCCGATGCCGGTCTGTTCGCCGGCCTCGAACAATCCTGAGGTCTCGGGCCCGGAGCGGAAATGCGTTCCGACGTGCCCCGAGCAGCCGACCAACCCGGAGAACGGAACGATCGAGTGCATCGCTCCCCCGGTGGTGTGCCCGGACGAGCCGGTGAGCTCCGACGGGTCCGACGCGTCCGGGAGCACAGGCGGCGGGACGACGTCCGACGGCGGGGACGTCTCGATCGGCTGCACGATCGTGCCCCCCGTGTGTGTCGAACCGGTCCCGGAGCCGACCACCGGTGGCGGGCAGGAGCCCGCCACCGGAGGGAACAAGCCGGCGATGGACTGCCCGCCGCCGCCGACCTGCGTCCAGCAGGCCGGCGACGGCAGCGGGACCGACCCCGGCACCGACGCTCCGTGCGTCTGCGTCGCGCCCGACCCGGGCACCGGGACGACCGCCCCGCCCGAGGATCCGAACGGAAGCGGTGGCGACTCGCCCCCGAGCGTCGGCTGCTCGTTCGGCGGCGGAGCCGACGGAAACATCGGACAGGAACCCGTTCCCGATTGCCCTCCGCAGCCCGGCGACGTCATGTGCATCGCGACCCCGGAGCCGGCAGGCACCACGGGCCGGTAGCGGTCCCGGTCGCCCGAACAGCAGCGAGCCCGGCCGCAAAGCGGCCGGGCTCGTGTTCGTCCTTCGGCGAAGCCGACGGCTACGGCATGTTCTGCCCGTGGAAGATCTCACTGACGCTCGTGTCCTCGAAGACCGCGTGCAGCGCGCTCGCGATGATCGGCGCGATCGACAGGCACTTCAGCTTGGAGAACTGCCGCTCGTCCGGGATCGGGACCGTATTCGTCACGATCACCTCGCTGATCGGCGACTCCTCGATGTTCGGCACGGCCTTGCCGTTGAACAGCCCGTGGGTCGCCGCGGTGTAGATGCCGCGCGCGCCCCGCTCGGCGAGCGCCCGCGCGCCTTCGACCATCGTCCCCGCCGTGTCGATCATGTCGTCGACCAGCACGCACGTCTGCCCGTCGACGTCGCCCACGACCTCGACCGCCTCGATCTTGTGCGCCTCGTACTTCGACCGGCGCTTGTTGATGTAGGCGATGTCGGCGTGCAGGTGCTGCTGGAGCCGCTCGGCCACCTTCACCCGGCCGGCGTCCGGCGCCACCACGGTGATCTGCTCGCCGGACAGGCCGGTCTCGTCCCGCAGGAAGTCGGCCAGGATCGGGAGCGCCGTGAGGTGGTCGAACGGGAAGTCGAAGAACCCCTGGATCTGCCCCGAGTGCAGGTCGACCGACACGACCCGGTCGGTCCCCGCGGCGGTGAGCAGGTCGGCCACCAGCTTCGCGGAGATCGGCTCGCGCGCGAGCGTCTTCTTGTCCTGGCGCGAGTAGCCGTAGTACGGGATGACCGCCGTCACTCGCTTGGCCGACGCGCGCTTCATCGCGTCGACCATCAGCAGCAGCTCCATGATGGTCTCGTTCACCGGCGGGCAGTGCGTCTGGACGATGAACACGTCCGCGCCCCGCACGCTGTCCACGGGCCGGACGTAGACCTCGCTCGAGGCGAAGCGGCGGATCTCGCACGGCGAGATGGGGATGCCGAGCTCGTCCGAGATCTCGCTCGCGAGCTGGGGATGCGAGGTCCCCGCGAAGAGCATGAGGTGCTTCTTGGTGACGATCTCCACTGGTTCCCCCTGTCAGCCCGTGCCCTTCGAACGCTTCGAGCCCGACCGGCGGGCGCGCTGCCGCGCCTCCCTCCGCTCCCTGAACCCTTCGACGTTGCGCTGGTCGGCGCGCCCGATCCCGAGCGCCCCGGCCGGCACGTCCTTCGTGATCACGGAGCCCGCGCCGGTCATCGCCCCGGCGCCGACGTCCACCGGCGCCACGAGCATCGTGTCCGAGCCGATCTTCACGTCGTCCCCGATCACGGTGCGGTGCTTGTCCCATCCATCGTAGTTGACGGTGACCGTGGCGGCTCCGACATTCACGTTCCTCCCGATGTCCGTGTCGCCCACGTACGAGAGGTGCGGCACCTTCGACCCGGGGCCGACCCGTGAGGCCTTGATCTCGACGAACGTCCCCGCCTTGGAACCGTCGTCGAGCACCGTCCCCGGCCGGAGGCTGGCGAACGGACCCACGTTCACGTCGTTCCCGATCGTCGCCTCCCGGACCACTGCGAACTGGACCGTCGACCGGTCCCCCGCCGTCGAGTCCACCAGACGCGCGTTCGGGCCGATCTCGGCCTCCCGCCCGATCGCCGTGGAGCCCTCGAGGAACGTCATCGGCCGCAGCGTCGTGTCGGCGCCGATGCGAACCTCGGGGCCGACCCAGGTCGTCGCCGGGTCCACGATCGCGACGCCGGCCGCCATGTGCCGTTCGTTGATCCGCTGCTGGAGCACCGCGGAGGCGCCGGCCATCTCCGCCCGGGAGTTCGCGCCGACGCTGCCGCCGTTGTCGACGAGCTGCACGGCGATGCGGTCGCCCTTCTCGCGGAGGATGCCGAGCACGTCGGGCAGGTAGTACTCGCGCTGGCGGTTCTCGCGGCCGACGAGCGGGAGCGCCGCGTACAGCGCGTCCCGTCGGAACGTGTACACCGCGGTCGCCACCTCGGTGACGGCGAGCTCCTCCTTCGTCGCGTCGCTGCCCTCGGCGAGCCGGACGAACTCCCCGCGCCCGTCGCGGATGACCCGCGCGAACCCGCGCGCATCCGACGGCACCGTGGTCTGGATCACCGCGGCGACGTCGCGCCGGCGGTGGATCGCGAGGATCTCCTTCACCTGCTCCGCGCTCACCAGCGGTTCGTCGCCGGGCAGCACCAGGACGTCGTTCGCCCGGCCGACGGCCTGTTCGGCCGCGAGCACGGCATGGCCGGTCCCGAGCATCTCCCGCTGGTCGACGAAGACCGGCTTGATGCCCCCGAGATCCCACGACCGGACGGCCGCCTCGACCTCCTCGCGGGAGTGATGGACGACCACGATGAGCTTCGAGGGCTTGGCCGATCGCGCCGCCTGGAGGACGTACCACAGCACCGGACGGCCGAGCAGGTCGTGCAGCACCTTCGGCTTCGTCGACTTCAGCCGCTTGCCGAGGCCGGCCGCGAGGACCACGACGGCGAGCGATCGGGGGGACTTCGTCGGCACTGTGCGTTACCTCGGTGGAACGGGTCGGGGGGAAGCCCCTGTGTTGTACCCGGCCGGGCGACGCTCTCGCAACACGGAACGGTCAGCACACTGCCTGGGAGAACGGGTCGGAGCCCGGGCACGCCCCGAGGATGCCACAGCAGCCACGGATCCGGGCCGCCCGGACGAGGAGCCGAGCGCCGCCCGGACGCGGGAAGTCCCCGCCCGCTCCGACGGAGCGGGCGGGGACGCTGCGTCCGACGGCTCAGGCGCGAGCCCGCGCGAGCGCGGGCTCGCGCTCGACACCAACCGCCGCCTCGCCGTTCCGGCCCGAGAACTTCATGGCCAGCCGCCCGAGCGCGAGCGCGCCGAGCATCAGGCCGAAGTCCCGAAGGGCGATGTCGTAGAACTTCGGCGCATCCACCGTGAGCAGGTTCACCACGATGCCGAACAGCCAACCCGCCACGACGAACCCGCCGATCCGCGGCGCCACGGCCACCAGGATCCCCGCCGCGATCTCGATCGCGCCGACCACGTACATGAAGTCCTGCGCGCTCCCCGGAACGATCCGGTCGATCCACGGCGCGAGGTAGTTCGTCCAGTCCACGGTCCAGTTGAAGAACTTGTCGAGCCCGAACAGGATCGGGGCCACCACAAACCCGACGCGCAGCAGCAGGTACACCTGGTACGCGGGGTCCCGCCGGCTCACGGCGTTGCTCGTCACATGTCCGTTCGTCGTCATCGTCGGTGCAACTCCTTCGGTCGTGGGCGGTTCCGCGGGCCGCGGACTGCGGACCATCCGCCCGTTCGTTCCGGGATGGCCCGTCGCTAGAAGCGGTCGGGGAACTGCGCCACGATGCCGGCGGACAGCATGTCGGCCATGTGCAGGATCGCGGTCTCGATCGGGCGGTAGTCGCGGACGTCCCGGAGCCAGTGGCCCTGCAGCCGGTCGACGGCCTCCGTGAGGGTCAGGTCCAGGTGCTCCTTCATCATCGACCGCAAGTCGTCGAGCGGCCAGTTGGCGGGGTTCGCACGATGGAGGAACCCCGCGATCTGGTTCGCGTTCGCGTACCAGTGCTTGGAATCGTGGTTGAACTTGTTGGTGTTGCCGGCCTTCGCGTCCTCGATCATCGCCGCGGCCGTGAGGATGTGGTCGCGCAGCAGCTCGGTGAGCTGGTTGCCGGCCGCGTTCCCGTAGAACGGCTTGATGGCGTTGCCGATCGCTGTCTGGTTCTCGAGCAGCCGGGCCGCCGTCGCGTTCTGGTCCGGCAGGCTCGCCGCAGCCGACACGATGTACAGGCGGGTCCAGGCGACGTGGTTCTCCCACAGCCGCCGCATCTGGTCGTGGAACACGGCCGTCTTCGTCGCGGAGGCCTCCGCCATGTGCGTCATGTCGTGCGTCATGTGCGACTTGTGCGACGTGTGTGAATCGGCAGCCGCCCCGGTCGCGAACGCCACGGCGCCGACCGAGCCGAGGGCGACCGCCCCTGCGATCACGGCTCCCGCGATCCTTCTCCTGCTGCGCATCTCGTCCTCCTCCTGCCCTCTCGGGCGTCCTGTCGATCTCTCTGGAACTTCTAAAGCTAAGATTTCTTAGTGTTACGGGAGTTGAACGATAACGCCGGTCCTCGAATCCGTCAACCGCCTCTTCCTGGGTGTTCTGCTCACCTGGCGAGACGGCGGAAGGAGCTCCTCTCTGACCAATGAACGTTGGTGATATCCTCCAGATCATGCGTGCTGGACTGACGAAGGGGGCCCGGGCGATCGCCGCGCTCGACGACGAGCTTCGGCGGAAGCTGTATCTGGTCGTCCGGGAGGCGGGGCGGCCGGTCGGACGCGACGAGGCGGCCGAGTCGGTCGGCATCTCCCGAAAGCTCGCCGCGTTCCACCTCGACAAGCTGGTCGACCGGGGGCTTCTGCAGGTCGGCTACGCCCGACTCGGCGGACGGTCCGGACGCGGCGCCGGGCGGCCCTCGAAGCTCTACGAGCCGACCACGACCGAGTTCTCGGTTTCCATCCCCGAACGTCGGTACGACCTGGTCGGCAGCCTGCTGGTGAAGGCCGTCCGCGAGGAACGCGACGGCGAGCGGGCTCTGGAGTCGGCGCTCCGCGTGGCGGGGCGGGAGGGCGCGACCCTCGGGGAACGCGTTCGCGGTGAGATGCGACTTCGGCCGCCCGGCGCCGAGCGCGCCTTGTCCGTCGCCGAGGAGGTCCTCTCCGACCACGGCTTCGAGCCGTTCCGGGAAGAGCGCGGCGAGGTGGCGCTCCGGAACTGCCCGTTCCACGAGCTCTCGCAGGAGTCGCCGGACCTCGTCTGCGCGATGAACCGGGAGTTCATCGACGGCCTGGTCCGGGGCCTGGGGAACGACACGCTCGAGGTCGCCCTCGAGCCGGCGCCCGGCAGGTGCTGCGTCAAGCTCCGAAGTCCCGCCGCGTCGAAGCGCTCGTGAGGCTGTGAGGCGCCAGCTCAGCCGGCGTGATGCGGCGGCGTCGTGTCCGCGTGCACGGGCGCCACGCCGAGCGGCGGCACCTCGCCCGCGGCGACCTGGCGAACCGCCCGGACGATCCCCCGGTACCCCGTGCACCGGCAGAGGTTCCCGGACAGCCCGATCCGGATGTCCTCCTCACTGGGGTCGGGGTTGCTGCGCAGGAGCGCGGTCGCCGAGATGAGCATCCCCGGCGTGCAGAACCCGCATTGCACGCCTTCCTGGTGGAGGAACGCTCGCTGGAGCGGGCCGACCTCCTCGTCGCCGGCCAGACCCTCGACGGTGGTCACGTCGCGGCCCTCCGCCTGCAACGCGAGGTAGGAGCAGGAGTTCACCGGCTGGCCGTCCAGGAGCATCATGCAGGCGCCGCACTCGGAGTCGTCGCAGCCCTCCTTCGAACCCGTCAGGCCGAGCTCCTCGCGCACGGCCTTCAGCAGGCTCACGTGCGGGTCGAGCACGACCGGGTAATCGGTGCCGTTCACGCGGAGGGTCGCGGCGACCTTCACCATTCGCTCCTCAACTCGCGCCGTGCAACGCGGCACTCGCGGGGACGGGGACCGAGCCGCCGCGGGCGCGGGTCAGCGCGGCGGAGATCGCGCGGGTCGCGATGACCTCGGCCATCGCGCGGCGGTAGTGGGCAGTCCCGCGAACGTCGCTGATCGGTGTCGAGGCCGCTGCGGCCGACGCGGCGGCGGCGGCGACCGCATCGGCGCCGCCGTCGCTGCCGGCGAGGGCGGTCTCGGCCTCGGGGACACGGCGAATGGTCGGGGTCAGCGCTGTGATGGCCACGCGAGCGTCGGCGATTCGGTCGCCGTCGACCGCGACGACCGCGGCGGCCCCGACCACCGCAATCTCCATCTGGCGGCGGTACTCGAGCCGGATGTAGCTCGAACCCGTTCCGGCGGCCGGCGCCGGGAGATCGAGGGACACCAACAGCTCCTCGGGTCCGGCCGACGTCTGCCCGGGGCCGGTCCAGAGCTCGTCCAGCGTGACGGACCGCTCTCCCGTCGGCGATCGCAGCGTGGCGGTCGCACCGAAGCACAGGAGGGGCGCGCCGGTGTCCATCGCCGGCGACGCGTTCATCACGTTGCCGCCGATCGTGCCCTGCGCGCGCGTGGCGTGGGAGCCGACGATCGCCGACGCGTCGGCGATCGCCGTGTATCGCGCCCGGATGTCCTCGCTCGCCACGAGGTCTTCGTGCGTCACGAGCGTGCCGAGCCGCAGGCCGCCGCCGGACGGGATGATCGCGCGGAGGCCCTCGATGCGGTCGATCGCAACGATCGCGTCCGGGAGCGGCGCCTTGCCTTGCCGGGCGCCGACGACGAGGTCGGTGCCACCGGCGACCGGTCGGGCCCCGCCCGCCATGGCCGATACCGCCTCGTCCACGGTGGCGGCCGACGTGAACGATCGGGTCATGTCCGCACCCCCGTTCCCGCCTCCCAAACGCGTTCCGGCGTCATGGGGAGCCGAGTCACGTGCCGGCCGATCACCTTCGCGATGCCGTTCGCGATCGCGCCGGCCGTGGGCACCTGCGGGGGCTCGCCGACGCCTTTCGATCCTCGGGGGCCGATCGAGTCGTACTCGATCCACCCCACCTCGATCTCCGGCGCGTCGGAACAGGTGAGCAGCTTGTAGTCGAGCAGGTGGGGGTTCCGCTGCCGCCCCTGTTCGTCCAGCATCGTCTGCTCCGAGAGCGCGAGGCCGACGCCCATCACGACGCCGCCGAGCACCTGGCCGTCGGCGCCGGCCCGGTTCAGGATCCGGCCCGAGTCGTGCGCGGCGGCAACCTTGATCACGCGGACCACGCCGGTGGCACGGTCGACCTTCACGTGCGCGGCCTGGGTGATGAGCTGCGGGGCCAGGAACGTCTCGAAGCCGAGCCGCCCGACGCAGCCGCCCGTGTCGCCGGTGGGTGCATCGGGGACCACGCCCGAGCCCTTGCCGTGCACCGTGCCGATCCCACCGACGAGGTCGGCGACGGCGACGGACCGATCGGGCGAGCCCTTCACGCGCGCGACGCCGTCGGTGAGCTCGAGGTCCTCGCGGTCGACCTCGAGCCGGTCGGCGGCCGCGTCGAGGAGCTGCTCGCGGACCTCCCTGGCAGCCGCGAGGATCGCGCGGCCGCTGTTGAACGTGGTCTGCGACCCGGACGAGCCCATGTCCCACGGCGCGACGTCGGTGTCCTGGTAGATGACCGAGACGTCGTTCGGATCGATGCCGAGCTCCTGCCCCACGAACATCGGCATCGCCATCACCGCGCCGCTCCCGTTCTCCTGCGCGCCGGTCACGATCGTCGCGCTGCCGTCGCCGTTCATCTGCACGTACGCGCCGGAGGGCCCCGGCATGCAGGGCCACCAGCCGACCGCGACGCCGATCGCCTCGTCGTCGGGGAGCTCGCGCCCGTAGCCGATCATCTCGATCGCCTTCTCGAGGGTGTCGCGCACCCCGACCTTCTCGAAGACCTGGCGGGTGGGACCCTCGACGCCTTCCTCGATGAGCGTCCTGCGGCGGAGCTCGACGGGATCCATCCCGATCGCGGCCGCGACCTCGTCCATGTGCTGCTCGAGTCCCCAGCACACCTGCGGCGCCGTGGGCGCGCGCACGGACCCCGACGGCTGGTTGTTCGTGTAGTTGAGGTAGGCCTCGACCGAGATGTGGTCGATCTGGTACGGGCCGCAGGCGTGCATCGCCGCCATCTGCCCGAGGAACCCGCCCTCGCCGCAATACGCGCCCTTGTCGAGCACGAGCTTCGCGCGCCGCGCGACGATGTGCCCCTCGCGCGTGACGCCGGTCTCGAAGTCCATCGAGATTCCCTCGCGCCGCTGCGCGATCGCCTTGAACTCCTCCTCTCGGGAGAAGACCAGACGAACCGGCCGCTGCGCGGCTCGCGCCAGCGCGGCCACCTGCCCCTCGAAGTGCAGGTCGCACTTGGCCCCGAACCCGCCGCCGAGGAGCGGCACGACGATCCGCACGTTGGCCTCGGGGATCGCGAGCGTCTGCGCGACGCCGGCCCGCGCAGCGTAGGGCACCTGTGTGGAGGACCAGATCGTGACCTTGTCGCCCTGCCACTGCGCGACGACCGCGCGCGGCTCGATCGGCACGCCCTGCGACGCGTCCGACACATAGTGACTCGTCACGACGACGTCGGCATCGGCCATCGCGCCGTCGGCGTCGCCCTTCACGATGGTGTGGGAGGCCATCGTGTTGCCGTTCGCGACGATGTTCTCATCCTTGTCATAGGACCCGAGGTCGGGGTGCACCAGCGGCGCATCGGCGTCCATCGCGGCGACGAAGTCCGTGACCACCGGGAGCGGCTCGTACTCGACCTCGATCAGCCGGGCGGCCTCGGCGGCGATCTCCTCGGTGAGCGCGGCGACCCCGGCGACGATCTCGCCCTCGAAGCGCACGACGTCCTTCGCGAACAGGTACCGGTCCTGGACGAACCCGCCGAAGCGCACGTCGGGCAGATCGGCCTGCGTCACGATCGCGACGACGCCCGGCAGGGCCTTCGCCCTGGACGCGTCGATCTTCAGGACCCTGGCGTGGGAGTGGTCGGCATAGCGGAACCTGGCGCTGGGCCATGCCCGTGAAGCTGAGGTCCGCGGTGTACCGGCCGGTGCCGGTCACCTTCTCCTTGCCGTCCTGGCGGACGAACCCCGGTGCAGCCGTCTCAACCGTCGACACGGAACCCCCCTTCGCGCGCGCTGCGGCATCCTATTGGATGCCGGCCCGTCGGCCGAAGCCCGATCCGGCCGCGTGGCCCGGTGGCGCGATGCGATCCGATCCGCCGGCCTGATCCTGATACCGGACGGGAGAAGTTCCGGGGGGAGGAGTCGAACCTCCATTAGGGGCTCCAAAGGCCCCCGTCTTGCCATTAGACGACCCCGGACCGGTCGACGTTCGCGGACCGCCGTTCATCCCGGATGGACCGCGGGAGTTCGGCGTGACGGCGCTTCGACTCGGCCGGGACGACTGGTTCCGGCGGCGGCGGGGCCGAGACCGGGAATGGCGCCGGCGATCCGTTCCGCGATGCGCTCGGCGTCGGCCTCGTCGGCGACCAGTCCCGCGACGGTCGGGCCGCTGCCGCTCATCACCGCGCCGAGCGCCCCCGCGTCGAGGAGGCGTTCCACCACGACCTGGATCTGCGCGTGTCGCCGCGCCACCGGGGCCTGGAGGTCGTTCCACAACCAACGCGAGAGCTCCTGCGCGTCGCCCGCCGCGGACCGCGTCGACCGCGTCCGTCGAGCGCCACGTTCGCCGTCGACCCCCCCTCGTCCCACCAGGCATACGCGTCCGGCGTCCGGACGGCGAACGGCTGTGGCACGAGCACCCACCACGTCGTCGCGGCCTCGACCGGCTCGACGACCTCGCCACGGCCGCGCATCACCGCGGCGCCGCCGTGGAGCATGGCCGGCACGTCCGAGCCGATCTCGTCACCGATCCGTGCCAGCTCGCCGTCGGTCAGGCCCGCCGTCCCACAGCTCGTTCAGCGCGCGCAACACGCCCGCCGCGTCGGCGCTCCCTCCGCCGAGACCCGACGCCATCGGGATGTGCTTCTCGACGAGGATCGCCGCCGCGCGACGGCCGTCCCCGCCTGGACTCGAGCCAGGCCTCGGTCGCCATGAACGCGAGGTTCTTCTCCGGATCGGGCAGGAGCATCGGGCGCCCGTCCGGATGGAACATCCCCACCGAGACCCGTTCGTCCTCGCGGGCCGTCACGGTGTCGGCGAGCGAGACCGGGAGCACCAGGCTCTCGAGGTCGTGGTAGCCGTCGTCGCGCCGGCCGAGGACGCGCAGGACCACGTTGATCTTCGCCGGGGCGCTGACAACGACCTCCCGCGGTTCGCCCGTCACGACGCTGCCCCCACCGCCGAGGCGAGACCGGCGAACTCCGCCAGCCCGAGCTGCTCGGCCCGCACGTCGTCGGCCAGCCCGCACGACCGCAGCGCGTCCACAGCGGCGTCCGCGGACAGTCCGAGACGAACGAGCGCGTTTCGCATCGTCTTCCGGCGCTGGGCGAACCCGGCCTCGATGACCCGGAACAGCGCATCGCGGTCGGCGCGGCCACCGGCGGTTCGTCCCGCGGCACGATGCGCACCAGCACCGACTCGACCTTCGGCCGCGGCCAGAACACCGTGGAGGGGACCCGCCGGACCGTCGACACGTCGGCCAGATAGGCCAGGCGGGCGGAGGCCGCGCCGTACGCATCCGAGCCCGGGCCGGCCGCCAGCCGGTCCCCCACCTCGCGCTGGACCATGACGAGTTGATCGGCCACCTGCGGCGCTCCGTCGAGCATCCGGAAGACGACCGGCACCGCGACGTTGTAGGGCAGGTTCGACACCATGCGCCAAGGACTTCCCGGAAGCTCGGCCGCCCAATCGAGCCGGAGGGCGTCGCCCTGGAGCACCCGGACGGGGAGCCCCTCGACCGCCTCCCGGAGCGCTGGGACCAGCGACCGGTCGGCCTCCACGGCGACCACCTCCGACGCGGCGCCGGCGAGGGCCACCGTCAGCGACCCGAGTCCGGCCCCGATCTCGACGACGCGGTCGCCGGGACGGATGCCCGCGTCGGCCACGATGGCGCGCGCGAGATTCGGGTCGATCAGGAAGTTCTGCCCGAACGACTTGGACGGGATGATCCCGTGGCGTCGGGCGAGGTCGCGGACCTCGGCGGCGCCGAGCCCCGCCGCCGGGCTACCAGACGAGCCGGACCTGGCAGATGCCCTGGGGGAGCGGCGCGATGAGCGCGAAGGCGTCACGGGAGAGGTCGATGATGCGCCCGCCGAACGGTCCACGGTCGTTGATTACCACGGTGACCGACTTCCCGTTGGCCAGGTTGGTGACCGTGACGCGCGTTCCGAACGGGAGCGTGGGATGCGCGGCCGTCAGTCCCGGGTGGCCGGTCTCGTACCACGTGGCCTCGACCGGTCTGCGTGTTGCCGGTCGGCTGGGGGCGGCGTGGTCGGTGGCGGTGGGGCGGCGTCGGCGACGGTGTCGGGGAGGGCGGCGGAGGCGGCGGTGCCGCGCCGATCTCACGCACCTCGTCGACGACCGCGCGTCGTCGTTCCGAGACGAGCACCCGCGCC
Organism: uncultured Actinomycetes bacterium; assembly: GCA_963707645.1. Lineage (GTDB taxonomy): Bacteria > Actinomycetota > UBA4738 > UBA4738 > JACQTL01 > DATBHM01. Next base: position 382,750 of record CAVPQW010000005.1, read on the forward strand.
ACCTCGTGGCGGTTCACGAGCCGGACCGGTAGGTCCGTTCGACCGATCCGGTGACGCCCGGCGTCACGACCCGCACCTGGCCGGAGGCAAAGCCGACGTCGTCGACGTGTGTTCACCGCGAAGTGGATGGCCGTGTCGACCGTCGACCAGCTTCAGGTCGACTCGATCGTAGCGAACCCGCGCGGGCCGATCAGACAGTTGAAGGGGGGTCTGGAGTGGCGGCGCGACGCGATCATCGCCGTCGGGCTCGATCCCCATGGCCGAGAGGAGCTGCCGGACGGTCGCCGCGTTGGTCAGATACGTCGAGATCCTTCCCCTGCATCTCGACGGACACGGCGATCGGCCGATGCAGCGCGAGCCAGCTCGGCGGGATCGCAGAGGGTGCGGCCTCCGCGGAGAGCTTCAGCGCTGCAAGCGCAGAAACACTTCGCCTCGCGGCCACCCAGACCCCCACACCTCGTTCGACGGACGCGCAGCCGGAGCCGTGTCGACGGAGGACATCGACGCGAACCGGGACGGCGCGTCCGCGCCGGCGTCGACCCGAACCGGGCGGCGGCGGAATCCTGCTGTGGGGCCGTTCCACGGAAGGTCGAACCCTGAACTGCCGGTCGAGTGTCGGCCTCGCGGAGCGCTCGGAGCCCGGTCGGGGCGAACACGGCCGCACCAGCACCCGCCGCCAAGCGCGACCGCCGAGAACGCGGCGAGCCGTCTGGCCCGCCGGGCCCGTAGACGCCGTACCCGAGTCGGTCGAACCCCCACGTGCACTCCTCACGAAGAGCAAGCCCCGGGGGGAAGGGGCGATGCCGAACCAGAGCCTCCAGGCGGAACAGTCGGGCACCCTAGCAAGGCCTCAACCTTCACTGCAAACTTGATCCGCCTGTGCATTCCCGCCGGTCGGCGGTGGAAAACTCGCCGGTCAGCGAAGGCCCGGGAAGGCCACCAGGGCGTTCGCCGTGGTGAGCTCGAGCATCTCCGGCGAGGGCACGGCGCGCACGCGCGCGAGCTCCTCGACGACCATGACGGCGTTGGCCGGCTCGTTGTCGCGGCCCCGCAGGGGTTGGGGCGCGAGGAACGGGGAGTCGGTCTCGACGAGCAGCCGGTCCGCCGGCGCGACGCTCGCGGACTGCCGGAGGTGTTCGTTCTTGGGGTACGTGACGTTGCCTGCGAACGACATGAACCATCCCCGTTCCGCACACGCGACCGCCGTCTCGGCGTCGCCGGAGAAGCAGTGGAGCACCACCCGCTCGGCGCGCTCCTCGTCGAGGATCCGCACCGCGTCGGCCCACGCGTCCCGGACGTGGACGACGAGCGGCTTGTCGACCTCGCGGCTCCACCGGACGTGCAAGCGGAACGCGCGCTGCTGTTCCTCGACCGGCGACTTCATCCGGAAGTAATCCAGCCCGCACTCCCCCACGCCGACGACGAGCGGGTTGGCGAGGAGCTCCTCGATGCTCGCGCCGGCCTTCTGGTCGAGCGCGTCGGCGGTGTGCGGGTGCATTCCGGCGGTGGCGAACACACCGGGGAACGACTCGGCCATCTCTAGGCTGCGATGGCTCGACTCGGGGTCGATGCCGACGCAGATCAGCCGCTGCACCCCCGCACGACGGGCGCTCTCGACCGCCGCTCCGGGCTCGCCGTCCAGCAGGAACAGGTGGCAGTGCGTGTCGACGGCTCCCGCCTCCACCGCGCCTTGAGGGTTTTTCCCCATGACTCGCCTACGCATCGAGACGGGGGAACAACGACTCGCCCCGCTTCGTCTGCGTCCCCGGCTTCAGGCCGCCCCACACGGCGGCCTCGGGCAGTCGCTGGTCGGCGAGCGGCTCCTCGATGCCGAGCTGCGTCCACAGCCTCGCCGCGGCGTCGGGCATGATCGGCGAGATCAGCACGGCCAGCACCCGGAGCACCTCGGCGCTCGCGGCCAGCACGCCGGCGAGCTCGTCCCGCTTCGAGTCGTCCTTCGCCAGCGCCCACGGCGCACGGTCGACCAGGTACCCGTTCGCCCGGTCGACGATCTCCCACACGGCGTTGAGGGCCTGCGTCGGGGCGAGGCGTTCCATGGCGTCGTCGTACCGCCGTGCGACGTCCTCGACCAGGGCCGGCAGGTCGCCCGCCTCGGCGGCCGGGTCCGCGCCGGGCACCTTTCCGTCGAAGTTCGTCTCGATCATCGCGAGCACCCGGCTGACGAGGTTTCCGAGCCCGTTCGCGAGGTCCGCCGTGTAGCGCTCCTCGAGGGCCTCCTGGGAGAAGTTCCCGTCCTGCCCGAACTGGATCTCCCGCATGAAGAAGTAGCGGTACGCGTCGACGCCGACGAGGTCGACCAGCTGGAAGGGGTGGATGCCGGTGAGGTTGGTCTTCGACATCTTCTCGCCGCCGACCGTGAGGAACCCATGTGCGAACACGAGGTGCGGCGGCTCCACTCCCCCGGCCATCAGCATGGCCGGCCAGTACACGGCGTGGAACCGGATGATGTCCTTGCCGATGAGGTGGATCGCCGGCCAGTAGGTGTTGAACTTCTCGTCGTCGGTGCCGTAGCCGGCCGCGGTGATGTAGTTGGTCAGCGCGTCGAACCAGACGTAGGTCACGTGCTTCGGGTCCCACGGGATCGGGATGCCCCAGTCGAACGACGTCCGGCTGATCGAGAAGTCGCGCAGTCCCTGCTTGATGAGCGAGAGGACCTCGTTGCGCCGGGTCTCCGGCTGGAGCGTCTCGGGATGTGAGGTGTACCGCTCGAGCAGCGCGTCGGCGTAGGCGGACAACCGGAAGAAGTAGTTCTCTTCCTGCATCGACTCGACCGGGCGGTGGTGGATCGGGCACAGGCCGTTCTCGTCGAGCTCGTCCTCGGTGTAGTACGCCTCGCAGCTCACGCAGTACAGGCCCTCGTACGTGCCGAGGTAGATGTCGTCGCGACCGTTGTCGTGGACGGCCTGGAGGAGCGTGGTCACCGCGGCCGTGTGACGGTCCTCGGTCGTGCGGATGTAGTCGTCGTTCGAGATCTCCAGGCGCTCCCACACCTCGCGCCACTTGGGCTCCATGGCGTCGACGTACTCCTGCGGCGTCTGGCCTGCGGCCTCGGCCGTGCGGGCGAGCTTCTGGCCGTGCTCGTCCGTTCCCGTGAGGAACATGACGTCGTCGCCCTTCAGCCTGTGGTACCGCGCGAGGAAGTCGGCCGCCACCGTCGTGTACCCGTGTCCGATGTGCGGGACGTCGTTCGGGTAGTAGATCGGCGTCGTGATGTAGAAGGGCCTGCCCATGGGACGGCCATTGTAGGCGGGGGGACGGTCGCCGCTGTGACCGTTCTACGGGGCGTCAGTGACAGGGATCATTTCGGAAGAAGAACCCCACGCCGTTCCCGAACGACTCCGTCCCGGGCGGCGTGCAGTCGCCGGTGCTCCATGTCCTTCCGTCGAAGCTGTATTCGAAGGACCACAGATCGGGACCGTTCCTCGACGCACTGAACATGAGGTCCACGGGGTAGGCGCCCCGCGCGGTCACCACGAATTCCCACATGTGCGCCTCGACCGGCCCGCTGCCAGGGGGACCGAACCCTCGGATCCCGGTGACGGGGACCTTCCCCATCTCCGGAGGGGAAGCGAAGTGCAGCGCCACGTCCACCAATCCGTCGTCGACACGGAGGTCCGCCCAGCACACGGCCGGCAACGGCAGGGCGTCGATGGCGATGGACGGTGGCGTGATCGTGCCGACCACGTCGCCGCCGTCCGGCCCGGGCGCGCAGTCCGCGTATAGGCCGCCCGTTGCGTCGACGGCCGCGGAGATGGCTCGGGCCGCCGAGGGCGCCGGGCCCGGGACGATGATGTTCAGCGGGGTCGGCTCCAATGCTCCGATGCCCAGCGGGCAGATCGCGACGACCTCGAGAGGCCCCGGCCACCGGACCACCACCGACGTGGACGAGAGCTGCGTCCGGGCACCGGGTGCGAGTTCTCTGTGGATGGGCGGCGGCACGCTCCGACCCTGGGAATCGGCCTGGATCCCATCCCACACGAGCCTCTCGCTCCCGAGGAGCTGGATGCTGCCCTGCTCACCTCCGGGGCCTGATGCGTAATTGAGTGGACGGTCGCCGATGTTCTCGATCCCGAAAACGACTGACAGCGTGTCGCCTGGCTCGAGGACCTCGCTGCTGAGCGAAGCCGAACAGCGAACCGAACCGGCGGGGTCGACGCCGAACAACGACCTGGGCTGCGCTCCCGGATGGGGCGCGAGGACGGACGGCTGCGGCGACGTGCCGGCCGGGTTCGGAGGCGGTTCGGGTTCGTTGCCGATCAGGTTCCGCGCCAGCAGCGCCGCGACGGCCACGAAAACGACTAGCGCGCCCACCGATACCGCTCCCCCAACATGTCGCCGGCGGTCGGGAGCCGCGGCGCGTCCGGGCGTTCTGGTCGCGGCGTCATCCCACACGTCCGGCGCCCGGACGTCGTCGAGCGAACGGAACCGGTCGTCGAGGTCAGCCATCGTTGCCACTCCCGCTCCCACCGAGCTCGGTTCGCAGGCGTTTCCGGCCCTGGCTGAGGTGAACCCGGACCGCCGCGGAGGTCGAGCCGACGATCGCGGCGATTTCCTTCACGGGGTAGCCGGAGTAGTGATGGAGGACGACGCAGGCGCGCTGTTTCGGAGAGAGCCGAGACAGAGCCGTGATGAGATCGTCCGCGGGCTCCGGCATGTCGTAGGACCGCGCCCGGACGTCAGCCGCAGGCTGCGCGCGGCGACGACGGTCGGCGAGTTCTCCCGCGGCGATCCTGAACGTAGCGCGCCACACCCATGCTTCGGCGTCACGGATGGCGTCGCCGCGGCGGAGCGCCTGGGCGAAGGCCTCGGCCACCGCGTCGCTCGCCACCTCGGGATCGCCGGAATAGGCCAGCACGGCGCGCCACAACCGGTCGCCGCGCTCGCGGTACAGCCGTTCCAGGTCACCAGGGGTGCTCACCCGTTCGGTCCGTGCCACTGCGATCGCCAGCATCCTCGTTCACCACAGGGAGCGAAAGCCGCGCGAAAGGTGAAGGCCGCCGCCGAGCAACTCGGGGCAGTCCGTGGTGCTCCCGATAGCCTTGGGCGTCGTCGACGCCGCGTCCGGGGGCCGGGTGGGGTTTCGTGGTCGTCGGATTCCGAGGAGGAACGAACCATGCGAAGGATGGCGGGAACGATGCTGGGCGCCGCGCTGGCGCTCACGATGGGGGCGTGCGGCGGGGGCGGCGGCGGAGACACGAGCGGGCCCGTGACGTGCTCGCCGGCGGGGCCGAAGCTGGCGATCGCCGCCAAGGGATTCCAGTTCGACAAAGCCTGCCTGGCCGCGCCGGCGGACACGGCGTTCACGATCGACTTCGACAACCAGGACGGCGGGACGCCGCACAACGTCGCGATCTCCGACGAGCAGGGGACCAAGGTGTTCACGGGCGAGATCTTCAACGGCAAGAAGACCGAGACCTACCAGGTCGACCCGCTGAAGGCCGGCACGTACGAGTTCCGCTGCGACGTGCACACGACGATGAGCGGCGCGTTCATCGTCGAGTAGCGGGCCCGCCTCGCTCAGTTGATCGAGGTCGTCGAGGGAACGTCGGCCGACGGAACCTGGTAGCCCCAGATGAACACGGCCGCAGCCGCCGAGGATCGCACGTCGAACGAGATCTTGCCGCCTTCCTCCAGCGCGAAGCCCGGCGTGAGCTCGAGGTTGTAGACGTCCACCTTGCTCGTCGGCGCGGCATAGAGATCCTCGCCGCTGCAGTTCCCGTTCGGGTACACGTCCACGACGTGGAAGCCGTCCGACGCGGACGTGAGGATCCCGATCGAGATGTCCCGGACGATGAACCCCTTGCCCGAAGGGACCGTCACCAGGACGTTGCAATGTTCCCCCGTGTGGGAGCCGGTGTATTGGCGGAACGTCATCGGCGCGGAGTCCGTGACCTGGAGCTGATGGCCCTCGGTCACGTTCGCCTTCGTCGACCCGGCACCGTCCTGGATCCGGATCAGCGTCGTCGCGGCCGTGACCGCCCGCGGCACGACGAGCCAGCCGATCAGGATCGCTGCCAAGAGCACCCACGCGCTTCGTCCGCGCATCTGCGACCTCCCGAGCTCGTGCCGCGGACCCAGGCGCCGCGGCGTCCGTGGTCTTGATACGCGCTTGCGATGGTCGCTGCAGACGCGGCGGGCTCAGCCGAGCGGAGTGGTGGACGGGACGTCCCCCTTTGGAACGAGGTACCCGAACAGGTAGAGGCCGGTCGACGACGTCGTGGCGAACCGCACCGAGAGCTTGCCGCCGGCCGCGACCGCGAACCCGGGCTCGACGTTCAACGTCGTGGACCCCGGGTTCAGGGTCGACACCGACATGAAGTCCGCACCGTCGCAGGTCCCGTTCGGATAGACGAGCACCACGTCGAGTCCGCCCGTCGAGTCGTCGTTGACGCTGACCACGAGGGTGCGCAGGACGAACCCCTTGCTGGACGGGACCGTCGCGGCGACCAGACAGGTGCCACCGCTGCCGGCGGTCCTGAACTCCCGGAAGGTGGGCGGGGCCGACTCCGCCGTCTGCAGCTGCTGCGCCTTGGTCACGCCGGCCTTCTGGGTTCCGGCGGAGTTCTGGATCGTGACCAGGGTGCCCACCGCGCCGGCAACGCGGGGCCCGACCAGCCATCCCGCCAAGAGACCCGCGATCACGAACAACGCGACCCGACGATCCCGCATGTCGCTCCTCCTCCCCGCTCGCGGCGCCGTCGCCACGATGCGGGAGTCGGATTACACCCGCGCGTTGCGCGGCGCCAGCCGGGAGTGCGCAGGCAGGCGTCAGGAGGGCGATCGGTCGCGCGCGAGCAGCGCGCGGTAGACCTCGTTGGTCGAGACGCCGTGGCGCCGGGCGACGCTCGCGGCCGCCTCGCGGCGCCGCACGCCGCCGGCGACCAGCTCGGCGGCCTCGTCGGCCAGCTCGACCGGGCCGGGCGTCGCCGCCGACGATCCGTCCGAGCCGCCGACCACGAGGACCACCTCGCCGCGCACCTCGCCGCGCCCGCGCAGCTCCCGGGCGATCTCCGAGAGCGAGCCGCGGACGACCTCCTCGTGGAGCTTGGTGAGCTCGCGGCAGAGGGCCGCCGGGCGATCCCCGAGCGCCGCCGCGAGGTCGGCAAGCGTCTCGACCACCCGGCGGGGCGACTCGAAGAACACGAGCGTTCGCGGGTCCGTGACGAGCGCGCCCAGGCGTTCGGAACGCTCGCCGCTCCGCTTGGGCAGGAACCCCTCGAACGCGAACCGGTCGGTCGGCAGCCCGGACACGACGAGCGCCGCCAGCACCGCGGACGGCCCCGGCACCACCCGGACCTCGACGCCGGCCTCGGCCGCCGCCCGCACCAGGCGGTAGCCCGGATCGCTCACGGTCGGCATCCCGGCATCCGACACCAGCGCGACGGAACGCCCGGCGAGCAGGTCGCCGACGAGCTCGACGGTCCGCTCGCGCTCGTTCCCCTCGAACAACGAGACGAACCGCGGCCGCTCCGCACGATCGACCCCCAGCCGCGACAGCAGCATCCCTGTCCGGCGGGTGTCCTCCGCCGCGATCACGTCCACCGAGCCGAGCACCTCTCGGGCACGAACGGTCGTGTCCCCCAGGTTGCCGATCGGCGTTCCGACGACGAACAGGATGCCGGCCTTCGGCGAGGTCACGGCCGGCGCCGCCCAAGGAGAGCCCCCAGCGACCTCACGGCAGGTTCCACCGCTCCAAACGCCGAACCCTCGCGTACCATCGTGCCGTGCACGCGTCCCTTCCCGGCGACCATCTCTCCGTCGCGTCCGGAATCCATGCCGCCGTGACCACGGACGAGCCGCGACCCGACCTCCAGGCGCGGCCGCCGACCTCCGACCACCCGACCTCCGCCGGCGGCCGCCACGCCGCTCCGCGCGCCGGCAGCGCCGGCTGGCGGCGGTTCGTCGGGTTCATCAGCAAGCCGCTGTTCGTGTTCATCGCGGTCGGCATCATCGCGGCGGTCCCCCGCTTCTACCACCTGAGCGAGCCGCACGGCCGCGTGTTCGACGAGATCTACTACACGAAGGACGGCTGCCTGTACGCCGGCTACCCCTACGCAGCAGTGCGACCTCAAGCAGCCCGACGAGCAGTCCTGGGTCCACCCGCCGCTCGGCAAGTGGATGATCGCCGCCGGCATCCGCCTGTTCGGCAACGACGACTTCGGGTGGCGGGTCTCGGCCGCGTTCATCGGGACGCTCGTCTGCGTGCTGGTCGCGATCCTCGCGTACCTGCTGTGGCGGAGCGTCGCTGTGGGCGTTCGTCGCAGGACTGCTCGCCGCCGATCGAGAGCCTGCTCGTCGTGCAGTCGCGCACGGCGCTGCTCGACATCTTCGAGGCCTTCTGGGTCCTCGCCGGGTTCGTCCTCCTCGTCCTCGACAAGCTCTGGATCGAACGACGAACACCCGTCGTGGTCGCCGAGCCCGAACACCCCCGGGAGTACGTTCCGGCGGTTTCGATGCCGTCGCGGCCGGACCTGTGGCCGGGCGCCGGCCTGATGCTCCGCGGCGGCGGGCCGTCACCGTGGCTCGAAGGCCCGATCCCCACCACGGCCTTCTCGGCGCCCCGGGAGCCGAGCGGGGTCTGGATGTACGGCGCGCCCGGGACCAGGGCCGATGTCGGCCGCCCGCCGCGCCATCGCGTGCCGTCGCCGCTGTGCCGACCGTGGCGCGTCGCCGCCGGGTTCGCGTTCGGCTTCTCCATCGCGGTGAAGTGGTCGGCGCTCGCCGCGGTGGCCGGCGCAATGGTCCTGTCGATCTTCTGGGAGCGGACCCGCCGCGTCCGGGCCGGCGTCCGCGAACCGTTCTGGCGCGCGGTGTTCCGGGAGATCGTTCCCGGTGCATGATCGCGTTGTTCCTGCTGCCGGTCGTCGTCTACGTGTTCACCTACTCGGGCCGCTTCGACAAGGGCGGCTACCCGCCGTACCGATACCGGCCGGGGCTCGGCTATTCGTGGCTGCTGCGAACACCCCAGTCGCCTGGCCGACGAGACCTGGCAGATGCAGTCGTTCCACCACGGGCTCAAGGCCCAGTCGTACGACGCGAAGACGAAGACGTACACGCCGACCCACCCGTACCAGTCGCGGCCGTGGAGCTGGATCGCGCTCGGCCGGCCCGTCTCGTACTTCTACAAGGCCGACAACGCCGGCAAGCCGAACGAGACGCCGGCGCGAGGTGCTCGGCATCGGGAACCCGGCGATCTTCTGGATATCCATCGTCACGATCCCGTGGCTCGCGATCATGTGGCGGCGAAGACGCGACTGGATCGGCCGGGTTGATCTTCGTGGCGATCTTGTCGCAGTACGGGTTCTGGTTCCTGCCGTACATCTCGCTGCAGAAGGTCCAGTTCTTCTTCTACGCGACGCCGATCGCGCCGTTCTTCGTCTTGGGGGCGGTCTATCTCGATGCGCGACCTCGCGCGGATGCGCCTGTACGGGTCGACGTCGCGGCCGTTCCTCCCCGTGTCGATCGCGTTCGTGCTCGTCGCGATCGGGCTGTTCCTGTGGTTCTGGCCGGTGCTGTCGGGGCAGCCGCTCACGCCGTCCGAGTGGCAGGCGCGGATGTGGTTCCCCGCGTGGATCTGACCACGTGATCGTCGTCGACCCGGAGCGGTTCGAGGAGCTCGTGGTCGAGGCCATCGACGAGCTTCCCCAGTGGATCCACGACCGTCTCGACAACGTGGATGTCCTGATCGAGGACCGCCCTCCGCCCGGGCGCCGGAACATCGGCCTGCTCGGCCTGTACGAGGGCATCCCGCTCACGGAACGGACGGGCGGCGGGTACTTCGGCGTGCTGCCCGACCGGATCACGTTGTACCGGTTGAACCTCCAGCGCATCAGCCGCGACGAGGACGACCTCCGCCGGCAGGTCCGGCACACGGTCGTGCACGAGTTCGCGCACTTCTTCGGGATCTCGGACGACCGGCTGCGGGAGATCGACCGCTACTGACCTCCGCCGGCCTTCAGTCGTGGCCCAGGGCCAACACCCATCGCGCGGCGTCCACCAGGTCGGCCGCGACGTAGGCCGCGTGCGGGAACTCCATGCCGCCGGTCTGCTGGTTCGGGACGGCCACGGCGGTCATGCCGGCGGCGACCGCCGAGGCGACGCCCGTCTGCGCGTCCTCGAGCACCGCGCACTCCGTGGGCAGGGCGCCGAGCGCTTCCGCCCCGCGCAGGTACGGCTCCGGGTGCGGCTTCGCGTGCCCCACGTCCTCGATCGTCACGACCGCATCGAACGTCACGCTCCCGTCGAGACCGCCGAGCGCCCGGTCCACGTAGTCCCGCTTCCCGGAAGTCACCAGGCCGACGGCGAGGCCGGCGCCGCGAAACATGCGGACCGCCTCGGCGAGCCCTGGGCGCGGGGGGATCCCGTTGCCTGTCAGGTCGCCAAAATGCTTGTCGCGGAGCGTGGTGACCTGTTCCACGGTCAAGCCGTGGTCGCGGGCGAGGCCGGCGGCGGTGTTCGACACGGGCGTTCCGAAGTAGGGGTCGATCCATGCCGGGTCCCAGCCGGCACCGGCCTCCTCCATCGCGCGGCGCCACGCCTCGACGTGCATCGGCTCCGAGTCGAGCGCCAGCCCGTCGAGGTCGAACAGCGCGGCGACGATGCGACGGGCGGTGCGTTCGGTCATCCGGCCAGGAGCCCGGGCAGCTTGGTCCGGAACGCGATGTAGAGCACGCCGGCGCCGATGTCGAGCAGCGTGTGCGCGATCACGAGCGGCCACGTCCGCCGCCACCGGAGGAACACGAGCCCGAACAGGATCCCCATGGAGAAGTTCCCGATGAACCCGCCCCATCCTTGGTACAGGTGGTACGTCCCGCGCAGGACCGACGACGTCCCGATCGCGATGAGGGCAGGCGTGCCGATCTGCTGGAGCCGGGTGACCATGTAGCCGACCACCACGACCTCTTCCAGGATCGCGTTCTGCGCCGCGGACAGGACCAGGACCGGGATGGTCCACCACAGGCCGAGCGGCGGAACCGGAACCACGAGCCGGTTGTGGCCCCACCGGACGGAGGCGATGTAGATGAAGACGCCGGCGGCGCCGACGACGAGCGCGAGGAGCGCGGCGGCACTGATGTCGAACCTCGGTCGATCCCAGGCCATGCCGATGACGGCGGGGCGTTCACCGTTCCGGCGGAGCAGGTAGTAGACGAGCCACACTGGAACGATCGCGACGGCGATCGGTAGGAGTTGTCCGGCGAGGCGCGGCGTCTGTGGGATGACGTTCACCCTGACCGAGCTGTTGACCGGCGCAGCGGTGAACGACAGCAGCGCGTAGGCCGCGCTCGCCAGGAGCGACAGGGACAGGACGAGCACGAGCTCCTCGGCGAGCGTCCGGCTGGGCGCGGGGGCCGGGGGCGCGTCGGGGAACCGCTTTCGTTTGGGCTCGGGCTGATCACCCCGACGGAGCGGCGTGACCTTTGCTGAGTCGACTTCCATCGCGGGATAACTGTACGAGCGACCCGCCGCTTTCGGGGGCCAGGTGATCACACGACGACGCCGGCGCGGGCCGGCAGCGTCGGGTTGACTCAGGCCAGCTCGGCCGCCAGGTCCACCGCCCGCCAGCAGTACCAGGCCGCGGCCGTGCGGTATGGCCGGAACCGCTCGCCCTCCGCCTCGAGGGCCTTCGGCGATGGCAGCTCCGGCAGCCGGTACGCGATCCGGTAGCCGTTCCGCACGCCGTAGTCGAGCACGGGCCACACGTCCATCCGCCGCAGCGTGAAGATGAGGAACATCTCGGCCGTCCACCGGCCGATCCCGCGGACCTCGGACAAACGAGTGACCACCTCGTCGTCCGGCATCCGGCGCAGCCGGTCAACCGGGACCACGCCGGTGAGCACCTTGTCCGCGAGGTCCTTCACGGACCGCGTCTTCGACCCCGAGAACCCAGCCGCCCGGAACGCCTCGTCCGACGTGGCCAGCACGGCCTCCGGCGTCATCGCCCCATCGAACATCGCCGCGACGCGGCCCCAGATCGCTGCGGCCGCGCGACCGGCGAGCTGCTGGTACGCGATGGCCTGGGCGAGCTCGACGAACGGGTCGGGGTCGCGGGGCGCACGGATCCGCAACGGACCGGCGCGTTCGACGAGACCGGCCATGACCGCGTCCCGGCGGGCGATCTCGGCCGTCGCGGCGGCGGCGCTCACTCGGGGCATGGCGCGAACGATACGTGGGTCACCATGAGGTCGACGCGCACTGGGCGGGCCGGCGTGAGACGCCCCGACCACGTCGGATTAGTGTCGAGTCCGCATGCGCGAGCATCTCGTGTTCGGAACGGGATGGATCGAGGCCGAGCTGCCGGACGACACCACCGTGGTGCCGCCCGGCGTCTCGCTGCCGCTTCCGGGCACGCCGGACCTCGGTGCGGAGGTCCTTCGGGCCCTGCGCGAGCCGCTCGACACCCCGCCGCTCGCGGAGCTGGCCCGCGGCGCCCGTCGGGTGACGGTGGCGTTCGACGATCCGACGGTCCCCTGCTACGCGCCGCTGTGGCCGGTCGCGCTCCCCGCCGTCATCGCGGAGTTGGGAGCCGGCGGCGTCGCCCGCGAGGGCATCCGGCTGCTGTGCGCCAACGCCCTGCACCGGCAGTTCACGAACGACGAGCTGGCCCGGCTGATCGGCGGCGATGTCGTGCAGGAGTTCGCCGGGCGCGGCGCGATCGGGTGTCACGACGCCGAGGACCCCGACGGCCTGCAGCACCTCGGGGACACCGACCTCGGGGAGCCGGTCGACATCAGCACGGCGGTGACCGATTCGGATCTCACCGTCTACGTCAACGCGTCGACCACGCGGGGGTTCAGCGGCGGCTGGAAGTCCGTCTGCGTCGGCCTGTCGTCGTACCGCTCGATCCGCACCCACCACACGCCGGACACGATGAGCATGTCCATCGAGGGCAACCGCATGCACGAGGCGCTCGACCGGATGGGCGCGGTGGTCGACCGCGAGCTCGGGCCGGATCGGATCTTCAAGGTGGAGACGCTGCTGTCGAACCCGCTCGAGGTGCACCGGGTGCTGGGCGGGTCCACGGCCGCCACCCGCGCCGAGGTCCTGCGCGTGACCCGCGAGCACCAGCCCGCCCGGCGCGACCTCGTCGCCGAGCGCACCGACGTGGTCCTGTACGGCGTTCCCGACTGGAGCCCGTACGCGGCGTTCTCGTACACCAACCCGCTGCTCACGCTGATCTCGACCGGCCTCGGCTACCTGGGCGGAATGATCGAGGCCGTCGGCAAGCCGGGCTGCACGGTGATCATCGCGACGCCCTGCCCCGACCGGTGGGACGACGAGCACCACCCGTCGTACCGCGAGGTCTGGGAGCGCGTGCTGCCGCTGACGCACGACCCGTACGAGGCGCGCGAGCGGTTCGAACCGGAGCTCGCCGCCCGTGACGATCTCATCGACCGAAGTACCGGACCGGGTTCGGGTTCCACCCGACCCACCCGATCATGGCCATCTACCCGCTGAAGCGGCTCCGCCACGCCGGGCGGATCATCGTCGCCGGCGCCGAGACTCCGGCGGTGGTCCGGCATGCCGGGTTCGATCCGGCCGACACGGTCGAGGACGCACTGGCGATGGCCGCCGAGGAACACGGCCACGAGCAGTCGGTCGCGTTCGTTCGATACCCTCCCGCTGTCAGCAGGTCCTGATCGAAGGTCACGGCCGGAGGGAGCGGCGAGTGCCGAAGATCGAGCTCCTCCAGGGCGACATCACCCAGCAGTCGGTCGACGCGATCGTCAACGCGGCGAACTCCTCGCTCATGGGCGGCGGGGGCGTCGACGGGGCGATCCACCGCCGCGGCGGACCGGAGATCCTGGCGGAGTGCAAGCGGATCCGGGCCGAGCAGTTCCCGGACGGCCTTCCCACCGGCCAGGCGGTGGCGACGACGGCCGGCCGTCTCCCCGCGAAGTGGGTGATCCACACGGTCGGTCCGGTGTTCTCGACGGCAGAGGACCGTTCGAAGCTGCTGGCCTCGTGCCACACCGAGTCGCTCCGGGTCGCGGACGAGCTGGGCGCGTCGACGGTGGCGTTCCCCGCGATCTCGACCGGCGTGTACGGCTATCCGCTCGTGCTGGCGGCGCCGCTGGCGATCGGGTCGGTCGTCCGGGCGAACACGGGTGTGCGCGAGGTGCGCTTCGTGCTGTTCGACGGAACGGCGCTCGAGGCGTTCCGGCGCGCGCTCGCCGACTACGAGTGATCCGGCGCCCTCGCGCGCGCCGTTGCTAGCATCGGAGAGATGCAGACAGAGCTGACCAACCCACGCGGGGTGTACGAGCGCATCGGCGACGTGACCCTCGTCGACGTCCGCGAGCCGTACGAGTGGCAGGCGGGCAGGATCGACGGCGCCGTGCACATCCCGCTCAACGCGCTGATGTCGGGCGCGGGCGGCGACCTCGACAAGGAGAAGCCGCTCGTCATGGTGTGCCGCGTCGGCAACCGCAGCGAGCTGGCGACGCTGATGATGCAGGCCCGCGGTTTCGAGGCCTACAACCTCGAGGGCGGCATGGACGCCTGGGCCCGCGAGGGCCTGCCCTTCACCGCCGAGGACGGCGGCCCCGGCACCGTCGCCTGACCCTGCCCGATGCGCCGACCGGCGCGCCCGCGGAGCGGTACCTTCCCCGGCGATGGAACGCCGTTGCCCAACGACCGCCGGGGGTGCCGCATGGAGGGACGTCCCGAACCCGAATCGACCGAGCCGGGGCGTCCCGTGACCGTCGCACTGGTCGGCTACGCGGTGCTGTTCGGCGCGCTGCTCGCGTGGCAGGCCGTGGGGCTGCTGCGGCCCGGCGACGACTGGCCGACGCTCAGCGAGCTGCTCCGGAAGGTCACGAGGAACACGGCCGGGCGCTGGATCCTGTTCGCCTCGTGGCTGTGGGTGGGGTGGCACCTGTTCGTCCGGGGCTGGCGATTCCTCCTGCGGACGTGACGTGGGGTGACGGACGTGATCCTTTCCGTGGGGCGTCTCGCCGGCCAGGTCATCGCGCCGACGGTCGTCGCGTTCGGGCTGTTCGTCGCGGCGCTGTGGTTCGGGTCGCGGACGCCGACGCCGCGGGCGCCGGCCTCCGATCCCCCGGCGAACGTCGACGACTGGGTGCGGCTCGTGCGTTTCCTCGGGGCGACGGCGGCGGGCGGGTTCCTCGTGTTCCTCGCCCTGATCCTGATCTTCTACTTCGCGCTCGGAGGGCAGGGGCGGGGGTTCGTCGCCGACGCGCTCGGAAGCGGGGCAATGCTCGCGCTGGCGGTCGTGGTTCCGTCGTTCCTGGCGTTGGAGGCGATCCGCGCGGCGTGGCGGCGGATCAGGAAACGCTGATCGGCCTACTTCGAGACGACGATCGTTCCCATCATGCCGTGGTCCTCGTGGTTGAGGATGTGGCAGTGGTAGACGAACTTGCCGACGTAGTCCTCGAAGTCGATGAGGATCGTCGCAGAGCCGTGCGCCGGCAGCACCACGGTGTCCTGGAACCCGTTCGCCTCGAACGGCTGCCCGTTCTTCGCGATCACCTGGAAGTAATCGATGTGCATATGGAACGGGTGCTCCTCGGGTGAGCTGTTGACGAGGAGCCACTTCTGCACGGTTCCCAGCCGCGCGCGGTCGTCGACGCGGTTCGGGTTGAACGTCTGCCCATTGATGGTGAAGGTATTGGGGAACTGATCCTGGAAGATCTTCTCGACGTCCTTCGCAACGTCCTCGTCGCGGAGGTCCTCCTTCGGAACGAGCCCCGTCGGGACGACCCTCGGCGTCTGCTTCGCGCCCGTCGACTGGACCGTGGCCAGCTGGATCGCACTGTTTTGGTTCATGACGCCCTGGTGGTACGGGAGCGCCCGGAGCTGGTAGGTGCCCTGCGGCGGCCCCTCGACCAGCACGTCGTAGCGCTTGCCCGGCGGCAGCACGAGCGAGGTCGCCGTCCACACCTTCCACACGGGCCGGGCGTCCTCCGAGATGACGTGGAACCGTAATGGCCCGCTCGGTGTCGTCAGCCCGACCTTGTAGAACAGGTCCGCGCCGACGTTCGCGAAACGCCACATCTGCGTTTGGCCGGGCGCGATCGTGAGCTTCGGCTTGAAGAGCGAGTTGATCAGGCGGGTCGTGTTCACCGACATTCCGTTCGCGGCCACCTCGCCGTTCGCAACGCGGATGTCGCGGAGCGCGAACAGCTTCTGGGGCACCTGCTTGAGGGACGGCTTCAGGTTCTCGATGTGGCCGACCACGATCATTCCCGACATGCCGCCGAAGACCTGTTCCTCGGTCATGTGGTGCATGTGCGAGTGGTACCAGGCCAGCCCGGGCGGCTCGTCGGCGCCCAGCCGGAACACGTACGTGAACTGCTTCCCGGGCGCGATCTCGCGGAACACGTTGTCGCCGGTCCCGGCCGGCGTGACGTGGAACCCGTGGAAGTGGAGATTGGTCGGCTCGCTGAGCCGGTTGACGAGCGTCACCCGCAGCAGGTCGCCGGGGTTGACGAACAGCGTCGGCCCGGTGAACGAGCCGTTGTAGACGCGGGCCTTCACCGCGTCGCCGGCCACCTGGATGGTTCGTTCCTGCGCGGTGAGCGTCGCCCGGAGGACGCCGCCTGGCTGTGGATCGCGGCCGGCTGGCGAAACGGCGGGCCGGGCTCCGGCGTCCACCCGGCCCCGCGCCCGGCGTTGGCGGTGACCATCCCGGCCATCACCACGAGCATGACGACGCCGAGCACCATGCCGGAGGGAAGGCCCCATCCGAATCGGCGGGCAGCGTGAGTGGTAACGGCGTTCGTGGGTTCGTTCATCGCGACGGCTGCGCGGGGCGCCGACCGAGGGTACCCGGCCGCCCCCATCCTGCCCAGGGAGTCGACCCGCGGGTCACTCTGCGCGGGCCGCGATGAGCGTCGCGAACCGCGCTGCCGCGACGTTCCCGCCGGAGACGATCACGCCCACCCGGCGGCCGGCGACGTCCGGGACGCGCCCCGTGAGGAGCGCCGCCACGCCGGCGGCCCCGCTCGGCTCGACGACGGCCTTCATCCGTTCGTAGCAGAACGCCATCGCGTCGACCAGGTCGTCGTCGGAGACCGCGACCACGGCCTCGAGCTGCTCGCGGTTGACCGGGAACGTGAGCTCGCCGGGCGTGTCGACCGCCAGGCCGTCCGCGATGGTCCGGGGCACCTGCTCCAGCCGGACCCGGCGTCCCTCGGCGAGCGAACGTCGGGTGTCGTCGCCGTCGGCCGGCTCGACGCCGATGACGCGCGTGGCCGGGTCGGCGCTCCGGGCCGCCGTGCCGCACCCCGCGATGAGTCCGCCGCCGCTGACGGGCGTGATCAGCACGTCGACCGGGCCCGTCTCCTCGATGAGCTCGAGGGCGGCCGTCCCCTGGCCGGCCATGACGTCGAGGTCGTCGTACGGCGGCACCAGCGTGAGCCCGCGCTCCTCGGCCAGGTGCTGCCCGATCGCGGCCCGGTCCTCCGTGTAGCGGTCGTACGTCACGACCTCGGCGCCGTACCCCCGGGTGGACTCGGCCTTCTCGGGCGGCGCGTCCTCCGGCATCACGATCACCACGGAGGTCCCCCGGATCGAGGCCGCGAGCGCGACCGCCTGGGCGTGGTTCCCGGAGGAGTAGGCGACGACGCCGCGTTCGAGCTCCTCGGGCGTCATGCGCGAGATGCGCGAGTAGGCGCCGCGGAACTTGAACGAGCCCGACCGCTGGAACGACTCCATCTTGAGGAGCACGATCGCGCCGGTGGCGCGATCGAGCGTGGTCGAGGTGAACACGGGCGTGCGGTGCGCGACTCCGCGCAGCCGCTCCGCGGCCGCGCGGATCCGCTCGAGATCGAGGGCCGGTGCGAGAGCGGGAACGTCCCGGGCCGCGATCGGCTGTTCGCTCAGGAGGGGCTCATCGTCGACGACGAGGACGAGGACGTCCCCCGCTTCGTCTTCTTGGCGGCGCGCTTCTCCTTGAGGTTGTGCTGGGCCTTCTTCTTGTCGCCCTTCTGGGAGCCCTTGTCCTTGTTCGCCACGATCGCCTCCTTGGATGCTCGCCTGCGATTCTAGGCGGCGACGCGCGACCCGCGGAACACAGGTCGCATGCAACACTGGCCCGCCGTGGACGCGCCCCCTGTGATTGCCGCCGTCGTGCTGGCCGCCGGACGCGCCGTGCGGTTCGGCGGCCCCAAGCAGATCGCGACGGTCGGGGGCAAGCCGCTCGTCCAGCACGCGGTCGAGGCCGCCGCGGGCGGCGGCGTCGACGAGATCGTGGTCGTCGTCGGCGCCCGCGGCGACGACGTCGAGGCGGCGCTCTCGCTGCCCCCGAACACCCGCCTGGTGCGGAACCCCGATTTCGCCGCGGGGCAGTCGACGTCGCTGCGGGCCGGCGTCGGCGCCGTCCGGCCGGATGCCGCGGCCGTCATGGTGCTCCTCGCCGACCAGCCGGGCGTGACCGCCGACGACGTCCGCGCGGTGGCTGACGGCTTTGCGTCGTCCGGCGCGCCGGTCGTCCGGGCCTCGTACCGGGGCGAGCCCGGCCACCCGATCCTGTTCGCCCGGCGGCTGTTCGACGACCTCCTGGCCGCGACCGGCGACGAGGGTGCCCGCGAGGTCGTCCGGCGGCACGTGCCCGGGATCCGCGACGTGGCGATCGACCGCGACCCTCCGGGCGACGTGGACACGGCGGCCGACCTCGAGGCGCTGGGCGGTCACCCCGCCCGCGACGTTTCTCCTCCCGGGCATTCCGGGTAACAGCGGAATCGGAGGCGATCATGGTGACGAGGAGATCTGGGTTGCTGTCGGGCGCGGTCGTCGTGGTCACCGGGGCGTCGGCCGGCGTGGGCCGGGCGTCGGCGGCGGCGTTCGGGGAACACGGGGCGTCGGTGGCCCTGCTCGCGCGGGGCGACGAGGGACTCGCCATGGCCGCCAAGGAGGTCGAACGCGCCGGCGGCTCGGCGCTCGCCGTCCCCACCGACGTCGCCGACGCGGAGCAGGTCGAGGCGGCCGCGGAACGGGTGGAGCGGGAGCTCGGACCCATCGACGTATGGGTGAACGACGCGATGACGTCGGTGTTCGCGCCGCTGTGGGAGATCGAACCGGAGGAGTTCCGGCGCGTCACCGATGTGACCTATCACGGAGTCGTCTTCGGGACGATGGCGGCGCTCCGAAGGATGCGGCCACGGAACCGGGGGGCGATCGTGCAGATCGGCAGTGCGCTCGCCTACCGGGGGATCCCGCTGCAGTCGGCGTACTGCGGCGCGAAGCACGCGATCCAGGGGTTCCAGGACTCGCTGCGGGCGGAGCTGTTCCACGAGCGGTCCGGAGTGCGCGTCACCATGGTCCAGCTGCCGGCGCTCAACACGCCCCAGTTCGACTGGGTGCGCTCGGCGCTGCCGAACACCGCCCAGCCGGTGCCCCCGATCTACCAGCCCGAGGTCGCCGGGCGCGCGGTGGTGCACGCGGCGCTCCACCCGGAACGGCGGGAGTACTGGGTCGGCGCCACCACGGCGGCGACGATCGTGGCGAACACCGTCGCGCCCGGGCTGCTCGACCGGTACCTGGGGCGAACCGGGTTCGAGTCGCAGCAGACCGACGAGCCCGAGCGGCCCGGGAGACCGGCGAACCTGTGGGAGCCCGTCGACGCGGAACAGGATCACGGGATGCACGGACGGTTCGATGACCGGGCCCACGCGCGGAGCGCGCAGTGGTGGGTGACGACGCACCGGGCGCTTCTGGCGGCGGGTGCGGCGGTGGCGGGGATCGGCCTCGCCGCCGCCAGGCGGCGAGGCCGATGAGGTCCGTCCAGGCCGTCCGCCTGGCGCGCGCCGCCTACGGCGGCGCCCTCATGCTGGCCCCCACCGCCGTCGTCGTCGCCTTCGGCGGCGACGCCGCCGACCCCGTCACCATGACGACCGCCCGGATCCTCGGCGGGCGCCATGTGGCGCAGGCCGCCATCACCGGTGACGACCCCGGCCCGGTCCGCCGTTACGGCGGCGCGGTCGTCGACCTCCTGCACGCGGCGAGCATGTTCGCGTTCGCCCGGTCGGAGGGCGTGCCGCCCGGCAAGCGGCGCCCGGCGATCGTCGACGGCACCGTCGCGGCGGCGTTCTGCGTCGCCGGCCTGCTCGTCGGACGGCGACGCGAGGAATGAGCCGGATCCGGGGCCGAGCCGCTCGCGCGGTTCCGCGATCTTCGGGTCAGGCCCGGTCCGGATCGTCGGGTGGTCCCGACTCGGCGGCGACGGACCCGATCGGGTCCTCGGGTAACGGCCCCGGCGCGATCGGGACCGGCGCCATCGGCTCCGCCCCGTACAGACGCGGCTTCACCCAGCGCTTGATCAGGAACTGCACGATGCCGGCCACCGGGATCGCCGCGAGCACGCCGTACAGCCCGGCGATCTCCGCTCCCGCGATCACCACGAGCAGCACGACGACCGGGTGCAGGTGGGTGGTCTCCTTCAGCACGATCGGCGACAGGAAGAATCCGTCCACGATGTGCGACAGGGTCATGACGGCGACCGCCGCCAGGACGTACGGCGGGGGCTTGGTCAGCAGCGCCACGATGACCACGGGGATGCCGCCGATGTACGCGCCGAGCGTCGGGATGAGGTTGGCCAGGCCGACCCAGAACCCCAGCACCAGCGCGGAGGGCATACCAATGGCGGCCAGGCCGATGGTCGCCAGCAGGCCTACCACCGCCGACACGATGAACCGTGCCCGGACGTATCCCCCCACGATGCGGCCCATCTCGTCGATCACGTCCTGCAGGCCCTGGCGCCGGGACGGCCGGACCAGCAGCATCGTGAACCGGCCGACCTGGGGCCGCGAGATCAGCAGCAGGTATCCGAGGACGCTCCCGAGGATGATGACGACGCTCGCCCGCGCCATGCCCACGGCGAAGTTCCCGAGGTACTCGGGCGCCCGGCTCTGGTGTTCGGCCACCCAGTTCGTGATCGAGACCCCGACGTTGTGCAGGAGGCTGCTGTCCGAGTCGACGAGGCGGTGGACCAGCCCGCCCTTCTGGAGCGCCTCCGGCGAGTGCCGGAGGAGCGAGGCGAACTGCGCCACGAACGCCTTGACCACCGTCGGGGCGACGGCCGGGATGACCACGGCCGCCGTGGCGAACGTCACCGTGGCGGCGATCTGCCGGGGCACGCGGAGCCGCTCGAGCCCCCGCACCACTGGTGTCAGGATGAGGACGACCAGGCCGGCAACGATCAGGTACGGGAGCAGCCCGGTGAGCTTGGCGAGGAGGATGAACCCCGTGCCGATGAGGAGCGCGACCCCGATCGCCGCCCACACGACCAGGCCCGCCTGGGCGAACCGGCGCGAACGGCTGCCGGTGGGCAGCACGAGCTCGAGCTGCTCGGTGATCGTCAGGCGCGCGGCCGGGGAGGAGTCCGACACGCCGTGAAGTATCGACCATCGGGGAGGCCCGCGACGTGAGCCCCGCCCGCACCACCACGCCGCGTGGACGCGGGCGGAGCGGATCGCACAGCGCCCACGACCCGTATCCCTCCATCGCGGACTACGGGTTCATCTCCGACTGCCATTCGGTCGCGCTGGTCTCGTCCGCCGGCTCGATCGACTGGTGCTGCATGCCGCGCGTCGACGCGGGGAGCATGTTCGGACGGCTCCTCGACTGGGAACGGGGAGGCTCGTGCCGCATCGAGCCCCGGGGGCGCGGCGGCCATCGCTCCACCCGCCGGTACCTCGACGGCACGCTCGTGCTCGAGACGACGTTCCGCGCGCGGGGCGGCGAGGCCCGCGTGCTCGACTGCTTCACCGTGCGACGCGGCGGGTCGGAGCGCCCCTACCGGCAGCTCCTACGGGTCATCGAGGGCGTCCAGGGCCGCGTGCCGATCCGAGCCACGATCGAGCCGCGGTTCGACTACGGCGAGGTCCGGCCGTGGATCCGGCAGCACGGCGTCAAGGTGGCCACCGCCATCGGCGGGAACGACGCCATCGTGGTCTCGGGCGACCTCGAGTGGGAGGAGATCGACCACGAGCTGATCTCGACGACGGACGTCCGGGCCGGAGAACGGATCCGCCTGTCGCTCGAGTACGTCGCGCCGGAGACCATCGACCCCGAGCCAGCCGATCCACCCACCCCCGAGGACAACGACCGCCGGCTGGAGCAGACGATCACGTGGTGGCGGCGATGGACCGGGAAGGGGCGTCTCGACTCCACCGACGGGCCCGCCGCGATCCGCTCGGCCATCGTCCTCAAGGGCCTGACGCGCGCGCCGACGGGGGCCGTCGCAGCTGCGGCGACGACCTCGCTGCCCGAGGCCATCGGGGCGGGTCGGAACTGGGACTACCGGTACAGCTGGATCCGCGACTCGTGGCTCGCCGTGCGGTCGCTCGCCGAGCTCGGGTTCGACGACGAGGCGGACGGATTCCGCCGGTTCGTGGAACGGAGCGCCGCCGGCCACGCCGACGAGCTGCAGATCGCGTACGGCGTCGGCGGCGAACGGCGGCTGATCGAGACGACGGTGGACTCCCTGGCCGGGTACCGGGGATCGGGCCCGGTCCGGGTCGGGAACGCCGCCCACCGCCAGGACCAGCACGATGTGTTCGGCTCGCTCCTCGAGCTGGCGTATCAGTGGCACCGGCGCGGCCACTCTCCGGACGACGACTACTGGCGGTTCCTGGTCGACCTCGTCGACCGGGCGGCGGCGTCGTGGCGGGAGCCGGACGCCGGAATCTGGGAGCTCCGTTCGCGGCCGCGGCACTTCGTCCACTCCAAGGTGATGTGCTGGGCCGCGCTCGACCGGGGCATCCTGCTGTCGAAGGAATGCGCCCGCCGCGCGCCCGTCCGGCGGTGGACGGAGGAGCGCAACCGCATCCGACGGTCGATCGAACGCGAGGGCTACGACCGCCGCCGCGGGGTGTTCGTCCGGGCGTACGGCACGAAGGGGATGGACGCGGCGCTGCTGCTGCTCCCCGTGGTGCGCTTCTGCGACTTCGACGACGAGCGGATGATCCGCACGACGGACCGGATCGCCTCCGAGCTCGACGACCGAGGGCTGCTGCGGCGGTACACCGCGGCGGACGGCTTTCCCGGGCGGGAGGGAGCCTTCCTTCCGGCGCAGTTCTGGCTGGCGGAGGCGTATGCGCGGCAGGGGCGGCTCGACCTGGCCCGCGAGGCGTTCGACCGGGGCACCGCGGCCGGGAACGACCTCGGTCTCTTCTCGGAGGAGTTCGCCCCCGGCACCGGGGTCCCGCTCGGGAACTTCCCGCAGGCGCTCACCCACCTCGCGCACATTGGCGCGGCGGTCGCCCTTCACGAGCACACGTCGGCCTGACGGTTAGCGGACCGCCGCCGCGAACAGCCCGCCGAGGACCGCCGTTCCGACCACGAACCAGGCCGTGTAGTCGCCGACGTGACCGCTCTGGAGCGCGCGGAACCGGATCACGACCGGCTCGACTACGCGCGCCACGGCGCCCCGCAACCCCGCCGGGACCCACCGCCGGCGGAACAGGGCGAACGCGGCGAGCGCGACGGCGCCCACCGCCGACCCGATCCCGTACCAGACGGCGGACGCCGTGATCGGCGCCGGCTCGGCGACCGGCGGCTGGGCGACGTCGCGTCCCTCGAGGACCGCCGACGCGTACGCCTCGCGGTCCTGGAACGCCGCCGCGGCACGTTCGGCCTTCGCCGTCAGCCCGGGGGCGAGCCCCAGCGCCAGCGCTCCGGCCAGCAGCGCGACGACGGGCACCAGCAGAAGCACCGGGGTCCGGTGATGGGGCGGGTGGTCCGTCTCGTCCTCGGTCGACTCCTCCTCGCCGACCAGGTCGGCGCCGAACCGGTCGGGCTCGTCCGGTCCCCATCCCAGGAACACCCGCCCGGCAACGCGCAGCACCGCCGCGCCGACCACGGCCGACGTCGCCGCGAACAGCAGCGGCATCCACCAGTACCCGAACCCCGCGCCGGCGTCCTCGATGAGCGCCTTGCCGGTGAACGTCGCGAACGGCGGCATCTCGGCCAGCACGACCCCGCCCACCGCGAACAGCAGCCCGGTCACCGGGAGGGCGCGACCCCGCCCGAGCAGCGCGTCCTCGTCGACCTTCCCCAGCCGGTAGACGACGACGCCGACGAGCAGGAACAGCGCCCCCTTGCCCAGCGCGTGCCCGGCGACGTAGACGGACACGCCCGCGAGCGCCGCCGGCGACCACAGCGCGATCCCGATCAGGAACAGCCCGATGTGGCTCACCGTCGAGAACGCCAGCAGGCGCTTGATGTGCTGCTGCAGGAAGCACATGGCTGCGCCGACCACCGCGGTGACGAGCCCGAACCCCACCAGCACCGCGCGGAGGGCCGGCTCTGCCCCGCCGAGGGCACCCTCGAACGAGGCCCAGTACACGCGGGCGAACCCGAACAGCCCGAGCTCCCCGAACACCGCCGCGAACAGCACGCCCACCGGGATCGGGACGACGGCGTACGCGTCGGCCAGCCAGAACTGGAAGGGCACCACGCCCGCCTTCACGAACAGGCCGACCGCGATCACCGCGAACGCCACCACGACCAGCCCGTCCGCCCCGTGCCCGGCCAGCGCGTCGCCGATCTGGGCCAGGTTCAGCCCGCCGGTCCGCGCGTACACCATCCCGATACCCAGGAGGATCGCGAACGAGCCCAGGCTGTTGACCACGCCGAAGTTCATCGCGCCCTGCAACGGGCCCGGCTCCCGGATCTTGGATCCGGTGAGCGCGTACGCCGCCACCGACATCAGCTCGAAGAACACGAACATGTCGAACAGATCGCCGGTCAGCGCGAACCCCGTCATCGCGGCGAGGAACACCAGCAGCAGCACCGTGTGCCGGTGCTCGAACGCGTCCTCGAAGTAGACCGGCGAGAACACGAGCACCGCGGTGACGAGCACGGCGACGAGCAGCGCCATGGCCGCGCCGAGCCCGTCGACCGTGAACGAGATGCCCAGCGCCAGGCCGCCGGTCGGGCGCCAGCCGCCGAACCACGACACGATGCGCCCCCCGGCCGTGTGCGCGAGGAGCACCCCGCACATGACGGCCGTGGCGACCGATGTGGCCACGGCGACGACGTCGACGAGTCGACGGGGCAGCAGCCACGACAGCGCCGCGACGACCGCCGCGACCAGGAGGGGGACGACGACGGGGAGCGGCGCCAGGGAGTCGATGGCTCAGCCCACCAGCGACCTGAGGTCGTTCGGGTCGAGCGTTCCCGTGCGCTTGTGGGCCTGGAGCGCGAGCGATAGGAGCAGCGCGCCCACGACGACCCCGACCACGATGTCGGTGAGGACCAGCGACTGCACGACCGGGTCGACGGCCTTCGTTCCCACAGGGACGTCGGCGTAGATCGGCGCGGTCCCGCCCCGCACGTATCCGACCTGTAGGAGCAGCACGTACGTCGCCGACTGCACGACCGACAGGCACATGACCATGTGCACGAAGTTCCGGCTCGTCACGACGCCGTACAGGCCGACGGCGAACAGCCACACGGCGAGCGCATACGGCAGCGTTCCCCGCACCTAGCGCTCCCGGATGGCCAGGGTCTGCTCGAGGAACTCGTACAGGACGAGCGAGATGCCGGCCGCGACCTCGAGCCCGACGACGACGTTGAGGACGGCGATCGTTCCCCCGGAGAACACCGACCCGATCTGGCCGAGGCCGATGACGTTCGCCAGGAACGCCGATCCGATCACCAGCCCGGCCAGCCCGACGGCGACGAAGGCGCCGGCGCCCGTGCCCTCGGCGAGGTCGAGTGCGTGCATCGGATGGACGTTGCGGAGCAGGAGGTATCGGCCCGAGAGGAAGAGCAGGAGCGGCGCGGCGGCCAGGATCACGCCGCCCTGGAACCCGCCGCCCGGCGTGATCACGCCGTGCCCCACGACGTACAGGCCGAGCAGCAGGACCGGCCCGATGAGCCCGAGCGCCATCACCCGGACGGCGTCGGAGGTGTCGGTGGCCCGGCGTTCCTCAGCCCGGTCCCGGAGCTCGCCCTCCTCCTCGTCGCGCTGGGATCGCAGCAGCAGCGACACGCCCATGACGGCGCCGAACAGGATGAACTCCTCCCCGAGCGTGTCGAATCCCCGGTAGTCGAAGACCACGCTCTCGACGACGTTCGTGGCGTGACGCTCGGACACGGCGTTCGCGTTGAGGTACCGGCCGTACTCGTGGTCGTAGCCGCCGAACCCGGGCAGCCCGCCGACACCCCACAAGAGCAGCGCGACGAGGCCGGCGCCGCCGGCGACGAACAGCGCGAGCCGGGCCCTCATTTCGACCCGCCCCGCTCCCGGTCCCGGTCGCGCTCGCGGGCGCGGTCGTGTCGGCGGGCCTTGGCCACCGTGAACAGCACCATGGCCGGCCACGCCACCGCCCCGACGACGATTTCCGACAGCGCCACGTCCGGCGCCTGCACGGCCAGGAACAACAACGCGAGCGCCCCGCCGGACAGCGCGAACACCATCGCCTGGTGCACGGGCTCCCTGGTCACGACGACGGCGAGGCCGAAACCGGCCACCAGCAGCATCGCCACGAGCTGAACCACGTCCGTCGGCGTCACGGACGCCGAACCTTCTCGTCGGGCTGCACCCGCCAGTCACCGAGCTCGCGGATCCGGGCTGCACGCGCGGTCGCGTGCGTCACCACGGGCTGGAACACCAGCAGGAACACCGCGAGCAGCAGCGTCACGATCCCCTGGTGGTCGAACCGCTCCGTCACCACCACGGCCCCAGCCAGCAGCCACGGCGCGACGGTGGAGGCAGGGCCCAGGTAGTGCATGCGGTCCATCAGGTTCGGCATCGCCAGCACCCCGACCGCCGACACCAGCTGCACCAGGATCGTGAGAGCCAGCAGGACGTCGACGACCGCCTGGCGCATCAGGCCCACCGTTCCAGGAACCGCACGAAGGCGAGCGACCCCACCGACGACAGCACCCCGAACACGAGCGCCAGGTCGAAGTAGACGGCCCGGTCGAACCCCTGCCCGAGCATCACGAGCGCGAGCGCGGTGACGGCTCCTCCGAGCTGCATCCCGACCAGCCGGTCGAACGTCCCGCCCCGGAGGGCGCGCACCCCGCACGGGACGAGCAGCACCATCGAGGCCGCCGCGGCCCACAGCCAGGCGTTCATCGGCCGAGGTCGCGGACGAGCCCCGCAGGGTCCGGGACCAGCTGATGGACGAGCACCTCGTCCCGCTGGTCGTCGACTCCGATCGCCACGCTGTTCGGCGCCGCGGACAGCCCGGCCACCACGAGCGCCCGCCGCGCCGAGTCTTCCGGGTCGCCCTGCTCGCCGTGACGGAAGGGCGCCGCGACGAACGCCCCGCGCACGCGCCTCGAGCCGGTCGTGTGCCGGATCAGCACCACGGTGAGCTGCCAGGTGTCGGCCACCACCCGCAGCGGCAGGACGAACGCCCGCCGCAGCCACCGCAGGCGCGGCCGGAACGCGAACCGCTCGCGCTCCCGAACGGCGTCGACGGCAAGCGCGGTGAGGACCGAGACGACGACGCCCACCATGAGCTCGGCCCCGCGGAAGGTGCTCGTAACGAGCACCCACAGGAGCATCGAGCCCGCCGACCATGCCAGCACGAACCGGAGGCGGGCGGAGGACGGACCAGACCGGGCGGAGACTCGCCGGCTCGGCATGCCCGAGTGTTTCCCGGCCGTTCGAACGGACAAACGAACGGATGGTTCAGCCCGTGGCCAGGTCCATCTCGAACCAGGCCACGTTGGGACGGCCCCGGGTCACACCCCACCGGCTGGCCATGCGGGACACGAGCAGCAGGCCCCACCCGCCGGGGTTCTCCCGCACCGGGTCGAGCGCCGAGGCCGGGTCGAACCCGGGCCCCCCGTCGGCCACCTCGACCCGCAGGACCGGTCCGCGCAGCAGCACCTCGAGCGTGATCATGTCCTCCGGCGTGAGCCCGCCGTGGCGGACGGCGTTCGTCACGAGCTCGGTCACGAGCAGCTGGGTCTCACGCAGCGCCTCGGCCCCCAGACGGCCCGCGAGGCCGTCGGCCACGGTGCGCCGGGCCTCGGACGGGGCATGGGCCGACACGGCGAGACGGACGGTGAAGCGCTCGTCGCTCAGGGTTCGCCGCCGCCGTCGGGGCGGGCGGTGGACATGGCCGGTGCGGGGTGGGCGCGTCGGAGGAGAGGGCGCATGCGGGGAGAACGGACGCGAGGCCCTCTCGGGCCCCGTGGGCCGACTCGCATGATCCTTTCCCTTTCCCCCGCCGCCCCACGATGGGACGGACACCCCGAAAGCAGAACGAGAGTTTCTTCCCCGTTCCAGGCGCCGCGAAACAGCGATCGGCGA
This sequence comes from uncultured Actinomycetes bacterium, assembly GCA_963707645.1. GTDB lineage: Bacteria > Actinomycetota > UBA4738 > UBA4738 > JACQTL01 > DATBHM01. The sequence continues at coordinate 411,008 of CAVPQW010000005.1, forward strand.
GATCCGCCCGGATCGTGCGTGGGCTGCAACGAACAGTGCCCCGCGTAGACTCTCCCGCCGAGGGGTGGCAGGCATGGCCGAGTCCGAGGGAACGACCGTCGCACCGGGGGCGCCGGACGGGGTGGACTGCCCCGCCTGCGGGTCTTCCAACCCGCCCGGCAACCGGTTCTGCGGCTCGTGCGGGACCGCGCTCGAGCGAACGTGCCCGGTCTGCGGCGCGAACAACCCGCCCGCAAACCGATTCTGCGGCTCCTGCGGGACCGCGCTGGGCGCGGACGTGCCGGCCGCCGCGGAGACGGCGCCCGCGGCCGTTCCCGAGCTCGAGGAACGCAAGGTCGTCACCGTGTTGTTCGCCGACCTCACGGGCTCGACCGAGCTTGCCACGAGCCTGGATGCCGAGGACCTCCGGCCCGTGCTCACGGCGTACTTCACCGCCATGGCCGAGGAGATCGACCGCCACGGCGGCACCGTCGAGAAGTTCATCGGGGACGCCATCGTTGCGGTGTTCGGCGTTCCCGTCGCCCACGAGGACGACCCCGAGCGCGCCGTGCGGGCGGCGGTCGCCATGCACGGCCGGATGCCCGCCCTCAACGCCGAGCTCAAGGCCACGCGCGGCGTCGAGCTGATGATGCGGGTCGGGATCAACACCGGGGACGTCGTCACTGCCACCGGCATCGATCGCGAGGGCCTCGTCACCGGGACGCCGGTGAACCTCGCTGCCCGGCTCGAGGCGCTGGCGCAGCCGGGCGCCATCGTCGTCGGTGAGCGGACCCACCGGGACACCCGCCACACGATCGCCTACCGCTCGCTCGGCGAGGTGAGCGTGAAGGGGTTCGACCGGCCGGTCCCCGCCTTCGAGGTGTCCGGCGAGGTCCGGGAGATCCGGGCGGTGCGGCCGGGGGCGACCGGCACAGCGCCGATGGTCGGGCGGGACCACGAGATCGACCTCCTCCGGCTCGTGCTCGACCGGACCGAACGCGACGGCAAGGCCGGCCTCGCCACCGTGATCGGGCCCGCCGGGATCGGCAAGAGCCGGCTGGCGCACGAGTTCCAGCTGCTGGCCCGGCAGCGCCCGATCCCCGTACGCGTGGTCCGGGGCCGATGCCTGCCATACGGCGACGGCCTCACGTACTGGCCGCTCGCGGAGATCCTCAAGGCCGATGCGGGAATCCTCGACAGCGACCGCGGCGACGCCATGCGCCAGAAGGCCGTCGCTCGGCTGGAGCGCCGCCTGCGCTCCGACGACCCGGTCGGCACGACGCACGTCCTGCTGTCGTCGATCGGCATCCCGGTCGAGCCCGACCCGATCGCCGGCATCGAGCCCGACGTCGCCCGGGAGCTCATCGGGCGGTGCTGGCGGATCTACTTCGAGTCGATCGCGGCGGAGGAACCGGTCGTCGCGATCGTCGAGGACGTGCACTGGGCCGATCCGTCGCTGCTCGACCTCGTCGAACAGCTCGCCGCCCGGGTGGCGGCGCCCGTGCTGTTCGTCGCGATGACCCGCCCGGACCTGTGGGAGCGCCGTCCGGGCTGGGGCGCGTCGGTGCGGAGCGCCGTTCGCATCGAGCTCTCCCCGCTCCGAGCCGAGGAGAGCGAGGAGATGCTCCGACACCTCCTCGGCGACGCGACCGCGCCGCCGGAGGCCCTCCAGCCGGTGCTGGAGCGCTCCGAAGGGAACCCGTTCTTCGCCCAGGAGCTGCTCCGGATGCTGGTCGAAGACGGCTACCTGGTCCGCAACGAGTACGACTGGCGGCTCGACCGGGCCCTTCCGAGCACGCTGCCGGACACCGTGCAGGGCGTGATCGCCTCTCGCATCGACCTGCTGGCGCCGACCGAGAAGCGGGCCATCCAGGACGCCGCTGTGGTCGGCCGGATCTTCTGGGAGGGAGCGCTCGAGGCCCTCGGAACCCCCGGCGCCCGCGTCGCGGTCGACGGCCTGGTCGACAAGGGCCACATCTCCGAGCGGGAGGGCTCCGGCATCGAGGGCGACCGCGAGCTGATCTTCAACCACGTGCTGACCCGCGACGTGGCATACCAGGGCATCCCCCGGACCCGCCGCGCGGCCGCGCACATGCAGGCGCTCGGCTGGGTCGAACGCGTCACCGCCGGGCGCGAGGAAGAGTTCGCGGAGATCCTCGCCCACCACGCCGAGGGGTCGGGGGACCCGGCCAAGACCGCGAAATACGCGATGCTGGCCGGCCACCGCAGCGGCAGGGTGTTCGCCGCCGAGGAGGCCATCCGGTGGTACGGCCGCGCACTCGAGGCCTCCGCGCGGACCCCCGACGACGCCGAACGGGCACGCATCGAGGCCGAGGTGCGCCTGCGGCGGGGCGAGGCGCACGAGCAGCTCGGGAACTTCCCCGAGGCCGAGCCGGACTACCGGGCGGCCGCCGACTCGGCGGAGCGCGCCGGCGACCGCATGCTCGTGGCGCGATCCCTGGCGGCGCTCGCCCACCTCCACTGGCTCCAGGACCGGTACGAGGACGGCCAAGCGGTGCTCGACCGGGCCCTGGAGGCGGCGCGCGAGGTCGGCGCCGCCAACCTCATCGCCAAGTCGCTGTACACGGCCGGGACCATCCGATTCGGGAGGGGGGACTTCGACCGGGCACTCGAGCTCCACCGCGAGGCCGCCCGGGTGGCGCAGGAGGCCGGCGACCTGGAGGGCGAGGCGTGGGCCCTCCACGGCCTGTGCGAGACGGTCTACTTCCTGGGGCCGCTCAGCGAGGCCCTGGCCGAGGGCGTCCGGTGCGACGAGCTGCTCGCCCGGATCGGGCAGCAGCCGATGCGCTACCACAACCTGTACATGGTCTCGTTCATCCACTCGCTCATGGGCGACCTCGACGAAGGGGAACGCCGGGGCATCGAGTCGCTCGACGGGAACCGCCGCGTCGGGAATCGTCGCGACGAGGCCTTCGCGCACAACGCCGTGGGGCAGGCCCGGATGCACCTGGGGCGTCTCGGTGAGGCCGTCGCCGGCCTCGACGACGCGGTCACCGTCTCGAGCGGGCTGCAGTCCCCCCGGCTGCTGTTCGGCAACATCCTGTTCCGGTCACTGGCGCTGTTCGAGGTCGGCGCGTACGACCGCGCAGCGGGGGACGTGCTGGCGGCGCTCGATCTGAACGAGGGCATGGGCGGGACGTTCTTCCTTCCGATCCTGCAGGCCGCCGACGGCGCGCGGCTGGTGATCGAGGGGCGCCTCGAGGAAGCGCGAGCGCGGTTCGCAGCCGCCGGGGAGTCGAAGGTCATGCTCCACCGGGTCCAGCGCGCGAACATGGGCCTACTGGCTTGGGAGTCGGCCGCCGACGCGGACGGCATGGAGGAGTTCGCCGCCGAGCTCGCGGACCTCCCCGTGGAGGAGACACGCCTGTTCTCGTCCTGGGGGTCGTACGGGCTCGCGTTGGTCGCGACCCTCCGCGGCGACCACGCCGGGGCGCTCCGTCTGCTCGCCCGGCCGCTTGCGTACGCGGAGGCCGACGGGAACCGGATCCTGCAGTGGCGCGTCCACCGCGTGGCAGCGATGGCGCATGCCGGGTTCGGCGACGAGGCCGCCGCGGCGGCGGCCCGGGTTCGGGCGGTCGATGCCCTCCGACCCGTGGTCGACTCGCTGGAGCCGGGCGACCTGCTGGACGCGTTCCGGGCACGGGCCGACGTGGCCGAGGTGCTGTCGTGGGAACGGCCCGGGGCCTGATCGACGACGCTGTCGGCCGTTCGTCCGTCGGTCCGTCATCGCATGTCGGAACCGTCCCGGACCACGCCGCGTCACCCGGTGCACGGGCCAATGGTCGCATCCGGAAACCACCCACGACCGAAGGTGGAACCGGCCGTTTGACCGGCTTTCCAGCAAGACGATCTGGACAAGTCTTGCTTACGAACGGGCGCACCAGAGTTGTGCACCGGAATTTGGTGACCGTGTCGAGCCAGCCCGCAGGAGTCGAGATGTCACCTTCGCCCAACCCACCCCAGTGGACGGAGGCGCCGGAGGTCACCGACCTCTCGCGTCTCGAGCAGGATGAGCCCGCCTCGGTGGACGACGCCCATTCGCGGCTCGCCGCCTCCGAGACGCACCAGGCGGTGCTCGGCCGGGAGGGTGACCGGTTCCGTCTGCTCGCCGAGAACGCGTCCGACATCATCTACCTGTACCGGGTGAAGCCGGAAGCCCGGTACGAGTACGTCAGCCCCTCGGTGACCCGCCTGACGGGTTACTCGCCGGAGGAGCACTACGACGACCCCGAGATCACCCTGAAGATGGCGCATCCGCACGACCGGCCGCTCCTGGCCGCGCTGATCCGGGCGCCGTCCGCATTCAACGACCCGGTCACGATCCGGCTGGTCCGCAAGGACGGGTCCCTCCTGTGGACCGAACACCGCATCGCGGCCATCTACGACGCGACGGCGAACGCCGTCGCCATCGAGGGCATCGCCCGCGACATCACCGAGCGGCGCGAGGCCGAGGACGAGCTGTGGCGGACCGTCGAGACGCTCCGCAAGACCGACGACCAGCGGCGCAAGCTGCTCTCGCTGCTCGCCGCGGCCGAGGTGAAAGAACGCAAGCAGCTCGCGGAGGACCTCCACGACGACTCGATCCAGGTGGTGACGGCGGCCGTGCTGCGCGTCCAGGTCCTGCGCAAGCGCTTCGCCGAGGACCCGGCCCGGGCGGACGAGCTCACCCAGCTGGAGGAGACGCTCCGCCACGCGCTGGAGCGGCTCCGGCACGTGAGCTTCGAGCTCCGTCCGCCGGCGCTCGACACCGAGGGCCTGATCCCGGCGCTCCGGGTGTACCTGGAGAAGCTCCGGGAGGAGCACGGGATCCGGTTCGAGCTGGTCGACCATCTCGACCTCGACCCGCCGCTCGAGACGCGCATCACGATCTACCGCATCGCGCAGGAGGCCCTGGCGAACGTCCGCAAGCACGCCGACGCCGACCGCGTGCACGTCCTGGCGGAACAGCAGGACCGCGGATACCTCGTGCGGATCCAGGACGACGGAGACGGGTTCGACCTGTCGCGAGGAACGACCGTCCCCGGCCACCTGGGGCTGCTCGCCATGCGCGAGCGCGCCGAGCTCGCCGGCGGATGGTGGAAGTGCCGCAGCGCCCCCGGGGCCGGGACCACGGTGGAGTTCTGGGTTCCCCGAGAGACCACGAAGACCGGGTCCGTGCGGGGTCCCGGTTCATGATCGACCCGTAGAGCCACCCCCCGGTTCGGCGGGCCGAACATCCGCCGGGCGGACAGCACCCCCTCGCTGCTCCGCCCGGCGGACCCATTTCCGTTGCCATGACCGGGCCCCCGGCCCAGGAACGAACGAGCCGCCGTCCGGCGAAGCCGGACGGCGGCTCGTGGTGTTGTCGGTTCCTACTCCGTGAAGTACTGCTTGTTGGAGTACAGGGTGTAGATGATGAAGGCGTCGAGCAGGATGCTGATGATCGACGTCGCGGTTCCCTTCGCGATGTAGATGATCGAGATCACCGCGGCGATCGAGGCCATCACCATGCCGAGGACGCGTCCGATCTCCTTGAGGTTCAGCACCTGGATCCCGGCGTAGATCTCCAGCGCGCCGACCGGGATGTAGATGATCCCGAGGACCACGAAGATCCCGGCCAGCCCGGACAGGCTGAACGACAGCAGCCCTGCCAGCAGGGCGAAGCCGCCGGCGATGATGAGCAGGACTCCGACCGTCGTCACGGTCCCGGGACGCTGGCCCCGGACCGGTCCGGTCGCGGGCGGCGGTGGGTACTGCGCCATTGATTCCTCCTTCCACCCCGGCCCGCGGCGGGCTGTTTCGGGGCGCTCGATGGGATGGTCCGGGGCATCATGAGGAGCCTCGAGCGACGCGTCAACCGACTTGACGGTGGCGCGGTGACTCCTGCGTTGCTGGAGAGCGAGGGCGGCCCGCGACCTGTCGACGCGGCGCCGGTCAGCCGAGGAGCGCGAGCACGAGCGCCGCCTGGGCCAGGTGATACGTGACGATCACGCCGAGGTCGCCGTGGCGGATCGGCCGCGACGAATCGCTGCCAGCCGATCAGCGAGTCCGAGGTCATGAACAACCCCGCGCCCGCGATGGCGAGCGCCGCGTGGGCCGCGTCCCAGTCGGGCCGGCCGGCGGTGGCGATCGCGCTCACGACCATCGCCCCGATCGCGGCGAAGTAGCAGGCGACCGGGACGAGCATGTCCCGCTGGCCGCTCACCCGCATGCCCCGCGCCATGCGCAGGAACAGCGGGACGCCCACCGTCAGCACCACGACGACGCCGACCAGCGTCGCCCTCGAGCGGCGGGGCGGTCGGGTTGAACGCGGCCACGTAGGCGAGGTGCGCGAGCAGGAACGATGCCAGCCCCGCGATGAACAGGTTCTTCGGGACCATCAGGAACACGTCCCCGGCCAGGGAGAACGCGAGCGCCGCGAGGGTGAACGCGCAGGTCGCGGCCGGTTTCCCCGCCCGGAGGGAGATGGCCGCGCCGATGAGGACGACCATCGTCAGCGGCTTCAGGATGTACTCGGCGCGCTCGGCCCGGCGGGCGACCGCGACCCAGTCGCCGGCGGCGACCACCAGGGCCGCGACGACCAGCCAGTGCCCCGTTCGCATCGCGGGCGGAATCTACGCCGGGGGGGAGTGATCCGGCGCCGGCCGGATCACGGAGGACACACCGTCACGGCGGGCACGCGCTTCGACGCGGCGGCGCCGAAGCGCACCACCCAGGCCTTCGCGCGGCCGGCGTACCAGTCGTCGCCCGGGGCCGTGAAGGCCATCCCGTACCGGCCGGTGTTCCACTCGTCGTGGTGGTAGCGCCACCACTCGAGCCCGCCGTCCTGTCAGCCGAGGGCGAACCGGACCACCGAGTGTTCGTCCCAGTCGGTGACCCACAACGAGTCGCCGACGACCAGCATGTTGGTGGGGAGCCCCACCTCGGCCTCGCCGGTGAGGTCGCCGCCGGACGTGTCGAGCCGGAGCACCCTGCCGGCGCCGCCCGCGTCCCGCACGGCGAGCCAGAGGTCGGGGCCGAACACGGCGCCCGACAGGATCTCGGACACGCCCTCCAGAGGGAACTCGGCCCGCTGTTCCCCCGTCGTGACGTCCAGTCCCCAGACGGTGTCGGCCCGGGCCCCCCACAGCAAGCCGCCGCCCGAGGCCACCGGGATGCCGCCGCCCGCCTCGACGAACGTGGTCTGCTTCCCCGTCCGGGCGTCGAACCGTTCGATCCGGGAATCCTCGCTCGCCACCCACACCGCGTCGCCGGTCGAGACCACGCCGATGTGGAATTCCGAGTTCGCGGACGTCCTCGCGGCTTCGGTCACGCGCAGCCGGCGGTCCAGCCGGATGAGGCGACCGTCGACGTCGACCGTCCACAGGAAGCCGCCGGCTTCGACCAGCTCGCAGCAGAGCGGCCCGACCCGCTCCGACCGGGTGGTCGACCCGTCCGACGGGTCCATCGCGCCGATCCGCTGGTCGTCCTTCGGCACTCCGTAATGCGTGACGAACACCCGTCCGTCGAGCGCGCGGATGCTCCCAGGGTGCCTGCCGACCTCGACCGTCCGAACCTCGCGGTCGGCCGTGACGTCGACCTCCGACAGCGTCGAGCCCTCGAAGTGCGACACCCAGAGGGAACCGTCGAGCTCGGCCAAGCCGGCAGCCGACCTGCCGGTGAGTCGGACCACGGCCGCCGGCTCGAGCGCGGCCGGGGACGGCGTGGTGGTCGGGGCGTGCGAGGTCCCCACCGTGGTCGGCGGCGGTGACGAGGACGGGCCCGTCGGCGGACCGTCGCCCGGCGAGCAGGCAGCCAGCCCGAGGCCCACGACGAGCGCAACGATGTTCCCGATCGGTCCCCGCACTCCCACCTCCCGTGTCGAAGCGGTTGTACGGAGCGAGCGGCGGCCGCGGACTGCGTTCATCCCCTTCCCGCCGGAACGCGGTACAACTGATCACGGGTCCCGCGGTCGCGCCGGCGTAGAGGCTGCACGAACGCGGGACCCGACTCACATCGGACGGGGAGGAGTTCGCCCATGTGCTACGACGACGACGCCCGGCCGCCGCCGCCGCCGATCTCCGGCGGCGCGGGCATCGGCGAGACCCGGCAGCTCGTCCTGGAAGCGGCCGACGGGAACCGGTTCGCCGCCTACTCCGCGACCACCGCCGCGCCGGGCGGGCCGGGCATCGTCATCCTGCCCGACGTCCGGGGCCTGTTCCCGTTCTACAAGGAGCTCGCGGAGCGGTTCGCCGAGGCCGGCGTGCACGCGACGGCGTTCGACCACTTCGGGCGGACGGCGGGCGTGTCGGAGCGGGATGCCGACTTCGACAAGGACACGCACGTCCCGCAGGTGACCCCGGAGCACACGGCCGCCGACACTGCCGCCGCCGTCGCGTATGTTCGCTCGCCCGAGGGCGGCGGCGCGAACGCGGTGTTCACCGTGGGGTTCTGCTTCGGCGGGCGGGCCTCGTTCAACCAGGCGGCCGAGGGCCACGGGCTGGCCGGCGTGATCGGGTTCTACGGGTACCTGCTCCCCCGGCGCGAAGGCGACACGAGCTCACCCATCGAGATGGCGGCCCGGTACGAGGCGCCGGTGCTCGGTCTGTTCGGCGGCGCCGACAAGAACATCACCGCCGAGCACGTCGCGGCGTTCGAGCAGGCCCTGAACGAAGCCGGGGTGACGAAACAGATCGTGACGTACGAGGACGCGCCGCATTCGTTCTTCGATCGCAAGGCGGTCGACAACGCCGACGCCTCCGATGACGCCTGGCGGCGAATGCTGGCGTTCCTCCGGGAGAATGGCCGCAGCGGTGCGGAGGCGTAGCCTGTAGCGAACAACGGCCTCGCGAGACTGTTCCAACGTAGGCGAGGAGGTGCTGCAAGCACATGAGGTTCCTGTTCCCATCGCACAAGACACAGATGGTCACACCCGAGAACGCCCTGCCGGGCCGCACACGGGAGATGCCGGTGCCAGACCGCCACTTCGTGAACGGACACGAGCTGACGCCGCCGTTCCCCGAGGGGATGGAGCGGGCCGTGTTCGGCATGGGCTGCTTCTGGGGCGCCGAGCGGATCTTCTGGCGGCTGCCGGGCGTGTACACGACGGCGGTCGGCTACGCGGGCGGCTTCACGCCGAACCCGACGTACGAGGAGGTCTGCTCGGGCATGACCGGCCACGCCGAGGTCGTGCTTGTGGTGTTCGACCCGGGCGTCATCTCCTACGAGGAGGTCCTGAAGGCGTTCTGGGAGGGTCACGACCCGACCCAGGGCAACCGCCAGGGCAACGACGTCGGGACGCAGTACCGGAGCGCGGTCTACACGTACGGCGAGCTCCAGGCGAAGAGCGCCGAGGCGACCCGTGACGCGTTCCAGGAGGTGCTGTCGAAGGCGGCCCACGGTCAGATCACGACCGAGATCCGCGAGGCGCCGGAGTTCTACTACGCGGAGGACTACCACCAGCAGTACCTCGGGAAGAACCCGAACGGCTACTGCGGCCTGGGCGGAACGGGCATGAGCTGCCCGATCGGCATCGCCGAGTCGTAACCGGCATATGGCGATTCGGCGGATGGACAACGTTCTCATCGTTGTCGACGACATCGAGGCTGCCAAAGCGTTCTTCACCGAACTCGGTATGGAGCTGGAAGGCGAGACGACGGTCGAGGGGCCCTCGGTGGACCGTGTCGTCGGGCTCAATGACGTCCGTGCCGACATCGCCATGATGCGGACCCCGGACGGCCACGGCGGGGTTGAGCTGACGAGGTTCCACACGCCGACGGCGGTCAGAGCCGAGCCGGAAAGCGCGCCGGCGAACACGTTGGGCATACGCCGCATCATGTTCGCCGTCGACGACATCGACGACGTCGTAGCCCGGCTGCTCACCCTCGGCGCCGAACTCGTTGGCGAGGTGGCACAGTACGAGGACAGCTATCGGCTCTGTAACGTCCGCGGCCCCGAGGGCATCCTCGTCGCACTGGCCGAGCAGCTCAGCTGAAGCCCGATCTGAACTGGGAATGGCCGCCGTACGCGAGGTTTCTCCTACTGCTCGTCGTTCTCGCGAGTTCCCGTTGCCGGAGGAGCTGGTCAGGCGTCTTCGTTGCAGACGAAGCCGCCGATGAGCTTCTTCTTGCCGCAGCCCTCGTGAACCAGGCGGCCGCACTTCTTGCACTGCTGCGACTCGGACGCCGCGAGGGGCTGGAGGCAGATCGGGCAGGGCGGCGACTTCGCGCAGTTGTCGCACACGAACGCCGGGAACTGGCCGCTCCCGCAGCCCGGGTGGACCTGCTTGCCGCACTTGCTGCACCTGCGGGTGTCGAACGCGGGCAGCGGCTGGTTGCAGACGGGGCAGGGTCCGGTTCCCATGCCGGCCGATCCTATCCGCTGATCACGGGCCTCACCCCGCGAAGCCCCAGAACATCATCGCGGTGGGATCGTCGGGGTCGACTCGCACGTTGATCCTCGCTCCCGGAACCACGCCCGCCATCACGCTGTCGACCATGTACTGGTTGAACGACGTCGCGTACGGCTGGCCGCCCGGCGGCTCCACCTGGACGCCGAACACGATCTCCTTGCCGCCCCCGAAGTCGACCTTGCCGGTCGGCGTGAGCGACGTGATGGTCGCCGGCATCTGCACGCCTGACTGGTTGAGCTTCACGGCGCGCGCCTGGTAGGCGGCCATCTCGTCCATGTCCGGAGGTGTTCCCGCGGCACCCGCCCCCGGCATGCCCATCTTCTGCGCCATCTCCTGGGCCTGGCGCATCATCTCCTCGTAGTTGGCCACGAGCCCTCCCTCCCTTTGTTCCACCCCGGACGCTGCGGCGATGCTATGCCGCCGTCGCGGTCGTGGCCAGATGTTTGCGCCCGGTGAGAAACGCCAGCCCGTACAGCGCTGCCACGGCGATCAGCAGCGCCCGGTACCCGACGAGGAGCGCCCCGTACTCGAGCACGCCGCCGACCATCGCGCCGAGCAGGTTGGTCCCGAACGCCGTCGTCGACGACCCGACGTCGCGGAACCGCTCCGCGAACACCAGGTTGGCGAGGAACACCGGGGCGAACGCGAGCGCAACCGCCCCCGCGAAGCGTGGGGCGAACGGGAGCCCGAGCAACGCATCCGGCGGAACCGCCCACGCCAACGCCACGGAGCCGAGCAACAGCGCGTACAGCAGCCCCGGCCGCTTCGGCCGGAACCGACGAGCCACCTCCACCGCCAGGTAGACCGTGAGCAGGATCCCGCCGAACACCAGCGCGTTCACGAACCACGTCGTCCCGAACAGCAGCGCGAACTGCACGACGTTCTTCGTCTCGAGCAGCAGGAACGCCGCCCCCATGAAGAACAGGTCCACGTACGAGCCCATCCGCCGGAACGGCCCGCCGCGCCACACGAACCACGCCGAGAGCGAACAGCAGGATCAGCAACATGCTCACCTGGTAGATCCCCGGGATCGTCCGCGTCGACCAGATACGGGAACGGGTGGTCGTCGGTGTCCGGCGTTGCGGCGGCCTTCGACACCGGGCTCCAGAACGTGTCGCACGTGAGCGTCGACGGTGTCAGCGCCTCGGTCAGCACCGCGCCCGGCCGCGGCCCGAGGCCGGCGTTCCGGTCCAGACACGGCCGGTGGCCGAACGCCGCCGTCAGTGTTCCGGCGTAGCGGTCGAGCACGTTCGGCAGGTAGTAGTGGTACATCGAAACGACGCCGTCCGGCTGCAGGTGGTCGCGCGTCTCGACCATCGCCTCCTCGGTGAACAGGTAGCTCTCGAGCCGGAGCGACGACTGCCCGGCCAGCACCGTCAGCGAGTCCGGGATCGCGTACAGGATGAGGTCGTACTTCGCGTCGGTGTCGTGGAGGAACGCCCGACCGTCCTCGACGTGCACGGTCACCCGGGGATCCTGGTACGGGTGATTCGGGTGGAGGTCGCGCCCCAGCCGGTACAGCCGCGGGTCGATCTCGACGGCGTCGACGTGCTTCGCGCCCATCGACAGCGCGATGGCGACGTCGTTCCCGCTCCCGGCGCCGACGATGAGCACGTCGTCCAGCGCGTTGCCCGGTGAGTGCTCGTAGGGCAGGAACCGGAAGCTCTGATTGGTCCGCAGGTACGAGAGCGGCATGATCCGCTGATGCGGCCGCCCGTTGACGCCGATCGCGACGCTGCCGTTGTCGGTCGGCGGAGAGATCGTCACCCGGTAGTACGGCGACCAGTACGTCCGCGCCGTGAAGGTGAACACGCCGACGACCGCCAGCACGACGGCGAGCGGGACGGTGACCGTGAGCCGCGCCCGCGCATCGCCGGCCAGCCCGATCGCGAGCGCGGCGACCGCGGCGCCCCATGCGAGCGGGGGCGCGCCCAGAAACGCCAGCGCGGAGAACCCGACGATGCCGAGGACGCTGCCGAGGATGTCCACGCGGTAGGCCTCGAGCGGCTCGAACCGGGCGAACACCTTCGCGACGCCCTGCGCGATGCACGCCATCGTGGCGAACGACAGCAGGAACACCACCGGCAGGGTCACCCACTGCGGCAGCGCGCCCCACCCGAACCCGCCGACGAACTGCAGCTCGCCGTGCACCTTGCCGCCCTGCACCGGGAAGACCGCGAGGAACACGAACAGCGCGGCCAGCGGCACGGGGAACCACCGGAACAGGTCGCGCGACGACTTCGCCACGAGGAACCCGACTCCGACCCCGAGGAAGCTCGCCAGCAGGACGAAGTTCGTGAAGAACGACAGGTAGACCACGTACGCCCCCGCCCACCGGATCAGCCCGAGCTCGACGAACAGCATCAGGAAGCTCAGCAGGAGCAGCCGGGAACGGGAAGCCGGCGGGGCCGGCCGCGGTTCGCGCTCCCCCGTGCGCTCCTCGGTCGAGAGCATCGGCCAATTGTTCCCGATCCCCGCCGAACCAGGCGGGGCCGATGTTCCGGGGCCGAGCGATCAGGTCAGAACGAGCCGCCGCCGGGGCGGTAGGCGCTGATCGACTGCACGACGCTCGCCAGGCCGCCCTTGGCCGCGTCGGGCGAGTTGAACGCGTCCTGCGGGCCGAACACGAGCGCCACGAACACCGCCTGGTCCTGCTGGTCGATGCCGGCCAGGCCCTGGATCGCGCCGCCGCCGCCATCGGTGAAGACGCGTTCGGTCGAGCCGGTCATGCCGGGGAGCGGCTGGTGCTGCGCGTCGCCCTGCTGGGTCGGGGTCGCCGGAAACAGGCCGCCGCTCTTGCCGATCGTGTTCAGCAACAGGGCGTCGGCGATCTCCTCGGGGGACTTCTGCTGGATGTCGGCCGGCAAGGTCGTGAGGTTGTACCGGAACAGGTACACGCCCTGGGACTTGTCGGCGCTGACGAGCCCGTCGCGGAACCCCGGCAGCGTGGTCGAGGTCAGCTCCCAGTCGGCCGGGTGGCACACCTGGAGGTTCAGCGAGCGGTCGATGAACGGCACCAGCGACCCGAACTCCGCCGTCGACTCGGCCGACCCGGCGATGTGGCCGTCGACGTACAGCTCGACCCGGTAGTCCGCGGTCCCGACGCAGCGCGGCGGGATCGTCTGCCCGACCAGGCTCCGCCCGGAGAACTTCGGCGCGCCCGGCTCGACCGTCGGGTCGACGACCCCGGACACCTCCGGCATCCCCACCCACTCCGAGCCGTTCTCGCGGAAATACCACTCCGCGGAGAGCTTGTGCGATGCGGGGTCGTAGAACTCCTCGTTGTCGGCGACCCAGTACAGCGTGGTGGGCGTCGTCTGCACCTCGAGTCCCACGGTCGCGTCGCCGCCCGGCGTGACGGGGCCTCCGGCCGCGAACGACCCCACGAGAAACTCCTTGAGCTTGGCGACCTCGCCGGCCAGCTCCGGCTTGACGCCCTGCACGGCCTCGAGGTCGGACAGCGCCCCTGAGATCCAGACCTGCTGGAACGCCGGGGCGTTGCGGGGCTCGGTGCCGTCCGCGTGCAGATACAGCACCGAGTTGAGGGCCTCGCCGTACGCGCCTTCCGCCTCCGGGATCTTCCCCTGGGCGAGGAGCGAGGCCGCCAGCGTGAACCGCGGCACCGGGTCGTCGGGCACGTCCGGGATGGCCTCCTCCGCGATCGCGGCCGCCTTCGCGAACTGGTCGGGCTGGTCGTGGAGCCCCAGCGAGAACGCCGTGCCGCCGAGCTGTTCCAGCAGGAGAGCGTTGTCGAACCCGTTGCCCCGGGCGACCTCGAGGTCCGAGCGGACCTGCTCCAGCTTGTCGACGGGGATCAGCGTGGCCTCCACCTGCGAGGCGCTGCCGAAGAGTGTCGCGTTGGCCCGGCCGAGGTATGCCCGCGAGAAGTCCGGCCAGATGTCGATCGCCTTCGTGAAGTGGTTGATGGCCTCGTCGGCCCCGGTGGCGTCGACGGCAGATTCGAGGGCGACCTCGCCGGCCGCGTACTCGACCGCGGCCTGGGGCGAGACGTCCTTCGGCGCGTCGAGCGCGACCAGCACCGCCCACGCGACCCCGATCACGAGGAGCCCCGCGCCGACGTACGCGAAGATCCGGAGCACCTGGTCGGGCAGCGCGAGCGCGAAGCCGAGCAGGAACAACGCCACAGCGAACAGGGTGAGGATCGCCGTGTAGCGCGCCGCCGAGGACTCCCAGGCCGAGTTCGTTGCGTTCGCCGCGTCCTGGAGGGCCTGCTGCTGCAGCGCCTCCTGCGTCGAGCGCGAGAAGAACGCCCGGGGGAAGTTGGGGTCGTTCTGCGGGCCGTCGGGGCTGTTCGCGGAGAGGGTCGTCAGTCGCTGGGTCCGGGCGGCGAGCGTCTCCCACAGGCGCTGTTCTGCCTTGTAGGCGACGGCCGCCTCGCCCGCGACGAACTGGCTCTGCTGCAGCGCGGTCCCGGCCCGGCCGAGCTGGTCCTGCGCCATGAGGAACATCTCGTAGTTGACCTGCGCGTCCGACTGGGCGGAGAGCAGCTTCGACATGGTCAGCGTGGCCAGCCGCTGCGCGTCCTGGCCGGCGTCGCTGCTCTTCCGCGAGGCCGTCACCTGGAGGTAGCCGACCGCGGCGATCGCGAGCGACACCAGGACGATGGCGACCGTGAGGTGCCTGGTGAGCGGGTGGCCTTCCGACTCCTCGGTCGCCGGCGTGGGCGTCTCGCGCTCGTCGCTCACAGCGCCACCACCACCCACAGCACGAGGCCCGCGATGAGGATCGCCGTTCCGACGACCAGGAAGCCGTGCCGGGTCCTCGATCGGGCCACCTGTGCGAGCGTGAGGAAGAACAGCGCCGCCACCAGGATGATCCCGACCCCCACGATGCGGCCGGCCTTGGTGTGCTCGTCCGCGGCCTGCGCCTGGATCTGCTCCGGATGGAGCTGCTGATAGATCACGTAGCGGCCGAGGAGGTTGTTGAGCGCCTGCTGGCGGTCGTAGGTCACCGTCCCGTCGGGCGAGATCTGGGGGAAGGTGGCGAAGAACAGCGCTGCCGTGTTGCGCGCCAGTGCCGACTGGCCCTGTGCCTCGGACGCGAACTGGGCCGCGAGCTGCGGGTACTTCGCCGCGAGCGCCTGCGCCTGTTCGGCGAAGTACCGCTGCGACGCGATCTGCTGCTGGAACGTCCCGACGCGCCGGAGCTCCTCGGCCACATCGGCGCCGCCGCTCGTCAGGATCTGCTGCTGCTCGAGGAACTGCTGCTGCGCGAGCTGGTCGAGGTCGGAGGCCTTGGTCGAGGAGACCGACGCCGACCAGGCGACCCCGGCGCCGGCGAGCGACGCGACGACGATGAGGAGCGCCACGATCAGCACGTAGCGCTTCGTGGGCGGTCCCGACTTCGCCGGTGGGCGACCCGGCGGCGGTGCGTCACTCACAGACGGTGCCGGCGGCGGCGGAGGCGCACCCGGCGGCGGTGCTTCGCTCGCAGGCGGGACCTCCTCTCGCTCGACCGGCGCGGGCGGCTGCTCCTCCGGCCGGGGCTCCTCTCCACGCGGTTCCTCCGACCGGGATGGCTCGGAAGGCATGTCGCTCGCAGGGGTGCGTGGTTCGGAAGGGACGTCGTCGGGGGGGTTGTCGTGCTCCATGCCGCCGCCTCGCTCGTGATCCAGGGAGCGACCTGGTCCGGCCGCGGCGCGGAGCGTACGGGCGACCCCTCGGGCTTGTAAAGGCAGTTCCAGGTTTCCGCGGGGCGCGCGGACGCCCGTCGGCTACCCTGTTCGTTCTATGGCACTGCGAGCGACGATCAAGAGGTACACGCCGGAGCGCACGGTGAACTGGTACCGGCGCCGGCGCGAGATCCGCATCTACAACCGCGAGCTGGGGGACAACCTGTGGCTCCAGCGTCTGCGCACGCTCGACGCCCAGCAGAGCGGCAAGCCCCTCACCCCCGAGGAGGCCATCGCCGAAGGGAACTCCGGGATGTGGCTCCAGTGGGCCGTGTGGGACATCATCGAGCGCAACGACATCGTGCTGAAGGCGATGGAACGCAAGATCGAGGCGCTGACCGCCCGCCACGGCCAGCAGATCCGCAACGTCCGGGACGACGTCCAGGCTCTCCGGGACGAGCTCGAGGCGCTGCACAAGGAGATCGCGGCCTCCCGTGAGCCGGCCGAGCCCTCGGCGGACCCGCCGAAGGAAGCCGAGCCGTCCGTGGCCTCGCCCGAGGCTCTGCCTGCAGACTCCCAGTAGGCCTGTGAGCGGCCGCATGCGGATCGACTGGTTCAGCCCGCTTCCCCCGCACAAGTCCGGGATCGGCGAGTACTCCGTCCAGCTGCTCCCGTTCGTCGCCGAGGAGGCAGAGGTCACGGTTGTGTCGCCCGCGGCGGGGATGTTCAAGAAGCTTCAGACGCCCCCCGGGATCGGCTGGATCACTCCGGAGAAGTGGAAGGCCCGGCCGCAGGGTGATGCCGTCCCGATCTACCACCTGGGGAACAACGCCTACCACCGGTATTGCTACGAGGCGGCCATGAAGCGGCCCGGCGTGTCGGTGTTCCACGACATCGTGATGCACCACATGCTGGCCGACGTCCTCGTCGAGAACCCCGGCCCGCGCAAGCACTGGGACATCTACGAGCGCATCCTCCGCGGCGAGCACGGCGAGACCGGCACCAGGCTGGCCGGGCTCCGGCAGCGGGGCATCGCCAGCGACTTCGAGAAGTTCCTGTTCCCGCTGTTCTCCCATATCGCGAAACGGTCGCGGGTGATCGTCACGCACAGCGACGAGATGCGGGACCGGATCGCGTGGGAGGTGCCGAACGTGCCGATCCACGTGATCCCGCATTTCGCGCCGCCCCGGCCGGACGAGCTGAAGACCATGACCAAGGAGACGGCCCGCCGCGCGCTCAACCTGCCCCAGGGGGTGCCGATCGTGGGGTTCCTCGGGTACGTCACGACGCCGAAGCAGCCCGAGGCCGTGATCGAGGGGTTCGCCATGCTGGCCCGGGAGCGCCCGGACGCGAAGCTCGTGCTGGTCGGTCGCGACCACACCGGCGGGCGGCTCGCGAGGTGGACCGACCGGCCGGAGCTCAAGGGGAAGATCCGGCTGACGGGGTTCGTGGACCTGATCGAGTTCTACCGCTACCTGCTGGCGTGCGATGTGGTCGTGAACCTCCGGTACCCGACCGTGGTCGAGTCGAGCGGGACGAACGCCCGCGCCCTGGCCGAAGGACGCCCCCTCGTGGTCAGCAACGTGGGGGCCTTCGCCGAGCTGCCCGACGACGCGTGCTGCAAGGTCGAGATCGACGAGGACCAGGGCGCGGCCGTCGGAAAGCACCTGGTGCGGCTGTTCAAGGATCAGCCGTTCATGGACTCGATCGTGCAGAAGGGCCGCGAGTACGCGGAGAAATGGCTCGACTCGCGGGAGATCGGCCACGCGTTCGTGGATGCCGCGCGGGCCGCGCAGGCGCCGCCTGCGCAACGCACCGCCTGACTCGCCGCCCTCAGCGGGCGGGGATCCGGTCCGCCGGGACCGGCGCCGGCAGCTCCACCTCGACCTCGAGCCCGCCGCCCGCGCGAGCGGAGGCGTGCACGCCGCCGCCGTGGGCCTCCGCCACCGCACGCACGATCGCGAGGCCGAGCCCGACCCCACGATCCGAGCGCACCCGGTCCTGGTCGCCGCGCCGGAACGGCTCGAACAGCGCGTCGACGTCCTCGATCCGGTTGCCGTCGCCGCTGTTGCGGACCGAGAGCGCCAGGCCGGGACCTTCGGCGCCGGTGCGCACCTCGACCCAGCCCCCCTCGCGGTTGTAGCGGATCGCGTTCTCGACCAGGTTCTCGATCAGACGCTCCAGCAGGACCTCGTCGCCCCGGACGGCTGCCGGATCGAGCGCCCGGCCCAGCCGGATGGAACGCGCCTCGGCTTCCTCGGTCTTGCGTGACAGCGCCCGGTTCGCCAGGACCGCGAGGTCCACCTCGTCGTTGCCGATCGTCGAGCCTTCGGTGCGCGCGAGGGTCAGCAGGCTGTCGATGAGGCGGTCGCTGCGGTCGGTGGCCTGGCGGACCACCTCGGCCATCCCCTCGAGCTCCTCACGGGAGGGGTCGGGGTTGGACATCGTGACGTCGAGCTCGGCACGGATGATCGACAGCGGGGTCCGGAGCTCGTGCGAAGCGTTGGCGACGAACCGCCGCTGGCTGTCGAACGCCGAGTCCAGCCGGGCGAGCATCGCGTCGAACGTGTCGGCCAGCTCCTTCAGCTCGTCCTCGGGGCCCTGGAGGTCGATCCGCTCGTGGAGCGTCTCGCCGGACAGGCGGCGGGCGGCTCCGGTGATCTGCTTGAGCGGGCGGAGCGCGCGGCCGGCGACGAGCCAGCCGAGGCCGAAGCACAGGACCGCCAGCGCGGCGAACGCGGCGATCGACTGCACGACAAGTGCGTGCAGGGCGTCGCTGCGCAGCCCCTCGGCCGCCTCGCGGAGCAGCGTCTCCAGCCTTCGGTACGCCGACAGCGGCGGCGCGGGGAACGTGAACAGCGAGTGCCCGAGGCGGATCTCGATCCGTTCCTGCAGGACCCGGGGGTCGACCGTCAGGCTCCGCCGGACCAGGAGGTAGTTCACGAGCAGGAGCACCGCGCCGACCGCGAGGAACAGCCCGCCGTACAGCAGGGTGAGTCGGAGGCGGACCGTCGGCTGGAAGTGCTTCCGCAGCCTCACAGCCGGTACCCCGCGCCGATCACGGTCTCGATGACCGGCGGTTCCCCGAGCTTGCGGCGGACGTTCATCACGGTCACGCGGATGACGTTCGTGAACGGGTCGGTGTTCTCGTCCCACGCCCGCTCGAGCAGCTGCTCGGCGCTGACCACGGCGCCCTCTGCCTCCATGAGCGTCTGCAGCACGGCGAACTCCTTGCGGGCGAGCGGAACCGCCTCGCCGGCGCGCGTCACGAGATGGGCGGCCGGGTCGAGCCGGAGGTCGCCCCGCTCGAGCACCGGCGGGCGTGCGCTCGGCGGGCGCCGGGCGAGCGCGCGCACGCGTGCCACGAGCTCGGGGAACGCGAACGGCTTGCCGAGATAGTCGTCGGCGCCCAGCGCGAGCCCGTCGACCAGGTCGTCGACGCCGCCCGACGCGGTGAGCATGATGACGCGCGGGGCGTCCTCGCGGCCGACGATCTCGCGGCACACGTCGTCGCCGTGCACGACCGGCAGGTCGCGGTCGAGGACCACGACGTCGTATGCGTTCACGGCGACCTTGTCGAGCGCCGACCGGCCGTCCCCGGCCACGTCGACGGCCATGCCCTCCTGCCGGAGCCCGCGCGCGACGGCGTTCGCCAGCAGGTCCTCGTCCTCCACCACGAGCACACGCACTCGAATCCTCCCCGGGGGCGTCAGGCGCAGGGGCAGCGTACCCGCGGACCGAGGATGGCAAGTGCTCCGCTCCTTACGGAGAACTTATGGGCGGACCGCTTGGATTCCGCCGGGCGGACGGCCCGCGGTTCGCCACGATCCTGGGAGGAGCAGCCATTGGCTCGCCGAACGGTCCGGCTCGCTGCCGGATTGCTGATGGTGGTCCTCATGTTCTCCGCGTGCGGCGGAGGCGGGGAGGAGAACGAAGGCGCGGGAACCGAGAACTGCGACGGCCCGCCCCTCAGCTCGGAGGAGATCAAGCTTCCGGCCGACTTCCCGATCCCCGGCGAAGCCAAGCTGACGACGTCGAGTGAGGCCGGGCCGTCGCAGGTCGTCGAGGGGTACTGGGAGGGCGACCTCCAGTCCGCCTACGACGGGTGGAAGGACGCGCTGGACGGCGCCGGCTACGCGATCCTGTTCGACGAGATCGAGGATGCGGACTCGGAGATCTCCTACGAGTCGCCCGACCAGTCGTCCACCGGCCAGATCGCGCTCCGGTCGGAGTGCCAGCAGAGCGACCGAACGTTCGTGCACATCACGAACAGGCCCGCCTGACCGAGAGGCGCGGCGCGCCGGGTCCGGAAGCGGACGCCCGGGCCCGGCGCACGCGCCTCTCGGTCAGCGGTCGCCACGGAGAAGGCCCGGGTCCCCCCGGGCCTTCTCCGTTTGTCGTTGGATCGGACGTCGGTCGGGCGGATTACGTCACCGGTTCCGCTCCGAGCGGGACGTCACCGGTGGTCGATCGCCGGGCCAGGCCGACGACGCCGAGGACCCACAGCCCGAGGAACGAGGCGATGACCAGGAACGGCGTCCACGACAGCCCGGTCAGGAACAGCACGCCGATCGCGAGGGCCACGCCGGTCCAGATGAACACCGTCTCGCGGGCCGCCACGTAGGCCTCGATCCGCTGCGCCCGCTCGCCGCCGGTCGCCCGCTTGACGGCGGCGGCCGCTCGCACGAGCCATGCTGGTCGGCCGGCGAGGTAGGCGACGATCGCCACCACCGCCCCGACGATCAGGACGGCGATCAGGAGCATGCGCAGCCCGTGCACCACCGCGGCCACGGTGTCCCGCACCGCTTCCCGGCCGCTGGGGTTCTTCACCTTGTCAACGATCGCCTCCTGGAGCTTGCGTACGACCGCCGCGGCAAGCACCACCGCCACCGCTGCCCCGATGGCGATCTGCACGACGGTCCTCCGGCGCCGCCTCGACAGCACGATGGCGATCGCCGCAAGGACGAGCGGCAGGATCAGTGCGACGACGAAGAGCTTGTCGAACACTTTCACCGCGTCCTGCGCCGCCGCGAGGGAGTCCGACTGGAACACCACGGGCTGGGCGAAGTCCGCCGGCAGGGAACGACCGAACTCGGCCGACAGGGCCTGGACCGCTCCGGCGGGGTCGGTCAGCGGGTCGACGCCCGTCGGCACTGTGTGGCCCTGCAGCACGAACGAGACGTGCTCCTGAAGGAACTCGAGGCCGCGGTACAGCAGCGGCACGAGGTTCAGCCGCACCTCGCCGTTCGGCCCGGTAACGAGGCGCGTCGTATCCCCACGGAGGAGCTTGATCGCGGCGTCGTGCGCGACCCGGTTCACCTCGACCCACGCGTTGTGGAACGTGTCGCTCCCGATGAACGTCGTGAGCTGGTCCTGGACGATCGTCCGCACCCGGTCCGCCACCACGCCGATCAGCGGATCGAGCTGGGAGGGCAGCGCCTGCTCCACCGTTCCCTGGAGGTCGACGACCTCGGTGACCTTCGTCACGACGAACTGCGAGGCGGCTTCGGCCACCCCGGGCTCCTGCGGGAGCGGCCCGACGATCTTCAGCCAGGCGTTCGTGTCGAACACCGTCCGGTGCGCCCAGGCCGACGTGACGGCGAGGATCACGCTGATCGAGGTCAGGAGCACCAGCATGCCGACGAGCACCGAACGGGCCCGGCCCCGCTTGCGCCCGGTCGCGGCAGGCTCGTCCCCCCCGGTCGAGGCGGCCGCAGGGACCGGTTTGCCGTCGAGCGGCTCGAAGCTCTCGGTCACCGCGGATTGCTGGTCGCCGCTGGCCTCGTCCGCTGCGGGCTCGGCGACGGTGTCAACCGCGGGCTCGGCGGCGTCCGCCTCCGCCGTGGGCTCGTCGCCCTCCGACTCATTGACGGCGTCGCTCTCCGCAGGCTGCGCGTCCGCGGCCGGGAAGCGTTCACCCTCGTCGCCGGGTTCCGGGCCCTCCGCCCGTTCCGACGGTTCGTCCTCGCCTACGTCCCCCATCGAACACACCTCCCATGATCCTCCGTGAGGCTCCCACACGGAGGATCGCGTGCATCACCCCCACGGGGGGATGATGCACGCGCACCGCGGGCCGCATTGTCCGGCGGGTCACGGCTCGACGCGAGGGAGCAGCCAGTGCCTAGGGGGGAACCAAGGAACGCCGCGGGCCGGGCCGGCCGCGTTGCGACGACCCCCCCGAGCAGCCGGCGTAACGATGGGCTCGCCCCGGGCCCATGACGACCGACCAACAGGACGCCGGGCGGGGCGTCGAAGCCGCGACGACGTCCGTGGCGACCGACCCGCACGCCAAGCCACCGCGGCGCGGTCGGGGCGGGAACGGCCGCCCGTCGCTCCCCCGGTCCCGCCAGGATCTCGACGTCCGGTTCTTCTCCTCCGCGAGCGACGCCCCGGTCTCGCGCCGGCCGGCCGACGTCGCGCTGCTCGTGCTGTCGATCCTCGTCCTCGTCCTGTTCGCGTTCATGGAGTCCACCGGCGACTGGCAGAACAGGCCCCTCGTCAACGCCATCCGCGCCTTCGCAGGGCTGTTCGGGGGGTTCTGGGAGATCTCGTACGACCTGCTGATCATCTGGTCCGTCGTGCTGCTCGCCGCCTCGGTGCTGGGCCGGCATCGGCTGCCGCTCCTCCGCGACCAGGTGCTCGCGGCGCCACTCGCGGTCGGGATCGGCGTTGTGGCCTGCCGGCTGACCATCGGGGAGTGGCCGGGGCTCTGGCATGCGATCAGCGGCGACGGCCCCCCGGCGACGTTCCCGTCGTTCCGGGTGGCGATCGCCACGGCGATCATCGTGACGTCCTCGCCGCATCTCGGCCGGCCGCTGCGCTATTTCGGACGGTGGGTCGTCGCGTTTGGCGCCCTGGCCGCGATCGCCCTCGAGACCGCGGACCCGGTCGGCGTCGCCGCTGGGTTCGCCGCCGCGCTCGCGGCGGGGGCGGCCATCCATCTCATCTTCGGGTCACCGGGCGGGCTGCCGACGCCCGGCCACATGACGCGCGCCCTCCGGTCGCTCGGCGTGGAGGCCCACGACCTCCGCCCGACCGACCTCGCGCCGCGCGGCGTCGCGATCGTATTCGGGAAGGGACCGGAGGACGAGCCGCTGCTGGTCAAGGTGTACGGGCGGGACGCCTACGACGGCCAGTTCCTCTCGTCCGCGTGGTCCTCGATCTGGTACCGGGACGAGGTCCCCCGGTTCACGGTGACCCGCCTCCAGCAGGTCGAACACGAGGCGTTCCTGACACTGATCGCGGAACGGAGGGGTGCCCCGGTGCTCCCGATCGTGGCCGCCGGCGAGGCGGGCGGGGGCGACGCGATCCTCGTCCTTCGGGCGACCGGCAGGCCGATGGCGGAGCTCGACGAGGTGTCCGACGACCTGCTCCACGCGACGTGGAACGCGCTCTCGGCGTCGCATGCCCTCGGGATCTCGCACGGCCAGGTCGACGCGGGAAGGTGCTACGTCCAGGACGACGGAACGGTGCTGCTCGGGGAGCTGTACGACGCCACGGTGGGGGCCGGGCAGCTCGATCTTCTGGCCGACCGGGCGCAGCTGCTCGTCTCGACGGCGCAGGTCACCTCCGACGAGCGGGCGGTGCGCGCCATGGTCGACGCCCTCGGCCCCGAGGCCGTGACGGAGACGCTGCCGTTCCTCCAGCCGGCCGCGATGACGCCCGCGACCAAGCGGTGGCTGCGGCAGTCCGGGCGGAACCTCGACGGGCTCCGCACGCTGGCGGCCGAGTCGGTCGGCGCGGAGGTCCCGAAGCTCGTCCAGCTCCGCCGGATCACCTGGGGGTCCGTCCTCAAGCTCGCGGCGATCCTCCTCGCGACGTACATCATCATCAGCGGGATCACCGGGCTCGGGCTCGACACGGTCGCCGAGCAGTTCCGGAACGCGAACTACGCCTGGCTGTGGGCGGCGTTCTTCCTCGCCCCCGTCGTCGCGGTCGCGGACGCGTTCGTCACGCTCGGCGCCTCGATCCGGCCGCTCCGGCTGGGGCCCGTCATCGCGCTGCAGCTCGCCATCCGGTTCATCAGCCTGGTCATGCCGACCACGGCCGGACGCGTAGCGCTCACCGTCCGGTTCTTCTCCAAGTCGGGGCTCCCCGGTGCCTCCGCGATCACGGTGGGCGCGCTCGACGGCGTCTCCGGGTTCGTGGTGCAGCTGATCCTGCTCCTGGTGCTGTCGCTGTCGGGAGCCGGCAGTCTCGAGGGGATCTTCGGGGGCCAGGGTGGCGATGGTGGTCTGAGCTGGCTCATCGTCGTCGGCCTTGCCGTCCTCATCGTCGGGGCGGTCGTCGCGATGGTGGTGTCACAGCGCCTGCGGCTGTGGGTGCGCGCCCGGTTCGAGGAAGCCCGCGAGCCGCTGCAGGTCCTTCGTTCTCCCTCGAAGATCGGACTTCTCCTCGGAGGGAACCTCCTGGGGCAGGTCGTCTCGGCCGTGGTGCTGGACTGGACGCTGATCGCGTTCCACCAGCAGGCCTCGCTCGGCGAGCTCCTCTACCTCAACACCATCGTGTCGATGTTCGCCGGGTTCATGCCGGTCCCGGGCGGCATCGGCGTGTACGAGGCCGCCCTCACGGCCGGCCTCGTGGCGATCGGGATCCCCGAGGCGAGCGCGCTCGCGATCGCCCTCGCCTACCGCCTGGTGACCTACTACCTGCCGCCCATCTACGGTGGCGTCGCGATGCGCTGGCTCCGACAGCGGGACTACCTGTGATGGAGAGGGGATCATGAGCGACGAACCCGGCCGGGGAACCGAGTACACGCCGACCACAGGCCGCCCGGCGGGCTGGGCGGGGTTCCCCATCTTCGCGGCCCTGCTTCTCATGCTGGCCGGCGGGGCGAACATCATCTCGGGCCTCGTCGCCCTCGTGAAGGACGAGATCCCGGTGCCCGACCCCGTCCTGCTCGATGTGACGGCGTGGGGGTGGGTGGCGATCGTGCTCGGCGCGCTCGGGATCATCGTGGGCCTCGGCGTGCTCGCCGGGCAGACCTGGGCGGTGGTCGCTGGGGTCGCGTTCGCCGTGGTCAACGGCTTCGCGCACATGGCCTTGCTGCCGTCGTACCCGGCGCGGTCCCTCGTCGTGATCGGGCTCGACGTGCTGATCGTGTACGCGCTGACGGTCCACGGACGGGACCTCCGGACCTAGGGACCGCTCAGGAGGCCGGTCAGGCCCCGCCGGGTACGTGCGAGCCCAGGCCCCAGTCGTACAGCACCGCAGTGTCCACGATGAGGTCCTGCAGGGAACGGTTCCTGCGGTCGAAAACCGCGAGCACCAAACCCGCCGGGAACACCACGCAGGTCACCGCACGAACGATCGCCCGGACGATCCCGAGCTTGGCCCCGCTGCCCCGCACGACGCGGAGGCCGAGGAGGATGTCGCCGGGGCTGCGTCCCGTCGTCGCCCACGACACCGAAAGCACCCCCACGGCGAGGAGCCCGAACAACAGGACCGTCTGCCACGCCTCCAGTGTGGGAAGCCGGACCCCGAGCCGGGGGCGGACCATGAACCGGGCCATCGCGATCGTTCCGATGATCGCGATGTGCAGCACGATCACGACGATCCCGTCGATGATCGACGCCGCCATCCGCGTGATGAACCCGGCCCGGTCCCCCCGCAGGACGCGGCTGATCGGGGCCTGTTCGACCATGGTCACGCCGGTTCGACGTCCGAGCCGGCGACGTCCGGGGCCGGTACCTCCGCCGTGACGGTAGCGTCCGGGGCGGCCTCCGGAGTGGCGGATCCGTTCGCGTCGCCGTTGAGGTGCAGGTCGCGGCCCGCCTTCCGCCGGAGCAGCCGGTCGATCGCCCGGGACAGGGCCCGGTCGGCGTTGACCCCGCCGAGGCGGATCGCATCGACGGCCTCGACGGTCACCGTCCCGCTCGACTCGCGGATGATCTCCGGCAGGTCCAGCTCCCTCATGACGCGCTGGGCCACGGCGGCGAGGTCCATGCCGTCGACGACCTCCCCGGCGATCGCGACGAGGTCGAGCTCGTCGATGACCCGCTCGGCGATGGCCTTGAGATCCATCTGGTCCACGACGTCGTTGGCGAGGGCGACGGTGTCGACGCGCGCGAGGATCTTGTCCATGTCCACCCGGGCCACGATCTCGTCGATGTCGACGCGGTCGAGCGCGAACCCGATCACGCCGCGCACCACCCGGTCGGCGATGGACTCGACGTCCCGCAAGACCTGCTTCGCCGACGCGCGGCCCGCTTCGGCCATCTCCTGCGAGCCCCGGCGGGACGGCAGCGCGATCCTCGATGCCCGCACGGCGTTCGATCGCGATGAGCGATCGCTTGAGCCCGTCGGCCATCGCGCCGATCCCGCGGAAGACGCTGCGCTGCGCCTCGATCGCCCGATCCATGACGGCGAACCCGACGGCAACGGCGACCACCAGCGTGGCCGGTGTCGGCGGCCCCTCCCCGGGAACCGGGAGTTGCTCCCCGCTCTCGAGGTCCGCGGCGTCCTCGTCGTGACCGGCGTCCGCGGCATCCACCGGCTGGTCGTCGGAGGCCGTCGGGGTTTCTTCCGAAACGGCCACCTCGACCTCGAGGCCTTCCGTCAGCTCCTGATCTGCCATGTGACCCTCCAACGCCCCGGTGGAAAGAGTCTCGGGCCCGCCGCCGGCCGGTGCGTCACCCACGCTGGGTGAACTCGGGCCGGGCCGCGACCGTGTTCCCGGCCACCTTGCCGCGAAGGTACCCGGCCGGTCCGCGGCGATCAAGCCCCGGAGTTCACCCCAGGGGGATGACGCCCGGAGCCGTGGCCGTGGGAGACTCCCCCCATGCTGATCCTGTTCATCATCGTGTTCGGTATGGCCTGCGGGTGGGTTGCCCAGCTCCTGCTCGGGCGCGGCACCAACTGGAGCGAGGCGATCGTCGCCGGGTTCATCGGTTCGTTCGTCGGTGGGCTGATCGGGAGCCTCATCGCGGGCGACGGGATCAACCTCCGCGCGAGCGGCATCATCGGCAGCATCGTCGGGGCGGTCATCGTCCTGCTGGTGTGGGGCGCGGTCCGCGGCGGATCGAAGAGCGCCGGCAAGGCCCGCCGCTAAGCCCTCCGCAGAGAGCGGCGGCGTCCCCTGAAGGACGCCCGTGTCTGCACGGCCCGGAGGCGGTCGGTGCGCCGATGTCCGGTGCTGGACATCGCCCGATCCACCTGCTTTGGTGAGCCCGACCGACGAATCCGTCCAGGTGACGCGGCCCTGAGGGAGGTTCCATGGAGCACAGCGAGGTGATCGAGACCGAGGCCGGAGAGTTCGAGACGCCCGCGATGCCGTGGTGGACCTTCCTGGTCACCGGGATCATCTCGGTCCTGCTCGCGCTCGTCGTGCTGCGGTTCGACCTGTCGTCCGTGACCACGGTCGGCATCCTGGTCGGGGTGGCGTTCCTCATGATCGGATGCGTCGACCTGTTCGCCGCGTTCGTCGACCGCCGGCACCGGTGGCTGCACGGCATCATCGGCGCGATCCTCGTGATCGGCGGCGTCATGGCCATCTTCAACCCGGCCGGCACGTTCTTCGCCCTGTCGCAGATCGCCGGGTTCCTGTTCGTCCTGATGGGGACGTTCCGGATCATCGGGGCCTTCATGCTCAAGGACTACGACGACCTGTGGTGGCTGTCGCTCGTCACCGGGATCCTGCTGGTGCTCCTCGGCTTCTGGGCGGGCGGCCGGTTCTTCGGCGGCGCGACGCTGCTGCTCGTGTGGGTCGGGTTCGGCCTGCTGATCCACGGCTTCGGGCAGATCGTGCTGGCGTTCTCGCTCCGAAAGCTGGGGCGCGAAGGTTAGGACCGGGTTCTCGCCAGGAGCCGCAGGAACTCCAGGTACAGCCACACGATCGTCGAGAGCAGGCCGAATGCCGAGTACCACTCCATCTGCTTAGGCGCGCCGGCCTTGACGCCCGCCTCGATGAACCCGAAGTCGAGCATCAGGTTGAGGGCGGCCACGAGGCAGATCGCGATGCTGATGGCGATGCCGACGGGGTTTCCTGGATCGGTGAAGAACAGCAGGTCGAGGCCGAAGATCGACAGGATCCACGCCAGGAAGTACAGGAGGGCGATGCCCACCGTCGCCACGACAATCACGCGCACCCGCTTGGCGGTGAGCCGGAACGCCCGCGACGTGTACAGGACCAGGCAGGCCACCACCGTGGTCAGCGACGCGAGCAGGGCCTGCGCGACGATGCCGTCGTAGTACGCCTCGTACACGCGCGAGATCGCGCCGACCCACAGGCCCATCAGCACCCCGTAGAGCAGGCCGGCCGGGAGCGCCAGGCGCGGGTTCGCGGCGGCGGCCACCGTGATGGCGATGAGCAGCAGGTAGCCGAGGAAGAACCACAGCCCCGAGCCGACGAGCACGTGGGCGGCCCACCGCCATCCCACCCCGGCGAACCCGGCCGTGACCACGAGGAGGAACAGCGCGCGAAGGACCGTTCCCGCGATAGTCATCGTGTGGACGGCAGGCTTCGCCTCGGTGCGGGCGAAGGTCGTCTCATTCAGCATCTGGCGCGCCACGTGCGAATCCCCCTTGGACGTCGTGTGCGCGCATCCTGTCACGGCGGCAGGCCGGGGACGAGGAACGGTGTTCCGCCGGTCGCAGTGCCGGCCCGTCCAGGTGACGGGATAGGCTGCGTCGATTTCCGTTGCGGACGGAGGTTTCGAGTGGGGGGAATGGTCATCGAGGCGGCGCTGCTCGGCGTCGTGCTGACCGGGTCGAGCCCGATCGCGGTGATGGGCGTGCTGGTGATGATGCCCTCGACGCCCCACGGGATGCGAAGCGCCGTGGCGTTCGTCGCCGGGTGGTGCGCTGTCCTGCTCCTGATCGGCCTCGTGGTGATCTACGGGACGCGCGCGGTCGACTTCGGCGAGGGCTCGTCCGCGTCGGCGGTCGCCGCGGCTCTGCAGCTCGGCCTCGGCGTGGCGAGCCTGGGCTACGCCTTCGTCCGGTACCGGCGGCTCCGGACCGGAGGAACCCCCCCGCCTCCCAAGTGGCTCGCGCGCGCAGGGCAGGTTCCACCCCTCGCTGCGTTCGGCCTCGGCGCCCTGCTCCCGTACTACGTCGTCGCGCTGGCGTGCCTCGGCGACCTCATCCAGGCCGGCCTGACCCAGACCGCGGAGCTGATCGCGTACCTGGTGTTCGTGGCGGTCACGACCGGGCTGCTGGCGTCCCCGCTGCTCGTCATCGCGTTCGCCCGCGATCGTTCCGACGAGCGCCTCGCCGCGATGCACGCGTGGCTCGACCGAAACAGCCAGCTGATGATCACCGTGCTCGTTGCCGGGATCGGCGTGCTGCTCGTGGTCCGGGGCGCGCTGGGACTTCTCAACAACTGACTGGCCTATCCAGGTGCGGGCTACCTGACGGCGCCGCGACCCGAGACCCCGGCCAAGAGCGCCGAGACCATGATTCCCAGCGGGAGCGCTCCCCAGTAGGACAGCCCCATCGCCGGCGCGGCGTTGCCCATGAACAGCATGAGCAGCCACGTCGCCGGGAACGTCGCGATGAGGAACACGACGAACATGACGAGCAGCGCCTTGATCATGAATGCCCTCCTTGTTGGACGTCGTGATTGAAACATGCCGGGACGCGCTCTCCCCGGTGATTCGCGTCCCGATTTCAGGAGCCTGCGCAGGCGCCGTCCGGGCGTCGTCACCCCGATGTGACGACCACTCGGCGACGGCGGAGACGTCAGTCGAAGATGGCCGAGTAGGCGTTGAGCGCCGGCTGGCCGCCCAGGTGGGCGTAGAGGACTGTGGAGTCCTTCGGGATCTCGCCCGAGGTGACGAGGTCGATCAGCCCCGCCATCGACTTCCCCTCGTAGACGGGGTCGATGATCATCCCCTCGAGCGAGCCGCTCAGCCGGATCGCTTCGATCGTCGACTCGACCGGGATGCCGTAGAAGTCCCCCGCCCAGCCCCCGAGCACGGTGATCTCGTCGTCGGTCAGCTCGCGGCCGAGTTCGATGAGCTCGGCGGTGTGGCGGGCGATCCTGGCGACTTGGTCGAGCGTCTGCTCGAGCGTCGCTGATGCGTCGATGCCGATGACCCGGCGGGGACGATCGCCGGTTTGTTCCTGCAGGGCGGCGAAGCCGGCGATCATGCCGGCGTGGGTCGAGCCGGTCACCGTGCAGACGATGATCGTGTCGAAGAAGACGTCGAGCTCGCGCTCCTGCTCCGCGACCTCAAACGCCCAGTTGGCGAAGCCGAGCCCGCCGAGCGGGTGCTCGGAGGCGCCGGCGGGGATGCCGTAGGGGGTTCCCCCGGCCTCCTCGACCTCGAGCAGGGCCTGTTCCCAGGAGCTCCGGATCCCGATGTCGAAGCCGGCCGGGTCGAGGCGCACGTCGGCGCCCATGATGCGGGACAGCAGGATGTTGCCCACCCGGTCGTTCACCGGGTCGTCCCAGTCGACCCACTTCTCCTGCACCAGGCAGCATTTGAGGCCGAGCTTGGCGGCGACGGCCGCGACCTGTCGGGTGTGGTTGGACTGAACGCCCCCGATCGAAACCAGGGTGTCGGCTCCCTTGGCCAGGGCGTCGGGAACGATGTATTCGAGCTTGCGGATCTTGTTGCCTCCGAACGCGAGCCCCGAGTTGCAGTCCTCCCGCTTGGCCCAAACGCCGGCTCCGCCGAGGTGCTTCGTGAGCCGGTCGAGCGGATGCACCGGGCTGGGCCCGAACATCAAGGGGTACCGGGCGAAGTCCTGCAGTTGCACCGGTCTCAGCGCCGCTTCAAGACCCAACGCACGACGACCAGCGCCACCACGGCCCCGGCGGCGATCGCCAGCGTTCGACGGGACAGGAAGCGTTCCTTCAACGCCTGCGCCTCGAACTTGACCTGACCAATGGCCTCGACGAGTCGAGCGCGCTCCAGTTCGAGGTCGCGGAGGACCTCCTCCGGAGGACGCGGCGCTCGGCCGCCGGCGCGGGCCCCGCCGCCGGCCGCGGAACCGGGAAGTTCAGCTCCGGCTGTCATGGAAGCCCTCAGGGACGGGGTTCGGCAGCGGAGGTTCGGGGGCGGCGGGGACGGAAGGCACCTCGTCGGAGCCTCGGATGCCCCGGAAGACCGCGGCAGTCAACTGCGCCTGCTCCCTTGCGATCGAGCCCCCCCTGGTCTGCTTGTAGCGGATCCCGAGCACTGCTGCCACGGCGAGGTACACGACCATGACGATCAGGATCGCGAGCCAGGCGGGGAGCGGTATCGCGAGGGCGATGACGAACAACGTCGTCAGCAGCAGGAATCCCATGAACGCGAACATCGCAGCGCCGAGGCCGAGCACGCTGCTGGTCTTGAGGTCCGATCTCGTCAGCTCGGCCTGCAGGCGGGCGACGGACGAGGCGCTTTGGGCGACCTCCCGCAAAGCTCCACGCAACCCGTTCCCGGCCGCCATGCGGGGAACCTACCACTCCCCACATCACCGAGTGGAATCCCGCTGCTTGCATTGCATGATCAACATCTCGGGAATGGAAGGGGTCGTCCACCATTTCGTGGCGATCAACCTCACGCACGCGAATCCAGCCTGACGCCCTCTGATCGCCTCGTTTCTTCGACCTCGACGCGGTCACTGGGGAGGAGTACGGTGAGGCCCTCCACGGGAACGCTCCGGCAGCAAGACCCTGACCGGCGGGCAATGCCACGCAACCGCTCCTCTCGGCCTCGGTCATGACGAGCATCCCGTGCTGATAAGGATGGGAATTGTGGCCAAGAAGGTTGAGACAGATGTGCCGAATCCTCCAATCCCTGCATGCCGATCTGTCGCGGGTTCTGGCTTTCAGCTCGGCGTGATCTGCTAGCGGCGGAAGGCATTCGAAGTCGAAAGTCCCAAGGGGGGACGATGAACGATAGGACAGCGGCCGACGCGCAGGACCAGTTCAGCACGGACACGACGGGGGTTCCGGATGCGATCCCGCCACCCGTCATGCGACTGCTCGACGGTGATCGGCTCGATCTCCGGATCCACGCCGTCCGAAAGATGGTCGACGGAGCCGAGTTGCGGATGCTGGGGTACAACGGTTCCATCCCCGGACCGACGCTCCACGTCGATCAGGGGTCGGAAATCACCGTCCAGGTGCGGAACGACGGAGACATCGACGCGACGGTCCACTGGCACGGCCTGCGATTGGAGAACAAGTACGACGGGGTTCCGCACGACACCCAGGAACCGATCCCGATCGGAGGGACGTTCACCTACAAAGTGCAGTTCCCCGACGCCGGCTTCTACTGGTACCACCCACACATCCGCGAGGACTTCGGCCAGGAGATGGGGCTGTACGGCACGATCGTGGTGGAACCAGCCGATCCATCGTTCTGGCCTCAGGTCGACAGGCAACTGACCATCACCCTGGACGATCTGCTCGTCGAGGACGGCCACATCGCCGCGTTCAGCCGCTCCGGGACCAACTTCACCGCAATGGGCCGGTTCGGCAACGTCATGCTGATCAACGGCGAGCCCGCCTACTCCGCAGCGGCGACTGCTGGGGAGGTCGTCCGCCTCTATCTCGTGAACACCGCCAACACACGGATCTTCAAATTCGCCCTCCCCGGTGCGCGGATGAAGCTCGTCGGCGCGGACTCCGGCCGGTACGAGCACGAGGTGTTCGTCGAAGAGGTGATGCTCGCACCATCGGAGCGTGCCGTGGTCGACGTGTTGTTCGACGCGCCGGGGGAGTTTCGGGTCGAACATCGAACCCCCGACCACGTGTACGACCTCGGGCGGTTCGCGGTCACCGGGACCAAGGCCGGCGACGACGCCGTTGCATCGTTCGCGCTGCTTCGCGACGACCCCGAGCTCGCCGCCGTGCGCCGATCGATCGACGGCGACCTCGAACGAGAGCCCGACGAGATCCTCGCGTTCTTCTCCCGGATGCCGTTGCTGTATGGCGAAGGCGTGACCTCCGCATCGACCTACGCGTGCCCCATGCACCCCGAGGTCACCGACTCCGAGCCGAGCACGTGCCCGAAGTGTGGGATGAAGCTGATGCCGGTCGAACCGCCGACGTCCGTGTTGTACGCGTGCCCCATGCACCCCGAGGTCACCGACTCCGAGCCGAGCACGTGCCCGAAGTGTGGGATGAAGCTGATGCCCGTCGAACCGGCGGCGCCGGCTGCGCCCGAGGGGGGCGAGCACGCTCCGCACGAACACGGCGACGGCCTCGAATGGGAGGACCTCATGCCCGAGATCAACCGGGCGTCCGACCAAAGCAACGTGATCTGGCAGATCATCGACCGCAAGACGGGGGCCAAGAACGGAGCAATCACGTGGTCGTTCACCGTTGGCGACCAGGTCAAGATCCGACTGGTCAACGAGATGGCCTCTGACCACCCCATGCACCACCCGTTCCACGTCCACGGGGCGGGTCGGTTCCTCATCCTCGCGCGGGATGGCGACCCGGAGCCCAACCTGGCGTGGAAGGACACCGTCCTAGTCCGCTCCGGGGAGACCGTCGACATCCTGCTCGACGTCTCCAACCCCGGGCTGTGGATGGCCCACTGCCACATTGCCGAGCACATCCAGAGCGGGATGATGTTCAGCTTCAACGTGGCTCGGCGCGAGCCCACGCCGGACGACCCGGGCGCTGAGACCGCTCTCGTTCCGGGGGCGAGCTCGTGACGCCCGGTGACGGAACCTCCTACGACGTGGTTATCGTTGGGGGGAGCCAGGCGGGTCTCGCCATCGGCTACCACCTCCGGAAGCTGGGCCTCCGGTTCCTGATCCTGGATGCGGGACCCGACGTCGGCCACGTCTGGAGTTCCCGATGGGACTCACTCCGGCTGTTCACGCCCTCGCAGTACAGCGGGCTCCCCGGGATGGACTTCCCGGCCGAGCGGGACACGTATCCGTCACGCGATGACGTCGCCCGGTATCTGGAGGCGTATACCTCGAAGTTCGAGCTTCCGGTGCGCTCCAACTCCAGGGTCACGTCGCTCCATCGGAACGGCGCAGGGTATGTCGTCGCCATCGGAGCAGAGGTGCTCCATGCCGCTCAGGTCGTGATCGCAACCGGTCCATTCCAGGTTCCGTTCGTCCCATCCGTGGCGACAGGGTTCGATGCCGGCGTCGCGCAGGTCCACAGCTCGGACTACCGAAACCCGGATCAACTCCCGGACGGCCGGGTGCTCGTGGTGGGCGGAGGCAACTCCGGGTTCCAGATCGCGGAGGAACTCGCCGCGACGAGGCACGTAGACCTCGCTGTGGGCACCAGCATGCCGTCGCTGCCGCAACGCCTGATGGGCCGCGATCTCTTTTGGTGGCTCTCCCACCTCGGGCTCATGCGGGTCAACGTGGGATCTCGTGTCGGCCGGAAGATGTCCCAACGCGACGTGCTGATCGGCTCCAGCAAGCAGCGGCTCCGCCGTGCCGGGGTCACGTTCAGGAACCGGCTGGAACGCGCCGAAGGGCAGCGTGCCGTGTTCGCCGGTGGCGGCTCTGTGGACATCGACGCCGTCGTGTGGGCGACCGGGTACCGCCCTGACTTCTCCTGGCTCGATGTACCAGGGGTCCTCGACGAGAGCGGCCGGATCATCCATGAACGAGGCGTGACGCCGGCGCCGGGCCTCACCTTCCTCGGCCTTCCGTGGCAGTACACGCGCGGGTCGGCGCTGCTTGGCTTCGTGAAGGACGATGCCGCCTTCATCGCCGGGAGGATCGCTGCGCTGGCGAAGGACACGCCCGTGCGATCGGAGTCCGGCCTCCCGGCCGCGTCCGGGTCGAACCCCATCTCCCCGGAATCAAGCTGAAGCGCCTGATGGGATCCGAGCCTCGCGACCACGTCGGGAGTGCCGCGCCCCAATCACTCCGGGCCCCCGTCGTTTGGGGTGTCGCGGTTGGCGTGCTCCAAGCAGCGTCGCCACTCGCATTCTGGTGGCTCACGCCGGCAAGCGTGTATGCCCTGGGGCTCGCCGCGATCGCGGCGATCTACATCGGCTTCGCGGTGGCCGACGGACGGCGGACCGTCCTTGCCGTGGAGATCGCCGTCGCCTCTGTCTTCGTGATTCTGGCCGCAGCGGCAGTGACCGGTCAGGCCTGGCTTCTCGTCCTCGGGTTCGCGGGCCATGGATTGAAGGACCTGTGGCAGCACCGCAGCCAATTCGTTGCCAGGACGCGCTGGTGGCCCCCGTTCTGCCTCGTCGTGGATTTGGTCGTCGCCCTCGCCATCGCTCTGGAGGTTGCGCTCGGCGTCGACCTCTATCGATAGTTCCGCCGCGATCTCCAGCCGTGCTCCGGCAGCGAGCGCCTCGGAACATCGAACTGTGCCCTCTCGAGGGCGACATGGCCCGAGATTCGTCGACGGTCCCTGAGTGGAGGTGAGGGGATTTGAACCCCTGGCCTCTGCCGTGCGAAGGCAGCGCTCTACCGGGCTGAGCTACACCCCCAAGGGCCGGCTAGCGTAGCAAAGGGCTCCCCGGGAGTCGGCGACACGGCCGATCACGTTGCCCGGCCGTTCGGTGGGTGGTATGAACGGCGCCGCATACCGACGAGGGGTGGAGCTGCGGGAGCGACCTCTGTCACGGAATCGGAGGTTCGGGCCTCCTCGCCAGACGGCGAGCGCCGACCGCTCATCGCACCGCTCAGAGAGGGGACGGATCCATGAGACGCGTTGTCGTTGCCGTGCTATTGGCAGTTCCGTTGCTGCTCGCGGGTCCGCAGGCGCTCGCCGCGACGCCGGCGATCCAGAAGACTCCCGTGGACGTGACGGTGCCGGACTTCGTGGACTGCGCGTTCCCCGTGGAGATCCACATCACCGGGATCGACAACCGGATCACTTGGACCATGCCGGATGGCACCGTTCGGCAGTTCGCCGCCTTCCCCACGGGCCGTGCCACCCTGACGAACCTCGACTCCGAGAAAGCCATCACGGTCAACATCGCCGGGCCGGCGCACTTCACGTTCGGTCCGCACGGCGAGTTCCGACTCATGGGGACCGGCGCGTGGATCTCGTTCCTCGAGGACCCGCCGGGGATCACCCGCAGCGTGGGCCGCTTCGTCGTCGCGATCGACGCCGCCGGGAACGAGACGTTCACCAAGAGCGGACCCACCTTCGACCTCTGCGCTGCACTCGCCGGCTAAGGATCGGCCTCCGGGCATCCCGGTACGAGCCCGACGAGCAGGCGGCCGGTCGCGGGGTTCGGGGTGCTCGGCCTATCCTCAGGCGATGGAGCTTCCGATCACGAAGCCGGAGATCATCCGGGCCATCCGGATGGAACGGGTCCGAACCCTCGCGCTGCTGCGGACGCTCGAGCCCGAGCGGTGGGAGATCGAGGTCCTCCCCCGGTGGCGCGTCCGCGAGGTCGCCGCGCACCTCATCACGACCGACAAGGGCGGTGTGACGGGCGCGGTCCTGCCCAAGGTCTTCTCCTCGACGGAGAAGCTCGAACGCTGGAATGACAAGGTCGTGGGCAGCTACGCCGACCGGCCGATCCCTGAGCTGCTGCTCGCGCTCGACAGATGGAGCCGGCGCCTCGTCGGCATCGTGAAGGCGGCACCGGCGCGCGCGTTCGGCATGCGAGTTCCCACGATGTGGGGCAAGGGCCCGCTGGCGATGTTCGCTTGGAGCCGGCCGTTCGACGAGTGGGTGCACCGCCAGGACATCCGCCTCGGGCTCGGAATGGCACTCGAGACGGTCGACCTCGCGGTCCCGGCGGGGTTCGTGCTGATGGCTGCCGAGACCTCGACGCTCCCCGATCTGGACGGGCTCGCCGGATCGCTCACCGTGGACCTGACCGGCGTGCCGCTCTACCCGTGGACGGCCGATCTGCACTCCGGCGAGACGGTATTTCGCACTGCTGCGGACTCCGGCGCGCTCGCGGCGCCCGGGCCGTCCGCGACGATCCGCGTGGCCGCGCCCGAGTTCGTCATGAAGGCCGCGGGGCGGGGCACGTTCAAGGAGCTCGAGGCGGCCGGCGAGCTGACGATCGAGGGCGACCGCGGGATCGCGGAGGAATTCCTCGGGAAGCTACGCGTCGTCTGAGGCTGGGGCTGAGGCTGCGGCGGACGGGGCCTCGCCCAGCACCGCCTTGGCGTGGCGGTCGAGCGCGTCCTTCAGGTCCCGCTGCACGAGCGACAGCGAGAGGTCGCCGCGGGTCTTCTCCATGATCGAACGCGCCACGTCGGTCGAGCGGCGGAGGTTCCGCGTGATGGCGTCCGGATAGTCGACCGTGGCGAGCAGGCTGTAGATCTCCTCCATCGCCGCCAGCATCCGTTCGCCGGTGGCGACATCGCCCTTGCGGAGGTGGTCCAGGATCTGCCGGCGGGCCTCGCCGACCGCCTCCGACATGCCGTTGAGGTACGGCGCCAGCTCGACGCCGAGCTCCTCCGGGGTAGGCGCCGCCTGCGAGCCGTCGATGATCGCCTCGGTGAACCGGGCCTCGGCGTACTCCTTCTGCGCGTCCTGGAGAAACCCGCCCTGCCCGACGTCCGGGTGGTCGGCGGCGGCGGCCACGCCGTCGGCGATCGCCGCCCGGGCCTCCTCCATTAGCTCGGAGGCCTTGTCACGCTCGCCGCGGTGCAGGGCCCGGATGCCGTTCGCGCTGCTCCGGATGGCCTTCCGCGACGCGGACAGCGCACGCTCCCGTGCGGCCACCTTCGCGTCGAACTCATCCCGGATGCGGCTGCCCAACGGCTCGAGGTCCATCGAAAGCGATGCTATCGGGAACGGGGAACGGCGGCGCTCGGACGGGTGGTTAGACGCCGGCGACTTCGAGCTCCGCCGCGTCGTGCACGCGGACGTGCACGATGTCGGTCTCGGCGAGCCAGCCCAGCGGACGCTCCTTGCTCGGCGCGGCCGGCCCCAGCGGGACGTCGAGCCCCGTGGTCTCGCCGCGCGCCGGCAGCGGTCGCGACGCCTCGTGACGCTTCACGTCGACGAGCATCAGGACGTAGGCGCACAGCAGGGCGGCGACGACGGCGCTCAGGATCCACATGCCGTGCAGCGGCGGGAACATCCCGATCAGGAGCGTCAGGGCGAGGGTCTCGAGCAGGACCATCAGCACACGGCGGCGGCGGGCTCGCGCGCGGGCCCGGGCACGTTCGCGGCGGCCCACGAAGGCCTCCCCCTTGCGGGGGGCGACGATCCAGCGACCGCCGGCCCGCTCCGTCTGCTCCAGTAATCCCATGGTCCTGTTGAACTCCTCGACGCTCGTGCGCGCGCGATCACGCCCGAGACGAGGGGGAAGCGCGTACGCAGCCAAGATGATGACCACGGTGCCGACCAATAGCCAATCCATCCCAGGCTCCCTGTCGACCGTTCCCCGGTGTTCGGCCACAAGATGTGGGCTGGGACGGGACGGTAACACAACATATGGGGCCGGAAAATCTCATTCGTGAAATTCTTTGAACGCCCCGTGAACGGCCCCCGACTGTCGCGCGCGCCACAGTCGCAGCGGCCGGCGCAGTTGCGTCAAGCCGACGCCGGGGCCCCGCCGGTCACCCGGTAGTCGCCGCTCTTCCCGCCCGACTTCGCGAGCAGGCGGACGCCGGTGATCTCGGCCGCGCGGTCGAACTCCTTGCACGTGTCGTACAGGGACAGCGCGGCCACGGTGGCGGCCGTGAGGGCCTCCATCTCGACGCCCGTCCGGTCCCGTGCCTTCACGGTCGCCTGCACGCGAACCGTCCCAACCGCGGCGTCCGGTTCCACCAGCACCTCGGCCCCGGTCACCGCGATCGGGTGACAGAAGGGCAGGAGGTCGGGAGTCCGCTTGACCCCCATGATCCCGGCGATCCGGGCCGCCTCGAGCGGGTGGCCCTTGCGCGTGCCCTCGGACAGGCGCTCGACCGCTTCCGGCGTCGTCCGGAGGAATGCCTCGGCAACGGCCCGGCGGTCGGTGACCTCCTTCGCCCCGACCTCGACGATGCGGGCGGCCTCGTCGGGAGCGCGTTCCTCGTGCGAGGTCATGGCTCGAGCGAGCGGAACACCATCACGCGCACGGTGGACCCGGCCTTGGCGGTCTCCTGGCCGACCGGGATCATCGCGAGCCCGTTGGCCTTGGCGACCGTCGAGATGAGGTTCGAGGAGCCGGGCCCCGTCGACTCGGCCGTCCAGCCGTCCGGCCCCCGTCGCACCAGCACGCGGGCGAACTGCATCCGGTCCTTCGGCCCCGAGACGTCGGAGAGCAGCTGGGCGTTCACCTCCGGACGGAACAGATCGCTCCGGCCGAGCAGCTTCATCAGCGCCGGCCGCACGAACACCTCGAACGACACGAAGACGCTGACCGGGTTCCCCGGCAGACCGAAGTACGGCTTGCCCTCGATCATGCCGAACGCCTGCGGCATGCCCGGCTGCATCGCGACCCGGAAGAAGTCGACCTCGCCGCGGCGGAAGAACGCCCGCTTCACCACGTCGCGCTCCCCCACCGAGACGCCGCCGGAGGAGATGTACGCGTCGGCCTGCACGAGGTGCGAAAGGATCGTCTCCTTGAGCGCCTCGGGGTCGTCGGGGACGATGCCGGCGAGGTACGGCACGGCGCCCGCCTCGCGGAGGCCGCCGAAGATCGTGAAGGCGTTCGCGTCGCGAACCTGGCCGAACGCCGGCTGCTGCCACGGTTCGATGAGCTCGTCGCCCGTCGACAGGACGATCACGCGGGGCCGGGGGTGCGTCAGCACCTGTGGGTGACCGCTCAGCGCGAGCAGGCCGAGCTCGGCCCCGCTCAGCCGGCGGCCGGCCGGCACCAGCGTCTGGCCGGCCCGGACGTCCTCGCCGACCGGGCGAACGTTCCTGCCCTCGGGGAACTCCTGCCGGACCCGGACCCGGTCGCCCGCGGCCTCGGTGTACTCGATCGGGACGACGCAGTCGGCGCCGGCCGGGATCGGCGCGCCGGTGTCGATGCGGACGGCCTCGCCCCCGCCGACCGTGGCGTCGGGGCGCCGGCCGATCCGGGCCAGCCCGACCACCCGCAGCGTGACGGGTTCGTCGGCCGTCGCGCCGGCTGCGTCGTGGGAACGGATCGCGTAGCCGTCCATCGCCGACGAGGAGAACTCCGGCAGATGGCCCTGCGCGATTGCGTCGGCAGCCACCACGCAGCCCATGGCCTCCTGCAGCGGCAGCTCGATCGGCGCCAGCGGCTGGATGGTGGAGAGGATGCGATCGCGGGCCTCCTCGACCGGCAGGAGGCCGGTCGCCGGGCCGTGGTCATGTTCGTGGTGGGACTGGGACGCGGATTGGGACATGGACCCGGCAGTCTATCGGCTCGACTTCGCGAGCCCGGAGGTTCGCGACCGCGGCGTAACGCCGACACCGGCGCCGGCGACGGAGGAGCACGAGCGAGAGGAGCGAACGATGGACGATCGAGCCGCGAGGGTCGCCGAGCTGTTGCACGAGGCCGGCGAGACGCACCACGTCGTGTACCGGATCACGGACGGCGACGACCCCGACTGGGCGAGCTGGTACGCCGACTGGCTGATCGACCTGTCGGAGCTCCACGACGTGCTCGGCGCCAAGCCCGTGCGGAGCGAGCTCGTGTGGATGCTCGTCCAGTGCGACAAGGACTTCACGGCGAACGACCCCGGCGGGCGGTGGGAGGACGACTACGCCCGCAGGCTCATCGAGCACTTCCCGTTCGAGTAGCCAGCGCCCGGCTACAGCAGCTTGCGGCGCTGCACGAAATCCGCGAGGAACTCGCGGAACTCCTTGCCGACGTCGTCGCGGTCCACGGCCAGCTCCACGGTCGCCTTGAGGTAGTCGAGCTTGTTTCCGATGTCGTAGCGCCCGCCCTCGAAGACGAACGCGTACACGGCCTGTTCCTGCGCCAGGCGGTTCAGCGCATCGGTGAGCTGGACCTCGCCGCCTACGCCGGGCTGGATCGCGCGGAGCGCGTCGAAGATCTCGGGCGTCAGGACGTAGCGGCCGATCGCCGCCAGGTTCGAGGGCGCGTCCGCCGGGTTCGGCTTCTCGACGATCGAGACGATCCGCGCCAGGTTGTCCTCGACGAACTCGGGCTGGATCGACCCGTACAGCGAGATCTCGTCGCGGGGCACCTCCTGCACGGCGATGACGCTCCGGCCGTACCGCTCGTGGACCCTGAGCATCTGCTGCAGGACCGGGTTCGACTCGGCCATGAGGTCGTCGCCGAGCAGCACGGCGAACGGCTCGCCCCCGACGTGCGCCTCGGCCACCGCGACGGCGTTCCCCAATCCGAGCGGGTCCCGCTGGCGGATGTAGTGGATCGCCGCGCCCTCGCCGACCGATCGAAGCTCCTCGAGCAGGTCGAGCTTGCCCTTCTCGTGCAGGTAGTACTCGAGCTCGAACGACCGGTCGAAGTGGTCCTCGATGCTCCGCTTGCCGCGGCCGGTCACGACGAGCACGTCGTGCAGGCCCGCCCGGACGGCCTCCTCGACCACGTACTGGATCGCGGGCTTGTCGAGGACGGGCAGCATCTCCTTGGGCTGGGCCTTGGTCACCGGCAGGAACCGGGTCCCGAGCCCCGCCGCAGGGATCACCGCCTTGCTGACCTTCATGGCACCTTCATCGGCTCGCGGAACCTCCTGCCCGTAGCGGAAGCGCCCGCGCAGCCTACCGCGCGACCGTGAACGCCTCCGTGACGGCCTGTCCGACGCATACGATGCCCGTGATGGCGGAAACGAACCCTCAGCACGATGCCAAGGCCGCGCTCCGGGCACGGATGCGCTCCGTGCGGGACGCGCTGACCCCCGAGGAACGGGACGTCGCCGGCCGGGCGATCACGGCGACGGTGCTTGCCCGGCCGGAGGTGGCGGGGGCGGGCGTCGTGTCGCTGTTCTCCTCGTTCGGCTCGGAGGTGTCGACCGCACAGCATCGCCGACGGCGTCCTGTCCGCGGGCAAGCGGCTGTTGTTGCCGTTCCTGCGACGACGGGCTGATGGAGACGGCCGAGGTGACCGCCGGTGAGGCACTCGTGGCAACCGCCGTACGGGCCGCTCGAGCCCGCGCAGCCGGTCCCCGTCGACCCGGTGATGGTGGACGTCGTGATCGCGCCCGGGCTCGGGTTCGACCCGCGCGGGAACCGTCTCGGGTACGGGAAGGGCCACTACGACGGATACCTTCGGCGGATCCGGCCCGAGGTCCCTCGGATCGGGATCGCATACGCGGCCCAGATCGTCGACGAGGTCCCGGCAGGCGAACGCGACGAGCGGATGGACATGGTCGTGACGGAGGCGGGAGTCGTCGTCTGCGCCCCGCCGAGGGCCCTCCCGGGCTGATCGGCGCGAAGAAAACTTCGGGCGGCCTCCGTCGGCGTCCGTGCGGTGCCGGACGGAGCGCGGACCTGTGGTTCGTCGATGCTCGGATGGCTGCTTGCCTTGTCCGTTTCCGTCCGGTTTTCTGATTGGAACGGTTGATGTGCCCCCATCCCTGTGGGAGGGTGCGCGCCACTTCCACAAGCACGGAACTCGAGCAAGGGGGGGTAGCCGCCCATGTGGGATCGCGGCCACCGGACGGCCCGCACGCTGGGAAGCCTTCGGGCGTGG
Source organism: uncultured Actinomycetes bacterium (assembly GCA_963707645.1). Lineage (GTDB taxonomy): Bacteria > Actinomycetota > UBA4738 > UBA4738 > JACQTL01 > DATBHM01. Next base: position 453,432 of record CAVPQW010000005.1, read on the forward strand.
GGAATCGGAATGCTGATCGCGGCGCTGCTCGCCTCGGTCACGGGGTTCGTGCTCGACGCGGCCCCCGAAGGCAGGGACAAGCCGTCGGAGCGCCCGGCGACGGCCACCGCGCACCCGAAGGCGCCCGGACACGGGCCGGTGCCCGCCCCTCCCAAGGCCGGGCACCACGCGTACGGACACCGCCCCGCGCCGCACCGGGTGCCGCGCCACGCCCCGCCGCTCCCGCAGCACGCCCGGCCGGCCTGGTCCGCCGGCGCACCCGAGGCCACCTGGAGCCGGTACATGACGACGGTCGACCAGCGCAGGGTGCGCCGCCTGGGTTGCGACCTCGGACAGCGGGTCCGGGGAGGACACGAGCCCGACGACTCGCTCGTGGTCCTGGCGTTCGGCATGCCCATGCATCACAAGGGCAGGTTCGGCGCCTCGCTGTTCGGGCACTTCGCCAACAGCAGGAAGATCGGCGGGGCCGCCGTCGCGTTCGGTCGGGGGTTCGGCGAGTGCCTGGGGAAGTCGCCCGGGCACCTGACGCTGTCGATCGGGACCAGCAACTACGGACGCGACGTCACGTATCGACACGGCCGGATCTGGGGTTCCATGGTCAACCGCGCCAACGGCATCCTCCGGTCGTGGGGGCTGGCCGACACGGTCTCCGTGCACGGCGGCAACGACATCGAACCCGGCTGGCGCGGACCGAAGGCCACCCGGCGGTGGATCCGGGGCTACAAGTGGGTGACCTCCACGCCGTACTTCAACTTCGGCGGCGCGGGCGGCTGCCCGCCGGCCGGGTACTGCGAGGGCGACTGGACGATCGAGGACATCTGGTACGCGGCATGGGGGTCAGGCGTGGCGATCCCGCTGCCGGAGATCTACTCGCCGACCGGCACCAACGCCGAGCAGTGGTACCGGCTCAGCCTGTGGTCGTACAAGACCCACGGGGAACGCATGGACATCGCCGGCGCTATGTCGCAGCGGCAGTCCTGTTGGGACGCGCACGACCGGTGCTTCGGGATTCGCAACCCTCCGAACAGATCGTGGTCCCAGCTGTGGCATGCCCTGAACAAGGACCCCCGGACCGCGCAGCCGCTCCGGTTCTCGACGAACATCAGCTGGCAGAACTGACGCGCCCGAACCCGGGAGTGCGTGATGCGCTCGCGTAGAATTCGAGCGATGCCCACCTACGAGTACGCCTGTCTGCAGTGCGGCGAGCACGTGGAGGTCTTCCAGTCCTTCAGTGACGAGCCGTTGTCCGTGTGCCCGAACTGCGGGGGCAGCTCCGGAAGGTGTTCCACCCGGCCGGGATCCTGTTCCGGGGGTCGGGGTTCTACAAGACGGACAGCCGATCCAAGTCGAAGTCGTCCGGCGACGGCGGCGGGTCGAGCTCGGACTCGAAGTCGAAGTCGGGCTCCTCGTCCTCGAAGTCGGATTCGTCGTCATCAAGCTCCGGGTCGGCGGACTCGGGCTCCGGGTCGTCGGGCTCGGGGTCTGGGTCGTCGGGCTCGGGCTCGGGGTCCGGGTCGGGCTCGGGGTCCGGGTCGGGCTCGGGGTCTGGGTCGTCATCGAAGCAGCCGGCCCCGGCGGGCGGTTCCAAGGGGTCGAGCTGAGCACCGCGGCCGTCGGCGTGTTCGGGGGCTCGGGGTTCTACTCGTTCGTCGACGCCGTCGACGAGCTCAACGTCGACACGCCGTACGGGCCGACATCAGCTCCGATCACGATCGGCGACGTCGGCGGGCAGCGGGTGGCGTTCCTGCCGCGGCATGGGCGTAAGCACGAGTTCCCGCCGCACATGATCCCGTACCGCGCGAACGTCTGGGCCATGAAGGAGCTCGGAGTGGAGCGGCTGTTCGCGCCGAACGCCGTCGGGTCCCTTCAGCTCCACATCCCACCGGGGTCGTTCGTGATCTGCGACCAGCTCGTCGACCGGACCCGCGGCCGGGCGGACACGTTCTACGACGGGCCGGAGACGACGCACATCTCGTTCGCCGACCCGTACTGCCCGACGATGCGTTCGTCGGTCATCTCAGCGGGCCGGGACCAGGGCCTCGATCTCCACGAGACCGGGACCATCGTCGTGATCCAGGGGCCCCGGTTCTCGACCAGGGCCGAGTCCGCGTGGTTCCAGCGGCAGGGGTGGGAGGTCATCGGCATGACCCAGTTCCCCGAGGCGCCGCTCGCCCGGGAGCTCGAGCTGTGCTTCGCGAACATCTCGCTCGTCACCGACTACGACGTGGGCGTCGGCGACACGCCGCCGGTCACGCAACGACGAGGTCATCCGGGTGTTCAACGAAAACAACTCCCGGCTTCGCGACCTGCTGTTCGCCGCCGATCCCGGCGCTACAGGCCAAACGCGACTGCGCGTGCGCGACAGCGCTGTCGGGCGCCCGCTTCGAGCCGTAGCCGTCGCGGTCGGGCGGCCGTGCCCTTCGCGGCCGCGGGTACGATCGGGTCCATGGCCGAACTGCAGCTCATCACCGTGGAACTTCGATTCAAGACCCGCGACGACGACCCCGGACAGATCGCCGACCGCATCCAGGAATCCGCCGCCCTGATCGTGGGGCGGGACGCGCTCGAGGAGTTCCGGTGGCGCTCCATGCCCCTCGAGTCGAAGGACCGCCGCCGCGAACGGTGAGGCGCATCGGCTCGCGCCGGACCTGTGACGAACTTCACTGACAGCGCCCCCCGGCAGGTCGCTAGGGTCCGCGCGCACCTCCTCCGTACACGACTGGCGTTTCCCGGCCGGTGCGACTGCACCGCTCGCCCGGGCCGGAACGCCCTGCTGAGAGGGGTGTCGAATGGGGAGGAAGTGGTCACCCGCGTCGAAGGCGTCCGCCGCGCTCGCGGTGGTGTTCGGCTTCGCGGCGTTCCTGCTGGTCCACGGGTACACGGAGCGCGTCCGCGCGCTGGCGCCGGCGCTCGGCGAGCCGGCGCCGGTGCTGGTCGCTGCGACCGACCTGCCGCGGGGCACCCGACTCACGCCGGACTTGCTACGCCGGGTCACGGTGCCGTCGCGATTCGCCCCGCCGAAGGCGATGCGCGACCCGGACGCAGCGGCTGGCCGGGTGCTGCTGGCCGGCTTGGCGGAGGGCGAGGCGCTGACGACGACGCGCCTCGCGCCGGCGCACGCGGGTCCCATCGCCGCGCTCGTGCCCGAGGGCTTCCGTGCGGTCTCGGTTCCGGTCGAGCTCCCCGCCGGGTCGGTGCACCCGGGCGACCACGTCGACCTGCTGGCGACCTTCACCACTGGGCGGCACCACGTCGAGACGATCGCGTCGGGACTCGAGGTGCTGCTCGTCCTCGACTCGTCCGATCCGAGCGGCGGGATCGCCGACACGGGAGGTTCCGGCGTCCGGACTCTGATCATCCTGACGCACGCCGTCCCAGGCCGAGAGCCTGGCCTACGCGAAGGCGTTCGCCGCGATCTCCGTGCTCATCGACGGGCCATGACCGGAGGTCATCTTCAGCCGGCATGCGCCGACGCGATACAGAGGCGCGGAATCCCGGAGGCGGACGTCGAAGGCCCCGGTGCGTCGTAGCGTGCAAATGATCGTGGCCGGAGTGGCGGCCGGTCTCCTGACGCTTCTGGCAGGACTGGGGGGAACATGGCCGTTTCATTCGAGACCGGCGCCGGTTGAGCGATTCGACCATCCGTCGGCGTGGCAGTACTTCTTCAGCGACACGACGACCCTCGGCTTCGTGCGGCTGGCCATCGTCGTGGCGAGCGTATTCATCATCGTGAGTGTCGTCGCGCTGCTCGTTGCAGGCCGATGGATGTCGGGGTTCGGCGGTCTGTCCGTGGATGAGAAGGAATCCAGCAGAGAGCGCGTCTCCTGGCTCGAGCACCGCTTGGAAGCTACCGAGGTGGAGCTCGAGAAGGCGATTGCGAAGCACAAGGAGGCGGAGGACTGGGCGAGCAGCCTGGCCGTGGAGCTCGATCGCGGAGGAATAGAATCGGAGCATCCACCAGAGGCGTCGGCTGCAGAGGACTGAGGACGATGGACCGGAAGACACTCGATGAGATCCGGGAGGCGCTCGCCAAACGCATTGCCGAGCGCGAGGCGGATCAAAAGCGCCTCGAAGAGCTGAAGGCTGCCAACGCCGAGGCAATCCGCGGCGCCGAGACCGTCAAGCGAATCCTCGAGCGAGCGTGAGCTCGCGGAGCGCGGCTCGCCACCCATCGGGTGGTGCGCGGCCGGGGGTTATTGCGGGGTGCCGACGGCGAGGAACGGCAGTGCATGGACGGCCGCGCCGTCGTCGACGGATGCCTCGAGCGTGTAGGAACCGGGCTCCGGGATCTGCAGCGGAACGTTCATCGCCACCTGGAACAGTTGGCTCATCCCGTGGGGTGTTCCAGGAGGGCGGCCGACCTCGAACTCGCCTTCGGCACGGAACAGTTCCCGGTCGTGCGTCCGAGGTGAGGCCGCGGATCAGGAGGCGGTGGCGCCTGTTCGTCTCGGTCCACTGCACGCGAACCCCAACTGCGATGGCCACCGGGAGCGTCGCCGGGTACTGGGCGAGCTGGAGACGGTCCCAGCCGCCGCCCATGACGTAGAGCTTCGCGCCGACGACCTGTGCGGCGTCGCACAGGAGCAGGTACTCGATCGTCAGGCCTTCGATGACCTCGTCCCCGAGGCTCTGCCCATCGGGACCGGCCCCCATCGCGGGATCCGGGCCCGTTCCCGGATCCGAGGCCGGGTCGGGACCCACCGGGGAGCCAGTCCGGGAATCCGTTTCGGAATCCGGGACCGCTTCGCCCTCCGACCCCGGTTCGGAATCCTCAGCGCCCGGCTCGGCGCCGGCGTCGTCGTCGGACGGGTCGCTCACAGCCCTCCGATCGTCATCTCGCCAACCAGCACCGTCGGCGAACCGGTCGAGCCGAAGAACCGGAGGTCGTTCCCCGTTGCCACGACGCCCTCGAGCATCTTGCGGAGGGTGCTCGCCACGGTCATCTCGCGGAGCGGCTCGGCCAGCTCGCCGCCTGAGATCCGCAGGCCCGTCGCGCCGACCGAGAACTCGCCGGAGATCGGATTCGCGCCCGAGTGCACGCCGGAGACCTCCTGGATGTAGACGCCGCCCTCCGCCCGGCGGAGCAGCTCCCCCGGCGGGGACGTGCCCGGCGCGAGGAACAGGTTCGTCGTGGACACTCCGGGCGGGCTCCGGAACCCGGCCCGGCCGGCGTTCCCCGTCGACAGCGTGTTCCCCCGGTGCGCGGTGTGGGCGTTGTGAAGGAACCCCCCGAGGCGCCCGCGGTCGATGAGCGGCGTCCGCTGGCTCGGCACACCCTCGTCGTCGAACGGTGCGGCGCCGGGCCCGTCGAGCAGCCGGCCGTCGTCGACGAGGTTCACGGCGTCGGACCCGACCACCTCGCCGACCAGCGGCGCGAACAGCGACCGGCCCTTCTGGACCGACTCCGCGGAGAGCGCGCCCGCCAGCACGCCGAGGAACGCCACCGCGGCGCCGGGATCCAGCACCACCGGATGCCAGCCCGAGGCCGGCTTCGGTCGCGCCGAGCAGCCGGGACGCGCGGGTGGCCGCCTCCTCGGCACAGGCCATCCAGTCGAGGTCACCGGGCTCGCGGGCCAATCGGAACGCGAACCCCGTCTGCGTCTCGTCGCCCTCCTCGGCGAGCGTCGACGCCGAGCACCAGCAGTCCGTCCGCCGGTATTCGCCATGGAACCCGCGCGTCGAGGCGATGGCGATCCGGGAGATCGCGTCCGCGTACGAAACGTGTTCGGTCTTCCGGACCCGCGGGTCGATCCGCGTGGCCGCGACGTCGAGGTCGAGCGCCATCGACACCTTGCGCTCGGTCGGGGTGTCGACGAGCGCCTGCCGGTACAGCCCGTGGAGCGCCTCGGCCTGCTCGGGCGCCGGCAGGACGTTGTGCTCGTCCTCGGTGGCGAGCGCGGCGTTGTCGCGGGCCCGGCCCAGCGCCTCGACGACCTCGGCGGGCGTCGGATCTGCCGCCCACGCGTATCCCATGCGGCCGTCGGCGATCACCCGGATACCCACGCCGCGGCTCTCGGCGAACGTCACGGACTCGACGTCGCCGGCCCGGGCCCGGACCTCGGTGCGCCGAGACTCCTGGGCGTAGGCCTCGACGGCCTCGCCCTTCTGAGACGCGCGCAGCGCGGCCGCGGTGAGCTCGTGGAGGTCGGCGCTCATCGGGACCCTCGCCGTCGCGTCATCAGCCCGTTCCTCCCACGGTCATCCGCGAGATCCGGAGCGTCGGGCTGCCGTTCCCCACGGGGACGCCCTGCCCCTCCTTGCCGCAGATCCCGTAGAACACGTCGAAGTCGTCCGCGAGCGCGTCGATCCCCTGGAGGATCGCCCGTGCCGTTCCCGACGAGGTTGGCGCCGCGGACGGGCTTGGTGATCTCGCCGTTCTCGATCAGGTAGCCCTCGGTCACGCCGAACACGAAGTCGCCCGTCGCGGGGTTCACCTGGCCGCCGCCGAGCTTCTTCGCGTAGAACCCCTTCGGCGGTGTCGGCGACGACCTGGTCCGCCGTCGCCTCGCCGGCGAGGATGTACGTGTTGGTCATCCGGGGGATCGGCAGGTGCGCGTACGACTGCCGCCGCCCGTTCCCCGACGAGGGAACGCCGTCGCGTTCGGCCCGGATCCGGTCGTACATGTAGCCCTCCAGCACGCCCTCGGTGAACAGGACGGTGCGCTGGCTCGGCCACCCCTCGTCGTCGAACGAGAACGAACCCCATGCGTTGGGGACGGTCGCGTCGTCGACGCCGTTCAGCAGCGGCGTCGCCAGGAGCTCGCCGATCCGGCCGCGGTAGATCGAGGATTCCTTCTGGATGAGGTCGGCCTCGAGGCCGTGGCCGCAGGCCTCGTGGAACAGCACCCCGCCGCCGCCCGGGCCGATCACGACCGGCATCTCGCCCGCGGGGGCCGGGACGCCGTCGAGCATGGCGACCGCCGACCGGGCGGCCTTCTCGGCCGTCTCCCGCGGCGGGAACTGGTCCACGTACTCGGTGCCGGCCACCAGCGCCGGCCCGTGGAACCCGGTCTGGATGACGCCGTCGCGCGACGCGACCACCTGCACCACCAGCCGGATGCGGGGCCGGTCCTCGCGCACCAGGCGGCCGTCGGTGGCCGCGATCATCACCCGCTGGAGGGAGTCGCCGTACCCGGCCACCACGCCGGTGACCGCGGGGTCGACGGCGCGCGCGGCCTCATCGGCCTCGCGCAGCCAGCGGACCTTCTCGTCGGGCGGCAGCAGCGACGCCGGGTGCTCGGCGACGTGGCGCACCTCCGGCTCGCGCCGCGTGAGGTCGACGACCTGCGGGCGGCTCGTCCTGCCGGACCGACGCCGCTGCGGCGGCAGCGACCTCGAGCAGCGAGTCGCGGTCGAGGCGGTTGGAGTAGGCGTAGCCGGTCGAGCCGCCCTGGACGACCCGCACGCCGGCGCCGCGGTCGAGCCCGGTGTCGAGCTCCTCGATCCGCCCGTCGTCGAGCCGGATGCCCACCGACGCTCGTTCCTCGACGAACAGCTCGGCGAACGACCCGCCGCGAGCGACCGCCGCCCGCAGCACCTCGCGCGCCAGATCCGGGTCGACGAGATCGTCGTCGGTGCGCTGAGGGGTCTCGTCGTCCGGGGTCACGGAACGGCGATTCTATCGGCGGTCGCCGGCCGGGGGAGCCGGTGTCCGGTCCCGCCCGATCCGCCACGGGCCGAGGAACGGCACGAACGACGCCAGGATCGCGACCTGGATCAGCGGGTTCGGCTCCCATTCGTGCATCCCGACCAGCTGCGCCGCGAAGAGCGTCGCGGCGAACGCCAGGTACGCGTTGGGGCCGGCGCCGCGCCAGACCTGCAGCTCGCGCAGCCCCCACGTTGCGAGCGGGACCACGGCGATCAGTCCCAGCACCAGCAGCCGTTCCGTGTTGTAGGCGAACAGCAGCTGCACGTACACCAGCACGAGGAACGGCAGCATCCGCAGCGCGAACGACCGGGCCCGGGGGCTGCGGACGAGGCCGGTCACGGCCAGGACCGGCGCCACCAGCCCGAACGCCGACACCGTGCGCACGAGCGTCTCCGGCCAGTGGTGGAGCCGCTTGGCCACGGTGTGGTGGAGCACCGAGCCGTACGTGTAGTCGCGGATCGTGTTGTCGCGGATGACCCTCGGAAGTCCGGCCACGTAGGCGGGGTCCGCGTTCCGCTGCGGGATCCCCAGATGGATCGCGATCAGCACCGCCACCGCCGGGAGCGCCGCCCCGATCGATCGGACGGCGAGGGCGGGGTCCCATGCCCGCCGCGCCCGCAGCGTGTACGCGAGCGGGGCCACGAAGATCACGCTCTCCTTGGCCAGCACGCCGAACACCAGGCACACGGCGAACGCGACGTCCCGCCCGGACAGCGCGAGGAGCACCGCGACGGTCGCCAGCAGGAACGCCAGCGGATCGGTCAGCCAGAAGTCGAACAGCGTCCACTTGGTCGCGTAGCCCAGCGCGAAGTACACGAGCAGCCCGGCGATCGCCATGGCCTGCTCGAACCCCAGCCGCCGCAGCAGCGCCCACACCGCCACGCCGGTTCCCCACACGCCGAGCAGCGAGACCACCTGGAACCCGGCCTGGGTCGAGAACGGCATCGCCCATACGAGCGCCGGCCCGAGGACGCCGCCAGTTGTACGGCGCGATGTGGAAGCCGAACGGCCCGTCCTGCGCCATCGCGATGTACATGTGGTGGTCCCAGGCGAGGCCGAAGTAGGCCGTTCCCGGCGTGAGGTGGTCCGTCCGGAACCACAGCAGCGCCGTGCACACGGCCGCGAGCCCGGCCGCCGCCAGGACGTGCCGCCGGTCGAGGGGGCCGGGGTCGGCGACGAGCGGGCTGCGGCCGCGCGCATCCCCGGAAGCGGGGCGCGACCCTGCGTCACGCTCGGCGGTCTCGGTCACGTCGTCCAGCATGCGGAACCCGATCGCGGCGGGTCAACCGACCGGCCGCCGCTTCCCGGCGCGTAGCATTCGGCCGTGTCTCGGACCGGCGCGCGTGGATCGCGGATGGCCGTCGGGCTCGTCCTCGTCGCGCTGGCCCTGGCGGCGTTCTACCTCGCGCCGGTCGTCATCCGGGGCTACCACTTCGCGATCGGCGCCGACGCGCCCGTCTACACGTGGTGGACGCGACTCGCGGGGCACGACGGGCTGTCCGCGATCGCGGCCCGTCCGGGCGTCCCGACGCTCGCCCTCATGATCGGAGGAACGCTCAACCTGTCGACCACCGAGGCGGTCGAGGCGATCGGCGTCGCGCTGCCCGTCGCCACCGGCCTCGCCGCGTGCGGCCTGGCCGTGTTGGCCGCCGCGGGCGCGTCGGGAACCCGGCTCGGAGCGTCGTGGCCGCTCGCCGGGCTCTTCGCCGGGTGGTACGCGGCGAACCTCGCCAACGGCTACCTGGCGAGCCTGGCGGTGGCGGCGCTGTTCCTCGCTGCGCTCGCGGCGGTGGCGGCCCGCCGGCCGATCCCAGCGGCGATCCTCCTCGCCGCTGCCGCCCTGTGCCACGCGGCCTTCGCGGTGCTCGGAGGCGTCGTCCTGCTCGCAGGCGTCGCGTGGCACGCCTGGGCCACCCGCCGCGCCGGCGACCGCGACCCGTTCGCGCGAACCGCGCTCGGCGCCCTCGCCGGGGGCGCCGCCGTTGCGGGGGTGGGGTTCCTCACGCTGATCGCGTGGGGCCCGGACCCGATCAGGAACGCCGACACCTCGAAGGACGCGTTCCTCCGCCGGGCCGGCCTCACCGAACGCCTCCACGCTCTGTACCGGGACCGGCTCGGGTCGAACTGGACGCGATCGCTTCCGTTCCTGTACGTGCCGCTCGCTGCCGTGGGCGCCGTGACCGAGCGCGACGCGAAGGGCGGCGCCGCGGCCTTCACGCGCCGCGTGCTCGTGGCCTGGGCGGGAATCGCCGCGATCGGCCTGGTCGCGGCCGCGGTCACCGGACTGCTCCCCTCCGAGCGGTTCCTGTCGTTCGCGTTCGCTCTGCCGGTGCTCGCGGCCGTTGCGGTTGCCTGGCTCTGGACGGCGGGCGGCGGTCGCACCTGGAGGCGGGTCCTCGCGGGGCTGGCGGTCGTCGCGATCGCCGTCGGGTCGGTGCTCGCGTGGCGGCACGCGGCGCAATTCTTCCGCGACGATGACATGGTCGCGGCCGAGCCGGTCTCCGCGATCGCAGGCGGACTGCCGCCGGGAACGCCGATAGTCGTGGTCGTCGACGAGGCCGGGCACGCCGGCCTCGATGTGCCGAGATGGGGGAACGAGCTCCGCAGCGCAGTGCCACCCGACCGCATTCGGGACGTCCACCTGTTCGTCGGCTCGCCGGGCGACTACCTGGCTCGGCGCCCGGCGCACACCGGCGACGAGCTCCGCGACCGGCTGTCGGAACGGTACCTGGCCGATCTCGAGGAGCGATCGCCGGCTCCGATCGGCGGCCCGTCGCCCTCGTCGTGCGCCCCATGAATGAGGCCGGATTCGACGAGGCGGTGGAGCAGGGCGAGCCCGTGACCCGGGATGTCGTGGTGCTCTCCGACCCGGACGACGTCCTGGCGCCCATCCCGCGCGGCTTGCAGCAGCCCGACGAGCTGCTCCGGCCCGTCTCGCCCTGGTGCATCGTGCTCGCGTCCCTGGGCGCCGTCCTGCTGCTCGGCCTGGTCGGCCTCGGGTGGTCGCAGGCGCTCGTCACGCGAAGTCATGCCGCGTTCGCCCTGGCGCCCGCGATGGGCGCGGCGGTCCTGCTGCTCGCGGGCCTGGTGGTCGACCGGGTCGGGATCCGCCTGACGGGGTTCGTTCCGCTCCTTGGCTCAGCCGCGGTCGGCGTCGGCGGGTACGCGCTCGGGTTCCGGCGCGGGAGGGTCGAGCAGGAGCCGGTCCTCGATCGGTAGCCGGCCCCGCGCCATCCGCACGGCCTGCACCATCGCCCACACCAGCGCCACGAGCATCACCGGCCCGACCACGTCGTGCCCGACCGCCAGCACGAACCGGTACTGCGCCGAGTGCAGCGCCGGCTCCGCGATGGAATGGGTCACGGCCAGCAGGCACGACAGCGCGACGACCACGACTCGGCCGCCCTTCGGCAGGAACCACGCCACCGGCAGGGCCCAGGCCACGTACCACGGGAGCAGGACCGGAGCGGCCAGGATGAACACGACGAGCGCCCATGCCCAGCCGGCGCCCTCCGCCGGCGCCGTCCATCCCGGCCCGGCCCGGAACCGCCGCACGACGGCCACGCAGAGCAGCGCCAGCCCGGCTACCGCGGCGGCCGTCATGGCCGACCGGATCACGGCCTCGACGGCGGTCCGGCCGCCCTCGCCCCACAGGCTCTCGCCGATCCCGCCCAGGGTGGCCAGCAGCAGTCGCGTCGCCGTCACCCAGCCCCGGTGCGTGGCCAGCTCGGAGAGCCCGAGCGTCGGGTTCTCCGTCGTCCAGTACGGCAGCGCGAAGACCGCGGCGAGCCCGACGACCACGGCGAGCTCCAGCACGAACAGCCGAACCCGGGCTCCCAGCCGGGCGCGCGGCCAGACTCGCGACCACGGCGAGCACGAGCGCCGGGCCCGCGCTCGCCTTGATCAGGGTTCCCAGCGTGAGCAGCGCGATGGCGAGCAGCTCGTGCCGCGGCCACCCGGCCGGCGCCGGCACGTCCGGCGCCCGCCACCGCTCGAACACCCCGCCCCGCACCAGCACCGCCAGCGCCCCCGCGACGCAGGCGGCCACGAGCAGATCGTTGTGCCCCCCGCCGACGGCGTAGGCGACGATCGCCGGGTTCCAGCCGAAGAGCACGAGCGCGAACGCGGCCCGCCCCGGCGCGACCCGCTTGGCCGTCCACGCGAGCACCAGCAGCGTTCCCACCGCCGCCAGCCCGGCGATGATCTTGAACGCCCACACCATCGCGATCGGGCTCGAGAACGCCCGGGCCAGCGCACCCGAGAGCATCGTGAACGCCGGCCCGTACACGGCCGGGGTGTCGCGCCAGACCGACCCGATCACGGGAAACAGCTCATCCGACCGGAAGTGCTCGGGCGTCGCGAGGTACGGGTTCTGATGGTAGACGGCGTCGATCCGCCCGTACATCGAATAGGAGTAGACGTCCCGCGACAGCAGCAGCGGCGTCAGCACGACCACGGAGACCTGGAACGCGACCGCGAGCCACAGCACCTTCCGCACCGAGAGCCGCCCGAGCCACGCCTCGCGCAATCCGAACAGGAACGCCGCGCCCCACGCCGCCATCAGGACGATGGACAGCCCGGCGCCGGCGGTGCGCGACCACCCACCCAGGCCGAGCCCGTCCGCGAGGCCGGCGAGTGGCGCCGGGGGGCCCCCGCCGTGAACCAGGACCGGCGTGATCGGCGACGGCCGCATGCCGGCGACGATCACGGTGGCCGCGACGGCGACGACGATGGCGGAGACGGCGAGATCTGCGGAGAGCGGGCGGGTGCGGGTCGCCGGGCGCCGTTCGGAGCACGAAGTCGGGACCGTTCCCGCGCCGTGGTCACGTCCGGCGACTGTAGCAGCGGGTTCCGCCCGGAGAGTTCCTCCGTGACGGGAGCGGATCGGGTGTCGAGCTCGGGCGAGCCGGGCGATGTGGGCGCGCCGATGCCGGAACGATCAGTCCGGCGGACAGATCACCTGGAGGTACGCGAAAGGGTCCACGGCGCCGTTGGTGTCGGCGAGCTGCCGATCGTAGGCGGCGACGTGGTTGGGGTGCCACTCGAAGTGGTCGTGCGGCGAGGTGCCGATGGCGTCCCCGGTGTTCCCGACGAACCCGACCACGGTCCCGGCCTTCACGTCCTGCTCGGTGATCCCGTACGCCACGAGGTGTGCCATGTAAACGTAGCCTTGGGCGCCGTGGACCTTCACGGCGTTTCCGCCGAGCGTGTTCGGCACGCGTTCCACGTAGCCGTCGAACGGCGCGACGATCGGCGTCCCCTCCACGGCGAAGATGTCCACGCCCGCGTGCGGGTGGTAGCCGCCCGCGTAGCGCGGGGCGCCGTAGCTGTCCGAGTACGACCACTTGCCCTGGACCGGGCAGATCGTGAACGGGAATCCGATGGGCAGAACGGTCGAGTTGTACTTCGCGCCCTCGACCGTCTCCCGCGAGATCAGCGAGGCGAGATCGAGCGAGTTCTCGGGCGGCGTGCCGGATCCGATGCTGCCCTCGATGTCGGGAGTGCCGGGGTTCGCGCCGTCGTCGCCGCGGATGCGGTTGCCGCTCTTCCCGTCCTTCTTCGTTCCCGAGGAACCCGTGCCGGAGCCCGTTCCTTTGCCGTCTGAGCTTTGAGATCCGTCGCCGACGTGTCGACGAGGAATCCTTCGAGCCGTCCTTCGTCGATCCGGAACTCGAGCCGTCATGCGTCGAGCCCGAGCCGGAACCCCGCTTGTTCGTCTTGAAGATCTCCGACAGCGCGACCGATCCGGAGCCGCCCTGGACGTCGGCGTTCTCCGGGCCCTCGAGGCCGTCGCCGACCGGGTGGTGGGCCCGGGTGGTGGTGATGTGCCCCGACCCGGCGACCGGGCTCGCGTTCACCAGGGGCACGGTGACGGCAGCGGGTTCATGCGCTTGCACGACCGGGTCTCGGTGGACGCCCGGGTACTGGCCGCAGGCGGAGCCGACGACGGCCGCGACGACCGCGACGCCGACAATGCCGGCCGGGCGGAGGCGCGAACGCCTGCGCCGCACTGATGTCGGCCGGGTGATCCGTTCGGTGGTGGAGACGTGACGGGCGGAGCGCGAGCGCCCCGGTCCCCCTCGTCCCAGGAGCATGGCGAGGTGGAGATTCCCGCGCGGGCCGCGGCCGAAACCTCCGTCCACCCCGAACGCGTCCGCGCCCTGCCGAACCGGTCGGTTTGCGAGGGTTCCTGACGGGGAAAGGTCGGCCCGCAACCGCCTGCCGGTGCCCGCCGTCCTTTCGGCTTCTCCGGCCCGACACGAGACAGATGGAGAAGGGCCGGATCGCGCTCACGAGGACGGGCACCGACATCCTGGAACGCGGCGAGTTCCGCAGCGCATGCCTCGGCGCATCGAGCGCGGCATAAGTCCTTACACGTCGAGCGGCTTCGACCACGGCGCCCGCCATTCCGCGGGCTCCTCGTACGGCGACGTTACCCACAGCTCGTGCAGCCGCACGACCTTCCCCCCGGGGCCGAACTCGAAGAACGAGGCGGCGAAGAACACTTCGTCGTCCTGGTCGACGCGGACCTCCGAGATGGCCAGACTCCCTTGCGCCGCAACGCGGAGCACCGTGATGTGCCACCCCTCGGGATACGCGCGGTTCATCTCGATGAAAGCGTCGCCCCCCTCGAACCGCTCCCGGGAGTGCGGCCACTCGGCGACGCATTCCTCGTCGAGCAGCGTCCGCGCCGCGTCCCAGTCCCGAGCCTCGATCGACTCCCAGAACGAACGAACAGCCGTGGACAACGCTCCCGGTTCCATCGCCCAAGGATCGTGCCACGTCGGGGTGACATGCCCACCGCATGGGACAGCGCTCACGCCCCCCATCATCTGAGACGTCCCCATGGGGGGTCCGAAGGCTCATGCCGCGACGGCCTCGGCCTGTTCGAGGATCAATCGAATCCGCCCACGGGCCCCACCCGTAGTACCGGCGACCCGACTGATTGGAGGTCGCCATGAAGCGGTCCCTACCGCTGCTCCTCGCTCTCCTGGTGGGAATGACCATCGCTCTGACATTGCCCGCGTCGGGAACGGGGCGCGATGTCTACCGCTCCGACCTGATCGGTTCGCCCGGTGCGAACCGGCCCGTTCGGACTGTGAACTCGGGCGGCGTTGCCTGGGTGGTCTCGGCCGGAAGTGAAACGAGACTGACGGGGGACGGCCGGCTCCGAGCCGACATCAGGGGCCTGCTCATCACCGGCACCGGCGGTGCGCTCGACGGGACTGTTGGCCCCGTCACCCAGGTCGTGGCGGCGCTGACCTGCACCAACCCCACCTCGGGTGACGCAGGCGCACCGAGCATCGTTGCCACCGTTCCCGCACCATTGTCGGCGGCCGGGAACGCGAGGATCGACGATCGCATCTCGATTCCCATGCCGTGCATCGCGCCGATCGTGCTCATCCGGGCGAACGCGGCCGCAGGGCCTTGGATCGCAGGAAGCGGCTTCTGAGATCGAAATAGGGCGTTCAGGTTCGGGGGGCCGGCGACTCCGCGAAGAGATGGAGACGCTCGGCCATCGTTGCGGCCTCGACGCGGCGTTCGACCGCCATCTTGGACAGGATGTTGGACACGTGGGCGCCGGCGGTCTTCGCGCTGATGAACAGCTCGGCGGCGATCTGCTTGTTGGTGTAGCCCTGGGCGACCAGGCGCAACACCTCGCGCTCGCGTGGGGTGAGCCCCAGGTCCTCGGCGTCCGCCGTGTCTGTCGGTCGCGTTCCCTGGCGTGACCCGATCCCGGTCTCCTCCAGGAAGGCCTGGACGGCCTCGACGATCGCATCCTGGTCGCCCGCCCACATCAGGTGGTCGATCCCGGCGAGCTCGACGAACCGGGCGCCGGGGATCCCCTCCGCGAGCTTCCTGCCCTGGCGGATCGGGCACCACGAGGTCGCCCGTCCGGTGCAGGACCAGCGTGGGGACTCGGATCAGCCGAAGGGTCGCCTCCCAGTCGATCTGGTAGCCGAGCTTCATCAGCGATCTGGCGGACCCCGGGCTCACGCCGGAGCGCGTGAGACGGAGGTACGCGGCCTTCGTGAGTTCGTCGTCGCTGAGGCTCGGCGCCCAGAAGGCGATCCCCACGCCCTCGGTCCCCCATTCCCGCTCCACGCGGTCCAGGGCGAGCTCCTCGTTCCCCGCGAGGCGCGCGAGGAGCCCGGTGTCGGGCGCAAGCTTCCCGAAGGTCCCGTAGAGCACCAGCGCGGCCGCCCGGTCCGGGTACGTGGCGGCGAACAGGCCGCACATGGCACCGCCGCCAAGCGTCCCGAACAGGACCGCTCGCTCGGACCCCACCGCGTCCAGCACGGCGAGGACGTCCTCCATGCGCTGCTCGAGCCGGGGCAGCGTTTCGGGGTTCACCCGGTCCGAGAGCCCGGTTCCCCGCTTGTCGAACAGGACCAGCCGGGAGAAGGAGGCCAGCTTCTCGAGGAAACGGGCGAGCGGCGGGACGTCCCAGGCCAGGTCCAGGTGGGTCACCCAGCCCGGCGAGAGGATGAGGTCGATGGGCCCGTCGCCCAGCGTCTGGTACGCGATGTTGAAGCTGCCGACCTTCGCGTACCGGGTCTTCAGGTTCGGGGGGAACCACCGGCGAAGGTCACGCTCGCTCGCATCTCACGGCCACGCGCGGGAGTAGACCACGCACGGCGGCAAAATATGAAGGCCACACTTGGTCCGTGTTCCATAGGGAAGACGATCCCGTTCGCACCTCCGCGTCGGTCATCTGCCCAGGTCCAAACGCGGCGAATGCCCGATTGCCCGCGAACAGCGCACGGCATCAGGCTGAACAGGCAGGGCAGGCGCGCGCCGGACGTCACCGGCTTCCCGCGGCGTGACCGGAGCCCGTGGGCCGGTTCGAAAGGAGATGCCATGACCAAGTCGACGCTCGAGGGGCTCCGCGAGCAGGCTCGCGGGGAGGTGATCGCGCCCAGCGACGAGGGCTACGACGCGGCGCGAAAGGTCTTCAACGCCATGATCGACCGGAAGCCGCAGGTGATCGTCCGCGCGGCGCACGCCGGGGACGTCATCGCCGCCGTCGACTTCGCACGCGAGGTGGGCCTCGACCTGGCGGTACGTGGCGGCGGCCACAGCGTCCCGGGTTTCGGCACGGTCGACGACGGCGTCGTGATCGACCTGTCGCCGATGCGCGCCGTTCGGGTCGATCCCACGGAGCGGCTGGCGCGCGTCGAGGGCGGGGCGACGTGGGGCGACATGAACGACGCGACGCACGAGTTCGGACTCGCGACCACGGGCGGCGTCGTCTCCACGACGGGGGTCGGGGGACTCACGCTGGGTGGCGGCATCGGCTACCTGGCCCGCGGCTACGGCCTTTCCTGCGACAACCTGGTCTCGGCGGACGTCGTCACGGCCGACGGCCGTTCGCTCGTGGCCAGCGAGCAGGAGAACGAGGACCTGTTCTGGGCGATCCGAGGCGGGTCCGGCAACTTCGGGGTCGTCACCTCCTTCGAGTTCCGCCTCCATCCGGTGAAGGACGTCTACGGAGGGCCGATGTTCTTCGACCTCGCCGACGCCCGCGCGGTCCTCGAGTTCTACCGCGAGTTCATCGCCGAAGCCCCCCGTGAGTTCGGCGGGTTCCCTGCGTGGCAGATCGCGCCGCCGCTCCCGTTCGTTCCGGAGGACCGGCACGGCGACACGATGCTCGCGTTCGTGGCGTGCTGGGCCGGCGACGTCGACCGGGGTGAGGAGATCCTGAAGCCGTTGCACGACGTCGCCCCCGTGGTCGCGGAGCACGTCGGGGCGATGCCGTACCCGGCGCTCAACAGCGCGTTCGACGGGCTCTACCCCCCGGGCGCGCTGCAGCACTACTGGAAGGCGAACTTCGTGAAGGAGCTCACCGACGAAGCCATCGCCGCCCACCTCGAGCACGGTCCGCGCGTGCCGGTGGTGAACTCCACGGTGCACATCTATCCGATCAACGGCGCCTGTCACGACGTGGCTTCCGACGCGACGGCGTTCGCCTACCGCGACGCGAACTTCGCGACGGTGATCGCCGGCATGTGGCCGGACCCGGCCGACAACGAGGCGAACACCACGTGGGTTCGCGACTACTACGAGGCGACGGCGCCGCTGTCCGAGCCCGGCGGCTACATCAACTTCATGTCCGGCGACGATCAGGATCGGATCAAGGCGAACTACCGGGGCAACTACGACCGGCTGGTGCAGGTCAAGCGGGTGTACGACCCGGACAACCTGTTCCACGTGAACCAGAACATCGGGGCGTAGGAAACCAGGGCGCCACCGGCGCGGGGTACAGGGTCCGACGTCAGTGGGAGCAGACGCGTCCGGTCGTCGTCGTCAGACCGTCGCGGGTTCCTCCACTCGCGCTTGCGAGGACGCGGACTCGTCCCCGGACGACTCCGAGTCGGCGACTTCCGGCACGGCGTCCGGGTCGCACACGCGGCACGGCGACAGGTCCGAGCGCCTGGCCGCTTCGATCGGCATGCGGTCGAGGCCTTCCTTGCCCTGCACCAGCCGGCAGTCCGGGCGGTGATAGGTCGACGGTCCGGCCACCACCGTGTTCGGCGGCGGAGCCGCCGGGCTGCCGAGCTGCGACAGCGCGTCGGTCTTCTCGGGATCGCCGGCGGTCCGGCCGACGGCGACCGCCATGACCTCGAGGACGTTCATCAGCTTGCGGCGCTCCGTCCGGATCTGCGCGATCAGCAGCAGCGCGACCGAGAGCAGGATCAGCGCCATGCCGCCGAACCCGCCGGAGAGGAGATACGGCAGCTGCTCGTCGGTTGAGGCCACCTTGGCCATGCCGTTCCAGCCAAGCACGATCATGGCGAACCCGGCGAACGCGAAGACGAGCGCCAGGATGCGCGCGCCCCTCACCGGGAGGCCGAAGTGCTCCTCCTCCTGCTCGCCGCGCTCGGCGGCGGCATCCTCGACCTGCTGCCTGGCGCGCGCGGCGAGGGTTCCGCCCATGAGGTCGAGCACGCGCGAGACGCGCTGGCGTTCGGCCCGGATCTGCGCGATGAGCAGCAGCCCGACGCCGAACGTCAACAGGGCGATGCCGGCCGCGCCCCCGGAGAGCAGATAGGGCAGCTGCGAGTCGGCGGAGGCCTGGCGGGCGGCGCCGTTCCAGCCGACGGCGATCGCCGCGCCCCCTGCGATGCAGAACAGCAGGGCCAGAATGCGGGCTGATCGAACCTGCCGGTCGGCGGTCACGAAGACATCCCTCCCCTCGGATTCAACGGATCGAGGATTGCGGTCACGGTGGGGAAACCCGGCTTCCTTGTACCCCTCGGAGGGCTCGCTCACACGCGTTTCCGCAGGCAGGGACCGCAGGCGCAACGCGAACCGAAACGGGCGGCCCGTCGAACCATCAGTCGGTGATGGTTCGCGGCACGGCGCGACGGCGTGCGGGGGCCGTCGCCGCGGTTGCCCTCGTGGCCGCGACCTGTGGGGTGGTCGGCGTGATCCCGCGCGCGCTCCCGAGCTCCGGCTTGACCGGAATCCACAAGATCCGGCACGTGATCGTGATCATGCAGGAGAACCGGTCGTTCGACTCCTACTTCGGGACGTTCCCCGGGGCGGACGGCATCCCCATGGCGAACGGCGTTCCGACCGTGTGCGTCCCCGACCCGGCCGTGGGGCACTGCGTCCGCCCGTTCCACGATCCAGACGTCGTGAACGAGGGCGGTCCGCACAGCGATACCAGCGCCCGTGCCGACGTGGACGCCGGGGCGATGGACGGCTTCGTGAGGAACGCGTTCGCCGGACGGCGGGCGTTCTGCATCACGGCGCCGGTCGACGACCCGCGGTGCACCGGGATCATCACCCACGACCGGGTTCCCGACGTGATGGGCTATCACGACGCCCGCGAGATCCCGAACTACTGGACGTACGCGCGGGACTTCGTCCTGCAGGACCACATGTTCGAACCGGTCGAGTCGTGGAGCCTGCCGTCGCACATGTGGATGGTGTCCGGGTGGTCGGCTCGTTGTTCGAACCCGATCGATCCCATGTCGTGCCGGACCGCCCTGGACTTCGGCTCGCACCGCAACCCGCTCCTCCGCGGCGGCTACCCGTGGACCGATCTCACGTGGCTCCTGCACCGGGACCACGTGACGTGGCGGTACTACGTGAGCCAGGGACAGCAGCCGGACTGCGACGACGACGGGATGTTCTGCCGGCGAGGGCACCAGTCCGCGGGAACGCCCGGCATCTGGAACCCGCTGCCCAAGTTCGACGACGTGAACGAGGACGGACAGCGGGGGAACATCCGGCCGGTGGGCTCCTTCCTCCGGGCGGCTCGGGCGGGGCACCTGCGCGAACGTCTCGTGGATCGTGCCGAACCAGCGCGACAGCGAGCACCCGCCCGCGTCGATCCGGACCGGCGAGGCGTACGTCACGCGGCTGATCGACGCCGTGATGGCGAGCCCCGATTGGTCGTCCACCGCGATCTTCCTGGCGTGGGACGACTGGGGCGGGTTCTACGACCACGTCGCGCCGCCGCGCGTGGACGGCGCCGGCTACGGCCTGCGGGTTCCGGGATTGCTGATCTCGCCGTACGCGCGGCAGGGGGTGCGTCGACCACCAGACGCTGTCGTTCGACGGGTACCTGAAGTTCATCGAGGACGACTTCCTGGGCGGGGCCCGGCTCGACCCGCGGACCGACGGCCGGCCCGACTCGCGGCCGGGCGTCCGCGAGAACGCGCCGGTGCTCGGCGATCTGTCGAGCGAGTTCGACTTCTCGCAGCCGCCGCGGCCGCCGGAGATGCTGCGGCCGTACCCGCCACTGCCGCCGTCAGGCGCCGGAGGTCGAGCCGGCGCCCGGGCCCGAGGTGGCCACCGGGGTCGAGCCGCCGTCGTCCTGCGGGGCCGACGTGCCCGGGATCGAATCCGGGGATGACGCGGCGCCGCCCGAGCCCGTGGTCGGGGGCGGCGCGGTCGTTCCGGCCGGCGCCGGCGCGGTGGTCGGCGGCGCGGTCGTGGGTGCGGTCGTCGCGCCTGTGGTCGGGGCCGTCGTCGGGGCGGTGGTGGCGGTCGGCGATGGCGAATCCTGACCGGACGAGCCCGACGGCCCGGATGCGCCGCCGCCCGATTGTCCGCCGTGGCCCGGGCCCGAGCTGTCGCCGGTCGGCGACACGTGGCCGTTCACCGTTGGCGTGTCGGCCGGGCCGGGGCCGCCCGAGGGGACCGAACGACCCGCGGTGAGCGCCAGCACCAGGATCCCGATGATCAGACCAGCCGCCAGACCGATGAGCCATCTCGAACGACCGCCGGAGGGCGGTTCGTCCCCCGACGCGACAGTCGTTGGTTGGGCGGTGAGCGCAGCGGCCGCTGTCGCCGACTCGACGGCGGTGGGTTCCATCGGGCCGGTGGCTCCATCTCCGAGAAGGACGGGAGCGGCCTCGACCGGCCGCCCCGACAGGAACCGCTCGAGGTCCTCCCGCATCTCGGCCGCGCTGGCGTAGCGGTTGGCGGGGTTCTTGGCCATGGCCTTGAGCACGACGGCCTCGAGGTCCGGCGGGATCCCCGGCACCACCTGGGAGGGGAGCACGGGGTTCTCCCGGACGTGCTTGTAGGCCACGGCCACCGGCGAGTCGGCCTGGAACGGGGGAACCCCGGTCAGCTCCTCGTACAGCACGATTCCCAGGGAGTAGATGTCCGAGCGGGCGTCGACCGGGCGGCCCTCGGCCTGCTCCGGGGACAGGTAGGAGGCCGTGCCCAGCACGGTGGCGGTCTGGGTCAGGGGTTCGGTGCTCGCGGCCCGGGCGATGCCGAAGTCCATGACCTTCACCTCGCCCTGGGGGGTGATCATGATGTTCCCGGGCTTGACGTCGCGGTGGACGATCCCCGCGGCGTGGGCGAAGGACAGGGCCGAGGCCACCTGCGCGGCGATCTCCGCGGCCCGCTCCGGCATGAGGTGGCCCTCGGTCTTCAGCACGTCGGCGAGCGTTCTTCCCGCCACGTACTCCATGACGATGTAGTGCACGGGGCCGTCGGAGCCGGTGTCGAACACGGAGACCACGTTGGGGTGGTTGAGGCGGGCCGCGGCCTGGGCCTCCCTGCGGAACCGCTCCACGAACCCGGCGTCCTGGGCGTACTGGGGGCCGAGCACCTTCACGGCCACGGTCCGGTTGAGCACGGTGTCGGTGCCCCGGTAGACCTGGGCCATGCCGCCGGCGCCGGCCAGCGGCCCGACCTGGTACCGCTCCGCGATCAACTTGGGCGGATTCGTCACGCCACGTATGTACCCGCAGTGGGCGTCCAGTCACGCCCGAAAACTTCCCGGCGGCGTTTCAGCCCGGCGCTCGTGCGGCCGATGATGAAACCGTGCGCGAACAGGTGAACGGCGACCAGACCGACGTGATGGACAACCTTGCGCCGGCCGACTGGGCAACGGCGGACGAGATCCGGCGCCGTCGCTTCACCAAGGTGTCCGACGGCTACTCGCCCGACGAGGTCCACGAGTACCTGGGCCACCTCGCCGGGACGTTCGCCAACCTCCGCTCCCAGATCGCCGAGCTCCGGAAGTCCTCCGTGCCCACGGTCCCTCAGGGCGGCCCGGACGGCATGAGCGACCTCGCGTCGCGCATGGCCGCGGTGCTCCGCGAGTCCGAGGAACACGCCACGAATGTTCGTCAGGAGGCCGGGCAGGAGTCCACGCGCCTCGTGGCCGACGCCCGGCAGGAGGCCGATCGCGTGCTGAACGGGGCCCGCGAAGAGGCCGACCGCACCGTCGTCGCCGCGCGCAAGGAGGCCGAGCAGGCCATCGCGAGCCACGTCGAGGCGGCACGCGCGTCGGCGGAACAGGCCGACAAGGCGCTCGCGGGGGCCGCCGAACAGGCATCCGTCCTCCTCGCCACCGCGCACGAGGAGGCCGCGAAGCTCCGCGCGGGGGCCGAACAGGAGGCTGCCGAAGCCCGAGCCGAGGCCGACCGGCGCTCGGATGAGGCGCTGCGGTTCCGCGACACGGTGCTGCTCGAGCTGCGCGGTGCGGTCGAACGGGTTGCCGCCGCCGCGCCGGCCTGGCCGGAAGACGAACCGCCGGCGGCGACCGAAGGCCAGCCGAGCGACCAGCCTGCGGCCGCGCCCCAAGCCGCGACGGAGGACGCCCCCGCGCCGGCCGATCAGGACGTCGAGGCCGGGCTCGTCAGCTGACGCCGGCCGTCAGGCTCCGCAGATGGGCCAGTCCTTCGCCCAGGTTCCCTGTTCCGAAGCCATCCGCATGCTGATCACGATGTTCGCCTTGGCGTCGGTCGGTGAGATCCCGGCGAACCCGTAGTCGATCGCGCGCTGGCGCCAGTAGCGGAGGCTCTGCTGGAACAGGCCGCTGCAGCCGGATCCGCCGCAGCCCGTCGGGTTGTACGCGGCCGTCTGGAAGCGCGACTCGCAGAACGTCACCGCGAAGGCCGTCGTCGCGCCCCCGGGAACGTCCCACAGGGCCGCCTCGCAGGCGATGAGGCGCTTCACGGCGCCCGCACCGATCCGCCAGTCGATCGGGCACGGGTCGGGAACCGGGTGGAGGTCGACGGGGTTCGGTTCGACGAGGGGCGCTCGGTCAACGGTGGCCTCGGCGGGCTCGACACCGGATGCGGGCGCGAGACCAGTGACCCGCACCGTCGCCGCGATCGCCAGCACGGCGAAGAGCGAGAGCATGACGCTTCCCCGCTGGGGGGCCCGCCACCCATCGCGGGTTCGTTCGGTGCGCCGGTTGACCCACCACGGGGGTTGGATGGGCGGCCGAGGCAGCGCCATCGAGTTCCGCATCGACGGCCGGGCCGTGCGCGAAACCGGAACCGCCATGCGCCGCCCGGATGCCTCGACGGGTCGCGTGGTGAACGCCGGCATCGTCGTGGACGCCGCCCGCGGCTTCGACCGGGGGGCGGAGGCCCGTGGCTTCCGATGGGGCCGGGCGCGGCTCTTCGAGGCCCGGTCGTACCCGGCAGGGCGATGCTGCGGGGCCCGCCGCGGAGGGGTCGCCGGCACCCGCCGCGGCCGCGCCGACAGGTCCATCGTGCGCGCCCACGGGGCGTACGCCATCGACTGCGTCCCTGCCCTGGGCATGCTATGAGCCTTCCCGCCCCTCACGAGGGGGCAAACCGACTGAACAGCTCGAGCATGCCCGCAGAACCCATGCACAGCGCAAACGCGCAGGTCAGCGGTTCGAAAAAAGTGGGACGTTCGCGCCACTCATCGCGGCGATCGGACCGTCGAGCAGGTCGGCGACCAGGCGGGCGACGTCCTCGGGCTGCAGCCCCGCACGGAGGTCGGGGTTCGCCGCGCGGAGCATCTCGGTGTCCACCGCGCCCGGGCTGAGCGAGATCGCCGAGATGCCGTGCTCGCGCCCTTCCACAGCCAGGCCCTCCATGAGCCCGACCACGCCGTGCTTCGACGCGTTGTAGGCGAGCAGCCCCGGGAACTTCTCGGTCGCGTACACGCCCGACAGCGATGAGACCAGGACGATGCGCCCTCCGCCGCGCCCGCGCATCTGCTTGAACGCCGCCCGGGAGCACAGGAACGCGCCCGTGAGGTTCACGCCGAGCGTCGAGCCCCAGGCCTCGTCGGTCGTGTCCTCGACGCCGGCGTTCACCAGCACGCCGGCCGCCGCGACGAGGATGGAACACCCACCCAGATCGTCGGCGGCCTCGAATATGCGGTCCACGTCGGAGCGCTCGGCCACGTCTGCCGGAACGGCACGGATGGCGTCGGTGCCCGCGGCGAGCTCGGCGAGCGCGTCCACCGTGCGCGCAGCCGCCACCACCTTCGCACCCTCGGCGGCGAGGCGCGAGGCGACCGCTCGGCCGATGCCTCGGCTCGCGCCGGTCACGACGGCCACTTCGCCGGCGAACCTCATGCGGGGCCCCGGCCGGCGGCCGGCACGGAGGCGGCGGCGAGCTCCAGCGACAGTCGTTCGTAGGCGTCGACCATCGCGTCCAGCGACAGATGTTGCTCTGCGTGGCGGCGGATGGCGCGCCGGTCGAACGATCCGGCCTGCGCCAGCGCGAGCGCCGCGGCCCCCACGTCGCCCTCCGGGACGAGGGCGCCCGTGGGCGCTCGGCCGGCACCGCCGTCTGGAGCCGCCGCTTCGTGGACGACCTCGGGGAGCGCGCCGCGCCGATAGCCGATGACCGGCGTTCCTGCGGCCTGCGCTTCGGCCGCGACCAGGCCGAACGGCTCGTCCCACCGAACGGGACAGAGGACCGCCAGGGCGCCCGCCATCAGGAGCCACAGCTGTTCCCGGGGAACCGCTTCCCGCATCTCGACGCCCGCCGACGCGGCGGCACGCCGGACCTCGTCCGCGTGCGCCTCGTCGTACGGCGGCCCCACGATCGTCAGGGGCACACCCGCCAGCGCGGCGATCTCGATGGCGTCCGGGGCGCCTTTCTCCGGCGAGAGCCGACCGGCGAACAGGGCGCCGGCCGCTTCCGAGCCGTCGCCGAACGGAATCCGGTCGACCGGGACCCCGTTGCGGATCACCCGCGCCTCGACGCCTGCGCCCGCCCAGGCGGCGCGCATGACCTCGGACACCGTCACGACGGCCATGCGCGGCTCCGCGGGCCGAACGGCCGCCGACACGTCGTCCGTCGGCGGCAGGTGCAGCACCTGCACGACCGGCAACCCGAGCGCCGCTACGGCAGCCACGGCCGGGGCGTCGAAGGCGTGGGCGTGAACGACGTCGGGAGCGGCCCCGGCGACCATCGCGACGGCCCGCTCGAACGCCTCCCGGGCCGGGGCCGGGTCGGGGGCCGGCCCACCGACCCGGAAGAGCGACGCGCGGAGCGCCTCCGAGTCGACGCCGGTGTCGACCACCTCGACCCCTTCGATCCGCGAGCCGGACGCCGCGAACACCTGCACCTCGTGTCCGCGTCCGGCGAGGCCGCGCGAGAGGTCGGCCAAGAGCGCCTGCGACCCGCCCAGTTGCGGTTCCGCGATCGGCGACACCAGTGGCGCCAGGACCGCGATCCTCAACGTCGCCGCCAGCACAGGTCGCGGGGCGGGTTCGTCCCGAGGACGTCGTAGGGCACGCGGGCGGAACCCGTCCGTAGGATCCACCCCACCGCACCGGGCGCGAACACCCGTGCCAGCTCGGCGGCGTCCTCCGCCGAGGCGAACTCCACCGCCATCTCCCCGGGGAACTCCACGTGGGCGAACCCGCGCGACACGAGCCATGCGGGGTCGTCGGGCCAGATCACGACGACCAGCCCGCCCGGCACGCACGCCCGGAGCATCTCGGCGAGGCCGTCGTCGGAACCGTGGCCTCGTTCCCTGGTGAACGCCGAGCACGCCACCACGAGGTCGGCCCACGCATCGGGCACGGGAAGGCGTTCGAAGAAACCGTCGCGGACCTCGACTCCGTCGAGGTCCGCGACCCGGTCCGCCAGCCGGGCCCGCATGGGCCCGGCTGGCTCCACGGCGATCAGGGTGTCGCATCGCGGCGCCAGCTCGACCGTCAGCCGCCCGGCGCCGGCCCCGACCTCGACGGCGAGGCCGACCCGCTCGGGCAGCCACGCCGCGATCCCGGGGTGAAGCCGCTCCCCCGCGACCAGGCGTTCGTACAGCTCGGGCTCGACGCGGTACAGCAGCTCCCACGCGACGGCGGGCCCGGCCACGTCCCACGGAGCGTCGCGGCCGCCGACCGGCCCGAGGAACCGCTCGAGCTCCTCGTCGGAGAACACCTCGAGCTGCTCGGGCCCGTACCGGCGAACGAGCTCCGCCGGCGGCGCCGTGCTCACCCGGCCTCCCGGGTCCGTCCCGCGCGGTTCTTCTCGGTCTCGCGGACCACGACTCGCCACAGCAGGCCGTCCGGCAGCCGCGCGTCGAGGCGTTCCCAGATCGCGTCGACGAGGACCTCCGTCGTCGGGATCCGGCCGGCGAGCCAGTCGACGTCGGTGTTCAGGTTCCGGTGATCGACGTCGTCGAGCACCGCCTCGTGGAGCACCCGGGACAACTCGCCGAGGTCCATGACGTAGCCCGTCTCCGGGTCGATCTCGCCGCGCACGCTCACCTCGAGCACGTAGTTGTGCCCATGCCCCGACGGGTTGCTGCAGCGGCCGAACACCTCCGCATTGCGTTCGTCGGACCATTCCGGGCGGAACAGCCGGTGCCCGGCGGTGAAGGTCTCGCGGCGGGTCACCACGACCGGCATGGCCGGAGGCTAACGCTCCTGCGAATGCCGCGTCGCGAGCGACAGGAACTCCTGCCGGGTCCGGGCGTCGTCGCGGATCGCGCCGCGCAGCGCCGATGTGATCGTGCGCGAGCCCGGCTTCTTCACGCCGCGTAGCGACATGCACGAGTGGTCGGCCTCGAGCACCACGCCGACCCCGATCGGCTCGAGGTGCTCGACCAGCCAGTCGGCGATCTGTCCGGTCAGCCGCTCCTGGACCTGCAGATCCCGGGCGAACAGCTCGACCACGCGGGCGAGCTTCGACAGCCCGACGATGCGGTCGCCGGGGATGTACCCGACGTGGGCAACGCCGGAGAACGGCAGCAGGTGGTGCTCACAGAGCGAGGAGAACTCGATGTCCCGGGCGATGACGAGCTCGTCGTAGCCCTCCTCGTTGGGGAACGTCGTCGGCGTGAACGCGACCGGCGACAGGAGCTCGGTCATGGCCGCCGCGACACGCCTCGGCGTGTCGCGGAGGCCGGCGCGATCGGGATCCTGGCCGAGAGCGACCAGCAGGTCGCGCACGGCCTGCTCGGCCGCCTGGTTCCGGTGCTCCCGGGTGATCGCGCGGAGGCGCACGCCCGCTGCCGGGACTTCGGTTGCCGATCGGGGCAGTTCGGTCGGTTCGGTCATGGTCATGGTCTGTTCACTCCCGTCCTGACAACCGGGCCCGGGTGCCGGGCATTCCCCTTCGCACGGGGCCCTCCGTGCGTTGCACAAGGGCCTACGAGCCGGCCGTCGCCGGAGATGTACCCGCAATCGCGACCCTCACCTACAGTGGGGCTCATGCGACTTCTCTTCATCGGCGGCACGCGGTTCGTCGGCCGGCACCTCGCGGAGCGCGCGGTGGCGGCCGGGCACGAGGTCACGGTGTTCCACCGGGGCCAGACCGGGAAGGGGGACATCGCGGGCGCCGAGGAGATCCTCGGCGACCGCGACGGCGGGCTCGACAGGCTCGGCGGGCGGGAGTGGGACACCGTCGTCGACACCAGCGGGTACTTCCCCCGCGTGGTGGCGGCGTCGGCGAGCAAGCTCGCCGACGCCGCCCGGCACTACGTCTTCGTCTCCTCGCTCTCGGCGTACTCTGACGACCGGACGCCGGGCCAGGACGAGTCCGGCCCGCTCGGCACGATCGACGACCCGACGATCGAGGAGATCACCGAGGAGAGCTACGGCCCGCTCAAGGTCCTGTGCGAGCAGGAGGCCGAGCGGGCGTTCCCCGGGCGGGCCCTGATCCTGCGCTGGGGGCTCATGGTCGGCCCCCTCGACTACACCGACCGGTTCACGTACTGGCCGCGCCGGATCGCCGACGGCGGCGAGATCCTGGCTCCGGGCCCGCCAGACCAGCCGGTGCAGTTCGCCGACGGACGCGACGTGGCGGCGTTCATGATGCTCGCGATCGAACGGCAGCTGACCGGCGTGTTCAACGTGCACGGGCCGGCCGAGCCGATGACGTTCGCGGAGCTGCTCGACATCTGCCGCAACTCCGGCGGGTCGAACGCGTCCATCACGTGGGCCGACCCCGAGTTCATCGTTGGGCAGGGTGTCGAGCCCTGGAGCGAGCTGCCGCTGTGGATCCCCGGCGAGGAGATGGCCGGGTTCATGCAGCGGACGATGCGGAAGGCCCTCGACGCCGGGCTGACGCTCCGGCCGGTGGCCGACACGGTCCGGGACACACTGGCGTGGGACGCCGACCGCGGCCGTCCGGACCTCCAGGCCGGACTGCCCCGCGAGCGGGAGGCGGAAGTGCTCGCCGCGTGGCGCTCGCGGCAGGGTTCCTGATCGAGCGCGCCGACGCATGCGCGACACGGTCGAAGGCGTCCGACACCTCGAGGGGATCGACTGGTCGCCGAATCCGCAGCGCCATCCGGACCTGCGCGCGTGGCCGTTCACCATCCCCGCGGTCAAGCAGATCGTCGACGAGGGCGGGCTCGAGGTCCCCGGCGGGGTGACGTTCCTGATCGGCGAGAACGGCAGCGGCAAGAGCACGCTCGTCGAGGCCATGGCCGACCGGTACCCGCGCACCGGCTTCCTGTCGAACGTGATGAACACGTCCGGGCCGGGCCCGTCCGACGAGGACTCGCCGCTCCGGTTCCACATCCGGGCCCGCACGGCGCGCGGCGCCTCCCCGGCCGGGTTCTTCCTCCGCGCCGAGGTCATGCACGACTTCCTTGCTGCGATGGACGAGACCGAGACCAGGCAGCGCGGCTGGGGCGACGAGGAGTTCTCGACGAAGTCGCACGGCGAGTCGTTCCTGGCCGTCCTCCGCGTGCGCTTCGCCGACGTCGGCGTCTACTTCATGGACGAACCCGAGGCGGCGCTCTCGTTCCGCTCCTGCCTCGGACTGCTCTCGCTGCTCGACACCATGCGCCGCGAGGGCAGCCAGGTCGTGATCGCGACGCACTCGCCGCTCCTGACGTCGCTCCGCGGCGCCGCGCTGCTCGAGCTCGACGAGCACGGAATCCGCCGCGTCGACCGGTGGGAGGAGCTCGACCTGGTGCAGTCCTGGCGGTCGTTCCTCGAGGCGCCGCCGCGGTTCCTCCGCCACCTGCTCGACGACTGATCGTCGCGGCGGCGCGTCAGGCCAGGTAGACCCAGACGGCACCGGTGACCGGGTCGATGTCGAGAGCCACCGGGGTCCCCGGGACCTCGTAGGTCGCGACAACGACGTTCTGTGCTGGGTCGATGCGCGCCACGGTCCCGTCGTCGCGGTTCGCCACCCACACGGCATCCGTGCCCACCGCGAGCGCGACCGGCCGTTTTCCGACCGAGATCGGAACACCCGCATCGCCGGTGCCCTGGTCGACCGAGAACGCGAAACCTCCGCTCGAGTTCAGGCACCACAACCCCGCCGGGCCCACGTCGATGACGTCGGGGGCGATGGCGACCTCCACGGACCGGACCAGCTTCGCCTCGACCGGGTCGATCTGGTGGAGGACCCCGCCGAGGATGTCGATCACCCAGACCTGCCCGTCGAACGCCGAGATGTCGTCCGCCTTCGCGGTCCCCAGCTCGACGAGCGTCGGCGTGTCGTTCCCCCGGGCCTCGCTGACCCGCGCGAGCCCACCCGGATACAAGCCCCATACGAATCCGTCGCCGACGGCGATGTGCCCCAACACGGTCCCGAACTCGCCGGGGAGCACGACCTGGCGGATTCCCCGCTTGGTGACGGGATCGAGCTGCTCGAGCACCACGCGGGCGTTGGGGCTGCGGCTGGTTGCGCCCGAGACCCACACCTGGTGGTCGCCCGTCGCGACGTCCCCGCCGCCCACTCGCGAGGGGTCGACCTCCCCTGTTCGGGCATCGACGGCGTAGCGGGTCCCGCCGAGCCCGCCCTCCAGGACCCGCTCTGCCGTCTGGGTGACCTTGCCCGTCTCCGGGTTCAGCCGCACGAGCGCCTCGGTAAGTTGGAGCGGCGGCGTCGGTGAACCCGCCGACGGCGACGTGGACGTCGTGGCCGTCCGGATTCCGCTGGCGGCTCCGGTCGGCCGAGGGCTCCCGCCGCCCTCGGACAACACCAGAACCACGACGACCACCGCGGCGACGACCGCCGCAGCGATGCCGGCCACGACGGGAAGCCGCCGGCGGGTCGGGGTCGCCGGCTGGACGCCCGCCAGGCTGGCGGCGGCCTGTTCACCCGTGAGCGGCTGGGCGACCGGGTCGCCTTCGAGCTCCCGGAGCGCGAAGAGCTGCCACGTCCCCGGCACGCCCTTCAGCTCGTGGGCCGAGAGGTCCTCGAACGCCATCCCGGAGCCCGCGACCAGGTCGCGCACCGTGCTCGTGACGAGCACCTCGGCCGGGCCGGCGAGCGACATGACCCGGGAGCCGATGTGGACGGCGATTCCGGCCAGACGCCCGTCGACGACCTCGCACTCGCCGAAATGGACGCCGCACCGCACGTCGACCCCGTGGACCTGCACGGCCCGGACGATCGCGTCGGCGGCGCGCACCGCCTGCTCCGGCGCGGGGAACGTGGCGAAGAACCCGTCGCCGGCCGTGTCCTCTTCGTGGCCGTCGTACCGCTTCAGGAGCACGCGGACGGTCTTGCGGAACCTCGTGAGGAGCTCGCGCCACCGCCGGTCGCCGAGGTCCGAGGCGATCTGCGTCGAGCCCACGACGTCGAGGAACAGCACCGCCGACAGCCGGCGGGCACGCGGCGCCTGTGACATGAGCGAAGTATGGGAACGGGCGGGCGCCGGGCAAGCCTCGCTGCGGAGTTACGAGGCCTGGTTCGCCCAGTGCTTGAAGATCTCGATCTTCTCCGCCGGCCAGGAGTCGTCGCAGGGCATGTCCCCGGCCTCCAGCCGCTCGAGGATCGCGTCGGCGTTGCTCCGGACATCGGCCTCGTTCCACAGGTCGAACGCCCACTCCATCTCCGTCCGGTCGGACTCCCGGAACAGCGGCTTGATGTCCTCGCTGAAGCTCAGCTGTGGCTCGTCGGACATTGCTCGATCGCTCCCTCGTGTCGGCGGCATCCACTCGTCTCGCCCGGCCGGCCGCCTTTACGCGCGCCGGGCCTCGCGGCAGCCTATCCGAACCTCCCCGACCGACGCCAAACCCGTCCCCGTTTCCGTCCCCGTCGTGCCGGGTACACCTGTTGCGCCCGGGAGGGGGCCCGAGAACGCCTCGGGGAAAGAGCCCGGATGCCCGAAAGGAGAATCCGCATGCGACGTCGTGTCGCCATGGCCGCGTTCGGCCTGGCCCTTGCGCTCGGCTCGATCAGCTGTGGTCAGGACGCAACCTCCGCGACGCACGGCACCATCGCCGCCGTGAACGCCAACCAGTCGAACAACTGGTCCGGATACAACCAGGGAACGCTCGAACGGGGTTCGACCCTGTTCAACTCGGTCGGCGGGACCTGGACCGTTCCGACGGCCGTACAGCACAGGAAGGGCGAGGCCGAGTCCTCGTCCGTGTGGATCGGCATCGGCGGCGGGTGCATCGACGGCGCCTGCACCGTCACCGACAACACGCTCATCCAGGCCGGCACCGAGCAGGACGTAAACAGTGGCGGGAAGGCCTCATACAGCGCGTGGTGGGAGATCATCCCGTCGCCGAGCATCGAGATCAGCGGCTTCGCCGTGCACCCCGGCGACCGGATCAAGGGGCTCATCTCCGAGGCGGTCGCCGGTTCGAACGTGTGGACGATCGGCCTGAAGAACGTGACGACCGGCGCCACGTTCAGCCAGACGGTTCCCTACCCGTCGACCCACGCGACGGCCGAATGGATCGTCGAGACGCCGCTGCTGATCGGTACAAACGGCACGGGCCTCGCGGCGATGCCGAACCTCGGATCCGTGAAGATCACCGGCGCCACGGTGAACGGCGCATCCGCCGGCCTCCGGCCCGCCGAGCAGGTCCAGCTGATCGACGCGAACAACCGCGTCATCGCCCGTCCGTCGGCCCCGAACGCGGCCAAGAACGCGTTCAACGACTGCACCTACGCGGCAACCTGCGCCGCTCCCGGCGGCAGGTAATCGGCGGGCGCTCCACGCTCCTCACGATGGCGCTCCCGGCCGGCCGGGCGCGCCCTCGCCCTCTGCCTCGGCACCCGATCGACGACCCCCACGGCCGGGGGACACCGATTTCGGCCGGAAGCCCCATCAAGATTCGTGCGGTCCGGTGCCGATCCGTTCGAGCGGGGGGAAGGAAGGAGCCGCGTGCCCGTGCTGCGCACCGAACCGCTCGAGGGCGGGGTTGGCCTCCGGCTGTCCGGAGAGCTCGCCGACGCCAACGCGCTGATCGCCCAGGACTCGTTCGCCCATCTCGCCGTCATCGGCGGCGACGTCACCATCGACATGGCCGGTGTGCCGTTCATGGACTCGTTCGGGCTCGGCAAGCTCATCGTGCTGGCGAACGGGCTGAACGGCCGAGGGCGCCTCCGGCTGGTGAACGTCCAGCCCACCGTGATGCGAGTGTTCGAGCTCGTCGCGCCCGCGCGCGGGCTGCCCGGCATGACGGTCGAACCCGCGGCCGCGCCCGCGTAGACTCCGCGGCCGTGCGGCCGCTCCGAGTCGGAATCCAGCTCCCCGAGGTCGAGCGCGAGGTGCGCTGGCCGGAGTACGTCGCCATGGCCCGCGCGGCCGAGGAGGTCGGGTTCGACTCGATCTGGGTCGGCGACCACCTCCTGTACCGAGACGACGGCCGGCCGGAGCGCGGACCTTGGGAAGCCTGGACGCTGCTGGCCGGGCTCTCCCAGGTCACCCGGCGCGTCGAGATCGGCCCGCTCGTGGCCTGCGCCGCGTTCTCGCCGCCCGCGATCCTGGCGAAGCGCGCCGCCACCGTCGACGAGCTCTCGGGCGGACGGCTGCGGTTCGGCATCGGCGCCGGGTGGAACGAAGCCGAGTTCCGCGCCTTCGGCGTTCCCTTCGGCGAACGGGCCGCACGGTTCGAAGAGTCGTTCGAGGTCATCCGCCGGCTGCTCGCCGGCGAACGGGTCACGTTCGGAGGGCGGTTCGTCGAGGTCGAGGACGCCGTCCTGCTCCCGACGCCCACACGGCGCGTGCGGCTCATGGTGGGCAGCACCGGACCGCGGGTCCTCGCCGCGACCCTCCCGTGGATCGACTGCTGGAACACGTGGTTCGACTGGTTCGGCAACACGCCGGAGGGCTTCGCCGTCGGGAACGCCGAGATCGACGCCGCGTGCGAGCTCGCGGGGCGGCCGCCGGGCGACGTCGAACGGAGCGCGTGCATGCTGGTCGTGCTCGATCCGACGACTGGCGAACGACATATCGACGAGGGCGTGCAGCCGGTGGGGGGCCGGCCGCAGAACGTGGCCCGGGCGCTCCGCGGCCTGGCCGAGGCCGGCGCCCATGAGGCGATCCTCGTGGCGGACCCGATCACGGAGGGGTCGATCCGGGCGCTCGGCGCGGCGCTCGACCTGCTCGACGGCTGACGCCGGGAGCTCAGGCGCCCGTTGCGATCGGCCTCGACGGGTCGGTGATCCATTCCGACCAGCTGCCGACGTACAGGCGCGCGCCCTCGAAGCCGGCGATGCGAAGCGCCACGAGATCGTGGGCCGACGTCACGCCGGAGCCGCAGTACGCGACGACTTCGTCGGCGGCGGCGACGCCGAGCGCCTCGTAGCGTTCGCGGAGCTGCTCCGGCGGGAGGAACCTGCCCGTCGACGGGTCGAGGTTCCCCGCGAACGGCGCCGACACGGCACCGGGAATGCGTCCGGCGATTGGGTCGATCGGTTCGGTTTCGCCGCGGAACCGCTCGGATGCGCGGGCGTCGAGCACGACCGCCGCCGGATCCACCCGTAGTCGCTCGACCAGGGCGGCGTCCGCGATGGCGTCTTCGGGCCACGGCACAGGCGTGAACGCGGCCCGCGGCCGCGAGGGAGAGCGCCCGACCTCGAGCTCACCCGTCCACGCGGCCACGCCCCCGTCGAGGAGCCCGACGGGGTGGCCGGTCACGTCGAGCATCCACCACAAGCGCGCGGCGCTCGATCCGCCGGCGTCGTCGTAGGCGATGACGAACGAGTCGTCGCCGATGCCCGCCCGGGACATCGCCTCGGCGAACGACTCCGGCGTGGGGAGCGGGTGCCGGCCGGCGGTCGGGGTCTTCGGCGCCGACAGGTCGGTGTCCACGTCGACGAACACCGCACCGGGGATGTGCCCGGCCTCGTATGTCGAACGGCCCGACCCGTCGGCGTACCACCGGGCGTCGGCCACCACGACGCCGGGATCCCCGGAGTGTTCGCTCAGCCAGCCGGCGTCGACGAGCGGGCCGGCCCCCACGCCGTTCAGACCAGGCCCTGGTCGAGCATCGCGTCGGCCACCTTGCGGAACCCCGCGATGTTCGCCCCGTTCACGTAGTTGCCGGGGGTGCCGTACTCCTCGGCGGTCTCCCAGCACTGCTTATGGATGGCCTTCATGATGTCCTTGAGCCGGTGGTCGACCTCCTCGCGGGGCCACGTGACCCGTAGCGAGTCCTGGGACATCTCGAGTCCGGATACGGCGACGCCGCCGGCGTTCGCGGCCTTGCCGGGGCCGTACAGGATGCCCGCCTGCACGAACCGCTCGACGCCTTCGGGCGTGGTCGGCATGTTCGCCCCCTCCGCGACGACGAACACGCCGTTTGCCAGCAGGGTCGCCGCGTCCTTCGCGCTGATCTCGTTCTGGGTGGCGCTCGGGAACGCGCACTCCGCCGGGATGGCCCACAGAGGGCACTCGTCGGCGTCCTCGTGGGGGATATGCGTCGCCCGTGGGAAACGCTCGATGTACTCGGACATCCGGCCGCGCCGGTCGTTCTTGAGCTCCATGACCCAGGCGAGCTTCTCGAAGTCGATGCCGTCCGGGTCGTGGACGATGCC
This sequence comes from uncultured Actinomycetes bacterium, assembly GCA_963707645.1. GTDB lineage: Bacteria > Actinomycetota > UBA4738 > UBA4738 > JACQTL01 > DATBHM01. Next base: position 488,526 of record CAVPQW010000005.1, read on the forward strand.
GCCCGAGTCGGACAGGGTCACGGGCTTCGCGCCCATGTGCAGGAGCTTCTCGACCGTGTACTGCGCGACGTTCCCGCTGCCGGAGACCAGGCAGGTCTTGCCCTCGAGGTCGTCGTTCCGCGAGGAGAGCATCTCGTGGGCGAAGTACACGGCGCCGTACCCGGTGGCCTCGGGCCGGATGAGCGAGCCGCCCCACTCGACCCCCTTCCCGGTCAGCACGCCGGTGAACTCGTTGCGGATCCGCTTGTACTGGCCGAACAGGAAGCCGATCTCCCGCCCGCCCACGCCGATGTCGCCTGCCGGCACGTCGGTGAACTGCCCGATGTGCCGCTGCAGCTCGGTCATGAACGACTGGCAGAACCTCATGACCTCGCGCTCGCTCTTGCCCTTGGGGTCGAAGTCGCTCCCGCCCTTGCCGCCGCCCATCGGGAGCGTCGTCAGCGCGTTCTTGAAGACCTGTTCGAACGCGAGGAACTTCAGCAGTCCCAGGTACACCGTCGGATGGAACCGCAGGCCGCCCTTGTAGGGACCGATCGAGGAGTTCATCTCGACGCGGTAGCCCTTGTTGACGTGGATCTCGCCGGCGTCGTCGACCCACGGGACGCGGAACAGGATCACGCGTTCGGGCTCGACGATCCGTTCGAGGATCTTCTCCGTGCGGTAGACCGGGTGGCGCTCGAGGCAGATCTCGATGGACTCGGCGACCTCCCGCACGGCCTGGTGGAACTCGATCTCGCCGGGGTTCCGGGACTCGACCTCCGACATGAAGTCCTTGACGTAGCTGCTCATCGCCTACCCCCTGTGTACGGGCTCAGACTGGCTCCGTCGTGGTGCGCGGCGGGCATCATGCACCCCGACAGAGCGCCAGGCCAGCCAACTGCTCGGGAACGTCCGTCTGTTCCGGAAGCGCCATCGTGGCCGGACATCCGTATTCGAAATGCATTCCGTCGGGCAGCAGGAAGTCGCCGCCCCACACGAACCCCTCGTCGGCGAACGCCTTCACCAGCCGTGGATCCTGGGTCGGCGTCGCCCCGAGCAGGTTCCCGGCGACATTGACGTCGATCGCGGCGCCGTACGCGTGCTGGGAGAGCTGGCTCGTCGAGCCGCGGATCAGGCGGGCCGCGAAGCACCCGCCGTAGTGCGCGGGGTCGACCAGGTCCCGGAGCCCGGCGTCCTGCACGGCATGCAGGGTCGCGCGGAGCGGCGGGATGAACGCCCGGTTGCACGTGACCTCCCCGAGGATCGGCACGCGCTCGGTCGCGATGTGCCGGTCGACCCAGGCCGGGTCGATCTCGATGGCGTCGCCGCTTCGGACCGCGGAGAACTCGCCGAAGAACACCTTGGTCCACTCGGGCGGCATCACGCCGTCGCCCTGCCGGAGGTACGCGGTCTCCGCCTGGGAACGAACCCTGACGGCCACGGCGACCGTTCCTCCCGCGACCCGCCGGACGGCCGCTTCCGTCGCTCGCGCGGCCGCGTCGTCGGCGATCCGAACGAGCAGATAGTCGGCTCCGCCCAGGCCGAACCGACCGCCGACGTCGCTCGACAGGAACACCTCGTGCGCGCCGACGTCGCGGTCGGACGCGACCGCGCCGACGGGGATCCCGACCCGGCCGAACCGGAGGCGCTCCGGGGCTCCGCCCCGGAGCGCCTCCGACGTCGCACTGAGCACCGCCTCGCCGTCGGCGAGCGGCCGGAGCCACGGCCGTTCGCCGAGGACCGCCCGGAGATCTCCCGGCGCCGCGGCGGCGGCGTCCAAGGGAACGGCCCGCGTGTCGCCCGGGCCGTCGTCCGTCGGGCCGTCGAGCCACATCGTTCCTTCGGAGACCGGGGCGACCGCGGCGACCCCCGGCACGGCCGCAATCGCGGCGACGGTGGAGGGCGGCAGCTCGCCGCGGATCCACACGACCAGCATCCGCCGGTCGTGGTCGGTGGCGGGAGTCGTTCCGGACCCGGTCGTTCCGACCGGCTCCGGCGTCGCCACTCCGCTCGAGGAAGCCCCGACGTCGGTTGGACCGGGCGACGCCGACCCGGGCGGGACGGACGGCCGCGCGGCTGCGGTGGTGTTCCGTGCCGTCTGCCGATCGGGTGCCGCCGGCCCGGTGCACGCGGCCGCGACGACCGTGAGGATCGCCGGGATGACCCACTTCGACCGGGCAGGCGTCGAGCCCATCGCAGGCTCCATTGTTCCCCGCCGCGGTCGGTTGCGGCATGCGTCATTCGGCCACACGTGAGTGAGCCCTTCGGCCGGTCGGGAGCACGGTTCGGCCATGTCTGGCTTCTTGACAGGTGACTCTGGAGTCACCTATCGTCCGGGGAACATGGACGAGGTGTTCCGGGCCATCGGCGACCCCCATCGCCGCCACCTCCTCGACCGGCTCGCGGAACGCGACGGGCAGACGCTCGTCGAGCTGACCGCGACGCTCGAGCCGATGACGAGGTTCGGCGTGGCGAAGCACCTGGCCGTGCTCGAGGAGGTCGGCCTGGTCGTGAGCAGGCGGGAGGGGCGACGCAAGTTCCATTTCCTGAACCCTGTGCCGATCCGGCTGATCCACGACCGGTGGATCTCCCGGTTCGCGGAGCCGTTCGTCCGGACGCTCTCCGACATGAAGCGCGACCTGGAAGGAGTCCCCGAGGTGGCAGCGGACGGCAAGCACGTGTTCGAGGTGTACATCCGGGCGACGCCCGAACGAATCTGGAAGGCGATCACCGACCCGGCCGAGACCCACCGGTACTTCTTCAGCACCGCGGTCGAGTCGTCGTTTCGGGAAGGCGAACCGATCGTCCACCGGTCCGACGACGGCTCGGAGGCGCTCCGCGGCGTGGTCCTCGAATGCGACCCGCCCCGCCGACTGGTGACCACATGGACGTCGCCGGGGAGCCCGGACACGGTGGAACATCCGACCACCGTTTCGTGGGAGCTCGAGCCCACCGATGACGGCCACGCGACCAAGGTCACGCTGGTGCACTCCGAGCTCGAGGTCGGTTCGAACCTGTACCAGCGCGTGCACCGGGGCTGGTCGATCGTGCTGTCCGGATTGAAGACGTGGCTCGAGACGGGCGAGCCGCTCGAGGTGGCGTGAGGCCACAGGGGAGGGTGCTGCGATGGATCCCAGGATCGAGCAGGCGGTGGCGGAGCTGGACGACGTGCACGCCGAGATCGTCGAATTCGTGGAGGGCTGCGACGAGCGGGAATGGCGCGAGCTGACGACCGTCGAGGGCTGGCCGGTCGGCGTGGTCGCGCACCACATCGCCGCCGGCCACGTGAAGGTGATCGGCTGGCTCGACCACCTGCGGCGCGGCGAGCCGGTTCCCGGGGACGGGGCGAGCCACGACGAGGGGAACGCGCAACATGCGGCGGAGTTCGCGTCCACGACCAAGCGGCAGACGCTCGACGACCTCGAGACCAACGCGGCCCGGCTTCGCGAATACCTCCAGGGCATCTCCTCCGAGGAGATGCCGCGCGAGGCAGTGCACGGACCCGCCGGCGGCGTGGTCTTCAGCGTCGAGCGCATGGTGGGGGCGACTGCCCGCCACCCGCGCGCGCACCTCGCCAACATGCGCGAGGTCGTCGAGCTCGACGCGGCGGAGCGAGCGTCGTGACCGTCACGTCGGACTCCGTCTCGGAGCCGATGGACGAGAAAGAGGACGACCGGTTCACGCCGGAGGATCTGCCGCTGGGCATGGCGACCTTCGTGCTCGTGCTGCTCCGCCGGCCGGAGAACGCGCCCGACTTCACGGACGAGGAGCTCGAGCGGCTGCAGGCCGGGCACCTCGCCCACCTCGACCGGTTCCGCGCGGACGGCTCGATCGTGGCGGGCGGGCCGTTTACCGATCAGCCCGACGCGGGCCTCCGGGGCATGGAGCTGTGGTCGCTGCCGATCGAGGAGGTCCGCCGACGCTGCCAGGAGGACCCGATGGTCCGGGCCGGCCGGCTCGAGAAGCTCGTGATGCGCTGGTGGTTCCGCGAAGAAGACCTCCCGATCACAGCGTCCTGACCGCTGCCGGCCGATCGGCCTGCGTCAGGCGGCGCCCGACCGGCGAGCTCGCCGATAGCTCGCCCGGACGATCTCGAGCGCTTCTTCGCGGCCGGCGAAGCCGTGAAGCTCCGGCTGATCGTCCTCCAGGTCCTTGTACACCGAGAAGAAGTGCTCGATCTCCCGTTGCAGGTGTTCGGGGACGTCGTCCAGGTCGTCGAGCTCGCCCCACGTCGGGTCGCGCAACGGCACGCACAGGATCTTCTCGTCGGGACCGTCCTGATCCGACATGCGGAACATGGCCACCGGACGGGCCCGGACCCGGCACCCGGGGAACGTCGCCGCGGCGGACAGGACGAGGGCATCGAGCGGATCGCCGTCCCGGCCGCACGTCCCCTCGATGAACCCGTAGTCCGTCGGGTAGGCGACCGGCGTGGCCAGCGTCCGGTCGAGCACGACCCCCCCGGACGTCGGGGTCGAACTCGTACTTGTTCCGACCGCCCTTGGCGATCTCGATCAACACCATGACGTGGTCGTCGTCGACTCGACCCTGGCCGGACGGTGCCATCAGGCGCCCACCGCCTCGCGCAGTCCCTCGTCGCCCCGCCCCGCCGCTTCGGCTCGGGCGGTATCCCAGTAGCGGTGGATCCGGGACGCGAACCGGGAGGGCTTTTCGGCGTAGAGGCGACGTCCCAGCGGAACCGCCTCGGCCAGCAGTTCCGCCCGCCGCTCTCCGGCCAGCGAGCTGATCAGCCGGGCATCGACGGCATCCCACCCGTCGCCCGAGTCCGCCTCCAGCGTCTCTTGCAACACCACCAGGTCGTGTTCGTCGCCCAGCAGATCGCTCAGGGAGTGCGCTTCCTTCGCCTCCTTCTTCAGCACGTGCGGCCAGGCGGCCTTCAGGAGCCGCAGGTGGTACCAGCGATCCTTCACCCGCTTGCGCCACTCGTGGATGGTTTCCCCGCGAGGGTCGTCGATGGCATTGTCGAGGGCGGATCGGCCTCGCTGGTACTCCCGGCGGAGCCCGCCATCGATGAACTTCCACCCAGCCTCGTCCCATGGTCCCCTGGCGATCACGGCGGCGACTCGCCGGGTGCGCTCCGCGGCCTGTTCCGGGAGCGCTTCCGCCATGGCCTGTTTGGTCTCGCGATCCCGTCGCTCCACCAGGGTTCGCCGGACGCGACCGAACGATTCGTCGTCAGCGCGATCGGGGAACGCCTCGGCCAGGTCATCGAGCGTGTTCACGAGGACGCGCCCATCGCGGACCTCGGACAGCGATCGGCCGATGTCACGCAGGTCGGTGTTCGCCCGGCCGTAGAGCGGCCCGATCGACCTCCGAGCCAGTCGCAGCGCGGCGCGGGACTTCTTGATGCTCTTCCGGGCCTCGTGGATCGCTTCCTCCCAGTCGGAGTCCGAAGCGCCCTCCAGCTCGCCGGCGGCGTCCTCGATCTCCTCCATCAGCACGCGACGGAGCCCCCGCCCGAATGGCTCCTGCGGCTCGAGCTCATATGACATACCTGGAATGTTTCCCGGGCACCTGGGTCCCGAACATCCTCCGGCCGATGACGCAGCGGCGCGCCAGAACGCTGCGAGGGGCCGGGCTCGGCCCGGCCCCTCGCCGCGCAGGCGGGTGCGAACCGTGGACCCTGCCCGTGGGCCGTGGGCTACGGGCGTTCCCGGAGCTTCGCGGCGAGCTCGGTCCGCGAGCGCACGCCGAGCTTGCGGTAGATCTTCCCCAGGTTCCATTCGACCGTGTTCACGCTCATGAACAGGGCATCGGCGGTCTCCCGGTTCGTCCGGCCCTCGGCCACGAGCGCCGCGACCCGTTCCTCGGTGGGCGTGAGATCGAGGGGTGCCGAGGGCCGGACGCCGCCCCGCCGGGCCTCCCGGCCCGCCCGTTCCGCCCAGTGCCTCGCCCCCAGCTCGGCGTAGATCTGAAGAGCTCGTTCGAACGACGCGCGGGATTCGGCCTTGAGCTTGGCGCGACGCAGGACCTGGCCTTGACAGAAGAGGGTCCGGGCCAGCGCGAACGGCTCGGGCACCCGTTCGTGCTCGGACAGGGCACGCGCGAACGACTCCGCGGCCGCGGACAGGTCCCCCCTCGCGGCAAGCACCAATCCCCGGCATCGGGCGGCCGAGGCGAGCGCCCACGCCCGGTCGAGCCGGCCGGCGCGATCCTCGAACGTCTCGAGCACCGCCTCCGCCTGATCGAGCTCGCCGAGCGCCACCAACGACTCGATGCGGTCGGGCGTGAACCGGAACCACGCCGGTTCCTCGATGCCCATCCCCTCAACGAGCTCGGAGGCCCGCGCCAGGTGGCCGCTCGCACCGGCGGGATTCCCCTCGAACAGCTCGAGGAAGCCGAGGACCGAGAGATGCAGGACGTGGGAGACGGCAAGTCCCATTCGCTCAGCCAGCTCCAGACCCTCCGTCGCGGCGAGCCGGGCCTCCTCGGTCCGGCCGCTGTGGGCATCTACGAGCGCCTGGGCGTACAACGCGAAGGCGCGGGTGTGCGAGGTCTCACCGATCTCCGTCGCGAACTCGAGGGCCTGCTGGGCATGGTCCCGGGCGGACCGCAAGCGCCCGGCCCAGCACTCAAGCTCGGCCAGGTGGTAGCGGAATGCGGGGATCGGATGCTCGTCGCCCCGCTCGAGTGCACGATCGAGCATCCCCTCGAACAGCGATCGCGACTCCTCGAACGAGTCGGTGTACTTCAGTAGCTGGGCGAGCGCATAGGTCGGCCGGGTCTCGTCCCACACCCAGTGGTCCTCCGACTCGCGCTCCAGCTCCACCGCCCGGTCGAGCAGCTCGCGCCGAAACCCTCGCCCCAGGGCGAAGTCGCAGAACCCGACGAACTCGAGCGCCTCCGCCACCACTCCGGGCGTTCCCGCCTCCTCGGCCAGCTCGAGCGCGGCACGCGCATGCCGGTCGGCCTCGGCGAGGCTCCCCGTGAACAGTCGTGCGTACCCTAGCCCCTGCTCGATCCGACCTCGGAGCCCCCGGTCGTCCCCGGCCTCGTCGAGCGCCCGGGCGAACAGCTCGAGGGCCTTGTCCCAGGTGGAATCGTGGGGCCGGACGAGTCCCAGGAAAAGCAGCGCGGCTGCTCTCCGCGGCCCGGGAGGTGTGACCTCGATGGCGGCCTCCACCAGCTTGGCGGCGTGCGGCGCGTCACCGGCCGCCACGTGGTGCTTCGCCGCCTGCAGGGTCCGTTCGAGCCGCTCGTCGGACAGGTCGGCCGGCGTCAGGCGGACCGCCATCTCGCAGAGCTCCCCCGCGGCCTCCGGCGCTCCCCGGGACCGCGCCGTCCGGGCTCCCTCGTCGAGCGCGGACGCGACGGCCGGATCCGGGGCCTCGGCCGCGAGGGCGAGATGGCGCGCGCGCTCTTCCCGATCGGTGGCGACCTCGGCCAGCCGACGGTGCACCGCACGGAGCCGCTCCGGCGAGGCCTCCGCGAGGATCGCCGAGCCGAACAGTGGATGGGTAAAGCGAAGGTGCCCCCCGGCGACTTCGACGAGCCCCGTCTCCAGGCCCCGCGCCACCGCCCTTGCCCCCAGGTCCGGACCGGAGGCCGCTTCGAGCGCCGCGACCGAGGGCGCGGACATTGCCGCGACGACGAGCAACGCGTCGCGCTCGTCGGCCGGCACGGCGACAACGTGGCGGCGGACGAGCTCGCGGAGCGTGCTCGGAACCGGAAGCGGCTGCCCGGGCTCCGGTTCCTCGCCCCGGAGAAGCTCCCTGGCGATCTCGAGCGCGAAGAACGGATTGCCGGCCGAGGTCTCGTGGATGCGCAACACGGTCGGGTGGCGGAACCCAGCGCCTAGCCTGGCACGCAGGAGCGACCCCACTGCGTTCGCGTCGAGCGGCCCGACGCCCCGCCGGAGCAGGCGGTGGTCCGGCACGAGCCGGTCGAGGCCGAGGGGCGCCGGCGCGTCGTCCTCTCCCCGGACCGTAGTGAGCGTCCCGATCCGCTCGGTTTCCAGGCGCCGGAGCACGAACTCGAGGACCCTCGCGGTCGGACCGTCGAGCCACTGAACGTCGTCGATTGCGATGACGACCGGGGCCGACCCGGCGAGGAACCGCAGCGTCGCGAGCACCCCCAGCGAGATCGCCCTGCTGTCGGGGAGCTCAGTCCCCGCCTCGATCCGCAAGAGCGCGACGCCGAGCGCCGCCGCCTGCGGCAGCGGCAGCGGGACGTCGACTTCGTCCATGAGGTCGCCGAACAGATCCCCGAGGACGGTGAACGACAGCTTGGTCTCAGACTCGACCGGCTGTGCCGTGAGGACGCGCCATCCGCGCTCACGCGCGGCGGCGACCCCCTGCTTCCACAGCGTGGTCTTGCCGGCCCCGGCGGCCCCGGTGAAGAGCAACGCGGCTGGCCCATCGTTTATCTCATCGAGGAACGAGCCGATGAGCGCCAGCTCCTCGTTCCTGCCGATGACGCCGGTTTCGTCGGGGCGCATTTCGTTGAGCTTGGCACCGGTCACGCGGAGCGCAAGCCCAGGCTCCGGTCTGCGGTGCGCTTCAGGACCTGGTGACGTCGGCGACGCTCGCGTTCGATTGCGCGAGGAGGTCGGAGGCGCGGAGGTGGACGTTCACGCCTCTCGCTCCCCCGCCGATGGCGACGCGGTCGAGGCGTTCAATGCTCGCGTCGGCGATCACCGGCCAGGCGTTCGTCGCGCCGAACGGCGTGATCGCGCCGCGCTCGTAGCCGGTCGCCTCGCGCGCCTCCTCCTGGTCGGGAAGTGACAGCCGGCGGACGCCGAGATGGGCGCGGAGCTTCGGCCAGTCGATCTCCCGGCCGCCCGGGACCAGCACGAACACGTAGTCGTTCTCCCCGCGGCGGATCACGATCGTCCGGAGCAGCGAGCCGGGATCGATGCCCTGCAGGCGAGCGCTCTCCTCGACGCTCGAGGGGCGTTCGGTCTGCACGACAGTGAACTCCACGCCGATGTCCCGGAGCGCTCGGATGGCTGGGGTGTCGGGTTCCATGTCGAGCCGCGGAGCCTACCGGCTGGCAGGGTCCTTGCGGACTTGCCCACCGCCAAGGAAGCTCTCAGGAAGCTCCAAGGTTGCGCTCCTACGTTCCCTCACAGCGAACACACAGCCGACGGGAACGAGGGCGGGAGACATGCAGACCATGGCGGACGAGCGGGACGGCACCGAGACGCGGACCGGCCAGCGCGTGCTGGTGGTCGACGACGAGGCGAGCATCACCGACCTCGTCGCGACGGTGCTCCGGTACGAGGGCTTCGAGGTCGAGGTCGCCGGGAACGGCTGGGACGCGCTGCGGAAGGCGCAGTCGTTCGTCCCGGAGCTCGTGATCCTCGACCTCATGCTGCCCGACCACGACGGGTTCGAGATCCATCGCCGGCTCCGCGACCGCGGGGTGCGCGCCCCGGTGATCTTCCTGACGGCGCGGGACGCGACCGAGGACAAGGTGCGCGGGCTGACGATCGGCGGCGACGACTACGTGACCAAGCCGTTCAGCCTGGAGGAGCTGGTCGCGCGGATCCGCGCCGTGCTTCGCCGTACGAGCGGCGCAACCGGAGACCAGGCGCCGTCGCGGCTGCGGTTCGAGGACCTCGAGATGGACGAGGACTCGCACGAAGTTCGTCGCGGCGACCGCGTGATCGAGCTCCGGCCGACCGAGTACAACCTCCTGCGGTTCTTGCTGCTGAACCCGCGCCGGGTGATGTCGAAGCAGCAGATCCTCGACCACGTCTGGCACTACGACTTCGGCGGCGAGTCGAACGTCGTCGAGACGTACATCAGCTACCTCCGCAAGAAGATCGACGCGACCGACCCGGCGCTCATCCACACGGTGCGCGGCGTCGGCTACGTGCTCCGGCTCCCGTCGGCATGAGGTTCTCGCTCCGCACCAGGGTCCTCGCCGCCACGCTCCTGCTGGTGGCGCTCGGCCTCACGGTCGCCGGCGTCGCCACGTACAGCCTGCTCCGGAAGTCGTTGATCGACCGCGTCGACGACCAGCTCCTCGCCGCCCGATTCCCCGTTTCCAGAGACCTGACGGACGACCACTTCGGAGGTCCGGAGCAGGGCCCCGGTTCGGGGCCTGCGGACACCGTTCCGGCCGGAACGTATGGAGCGCTGTACCTGGGCGATGGAACCGAAGTCGCTCATCGGCGCTACGGGTACACGGACGAGGCTGGGGCCGGCACGGCCCCCGAGGTTCCGACCGGCCAGGTTCGTGTCGTCGCGAACGGCCCCGTTCCGAGTTCCCATTTCGTCTCGGTCGACTCGGTCGACTCGAGCATCGGATACCGGCTCGGCATGTTCGGCGCGACGACCGTCCCGGGCAGCGACCAGGCCAATCGGGCCCTCGTCATCGGGATCCCCCTCACGGAGATGAACGCGACGCTCTCCCGCCTCGTACTCGTCGAGGTGAGCGTCGCGGCCGCGGTCCTCGTCGCGATCGGGCTGCTGTCGTGGTGGTTGGTTCGGCTGGGGCTGCGACCGCTGGATCGGATGGCGACGACGGCCGGCTCGATCGCTGCCGGCGACCTCTCACAGCGGGTCGAACCGGACGACGAGCGGACCGAGGTGGGCCGGCTCGGATCCTCGCTCAACACGATGCTCGGGCAGATCGAGACGTCGTTCGCGGAGCAGAAGGCGAGCGAGGACCGGCTGCGGCGGTTCGTCGCCGACGCCTCGCACGAGCTGCGGACGCCGCTCACGTCCATCCGCGGGTACGCGGAGCTCTTCCGGCGGGGCGCCGCCGACCGGCCGGAGGACCTGGAACGCGCCATGCGCCGGATCGAGGACGAAGGCGCCCGCATGGGACTGCTCGTCGACGACCTGCTGCTGCTCGCGCGGCTGGATCAGGGCCGCCCCCTGGAACGCCACCCGGTCGACCTGTCAGCTGTGATCACCGACGCGACCGACGACGTCCGCGCCGCCGACCCCGAGCGGCAGGTGACGCTCGAAGCGGAACCGGGCGTGACGGTCGACGGCGACGAGGCCCGCCTGCGTCAGGTGATCGCGAACGTGCTCGACAACGCCCGGACCCACACGCCGGCGGGGACGGCGGTCGCGGTGCGACTGTTCATCAGGGGCGAAAGAGCGGTGCTCGAGGTCACCGACCGGGGGCCGGGGATGTCGGCCGAGGAGGCGGAGCGGGTCTTCGAGCGGTTCTTCCGCGGCGATCCATCGCGGTCGCGTGCGAGCGGCGGCACCGGCCTCGGGCTGTCGATCGCCGCGGCGATCGTCCAGGCGCACGGTGGCACGATCGAGGCCGTGTCCGCGCCGGACCAGGGGGCGACCTTCCGGATCTCGCTGCCGCTCCGGGCGCCGGTGCGCGCGGAGGCCGAACCGTTTCCGGCCCCGGCCGGGGACGAACCCGCGGATGCGCCGGACGTCGACCCCGCGGTGCGGCCTCGAGCCTGAGCGCACACGGCTCGCCCCCGGAACGCTCCCAGCGGTTTCTTCGGAAGCCTTCAGGAAGGTCTGGGGGAACGTTGAGGTTGGAAGAGCAGCATCACTCTGGCAAGGCTGGAGTCCAGTCAACACATGGGGGTTCCGGCCGATACGGAGGATGATGGAGGCGCGGACGCCTCCGGACGCGAGGCGAGGACCGAGATGGCGGAACACGACAAGGACCAGGAACACCGGCAGGACCAGCCGACCGAAGAGCTGCGGCCCAAGGCCGAGCGACCCGGCGCCGACGACTCGGGCGCGGGGGACGGCGCCTGGTTCGAAGCGCCGTCGTATGCCGACTCCCTCGCGGGCGGCGACGCCGGCCGGGACGAGCCCACGCGCCCCGACGCCGGGCCCACGCGGCGGGAGGCGGACCCCCGGCGGCCGGACGAGTCGGCCGAGGCCGACTCGAACGACGACTGGTTCTGGTGGACGGACGGCGAGGAGACAAGGCACGTTTCCGAGGTTCCCCTGCGTCCCGACGTCGCTCCCGCCCCCGCATTCGCCCGCGGCGACACCGCGCTCGACATGGAGCCGGTGCAGTGGTCGTCCGGCGGCTGGACCACCGCTCCCCCGCCCGGGCGGCACCGCCGTCAGGGCCGCGCGGCGACCGTTGTCGCCGCGATCGTCGCCTCCGCCGTCCTGATCGCTTCGGGCGTCGGCATCGGCTGGGGCCTGTCGCAGGGCGACCAAGGGTCGCAGAACGCGATCGTCAATCCGCCACAGGGCGGGAACGACGGCATCGTCGGCGGCGGCGGCACCGGCGACGGGGGCAACACCGACGGCCAGGTGCCGCCCGAGGGCCAGGTCAACGGGATCGACCCGGAGGCCGTCGCCTCGCAGGTCGGCCCGGCGGTCGTCGTGATCGAGACCGTGATCGGCTCGGGCGCGCCCGGCGACACCGCCGAGGGCGGCGCCTCGGGCACCGGCATGATCGTGACCTCAGGCGGCGAGATCCTCACCAACAACCATGTGATCCGCGGCGCGACCTCCATCCGGGTCGAGATCGACGGACGCGGCACGTACGACGCTGAGGTGATCGGCGCCGACCCGACCGACGACGTCGCGCTGCTCCAGGTGCAGAGCGTCAGCGGCCTGCCGACGATCTCCACCGACACCTCCGACCTCAACGTCGGAGACACGGTGGTCGCGATCGGCAACGCGTACGGGCAAGGTTCCAACTCGGCGACCACCGGGAACATCACCGCGCTCGACCAGGACATCACCGCCGGCGATCCCGGCGCAGCGCCCGAGCAGCTGTCCGGCCTCATCCAGACCGACGCGCCGATCGCCCCGGGGGACTCCGGCGGCGCCCTGGTGGACCCGCAGGGCGAGGTCATCGGGATGATCACCGCGGCAACCCGGACCACCTCGTTCTCGCGAACCTCGACCGAGGGCTACGCCATCACGATCGGCGACGCGCTCTCCATCGTGAACCAGATCCGGTCGGGCGAGGAGAACGGCAACATCATCATCGGCCGCCCCGGCTTGCTCGGCGTCCAGGTGGGCGATCTGAACAACCGAGCGGCCGCGCGGCTGGGGATCGGCACCAACGACGGTGCGCTGATCATCGACGTGGTCCCCGGAACTCCGGCGGACGGCGCCGGCATCACCGCGGGCTCGGCCGTCACGGAGATCAACGGGAACCCGATCGGGTCGGCGTCGGACCTCAGCGACGTCATGCGCGTCACCGAGCCCGGCCAGCAGGCCAGCGTCTCGTGGATCGACACGAGCGGTTCCCACTCGGCCACCGTGCAGCTGATCACCGGCCCGGCCGTCTAGCCAACCCGAGGGTCACAAGGGCGAAACGCCGGTCAGCCGTCGCGCCTACTGCTTCGTCGCGCCCTTCGGCTTCGGCTGCTTCGGCGGGAGCTCCTCGGCCCACTCGACGGAGCGCCGAGCCCACTCGCGAACACGGTCGGGATCGGCCCGCCAGGCCTCGGGGAGCACGACGTACTCCTTCATCGGCCGGCCCTCCATCGGCGAGAAGGCGGTCCCGCCGAGCCCGGCGACCTCGGCGCGTTCCTCGTCCGGCAGCCGGACGAACACGTCGGACCCGAACAGGCCCATGAACATGTTCCCGTTCACGAACGCGGAGAGGTTGCCGAACATCGGGCGGATCTTCACGCCGGGGTGCTCGGGGACGACCGACTCGAAGAACGCCTTCGACTCCTCGTCGGGCTTCGGGATGGAATGCGGCACCGGCGTGACCTCCACGATCTGGTGGGACGAACGCGACCTTATCGCCGTGGGCGGCGCGACGCGCATTCGGCATACGCTCCGGCGATCGTGAGCGGACACGACACGCGCGGCCCCGTCGGCATCGTGGGCTGCGGAACCATGGGCGCCGGCATCGCCGAGGCGTGCGCCCGGGCCGGGTTCGACGTCGCGGTCCGGGTGCTCGACGGGGCGCACCTCGAAGGGGGGCGTGCGCGCATCGCGGCCTCGCTGGACCGCGCCGTGGCCGGTGGCCGGATCGAGCAGGCCGCGCGGGATCAGGCGCTCGGCCGGATCTCGTTCGTCACCGCGTACGACGGGCTCGCCGGCGTCGGCGTGGCCATCGAGGCCGTCCCCGAGCGGTTGGACGTGAAGCGGGAGGTGTTCCGGGAGCTCGGCGAGGCCTGTCCGCAGGCGATCCTGGCCACGAACACCTCGTCGCTCCCGGTCATCGAGGTCGCCGCGGCGTCGGGCGTCCCGGGGCGCGTCGTCGGCCTGCACTTCTTCAACCCCGCGCCGGCCATGCCGCTGGTCGAGGTCGCGGCGACGGTGGCCACCGAATCCGTCGTCCGCGAGCAGGCGGTCGAGTTCGCCCGAGCGGCCGGCAAGACGCCGGTCGAGTGCCGCGACCGGGCGGGGTTCATCGCGAACCTGCTGTTGTTCCCCTACCTGAACGAGGCCGTGCGGATGCTCGACGCCGGCGCCGCAAGCCGGGACGACATCGACGCGGCCATGCGGCTCGGGGCAGGGCACCCCATGGGCCCGCTCGAGCTCATCGACCTCATCGGGCTCGACGCCTGCGCCGAGATCCTCGAATCGCTGCACCGGCAGTTCGCGGAGCCCCGGTACGCCCCGGCGCCGGCGCTTCGCGAGCGGATCGCGGCCGGGTTCACCGGACGGAAGGCAGGGCGGGGCTTCTACTCGGCCGACGAGCAGCCCGAGGGCGGGAAGCACGCCGCGGAGGACGACGACTGGGACGACGCCGCGGGGCCGCTCGGCGTGGCCGGCACCGGCACGGTCGGCTCCGGCATCGTGGAGTCGGCCGCGGCCGGCGGGATCGACGTGGTGTGCTGGGGGCGGACCGACGAGTCCGCCGGCCGCGCCCGGGCCGCCGTGGAACGATCCACCGCCCGGTCGGTCGAGCGTGGCCGGATGGACAGCGACCGCCGGGACCAGGTGCTCGCCCGGATCCGGTACACGTCCGACCTGGCCGACCTCGCCGCGTGCGGGTTCGTGGTGGAGGCCGTCGCCGAGGACCTCGACGCCAAACGGGAGCTGTTCGCGAAGCTCGACCGTGCCGCGAATGCGGATGCCGTCCTCGCGACCGCCACGTCGTCGCTGCCCGTCGTGCAGATGGCGAGCGCGACCTCCCGACCGGACCGGGTGCTCGGGTTCCACGTGTTCAACCCCGTGCCGTCGATGCGGCTCGTCGAGCTGGTGCGAACCGTGGCGACCTCGGAGGAGTCCGCCGCGGCGGCGGAGCGGCTGGCCCGGCGGCTCGGCAAGACCGTCGTCCATTGCCGCGACCGGGCCGGCTTCATCGTGAACCGGCTGCTGTTCCCCTATCTGAACGACGCGGCCCGGATGGTCGAGGAGGGCTACGCGAGCGTCGCCGACGTCGACACCGCGATGACGTTGGGGTGCCGCCACCCCCTCGGCCCGCTGCAGCTCATCGACCTCGTGGGCGTCGACGTGACGCTCGAGATCATGCGGAGCCTCCACCGCGAGCTGCTCGATCCGGCTTACGCCCCCGTGCCCGTGTTGGAGCAGATGGTCGCAGCGGGGTTCCTCGGCAGGAAGTCCGGCCGGGGCTTCACGACCTCCGGCTGACATCCGGGCCGCCTGTCCGCGAGCGTCCGCCGGTCCTAGGATCGAGGTCGTGGACGAGCTGACCGGGCCCGAGCTCGCGGCGCGCGCCGGCGTCACGCCCGAGGATGTCGACCGGCTGGCGTCACTCGGCCTCCTGTCGCGGCCGGAGCCCCCGTTCCGGGCGACCGACGTCACCAGGGTGTCCCTGCTGCGGACGCTGGAACGCTCCGGCATTGCCGCCAACGACGTGGCGGCGGCCATCTCGTCCGGGCAGTTCTCGCTGACGTTCGCCGACGTGCTCTTTGCGCCGACGTCGACCGTCGGCCTGTCGGAATCGACGTTCTCCGAGCTCACGACCGCGTACGGCCTGCCAATGGAACGCGTCCAGGATCTGTACACGTCCCTTGGGCTCCCGCCGCTCCGGCCCGACGAACAGGTCCGGCTCGACGACGTGGAGATGGCGCCGCTGCTGGCCGCGTTCCTGGGGTTCGGGTTCACCACACCCCAGCTCCTGCATTCGGCGCGGTTCTGGGGCGAGAACATCCACCGCCTGACCCGCGCCCAGACGCGGTTCTTCGACACCCACGTGATGCGCCCGCTGCTGCAGTCCGGGATGGGGGAACAGCAGATGCTCGACGTCGCGCTGCCGCTCGGCTCGCAGATCCAGGAGATTGACGAACGCCTGCTCCTGTGGCTCCATCGCCGCCACCTGGAGCACGCGCTGCTGGACGAGGTGCTCACGTACGTGGAGTCCGCGCTGGCCCGGGCGGGCGTCGCAGCGCCTCCGTCGCGGGCGGATCCCGCCATCGCTTTCATCGACCTGTCGGGCTTCACCACCCTGACCGAGGAGCTCGGCGACGAGGTCGCCGCGGAGATGACCGAGCAGATGGCCGACCTCGTGCACCGGGCCGCACGGCGCCACGGCGGAACCACGGTGAAGTTCCTCGGCGATGGCGCGATGCTGCACTTCCTGGAACCGACCGGCGCGGTGCTCGCCCTGCTCGAGCTGGTCGTCGCGCTGCCGGAGGCCGGACTGCCGCCCGCACACGCCGCGGTGAGCAGCGGCCCGGTCATCGCCCGCGACGGCGACTACTTCGGGGCCACCGTGAACCTGGCGGCGCGGCTCCTGGGCGTGGCCGGGCCGGGCGACGTCGTCGTGACGGCATCCACGGCGGCCAGAGCAGCCGACGACGGCGTCGCGTTCGAGGCGCTCGGCGACGTGACGCTCAAGGGGATCCCCGAGCCCGTTCCGGCGCTCCGGGCCGTCCTGGCCTGACCGCGAAATTCCTTGCGGCGCTTCGGGTTTCGGGGCGCTTGGGACTGGTACTCTAGGTGCACGGGTGACGCTGTCACCCCGTGAGGTTCGCGGTTCCGGTTCCCTTCCCAGGCGTTCTCGGCGAGTCGAACTTCCCCCGAGAAACGCCGTGGCGCGTTCTGCAACGCAGCCCGCCCGGCAAGAAGGAGCTGAACCGAATCGTGACCGATTCCACCTTTGCCGACCTTGGTGTGTCCACCGAAGTCGTGCGTGCGCTCGAGGCCCGCGGCATCGAGCGTCCGTTCCCCATCCAGGCCCTCGTGATGGCCGACGCCCTCGCCGGGCGCGACGTGCTGGCCAAGTCCCGCACGGGCTCCGGCAAGACGCTCGGGTTCGCGCTGCCCATCGTCGAGCGGATCAAGCCAAAGGGCCGTCCGTCCGCGCTGGTGCTGGTCCCTACCCGTGAGCTGGCCATGCAGGTCGCCGACGAGTTCCGCGACGTCGCCAAGGCCAAGGGCCTCCAGGTCGCGCTCGCCTACGGCGGCACCCGCGTCGTCGAGCAGGGCAAGCGGGCCGCGCGGTGCGACATCCTGATCGCGACACCCGGCCGCCTCGAGGACCTCGCCACCCGCCGGATGATCACCCTGGACGGCGTGCGCATCCTCATCCTCGACGAGGCCGACCGCATGCTCGACATGGGGTTCCAGCCACAGGTCGACCGCATCGTCAAGCGGCTGACCGGCGAGCGGCAGACGATGTTCTTCTCGGCGACGCTCGACGGCCAGGTCGGCCGCTTGGCGCGCGCCTACACCAACGACGCCCGCCTCCACGAGGTCGAGTCGCCGCGCGAGACCGTCGACGAGGCCGACCACAAGTTCGTGTCGGTCACGGCCCACGGGAAGGCGGATGCCTTGGTCGACCTGCTCAAGGGCGATTACGGCAAGACGCTGGTGTTCGTCCGGACCAAGCGCGGCGCCGACCGCCTCGCCTGGAAGCTCCGCGGGCAGGGCATCAAGTGCGTCGCCATGCACGGCGACCTCTCGCAGCCGGTTCGGGAGCGGGCGCTGCGCGACTTCGAGTCCGGCAAGACCGAGGTGCTCGTCGCGACCGACATCGCCGCGCGAGGCCTCGACCTCGAGCGGATCAGCCACGTCGTGAACTACGACCCGCCGGAGGACGACAAGTCCTACGTGCACCGCGTCGGCCGCACCGCGCGGGCCGGCCGGACCGGCACGGGTGTCACGTTCGTCACGCCGGAGCAGCAGGGCGACATCGGCCGCATGGCCGCTCGGCTCCAGCTGCACGAGGACTTCGAGGCCGAGGGCATGAAGGTCGCGCCGCCGCGCATCGTGTACAGCGGCAAGGCCGGCAGGTACTCGAACCTCCGCCGCCAGCGCGCCCGCCGATAACGCCCGGCTGCGCGATCACTCTTTCGGGGACGGCTGTCGGCCGGCCTGATCGTCGTCGTCGGACGACGCACCGCCCTCCTGCTTCAGGAACGAGAACGACCCGCCCGGTTCCAGGATGCCGAGCCTGACCTCACCGAGGTCGGCGATGCCCTGGGCCCGGGCGGCGTCCTTCACCTCGTCGATCGTGATCCGCTCGTAGGTCATCGACCGTTCGACCAGCTCGCCGTCGCGGACGACCACGATCGGGATTCCCTCGAGCGCCTGCCTGGTCCGCGGGATCTTGAACGACGTGTACGAGAAGATCATGACGAGGATCCCGAAGGTCCCGACCGCGAGCATCGCGCCGGTGACCGACTGGTCTTCCTGGGTCACGCCCTGCTGGATCAGGTCGCCGATCGCGACGGCCAGGACCATCTCGAACATCGACAACTGGGAGAGCTCCTTCTTTCCCATCGCCCGGGTCAGCAGCCACACGAACAGGTAGAGCACGACCGCCCGCACGACGATCTGCACTACGGCATCGCCCTGGTGCGATAGCTGACCTGGACGAGGGGTCGGTTGTCGTTCCCCAGCAGGGCAGTGGTCGTCCCCATGCCGAACCGGAGCCCGGGCTGGGCGCGCGCGTCGAGCAGGACCTCCAGCCGGTCTCCCGCCGGCGGCGGGAACACGAGCACCACCATGTCGCCCTGATTCAGCGTGGAATCGGGCGTCGGGTAGAAGTTGTTGAAGTCGAACATGTTCCAGTAGTCGAGCGGAACGCCGATGCGCACTGGATCCGAGAACCCGCCGATGCGGGTCACGATCAGCCGCCACTCGACCGGCAGGCTCGACCGCGTGGTGGACGGGTAGACGACCTGCAGCGAGTAGCCGTGGCCGCTCGCTTCGACGGATGACGTCCGGGAGCCGAACAGGTTCAGCATCCCGAGGCCGAGGAACGTCGCCACGCCCCCGATGTAGAGGCGTCGTAGGAGTCTCGAACGCCTGGCCCGGGCGTCGCTGATCTCGTCCGGCGCTGTCGACAGCCCCGAGGGGGGCATGCGTGTCCTCTCCGTGCCTGGAGCGTCCAGAATAACACCGGTGTGATTCGGTTCGTGCCAATCCTGGACGGGTCTGGGTCTGGGCCCGGCTCGGCTCGGCGCCCCGCGGCTCGTCCGGCTGTCAGTCCCCCGTCGGGGACACGCCTGCGGTCTCGATCATCACAACGGCGCTCGGCACGGGAACAATCGGGCGGTGCATCACGCCCTTGGGCACGGTGAACGCCTGCCGCGGCCCGAGCGTGACCGTCCGGTCCTCGAGCTCGATGTGGAACTCGCCGTCGAGCAGCAGGAAGAACTCGTCCTCGTCGTCGTGCTTGTGCCAGTGGAACTCGCCGTGGAGGACGCCGAGCCGGATCAGGCTGTCGTTCACCCGGCAGAGCGTCCAGTTCACCCAGGGCTCCTCGGTCTCGTCGATGACCTTCTGGACGTCCATCACCTCGAGCATCCCGAACAGCGGCTCGTCGTGGATCGCGTACTTCGTGGCGTCGACGTCGTCGTCGGTCATGCGTTCGCCTCCCCGGCTCGGCGGAATACGCCAATTGAACGTCAGGAACACGGTTGACGTGAACGAGAGAGTCCCCGGCTACGGAATCCAGTCGGGGAACAACCCGCCCCGGAGGCCGTCAACGTCGAGCGAGGCGCGGCCGGTGCCGTCGGGGCGGATGACGTAGAGGTCGTAGCCCGCGACGAGGAGGAAGCGACCGTCTGGCGACCACGCGACGAACTGGCCGAACTCGGGTGTCACGCGGTGGAGTCCGGTCCCGTCGGCGTTGATCACCCAGACGTCGTGGTGCGGACCAATGTCGCCCGTGCTCCTGCAGTCCGTCGCGTCGGAGTACGAACAGTCGTCCCGGACCGAGGTGAACGCGATCCGTGTCCCGTCTGGCGACCACGCCGGCCAGCCGTCCGAACCCGCCTCGTCGGTGAGGCGAACGGTGTCCTTCCCGTCGATGCCGACCGTCCATATGTCGTAGTCGGCGTTGGTGTCGCCACCCATGTACGCGATGCGCTTCGAGTCCGGCGACCAGGCCGGGTACTCGACGTAGGCGTCGGTCGCGATGCGTCGGAGATACGACCCGTCCGGCCGGACGAGGAACCCGCCCATCGGCAGCCCGTCGCGGTCGGAGTTGAAGACGATGGTCCGGCCGTCGGGTGACCAGTCGGGCCCCCAGTCGCTTCCCGGGTTCCTCGTCAGGTTCCGCGGGTGTCCGCCGTCGGCGCCCGCAAGAAAGATCTCGTCGTTCTCGTTGATCCCGCGTCGGGAGTCCCGGTACACGACTGCGCTCCCATCCGGGGCCCACGACCCGTCGAATTCCGCCCCGCTCCGGTGCGTGATCTGCAACAGACCGGTCCCGTCGGCGTTCGCCGCGTACAGATCGTCGTCGCTCGACAGGAGGATCCGCCCAGTGAGCGTCGCCACGTCGATCGGTTCCCCGATCACGACGCGCTCGCGCGAATCCACCGGCGAGCGAGTCGACTTTGGAGACGCAGACGCGGAACCCGACGCCGATGGTGTCCGGGCGGCGGCCGAGGTTCGATCCCGCGGTGGCGATCCGGCATCGGTCGCCGAGCGTCCGGTGCAGGACGCCGCCAGGACGAACGCGGCGACGATCGCGACGGCCGCAGGTGTTCGACGTAGCCGGTGCCGTTCGATCATGGTGACCGGCATACGCTCAGCTGATGCCGAAGGTTCCCGCGGGGCCGAAACTCCGACCGACCCTGGTCCGGTTCAGACGCTGGGCCCGGCAACGGGGAGCGCCGGGACGCGCCCGCCGTCCGAGCCCATGCGTAGGAGCCGGTACGCGGCGTTGGCAGGGAGCGGGCGGGCGTACAGGTACCCCTGGCCCAGGCCGCAGCCCAATGCGCGGAGCATCCGGGCCTGCTCGGCCTGTTCGATGCCCTCGCCGACGGTGATGAGCCCGAGCGACCCGGCCATCCGCAGGATGGCGTCCACGATGCTGGTGTCGACCCGTTCGCCGACCAGGCGGTCCACGAACGGCTTCGGGATCTTCACCATCTCGATCGGGAACTCGGCGAGCCGGGCGAGCGACGAGTAGCCGGTGCCGAAGTCGTCGATCGACAGCCGGACACCGAGGTCGCGGATGCGGTGCATGGCCTCGAGGGCCCCGTGCTCGTCGCGGATCACGCTCGACTCCGTGATCTCAACGGTGAGCCGGCGCGCGTCGAGGTGGGACCGGGTGAGGGCGAGCGCCAGGTCCTCGACCAGCCGCTCGTGGGTGAGCTCGGCCGGCGCGATGTTCACCCAGAGCCCGAGGTCCACGCCGCCGGGGAACAGGGTCTGCCACGAGGCTGCGCATGCGAACGCCTGCTCCCGAACTCTCGCGCCGATCGCCGAGATCAGGCCGTTCTCCTCCGCGACGCCGAGGAACTCGTCGGGCGCGAGCAGCCCGCGCTCGGGGTGCTGCCAGCGCGCCAGCGCCTCGAACGCCTGCACCGTGCCGTCCACCAGCGAGACCACGGGCTGGAAGTGCACCGTGAACTCGCCGCGTTCGATCCCGCGCTCGACCTCGAGAGCCAGCTCGCGGCGGCGACGGAGCCGGTCGTGCAGGACCGGCTGGTAGAGGACCGGGCGGCGGTCGGTGCTCTTCGCGGTGTACATGGCGATGTCGGCGTTTCGGAGCAGTTCCTCGGCCGAGGCCTCCTCCGGCCCGGTCACGGCGATGCCGATGCTGGCGTGCACGCTCGCCTGGTGCCCGGTGGAGAGCTCGAACGGGGCGGCGATGGCCTTGGTCAGCCGCGTGGCCGTCCGCTGGGCGCCGTCCGCATCGGTGTGCGGCAGCAGGATGGCGAACTCGTCCCCGCCGAGCCGCGCCGGCGTGTCCTCCGGCCGCACGGTCTGCGTGATCCGCTCGGCCACCTGCATCAGCAGGTCGTCGCCGGCCGCGTGTCCCCAGCTGTCGTTCACCAACTTGAACCGGTCGAGGTCGACGTAGAGCACCGCGTGCTTGGTGCCCTCCGGCTCGGGCCGGGCGAGGGCGTCGGCCACCAGCTCGGCGAACAGCAGCCGGTTGGGGAGCCGGGTGAGAGCGTCGTGATAGGCCTGATGACTGAGCTCCTCCTTGAGCTCGGTGACCTGCGCCAGCGACCGCTCGAGTCGTCCGTTCTCCAGCAGCACGGCCGCGTGGCCGCCGAACGTCTCGAACAGGGACAGGTCCTCCTCGGCGAAGGTGCTGACGTCGCTCGTCCGCCCGCCGACGGCCAGGAGGCCGAAGATCCGGTGCTCGCCGCGGAGCGCGCCCACGACGGCATCCTCGAGCCCGCGCGAGGCAAGGAACGCGTCCAACGCATGCGGGGGCCTGCGCCGGGGCAGCAGCTCAGGGCGCTCCGCGGCGCCGGTGCGCTCGAGCGCGTCATCGTCCACCGGCATGAGCGCGTGCGGATGCATGAGCGTCTGGCCGGTGGGGCCGCTCACGCTGCGCAGCGCGGGCTCCCCCGGCGTCGGGGAGAACAGCAGGATCTCCGCGTAGTCGGCCCGGAGCAGCCTGCGGGCGGCCACCAGCAGCTCGCCGACCGCCAGGCCGAACTCCGGCGCCCCTTGCGTCGCGCGCATGGATTCGTAGAGGAACTCGAGGTGCTCGCGGTCCTCCCGCTGCTGCATGTAGCCGCGGAACGCGAGCCCGCACACCGCCACGGGGAGGATCAGCAGGATGGTCGCGCGGGGGTCGTTGTTGATGAGCTCCACTCCCAGCAAGCCGAGGCAGGTCGTCGCCAGCACCCCGACGAGCGACGTGGCAAGCGTCCGCGGCAACTGCGGCGCCGAGAACCGGCCCTCGGCCACCGCGATCACCGAAGAGACGAGGAGGAGGCCGACGACGTGGACGCCCGCAGCCGCGAGCAGGGCGACGCCCCACGCCCCCGCCCCGAGTTGGTCCGGGGAGGCGAACGACCGGAAGATGAGCACCGCCAAGCCGGCGCACAGGGCCAGCTCGGCCATGTTGAACGCGAACTTCACCGGCTTCTGCCGGCGGTGAACGGCGAGGGCCACGCCGGCCCCTGCCGTCTGCGCCGCGAGCAGCGCCAGCGGCGAGGCGAAGAACAGGCCGAACACCAGGCCGATCTCGGATGCGGAGAGCGTGTGCGCCTGCTTACGGAAGTGCAGGTGGGCGACGAACGTCTCCGCCAGGTAGAACGCGATCGCGAGGAGCCACCACGGCATCGGGATCGCCCCGTGTGGGGGCCCGAAGTGGACGAGGTCGTACGCCCAGATCCCCGCAGCGGCCAGGCCGACCGCGAGGATGAACCACCACACGCGGACGGTGCCCGATCGCCCTCGCGACGGGGCCCGGGTTGCCTCGTTCGTCGGCGTTTGCACCTTATTTCCTCATATCGGCAGCTGGGGGGGCCGGTTTGCGTGGCGGGGGTCTAGCCCCAAGTCGCGCCCTGCCAGGCTTCCCCGGACCACGTGTTGCCGCTCCACGTGTTGCCGGACCAGGAGATGCCGCTCCACGTGTTGCCGGACCAGGTGTTGCTGGACCAGGTGTTGCTGCTCCACGTGTTGCTGCTCCAGGTGTTCCCGGACCAGGTGTTCCCCGACCACGTGTTGCTGCTCCAGGTGTTCCCGGACCAGGTGTTCCCGGACCAGGTGTTGCCGTTCCAGACCCCGCCGGACCAGGACCGCTCGTCGGCCATCGCCGTGGCCATGGGCCCGGCCAGGTAGGCGTGGCCGAAGATGTCCTTCTCGCCGGTGAGCACGACGCCGTCATCGCTGATGTGATCCGAGCCACGGGACGCCTCCAGCGACCCGAGCCCGGTCGATGGGATCGCGGTCGGCATCCAGTTCGGCAGCGGCGTGTTCAGGGCCCGCAGCAGCCGAAGTTCGCCTCCGCCCATGGCCTGCGACTTCCCGTCGATCAGGTACCCGGTCGTGCGGAGCAGCCGCTTGACCTGATCGGGCGTCGCGTCGGGGTACTTCTGCAGGACGAGGGCGGCCGCCCCGGAGACCAGGGCCGCGGACTCGGACGTCCCACTCCCCCGGAAGTACCGGTCACCGATCGCCGCGTCGTGGTGGGTCACGTCGACGTACGACCCGGGCACGCGGAGCCCCTGGAGATGAACTCCGGGTGCGACAAGGTCGACGCCCCTGGTCGCACCGCGCTTCGGCCACGGCGAGAACGAGGGCACGTCGTCGTCGGTCATGCTCGAGGTCTTGTTCGAGTCCGACGAGCCAACCGCCAACAGATACGGGTCGTAGGCCGGGTCGGCCAGCGCGGGGGCGTTGCGGTCGCCTTGGAAGCCGGTGTTGCCACCGGCAGCGACGACGACGATGCCCTTGTTCCAGGCCTGCTCGGCGGCGTACGCGAGCGGGTCGAGGACGTAGTCCTGCAACGAGTTCGTGCCGAAGGACAGGTTGAGCACGCGGATGTTCAGCCCGTTGTCGTTCCGGTGCTGGATGACCCAGTTGATGGCTGCGATCACCTGGGACACGTCCACGCCGCCGTCGGCGACCCCGACCTTCACACTGACGATGCGCGAGTCGGGGGCCATGCCGCGGTAGGCGGAGACCGGCGCGTCCGAATACGGAGCTGAGAGCGCGGCGTCGTGGCCTGCGATGAGGCCCGCCATGAACGTGCCGTGGCCGTTGGTGTCGAGCCGCGTCAGGTTCGGCGCCTGTGACTCGAGGGACAGGTCCGGCCCGTAGATGATCTTGCCCGGCCCGTTCAGCCCGGCGACGGGCGTGACGCCCGTGTCGATGAGGGCGACGTCCACCCCGGCGCCCGTGTAGCCGGCGTCCCACCACGCGGACGCTCCCGAGTACGACGTCGTGTTGTACATCGAATCCATGTCGTCGGCCGGGTCGTACGACGACGCCGACGCGGGGAGGGCCGAGACGACCAGGCCGGTGGCGGCCAGGAGCAGACACGCCACCAAGGTCGCGACGGCGCGACGCAGCGTCGGTCGTCGACGGGGAACAGGGCCCCCCAGCGCAACGGAGTCCCATCGGGTTCCCTGCGCCGCGATCGCTTCGATGCTCGTCATCGTCGTCACTCCCAGCTCCGTCGTTGTTCCGCTCCTGCGAATATGGGGCAGGAGAAATCGCATCTCATCCGGCATCCGGGCCGACTTGGACCTTCGATCGGTGTCGAATTGCGAATCGGTGGGGGTGAGGGCCGGATTCTTCCATCGGCCTAGGGCCATGGCCTGCCCGTCCCTCGGACGCCCCACAGGGCCGTGCGCGGAGCTTGACCTGCTGTCCTGGAAAGGACGCCGGCTCGTCGGTCAGGCGAGGCGGGCGGCGATCTTCTTCGCGGCGCGGTTCGCGATGCCGTAGATCGTGAGCATCGGGTTCACGCCGGAGGCCGTCGGGAACGCCGACGCGTCCGTGACGAAGAGGTTCCGCACCTCGTGGGTCTCGTTCTCGGGGCCGATCGCCGACGTCGCCGGGTCCACGCCCATGCGGCATGAGCCCATCTGGTGGAACGACACCCCGGTGACGCGGTTGCGGATGCCCTTCGCCTTCAGGTCGGCGGCCCATTGCTCGTGGGCACCGGGCCGGGGGCGGTAGGACAGCGGCGGCGCGTGGAGCGTGAAGATCTCGCGGGCGCCGGCCGCCTCCATGACCCTTCCGGCGGCGACGAGCCCCTCGACGATGCGGCCCTCGTCGTCCTTGGTCAGCCGGTAGCGGACCCTCGGCGTGCCGTCGCGGTTGACGGTGATCCGGCCCTCGCTCTTGTCGCGCGGGAGCACGGCGCAGAACCCGATCCGCGCGTATCGCCCCATGAGCTCCCGATGCTGCCCCGCCGACACCCACGGCATCGCGCCCGACCCGAGCCCCGGGTGGATCGGGACCGTCTCGAAGATCGGGCCGTACCCGCCGTCGCGGTCGCGGAGCTGTCGCGAGTACCGCGACTGCAGGGTGCCGGTCCACATCCGCACGTCCTCATCGAACACCGCGAACGTCGCGAAGCCCGGGTGCAGGTGGAGGTGCCGCCCGACCTGCCCGCCGAGGCCGGAACGGAGCAGCAGGGCCGGGGTCTCGATCGAGCCGCCGGCCGCGACGACCGCGCGGGCCCGGACGTGAACCTGGTGGCCGTTCACGTAGGCGCCGACGCCGTGCGCCTTCCCATCGCGGACGAACACCTTCCGGACGTCGGCGTCCACCAGGATGCGGGTGCCCGCGGCCGATGCGTCCTGGAGATACGTGCGGTACGTCGACTGCTTGCCGCCGACACGGCACCCGAACCCGCAGTACCCGCACTGGTCGTCCTGGGTGCATCCCTGCACGGCTCGCGGCAGGACGTCGACGTCCCAGCCGAGCTTCTGCAGGCCCTCCTCCAGGAGCTCGTCCCGGCGACCGGGCGTCGCGGAGTCCGTGTTCACGTTCACGCGTGCGGCCGCCTCGTCGAGCGACGCGGCGAACTCGCCGTCGGCGAACGCCGCGATGCCCGTCTGCCTCGACCATTCCTGCAGGACGAACTCGGGCGTGTGGAACGAGGTCGTGTAGTTGACGGTCGTGCCGCCGCCGAGGGTCGAGCCCGCGACGATCAGCACGCCGAGGTCGGTCGTGGTGAGCGCCGAGCCGTACAGGTACATGTCCGAGACGGCAGGCGTCTCCAGATGGTCGAACGAGTCCTCGGTGCGCATCCCGCCCTTCTCGAGGACGACCACGTCGAGCCCGGCAGCGGCGAGCCCAGCCGCGACGCATCCACCGCCGGCGCCCGAGCCAACCACGACCACGTCGCACCGGAGCTCCTCCGGTTCCGAGATCTCGACGAGGTCGATGGTGGGCGGCGCCACCGCGGCCGCGGTGTTCAGCGGCCCGGGGTAGCCGATGCGGGTCCACTCGGCGCCGGCGTACCCGTACAGCGCCTGGGTCGACAGCGCGAGGATGGCCTTTCCCAACTGGCGCTTGGCCGCGATCCGGCTGCCGAGCCACGACTGCAGGAGGCGTTCGGCGCGCTCGGCCGACACCTTGGAGACGGGCGTGCGCCGACCCGTCAGGGCGACGGCGCCGCGCTTGGTGTCGAGCGAGCGGAGCGCGCCGAGGAGCTTCTTCCGGTCGGGCGGAGGGAAGTCATCGAGGCGGGCGCGCATCCGGGCGGGGACCTCGTCGACGTAGCCCTCGCCGAGCGCTCCCCGGGCGAGCGCCGCCAGCACCCCCGTCACGCCCCCCCCGGCCGCGCGGCGCCTCGCCATGGCCGTGCATGGTACTTCGCGGCCCCGGAACGGTGGGGCCGCCGCTCTGGCGAGCCGGAGCGTTCCCAGCAAACTCCAAGGAACGGCTCAGGAACGTCCGAACGCCGAGCCCGATCGTGTCCGGCATGGCGGGTTCGGCGGGCAGATGGGCGGCGGCCGGGCCGGCAGCGAGATCGCGAGCAGGGTGCAGGCGAACTTCGAGGCCACGGCCCTGGGCGGCGCGACCCGTCTAGGACCCGCCCAGCAGGATGATTGGACGCAGGAGGAACGACGACATGACCGACGATCGCGGCGACACACACATCAGCCGGCGGAAAGCCATCATCTTCATCGGCACGGCCAGCCTGGCCGCGGTGGCGGCCGCCTGTTCCACCGGCGGTTCGGACGAGGCGACGGCCACCACCACCGGAGGCAGAACGGCAACGACCGGCACGAGCGGACCGGGCGGGACCTCGGGCGGCACCGGAGCCGCGCCGACCTGCGTGCTCACCCCGGAGATGACCGAGGGCCCGTTCTACATCGACGGCGAGGCCATCCGCGGCGACATCACGGAGGGCTTGCCGGGAACCCCGCTCCGCCTCGACCTCGCGGTCGCCGACGCCTCGTCCTGCAAGCCGATCAAGGACGCCGTGGTCGAGGTCTGGCACGCGAGCGCGGAGGGCGACTACTCCGGCTTCGGGGGCGGAGCGTCGAGCACGACGTTCCTCCGCGGGGGGCAGGTCTCCGACGCGAGCGGCAACGTCGCCATCGACACGATCTACCCTGGCTGGTACCAGGGCCGGACCGTGCACATCCACGTGAAGGTCCACGTCGGCGGGAACACGGTCCACACTGGCCAACTCTTCTTCGACGACAAGCTCACCGACGAGGTCTACGCGGCGGCGAGCCCCTATGCCGAACGCGGCGAACGAACCACGCGGAACGACCAGGACAGCATCTACGCGAGCGGCGGCGCGCAGTCGACGCTCGCGGTCGCGAAGAGCGGGGACGGCTACGCAGGCTCGATCGTGATGGGCGTGCAGTCGGCCTGACCCGGCGACCTACACTGCCGCCGCCATGGCGGAAGCGGAACCACTCACCGACGAGCGGATCCGTCGCCGGCGGGTTGCCGCACAGCTGCTCCACCGGCCCCGTGCGAGCTCGCCGGCGGAGGTCGTGCGGCACCTGCTCGGCATCCAGGCGCAGGACCTTCCCGGCCTCGAGGCTCGCATTCCGGGCCAGGATCGAAGGACTCACCGCCGGGAGGGTCGACCGCGCGCGCCTGCGGGATCGGTCGATCGTCCGCACGTGGGCCATGCGCGGAACGCTCCACCTCATCCCGACCGAGGACCACACGTGGCTCGTTCCGCTCACGACGGAGCCGAGAATCTCCAACGCCGAACGCCGGCTCCGCCAGGAGGGTGTGCCGGCGGACCAGGCGGAGCGCGGTTTGCGGGTCATGCGCGACGTACTGCGGCGGCGGGGGCCGCTGCCCCGCGGGGAGCTCGCGGACCGGCTGCGCGTCAAGGGCATCCGGACACACGGGCAGGCAATCGCCCACCTCGTCTGGCTGGCGGCAGCGAACGGCATCGCCTGCTACGGGCCGGAAGTCGACGGCGAGTCTGCGCTCGTCCTTACCAACGACTGGCTCCGCGGACAACCCCGAACGGGCCCGTCGAACCCGGCCGCCGAGCTGGCAGTGCGCTATCTGCGGGCCCACGCTCCCGCAGCGCCGGCCGATCTGATCTCGTGGTCGGGTCTCCGCGCCGGCGCCGCCAACCGCGCCTGGCGCGACATCGCCGACCGTCTCGTGGAGGTCGCGACCGAACGCGGGCCGATGTGGTCGCTTCGAGGCTCACGCCCGGCCGAACCGGAGGAAGTCGTTCGCCTGCTGCCCGCGTTCGACGAGTTCCTCCTGGGCTGGAGGGACCGCGATCTCATCGCGTCGGCCTCGGATTGGAAGCGCATCAACCGCGGAGGCGGCTGGCTGCATCCCGTTCTTCTCGTCGACGGCGGGCGGCCGGCACCTGGCCTCGGACCATCGGACGGCGGATCCCGATGTTCAACCGTTCGGCCGGCTGGCGGCCTCCGTCCAACGAGCGCTCGCCACGGAGCGGCGTGAGATCGAACCCTTCCGGGGAGTGTCCGCCTGAATCCGGCAATCTGGACACTTCCGTCACTTGCACTCGTCTCCAGGCAACACGCATGCTTCTGACATCGAGAGCAGCACGGGACGGACAGGGTGCGTGAGCGGCGTCGAGGAGCTGTCCTGAGCGTCGCCTGAGCGGGACTCGGAACCCGTATGACGGCCACCGGGGCCGGGTGACCCCCTCGGCGGGGGACCATCGCCCCCGCCGGGCCCGGGACCCACCCGCGCATGCTCCTACGCAGGGCCTGCGAGGCGGGGGACGGCTGGATGCAACCGGGCAAGGAACCGGGCGACACCACCACCGGGGATCGGACCGACGCTCACGCGAGCGGCGATCCCGCACAGGACGGCGCCGGAACCGGATCGAAGCCATCAGGTGGCTGGAACCGGTGGATCGGATGGCTCGCGCTGCCGCTCGCGCTCCTGGCGGCTCTCGTCGTCGGCGCCTTCATGCTGTGGGCGCTCGGCGCGAACCCGTTCGACGGCCTACCGGGCCCTGCTGAAGGGGGCGTTCGGCAGCGTCGACGGCCTGATCGACAGCGCGGTGAAGGCCGTTCCGATCCTGCTGGTCGGCGTGGGGATCTGCATCGCGTTCCGGGCCAACATGCTGAACATCGGCGGCGAGGGCCAGCTCGTGATGGGCGGGCTCGCCGGAACCGTCATCGCGCTCGCGGTGCCGGACCTCCCGGGGTTCGTCCTGATCCCGCTCGTGCTGCTGGCGGGGCGATCGGTGGCGGGCTGTGGGGTGCGGTCCCCGGCGCCCTGAAGGCCTACCTGAACGTCAACGAGATCCTCAGCACGATCATGCTGAACATCGTCGCGGTCCAGCTGATGAACTACCTGCTGGCCCACCCCCTGATCGACACGACGCAGTTCTCGACCTTCGCCCGGATCCCCCAGACCCGCCGGCTCTCCGAGCACGCCGACCTGCCCGTGCTGATCCACGGGACCTCGCTGCACCTCGGGGTGCTGGTCGCCGTGCTCGCCGCCGTCGCGGCCTACGTGCTGCTGTGGCGGACGGGCTTCGGGTTCCGGCTCCGGGCCGTCGGCCTGTCCCGGGAGGCGTCGAGCTACGCGGGGATGCCGGTGAAGCGGACGATGACGCTCGCCTGACGCTGTCCGGGGCGATGTGCGGCCTGGGCGGAGCGATCCTCGTCTTCGGCAGCGCGTCGCACCGCATGGTCACCGACGGCACGGCGACCGGGTTCACCGGGTCGGCCGGGTTCAACGGCATCGTGGCCGCGCTGTTCGGTGGGCTGCACCCGCTGTGGACGATCCTGTCGTCGTTCGTGTTCGGTGGCCTGCTGGTCGGCGGCAACGCGGTGCAGATCGCCGTGCAGGTCCCGACCGCGCTGATCGTCGCGCTCAACGGCCTGGTCGTCGTGTTCGTGGTGTCGATCGAGTACGTGCGGCGCCGGTCGCGCGAACGCCTCGACGCCGCCGGCGCGGTCACGACCCTCCTGGCCGCCGCGCCGGTCCGGGCCCGGCCGGGCTCGAGCCTGCCCGGCCCGCCGCCGCGTCGAACCGCGCTCCACCCGATGCCGCCGCGGAGCCCGCCGGGGAGGAGGAGCGCGAATGAAGCCAGTTCCTCACCCTCTCGGTGCTCACGCGACCGTCGCGTCGGGCATCGCCTGGCGACGCCGTTCCTGCTGGCGAGCCTGGGCGAAGCCGTCGCACAGCGGAGCGGCGTGCTCAACCTCGGCGTCGACGGGATCATGCTGCTCGGCGCGTTCGGCGCGTATTACACCGGCCCTGCACATCCACAACCTCTGGCGGCGGTGCTGGTGGCGGCCTGGGGATCGGCGCGGTCATCGGCCTGGTGACGGCCGTGCGTCAGCGTGACGCTCAAGGCCGAACAGGGCATCAGCGGGATCGGGGTGTACCTGTTCGGACTCGGCATGAGCGACCTGCTGTTCCAGAAGCTCGTCGGTACGCCGATCCCCGATGCTCGACGCTCCCGCCGGTGAGATCCCGATGCTCGCGAGCATCCCGGTGATCGGCAAGATGTTCTTCCAGGCGAACGTCATGGTGTACCTGGCGTTCCTCCTGGTGCCCGTCCTGACGTTCGTGCTCAACCGCACGACGTACGGCATGAAGATCCGTGCGGTCGGCGAGAACCCGGCCGCGGCCGACAGCCTCGGCGTCCGAGCGTCGACCGCGTCCGCTACTCGACGGTGATCCTGGGCAGCACGTTGGCGGGGCTGTCGCGGGCGCGACGCTCGCGCTCGAGCTCGGGATCTTCCAGCAGAACCTGACCCAGGGCGCAGGGATTCATCGCGGTCGCGCTCGTGTACTTCGGCGCGTGGCGGCCGATCGGCGTGATGGCCGGGTCGCTGCTGTACGGGATGGTCGCGGCCGTCGTCCTGCACGTGGAAGACGCTCGGGATCATCCCGCCGAGCGCGTCCGACCTCGCCGCCATGGCTCCGGCCGTGCTCACGGTCATCGCGCTGGTGTCGTGGCCCGGCGGTTCCGGCAGCCGACCGCGCTGGCCAAGCCCTACGAACGAGGGGGGTGAGCGCGACCGAATCGTTCGTATGGAACGCATATCGGGAAGCCAGAACAACCGAGGCACGGATCCCGAAAGGGGGATGCCAGATGAGAGTGAATCAGATGGACGGTGCTGACGGCGGTGCTCGCCGTCGTCGCGCTGGTCGGGGTGGCCTGCGGCAACGACGAGCCGGCGACCACCGGCACGACGACGGGCACGCAGACGACGGGCACGCAGACCACCGGCACGCAGACGACGGGCACCGAGACGAGCGGCACGGCCACGACCGGGACGGAGACGTCGGCGCCGACCGAGGCGCTGAAGGTCGCGATCGTGGCCCCGTCGGCCACCAACGACCTGGCGTTCACGCAGTCGATGGTCGACGCGGTGAACAGCCTGAAGGACGTCGGAGAACCTCGACGTCGCCGTCTCCGACAACCTGTTCGTGGTGGACGATGCAGCCGCCGCGATCCAGAACTACGCGAAGCAGGGCTACGACCTGGTCATCGCGCACGGGTCGCAGTTCGGCGGGATCGGTCCAGCAGATCGCGCCGGAGTACCCGGAGGTGTCGTTCGCGTGGGGAACGGCCGGCGACACGTTCGGCTAGCCCAACGTGTACGCCTACTCGGCGTCGTCCGACCAGGGCGGGTACGCGATGGGCGTCATGGCGGCGAGGCTCAGCCAGAGCAAGACGATCGGCGTGGTCGGCCCGATCGAGGTCGGCGACGCGCAGCTGTACGTCGACGGCTTCAAGGCCGGCGTGACGGCCACGGACCCGTCGGTCGACGGCGAACGTCAACTACACGGGCTCGTTCAGCGACGTCGCGCTGGCGGCCGAGGCGGCCCGAAGTCTTCCTGGCCGACGGGCGCCGACGTGATGACCGGCACGCGCCCAGATGGTGGTCGGCGCGGTCGGCGTGTGCAAGACGGACAGACGTCCCGTGGTTCGGGACGCAGGCCAACCAGACGTCGCTCGCGCCGGACATCGTCGTCGCCTCGCAGGTCTACCACTGGGAGGTCGTCGCTGAAGCAGATGATCGACGACATCCGGGGCGGCACGCTCGGCGGCGAGGCCGTTCGACATCGACCTCGCCAACGGCGGCGAGGTCATCGAGTACAACGACGGCTTACGACGCTGCCGGCCGACGTGAAGACCGCGGGCGACGCCGCCATCGCCGGGCATCGTCGACGGCTCGATCGACGACCGGCGTCACCGAGTAAGACCGGGTAGGAGAGGAGCAGGGACGATGGACGCGATCACCCCGGGAACCGCTTCGGCGAGCGACGGCGAACCGCCCCGATGCTCGTGATGCGCGGCATCACGAAGCGGTTCCCGGGAGTGCTCGCGAACGACCGGTGGACTTCGAGGTCCGGTCGGGCGAGGTCCACACGCTGCTCGGCGAGAACGGCGCCGGCAAGAGCACGCTGATGCGGGTCGCTGTACGGGCTGTACCAGGCCGACGAGGGCGAGATCCTGCTGCACGGCGAACCGGTGGCGATCACGCTCGCCCGGCGGCCGCCATCGAGCACGGGGTCGGGATGATCCACCAGCACTTCATGCTGGTCCCGACGCTCACGGTGGCCGAGAACGTCGCGCTCGGCTTGAAGTCCTCGCGCGGCCCCCTCACCGATCTCGACCGCGTGTCGGAACGGATCGGGAGCTATCGGGCACCTACGGGCTGCGGGTCGATCCGGCCGCGTACGTGTGGCAGCTCTCGGTCGGGCGAGCGTCAGCGCGTCGAGATCATGAAGGCGCTGTATCCGGAACGCGAAGCTCCTCGTCCTCGACGAGCCGACGGCCGTCCTGACACCGCAACGAGGTCGACGACTTCTTCGTCATCCTCCGGCAGATGGTCGCCGACGGCCGGGGGCTGGTGTTCATCTCGCACAAGATCCGCGAGGTCCTCGCGCTGTCGGACCGCGATCACGGTGCTCCGCGACGGGCGGGTCGTGGGAACGGTCGTCCCGGCGGACGTCACCCGGCGCGACCTCGCGCGTGATGATGGTCGGGCACGATGTCGAGGGCGTGGTCCGGCCGCCACGACCGGCCGGAAGCCGGCGAGATCCGGCTGTCGGTGCGCGGGATCTACGGTCCGCGGCGATCGCGGGCAGGAGGCCGTCCGGGACGTGTCGCTCGACGTCCACGCGGCGGAGGTCGTCGGCATCGCCGGCGTGTCCGGGCAACGGGCAGCGCGAGCTCGCGGAGGCGCTGGCCGGCCTCCGGCCGGCCACGCCGGCGTCGGTCCGGCTGGAGGAGCGTCGATGTCACCGGCCGCGGCCCCGCCGAGGTCCGGCACGCGGGCCTCGGCTACGTTCCCGAGGAGCGCATGCGCGACGGCGTCATCGGCGACTTCACGGTCGCCGACAACCTGATGCTCGTCGACAGCAGGAACCCCGACGTACATGCACGGGGGGTTCCTGCCGCCGGCACCACATCCGGAAGCACTGCGCCGAGCTGGTACAGGCGTTCAGCGTGAAGACGCCGGGACTGGACACGCCGACGCGCAACCTGTCGGGAGGCAACATCCAGAAGCTCATCCTGGCCCGCGAGCTGTCGGGCGAGCCCCGCGTGCTCCTCGTCTCGCAGCCGACCCGGGGCGTCGACCTCGGCGCCGCGCAGTACATCCACTCCCGCCTGATGGACCAGCGCGACGGCGGGGACGGCCATCCTGCATCATCTCCGAGGACCTCGACGAGGTGCTGTCGCTCTCCGACCGCGTCCTCGTGATGTACGAAGGGGAGATCGTCGGCGAGGCCGACCCGGCGACGGCGAGCCGGGAGTCGATCGGCCTGATGATGGCGGGCGTCCGGGGCGAGGAGCCCGCCCCGGCGTGATCGCTACAGCGACGCGCGGGACCGGGTGAGCTCCTCGACCAGCTGGCCGACCACGGCCTTGGCGTCGCCGAAGATCATCATCGTCTTGGGATTCACGAACAGCTCGTTGTCGATGCCCGCGAACCCCGGCGCCATCGACCGCTTGATGACCATCACGGTCTGGGCCTGGTCCACATTGAGCACCGGCATGCCGTAGATCGGCGAGCCGGGAGTGTTCTTCGCCGCCGGGTTCACCACGTCGTTCGCGCCCATCACGAGGGCCACGTCCGCCCGGGGGAACTCCGGGTTGACCTCG
The DNA here is from genome assembly GCA_963707645.1 of uncultured Actinomycetes bacterium. Classification (GTDB taxonomy): domain Bacteria; phylum Actinomycetota; class UBA4738; order UBA4738; family JACQTL01; genus DATBHM01. Next base: position 523,563 of record CAVPQW010000005.1, read on the forward strand.
TCCATGTCGAACAGCTGGTCGTACGGGACGTTCGCCTCCGCCAGCAGGACGTTCATGTGGCCAGGCATCCGTCCGGCGACCGGGTGGATGGCGAACTTCACCTCGACGCCCCTCTCCCCCAGCGCGTCGGACAGCTGTCGGATCATGTGCTGGGCTTGGGCCACCGCCATCCCGTACCCGGGCGCGATCACGACGAGGCGCGCGATCTTCAGGATCTCGGCCGCCTCCTCGGGCGTCGCCGAGACGACGTTCCCCTCGACTGCCGCCGCCTCCTGGGCCTGGACCTTGCCGAATGCGCCGAACAGCACGTTGCGGAACGAGCGGTTCATGGCCCGGGACATGATCACCGAGAGCAGGAACCCCGACGCGCCGTCCAGCGCGCCGGCCACGATGAGGATCTTGTTGTCGATGGCGAACCCCATCGCCGCGCCCGACAGCCCGGCGTAGGAGTTCAGCAGCGAGATCACGGTCGGCATGTCGGCGCCGCCGATCGGGACGATCAGCAACACGCCGAACACGAGCGACAGGGCGATCACGAGCGGGAACAGCCCCTTCAGCGACGGGTCGGCCACGAGCACTCCCACGAGCACCAGGGCCACCGCGAGGAACGACAGGTTGATCACGTTCTGAGCCGGCCACGTGATGGGGCGCTGCGGTAACACCTCCTGCAGCTTCCCAGCGGCCATGAGGCTCCCGGTGAACGTCAGACAGCCGAGCACCACCTCGATCCCGATCGCCGTCATCGTCGTGCCGGACAGGTCGGGCGTCCGCAGATAGAACTCCGCGATGCCGACCAGCGCGGCTGCCAGCGCCCCGAACGCGTGGGACAGCGCGATCCGCTGCGGCATCGCCGTCATCGGAACCAGGAGGCCGAGCGGAACGCCGATGACCGACCCGAGGAACAGCCCGATGAGGATCCACTGGTACGTGACGACCTCGGCCCGGAGCAGCGTGGCCACGACCGCGATGACGAACCCGATCTCCCCGGCGAGGACGCCCCGGCGGGCGGTCGGCGGGGACGACAGCCACTTCAGCGCGAGGACGAACAGCACGCCGGCGACGAGGTACGCGAGCTGGACGAAATGCTCGTTCACGGCTTCGCCTCGCCGTCGGGCGACGCGGCCGCAGGCGTGGCCGCCGATTCGGGCTCGGCCGCCGCCGGCGCCTGCTTCCGGTCGTCGCGCCGCCGGAACATCCGAAGCATCCGGTCGGTGATGAGGAACCCGCCGACCGCGTTGATCGTGGACGCCGTCACGGCGATGACGCCGAGCGTCGTGGCGAGCGGACCTTCGTCCGCGCCGGCGAGCACGACCGACCCGACGAGCGCGATCGCCGACAGAGCGTTCGTGAACGACATCAGCGGCGTGTGCAGCAGCTTCGGCACGCGCCGGATGACCTCGAATCCCAGGAACGCGGCCAGCACGAAGATGAACAGGGAGTTCGTGAGGAGCTCGTTCACGTCGGCGCCGACCCAGGCGGTCATGCCGGCGCCGCCTCGAGCGCGTCGGCCACTCGCTGGTGGACGACCTTTCCACCGTGGCAGACGAGCGTTCCCGTGCCGATCTCGTCGTCGGCAGCGACCCGGAGCTCCCCGTCCGTCACCAGGTGCTGGAGGAACGCCGCCACGTTGCGCGCGTACAGCTGCGAGGCGTGCGTGGCCACCATCGAGGTGATGTTCGCCGGGCCCATCACGCGAATGCCGCCGTCGGTCACCACCGTCTCGCCCGACCGGGTGACCTCGCAGTTGCCGCCCTGCTCGGCCGCGAGGTCCACCACGATCGACCCGGGCGACATGCGCGCGACCATCTCCGCGGTGACGAGGACCGGCGCCTTCCGTCCGGGGACCTGCGCGGTGGTGATCACCACGTCGGCCCCGGCCACCGCCGACGCCATCAGCTCCCGCTGCTTGCGCAGGGTGTCCTCCTGGAGCTGCTGCGCGTAGGCGCCCGAGCCGGCCCCGCCGTCGTCGCCCGTGTCGAGCTCGATCTCGAGGAACCGCGCCCCGAGGCTCCCCACCTCCTCGCGGACGGCGGGCCGCACGTCGTACGCCTCGACCACCGCGCCGAGCCGCCGGGCGGTCGCGATGGCCTGCAGGCCCGCCACCCCCGCCCCGACGACGAACACGCGCGCCGGCGTCACTGTGCCGGCGGCGGTCATGAGCAGCGGGAACATCTTCGGCAGCGCGTCGGCGGCGAGGAGCACGGCCTTGTACCCGGCCACGGTGGCCTGCGAGGAGAGCACGTCCATGGGCTGGGCTCGTGTCACCCGCGGCAGCAGCTCGAGGGCGAACAGGGTGATCCCGCGCTCCGCGAGCGCGGCCACGGCCTCCGGCCGCCCGAGCGGGTCGGCCAGCCCGACGACCACTGCCCCCTCCGAGGCTTCGGCATCCGGCGACCACGCCGTGGCCCGCACGCGCGCGAGGACGTCGGCGCCGAGGGCTTCGGAACGGGAGACGACCGCGGCGCCGGCGTCGGCGTACGCGGGATCGGGATAGCCGGCGTCCCCACCGGCGCCCGATTCCACGCGGACCTCGAACCCGGCCTTGACCAGCAGGGACGTGGAGGCCGGCGAGACCGCGACACGGCGCTCCCCCGGGCCCGTCTCGCGGATCGCGCCGACGCTCGACGCGCGGGCGGCGAGGATCGCGCCCTCCCCCCCGGAATCGGCATCGGTCACGCGCATAGCATGGCGGAGGGCGTCTGGGCCTGCGAACGGACACGGTCCGGCGGCTGAACACCCTGACGGACCGGAAGAGATACAGAGGGGGAAGGGCCGCGGGCACAGGCCTCGTCCTCGCGAGGGCGAGGCCACCCTTCCCCCTCCCCCCCTCACGTGGGGCCCGCGGAGCGGATGTCTCCGCTTTCGCACCGAGCCCTCGGAGTGATCGCATTGATTCCCGGCTGTCGTGAAACGGAAATGGGACCCCCGTGAGAGAACTCTCATCCGGGAATACGGGCCGGGGATGCATCGGATTTCGCCGCGCGGGAAGCGAGCGTCGGAATGCGTCGGCGTGCGAAAGGCCGGTCAGCCCTCCGCGACCAGGCGGTACCCGGCGCCGCGCACGGTCTCGAGGTAGCCGTCGCCGAGCTTGCGGCGGAGGTACCCGACGTAGACGTCGACGAGGTTCGACTGCGGGTCGAAGTCGTAGCCCCCACACCCGCGACAGCAGCTGCTCGCGGGAGAGCACCTGTCCGGGATTCCGCAGGAACGTCTCGAGCAGCGCGAACTCGCGGGGCGCGAGGTCGACCGACCGTCCCGCCACCGAGACACGGCGGGTCCGGAGGTCGAGCTCCACGTCCCGGAACCGCACCGACGTCGCGTCCCCGGTCGGCCCCGGCCGAAGCCGCGCCCGGACCCGCGCCAGCAGCTCGTCGAACGCGAACGGTTTGGTCAGGTAGTCGTCGGCCCCCAGCTCGAGCCCCTCGACCCGGTCGCGGACCTCGCCTCGCGCCGACAGGATGAGCACGGGAGTCTGGACCCCCCGGTCCCGCCATCCCCGCAGCACGTCCAGCCCGTCCGCGTCCGGCAGCCCGAGGTCCAGGATGAGCAGGTCGAACTCCCGCGAGGGCGCCCGCGACGACGCCTCCCTGCCGGTGGCCACGCGTTCCACGGTGTAGCCGTGGGCGGCGAGGCCCTTCTGGACGAACGACGCGATGCGGTCCTCATCCTCGACGAGCAGCAGCCTCACGACGACCCCCTCACTGCGGCAGCCGGATCCAGAACCGCGCCCCCCCTCCCGGTCGGTTGTCGAGGCCGGCCGACCCACCGTGGGCCTCGGCGATCCCCCGGACGATGGCGAGCCCCAGCCCGGTGCCGTCGGAACGCACCCCGCTCCGGAACGGCTCGAAGATCGTGGCGGCGTCATCGGGCGGGACCCCCGGCCCCCGGTCGTCGACCTCGATCCTCCACCAGCCGGGCTCCGGGGCGACCCGGAGGTCGACGGCCCCGGTCGTGTGGTCGGCGGCGTTCTTCAGCAGGTTCAGCACCGCCTGCGTGAGGCGCTGGGGGTCGGCCTTCACCAACGCGCCGCGGAGCGGCCGGCGGACCCGCAGCCGCCTCCCGAGGAGCGGCTCGGCCTTGGCAGCGACCTCGGCCGTGAACCGGTGGAGGTCGACCTCCTCGAGCCGGAGGAACTCCGGGTCCTCCGACCGCACGAGGACGGTCATGTCGTCGACCAGCCGCCCCATGCGGTCGAGCTCGTCGATCACGAGGTCGGTGGTCTCCGCGAGCTCGGCCTCCGTCGGCCGCTCGCCGAGCACCTCGAGATGCCCCCGGACGATCGTGATCGGCGTCCGCAGCTCATGCGAGGCCGACGACAGGAACAGGTTCTTCATGTTGTCGAGGGCCCGGAGGCGCGAGGCGACCGCGCGTTCCTCCTCGAGAGCCCGTTCGACGTGGAGGAGGCGGCCGAGCACCCAGGAAAGCGACTCCCCGACCAGCACGCAGACCGGGATGACGACCGCGGCCGACGAGAGCCCGTTCGACAGGTTCGTGCCGGAGAACGACAGCAGCGGCAGCACGTACGCGAGCAGCGCCAGCGGCGAGAACGCGACCGAGGTCCAGCGTGGATGGCACAGGCCGATCCAGACGAACACCACCACGAAGTAGACGGCGAACGAGTAGGGGTCCGAGCCGCCGTAGACGTTGGTCAACGCGATCAGGCCGAACGCCGGCGGGACGAGCCACAGGGTGCTCGACCGCGGCCACCGGTCCCACGGCGCGACCCACACGGCGGCGCCGATCGCGACGGCGACGATGGCGGTGAGGATGAGGACCGGCTTGTTGGCGTCCGACGGCGTGAAGGGGATCGTGGCCGCCCCCAGCAGGCCCGATCCGAGGAACAGGAGCCCCGCCAGGCGGCCCTGGAGCCGCAGCCGGGCCACCCGGCCCTCCCGCGACAGCTCGATCACCGGTGCCCTCCGATGCCCGTCACCAGGCAAGTTGTACACCCGGCCCGGCCTGCCGAAACGCATGTCCGACGCGTTCCGTGCAGGCGGGATCACCCCGACAGGGCGATGAGCGTCGTTGCCGCCCGTTCTGCAATGGAGCCGGAGAGCCATTCGCCGAGTCCCGTGCGATCAGGAGGCAACGGATGAGCGTCGAAGTCGCCGCGCGCGAAGCGTGGCACGCCAAGTCCGCGGGCGATGTCGCCGCGGAGCTCGAGGTCGACCCCGACCAGGGCCTCGCGGCGGCCGAGGTCGAGTCCCGGCTCGCCAGGTACGGCACGAACGAGCTGCCGACCGAACCCCCGCCGAGCCGGTTGCAGGTCGCCAAGGAACAGCTCCTCAACCCGATGAACATCATGCTGCTCATCGTCGGCGTGGCCTCGTTCCTGATCGGCCAGGTCGCGACGGGGCTCGTGGTGGTCGGGCTCGTGACGTTCAACGTGGTCATGGGCTCCAACCAGGAGCTCAAGGCGCGCGCCAGCGTCGAGGCCCTCGAGGGGCTCCAGGTGGCGCGTGCCCGGGTCCGGCGGGACGGCACCGTCCAGGAGGTGGAATCGGCGAAGCTCGTCCCGGGGGACGTCGTCCTGATCGAGGCCGGCGAGCTCGTCCCCGGCGACGGCCGCCTCCTCACGTCGGCCACGCTCGAGGTGCAGGAGGCCGCGCTCACCGGGGAGTCGGCGCCGGTCGGCAAGGACACCGCGACGGTCGAGGGCGACGACGTGGCCCTCGGGGACCGCACGAACATGGTGTTCCAGAACACGCAGGTCACGCGGGGGTCCGCGACATTCGTGGTCACGGCGACCGGGGTGGGCACCGAGATGGGCCGCATCGCCACCATGGTCACGGCGACCAAGCGCACCCGCTCCCCGCTCCAGCTGGAGCTCGACGGGATGACCAAGGTGTTCGGGATCCTGGCCTGGTCCGCGGTCAGCATCATCGCGATCGTGGGCATCGCGCGGGGCCAGGAGATCGAGACGCTGCTGCTGCTCTGCATCTCGACGGGCATCGCCTCCATCCCCACGGGACTCCCGACGTTCGTCACGGCGATGCTGTCGTCGGGGGCGCAGCGCCTCGCGGCGTCCAAGGCCGTGGTCAAGTCGCTGACCGACGTCGAGACGCTGGGCGGCACCACGGTGATCAACAGCGACAAGACCGGCACGCTGACCATGAACGCGATGACCGTCAGCTCGATGCTCGCGGGCGGCGAGTGGTTCCAGGTCCAGGGCGGCGGCTACAAGAAGTCCGGCGCGATCCTCGGCGGCGCCCGCGAGGCGGCGCCCGACTTCCACCGGCTCGCCCTGGGGCTGTGCCTGTGCTCCGACGCGACCGTGGCCGACGACGAGTCGATCATCGGCGACCCCACCGAGGCGGCGCTGGTCGTGCTGGCCGCGAAGATGGGGGTCGACGCCGAGCAGACCCGGCGGGAGCTCCCCCGGCGGACGGAGGTCCCGTTCGACTCGGACTACAAGTTCATGGCGACCTTCCACGACCGGCCCGCGTCGATGGCGGGAGGGGTCCTGCGCGAACCCCACTTCGCCGCCGTGAAGGGCGGCCCGGACGTCGTGCTCGACCGTTGCGGCACGGCGCTGTGGCACGGCGAGCTGGTCCCGATCGATCAGGTCAAGAGCGACATCCTCGACGCCAACCGTGAGCTCTCGGAGAAGGGCCTGCGCGTGCTGGCGTTCGCGGCGCGGGACCTCGACGACGCGACGATGGCGGCGGCGCAGGGCGACCCGATGGCGGCGGTGACCGACCTGATCCTGGTCGCCCTCGTGGGGATCATCGACCCGCTGCGGGCCGAGGCCAAGGACGCCGTGACGACCGCCGCTCTCCGCCGGGATCGACGTCCGGATGATCACCGGGGACCACACGATCACGGCGCGGGCCATCGCCGACCAGCTCGGGCTCGGCCCCGGCGTCATGACCGGCACCGAGCTCCAGCATCTGGAGGACGCCGAGTTGATCCGGCAGCTCCCGGAGCTCCACGTGTTCGGCCGCGTCGCCCCGGAGGACAAGCTCCGCCTGGCCCGGCTCATGCAGGAATCCGGCGAGGTCGTCGCGATGACCGGCGACGCCGTGAACGACGCGGCCGCCCTGAAGCAGGCCGACGTCGGCGTCGCCATGGGGAGCGGCTCGGAGGTGACGAAGCAGGCCGCCAAGATCATCCTCACCGACGACAACTTCGCCACGCTGGTCAAGGCCGTCGACCTGGGCCGCGACATCTACCGGCGCATCACGTCGTACGTGAAACTGCAGCTCACGATCCTGTCGTCGGTGCTGCAGCTCATGCTGTTCGCCACCATCCTCAACATCAACGGCGGCGTGGCGTTGTTCCCCATGCAGCTGCTGTTCTGCAAGTTCTTCGTGGTGGTGACCGTGGTGATCGGGTTCATCGCCGATGTCCCCGACCCGAGCGTGATGCGGCGGCCGCCCCGCAAGCCCGGCACGAAGATCGTCACGCGGGCCCAGATCGTCCGGTGGGCGGTCACCGGGTTCGCGGTGGCCGCGAGCGCGCTGGCCGTGCTGGCGTGGGGGCCCGACGAGCCGAGCACCACGGTCGGGTCCGTGTCGATGACCATGGCCTTCGCGGTGGTCGCGTTCTCCGCGGTGAACCTCGGCGTGGTCATGCGGCGCGAGAACGAGCCGGCCTGGTCGGCGCCGCTGTTCCCGTACTACGGGTGCCTCCTCGCGGGCTGGTTCCTGACGTGGGCTGCGGTCGAGCTCGGCATGCTCCAGCGTCTGCTCGACACGGTGTCCCTGACCGCCAAGCAATGGGGCGTCGTGCTCCTGCTCTCGCTGATCGCGCCGGCCATCGTCGGGGTAGACAAGTTCATCCAGAACCGCCGGCGGCGCTCGAAGGCGGGAAGCCTCCTGACCGCCGAAGCTCCGTCGGCACCGGCCGCGGAGGCCGCATGAGGGAAGCGAACCGGCGCCCGTGACGGGGCGCGCATGCAGCATCGACCGAACCCGGAAGGAGCGATGAACCCGTGACCGGCGAGACGATCACCCCCGGCGTGCACTCGGAGGTGGGGAAGCTCAGGACGGTGATGGTGCACCGGCCCGACCTGGCACACGAGCGGCTCACGCCGAGCAACTGCCACGACCTGCTGTTCGACGACGTGCTCTGGGTGCGGCGGGCCCGGCAGGAGTTCGACACGTTCACCGAGCTCATGCGGGAGCACGACGTCGAGGTGCTGCTGCTTCACGACCTGCTCGCCGAGACGCTCGATCAGCCCGACGCGCGGGAATGGCTGCTCGGGCACCGGCTCCGGCCCGAGGACGTGCTCGGCCTGATCGGGCGGGCCCTCCACGAGTGGATGGACGAGATGCCCTCCGGCGAGCTCGCCACGTGGCTCACGGGCGGAGTCACCGCGTCCGACCTGCCCGGGGAGATCGGCGACCGGGTCCGCCGGGCGCTCGAGCCGACGGACTTCCTGATCGCCCCCCTTCCGAACCACCAGTTCACGAGGGACCCCAGCGCGTGGGTGTACGGCGGCGTCAACCTGCATCCGATGTACTGGCCGGCCCGCCGGAAGGAGACCCTGAACACCGAGGCCATCTACCGGTTCCACCCGCGGTTCCGCGACGCGAAGTTCGAGACGTGGTTCGGCGGCGCCGACCACGACTGGGGGGCCGCAACCATGGAGGGCGGCGACGTGATGCCGGCGGGGAACGGCGTCGTGCTCGTCGGGATGGGCGAGCGCACGAGCGGTCCGGCGGTGAGCCTCATGGCCCAGAACCTGTTCGACAAGGGCGGAGCCCGCATGGTGATCGGCGCTCGGATGCCCAAGGAACGCGCGGCGATGCACCTCGACACGGTGTTCTCGTTCTGCGACCGCGACCTGGTGACCATCTACGAGCCGGTCGTGGATGCCATCACGCCGTTCCTGCTCAGGCCGGGCGACGACGGGCTGCCCCACGTCGAGATGTCGGAGCGGTCCTTCCTCGACGAGGTGAAGGACGCGCTCGACATCGGAGAGCTCCGGACCGTGCCGACCGGCGGCGACATCTTCGAGCAGGAACGGAACCAGTGGGACGACGGCAACAACGTGGTCGCGCTGGAGCCGGGCGTCGTGGTCGCCTACGAGCGGAACGAGGCCACGAACCAACGGCTGTCGAAGGCCGGCATCACCGTCCTCACCATCGCCGGGCAGGAGCTCGGCCGGGGCCGGGGCGGCGGCCACTGCATGACCTGCCCCATCGTCCGGGACGCGTGATCCTGCGCATCGTTCACGATCCCGACGCATGATGGGGCCACACTCGACGGAACCCGACGACGAGGAGCGATGATGGCGTTCAACCTCCGGAACCGAAGCTTCCTGAAAGAGATCGACTTCGAGCCGGCGGAGCTGCGGTTCCTGCTGCAGCTCTCCCAGTCGCTGAAGCTGGCGAAGTACGGCGGGTACGAGGTGCAGCGTCTCGTCGGCAGGGAGATCGCGCTGATCTTCGAGAAGACCTCGACCCGGACACGCGCGGCGTTCGAGGTGGCGTCGTTCGAGCAGGGCGCGCACGTGACCTACCTCGACCCCACGGGCTCGCAGCTCGGCCACAAGGAATCGGTCGCCGACACAGCGCGGGTGCTCGGCCGGATGTACGACGCGATCGAGTTCCGGGGCAACGCGCAGGAGGACGTCGAGACGCTCGCGGAGTATGCCGGCGTCCCCGTCTACAACGGGCTCACCAACGAGTGGCACCCGACGCAGATGCTGGCCGACTTCCTCACCATGCACGAGTCGAGCAACAAGCCCTACGACGCGATCTCGTACGCGTTCGTCGGGGACTGCCGATTCAACATGGGCCGGTCGCTGCTGGCGATGGGCGCGTTGATGGGGAGCGACGTCCGCCTCGCCGGGCCGAACGAGCTGCAGCCGCCGCAGGACGTGGTCGACCTGGTGCAGGGCATCGCGGCGAAGACGGGCGCCCAGGTCACGATCACCGACGACGTCGAGGCGGCCGTCTCGGGCGTCGACTTCATCCACACCGACGTGTGGGTCTCCATGGGCGAGTCGAAGGACGTCTGGACCCAGCGGGTGCAGCTGCTCACGCCGTACCAGGTCAACGCCGGCCTGCTCAAGGCGACGGGGAATCCACGGACGAAGTTCATGCACTGCCTGCCGGCGTTCCACGACCCGAACACGACGGTCGGCAAGGAGATGATGGAGCACACGGGGATGAGCACCGGCCTCGAGGTGACGGGCGAAGTGTTTGAGTCGGGCGCGAGCATCGTGTTCGATCAGGCGGAGAACCGCCTGCACACCATCAAGGCGATCCTGGTCGCGACACTGGCGTAGTCGAACGCGGAGGTTGGGGGATGAGCAATGCGGCGCGCTGGTTCATCGGCATCATGGTCGGCATCCTGATCGCGGGGCTCATCGGGTACGCGAAGGGACGGCCGCATCACCGGGGCGACGAGGTCGGGAAGGGCTCGATCGTCGTCGTGGTCCAGACACCGTGAGCCGGAGGGGACGATGAGCGACGAGACCGCCCCACCCGCCGAACCGACAGCGGCAGCCGCCGAGGACACCAACGGCGGGAAGGGCGAGACGAAGAAGAGCCGGTTCACCCTGCCGTCGGCCTACACGATCCTGTTCGCGCTGATCGTCCTCGCGGCGATCGCGACGTGGGTGATCCCGGCCGGCACGTACGACCTGGACCCGGAAGGGGCCCCGATCCCGGGCACGTACCACGAGGTCAAGTCGCACCCCGCGGACATCGTGCGCGACTCGCTCACCGCGCCGATCAACGGCCTGTACGGGATCGAGAACAAGCAAGGGCAACATCAACTACTACAACACCGGAACCCTGTTCGGCGCGATCGACGTGGCGCTGTTCATCATCGTCATCGGGGGCTTCCTGGGCGTGACGATGAAGACGGGCGCCATTCAGGCGGGCATCAACCGGCTGGTGACGCGGCTCAAGGGCCGCGAGCGGCTGATGATCCCCATCCTCATGACCGTCTTCGCCATCGGCGGGTACGACCTACGGGATGGCGGAGGAGAGCCTGGCCTTCTACGCCTTAGCCATCACGGTGCTGATCGCGGCCGGCTACGACGCCCTGACCGGGGCGGCCGTCGTGCTCCTCGGCTGCGGCATCGGGGTGCTCGGGCTCGACGATCAACCCGTTCGCGACGGGCATCGCATCCGGGTTCGCCGGGATCCCGATCAGCGACGGCCTCGCTCGGCCGGATCGTCATCCTCGTCGTCGGGCTCGCCATCGGCATCTTCTTCGTCCTGCGCTACGCCGATCGGGTGAAGAAGGACCCGACGAAGTCCGTCGTCTACGACATGAAGGCCGAGAACGAGGCCCACTTCACGGCGACCGAGGAGGGCGGCGACGGCGGCGGCGCGGTCGTCGTGATGACCCGCAAGCAGAAGCTCATCCTCGTGGTGTTCGGGCTCGCCTTCGGCGTGATGATGTACGGCGTCATCCCGTGGGAGGACCTCGGCATCGGGCTGCCCACCCTGTGGTGGTGGTTCCCGGAGATGACGGCCTCGTTCCTGTTCTTCGCCATCCTCATCGGCCTCATCGGCCGAATGAAGGAGAGCAAGCTCACCGAGACGTTCGTCGACGGCGCGCGCGATCTGCTCGGCGTCGCGCTCATCATCGGGATCGCCCGCGGCATCACGGTGATCATGAACAACGGCGAGATCACCGACACGGTGCTGCACTGGGCGGAGGTCGCGCTGGGCGACGTCGGGAAGGCCGCGTTCTCGGTCGTGATGTGCGCCCTGTTCCTCCCGCTGTCGTTCCTCATCCCGTCGTCGTCGGGCCTCGCGACGGTCGCGATGCCGATCATGGCGCCGCTCGCCGGGTTCGTGGACGTGCCCTCGAAGCTCGTCGTCACGGCGTACCAGAGCGCGAACGGGCTGATGAACCTGTTCATCCCGACCTCGGCGGTCGTGATGGGCGGGCTCGCCATCGCCCGGGTGCCGTACGGCCGCTACCTGCAGGTGGGTGTGGCCGCTCCTGGCCGCCCTGGCGGCGCTGACGGTGGTCGTGCTCGTCGTCGGCTCGGCGGTGGACTGACCTGACCGTTGGGCGTCGGGCCGCCGCGGGGCCCGGACCCGCGGCGCACCGATCCGGTTGGTGTGGCCGATGACAGAGGAACGGTGAGCAGCGCCGTCGACTTTCGCCTGGCGAGGCTCAGCCCGGCGTCGTGAGTCGCGGTGTCCTCGCCCGGCTGGCGGCTGGGTCAGGAGGAGCCGGTCGCCCCTGACGCGAGTCGGTCCCGCCGCCTCGTCCACAGCAGGTCGATGACGATGCTGCCGGCGAGGATCCCGGCGATGGTGGCGATCGACGCCGGCTCGTGGATCAGGGTGGTGAACACGAACGTCGCGAGCGCGAGGGCCGCCGTCAGCAGGGCCAGCACGAGCATGAACAGGCTCGCCCCGGTCTCGTTCCGCACGCGGAAGTGCCCGACCGTGACGAACAGGAAGATCATCAGCGCGACCGCGCTGCCGATGGACGCGATCGCGGAGAGGTCGAAGGCCACGACCAGGACGACGATCGCGGCGGCCTCGATGAGGAGCCCAACCGACGCCCGGCCCCCGAGCCGGCGCGCCATCACCGGCGGGAACTGCCTCGTGGACGCGAGCTGGTCGCACAGGCCCGGCGCCGGATAGAGCCCCGCGTTCGTGGCGCCGGCCGTCGCGAACAGGGCCGTCACCCCCATCAGGTAGAAGCCCACCTTGCCGAGCACCGGCTCCGCCGCGACGGCGATCGCCGTCGCGCCGGACGCGATGACCTCGCTCACCGGCAGGGTCCCGAACACGCCGATGGCGACGGCGACGTAGACCACACTGGCGATGCCGAGCGCCAGGTAGAACGCCCGGGGCAGCTGCTTCGACGGTTTCGCCAGGTCCTTCGCTGTGAACGTGATGACGCCGAACCCGAGGAAGGCGAAGAACGTCAGCGCGACGCTCGACACGATGTGCTGGAGATCCGGGTAGTGCGAGGGCGCGAGCAGCGACGGGTCCATGTTCGCGATCGTCACGACGGCGAACACGCAGAGGATCCCGACGACGACGAACACGATCGCGCTCTGCAGCCGGGCGACGATCGTCGAGCCGCCGACGTTCACGCCCGTCATCACGACGACGATGAGCACCGCGAACACCGTGGCCCAGACGGTGGAGTCGTCGGTGAAGATCGAGCTCGCGTATCCCCCGAACGAGACCGCGACCATCGCCGTGATGATGCAGTTCACGGCGTAGGTCAGCCACGCCGTCACGTCCGAGGCGCGGCCGATCCCGAACCCGCGGTTCACGTACTCGATCAGGCCGCCCGCCGACGGGAACCTCGCCCCGAACTTCGCGAAGGAGTAGCCCTGCAGGCCGGCGATCACGCCGGCCAGCAGGAACGACACCCACACGGCGGCGCCGGCGACCTCGCCGGCGGCGCCGAGCAGCGAGAAGATCCCGGCGCCGACCATCGCCGCGACGCCGATGAAGGCCGCCTGGCGGACGGTGATGTGCCGGGCCGGCGCGGCGTCGGACGCCGCCCCGGCCGTTCCTTCGGTCGGATCCGACATCGCCTACCCCGGGCCGCGCGCCGCCGGCGCGACGGTCAGCTCAGCCTCCGCCGCCGTCCGGGCTCGCCCCGGCGGGGGCCGGCTCCGAGGCCTCGCCGGCAGACGCTCCTCCGTCCGACGACTCCGCATCCGGTGCGCTTCCGTCGCCGCCCGGCTCCCCGGCGTCGTCGATGGCGGCCGCGACCGTGTCGGCCGCTTCATCGGCGGCCTCGTCCTTCGCGGCCGTCACCTTCGCCGCCTTCTTCGCGGCCGTCTTCTTCCGCTCCCGCTCCAGGAACGGGTCGGCGGCGGCCCCCTTGGGCGCCTGAGCCTCCAGGTCGGCCTTGACGCCGGCCAGACCGGTCAGGTGCTCCTCGTCGAGCACCGGGTACTGCGGGTCGATGTCCATGAGTGCGTTCGCGATGATGGCCCCCGCGCAGATCCGGGCGAACCACTTGCGGTCGGCGGGGATCACGTACCAGGGAGCGGCCGCGGTGCTGGTCTTCGAGAGCATCTCGGAGAACACCTTCTGGTACTCGTTCCAGTGCCCCCGTTCCTGCGCGTCGGCCGAGGAGAACTTCCAGTTCTTCTCGGGCAGGTCGATCCGCCGGAGGAACCGCGTCCGCTGTTCCTCCTTCGACAGGTTGAGGAACAGCTTCACCACCTTGAACCCGTTGTCGGTGAGATACCGCTCGAAGTTGTTGATCTCGCGGTACCGGCGTGTCCAGACGCCGCTGCCGCGCACCGACTTCGGCAGGCGCTGGCGCTTGAGGTTCTCGGGGTGGACCCGGACGACGACGACCTCCTCGTAGTAGGAGCGGTTGAAGATGCCGATGTCGCCGCGCGCCGGGAGCTTCTTGGCGTAGCGCCACAGGTAGTCGTGGTCGAGCTCCTCCGCGGACGGCACCTTGAAGCCGCTCACCGAGACTCCCTGCGGGTTCACACCGCTCATGACGTGGCGGATCGTCCCGTCCTTGCCGGCCGAGTCGAGCGCCTGGAGCACGACCAGCACGCCCCACGTGTCCTGCGCGGCCAGCCGGGCCTGGTACTCGCTGAGCAGCTCGATTCCCCGACGCAGCAGGTCCTCGCCGTCCTTCTTGTTCGTGATCGTGGCCTTGTAGGAAGGGTCGAAGTCCTTCGCGAGCGTGATCTTGGACCCGGGCTTCACCCGGAGCGGCTCGATGAAATCGGCGATCCTCTTGGCCCGCTTGTCCTTCATGGACGAACCCTCCCCCTGCGTTCCGATTTCGGCGCTCGCCGAAGGCGGTCGGCGCATGCGGACGCACGCATCCCGACGTGGGCACAGTCTCGTCGGGCCCCCTGCGGCCGCATCGCACCATCGAGGCGATATCCGGCAGGTGACGGTCCGGCCAACGGAACGTGTCGAAATCACGCCGCCGGGGGGACGCCGCCGTCGGCGGGGGCTGGCAGCCTCGGCGCCGTGGAGGCGGCGCGGGAGGCCGGGGAGAAGGGATTGGCCGCGTGGGTGCCGGGCATCGGCGCGGCCCGCACCTACGAGAAGCGGTGGTTCCGTGGCGATGTCATCGCGGGCCTGGCGCTCACCGCGCTGCTCGTTCCCCAGGGCATGGCCTACGCGGAGCTGGCCGGGCTCCCGCCGGTGACCGGGCTCTACACGACCGTCCTCGTCCTGGTGGCGTACGCGCTGTTCGGCCCGTCCCGGATCCTGGTCCTGGGGCCCGACTCCGCGCTCGGGCCCATGATCGCGGCGGCGATCCTGCCGCTCGTGGGGGCGAACGGGGACCCGGCGAAGGCCATCGCGCTCGCCGGGATGCTCGCGCTGCTGATGGGGGCGTGGTGCGTCGCCGTCGGCGTGAGCCGCGGCGGCAACCTGGCCGAGCTGCTCTCGAAGCCCGTGCAGACCGGCTACCTGAACGGCATCGCGCTCGTTGTGCTCGTGAGCCAGCTCCCGAAGCTGTTCGGCTTCAGCGTCGACGCCGAGGGGCTGATCCCCGAGCTCAAGGCGTGGGCCCTCGGCGTCTACCACGGCGAGACGAACGCGACCGCGCTGGCGATCGGCGTCGCCTCGATCCTCGTCATCCTCGCGATGAAGGCCTGGGTGCCGAAGATCCCCGGCGTGCTGGTCGCCGTGATCGGCGCGACTGCGGTGAGCGCCGCGCTCGGCCTGGCCGACGAGGGCGTGCCGGTCGTCGGGGTGCTGCCCCGCGGGTTCCCCACGCCGGCGATCCCCTCGGTGAGCTGGCACGAGTTCACCACGCTGCTGTTCGCCGCGGCGGGGATGGCGTTCATCACGCTCGCCGACACCTCGACGCTGTCGCGGGTCTTCGCCGCCCGGCAGAAACGGACGGTCGACCCCAACCGGGAGATCATCGCCTTGGGGCTGGCGAACGCCTCCGCCGGGCTGTTCCAGGGATTCCCCGTGAGCGCGAGCGCGTCGCGGACCGCGGTCGCCGAGTCCTCCGGGGCAAAGAGCCAGCTCACCGGGATCGTCGGCGCGGCCGGGGTGCTGCTGCTGCTGGTGTTCGCGAACACGCTGATCGCCGACCTGCCGTCCTCCACGCTCGCCGCCGTCGTCATCGTGGCCGGCCTCGCGCTGTTCGACGTGGGCGCGGTGCGGTACCTGTGGCGGATCCGCAGGAAGGAGGCGCTCCTGTCGCTCGCCGCCACGCTCGGCGTCGCCCTGCTCGGGGTGCTCCCTGGGATCGGCATCGCCATCGCCCTGTCGGTGGGAGCGTTCGTGGAGAACCAGTGGCGCCCGTACGCGGTCGAGCTGGCCATCGTGGGCAACCGCGACGGCTATCACGACGTCGAACGGAACCCGGACGCGCGGCGTGTGCCCGGGGTCGTGATCTTCCGGTTCGACTCCCCGATCTTCTTCGCCAACGCCGAGCGCTTCGCGAACTTCGTGCTCCGGGCGGTCGAAGCCCGCAGGGACCACGTCCATGCGGTGGTCATCGCCGCGGAGCCGATCACCGACATCGACACGACCGGCGCCGCCGCGATCACGTCGCTCCTGGAGCAGCTCGACGAGCGGGGCATCGTCCTCGCGTTCGCCGAGATGAAAGGCCCCGTGCGGGACCGGCTCCGCCGCTACGAGCTGTACGACCGGATCGGCGGCGGCTTCTTCTACTCGAACGAGGACGCGGTCGAGGCGCTGGGGCCGCTCGGCGACGGCTCGAAGCCGGCTCAGCCGGCGTCGGATTCCTCTGTCGAGCCCGACCCCGGCGTCTGATCCCCGGCCGGCCGATCGGGGGCGGGTCCCAGGCCCCATCGGGCCGGCCGCCACGCCCCGATGATCTTGGCGAGCGCCGTCACCAGGAACAGCTGGCCGGCCAGCATCTCGGCCACGGCCAGCGACTGCCCCACCTGGCCCGCCGGGATGAGGTTGCCGTATCCCGTGGTCGTGAGCGTGGTGAAGGAGAAGAACAGGTCCTGGGCGGTCGTGCCCTCGCCGCCGGAGCCGAAGAACGGGCCGCTCAGCAGGAGCCCCATGGCCCGATAGGTGAACGCGAAGAACATCCCGATCATCAGGTAGGCGTCGATGGTGCCGAGCACCACCTGCCGGTCCACCCGTCCGCTCCGGACGACGTAGCGGACGATCGCCACCGGCGTCACGAGGTACAGCAGGCCGCCGACGACGAACACCAGCCCGACGGGGGTCGACCCGTGCGTGAACAGGTTGACCACCGCGGCCACACCGGCGAGCACCATGGTCGCCGTGGCCACACCGCTCACGACCCGGTGGGCCCGGGACGCACGGAGCGCCAGCCAGACGGTGCCGATCTGCACCACGAGCACGACGGAGGCGCCCGAGCGTCCGACCGGGCTCACCGACAGCGCATAGGAGAGCACCAACCCGACGAACACCAGCCCGAAGCTGCGCGTCGACAGCAGGCCGCGCAGGGACTTGTCGGTCTCCTCCAGCCGGTACTCCATGCCCTGCTCCATGTCCCAGTCGCCGTTCTCGAGCCCGCCCCCGTTCGGGCAAGAGGATGAACGAAACCGCTCTCCCGCGCAGCCCCGTCACGTTACGGCCATATTCCGGTCGCGCAACGTTCACCCGGTTCGGACGATGCGCCTCGGGATGTGGTCTTCTGTCATGCACAACGATGGAAGCGCCCCTTCCCCCGGCGGCGGGCCTGCCCGGCGAACCGACGATGTTCCTCGACGCCCAGATCGCGGCGCTCGACTACCGCGAGCGGCTGCTCAGCCGCGCCGAGGACCGTAGCCTCCCCCTGCTCGAGCGCGTGAAGTTCCTCACGGTGTTCGACCGCGCGTTCGACGCGTTCTTCCAGGTCGAGATGGCCCGGCTCCAGGGTGGCGCGGCCGGCGGCGACGATCGGGCGCAGGGCGTGCTCCGCGCGGCCGGGCAGCGGGCCCGGGCGCTCCACGGCCGCGCGTGGGCGGCGGTGGCGGAGGTCCTCGGTGGCCTCGCCGGGGCGGGCATCGTCGTCTCCCGACTCGACGCGCTCCGGTCCGACGAGCGCGAGTGGTGCCTGGCGTGGTTCGCCGACCGTGTCCTCCCCGCGCTCGAGGCGCGGATACCTCCCGCTCCCACGGGCCCGTTCCCCCACGTGGCGGGCGGCGAACGCCACCTCCTGGTCGAGCTTTTGGAGCCGGGAACCGCCCGCCGGCTCCGAACGGCGGTGGCCCTCCCGGACGGCCTCCCGCGGCTCGTCGCGCTCCCCGAACCGGGGCGGTTCACGGCGCTTGACGACATCGTCGGGACGGGCCTTCCGTCGCTGTACCCGGGGCTCGATGTCGCGGGCGCCTGGTCCTTCCACGTCACCCGCCCCGCCGAGGCCAAGGCCGCTCCCGGCGGCAGGGCCGCTGACCTCGTCTCCACAGTGCGGGAGGAACTCGAGCAACGACGGACGTCGGCCCATGCGGTCCGGCTCGAGATCGACGCGGACGCCGATCCCGCGGCTCGCGCCGCGCTGGCGAGCGATCTCGGGGTGGAGGACATCCGGATCTATACGACACCCGGACCCATCGGCGCCGGGTCGCTCGCGCCGCTGCTCGACCTCGACCGGCCCGACCTGGAGCCCCCCCGCCGGGTCCCGCCGGCCGCCTCCCGTCCGGGTCTGCCGGAGGACGTGTTCGATCTCCTGTCGCAGACCGACGTGCTGGTCCACCACCCGTACGAGGCGTTCGACTCCTCGGTCGAGGCGTTCCTCGCCAGGGCAGCGGCCGACCCCGACGTCGTCGCGATCAAGCAGACCCTGTACCGCATGTCCGGCCCGGTGAACCCCGTCGCCGAGTCGCTGATCCGGGCGGCCGAGGCCGGCAAGGACGTCCTGGCGCTCGTGGAGATCCGGGCGCGGTTCGACGAGGAGACGAACATCGAATGGGCCCGGACCCTCGAGCGAGCCGGCGTCCACGTCGTCCACGGCGTTCTCGGGATGAAGACCCACGCCAAGATCGCGCTCGTCGTCCGTCGCGAGGGCGGCGCCCTCCGCCGGTACTCACACATCGGCACGGGGAACTACAACAGCGACACCGCGCGGCAGTACGAGGACGTGGGCCTGCTGACGTCGGACCCCGCGCTCGGTGCGGACCTCACCGACCTCTTCAACGTCCTGTCCGGACAGGGCCGGCCCAGCGGGTACCGGAAGCTCCTGGTGTCGCCGGCCGGCCTCCGTCCCGCGCTGATGCGGTTGATCCGGGGGCAGGCCCGGCCCGAGGGCCGGATCGCGATCAAGGTCAACAACCTGGTGGACCGCCCCGTCATCGCGGAGCTGGCCGCCGCGTCCCAGGCCGGCGCGGACGTCGACCTCATCGTGCGGAGCACGTGCTGCCTTCGCCCCGGCGTTCCCGGGCGAACCGAGGGCATCGCCGTCCGGTCGATCATCGGCGGCTACCTCGAGCACTCCCGGATCTTCCGGTTCGGCGAGGGAGCTGCGGCCACGTACCTCATCGGGTCCGCCGACCTCATGCCGCGGAACCTCGACCAGCGGATCGAGGCGCTCGCCCCCGTCGAGCACCCCGGGCTCCGCGCCCGGATCGACACGATCCTCGAGGTGGCGCTCGCCGACGACGTCCTGGCGTGGGAGCTCGGTCTCGACGGCACGTGGAGGCCGCCCCGGCGGACCCTCGGCGTGGACGTCCAGGCCGTCCTGGCCGCCCGGGCACACGACACTGCGCGGTTCCCGGTTCCCGCCGCTTCGCGAGACCGGGAAACCGTCCGGTGAGCGACACCGCTGCCGGGCGGCCGGCGCCGTCGCAGCGGCTCTCCGCCGTCGTCGCGTTGGCGGCGCTGGCGGTCGCCGTGGCCGTCGTCGTGATCGGCGTCGCGAGCAACCTCGGCTTCGTCCTGATCGGTGTCGCGTGCCTGGCCGTCCTCGGCCTGGCCGGGTGGTACGCGGTCTCCCGCTCCGGCCCGGTCCGGGTGGCCGCCCTGGTGGTCGGGGGCGTCTCGCTCGTGGCGCTCATCGTCCTGGTGTTCACAGGGGACCTCTCCGGGTGGCGCGTCGCGGGCGGGCTCGCGGCGATCGCGGTTTCCGTCGCCGCCGCCCGGAAGGCCCTGGGGCCGGAGCCGCCGGCCCAACCGGTCGTCCTGGGCGACGCGGCCGCCGCCCGCCCGGTGCTGCTGATGAACCCGCGCTCCGGCGGGGGCAAGGTGGAGAAGTTCCACCTGCCGGAGGAGTGCCGCAAGCGTGGCATCGAGCCCATCGTGCTGCAGCAGGGCGACGACCTGGCGCAGCTCGCGGAACAGGCCATCGAGAGCGGCGCCGACGTGGTCGGAATGGCCGGCGGGGACGGCAGCCAGGCGCTCGTGGCCGGGCTCGCCTCCCGGCACGGCCTGCCGATGGTCGTCATCCCGGCCGGCACACGGAACCACTTCGCGCTCGACATCGGGCTCGACCGGATGGACGTGGTCGGCGCGCTCGAGGCCTACACGCACGCGCTCGAGCGCCGGGTGGACCTGGCCATGGTCGAGGACCGCGTGTTCGTGAACAACGCGTCGATGGGAATCTACGCGCGGATCGTGCAGTCGCCCGGCTACCGCGACGCGAAGATCCAGACCACGGCGGCCATGCTCCCCGAGATGCTCGGGCCGAAGGCGGAGCCCTTCGACCTCCGGTTCACCGGGCCGGACGGGGCCGAGCACCCCTCCGCGCATCTCGTCATGGTCTCGAACAACCCCTACCAGCTCGAGTCGCTCACCACGTTCGGGACCCGGGAACACATGGACGGCGGCGTGCTCGGGATCGCCTCCGCGACGATCAGGAGCGCCGCGGAGTGGCAGCAGCTGCTCGCGCTCCAGGCCACCGGCCACATGGGGCGGTTCCGCGGCCTGCTGCAGTGGGCGGCGCCGACCTTCGAGATCCGGTCGGAGGCGCCCGTGGAGATCGGCATCGACGGCGAGGCGCTGGTCATGGAGCCGCCGCTGCGGTTCCGGTCAATGCCGGCCGCCCTCCGGCTCCGGCTGCCTCCGGGGGCCCCGGGGCCGCCGGCGGCGCAGCGCCGGCCCCGCCTGCTGGCGCGTTCCGCCGTCGTGGGACTGGGCCGGGTCGCCGCCGGCCGCCAACCGGGCGGTATCGCATCGACTCCGGACGAATCACCCACAACGCCCACGGAGGTTCACCCTCGCGGGTGATGTCGTTCCCCGCCCCGGCGTCCATCATGAACGTCGGGTGCATCGCGTCGCGGCCCGGGCGGCGCCTTCGGGGTGAGTCCGGGGGGACGGATGGGCAATGGACGCGCGAGGGCCACCGGGGCCCTCAAGCCGGAACACAACGGTTCCAGGGCCGCATCCGGCGCGCATGCGCCGGTGCAGCCGCTGTTCCTGGTCGACGCGAAGCTCGCGCCGCCGCCTCCACAGGTCCGCACCGTCGCGCGCACCGCCCTCCTCCGCCGGCTCCGCGCCGCGCGTGACATCCCCCTCGTGACCCTGGCGGCGCCGGCCGGGTACGGCAAGACCACGCTCGCCGCGCAGCTGGCGGGGAAGGAACACCGCCCCGTGGCTTGGCTCACCGTCGACGAGCGCGACGACGACGCGGATCTCTTCCTCCGGTACCTGGCGCGTGCCGTCGCCACGATCGCCCGGCCGGGCGGCGTCCGCGGGTCGTCGGGGCGGGCTCACCTCCCGACCGCGGACGAGATCGCCGACACCGTGCGCGATGCGCCCGAGCCGTTCCTGTTCGTTGTCGACGACGCCCACCTCCTGCGCAGCCCCGCCGCGGGGGACGCGCTGGCGGCCGTCGCCGCAGCGATCCCCCACGGATCGCAGCTCCTCGTGATCGGCCGGGGGCGGCTGCCGGTCCCGGTGGCCGCCCTCCGCGCCGACGGCCGGGTCGTCGAGATCGGCGCCCACGACCTTGCGATGTCGGCCGACGAGGCCGGCATGCTGCTCGGTCGCATGGGGTGCGACCTCACGAAGCGGGAGGTCGAGGGGCTGTTCCGGATGACCGAAGGGTGGGCGGCCCTGCTGCACCTCGCCGGGGCGTCGCTCGAGGAGGGCCGGTTCGACCGCGGGGCCACGTTCGATCACCTCCCCCAGGCGCAGGCAGTGGTCGACTACCTCCGCTCGGAGGTGCTGGCCGGCCTCCCCCGGAACGCGGCCACGTTCCTCGAACGGACGTCGATGCTTCGCGAGCTCAGCGCCCCCCTCTGCGACGCCGCCCTCGAAACGAACAGCTCGGGCCGCCGCCTCGCCGACCTCGTCGCCATGAACGTCCCCGTCACCGCGCTCGACCAGCACGGCGAGCGGTTCCGGGTCCACGGCATGCTCCGCCGTGTCCTGCGCTCCGACCTCGGCCGTCACGATCCCTCGCGCGCCGACGCGATCCTCCGCCGAGCGGCCTCATGGTCCGAGGAACAGGGCCTGATCGCCGACGCCCTGGCGTATGCCGGCGACCTCGGCGAGCCGGATCTCCTGGCCCGGATGCTGGCCGACCATGCGCTCGGCCTCCACCGCCGGGGGCAGGCGGACCTCGTCGTGCCATGGTTCGGCTGGTTCGAGGAGCATGACCTCCAGTCCCGGTACCCGCGGGTCGCCGCGACCGGCGCCTGGGTCCAGATCTACCTGGGCCGGGCGGTGACGGTCCGGCGGTGGGCGGAGGCCGCGCAACACGGCCTCGCGCGGCTCCCGGCCGGGGAGCGCCGGCAGGTCCAGGCCATCCTGCTGCTCGTCGACGCGGCCGCCTGCCGGATGGGACCGGCCGGAATGGAGCGGGACGCCGGGCAGGCGCTCGGCCTGCTCCCGGCCGACTCGGAGTGGCGCCCCATCGGGGTGTTCCTCCAGGCCGCTGCCGCCAAGATGCGGGGCGACGGGCCGGACACCGACCCGCTGTTCGTCGGCGCGCTCGAGGAGGCCCTCGACCGGCACGCCCACCCCACGGCGGCGGTCGCGCTCGCCGAACGAGCGGTCCTCGCGACCGAGCAGGACGACTGGCTCGGGGCCGAGGATCTGATCGGCGGCGCGCTCGACATCGTGGAGATGGCCGGGCTCCGAGAATACGCGACCACGGCGCTCGTCCATGCGGTGGCGGCGAGGGTCGCCTTCCACCGCGGCGACCTGGTGCGGGGCCGGAGTCATCTCGGCGAGGCGCACCGACTCCGCAACCTCACCACTCACGCCGCTCCGTTCCTGGCGGTCCAGGTCCGGCTGGAGATGGCGCGCGCCTACATGGCGGTGACGGACTCGGCCGGCGCCCGGACGATGCTCCGCGAGCTCGAGTCGCTGTTCGCGCTGCGCGGCGACCTGGGGGTGTTCCGGCAGCAGGCCGACGAGGTACACGGGCTGGTCGGATCGATGCGGGCCACGTTCGTCGGCGGCTCCTCGCTCACGACCGCGGAGCTCCGGCTGCTGCCGCTGCTCGCCACGCACTTCTCGTTCCGGGAGATCGCCGACCGCCTGTACGTGTCACGGCACACGGTGAAGACGCAGGCGATCTCCATCTACCGGAAGCTCCGGGTCACCTCCCGTTCCGAGGCCGTCGAGACCGCCCGGGGCGCCGGCCTGCTGGCTTCGTAAACCGCAGGTCACCGGGGCGATCCGCGGCCCGGTGGGACATTTCATTCCCATGGGGTGATGATCGCGGCGCGCCCCGGGAGCACGGTCGTCGTGCACGGCCGCATGTCCGGCCGGACCGAGGGACCAGGGGTGGCCATGGAGCCCGGCGAGAAGCTGGTTCGCCTGACGCTGCACGACCAGGGTTTCATGGAAGCCGTCCTCGGCACCGAGGCGGACAACCTCGAGGCGTCGGGCCTCGACCCCCGGACCCACGCGATCGTTCGGCTCGCCGCGCTGCTGGCGATCGACTCGCAGGCCTGCGCCTACCAGTGGAACGTCGACGAGGCGCTGGCCGCCGGCGTGACCGAGGATGAGATCGTCGGATGCCTGATCGCCATGGCCCGCCTCATCGGGGTCCCCCGCGCGGTCGCGGCGGCGCCCGACGTGGCGTCGATGATCGGCTTCGACATCGACGCCTCCCTCGAAGGGACCGCCGAGGCGGGCTGACGCCTCGGCACCTCAACCGACCACGGGCCGCGAACGATATGGAAGGAGTCCACCGATGAGCGCCACCGACACCGTCCCGCCCGAAGCGGCCGCCGCGGACGATGCGGGCGCCGCGCATGGTCACCGCCACGCGGGACGCGGCGAGGTCGAGGACCGAACGGCGAAAGGGAAGAAGGCCCGGTCCGGCGCGCCCCGGGCCGATCACGCCGACCTGGGCGCGCAGCACGACCGTCCGGATCCGATCGAGCTGCTCGAGAGCCAGGCCGCCGCGCGCGTCCCCGATCTCGTACCCATCCGGTACGGGCGGATGATGGTCTCGCCGTTCACGTTCTACCGGGGCGCGGCGCTCGTCATGGCCCAGGACCTCTCCGGCACTGCGGCCTCGGGGATCACCACCCAGCTCTGCGGCGACGCGCACCTGTCGAACTTCGGGTTTTTCGCCTCCCCCGAGCGCCGGCTCATCTTCGACATCAACGACTTCGACGAGACCCATCCGGGGCCGTGGGAATGGGACGTCAAGCGGCTCGCGGCGAGCCTCGCGGTGGCCGGCCGAGACAACGGGTTCGACCCGGACGACCGCAAGACCGTGCTGCTCGACACCGTCCGGCAGTACCGGGAGGCCATGCAGCGGTTCGCCCAGATGCGGAACCTCGAGGTCTGGTACTCGCGCATGGAGGTCCAGGAGCTGCTCGAGCGCTTCGGCGACCTCATGGAGGCCAAGGTCGTCAAGAAGATCCGGCAGGGCGAGGCGAAGGCCAAGACCCGGGACAACGTCGGAGCGTTCTCCAAGCTCACGACCGTGGTCGACGGCGAGGTGCGGTTCCAGAACGACCCGCCGCTCCTGGTCCCGATGGCGCAGCTCATGCCCGACTTCGCGCTGCGGAGCGACTTCGTGGCCCGCATCGAACGGCTCATCCGCGTGTACCGGCGCACCCTGCAGTCGGACCGCCGCCACCTGCTCGAGGAGTACCGGTTCGTGGACGTCGCCCGCAAGGTGGTCGGTGTGGGCAGCGTGGGAACGCGGGCCTGGGTCGTGCTCATGCTCGGCCGGGACGGTATGGACCCGCTGCTCCTGCAGGTGAAGGAGGCCCAGACCTCGGTGCTGGAGCGGTTCACCGCCAAGAGCGAGTTCGCGAACAACGGCCAGCGCGTCGTGCACGGCCAGCGCCTCATGCAGAGCGCGAGCGACATCTTCCTCGGCTGGGAGCGTATCGAGGGCATCGACATGCAGCAGCGGGACTTCTACTTCCGGCAGCTGCGCGACTGGAAGGAGTCCGCGGTCGTCGAGTCGATGCGTCCCCCGACCATGGCCATCTACGGGCGGATGTGCGGGTGGACCCTGGCCCGCGCGCATGCCCGCTCGGGCGATCGCGTCGCCATCGCCGCGTATCTCGGCAAGGGGGATCGGTTCGACCGCGCCATGGCCCGGTTCGCCGAGCGGTACGCCGACCAGACGGAGCGGGACCACGCGGCGCTGGTCAAGGCGGTGAAGAAGGGCCGCATCCCGGCCGAGCAGGGCATCTAGCCGTCCGGCCCGGACCTCGGGGAACCGGACGCGGGCGCCCCCGTGATCACCCCGACGGGGCGATGGCGGACCAATGGGGGCGGTGCTGGAGTCGTTGCACCGGCCGGCCAGGGGGAGGAAACGCCATGGGATGCCTGTTCGCGCTCGTCGCGGCGTTCACGCCGAGGCTCGCCCTGGTCATCGTGTGGATCTGGACCACCCTCGTCGACCGCGCGTTCGACACGTTCATCGTGCCGTTCATCGGCCTGCTGATCCTGCCGTACACGACGCTGTTCTACGTGCTCGCGTGGAGCCCGGTGGGCGGCCTGGACATCTGGGGCTGGCTGTTCGTCGTGCTGGGGTTCTTCTTCGACCTCGGCCACTACGCGGCCGGCGCGCGCGCCAACCAGATGCGCTACGCCTGAGCGCGGCCGTCCGGTGGGGGCACGACGGTCGCCAGGTACACGACGCGCACGGCGAACGCCTGCCGCAACTCGGCGGCCATGGAGTCGTAGAACTCCGCCCGGTACGCCTCGTCGGTGACCGCCGAGACGGTGACGTACAGCGCGGAGAAGGCCGCCAGGAACCCGGCGACGCGGAGCATCTGCTCCGTGAGCACGAGCTCCCGCCCGAACAGATCGAACGACGCCAGCTCGTGCACGGGCGCCCCGGTCCACGACGAGACGAGCTCCGGGCTCACCGTGATCATCCCGAACGCCACCATCACGACGCCGATCAGCGTCGACACGAGGACGATCTGCAGCCCCTGGCTGAACACCGCCACGAGCAGCACGTTCCCCCACTGCCGCCGGGTGAGCGGCGGCGACTCCGTCGTCGCCGGCGCCGAGTCGCAGGCCGGCTCGATGGGCGTTCCCCTCGCCAGGTCCGCGACCTCGTCCCACGACTCGAACCTCGACAGGCGGGTCATCTCCCTCGGCAGCCGGGTCGCGAGGAACAGCAGGCCGAGCAGCGCCAGGGAGCCGAGCAGGATCAGGTACCAGGGCCCGGTGAGGTCGGCCGTCGCCTGCCACACCTCGTTCTGGAGGAACAGGAAGATCACGAACAGCAGCAGGAGCGGCAGCGCCCGGACCAGCAGCCGCAGGATGTCCCCGAGCTGCCGCCACAGCCGGATGAACGCCCACCGAAGCATCGGCAGCACGCCGTACGAGGTGCCGAGGTAGATCGCGGCCAGGATCAGGAGATTCACCCCGGCCGTCACGGCCGCCGACACGACCTGGCCGCCGAACGCCAGCGGCAGGAGCGCCGGCCCCAGGACGAACACCGCGACCTCGGGCGCCCCTACGTGGGTGGGGCGCCCGAGCAGCGGACGGTGGCGGACGGCGTTCGATGCCGCGAGGGCCGCGAGCAGGATGGCGAGGCCGCCTGCGATGGCGAGCACGTTGGCCCACCACGGCCACTCGAGGTTCGCGGCGCCGAGCACCTCGAGGACGAAGATCAGCGACAGCAGCGGCACGGCCCGGGTGAGCACGTCGCGGGCGGCGCTGTAGTCGGCGATGAAGTGCGGCACGCCGCGGGTGACGAACCAGGCCTCGGTCTCCCTGCGGACGTCTCCCGAACCGGCCGCGCTCATTCCTCGGGCGGGAACGGCTCCAGGGAGCCGCCGACCATCCCGGCCGGCCCCCCGCCCGGAACGAACAGCCGGGCAAGCGAGAACACGATCGCCGCGATGCCGATCGCCGCGAGCCACACGATGAGCGGCGGCGGGTCGAGGGCGAAGAACTCCCGCGTCGCCGGGAACAGCATGACGGCCAGGAACGCCCCGGCCATCGACCACACGAGCGCGAGCCGCCACCCGGTCTGCGGGCTGGCCACGATCGACAGCACGGCGAGCCCCACCCACACGAGCGTAATCACGGCGGTGGTCTGCTGTTGCGGCAGGGTCAGGCCGGGCTCCCGCAGGGCCAGTTCGTAGGCGAGCACGGTCGAGATGCCGGCGAGCATCCCGGCCGGCGCCGCGAACCGCAGCACCCGCTTCACGAACCCCGGCCGGAACCGCTGCGAGTTCGGCGCGAGCGCCAGGAAGAACGACGGGATCCCGATCGTGAGCGACGCGATCAGCGTGAGGTGGCGTGGCAGGAACGGGAACACGTTGCTCGCCACGCCGGTCGAGATTGCCAGCACCATCGCGTAGAAGGTCTTGTTCAGGTACAGGCTCGACGTCCGCTCGATGTTGCCGAGGACCCGGCGGCCCTCGCCGACGATCGGCGGCACGGCGCCGAAGTCCGAGTCGAGCAGCACCACCTGGGCGACCGCTCGCGTGGCCTCGCTGCCGGAGCCCATGGCCAGGCCGACGTCCGCGTCCTTGAGCGCGAGCGCGTCGTTCACACCGTCGCCGGTCATGGCCACCACGTGGCCGCGCGACTGGAGGGCCTTCACCATGGCCCGCTTCTGCTGCGGCGTGACCCGGCCGAACACCGAGTGCGACTCCAGAGCGTCGGCGAGCCGTTCCTGGTCGTCCGGGAGCGACCGGGCGTCGACCGGGTCGTCCGCGCCCGGGACGCCGAGGCGGGCGGCGATGGCGCCGACCGTCCGATGGTGGTCCCCCGAGATGACCTTGACGGCCACCCCCTGTTCCCCGAAGTACCGCAGCGTGGCCTCGGCCTCGGGCCGGAGCCGCTCGCCGAGCACGACGAGGGCGACCGGCTCGAGATCGTCGGGAAGGCGATCGCCCTGGAGCGCGCCGCACTTCGCGACCAGGACGACCCGCGACCCGTCCCCGGCGGCGCGCTCGGCCGCCTGCCGCACGGCGTCCTCCCCGGTGCCGCCGCGGATCAGGACGTCCGGCCCCCCGAGCGCCCACGCGCCGCGGTCGCCGAATTCCATCGCGCTCCACTTGCGGGCCGACGAGAACGGCACCGCCCCGGTCGGGGTCCACCCGGCCGGCGCGTCGGGGAACCGCTGCGCGATGGCCCGCATGGTGGCGTTCGGCGACGCGTCGCCCGCCGCCATCGCGGCGAGGGCCAGCTCCGCCTCCGCGACGTCCATGCCCTCGACCGGCACGACCGCCGCCACGACGACGGTTCCCTCGGTCAGCGTCCCGGTCTTGTCGATGCAGACCACGTCGACCCGGGCCAGGCCCTCGACGGCGGGCAGCTCCTGGACGAGGACGCGGTTGCGGGCGAGCCGCATGACCGCCACCGCGAACGCGATGCTCGTCAGGAGCACCAGCCCCTCGGGGACCATCGCCACGGTCCCGGCCACGGCGCCGGAGAGCGCCTCCCGCCAGTCGTCGTGGATCTTGAACTGGCTCCAGAACAGCAGGGCCGCCGTGGGGACGATCGCCCACGACACGTACTTCAGGATTCGGTTGGTGCCCTCGCGGAGCTCCGAACGGGCCAGGGTGAACCGGCGGGCATCCGCGGCGAGCTTCACCGCGTAGGCCTCGCGCCCGATCTTCGTCGCCCGGTACCGGCCGGACCCCGCCACGGCGAACGAGCCCGACATCACCGTGTCGCCGGGCTCCTTCTCGACCGCGTCCGACTCGCCGGTGAGGAGCGACTCGTCGACCTCGAGGCCTGTGGCCGCGACCACCTCGCCGTCGACCACGACCTGGCTCCCGGTCAGGACCTCGACGACGTCGTCGAGCACGACCTGCCCGACGGGCACCTCGGCCACCGCCCCGTCGCGCACGACGCGTGCCTTCGGCGCCGTGAGGACGGCCAGCCGGTCGAGGGTCTGCTTGGCCCGGAGCTCCTGGATGATGCCGATGGCGGAGTTCAGCACGATGACGAACCCGAACAGCGCGTCCTGCAACGGACCGACCAGCAGGATCAGCGCGAGCATCGTCCCGAGCAGCGCGTTGAACCGCGTGAGGACGTTGGTCCGGACGATCTCGCCCAGGGTCCGGGTCGGCGCCGACGGGACGTCGTTGACCTGGCCCTTCGCGACGCGCTCGGCGACCTCAGCGGCGGTGAGCCCACGGTCGGGCGCACCCCGGCCGACGGCCGATGGCTCCACGCGCTCGTCGATGCTCACGCCGACTCCCCCGCCGAGTCCCTGCGGCCCGTCCGTGTGGTCCCTCGCCTCTCCCCCACCCGGCCCTGAGCCTAGCCGCGGGACGGGCCAGCGGCCAGAGACCCGGGTTCGGTCAGGCTCGGGGCTCCGTGGGCGCCGCCCGCCAGTCGAACGGGCTCGTGAAGCTGACCACCGCCCGCATGTAGTTCGACCGCTCGAACGCCGCCGGGTCCGGCGAGGCCGCCTGGCTGAGGCTCCCCCGGGCTTCCTCCACCGAGGAATACTCGCGCTCCTCGAGCCATCGTCCGACGCCCTCCAGCACGTCCCGGAGGTGTTCCGGCCCCTGCCGGAACAGCGCCGAGGCCATCATCGTGACGTCGGCGCCGGCGAGGATGAGCTTCACGGCGTCCTCTGCCGTGTGCACTCCCGTGGTGGCGGCGAGCGACGCCCCGCACCCGCCCGTGCAGGATGGCGATCCACCGGAGCGGCAGGCGGAGCTCCTCCGAGGTCGACAGGTGCAGCGTCGGGTCCACCGCCAGCGTCTCGAGGTCGATGTCCGGCTGGAGGAAGCGGTTGAACAGCACCAGCCCGTCGGCGCCGGCCTCGACCAGCCGCCGGGCCATGTTCGCCATGGAGCTGAAGAACGGCCCGACCTTCACCGCCAGCGGGATGGTCACCGACGAGCGCACGTCCGCCACCAGGTCGAGGTACCGCTGCTCGACCTCGGCGGAGGTCGTGTCGGGGTCGGCCGCGACGTAGTACACGTTCAGCTCCAGGGCGTCGGCGCCCGCTTCCTGGATCAGGTGCGCGTAGCGCGTCCAGCCGCCCTCGGAGGAGCCGTTCAGCGAGCCGATGACCGGGATCTCGAGCTCCCGTTTCGTCTGCTCGAGGTGCCGGAGGTAGGCGTCGGGCCCGACGTTGTAGTCGTCGAGCTCGGGGAGATAGGTCCGGGCCTCGGCGAAGCTCTCCGCACCGGTCTCGAGAACCCGGTCGATCTGGATCTCCTCCGCCTCGATCTGCTCCTCGAACAGCGACTGCATGACGATGGCCGCGGCGCCGGCGTCCTGCAGCCGCTTGAGCGTGTCGCTCCGCTGCGACAGGGTCGAGGCGGACGGCACGACGGGGTTCGCGAGCTCGAGCCCCAGGTACCGCGTGGTGAGGTCGACGGTCACGGCTCCTCCTCCCCGGCGTCGGCGGCCGCGCGGCCGCCGTTCGACCCGATCTCCCCCGGCGCGATGCGCTCCACCCCCGCCAGCTGCTCGTACAGCCGGCGGCGTTCGACCACGTCCTCCTGGGCGAGCTCGAGCAGGTGGTCGGCCTGCCCGGGATTGGCCCGGGCCAGCATGGCGAACCGCGCCTCCTTCATGGCGAACTCCTTCAGCGGGATGGTCGGCGCCTTGCTGTCGAGCTGCAGCGGGTGCTCCCCGGCGATGGCGTGGCGGGGGTCGTACCGGTACAGCGGCCAGTAGCCGCTGCGGACGGCTTCGACCTGGTGCGTCATCGACGTCGACATGTCGATCCCGTGGGCGATGCAGGTGCTGTAGGCGATGACGAGCGACGGTCCGTCCCACGACTCGGCCTCGGCCAGGGCCTTCACGGTCTGCGCGTTGTCGCCGCCGATCGCCACCTGGGCGACGTACACGTTGCCGTACGCCGCCGCGATCATCCCGAGGTCCTTCTTCCCGACGGACTTCCCGGCCGCCGCGAACTTGGCCACTGCTCCCCGCGGGGTCGACTTGGAGGCCTGGCCCCCCGTGTTCGAGTAGACCTCGGTGTCGAGGACCAGGATGTTCACGTTGCGGCCGGTCGACAGCACGTGGTCGAGGCCGCCGAAGCCGATGTCGTACGCCCACCCGTCGCCGCCGACGATCCACACGCTCTTCGGCACCAGGGCGTCGCACGCGGCCAGCAGGTTGCGCGCATCGTCGGCGTCGATCTCCCGGAGCCGCCCCTCCAGCCGCGCCACCCGTTCGCGCTGCTCGCGGACGCCCGCCTCGTCGGCCCGTTCCCCGTCGAGCACGGCCTCCGCCAGGTCGGCCCCGATCTCGCCGGCCAGTCGCTCGACCAGCGACCGCGCGTACAGTCCGCCGGTGGTCCACGGCGAGGCGCATGCCCAGCCCGAACTCGGCGTTGTCCTCGAACAGCGAGTTCGACCAGGCCGGCCCCCGGCCGTCGCGGTTCTTCGACCACGGCGTCGTGGGGAGGTTCCCGCCGTAGATCGACGAGCAGCCGGTGGCGTTGGCCACCAGGATCCGGTCGCCGAACATCTGGCTCAGCAGCTTGAGGTACGGCGTCTCGCCGCACCCCGCGCAGGCGCCGGACGACAGGAACAGCGGCTCGAGCATCTGCGAGCCCTTGATCGAAGCGACGTGGACCTCGCTGCGGTCGGGCAGCTCGATCGTGTCGAAGAACTCGAAGTTGGCCCGCTCCCGCTCCAGGTGGTCCTGCTTGGGCAGCATGTCGATCGCCTTGTGCTTGACCTCCTCCTTGCTCCGGGCGGGGCACACGTCGACGCACACGCCGCACCCCGTGCAGTCGTCGGGGACGACCTGGATCGTCATGCGCCGGCCGGGGCGTTCCCGGTCCCGCCACTCCTTGTGCCGGAACGTGTCCGGAGCCCCCGCGAGCGCCTCCGGCTCGAACACGTTCATGCGGATGGCGGTGTGGGGGCAGACCAGGGCGCACTTGGCGCAGTCGATGCAGATGGCCGGGTCCCAGATCGGGATCTCCCGGGCGATCGAGCGCCGCTCCCACTGCGCGGTGCCGGTGGGGAACGTCCCGTCGACCGGGAGGGCCGAGACCGGCAGCAGGTCGCCCTGCCCGGCCATCATCATCGCGGTCACCCGCTGCACGAACTCGGGCGCCTCGGGCGGCACGGACGGCAGCCGGTGCAGGTCGCCGTCGGCGGCCGCCGGGACCTGGACCTCCCGCAGCCCGTCGAGCGCCCGGTCGACGGCCTCGAAGTTCATGTCGACGACGGTGCGCCCCCGCTTCGCGTAGCTCTTCTCGATCGACCGCTTGATCGCCGCGACGGCGTCCGGGAGGTCGAGCACCCCGGCCAGCGCGAAGAAGCACGTCTGGAGGATCGTGTTGATCCGCCCGCCGAGTCCGACCTCGGTCGCCACCCGCTGCGCGTCGACCACGTGGAACCGCAGGCTCTTCTCCACGATCTGCCGCTGGGTCTCGACGGGAAGGTGGTCCCATACCTCGTCCGGCCCGTACGGGCTGTTCAGCAGGAACGTCGCCCCCGGCGCGGCCACGTCGAGCACGTCCATCCGCTCCAGGAAGTGGAACTGGTGGCACGCCACGAAGTTGGCCCGCTTGATGAGATACGAGGAACGGATCGGCCTCGGGCCGAACCGCAGGTGGGACACCGTGACCGACCCCGACTTCTTCGAGTCGTAGACGAAGTACCCCTGCGCGTAGCGGTCCGTTCCCTCGCCGATGATCTTGACCGAGCTCTTGTTGGCCGAGACGGTGCCGTCGGCGCCGAGCCCGTAGAACACCGCCCGGACGACGTCGTCGGGCTCGGTCGTGAAGGACTGGTCGACGTCGAGGCTCGTGCCGCTCACGTCGTCGTGGATGCCGACCGTGAAGTGGTTCCTCGGGTCCGGCTCCGGAGGTGGTCGAAGACCGCCTTCGCCATCGGCGGGTCGAACTCCTTCGACGCGAGGCCGAACCGGCCGCCGACCACCCGCGGCAGGCCGGCTCGCCGGCCTGCCGCGACCTCCTCCACCAGGGCCGTGACGACGTCCTGGTACAGGGGCTCGCCCGGGGCCCCGGGTTCCTTGGTCCGGTCGAGCACGGCGACCGCCGTGGCGGTCGCCGGGATCGACCGGACGAACGCGCGGGCGTCGAACGGGCGGTACAGCCGGACCTCGAGCACCCCGACGCGCTCGCCGCTCGCGGCGAGCGCGTCGGCCGCCTCCCGCAGCACCCCCGCCGCCGACCCCATGACCACGACGACCCGTTCGGCCTCGGGGTGGCCCGCGTAGTCGAACAGGTGGTAGGCGCGACCGGTCGCCTCGGCGAACCGGTCCATCGTGTCCTGGACGATCAGCGGGACGGCCGCGTGGTACGGGCTCGCGGCCTCGCGGGCCTGGAAGAAGACGTCCGGGTTCTGCGCCGAGCCTCGCAGCACCGGCCGGTCCGGCGACAGGCCCCGCTCCCGGTGGGCCCGGACGAGGCCGTCGTCGATCATCGACCGGAGCACGGCGTCGTCGACGGGTTCGATCACGTTCTCCTCGTGCGACGTTCGGAACCCGTCGAAGAAATGCAGGAACGGCACCCGGCTCTCGAGCGTCGCCGCGTGTGACACGACCGCCAGGTCCTGCGCCTCCTGGATCGACGACGACGCGAGCATCGCCCACCCGGTGGTCCGCGCCGCCATGACGTCGCTGTGGTCGCCGAAGATCGACAGTGCGTGGGTGGCGACCGTCCGCGCCGCGACGTGCATCACGGTCGGGGTGAGCTCCCCGGCGAGCTTGAACATGTTCGGGAGCATCAGTAGCAGGCCCTGCGACGCGGTGAACGTGGTGGTCAGGGCCCCGGTCTGCGCGGCGCCGTGCAGGGTCCCCGCCGCGCCGGCCTCGCTCTGCATCTCGACGACCTGGGGCACCGCGCCCCACAGGTTGGGCTGCCCCCGGGCAGACCAGACGTCGGCCAGCTCCCCCATGGCCGACGCCGGCGTGATCGGGTAGATGGCGATGACCTCGGACAACCGGTGGGCGACCCTGGCCGCCGCCTCGTTACCGTCGACCGTGATGGTGCCGGCGGGCTTGGTCCGCATGTGGCTCACGCTCCCCTTGGGTCTCGCCGTTCGGGCACGAATAGCGTAGTCAGGGGGTGGCGGAACCGGAATGCGCCAAAGGGCCCACAGGACGGGGGGCGCTGGTCCTGCGCGGCCAGGTCGAAGCGAGTCAGCGGGGCGAGGACGAGCGTCGGGCCCGGACGGCGCGGACCGCGGCGACCATGTCGCGGGCCCGGTCGGGGTCGACCGGGCGCCAGGTGTCGCCGTCCTCCTTGAGGGCGCTGCCGACGATCACGCCGTCCGCCACCTCGAGGACCTGCTCGACGGTGTCGTGCCGGACGCCGGTGTTGGCGAAGACGGGCACGTCGGGCGCGGCCTCGTGGGCCTCGCGGAGATCGTCCGGCGAGGCCGCCATCCCGGCGGCCGGCCCACTGACCAGGATGGCGTCGGCGCCCATGTACCGGGCGCCGACGGGCCCGGTCGGCCACCGGGCGGCCGCTCACCGAACGGCTGAACTCCGGCGTCACGTTCACGAACAGCGCCACGTCGGCCGCCCCGATCGCGCGGCGGTATGCGGAGAGCGCGCCGAGGTCCGGCGCCAGCATGCCCATGTCGGACTCGAACACACCGGTAAACACCTCGCGAACGAACGACGCGCCCGTCGCCCGGGCAACGGCCAGCGCCGCCTTGGGATCCCACAGCACGTCCACGCCGAACGGAACCACGACCTCCGGCGTCACCGCGGCGACCGCCGCCGCCATCCCGGCCACCACCTCGGGTCCGACCGCGAGCTGGTACGGGAGGTCGTGCTCGTTGCAGAACAGCAGCCCGTCGACCCCCGCCTCCTGGAGCGCCCCGACGTCGGCCCGGAGCGCGTCCACCACCAGCCGCATGCCGGCCGCGTCGTCGTGACGGGGACGGCCGGGGAGCGCGAGCAGGTGGCACATGCCGATGAGCGGCGACTCGACCCCGAACAACGCCCGGAGCCGCTCATGGGAAGGCGCCAGGGCGGTATGGGGCGCGGCGCTCATGCCGGCGTCGCCACGGGAATCGTTCGCCCGGACCGCGTCGCCGGTGTCCGGATCGAAGAAGAGGAACCGGTCGGGGTCCAGCGTCAACCGGATGGAACCGCCGGGCGTCACCCGGGAACGGGCGTCGACGCGCGCGCACAGGACCGCACGGTCACCCCCGCTGATCAGCGCCGCGTCCTCGGCGGTCCCGTCCTCCGTCGCCGCCGCGATGGTGTCGTCGGTCTCGACGGGGGGCGCATCGATCGCGAACAGGACGTTGATCTCGGACCCCAGTTCCTCGGTGACGTCCACGGTGACGTCGATGGAGGGACGGTCGCCGGCCGGGCGCACCGACGCGTCCTCCATGTCCGAGGGCCGGAACCCGAGGATCAACCTGCCCCCCTCGTGGGCCGAGAGGTCGAACGCCTCCGGAACGGGCACCGAGAAGCCGGCGAACTCGAGCGACCGGCCCCGGACGTCGGCCTCGACCAGGTTCATCGGCGGCGACCCGATGAAGGCAGCGACGAACAGGTTGTGAGGCGCGTGGTAGAGCTCCCGGGGCGCCGCCACCTGCTGCAGGAGGCCGTCCTTCAGCACGGCAACGCGATGCCCGAGCGTCATGGCCTCGATCTGGTCGTGGGTCACGTAGACCGTCGTCGTCCGGAGTCGGTCATGCAGCCGCGCAAGCTCGGTGCGCATCTGCACCCGGAGCTTGGCGTCGAGGTTCGAGAGCGGTTCGTCCATGAGGAACGCCTTCGGCTCCCGGACCATCGCCCGGCCCATCGCCACCCGCTGCCGCTGGCCGCCGGAGAGCTCGGCGGGCCTCCGGTCGAGAAGCCGATCCAGGCCGAGGGCCTTCGCCGCCTCGCGGGAGCGCCTGCGGACCTCGGCCTTGTCGACGTGGCGGATCCGCAGGCCGAACCCGATGTTCTCCTCCACCGTGAGGTGCGGGTACAGCGCGTAGTTCTGGAACACCATCGCGACGTCGCGTTCCTTGGGGGGGCGGTCGGTCACGTTGTCCTCGCCGATGAAGATCTCGCCCGCGGTGACCTCGTCGAGGCCGGCGAGCAGGCGCAGGATGGTCGACTTCCCGCACCCCGACGGGCCGACCAGGACCATGAACTCGCCGTCGCCGATCTCGAACGACACGTCGTCGACGGCCACGACGTCGCTGCCGAAGACCTTGGTCACACCCTGGAGCACGATCCCGGCCACCCTCACCGCTCCCTTCGCCGGTCGCCGCCCGGCCGGACAGTCTTCGCCGAGAGCCGATCGTGGGTCAACGTGGACCGCAGCCGCCCCGCCGCCGGTCCGTCCATGCCGAGCCGGTCGAGGCCGAGCAGCGCGGCGCCCACCACGGGGGGCGCGGACAGCACCGTGCACCGCGCCCGTGAGGCGATCCCCGACACCCCGCGCTCGATCCGATCGAGGAACGCGGGATCGGTCGTCCGGAACAGGCCGCCGCCGAGCACGATGTCGGGGTCGGCAGACGTGAGCCGCAGGCGCCGGATCGCCGCGCCCGCCATGGCCACGACCTCGTCGGCCTGCCGGTCGGCGATCGCCCGGGCCACCGCGTCGCCCCCGGTCGCGGCCCGGAAGACGATCGGCGGCAGCTCCATGAGGCGCCGTTCGCGGAGCTTGCCGAAGTACAGGGCCTCCATGACCGCTCGCGGCGAGCGCATCCCGAAGTGCCGGGAGACCTCGTCGGCCAGCGCCGTGCGTTCGCCGCGGCCGTCCCGGGCCCGGATGGCGTGCCACAGCGCGCTCCGGCCGATGTCCATGCCGCCCCCCCAGTCGCCCGAGATCTCGCCGAGCGCAGGGAACCGGACGGTCCGGCCGTCCGGCGCCACGCCGGAGCAGTTCATCCCGTACCCCGCGACGACGGCCACGCCCCATCCCCGGTCGCTCCCCGCCCGGAGCACGGCGAAGGTGTCGTTGCGCACGACGTCATCAGCCGTCCAGCCGCGTCCCCGGAGGGCCCGCCCGATCCGCCGGTCGTCGGCGGGGAGGTCGGCCCCCGCCACGCAGTACACGCCGAGGTCGGCGACGGGAAGGCGCTCGGGGTCGAGTCCCGCGTCCGCAGCCGCGGCCCGGACCACCTGGCGCAGGCCGGGGACTTCGCCGGCGACGGCACCGCCGGCAACGGAGCCGCCCTCGCCGAGCTCGTCGAAGACCGAACCGTCCACCCGGACGGCGGCGAGGACCCTGCCGCCGGCCGAGATCAGGGCGGCGTCGATCTTCGAACCGCCGCCGTCCACTGCGAGCAGGGCCGGCCTCGTCACGCCGGCCTCCGCGGGTCGTCGCCCGAGCCGCGGCCCACAGCACAGGCATCACTCATGCGAGGTCACCTTCGTCGCGTACACGAACTCGCCCGGAGCGCGGCCCCGGAGCACCGCCAGGCGCCAGGCCAGCAGCTGCGCCGGGATGACGGCCACGGCCGGGGCGACCGTTCGTTCCAGCGTGCCCGTGGCGACGCCGAGCCCGCCGGCAGGGGCCGTTCCCTCGGGCGAGACGACCGTCACCGCGGCGCCGGTCTCGGCGAGCTCGCGGGCCAGGCCGAGGTCCAGCGCTCTCGTCTCCGGTTCGGTCGCAACCACGATCGCCGCGAGCCCGGGGCCTGCCAGCTCGAGCGGGCCGTGCCGGAACTGTGCCGTCTGGAGGGATTCCGCGGGGAAGGCCGCCGCTTCCTTGAGGCCCAGCGCGCCCATCTCGGCGGCCGCGCGAGCCGGCCCCCGGCCGAGGAGGACCAGGGTCGTCCGATCGCCCAGCCAGTCGATCAGCGTTTCCGCGAGCTCGCCCGACCGACCGAGCAGCCGATCGGCCGACGACGCCGCCCGCCCGGCCGCCGACCGGACGCGCGCGATGCCGGCGGCGGGCTGCTCCCCACCCAGCGCGCCCGCCACCCCCGACAGGACGACCAGCCCCGCCCCGAACGTCATCGTGGAGGGGCCGGACTCGGGGCCGGCCAGCGTATCCAGGGCCACGTCCGCGGCCCGGGCGAGCGTGTTGTCGAGCCCGTTGGTGACGGACACGATCCGCGGCCGCATCCGTTGCCGCTCCAGCTCCCCGGCCAGAGCCACCGGCTCGGCGCTCTCGCCGGACTGGCTGACCACCACCAGGACGGCGTTCGGCCCGAGCACGGCGCGACGGAAGTGCAACAGCTCCGCCGCGTCGACGTGGAGCGCCGACATTCCCACGGCGCTCAGGGCCGAGACGGCCGGATAGGAGGAGTGAGCGGAGGCGCCCATACCGGTGAACACGACCGGACCGGCCGGCGCCGCGTTCGACACCTGTGCCAGGGCTCCCTGCTGGTCGGCGAGCCCGTCGGCGGCACGCAGGAGCGCCCGAGGCTGCCCGGAGATCTCTCCGAGGAATCGATCAGGAAACTTTCCTAACGATCTCACCGCGCGAAGTGTACGATGCGCGCGCCATGGGTGTGAAGCTCTCGGTCGTCGGCGGCGGGAGTAGCTACACGCCCGAGCTGGTCGAGGGATTCGCGAACCGTGCGGGCCGCATTCCGGTGGACGAGCTGGTGCTGCTCGATCCCGACACCGAGCGCCTCGACGTGGTCGGCGGCCTCGCCGGCCGGATGCTGGCCCGGGCCGGCTGGAACGGCTCCCTCGTCTGCACCACCGACCGTGACCGCGCCCTGGACGGCGCCGATTTCGTGGTCGTCCAGCTGCGGATCGGCGGCCAGGCCTCCCGGCTCCTCGACGAGACCATCCCGCTCGAGTTCGGGTGCATCGGGCAGGAGACGACCGGCGCCGGCGGGTTCGCCAAGGCGCTCCGGACCGTCCCGATCGTCCTCGACCTGGCCGAGGAGACCGCCCGGCGCGGCGCCCCCGGCGCCTGGATCGTCGACTTCACGAACCCGACCGGCATCGTCACCCAGGCACTGCTCGACCACGGGCACCGGGCGGTCGGCCTGTGCAACGTCGGCATCGGAGCCCAGCGGGGGCTGGCGGAGATCCTGGGCGTCGACCCCGGCCGCGTCGAGATCGACCACGTCGGCCTCAACCACCTGAGCTGGGTGCGTGGCGTCCGCCTCGACGGCGCCGACGTGCTCGGGGAGCTGCTCAGGGACCGCGGCGAGGCCCTCGCCGAGCGGTTCGACTGGCCGTTGCCCTTCCTCCGGGAGATCGGCGCCATTCCCTCGTACTACCTGCGCTACTACTACCGGGAGCGGGAGATGCTCGAGCACCAGCGGGGCCATCCGACGCGGGCCGAGGAGGTCCAGAAGATCGAGGCCGAACTGTTCGAGCTGTACCGCGACCCCGAGCTCGACCACAAGCCGGAACAGCTCTCCCGGCGCGGCGGCGCCTTCTACTCCGAGGCCGCGGCACAGCTGGTCGCCTCGCTGCACGACGGGGCCGGCGACCTGCAGATCGTGAACGTGCGCAACGAGGGAACCATCCCCGGTCTCGCCGACGCCGACGTCGTGGAGGTCCCGGCCCGCGTGGACCGCACGGGCGCGGGGCCTGCGCCCGTCGAGCCGCTCGCCCCGGAGATGCTCGGGCTCGTCCAGCACGCCAAGGGCTACGAGCACCTGGCGGTCGAGTCCGCCGTCTCGGGCAGCCGGAGCGCGGCCCTCCGCGCGCTCCTCGCCAACCCGCTCGTCCGGGACGCGGCGGTCGCGGAGCCGCTGCTGGCCGCCCTGCTCGACGCGAACCGCTCCCACCTTCCCCGGTTCTTCCCCGCTTGACGGCTCCGGGTCCGCGGCGTAGCATCCCGCCCAATCTTCGTTAAGAAAGTTTCCTAAATGAGAATGGGTGACACCTCGCGGACACGGGAGGCCCTGCGCTGAGCAACGGCGGGGGCTTCGCCGGCGGAACGCCCAGCCTGCTCCGGGCCATCAACGAACGGACGGTCCTCGAGGCCATCCGCGAGCGGGGGCCGGTCTCCCGCAGCGAGCTCGCCCGCGTGATCGGCCTGTCCAAGCCCACGGTGTCCCAGGGCCTCTCCGCCCTGCTCCGCTCCCGCCTCGTCCGCGAGGCGGGACGGTCCTCCGGCGGCCAGGGCCGGACCGCCCAGCTCTACGAGCTCAACCCCCATGCCGCGTGGGTGGTCGGCATCGACGTCGGGCGGGACTGGGTGCGCGGCGCCATCGCCGACCTCGTCGGCGATGTCGCCGCGCGGCGTGACGAACGGGCACGGGCGCGGAGCGCCCGGGCCCTGGTGGCCCAGATCGGCGAGCTCGCCCACGGCCTCGCCGACGAGGCCGGGGTGCGGTGGGGCTCGGTCGCCCACGCCACCATCGGCAGCCCCGGGGTGTTCGAGCCCACGCGCCGCAAGCTGACCCTCGCCGAGAGCCTTCCCGGCTGGGGCCGGGAAGGCGTCGTCGAGGCCCTCGAGCTCGCGCTCGGCACCACCGTGAGCATCGAGAACGACGTCAACGTGGCGACCGTCGGCGAGCAGCTCCACGGCCTCGGCAAGGGCGTGCCGAACTTCGTGTTCCTCCATGTGGGGACCGGCGTCGGCATGGGGCTCGTCCTCAATGGCGAGCTGTTCCGCGGCGCGACGGGCGCCGCCGGCGAGGTCGGCTACCTCCCCGGCGCCATGGTCGACGGCAGCGGCCGCACCCGCGGTGGATCCGTCGACGCCACGGTCGGCGCCGCCGGGGTCGTGGCGGAGGCGCGGCGCGCCGGTATGACCGGTTCGCTCACGGCGAAGCGCGTCTTCGATATGGCTCGGGCGGGCGACGTGAAGGCCAAGCGGGTGGTGGCCACCGAGGCCGGACGGATCGCGTCGACGATCGCGGCCATCGTGCCGGTCGTGGACCCCGAGCTCGTGGTGCTCGGGGGCGGCATCGGGCGGAACGGCGACCTGCTGCTGGAACCGGTGGTGGAGGCGCTCCGGTCGCGCCTCCCGTTCGAACCGCGCGTGGAGATCTCGGCCCTGGGCGAGGACGCCGCGGTGATGGGGGCGGTCGCGATGGCGCTGCAGGAAGCACAGGACCGGTTGTTCGCCCGGGCCAGGGACCGGGGCGGAATCGTCATCTGACGGGCAGGATGTTCGGCGTGCGAGAAAAGGGGGTCGGCGGGATGAAGCGACGGAGGATGCTGTTCCTGGTGCCCGCGGTGGTGCTGATCGCCACGGCGTGCTCCGCGGGCGGGGGCGGCGACGCGCCTTCCCCGGTCGACACCGGGGCGAACGCCTCGCACGAGCCGGTCACGATCGAGATGTGGGTGCCGTTCAGCGGCCGCGAGTACCAGGACCTCCTGCCGGTGCTCGAGAGCTTCCAGGACGAGTACCCCTGGATCACGCTCAAGATCACGCCGGGCCTCGGCGAGAACGACGACAAGGTCCTGGCCGCGATCCGGGCGGGCAACCCGCCGGACGCCGTCATGTCCTGGTCGCTCGACAGCGTCGGCAAGTTCTGCCAGACGGGCGCATGGGAGGACCTCAAGCCGTTCATCGACGAGACCGGCCTCGACACGGGCCAGTTCCCGGCATCGGTCACCCAGTACACGAGCTACTCGGGTAGTACGTGTGCGATGCCGTTCCTCACGGATGCGATGGGCCTGTACTACAACAAGCAGATGCTCCAGGACGCGGGCTACACGGAGCCGCCGAAGACGCTCTCCGAGCTGTTCGAGATGGCGAAGAAGCTGACCGTGTTCAACGACGACGGGTCGATCGCGCAGGCCGGGTTCGTCCCGTGGTTCGGCTACTACGAGTTCACACCGCTCGAACTGGCGATCGTCTTCGGCGCCGACTACTACACGGAGGACGGGTCCGCCGCCGCGCTCGCGTCGGATCCGGACTGGAAGGCCCTGTTCGAGTGGCAGAAGCAGTTCGTCGACTTCTACGGGGCCGACAACCTGCGCAAGTTCGTCGCCGGTCAGGGCGACGAGTGGTCGGAGGGCAACGACAACGACTTCCACCGCGGGCGCATTGCGATGATGTTCGACGGTGAGTGGCGGACGCGGTTCATCGAGCATGCCGGCGACGCCGTGGAGTACGACACGGCGCCCTACCCGGTGCCGGACGGCCATGAGGACCAGTACGGCCTGGGCAGGGTGGGCGGCACGATCATGGGCATCCCACGAGGGTCGAAGCACCCGGCCGAGGCCTGGTTGCTCGTGCAATACCTCGCCACGAACACCGACGTGCTGGTGGACGCGGCGAACGGGCTCGGGAACGTCCCGACGACGTTCGAGGCGCTGGAGTCCCCCGACCTCGCCCTGCCGGCCCAGTTCGACACGTTCCTCGACGTCTTCGCGAACCCCGAGTCGCACTACAAGCAGACGAGCGTGCTCGGGGTGGCCGACCAGGACCTCGTGGAGGCATTCGGCGAGGACTGGCAGGCGGGCGACGTCGCCGACCTCGACGCCGGCCTCGCGGACCTCGACCAGCAGCTGAACGACCAGCTGGCCCAGGCGGGCGCCTGAGCCGGTGAGCATCGCCCGCATGGACGCCGGCTCCCGAGCCGCACCCCGAACCATCTCCCGGCGGCCCGGGAGCCGGCGTCGCACCCTCAAGCGCTACGGGACCGTCGCGCTGTTCATGTCGCCGTGGCTCATCGGGTTCTGCGTCTTCATCCTCTATCCGATGCTCGCGAGCCTGTACTACTCGTTCACGAGCTACGACCTGCTGTCGCCGCCGCGGGGCGTCGGGTTCGACAACTACGTGTTCATGTTCACGAAAGACCCGCAGTTCTGGCAGGCCGTGCGCAACACGCTGTGGATGATCGTCTTCGGGATCCCCACGCAGATCCTGTTCTCCCTGCTGACGGCCGTCGTGCTGACCCGGCCACGGAGGGGGGTCCGCGCCTACCGGACGATCTACTTCCTGCCGTCGATGGCGCCGCCCGTCGCGGCCGCGCTGGCGTTCGTGTTCGTATTCAACCCGGCGACCGGGCCGGTCAACCAGCTGCTCGGCCACCTCGGCATCCACAACCCGCCGCTGTGGTTCTTCAGCCCGTTCTGGTCGAAGTGGGGCCTGCTGTTCCTCGCACTGTGGGGCATCGGCCAGACGATGATCATCTTCCTCGCCGGTCTGCTCGACGTGCCGCAGCAGCTGTACGAGGCGGCCGACATCGAGGGCGCGAGCCGGTGGCAACGGTTCCGGATGGTGACGCTCCCGATGATCTCGCCGGTCGTCTTCTTCGCGCTCGTGATCGGGGTCATTCAGGGGTTCCAGTACTTCACCCAGGCCTACGTCGCCAGCGCGGCGGTGGCGGGGAACGCCGCGGGCGCGGCGGCTTCGAACGTCGGGAGCCCCCAGGGGTCGCTGATGTTCTACTCGCTGTACCTGTACGTGCAGGGCTTCGCGAACTTCCGGATGGGCTACGCGTCGGCGATGGCGTGGATGTTGTTCGTCGTGACGATGATCTGCACGGTGATCCTCATCCGCTTCTCCAAGCGGTGGGTCCACTACCAGGGGGCGCTCCGATAGCCACGACCGTCGCCCCCGATCCGGTCCGTCGCCGCGCGCCCCGCCCGGCGTCCGAGATCCGTCCCCGACCGAGGCCGCCGGCGGTCCGCCGGCACCGGTTCCTCATGACGGTGGCGAGCCACACCGTCCTGATCGCGCTGGCGGCCGTGTTCCTGCTGCCGGTGGTGTTCATCGTGCTGACGTCGCTCATGACGAACGAGCAGGCGCTCAGCCCGAACGTGTGGCCGCGGCCGTTCCAGCCGGGGAACTACGGGGACGTCTTCCACCAGATCCCGCTGCTCCGGTATACGTGGAACTCGCTGCAAGTCGCCGTGCTGTCGACGGTGGGCGTGCTCGTGTCGTGCATCCCGGTCGCCTACGCGCTGTCGCGGATGCGGTGGAAGGGGCGGAACGCGGCGTTCATCGTCGTGCTCTCCACGATGATGCTGCCGTTCCA
Source organism: uncultured Actinomycetes bacterium (assembly GCA_963707645.1). Taxonomy (GTDB): domain Bacteria; phylum Actinomycetota; class UBA4738; order UBA4738; family JACQTL01; genus DATBHM01. Next base: position 567,535 of record CAVPQW010000005.1, read on the forward strand.
GGTCACCGTGATCCCGCTCTACATCCTGTTCGTGCGCTTCGGCTGGATCGGGTCGTTCAAGCCGCTGATCCTGCCGCTGTTCTTCGGGGACGCGTTCACGATCTTCCTGCTGCGGCAGTTCTTCATGACGATCCCGAACGAGCTCACCGACGCCGCGCGGGTCGACGGGGCGGGCGAGTTCCAGATCATGACCCGAGTGGTCGTGCCGCTCGCGAAGCCCGCGATCGCGGCGGTCGCGCTGTTTCAGTTCCTGTACTCGTGGAACGACTTCTTCGCGCCGCTGTTGTACCTCGGCGAGAACCGCAAGCTGTGGACACTCGCGATCGGGCTGTCGGAGTTCCGCGGGCAGTTCCACGTCGAGTGGAACCTGACGATGGCCGCGTCGGTGATGTTCATCATGCCGGTCGTCGTTCTGTTCTTCCTGGCCCAGCGCGTGTTCATCCAGGGTGTGACGCTCACCGGCGTCAAGGGCTGAGCCGGCGATGGTCCCGACCCCGCCGCGGTAGCCTGCGCGGCGTCATGCGCGCGGAGGCGGGGGAGGCCGATCCGGCGGGCGTCGCGGCGCATCGGCCCGGGTCGTGGCGGGTACTGGGCGCCTATGTCGGGCTCGTCGGGATGAGCCACGTCCTGTGGATCTCGTTCGCGGCGATCACGGCGAAGGCCGCCGGCGTCTTCCACACGACCGACACCTCCATCGGACTGCTGATCTCGGTCGGGCCGATCTGCTCGGCGGTGCTGTCGATCCCGGGGGGCGCGGTGGCCGACCGGTACGGGTACCGGACGCCGCTGCTGTGGGCCGGGATCGCCACGATGGTGTTCGCCGCGCTCCGTCCGCTGGCCGGCGACTTCACCGTGCTCCTGCTCCTCACGGTGGCGCTGCTGCTGCCGCAGCCGTTCCTCATCAACGCGGTGGCGGACCTCGTGAACCGCCACTTCACCGACGAGGAGGAGGCCACCGCCATCGGAGTGGGGACCATGGCCATCTTCCTCGGCATCACGGTGGGGCTGGTTGCGACGCCGCCGCTGACGGACGCGCTCGGCGTCCGCGGCGCGCAGTGGGCCTACGCCGTGCTGGCCGGCGTGGCGCTGCTCGTCTTCTGGCGGGTCGCGCCCCGGCGGGTGCCGGATCGGATCGTGTCCCCGGTCGAGCTCGGGATCCGGGCGGCGCTTCGCCGGGTGCTGCGATCGCGAACGATGTGGAAGCTGTCGGCGGCGCTGTTCCTCGGGTTCGGGTTCTACCTCGGCGTGACCACGTGGCTGGAGGAGATGCTGAAGCCGCGCGGCATCGACGAGACGGGCGCAGGGCTGGTCGCGGGGATGATCACGATCGCCGGCGTCGTGGGTTCGGTCGTGCTGGGCGCCGTCAGCGACCGGGTGCGGCGACGGAAGCCGTTCCTGATCGCGGCGGGAGTGGTCGCGGCGCCGATGCTCTGGCTGCTGGGCAACGTCGGTGCGATGGCCGCGCTGCTCGTCGTGGCGTTCGTGCTGGGATTCTTCCTCCTGCCGGCGCTCCCGATCGCCATCGCGGTGGCATCCGAAGACCGGTCGCTCGGGCCGCAGGTCGGGAGCACCGCCGTGGGCGTGATGCTCCTCGCCGGGAACCTCGGTGGCGCCGCCATCGTGGGCGTGATGGGCGCGTTGAAGGAATCCCAGGGCAACTTCGACTCGGCGATCCTGGTCGTGACCGCACTCGCGGTGGTGACGGCGGTGGTCGCGGCGACGGTGCCCGAGCCCCTGCGCCGCGACGCGGAGCCTTCGTGACCGTTCCGAAGGGCGACGCGTCCGGAGGGGCGGCCCACGTCCTGGCCATCGATCTCGGAACCTCCGGGCTCAAGCTGGCCCTCGCCACGACGGAAGGGCGGATCGTCGGTTCCGCGGTCGAGCCGTACGCGCTGCACATCCTCCCCGGCGGCGGCGCCGAGCAGGACGCCGAGGAGTGGTGGCGGGCGGTGGTGCGGGCGTGCCGACGGATCCTCGGGGAGACGGGAGTCGATCCGCGGTCGGTCGTCGGCGCCGCGTGCAGCTCGCAGTGGTCGGGGACGGTCCCGGTCGACCGGGACGGGAAGCCGCTCTCGCGCGCGATCATCTGGATGGACTCCCGTGGCGCGCCCCACGTGCGGCGCATCGTGCGCGGGTTCCCCATGGTCGAGGGCTACGGCCTGCGCCGGCTGGTGACCTGGATCCGGCGGACGGGTGGCGCCCCCGGCCACGCCGGCAAGGACTCCGTCGCGCACGTCCTGTTCGTCCGCGAGGAGCTCCCGCAGGTGTACGAGCGGACCCACAAGTTCCTGGAGCCCCGGGACTGGATCAACTTCCGGCTGACCGGCCGCATGGCCACGTCGTTCGATGCGGTCGCCCTGCACTGGGCCGCCGACTGCCGGAGGATCGACGACGTCCGGTACGACCGCCGCCTCCTGGCGATGACGACCCTCGACCGGGAGCGCCTGCCGGACATCGTTCCAGCCGCGAGCGTGCTCGGCCCGCTCTCCCCCACCGCGGCGGAGGAGCTCGGGCTCCCGGAGTCCGTGCAGGTCGTGACCGGCGCTCCCGACACGATGGCGTCCGCGATCGGCGCGGGCACGGTGCGGGACTTCGACGCGCACCTGTGCCTCGGGACGTCGTCGTGGCTGTCCTGTCACGTCCCCGCACAAGAAGACCGACCTGTTCCACAACATGGCCTCGCTGCCGTCCGCGGTTCCCGGCCGGTACCTCCTGTCCAACGAACAGGAGTCGGCGGCCGTGTGCCTCACGACGGTGAAGGACCGCGTGCTCGGCGCCTCGAGCTACGAGGAGCTCCTGGAGATGGCTGCCGGCGTCCCGTCCGGGAGCAACGGGCTGATCTTCATGCCGTGGCTGAACGGCGAGCGGACGCCGGTCGACGACCGGACGGTGCGGGGCGGGTTCTCCAACATGTCGCTCGAGACGACGCGGGCGCATCTGGTGCGGGCCGTCCTCGAGGGGGTGGCGTTCAACTCGCGGTGGCTGCAGGTCTACGTGGAGAAGTTCATCAAGCGCCGGCTCGACGCGATCACGATCGTGGGCGGCGGCGCGCGGAGCGAGCTCTGGTGCCAGATCCACGCGGACGTGCTCGGGCACCCGATCCGGCAGGTCCGCGAACCCGTGATGGCGAGCGCTCGCGGCGCGGCGTTCCAGGCGTCGGTCGCCCTTGGCCACCTGTCGTGGGACGACGTGCCGGGGCTCGTGCCCGTTGACCGGACGTTCGATCCGGATCCGGCCGCATCGGCCACGTACGAGCCGATGTTCGCGGAGTTCGTCAACCTGTACCGGAGCACGAAGAAGATCCACGGGCGTCTGAACGCCGGCCGGTGACCGGCGCGGGGCGTCGGGGTCGTCCAGCAACCCGACATCGAAAAGAGGCAGCGAGATGGAACTGTCCGACATCGCGTCGAAGCTCGGCCGGCTGAACCCGAGGGTCGCGTCGGCGGCCGAGCGACTGGCCCGCCGCGTGCCCGCGCTCCGCGATCGCCTGGAGCGCGAGTACGAGCGGATGCTCGACGGGATGGAGCGGGAGGTGAAGCCGTATCGGGGACAGGCGGCGTCGTTCCCCCAGCTCCCAGCCCGGGGCCTCGATCGGGAGGCCGTCATGGCGGAAGTCGAGGCGCTGGCCACACGGGAACGGCCGGGGTGGCACGACGGATTCGCGTCCGGGGCCGTGTACCACGGGGACGACGGGCACATCGAGTTCCTCAACCGGATCTACGGACTGACCTCGCAGCTCAACCCCCTGCACGCCGACCTGTGGCCGAGCGGGACGAAGTACGAGGCCGAGATCGTGTCGATGACGGCGGCGATGCTCGGCGGCTCGGCAACGGACGGCGGCAGCGGGGCCGGCGACGTCGTGGGAGCGGTCACCTCCGGCGGCACCGAGAGCATCCTCCTCGCGATGAAGACCTACCGCGATCGCGCCGCGACCTCGCGGAAGGTCCGGCGGCCCACGATCGTGGCGCCGTCGAGCGCCCACGTGGCGTTCGACAAGGCGGCCCAGTACTTCGGGATGCAGATGAACCGGGTCCCGGTCGGGCCGGACTTCCGCGCCGACGTCGAGGCGACCCGGCTGGCCATCACCGGCGACACCGTGGTCGTGGTCGGCTCCGCGCCGGGGTTCCCGCACGGCGTGATCGATCCCATCGAGAAGCTGGCGGCCATCGCGAAGTCCCGCGGGATCGGGTTCCACACCGACGCGTGTCTCGGCGGCTTCGTGCTGCCGTGGGCGGAACGCCTCGGCTACGACGTCCCGGCGTTCGACTTCCGGGTCCCCGGCGTGACGTCGATGTCCGCCGACACGCACAAGTTCGGCTACGCCGCGAAGGGAACCTCGGTCGTTCTCTACCGAGGGCGCGGAGCTCCGGCGGCATCAGTACTTCACGGCCACGGAGTGGCCCGGCGGGCTGTACTTCTCCCCCACGCTGGCCGGGAGCCGGCCGGGCGCGCTCTCGGCCGAGTGCTGGGCCGCGATGGTCGCCACCGGTGAGGACGGGTACGTCGAGGCGACCCGCCGGATCCTCGAGACCGCGACGGCCATCCGCTCGGGGATCGAGGCGATCCCCGAGCTGCGCGTGCTCGGTGACCCGCTGTGGGTCATCGCGTTCGCGTCCGACACGGTGGACGTCTACCGGGTGCTCGATCGCATGTCGTCGCGGGGGTGGAGCCTCAACGGACTGCACAAGCCCGCCGCGGTCCACATCTGCGTGACGCTCCGCCACACCGAACCCGGTGTGGCGGAGCGGTTCCTGTCCGACCTCCGGGCCTCGGTGACCGAGGCCCGGGACACGCAGCCGGCCGGGGAGGGGCTGGCGCCGGTCTACGGGCTCGCCGGCACGATCCCCTTCCGGGGCATGGTGGACGACCTGCTCCGGCGCTACGTCGACCTGCTGTACCGGCCTTGAGGGCGCGTTCCAGGCCCGCGATCGGTCCGAGACCGACAGGTGGAGATCGCCCCATCAGGAGGACGACCGTGTGACCACTCCGCCCGACGCTTGGTTGTGACGACGGGGTGACGCGGGAGTGACGCAATACTCGGATGCTCGATCCCGAGGGCAGAGTAGGTGGTGAGATGTCGGACGAGATTCTGGGCAAATGCCCCAACTGCGGTCGGCCCCTGACCCTCGAGGAGGTTCAGGAAGCCACGTGCCAGGACTGCGGCTACGTCATCGACCCGTGGGAGGCGGGCGTGGCCGGGGAGCCGCACGGCGACGTGGAAGGTGCGCCATGACGCTCACGCTTACAGCCGACGGCTGGGTAAAGGAGGCCAAGCACGAACCGGTCGTCTACCACTCGAAGGGATGGCCCTTCGGCATCCCGAGAGGTGTGATGCTGCACTTCCAGGCGGGCTGCGGCGACCCGTTGAGTTCCTTCAACGATCACCACAACTCCGCCCACTTCTCCGTACAGCGGGATGCGTCGATCATCCAGTACGTGAGCATCCAGGACATGTCATGGCACGCCTACGACGCGGCGCACTTCTTCTTCGGGATCGAGAGCGCCGTGAGTCCGCCAGTGTGCGACTACACCGTTCCGATGCTCGAAGCAATGGCCGAGCTCGCGGCAACGTGCATGGATTGGGCGGAGGACCGGTTCGAAACCCAGATCCCGACGGTGCGCTCTCCGGGAGGGGCGTTCAACCCCGGGGTGAAGTGCCACTCCGACGGGATCTCGTCGGACGCCCTCTGGGACCCGAAGCGCCATTGGGATGCCCCCTGGAAGGCGGAGGGCGATGCCGTCAGCAAGTGGCTCTGGAAGGGCGGGCAGGACCTCCTGAACCGCTCGCCATGGACGTCACAGCAGATGCTCGACGCCATCAAAGGGCATCGGGGAGAGGAGGTTGAGTTGGCCCTATTGAACGACGAGGAGCAGCAGGATCTGAAGGACTTCCTCGAGATCCTCCGCAAGAACCTGGGCTCGTTCCACGAGGACCAGGACGTCGCCTCGGTGACCGGCGCGGCGCGGCGCGTGGCACGCTCCGTGCTGGAGTCGGAGAAGGAGCACGGCCCTCCTCCCGAGGGCGACGACGACGGCTGACCGGTAGCACGATGCGTGCTCGGGGCGGCTGTTGCATTCCCCGCTAGGGACCCTGCGCCGCCGGCGGCAGCTCCATCGACGCGCGCAGGCTGACGAGCGGCGTGTCGGGGACCCGGATCAGCCCGCGCGTCGGCCGGTCGAGGTCGAACGTGACCAGGAGCAACATCGTGACGAGGAGCGCGCCGAGCAGTACCGGAACGAGGCCGCGGCCCAGGATGGCCAGGTACGCCGCCAGCAATCCGAGCGCGAACGAGGCGCCGGCCACCTCGAGCGCCAGGACGGCGCCGGGAACGCGGTTGTTCAGAGCGGCCACCCGTACGGTCTGCATGTCGATCATCTCGTTCAGCGTTTCGACGTAGAGCCGGGGCGCAGTGTCGACGGGGGCATCGACGAGCGTCTGGCCGGCGAGCCCCCACAACCCCCGCTGGATCCGGGACTCGACCGCGATCGCGGACAGGGCGCCGCCGCTGCCGGGGACGGCGTCGGAGAGCGCGATGCTCGCGTCCGTGTAGCGCTGCAGCAGGTCGAGCGACCGGGAGCGCATCGGCTCCGCGAGGGTCTGCGCCCGCAGGTAGGTCGTCCCGATGGCGTTCGCCTCGTCGACCACCGCCGCACGCCGGCCCTCGTACCGCCCGACCGCCAGCGCGAGCCCGAACGCCAGGATGAGCCCGACGACGCCGAGCAGGGCCGCCTGGAGGACGGCGAACGGCTCCCGGAGCTTGTCCGAGCGGTGTTGGAGTCGCTTCCCGACGAAGTGCCCGAATGCGGTCGCGCCGAACACGATGCCGAACAGCACGAGCCCGAGGACCCAGCTGTTCAGCCGGAAGAACACCGGCGCCCTCGACCCGATCGGTGCAGGCTCACGCGCGAACGATAGCCCCGGCGACCAGCCGTCCGAGTCATGCCGGCAGGGCGAACCTTCCCGGATCTCCTCGCGGGCCCTTCGGGTCGGCGAGAGCGGGCGGATCGCCCCCTTCTCGTGCGTTTGCGGGGTGAAAGCGAATGGCCTCGCCCTTTGTTCGCTGGTCACGCTCGGGGCGTCAGGAACCGTTCGAACGCGCGCCCGCTTCCTCCTCGAAGCGCCGGATGAGATCCGGGATCTCGTCCGCGGGAACGGGGCGGCTGAAGAGGAAGCCCTGACCGAGGTCGCACCCGGCGTCCCGCAGGAACCGCCACTGGTCCTCGGTCTCGATGCCTTCGCCGAGTGCCCGGATCCCCAACCCGTCGGCCAGCTGGATCATCGCCCGGACCATCGCCGTCGCGTCGCGGTCGTGCGGAACATCGCGAACGAACGACCGGTCGATCTTGAGGGTCTGGACGGGCAGATGCTTGAGCCTGGCGAGCGACGAATGCCCTGTTCCGAAGTCATCGATCGCGAGTCGGAGTCCACGGTCATGCAGGTCGGTGAGGATCCGCTGGGTCCGCTCCGGATCGGTCATCGCCGCCGACTCGGTGATCTCCACGACGACGTCCCCGGGATCGATGTCGGCCTTCCGCAGGTGCTCCATGATCCGCGTGACCAGGTCGGCCTGCCACAGCTGGCGTGGTGAGAGGTTGAAGTTCAGCTCGAGCCGGATGCCGTCATCACCCCACGCCCGAGCCTGCGCGCACAGCGATTCGAGCACCCAGTCGCCGATCGCCGCGATGAGCCCCATCTCCTCCGCAAGCGGGATGAACTCTCCGGGCGGGACCAGCCCGCCCCGTGGGTCGCGCCACCGGACGAGCGCCTCCACGCCCATCATGCGGCCGTCCCGCAGGTCCATCAGGGGCTGGTAGTGCAGCTCCCACTGCCGGAGCTCCACGGCTCGGCGGAGCCCCGTGGCCAGGGCGAACCGGTCCTGGGCCGCGTGCGCCGCCGGCGAGAAGACCGCGAACCCCCCCGGGAGGGCCCGCTTGCTCTGATACATCGCCGCGTCCGCGTGCTTGAGGAGCGTCTGCACGTCGGATCCCCCGCTCGGGTACAGGCTGATCCCGATGCTCCCGGTGACGTACGTCTCCGCGCCGGCCACCGACATCGGAGCAGCCAGCGCATCGCAGATCCGGCCGGCAGCAGCCTCGGCCACGAGCTGCGCGTTCTCCCGCGGCGACTGCGGCGACGTCTCCCGCTGGCGCTCGATGTCCGAGAGGAGAATGAGGAACTCGTCCCCGCCCTGCCGGGCGACGATGTCGGTCTCCCGGGCGCCCGCACGGAGCCGCTCGGCGACCTGCTGCAGGAGCTCGTCGCCCGCGGCGTGACCGAGGTTGTCGTTCACGAGCTTGAAGTCGTCCAGATCCACGAACAGCACCGCCACCGCCAGGTCGTTCCGCTTGGCACGAGCGATCGCCAGGGTCAGCAGCTCTTCGAACATCTGGCGGTTGGGCAGACCGGTGAGCTTGTCGTGGTACGCCAGGAAGGCCAGCTCCTGCTCCGCGCGCTTGCGGTCGGAGATGTCGTACATCACGCCCTGCATGGTGATCGGCCGTCCGTCGGCATCGGTGACGACGACCGCGTCGTCGCGGAACCAGACGACGTCACCCGACCGCGTCACCATCCGGTACTCGGAGCCGAGCCGCTCTCCGGTCTCGGCGGCACGGGCCTCCTGGTCCATGGCGATCTCGCGGTCATCCGGGTACAGGTGCTGATACCAGAGGTTGGGATCGGCCATCCATTCCGCGGGCGTGTAGCCGAGGATCTGCTCGATCTGGGGGCTCACGTAGCTCCACGCGCCGTCGGCGCCGAAGTCGGCCCTGTACACGATCGCGGGTATCTGCTCGACGAGCGCCCGGTATCTGGCCTCGGCCACGTCCAGCGCGCGTGCGACGTCGGTGGGCACGTTCGCCGCCGGTTCAGGCTCGGCTGCCGCCGATCGAGTACCGAACGCCATGTCGCTTCGTCGACGCATCGTTTCCCTTGGTTGCCGGATCCAGCCTCCACCGAACAGGGGCGGTCGAAAGCTCGTGAGCAAGTGCCCGATTGTTGTCGTCCAATGGCCCGTAAACCTTGAACCGGACCCGGCCGGATTCCCCCTCCCTGGGGTTGGCTTCGCCGGGGTATGGGCCATTGCAATCCGAATTCGCCACACCCCATGATGCGCGCGTCCTGGTGACGGCCAAACGGGCGGCCGGTCCCCCGCCGGAGCCCGCCACGAAGCGTCAGGCTGTCACGTCCGTCGGCGATCCAAGCGGAACATGCGGGAGAGGAGGACAGGCATCGTGATCCGGGAAGAGCTCAGGCGCCTGCGCAAGATCGAGGAGCGCCACCGACGGCTGTGGGCGCGCCTCCTCATCGCGTTCGCCCTCACCTTGCTGGTCTTCGGTGCGGGCTCCCTCCTGATGTGGACGTTCGAGGGCGGAAAGAAGGGCGGAGACATCCATGGCTACGGCGATGCCGCGTTCTTCACGGCGGCGCAGCTGTCGACCGTCTCGTCGTCGATGAAGAACCCCGTCACCACGGCCGGGAGGGTGCTCGACGTGAGCCTCGAGGCCTGGGCCGTCTTCGTCGTGACGGCGGCGGCCGGCAGCTTCGCCTCGTTCTTCCGGTCCGGCGACCGGTAGCTATATCGATCCACGTAACGGCGCCGACGCGTCGGTGCGTCGGTGCGTCGGTGCGTCGGGAGCGATACCTTCGACGCGCCATGTCGACGCAGCGGTGGTTCCTGAGCGCCGAGGAGCGCGGCAATCCGTCCTCGGCGATCGACCGGCGCCGGGGAGACGGGCTTGGCTGGACCGACGGGAACGTCGTGACCCCGCTGATCCACGGGGCCACCTACTTCGCCCGACTGCACGAGGAGCTCTCCCTCCTCGGTCGCGGCGACGAGGTGTGGTTCCTCGATTGGCGGGGGGACGCCGGGCAGCGACTGGCCGGTGACGGCACGGCCCTGGGTTCGGTGTTGAGCGATGCCGTCGGGCGAGGAGTCGACGTGCGGGGGCTGGTGTGGCGATCGCACCCCGACCAGGCCGGCTACGCCGAGCAGGAGAACGCGCACATCGCGCAGGTCGTGACGGACGCGGGGGGCGAGGTGCTGCCCGACGAGCGGGTTCGGCGCTTCGGCTCCCACCACCAGAAGATCGTCCTCCTTCGACACGAGGATTCAGCGAAGGACGTCGCGTTCATCGGAGGAATCGACCTCTGCCACGGACGCGGAGACGACGAGCGACACCTGGGCGACCCGCAACCCATCGAGTTGGACCATCGATACGGCCCGCGACCGGCGTGGCACGACATTCAGCTCGAGGTCAGGGGTACGGCCGTCGGCGATCTGGCCGAGACCTTCCGCGAGCGCTGGATGGACCCGACGCCGCTTGACCGCAAGAGCACGCGACGCGCCCGGATCGGGAGCGCCACACGCCGGCCGAGGCGTGCGAGCCCCCTGGCCCCGAGGCGCCCCGACCCGGCGCCCGCCGGGACGATGGGCGTGCAGGTGCTCCGGACGTATCCGGCCAAGCACCCCCCGTTCCCGTTCGCTCCGCGCGGCGAACGGAGTGTGGCGCGCGCGTATGCGAAGGCGATCGGGCGCGCCCGGTCGCTGATCTATGTGGAGGACCAGTACCTGTGGTCCACGGACGTCGCCCGCGTGTTCGCTGCGGCCCTTCGCCGCCACCCGGACCTTCGGCTGATCGCCGTGGTGCCCCGATACCCCGATCGCGACGGCGCGATCTCGGGGCCGCTCAACCGCATCGGGCAACGGGACGCCCTGGCGATGCTCGATGCCTCCGGCGGCGATCGGGTGGCCGTCTACGACCTGGAGAACGAGGCCGGTCGGCCGATCTACGTCCACGGGAAGCTGTGCGTGATCGACGACGTCTGGATGGCGGTTGGATCCGACAACCTGAATCTCCGCTCCTGGACGCACGACTCGGAGACGGCCTGCGCCGTGCTCGACCCCGAGCTCGACGAGCGTGAGCCCGGCGATCCCGGCGGGCTCGGCGACGGTGCCAGGAGGCTGGCGCGGGAGATGCGCCTCGCGCTGTGGCGCGAACATCTGGGAGTCGGGGTTCCGGAGGCGGAGTTCCTGGACCCACGCAAGGGCTTCGAGGCCTGGCGCCGCAGCGCCGGCGACCTCGATGCCTGGCACCGGCAGGGGCGGAGGGGTCCTCGCCCGGAAGGGCGGGCGCGTCGGCATCGACCGGCGCCGATCCCTCGGTGGGCATCGTGGTGGGCCCGCCCCCTCTACCGGCTCGCGGTGGATCCCGACGGACGACCGCGTGATCTCCGGCGCCCCGGCGTCTTCTAGATGTGGCGGCGGAACGGCGCCCACGAGACGGCGCTCGTGTGCATGTCTCGAGTGCCACGTATCCGCCTACGGCCTCCGGGCACGGAACAACGCGTAGTCGATGATCCCTCGGCGCCACATCAGCTCGACCTGTCCGAGCAGCACTCGGCCCGCCTGCCGCTGTCCGATCGGGACCCGATCTCGCTCACTCAGACGTGCCCGTGTGAGCTCGAGCGCCGGCGCGATGACCCGGTCACCGCATCGTTCGATCTCGACGTCCACCAGTCCGGCGCTCCGCGCGGCATCGGCGATCTGCTCGGCGGTCATCGCGGCGTCCCGGCGCAGACCGAACACCCGAAGCTGGGTGAGGCCCGCGAGGAACTCCCGCGGTCCGCGTGGCATCCGCTCGGTCGAGATGTCCGACGTCGTGATCACGCCTCCCGGCCGCAGCACCCGAACGCATTCGCGGAAGAAAGCCAGGCGGGAGGAGAAGTGGAAGGCCGCCTCGACGCTGATCACCCCGTCCACGGTGGCGTCGGCGAGGGGCAGACGCGCCGCGTCGGCCGCCACCGGCAGCGCACCCGCGGTCCTCAGGCTGGACCGCCCGGCTCGCAGCTGCCATTCGGTGATGTTCACCGCGACGAGGGTTCGCGGCCGGGCGACGTCCGCGATCAACGGGTCCTGCGTTCCGAGCCCGTTGCCGATGTCGAGGATCACACCTTCGGTTGGGAGCGCCGACGCCACCGTCCGCACCAGCCGGCGGCAGGCGTCTTCGGCCTCCGACTCCGATCCCGGCCCGTCCCACAGCCCGAGGTTCAACCAGCCGGGTGCGGGCGCGAGGAAGAAATTCGCCCCGATGCTCTCGTAGACACGCGCCGCGGGGTTGCGGCCCTGGTGGATGAACTCTGCGGCGTGTCTGAGGTTCTGCCTGGTCCAACCCGGCTTGGTCGCCATGACGATCAAGGCTACGCAGGACCCGGCAGGTCGGCGCGCCGAGCCGGAAGCGCAAGGCGTGGATCGGGCGTAGAGATACCGTGGAAGAGTGTCGATCACGAGGAGGTGGTTGAGCCATGTGCCTCACCTGCGGTTGCATGCGGCCCCATGACGACATGGGGAATCCGGACAACCTCATCATCGAGGACCTCGAGAAGAGCGCGGCGGCCAGCAACGTGACCCTCGATCAGGCGGTGCAGAACCTGATCAAGACGGTCGAGGTGGCGAAGGCGGAGACCGAGCACCATCACGGATAGGAACCCACACCGGACTCGGAGGTCGTGGTTCCCCGATCAGGTCAGGGTGCTGCGGGCCAGTTCGTTGTCGCTCGACACCAGGACGTCGCGGTCGCCGTGGGCAAGGTAGAAGGCCTCGATGTTCACGCCGGCATTGGCAAGCTTTCGTGCTATCCGGCCGAGTCCTCCCGGCTGGTCGTCGTCGATATCCATCAGCCAGGCGTCGGCCGCGCGGGCCACTTCGATACCCGCCCCGGCGAAGGCGGATCGCGCGGCGTCGGCGTCCTCGACCACGAGATGGACGACGCCGCGGCCGTCCGTCACCACACCCGACACCGCTTCGATGTTCACATCGGCGTTCCCCAGCGCCTCGCCGACACGCGCCAGCTCTCCCGGCCGGTCCTCGAGGATGATCGTGAAGTCAGTGGCCATGCTCGCCCTCCCATAAGTCGGTGGCGTCCCGTGTACGCCCAGGCAGGCCAGGTGGTCAAACCGCCCCGACCAGCCCGGGTCCGCCTCCGGACCCGGGCGGACTCGTGGGTCCTCGGTTCGTGAAGCTGCTGGGAGGATGCCGTCGGGCTTCGTAGCCGGCCTCGGCCCTCGGGGCCCTCGTCCTCGGGGGAGGGTGATCCAGTCCCGGCCATTGCCTTGCTAGGTGTGCAACAATCCCCCCCGGGGTGCTCGCCGGAGGGCGGGGGGAGGAGGATCGAGGTGGGCTTCTTCCGGTACCGGACGGAGTCTGGAGCGCGCAAGTTCTGGCCGTTGAAGGACATCGTCCGAGGCCGATCGGTTGGAAGACCCACACATCCGATCTTCGTCATCTTCCCCTTGGCGTTCTTCGTCGGTTCGCTGGCGTTCGACGTCTTGTCGGTGATCGGTCTGAGCGGGGCGACCCTCGCGGCGACCTACCTCCTCCTGGGCGGCGTGATCGGAGCCGCCTTCGCGATCGCGACGGGACTGCTCGACCGCGCGCCGATGCGTGCGGGCTCACTCATCCGCCGGGTGGCCACCCGGCACATGGTCATCCAGTTGGCGGCGACGGCCATCTTCGTGGTGGACCTGGTGGTGCGGTGGTCGGACACGATTCCCGAGGCCCATCGCGTGTCCGAGGCCAAGGCCCTGTGGATCGTGCTCGGCGTGATCGGGATGATCGTGATCGTCGCCGGCGGGGACGTCGGCTTCAAGATGGTGTTTCGAATGGGTGTGAGGGTTGAGGCCCGCGAGGCTCGGAGGGGCACGCCCACGGATCGGATCGAAGACCCTGCGGAGGCCCCTGAGGCGGGCTCTGTCGCGCCGTCGTCCGGCACATCCGCGCCCTCGGAGTCATCGCCCCCGTCATCCTGAAGAGCCGCACAGCAGGATTCCCCACCTCGGGACTCCCTGGTGAGTATGGGGAAGGACCGCATCCCGCCGGATCCCAACTCTTGTCGTCCGTTCGTCGGGTTCGCTACGGTCGCTGCGATCTGGAGGGCTGATGGCGACACGGTGGGGGCAATCGACTCGGGCGCTTGCCCGCGTGTTCACCAGCCCAAATCTGCGCCGCCTCCAGACCGCGTTCGCCGGAGCCTGGGTCACGGACTGGGCGTTCATGGTCGCGCTCGGCATCCTGGCGTTCCGACTGGGCGGCGCCGTCGCGGTCGGCGTCGCCGGCCTGGCGAGGATGCTCCCGGCGGCCATCGTCAGCCCGCTCTCCGCCTTCCTGGGCGACCGATATCGCCGGAATGTGGTGCTGCTGTGGGTCCAGGTCGTCGTGGCCATCGCCCTCGTCGGCTCCTGGTGGGCGGTGGTGGCCCACTGGCCGGACGCGGTCCTCTACGCGCTTGCCGGCGTGACCGGGATCTGCATGACGCTGTTTCGGGGAACGGTTTCGGCGCTCATGCCGTGGCTTGCCCGGAGCGCCGAGGAGCTCGTTGCGTCCAACGTCGTGGCGGCCACGATCGAAGGCCTCGGAACCCTGGTGGGACCGCTCGTGGGAGGGGCCGTCGCCGCCTCAGTCAGCCCGCAGGCCGTCTTCCTCGGGGCGGGGGTCCTGGCCTTCCTGGGCCTCGTCGTGGTCGCGCGCATCTCGCCGGAGGGACAGGAGCTGCGGACTGCAGGTCGCGCTCGCACAGGTCCGGTCGAGGAGACCCGCGAAGGGTTCCGCGAGCTTCGCGGCAACCGCGACGCACGTCTCGTCGTGCTCTCGTTCTACGGGCAGGCATTCGTCCGTGGCGCGCTGAACGTGTTCATCGTCGTCGGCGCCCTCGGCCAGTTGCACATGGGTCCATCGGGCGTCGGCCTGTTGACGGCCGCGGTGGGCGCCGGGGGCCTCGCCGGCTCGGCCGCGGGTCTCTCCCTCGTAGGACGCCGGCTCGGAGCGCCCTTCGCCCTGGGGCTGCTGCTGTGGGGCCTGCCCATCGCCGTGCTCGGCATCTGGGCGAGCCCACCGCTGGCGCTCGTCGCCCTCACCGTCGTCGGGGTGGGCAACGTGTTGCTGGACGTGTGTGGGTTCACCCTCATCCAGCGCCTGGTTCCGGACGCCCGCCTGAGCCGGGTCATCGGGATCCTGATGGGGGGTGCGGTGGCGGCCATCGGGATCGGCTCGATCGTCACCCCCGGGCTGATCTCGTGGCTGGGTCTGGGGGGAGCGATGGGAGCCGTCGGCTTGATGCTGGTGGGGGTCTCGATCGCGGCGCTCCCCCGGCTTCGACGGATCGACCGGGCGGCCGGGAAGCCGCCGGCGGAGATCGAGGTTCTGCGTTCTGTCCCCATGTTCGCGCCGCTCTCGGTCGCTGCGACCGAGTACCTGGCCTCGAGCATGCAGCAGGTGCACGTTCCCGCCGCGACCCGGGTCATCGAGGAGGGCGACCTCGGCGACCGCTTCTATGTGGTCGCCGAGGGCTGGTTCGAGGTCGCGGCGGGCGGACACCACGTGGCCCGACTGGGGCCCGGCTCCTACTTCGGCGAGATCGCCCTGGTGCGTGACGTCCCCCGAACTGCCTCGGTGACCGCCGCCACGGAAGGCCGCGTCTACACCATCGATCGTGCGGCGTTCGTCGCCGCCCTCACGGGGTACGAGGCGAGCCTCTCGTCGGCCCAGGAATCCATCGAACAGCGCCTTGCCGAACTCCGAGGCATCGCATCGGACTGAGGTCGCCCCCCGGGGCCGTGCCGATCTGCGGTCATTCCCTGGGGTCCACCGAGACCAGCTCGTACACCTCGATCGATTCCGTCTTGCCCTTCAGCTGGATCGAGCCGAGCGGCTGGGCCGTCGCGACCGCGCGGATCAGCCCAAACGTCGCCGGCCCCACCAACACGGTGCCGGGCTTGGCGGCGGCCTGGATTCGGGCCGCCACGTTCGTTGTGTCGCCGATGACCGCGAAGCTTCGCTGGCCGCCGGCCCCTACGTTCCCCACTACGGCCGGGCCTGTGTTGATCCCGATTCGGAACCGCGGCCAGTTGGGGTGAGCTCCCGAGATTCGATCGGTCTCGTCCCGCATGACGACCCCTGCGCGAGCCGCTCGCAGGGCGTGGTCCGGCTGGTCGCCGAGTGCGTTGAACACGACGAGCACGGCGTCGCCCGCGAACCGCTCGATGAGCCCTCCCTCGCCCTCGGCCAGCACCGGCACGGCAGCGGCCCAGTACGAGTTCAGCATCTCGATCACTTCTGTGGGTGGGCGGCCCTCGGAAAACGCCGTGAACCCCATGAGGTCCGCGAACAGCACAGTGACGTCGTGCTCGATCCCTCCGAGGGCGGCAAGGTCCGGTTCCTGCTGCAGGCGCGTCGCGAGGGCCGGACCGACGTAAGGCCGGAACAGGCCGTTCACGCGGCTCAGCTCTCGGGCGGAGCGCTCGAGCACCGTCAGCTCGTCCGCCGAGAAGCCCTCGTCGCGCAGGAGGGCGAGGATCGGGCCCACCGGTTCGTCCGCTTCGGCGGCCTCGGCCAGTTCCAGCAGCGCCTCCGAGTGCCGGCGGTCGATGCGGTCCAGCGTCGCCTGCAGGTACAGCCCCCCGAACGCGCCGGTCAACGAGTGCTGCCGGCGGTACTCGAACCGGGCGGCGAGCGTGATCGCGCCGAAGGCCACCGCCATCAGGATGTGCCATTCCCACCAGGACGCGTGCCAGCTCCGACTAAGGGCGATGGCGATCATGGCCTCGGCGAGCAATACGAACGCGACGGCGATCGCCAGTGGGAGCGAGCGCCGCCGGCGGCGGTACACGTCGGCGTACCGGAGCGCGGCGAACGCGTACAGCGCCACACCCAGAAGAGCCATCCCCCGCACGATGCCGGGGGCCTCCTCGGGGAAGGGCCGGTTCAGCACAGGAAGTCGCACGAGCGAGGCAACGGCCCACGCGACGAGGAGCAGCGCCACCCCGGCCCGGATGGATCGCATGTGCCGCTGGATGAACGCCATCCGGGCGCCTTCGAGGGGCAGCGCGGAGGCCACCGCGAACACGGCGGCGAGCAGCAGGCCGACCGGCGTGGCGATCACGAAGCCGGTGTTCGGCGACCCCAGCAGGATCCCGGGGGTGGCCAGGGCGTGCAGGGCGAGGAACCCCGCGCTCGTCAGGAGCACCAGCGACACCAGGAAGACGCGCGCGTCCCGCCTCCGGGTGGCTGCCTCGCTCGTCACCACCCCGAGCGCGACATTCACCAGCGCCACGCTGAGGACCAGCCAGAAGTGTGAAGGATGGTGCTCCCATTCGAGATCGAGCGAGGGTGCAGCGAGGAGGAGGGTCAATCCGGCCACAGGCACGAGCAACAGCGACGCGACGACCACGAGACGCGCGCCGGGGTCCCTGGGTACCAGCCGAGACGTTGGAGCCACGTTCCCCATGAGCGCCGGTGTCAGGGTTCCCGCTCGGTAAAGCGAGCGTCCAACTTCATACGGGGCGCCGTGTCGTTCCCGCCGCCCGCCGGGCCCGAGGAATCGAAATCCGTGAGCGCACTCACTCCGCAAAACGTTCTCGAATGATGGGAGCCGCGCGGTTCATATGCCCCTGGTCACCTCTTGCCCCATTCGACCACGAAGTCCACGTCTCGTGGTGCTTGGAGCATCCTCTCGAGTCGCACGTCCTATGTCTTGACCGTTCACTCCTCGTCGCAGGACCGCGAGCTAGTGCGTGAGCAGCGCGATCTCGAGCTCGAGTGCATACACCAAGGCGATGGACGGACCGTCCACGGTCCACCCTCGGATGGATTACGTCCCCCCATGAACGGAGTGGCCCTAGTGCGCGGCGAGCGACTGGGGCCATGCCGCTGGCCTGATCCGGAATCGAGGACGGCTTCAAAGCGGTCAGGCTCGAGCAAGGGCGAATGACGCCGTCCTCAACTGGTCTGGCGTCGATCGCGTTTGCGGAAAATCGGCCATCCGTGCAAGCGTGCCGAGACCACACTCGAGGAGGACGATGTCATGCGCCTTCGAGGTCTCTTCGTCATCGCGCTCTCGGTCGCAGTCCTGATGGCCGCCGGCCCTGCCCAGGCCGGCATCGCGCTCGAGACCGTTGTCGCGTTCAATCCCGCTGCGAACGAGTCTCCCGAGGGCCTGGCCCTCGACAAGCAGGGGCACATCTACGTCAGCCTGACCAATCCGGTCGGCGAGATCAGGCGGGTCGGTCCGGGAGGTCAGTCGACGGTTGCCCACTTCACCGTGGGTGGCTTCGGGCCACTCGGCCTGGCGATCAATGCAGCCGGGAACCTCTACGTCGCGGTGGCGACGTTCGATGCGGCCACCCAGGGCGTCTACCGCGTCCTCCCCGACGGGACCAGTGTCCGGCTTCCAGGGACGGCCGGGATCGCCTTCCCGAACGGCCTCGCGTTCGACAAGCGCGGCAATCTCTACGCCACCGACAGCATCGCCGGAGCGGTCTGGCGAATCCCGCGTCGCGGCCCGGCAGCGATCTGGGCACAGAGCCCACTGCTCGAGGGGAACGGCTCAGCCGGGCTCGGATTTCCGCTCGGGGCCAACGGGATCGCCTTCCGGCATGGTGCGCTGATCGTCGCCAACACCGAAGGGGGGCGGCTGGTCCGCATTCCGATCAACCCCGACGGGTCCGCGGGACAGGCTGCCGTCGTCGTCGAGGGTCCAGAGCTGTTCGGCGCGGACGGCATCGCCCTCAGCGTGCACGGCACCGTCTACGTGGCGGTGAACCCGCAAAGCACGCTGCTCAGCGTTACCCCGGATGGATCCGTCACCACGCTCGCCACAGCGGCGGATGGGCTCGAGAACCCGGCCAGCCTGGCATTCGGGACGGGCGCCGGGGATCGGAAGATGCTGTTCCTCACGAACTTCGCGATCTTCACCGTCCCGCCACATCCGGCCGTGCTCGCCGCAGCCGTCGGAGAAGCGGGACAGCCGATCCCATAGCGTCTCTCGTGTCGGCCTTCGCGAACAACACGCCGATCCGCTCGTCGGCTGTTCCTGCTTGAATCGCCCGCCGGTACAATTCCCTCATACGGCGGCAAGGGGGGAACGGGTGACCCAGGTCCCAGACGGCGCACTCCTCGACCGTGGCCGGGACGCCTTCGGGCGAAGCGACTGGGCCGAGGCCCACGCGGCGCTATCCGAGGCCGATCGGAGCGGGGAGCTGGGGCCGGGGGACCTGGCCATGCTGGCCGACGCCGCCTATTTCACCGCCCAACCCAGGGCCGCGGTGGAGGCGTGGGAGCGTGCACACCGGGCGAGGCTCCGCGCCGGGGATCGAGCCGGCGCGGCCGAGGCGGCTTCGCGGCTGTCTTTTCTCCTCCTCGACACAGGGGAGTTCGCCGCTCTCCACACGTGGATCCGCCGGGCGGATCGCCTCCTCGACGGGCTGCCCGAGTCCTCGACGCACGCGGCCCTGGCCGTGACCCGCGGGTTCATGGCGATCGCTGCCGGTGAGGTGGACGAGGCGCTGGAATGGGGCCGCCAGGCGGCCGAGATCGGGGCCAGGGTCGACGACGCCGACAGCGCCACCCTCGGGCGGAACGTCGAGGGGAGGGCCCTCATCTTCCAGGGCCATGTGGACGAGGGGCTGGCCCTTCTCGACGAGACCACCGTGGCGGCCGTGTCGGGTGAGCTCGAGCCGTTCACCTCGACCATCGTGTACTGCAGCTCGGTGTGCGGGACGCAGGCCCTCGCCGACTACGAGCGGGCAGAGGAGTGGACCAAGGCCATGGACGGGTGGTGCAGCCGGCGCTCGATGGGAACCTTCCACGGCTGGTGCCGGATCCACGGCGCGGAGATCAAGCGGCTGCGGGGACGGCTCCGGGAGGCGGAGGCCGAGGCCTCGCAGGCATACGAGGAGGTCCGCTCCTACTGGAGGCTCCAGCGTGGGTGGCCGCTGTACGAGGTGGGTCTGATCCGGTTGCGGCTGGGTGAGCTGAACGGGGCCGAGGAGGCGTTCAAGGAGGCCCACCGCCTCGGCTGGGACCCGCAGCCGGGGCTCGCCCTGCTGCGCCTGGCCCAGGGGAACGTGGAGGCCGCCGCGTCGTCCATCAGGGACGCGGTCGAGAACCCCTCCCACGCCCCGAACTTGGAGCGACCGCCGACCACCGACCTGCGGATGGCTCCCTTCCTCGAGGCGCAGGTGGAGATCGAGATCGAGGCCGGCGACCTGGAAGCGGCCGGCCGCGCCACCGACGAGCTGGAGCGGGTGTCGCGGGTGTACGGGATCAAGGCCCTGCGCGCGTCGGCGCTCACGGCGCGGGGCCGGGTGCTGCTGGCGCAGGGGGATGCGGCTGCGGCGCGGGACCGCCTCGCCGAGGGCGTGACGCTCTGGACCGAGTTGGGAACGCCGTACGAAACGGCCCGGACCCGAGTGGCGCTGGCCGCCGCGCTCCGCGTGGCGGGGAGCGCGGAGCGGGCCGCGCTGGAGCTCAGTACGGCCCACGCGACCTTCGACCGACTCGGGGCGAAGCTCGACGCGCGGCGCGCCGCCGCAGAGCTCCGCCCGGAGCGCCCGGCGGACCCTGAGGACCGGGTCTTCATGTTCACCGACATCGTGAGCTCCACGGACCTGGTCGACGTGATCGGGGACGAAGCCTGGGGGCATCTGGTGCGGTGGCACAACACGACGCTCGCGTCGCTCCTCGCGGCGCACGGCGCCGAGATGGTCCGTTCGACCGGGGACGGTTTCTTCGTCACGTTCGAGGTGGCCGGTCCGGCGGTCGAGTGCGCCGTAGCCATCCAGCGGGCTCTCGAGGACCACCGCAGGGACCACGGCTTCTCGCCGCGAGTCCGGATCGGGCTGCACCGGGCCCGGGCGACGAGGGAGGGCGGTGACGACTGGAGCGGGGTGGGGGTCCACGCCGCGGCTCGGATCGGTGCCTTGGCCGAGGGGGACGAGATCCTGGCCTCACGTGAGGCGGCCGAGGCGGCCGGTGAGGGCGTGGCGTTTTCCGGCGCCCGCACGGTCTCGGTCAAGGGAATCTCCCGACCCCTCGAGGTGGTCGTCGTCGGCTGGCGGAGGCGAGGAGACCCGCATTCCCAAGAGAGTCATGATCGAGACCAAGGCAGTGACGCTTCTGAGCGGTGACGAGCTGGAGCTTGGCCTCTACTCGAGGGACGGTGCTTTGGGGATCGGGATGTTCAACATCAGGACCAGGGACATGGAGTTCGTGCCCCTCAACCGGTTGGACACAATCCGCCGGTCGAACGTCAGCTCGTTTCGCTTCTACAACCTGTACGAGCTTCCGACTGGATACGCAGACACGAGCCTGATGGTGCGCCTGCATGAGCAGAAGGATGAGCAGAAGAAGGGGCTGAACCGAGCCGAGGTCCTGCGTCCCATCCCTTCCTCGGACCCCGACTTCGATGAGCTCTACAAGACAAAACGGGCGCACGCGGAGAGCCTGTGGAGCCAGCTGGACGCGAGTCTCTACAACCGCCACGCCCGCAGCATCGGACACGACCGTCAGGAGGCGGACCTGCTCGGGTTCGCGCTCGTTGTGAACTCCTTGACGCTGGCGCGACGTCGCGCGCGCGAACGCTTGAAGGCAGTGGCCTAGCACCGCGGAAACTAGCCCAAGTCGTGGTTGCAGGCGCCCAAGACCAGCCTAGCCTTCCCTGAAGCCGGATCGGTCCCTCTGAGGAGGCCGGCCTCAACCCCTCCACTAGACTTGCCAGTCGGGATGAAGGTCGTCTGCGGGATACCGACCGGCTTACCAACCAATCCCGCCCTCGGCCCTCCGCCCTCGGCCCTCGTAGCTCAGGGGATAGAGCACTGGTTTCCTAAACCAGGTGTCGGAGGTTCGAGTCCTCCCGGGGGCACCGGTTCGTGTCGTGCTTCGGGTGACGCTTGACGATCCGGCGTCACCTGATCCTTGACACGACTCCGGCTGATTCTTGACACCTGTTCCGCCTGATCGTTGACGGTGGTTCCGGCTGATGCTCGACGGTTCGGCGAGCGACACGCTCCGGACATCGCGGCGATCGGCGCTTGGCTTCACGCCGCCTTCGGCGGCAACTACGCTCCGGAGAGGGGCATCCAGGCCCCGCGAACGAAGGGGGGATGGGTCATGGGTGATGCGACGCGGACGCGGCGGTGGCAGGGCAGATGGGCGGTGCTGCCGCTGGTGTTCCTGCTGGGGGCGGTGGTAGCTCCGGTGGCGGCACAGGCTGTCGGGCAGTTCGTCACGATCGTCGACAACAACGACGACCAAGCAGAGGTGGACAAGGGCGCCCTGCGGGTCGGTGATGGGGTCGGACCGCTGACCGTCGACGGGACGATTCAGATCGGAAAGAGCACGGTGCTCGACGTCCGGTCGACCGATCGGGTGCGCCCGTACGTCGCCTTCGATCAGGCCAGCTACCGTGAGAGCAATCCCAATCTGCCGGCCATCATGAGCATCCCCGCGGGCCAAACGCTCCTGATCCACGAGATCTCCGCGGACGGGTTCGGGAGCGCCGACCGAGTCATCGTGAATTGCGCGCTCTACTCACCGCGCGGGCTCTACCGGGTCGTGCTGCCGGTCCCACGTGTGCTCAATGGACACTACGACCGCTTTGCCGTCACGGAACCGTTCACGACGTACATGACCAGCGCGCACGACATCCGCTGCACGGCCGACGTCAATCCCGGGAACGGGTTCATCGATATCGACGTGACGATATCGGGTGAGCTCGTCAACTCGACGCAGATCGCCGGGTTCTAAGGCCATTGGACGCGGATGAGGAGGGGCACCGTCCGAAGGCGGGGTCCCGTTGCACGTTCGAAGCGGGTGCCGTTACGCGTTCGCCGGCCGATAGGTCAGCGACACCACACCCTTATGGCGCCCTCGGGCTCGAATAGGCTCCTGCCAGGGGCGCCGTTTGAATGTCGTGCTCCGGGTGACGCTTGGGGACCCGGCGTCACCCGGAGCACGACACGGCTCCGGCTGTTTCTTGACGCATGCTCCGCCTGATCGTTGACGGTGGCACCGGTTGACGCTCGACGACCGGGAGCCGCGGAACCGGGAGCGGGACCTGGAACTCGAGCTCTCCGGAGCTGATCCGGCGGTCGGCTGTCGGCGCCAGCGACGCGAGCAGGCCGGTGGCGGCTCGATTGTTCGCTTGCATGGACCCCGTGAAGGCGGTCAGCCCGCGCGCCCTGGCCAGACCCGCCAGCCGACTGGCGAGCTCGGTGCCCAGGCCACGGCCCTGCCAGTTGTCGGCAACGACCACCGCGACCTCCGCGCCGTCCGACCCGCCGGCCAGGTGGAACCGTGCCTCGCCCACAATGGCACCCCCGTGTGTCGCCACGATCACGCACCGGTCCGCCCGGCCGGCGACCGCGAGGTGCCGGAGCATCGATTCGGGCAGGCTCGGGTACGGCGTCAGGAACCGCCTGCCGAGCGTCGCCGGCGAGAGCCCTCGGTAGAAGGCGCGGATGGATTCCTCGTCGGACGGCAGGAGCTCGCGAACGACGACCTGCGCCCCGTCCGCCAGGTGGATGGGCGGCGCCTCGGGTGCCGGCGCACGGGTTCCCGGGACGAGCATCGGGACTTCGAGCCGGTACCGACGGTAGCGGTCGCCGAATTGCGCGATGAGGTCACGTTCCTCGAGCCGTGCCCCGAGCGCGATGTACGCGGTGACCCCACCGGCGAACAGCAGCCGTCCCAGGCTCATCGTGGGGGCCGCCCACACGGCGATCAACACCCCGAGCAGCAGCGGGTGCCGGACGACGCGGTACAGCAGCCGGGTCTGGAACGGCGGACTCGTCGGCGGGAGCCCACGATGGTTGCGGACGACCTGACGCACCCCGAACATGTCGAAGTGGTCGATGAGGAACGTCGACCCGAGCACCAGCGCCCAGCCGGCGAAGGACAGCGCCCCGACCCCGATCCGCCACGGCTCGCCGCCGACGCTCCAGACCGTCCCCGGCATGGCCCGCCACTGCCACACCAGCAGCGCCAGCACGGTGTTCGAGGCCAGAACGTAGGTGGACCGCTCGATCGCCGGTGGAACGAATCGCGTCCACCAATTCTTGAACCACGACCGCGCCATCACGCTGTGTTGCGCCGCGAACAGCGCCAGCAGCGCCAGATCGATCGCGACCGCAACGGGCACGGACGCCCCTCGGCCATCGTCGATGCCGCGCGGCGCGGCGATTCCCTCGACGAAGCAGATCACGCTGACGAACAGCGCGAGGAACCCGGCATACACGACGACGCCATAGGCGGTCATCAGCCCACGAGCAATCCCGTGTCGGCGTTCGAGAACGATGCTTCCCATTTCGGCCTCCCGGCGCCGGCCGTTCGATGGAGTGACCGGAGCCTGTCGCCATGGTTCCCGGCGTGGGTGCGGCCGTCAGGGGGGGAACTACCTCACTTTTGGGCGTCGTCGGGAACCTCGAGGCCGGAGTCGTTCGACGCGACAAACCAGGCAGCGATCTGGGCGCGCGACCGGAATCCGAGGCGGTCCCGGATCCGCTCGACGTGGCCCTCCGCCGAGCGTTCCGTGATCACCAGCCGGGCGGCGATCTCGCGGTTGGTGAGACCACCGGCGACGAGCTCGGCGACCTCCTGCTGGCGAACGGTGAGGTGCGGACCCGTCGTCCGGCGGGGCGCCCGAAGCCCGAGGAATCGCCGGACCGGCCGCAGGATGGCGTCCGCGTCCCCGAGGTACGGGACGTGCGTCCGCCCGGAGAGCCGCACGAACTGCGCACCGGCGATCGAGCCCGCCAGCAGCTCACCCTGGGCCAACGGCGCCGCACGATCCCGATCGCGGTGCAGCACGAGCGTCGGGGCCCGGACGCGGGCCGCCGAATCGGCCACGTCGACGCGGTAGCTCAGCTCGAGCATGGTGGCGGCCGCCTCCGGCGACGCGGACTCCCGCTCGTACTGGGCGAACGCCGCCCGGACCCCGTGGCCCGCGTCCGGGATGAAGATGTCGGCGAGGACCTCCGAGCCGAAGCCCCAATGGGTCCGGACGAGCCCCACGACGTGCTCGCGCACGGGCGCCGGGGCCACGTCCGCTCCGCGCAGCCATCCTCCGTAGAGCACGAGCCGATCCACCGTCTCCGGGTTCGCCGCGGCCCAGGCGACGGCCATGGCCGCGCCGAGCGAGGCGCCGAAGAGGTCGAACCGGTCCGCTCCGACGGCGGCAGTCACGGCGCCGAGCACCTCGAGCTCCGCCTCGAGCGACTGCCTGAGATCGACCCGGTCCGACAGTCCGCAACCGGGCCGGTCGTACCGAACGAGCGTCCTGCCGTTCGCGAGCGCCTCGTAGAAACGGCGCTCGGGTGGAAGGGCCCACGACAGCTCGAGATGACTGACCCACCCGGGCGGGACCACCAGGAACGGCCCCGAGCCGGCAAGCGCGAACGCGACGCGCGTCCCGTCGGGCAGTGTCGTGGAGTCGAATCGCTGGTTCATGGGCGCTCGGAGCGACGATCCGCTCGTTCGGCGACGATACCCGAGGCGCGCGGTTCGTCATGTCTCGGGTCGTCCAGCAGACGTCCGGGCTCGAACCTTCTGAGCGTGATGTGTGTATTGACACGGTCCCGAGGCGGTGCGACCGTGGCCGCGTTCGAACTCGTCCAGAACGAGGTTCCTCGCCCGGCGCGCCAACCGGCAACCGATGCTCGCCACGCGTCGGGTCGGGCGCCGCCCAGGAGAGGAGCCCCATGCGCCGCCCCGCTCTCGCCCTCGCGCTCTCGGCCCTGCTCGTCGTCCTGCCCGCCACGGGGGCCTCCGCCGCCGCGACCGGCGGGTGGACGCACCTCGGAAATGGCGGAGCGCCGGGAACCGCGTCGCTCAACGGCTCGGTCTACGCCCTGAACGCGGACGCGCCGGGCGTCCTGTACGTCGGCGGGAACTTCACCGACGCGGGCGGCATCGCCGCAGCGGATCACATCGCGAGCTGGAACGGCACGGCATGGCATGCCGTGGGACCCACGCTGAACGGCGCGGTCCATGCGATCGCGTATCACGCGGGCAAGGTGTACGCGGGCGGCGTGTTCACCAACGCCGGTGGGAACCCGGACGCCGACTTCCTCGCCGTATGGAACGGCTCGCACTGGGCGCCGTTCTGCACCTCGACCGGCCCCGATCCGGCGTTCGGCGGGAGCGTCGGAGCCCTGCAGATCATCGGATCCACCCTGTACGTCGGGGGGGCGTTCCAGAACGGGGCCGACATCGACGCGGCCGACTACCTCCTCGCCTGCGACCTGAACACCGGCGCGTCCAGCTCCACCGTCCCGAACGACGGCGACATCGCCGGGGCGATCTACGCGTTGACCGCCGACAGCAACGGGACTCTCTACGCGGGCGGGGGGTTCATCAACATGGCGACCATCCCGGCCGCCGACCACGTCGCCTCCTACTCGGGCGGGGTGTGGAGCGCGATGGGCTCCGGGGTCTCCGCCGGCGGGGGCGCGGTCACCTCATTCGTGCGCAGCATGACCGCGAACGGGACCGACGTGTACATCGGCACCGACTCCACGGACGTCGCCGGGATCGCCAAGGCCGATCACGTCGTGAAGTGGAACGGGTCGGCGTGGAGCGCAATGGGTTCGAACACAGCGGGCTCGGACGGATGGTTCCCGGCATCGTCGTTCCTCTACTCGATGACGACGTCCGGCTCGCTCGTGTTCGCGGCTGGTTCGTTCCAGAACGCGAACGGGGACGCCCGCGCCGACTTCGTCGCGTACTTCGACGGGAGCGCGTGGCACTCCATCGGCTCGGACGGCGCCGGCAACGGCCCGTGGCTCGGAGACGGGACGGCGCTCGACGTCTTCCACGGGCAGGTGTACGCGGGCGGGAACTTCACGAGCGCCGGCGGTGACGTCAACGCGCGGTTCGCCGCCTCCTTCCGGATCCTGCGCCCCGACGCGCGGATCGGCACGGCCGCAGCAGGCCCGTTCGCCGGCAACGGCGTCTACAGCCCCACCGGCGCCGGCGAGTCGAAGACGATCTCGGTGGCCAGGGGCTCGAGCGGCACGCTCTTCGTGAGCATCCAGGACGACGGACTCCTCGACGACACGTTCACGGTCTCGGGGACCGGCGCGGCCGAGCGGGTTCACGGTGACCTACTTCCGCGGCAGCACCAACGTGACCGGACAGGTTCGAGCCGGGACCTTCTCGACGGGGAACCTTGCGCCGGGAGGGAGCACGACGCTCAAGATGGTCGTGAAGCTCTCGGCGACGAGCGCGAATTCCGGGACCTTCCCCGTCACGGCGAAGGCCGGGCCTGGCACACCCGCCGACGCGGTCAAGGCGATCGTGAAGGCGAAGTGACCTGACGGCCCGGGAGCCTACGAGTTCAGCAGCCGGACGGTAGCCACCTCGGGGCCGATCTGGCCCGTCGCGACGACCTTGCCCTTCCTCAGGGCTGACCCCGTTCGCGCGACCGGTATCCGGATCGAACACGGCCGTCCCGGCATGCCCGAAGCCCGCGTCGAGCGTGCCGTTTGCCAGGAGCTGCCACACCGTGAAGTCCTCGCTGCATCTGCCCGGCCAGGACCATCCGGCCGTTGGATCGGCGGACCGCGTCGTAGAAGGAGAACTGCGCCGCCCCGCTGTCGGTGAACACCTTGCCGTCGCCGCCGCCGAACGTCGTGTCCAGGTTCCCGTTGGGGTTCAGGCGCATGACGACGATCTGTTGGTCGGTGCCGGGACCCTCGACGTGGTCGGACTCGGCCAGCGCGATCAGCTTGCCGTCCGACCGGCGGAAGATGGCCCGGCCGTACTCGTTCGTCGTCGGCCCGAGCTGGATCGTCAGCGACCCCGTCGCCCGAGAACGAGTGATCCAGCGTCCCGTTCGCGTTGATCCGGAAGACCGCGACGCGCGGCTCGTCCGCCGCGGTGTTCGCCGTGCCGATCCCCAGGATCTTCCCGTTGCTCACCAGCCCGGCGTGCCACGCCGTGTCTTCGCCGCCGGCCACGTCGAACAGCAGCCGTCCGTCGCCGCTGAACGATGGGTCGAGCGTTCCGTTGGTCCGGAAACGCAGGACCATCAGGTCGGACCCGTTGCTCCCGCCGCCGGTCGGGTAGGCCTCCCCGGCGGCGAGGACCTTCCCGTCCGGCTGCACCAGGAGCTTCCAGACGTACCCGCCGGAGTACCCGGGAAGGGAGGGCGACGCGATACCGTCGCCGGAGAAGGACGAGTCGAGGTCGCCGTTGGCCAGGGTACGAAGGACGAACGCCTTCCCGTTCGCCCCCTTGCTGCCGCCGAGCAGGTACCTCCCGTTCGACTGCCGGGCCAGCGCCCACGCCGTGTCGTAGACGCCCGAGACGGCGATCGACCGGTACCCGTCGCCGCTGAAGGTGGTGTCCAGCTCGCCGCCCGCCGTGTACCTGGCCAGGAGGACGTCCCTGTCGGTGGGCCCGCCCTCGTCGATGTCTCCGGCAACGATCACCTTGCCGTTGCCGAGGACGAGGACGCGAACACCCGAGGCGTCGTCGCCGAGGCCGTCCCTGGCCAGCCCGTTGTCGGACCACCCCGGGTCCGGGTCGCCCGGGTCGGCCGTCGCGACCGTCGGGGCCAGCGCCAGGGCCGCGGCCACCCCCGCGACCACCATCGTCCGGACCATCGACCGTGTGCGCATGTGAACGCCTCCCCGTCTCGGCTCCGTGCGTCCGCGCTGGCCGTGCCAGGACAACGGCCGCCCGAGCCGCGACCGTAGCAGCCGGGTCGACCCGAGGGAACACCCCTGGTCTCGATCTTGGATGGACCGGGGTTCGAGAACTGTCCTGGCAGTGGAACCGAGGCTTGGGCGGGCCCGACGGTGTCCGATCACGCCCGGGCCGTTCGGCGTCACGCGCCGAGTGCCCTGAACACCTCGTAGACCATGTACGCCGGCCAGAAGATCGCCTTCGGGAAGATCGCCCAGACGTGCTCCCAGAACGTGTCGGCCTGCTGCCAGTAGTAGAACAGCGCGCCAAAGATCCCGAGGCTGTAGACCGCACCACCACCCGCGGCGGCGCCCCTGCTGCCCTTCGCCATCGCCATCCCTCCCGTCGACCGTCCGGACGACCCTATCCGAACGAGGGCGCTGGCCAGTGGTTCAGTCAGCCGCGCGCGGCTCCAGGACGACCACGGCCGTCTCCCCGGGGCGTCGGGCAGCGTAGCCATCGAGCTTCTGGTCGAGTTCGCGCCAGCGCTGCCACAGCCGTTCACGATCCTCGCCGACCGCAGCCCTCCCGAGCACCTCGCGCCGGATCCCACCGGCCAGCTCGACGATCGCCTCGGGGTGTGCCTGCAGGTTCAGCCACCAGGCTGGCTCGGCCTCACCCCAGCCGTTCATGGCCATCGAGACAAGGTTGGGCCCATCCTCGTAGTAGCCGACGATCACGCTTCGCGGCTCCCCACTGCGTCGACCGCGTGTGGTGAGCCGCAGGGCACCCCACTTTCCCGGGCGCGGTTGCCAGAGCCCCATTCGCCGACCGCTCACCCGGACGATCAACCGGTGCACATGCCAGGCGGTCACGACGAACCACCGCGGTGGTACACGCGCCTTGCCTCCGGCCATGCCTGCTCCCACTCCCGACGACCACCTTCACCATAGTTGGCACTCGAGAGCTGTAGGGCACGGTCAGGCGCGCGATCGCCGGGCACCATCGGCGCATCGTGGGCTGGAAGTGCACACGCGCGACGCTTGCCACAGGGCCGGGTCGGGAAGATCACTCCGATGGAGCCCCCGTCGCCGCAATCCCCGACCCCGCGGGCCCCGACGCCCAAATCCCCGGCCCGTGAGGGCGCCGTGGTCCGGGCTGTGCAGGCGATGGATCGGATCAGCACGTTCCTGCGCCGGTTCAGCCGTCGCGTGGCCATCCTCGCCGTCGCCGGCCTGGTCGGAGGCGCGGCGATCGGCGTCGCGGTCGTCCGCGAGACACCCGCCGACAACAGGCTGACCGTCGCCGTCGTCCTCGGCGTTGTGCTCGCCCTGCCTCCGATCGTGCTCGGGACGTTCGCTCTGGCCGTCCGCGCGCTCGTCCACCTCCCCCAGCGCGTCCGCGAGTCGCCCGAGGCGGTCCGTGCTCACGCGGAGGATCTCGGCCGGCGGGCCCGCGAGGTCGCCGACGCCCGATCCGGAGGCCGCCTTCGGACCCTCGTCGCGGTCGTCCGACTCGTGCGGTCGGCCGGCTCGTCCCGGGACGTCGCCTCGTCGATCCTCCCGGGTGCCTTCCTCCTGAACCCGGCCCGGCTGCTCGGAACCGTGCTCGCTGCGGCGGGAGCGGTCGTCGAGGTGATCCTCGGCGCGATCGCACTGGGCTGGCTCCTGTTGGCCTAGGGGATGCTCTCGGGATGCTCGTCTTCGCCCACCCGCACGCCGCCGGCTGCTGATGGTTCCGGCGACCGGGCTGAAGACGTAGCCGCCGCTCGATCCTCCAGAGCGGCACACGGCATACTCACGCGGTGAGCGCCACCGCCGATGATGCGCCGTCGCGCGAGTTCTTCGACCGGTCATATCGAGCTTCGCCGGACGAATTGAGCCGCGAGATCCGCACGGCGGCGTTCGGTGAGGACATCGGGCAGTTCTCCTGGACCACGGCCGACGAGCACCGGCAGTTCCAGCGACAGCTCGGCATCGACTCGGAGAGCCACGTGCTCGACGTCGCGTGCGGGTCGGGCGGTCCGGCGCTGTTCATGGCCCGCGAGACCGGGTGCCGGGTCACCGGCATCGACATCCACGCCGACGGAGTCGAAGCGGCGAATGCGGCCGCGGAGCGGGCAGGCGCTCGGCGACCGGGCCGCCTTCCTCGTCCACGATGCGCGGGAGCCGTTTCCGTTCGAGGACGAGACGTTCGACGCGGTCGTCTCGATCGACTCGATCAACCACGTGTTCGGCCGCGGGCCGATGTTCGCCGAATGGGTCCGGGTGCTGCGACCCGGCGGCCGCGTGATGTACACCGACGCGGTCGTCGTGACGGGGCAGCTGACGCGCGAGGAGGTCCTGGCGCGGAGCCCGTCGATGGGCGAGTTCGTGTTCACGCCGTACGGCGCCGACGAGCCCCTGCTCCACGAGGCCGGGTTCGTCGACGTAGCGATCGAGGACGTCACGGACGGCATCGTGGCCGTCACCGGCAGCTGGCACGCCGCCCGGGAACGGCGGGCCCAGGAGCTCGACGAGACCGAGGGCCCGGCGGCGAACGCCTCGTTCCAGGCCTTCCTGGCCGCGGTTCACGTCCTGTCGAGCGAGCGGCGGCTGTCGCGGCTCGCCTACTTCGCGCGCAAGCCCGGCTGAGCTACTCGCCCGCGAACAGGGTGAGTTGGAGGCCGGCCGGGGCCTCGAGACGGGAGTTGAGCGAGCCCCATGGCGTGCGGACGGGTTCCGCGATCACGGTCGCGCCCGCGTGCTCCAGTGCCCGGGTCGTCGCCTCCGCGTCGTCGACGGCGAACGCCACCCGGACGTGGCCGGCGACGCGGCGCCCGACCTCGACCTCGTCCACCCAGGCGGCGTGAGCGGGGTTCGCGAGCTCGATCGTGGCCCGGCCCGCCTCGAGGATGCTGACGCGGCCGTCGTTGCCCGACTGGAACACCGCCGCTTCCCGCAGCCCGAGCGCGTCGCGGTAGAACCGCAGAGCCTCGTCGAAGTCCTCGGCGGTCACCACCAGCCGGAGCTCGCGCACCGGTCCCCGGTCGGTTCCCGCAGCCGTCTGGTCCATGGCGATCGCTCCTTGCGTCCGGCGGTCGACATGAGGCTATCGGCAGGTCGGAGGGACGGAGCGGCCGGGTCGCCCCGGCCGCTCTGCTCCTTCGGAAGCTCAACCCGACGGGCTCACCGCAGCGCCGGCTCCCTCCCGGCGACGCCGGTCGTGGCCGCAGACGTCGCTCCCCTGTGCGTCGGAGCGGTCCCTCGCGGGAGATGTCCAGCGCGATGAGCGCCAGGTTCGACGCCGCCACCGCGACGGCGACTCCCTCTTCGCGCCGTCGGTGACCCGGCGCCTGATCCAGGAGTTCGTCCGCCACCCGCCGGAGGCGGTGCGCGCCCGGCCTGCCCTCGTCGACGAGCTCACGGCGCGCGAGGTCGAGGTGCTCCGGATGATGGCCCGCGGCCTGTCGAACGCCGAGATCGCCTCGGCGTTCTTCGTCAGCGAGACGACCGTGAAGACGCACGTCGCCCACGTGCTCGCCAAGCTCGGCGTCCGCGACCGTGTCCAGGCGGTGGTGTTCGCCTATGAATCCGGCATCGTCCAGCCCGGCGATCAGGGCTGAACCCGTTTCGCCGGGCCGCTGGGACAATCGGATCTCGCCCGATCGGTCGGAACCAACCCAGGGAGGAGTTACATCCATGGTGGAACTGAAGCTCGAGCTCGTGCTGATCCCGGTCTCGGACGTGGACCGGGCCAAGGAGTTCTACACGGACAGGGCGGGCTTCACGCTCGACGTCGACCACAGCGCCGGCGAGGAGTTCCGCGTCGTGCAGATGACGCCGCCCGGCTCGGCCTGTTCGATCACCGTCGGCGTGGGGATCACCGACGCCGAGCCCGGTTCCTACCGCGGCATCCACCTCGTCACTTCCGACATCGAGGCGGCGGTGAACGAGCTCCGCGGGCGCGGCGTCGAGGTGAGCGACATCCGTCACATGGGCGCGGAGGGCTGGACGCCCGGAACGCACCCGGAGCACAACGACTACGAGTCGTTCGCGGACTTCAGCGACCCGGACGGGAACTCCTGGGTGATCCAGGAACGCAGCTGGGCGGCGCCCGAGGCGTGACCCTTCGGACAGATCACTCCCCCGCGTCGAGCAGCGCCACCAGTCGCTTCGGCGCGACCATGCGGTAGGCGTCCTCGACCAGGTCGGCGATCTCGTCCCAGTCGACCGGGACGTCGAGGTACACGCCGAGCCACCCGCGGTGCCCGACGTACGGCGGCCGGAAGAACCGTTCCGGCTCGTCGGACGCCAGGTGCTCCTGCACGCCGGGCGGCGCCGCGCACCACATGGCCACCCGGTCGTCGTGATGCCGGTCCACGGACATGACGAACACCGACTTGTCGCGGACGAACCACGTCGGTTCCCCATGGCTCAGCCGTTCCGTTGCTTCGGGGAAGGCCATGCAGATCGACCGGAGCCGTTCGATCGGCTTCCGCGGCCGAGTTCTGCCCGGTGCCATCAGCCCGGCGCCCATGTCACGCCGACGGACGCTATCAGCACGCGCCCCGGACCCGCGCCGCACCCCGAGGAGCCTTCCGGTCAACGCTCGACGGCCGGCGCGGGCTCGGGCGGCATGCCCGGCGCGGGGACGGCCTCCCGGCGGCGAACCGACGGCAGCAGGAAGGACGCGAGCGCGGCGCCGGCGCAGATAACCGCGCCCACGGCGAACGCCCGAGAGAAGCCCGACGTGAGCGCCTCCGCCCGCGGCGAGCCCGACGCGAGCAGGCTCGTGGCCCGGGCGGTCGCGAGCGTCGCGAGTGCGGCGAGCCCGACCGACCCCCCGATCTGCCGGGTGGTGTTCACCAGGCCCGATGCCAGGCCGGCGTCGCGAGGCTCGACGCCGGTGGTCGCCGCGAGGGTCACCGGCGCGAACGAGAGGCCGAGACCGAAGGTCACCAGGAGGCCGGGGACCAGCAGGTCGCCCAGGTAGGTCCCGTCCGCGGAGATCATCGAGTACCACCCCAGCCCGATCGCGGCGAGCGCGCCGCCGATCAGGAGCAGCGGGCGCGGACCGATGTTCGAGACGAGCCGGGCGGCGATCTGTGCGCCGATGACGATCATCAGCGTCTGCGGCAGGAACGCGAGCCCCGCCGCGAGCGGGCTGTAGCCGAGCACCTTCTGCATGTAGAGCGACAGGAAGAACCACATCGAGAACATCGCCGCCCCGAGCAGCATCACGACGACGTTGGCACCGCGGACCGAACGGTTCTTGAAGATCCCGAACGGCATGAGCGGCGAGGACGCGACCCTCGTCTCGATGAACACGAACGCGGCGAACAGCACGACGGCCAGCGCGATCGGGACGAGCGTCCAGGGCGAGGTCCAGCCGTGCTGCTCGGTCTCGACGATGCCGAAGACCAGCGAGACGAGCCCCGCGGTCACCGTGACGCTCCCGGCGATGTCGAGCTTGGTTCGCATGCTGTCGGGCGCCCGCGTCTCGACCAGGATGGCCCGGGCCGCGATCACCGCGACCAGCCCGATCGGCACGTTGATGAACAGGATCCACCGCCACGACAGGAGGTCGGTGAGCAGCCCGCCGAGGATGGCGCCGGCCGCTCCGCCGGCCGCCGCCATCGCGCTCCACACGCCGAGCGCCCGGGCGCGGTCGCGCCCGGCCGCGAAGCTCGTCGTGAGGATCGTGAGGGTCGCCGGCGCGAGGATGGCGCCGCCCAGGCCCTGCACGGCCCGGGCCCCGACCAGCATGCCCTTGGTCTGGGCGAACCCCCCGATGAGGCTCGCCGCAGAGAACACGGTGAGCCCGACGATGAACATCTTCCGCCGCCCCCACAGGTCGGCCGCGCGACCGCCCAGGAGCAGGAACCCGGCGAACGCCAGCGTGTAGGCGTTCACCACCCATTGCAGCCCGGCGTCGCTGAACCCCAGGTCGGCCTGGATGGACGGCAGGGCCACGTTCACGACGGAGATGTCGAGCACGACCATGAACTGGCCCAGACACACGAGCGTGAGCACCATCCACGCCGGCGCGCGCGATCCCTGCGCCGCGGCGATGCCGCTCGTCGTCTGCGATCCGTTGTTGCTCATGACGGTGCCGTGTTCCGATCTCGCCCGGTCGCCCGCCGACCCCAGTTGGCAACCGGCCGCGCCCGAGAGGTATTCCAGGCTACATTCGCGGGCGGACACCCCGACGGTTCAGGCTTTGCTCAGGAAGACGGAGGACACTGTGTCGGTGCGCATCCTCGTGGTCGACGACGAGCCCGCCGTTCGCGAGTCGCTCGACCGTGCGCTCCGCCTGGAGGGCTACGAGATCGAGCTCGCCGGCAACGGTGAACAGGCCCTCCGCGCCATCGGCGACCGTCCCCCCGACGCCGTGGTGCTCGACGTGATGATGCCGGTCCTCGACGGGCTCGCGACCAGCCGCGCCATCCGCGCCGCCGGCATGCGCCTGCCGATCCTCATGCTCACCGCCCGCGACGAGATCAGCGACCGCGTGGCCGGGCTCGACGCCGGCGCTGACGACTACCTGGTGAAGCCGTTCGCGCTGGAGGAGCTGTTCGCGCGGCTGCGGGCGCTGCTCCGCCGGACCGCGCCCGACGAAGTCGAGGTGCTGCGGTTCGCCGATCTGGAGCTGGACCTCGTGGCGCACGAGGCGCGACGGGGCGAACGGGCGCTCGAGCTGACCAAGACGGAGTTCCTGCTGCTGGAGCTGTTCCTGCGGAATCCCCGGCGCGTGCTGACCCGGGAGGTCATCTTCGAGCGGGTGTGGGGGTACGACTTCGGTCCGACGTCCAACTCGCTCGAGGTGTACGTGGGGTACCTCCGGCGCAAGACCGAGGCCGAGGACGAGCCGCGCCTGATCCAGACGGTCCGGGGCGTCGGCTACGTGCTCAAGGAGGTCCAGGCGTGAAGCTCCGGAGCCGGGCGACCTTCCGGCGACGGGTGGCGATCGGCTCCGGCGTCGCCGTCGCGATCGCCGTGGTCCTCGTGTCCGGCGTCGTGTACCTCCTGGTGCGCGGCGAGCTCCGCGGGCAGGTCGACGAAGCGCTCCGCAGCCGGCTCGACGAGATCCGGACCCCCCGGGGCGTGACGTGGGACCCGGTGCTGGACCAACTGGTCATCCAGCCGCCGGAGCTCCAAGGGGAGTCCCCCGGCTACGTCCAATTCGTCGCCTCCGACGGCAGCGTCCTCCGCCCCTCCGATGAGTCCGGCCCGTACATGAAGCCGACCTCGGGATCGCTCGCGGTCGCGTCGGGAGAGCGCAGCGTCTACTTCTCGGACATCCACCTCGACGGCGAGCACTACCGGGTGATCACGGCGCAGATGCCGGGGCCGCTCGAGGGCGTGCCGCCCCGGGTGGATCCCATCCCGCAGCCGCTCGCCGTGCAGGTGGCCCGGCCGCTCGGCGAGGTCGACGCGGCGATGTCGCGGCTCGCCTTCCTGCTGCTCGCCATCTCGACCGTCGGGATCGCGCTCGGCGTCGTGCTGGGGTTCCTCATCACGCGGACCGCCGCGAGGCCGGTGCGGCGGCTGACCGAGACCGCCGAGCACGTCACCGCGACCGGCGACCTGGCCGCGCGGATCGAAGTCGAGGGCGACGACGAGGTCGCCCGCCTCGCCGCGAGCTTCAACCGGATGCTCGAGGCGCTGCAGCGCTCGGTCGACGCCCAGCGCCAGCTGGTGGCCGACGCCTCGCACGAGCTGCGGACGCCCCTCACGTCCCTCCGGACGAACATCGAGGTGCTGTCCAGGGCATCCGAGCTCAACCCTGAGGACCGCGAGCGCCTCCGCCGCGACGTCCTCGCCCAGCTCGAGGAAATGACAGCGCTGGTTGCCGACCTCATGGACCTGGCCCGGGACGGCCACGTCGCCGCGCCGGCCGCCGGCCCGCTCCGGCTCGACCGGCTCGTGGAGAACGCCGTCGAACGAACCCGCCGGCGCGCGCCGGGGGTGGAGTTCGTCCTGTCCATGTCGCCCGTCGCCGTGACCGGCGTCGCCGAGCGGCTCGACCGGGCCATCGGCAATCTCCTCGACAACGCGGCGAAGTGGAGCCCGCCGAACGGGCAGGTCGAGGTCACCGTTGCGGATGGCTCCGTGACGGTGCGGGACCACGGGCCGGGCATCGCGTCCGAAGACCTGCCGTACGTGTTCGACCGGTTCTACCGGAGCGCCGCGGCGCGCGGCCTGCCGGGGTCCGGGCTCGGGCTCGCGATCGTCCGGCAGGTGGCCGAGTCGCACGGCGGCACGGTCACGGCCTGGAACGCCCCCGACGGCGGCGCGGTGC
This sequence comes from uncultured Actinomycetes bacterium, assembly GCA_963707645.1. Classification (GTDB taxonomy): domain Bacteria; phylum Actinomycetota; class UBA4738; order UBA4738; family JACQTL01; genus DATBHM01. The sequence continues at coordinate 604,272 of CAVPQW010000005.1, forward strand.
TGCGCCTGTCGCTCGCGTCGTCGCCCCTCGAGTTGGCCCCACCGCCCCCTCCGGCGCCGGTCGGCAGCACCCGGTAACGCACGGGCGGGCGCCGGAACCGGTCCATCGACCTCAGCCCGATCGGCGACATCCAGGGCCACGACGGGCTCGCGTGGTCCTCGAGATTCCGGTCGGGAAGCCCGGCAAGAGAGAACACGGCTGGTCCGCCGGACCAGGCGGCCTGAGGTGGGGAGGCCGGGCCGGCGGCGTGGTCAGCCGGCGAGCATCTGGCGGAGCACCATCTGCAGGATGCCGCCGTTCCGGTAGTACTCGACCTCCGCCGGCCCGTCGATCCGCACCGTCACGTCGAACTCCACCGTGGAACCGTCGGCGCGCGTTGCCGTGACCTGCGCGGTCTGCTTCGGCGTGATGCCGCCGGCCAGCGCCGCCGATCTCGTAGGTCTCCGTACCGTCGAGGCCGAGCGACGCCGCCGATTCCCCCGTCGCGTACTGCAACGGCAGGATGCCCATGCCCACGAGGTTCGACCGGTGGATCCGCTCGAACGACTCCGCGATCGCCGCCCGCACGCCGAGCAGCGCCGGGCCCTTGGCCGCCCAGTCACGGCTCGACCCACTCCCGTATTCCTTGCCCGGCGAGCACGAGCAGCGGCACGCCGTCCGAGGCGTACCGCAGCGAGGCATCGTAGATCGTCGCCTGTTCGCCGGACGGGAGGTGCGTCGTCCACGGCCCCTCGGTCCCCGGCGCGAGCTCGTTCCGCAGGCGGACGTTGGCGAACGTGCCGCGCATCATCACCTCGTGGTTGCCCCGCCGGGCGCCGTAGGAGTTGAAGTCGGCCGACTGCACACCGTGTTCGATCAGGTACTGCCCCGCCGGGGAATCCTTCTTGATCGAGCCGGCCGGGGAGATGTGATCGGTCGTGATCGAGTCGCCGACCTTGACCAGCACCCTGCCGCCCTCGACGTCGGACACGTCCCGCAGGTCCGCCGCCAGGTCCTGGAAGAACGGCGGCTCCTGGACGTACGTCGACGACGGGTCCCACTCGTAGACCGTTCCCGTCGGCGCCTCGAGCGCCGCCCAGTGCTCGTCGCCGGCCCAGATCCGCCCGTACTGGTCGTCGAACTGCTCCGGGGTGATGGCGTCGGCCACCACGGCCTGGATCTCCTCGGCCGACGGCCACAGGTCCCGCAGGAACACGTCTCCGCCCTCGGGCGTCGTGCCGATCGGCTCGGTGGTCAGGTCGACGTCGACCCGCCCGGCGAGCGCGTACGCGACGCACAGCGGCGGGGACGCCAGATACGAGGCCCGGACCTGCGGGTGGATGCGGCCCTCGAAGTTCCGGTTGCCGGACAGCACCGCCACGACGGCGAGGTCGCGCTCGTCGACCTGCGCGGCGACCTCGTCCGGCAACGGCCCCGAGTTCCCGATGCAGGTGGTGCAGCCGTAGCCGACGAGGCTGAAGCCGAGCTTGTCGAGGTACGGCTGGAGCCCGGCCCGGTCGAGGTAGTCGGTCACCACCCGCGACCCCGGCGCGAGCGAGGTCTTGACCCACGGCTTCGACTGCAGTCCCGCTTCGACCGCCTTCTTCGCCAGGAGGCCCGCGGCGAGCATCACGCTCGGGTTCGACGTGTTGGTGCACGACGTGATGGCGGCGATGACGACGCTCCCGTGGCCCACCGTCATGCCGTTCGCACCGCCGGAGATCCTCGGGACGTCGGCGGGTTCGGCCTCCGGGCCACGGACCTCGTGCGGGTCGTCTCGGGGGCGGGCTCCTGGTCCGCCGTGGGGTCGCTCGCCGGGAACGTCGCCGCGACCGCCGCGTCGTGGCCGTCGGCGTAGCCCGTGCCGAACTCGGGGAACGCCTCCTGGAACGACGCCCACACGTCGGGCAGCGCGACGCGGTCCTGCGGGCGGCGGGGCCCGGCCACGCTCGGCACGACGCTCGACAGGTCGAGGTCGATCGTCTCGGTGAACACCGGATCGGGGTCGTCGTCGGTCCGCAGGAGGCCCTGCACCGGCGCGTAGGCCTCCACCAGGTCGGCGGCGTCGTCGCGCCCGGTGTTCCGGAGGTACGCGAGCGTCTGGTGGTCGGCCGGGAAGAACGACGCAGTGGCGCCGTATTCGGGGCACATGTTCGACAGGGTCGCCCGGTCCTCGACGGTCAGCGACGAGAGTCCCCCGCCGTAGAACTCGACGAACTTCCCGACGACGCCGTGCGCCCGGAGCATCTGCGTCAAGGTCAGCACCAGGTCGGTCGCGGTGGTCCCCGCGGGCAGCGCCCCGGACAGCTTCACGCCGACCACGATCGGCCACGGCAGGAACATCGGCTGGCCGAGCATGGCCGCCTCGGCTTCGATGCCGCCGACGCCCCACCCGAGCACGCCGAGCCCGTTCACCATGGTCGTATGGGAGTCGGTGCCGACGAGCGTGTCCGGCATCGCGACACCCTCCCGCACCCGGACCACCCGGCCGAGGTGCTCGAGGTTCACCTGGTGGCAGATGCCCATCCCCGGCGGAACGACGCGGAACCCGTCGAAGGCCTGCTGGGCCCACTTCAGGAGCGTGTAGCGCTCGCCGTTCCGTCGGTACTCCCACTCGACGTTGGCCGTGTAGGCCTCCGGCGAGGCGAACAGGTCGACCTGCACCGAGTGGTCGATCACGAGGTCCACCGGGATGTGCGGGTTGACGCTCGCGGGGTCACCCCCGGCCCGCGCGACGGCGCTGCGGATGGCCGCCAGGTCCACCACCGCCGGCACCCCCGTGAAGTCCTGCATCAGGACCCGTGACGGCATGAACGCGATCGAGGGCTCCCCGGACGGCTGGTTCGGCCACCCCGCCAGGGCGGCGACGTCGGCCTCGGTCACGTCGCGGCTGCCGGCCCTCCGCAGGAGGTTCTCCAGCAGGATCTTCAACGTGTGGGGAAGCCGGGGCAGGTCGGCGCCGGTCTCGTCGAGCCGGTGGATCGCCACCTCCCCACCGGGCGTCTGCAGGGTCGTCACTGTCATCTCGGTCACCTCGCTCGTCATCCTCAGCGTAGTCCCTGGACCGCGGAGCGCCCTTCGCCCGCGCCGCTGCAGCTCACCGGAACGTTCCGGCGCGCCTGACGCCCGGCCGCCGGGAGGTCGCCGTGTATGGTTGCGGAGGAAACGAATCTTCCCCGCGCCGTCAGCGCCCCAGGAGGGCTCGTGAAGATCGGGATCGGATTGCCGAACACCACACCCGGAGCAACTGGCGAGCTCATGGTCGATTGGGCCCGTCGCGCCGAGGTCCGGGGATTCTCCTGCCTCGCGACCATCGACCGGATCGCGTACCCGAACTTCGACTCCCTCGTGTCGCTCGCGGCCGCCGGCGCCGTCACCCAGCGGATCGGGCTGTTCACGAACATCCTGATCGGACCGACGAGGAGCACAGCCCTCCTCGCGAAGGAGGCGGTCTCGGTCGACCACGTCTCGGGCGGCCGGCTCACGCTCGGGCTCGGCGTGGGAGGGCGGAAGGACGACTACGAGCTGGCCGGACTCGACTTTCACGACCGCGGGAGGCGCTTCGACCGGCAGCTCGCCGACCTCCGCGCGGCCTTCGACGGCAAGCCCCTCCCCGGGTTCGAGGGCCACGTGGCGCCCGAGCCGGTCCGGCCCGGCGGCCCGCGGCTGATCATGGGAGGGACGAGCGACGCCGCGATCCGGCGCACGGTCGAGCACTGCGACGGCTGGTCGGCCGGCGGCGCACCCCCAGAACGGGTCACCCCGATCATCGAGCGGGTCCGTGCCGCCTGGAGCGAGGCCGGCCGGGAGGGCGAGCCGTACATCTACGCCCTGTCGTACTTCGGCCTCGGCGACGAGCACGTGGAGGAGTCGAAGCATTCGATCACGGCCTACTACGCGTTCCTGGGAGGCGGCGAGGTCGGGTTCGCCGAGTCGATCCCGCGGTCGGTCGGGGCCATCCGCGAGCGCCAGGCGAAGTACGAGGAGGCCGGTGTCGACGAGGTCGTCTGGGACCCGACAGTTCCCAACATCGACCAGGTCGAGCTGCTGGCCGACGCGGTCCTGTAGGGAAGCCGCATGGGGGGGCCGCTCGTATGGCAAGAGTGACGAAGCCCCGAATCCTCGTGGTCGAGGACGAACAGGCCATCTCGGAGCCGCTCCTGGAGAGCCTGGCCCGCGAGGGGTTCGAGGCGCGCGTCGCGTCGACCGTCGCCGAGGCCGAGCAGGCGTTCGACGAACGAGAACCGGACCTCGTGCTGCTCGACGTGATGCTGCCGGACGGCGACGGGCGGGACCTGTGCCGGGACCTCCGGCGGCGCTCGGACGTTCCGATCGTGATGCTGACCGCGCGGGGTGAGGAGGTCGACCGAGTCGTCGGCCTCGAGCTCGGCGCCGACGACTATGTGGTGAAGCCGTTCTCCGCGCGGGAGCTGGCGGCGCGCATCCGGGCCATCCTCCGCCGGGGACGGGGCTCATCGACCCACGAGGTCGTCGAGATCGGGGCGATCCGGCTGGATGCCGCGTCCCGGACCGTGACCAAGCACGAACAGCCCGTGGAGATGGCGGCGCGGGAGTTCGACCTGCTGACTCTGCTGATGAGCCGCGCGGGCGAGGTGGTCCGGCGCGAGGAGATCATGGACCTCGTGTGGGACGAACACTGGTTCGGGTCGACGAAGACGCTCGACGTGCACGTGTCGTGGCTCCGCAAGAAGCTCGAGGACGACCCGGCCGAGCCGATGTACATCACGACGAGCCGAGGCGTCGGGTTCCGGTTCGCCGCGCCCGAGGACGTCTCCCCGGAGGCGTAGTCGTGCGCGTCCGCAGCCGGCTGATGCTGGCCTTCGGCTACGTGCTGCTCGTCGTGATCGTGGCGCTCACGGTTCCTCTGGCGGTGAACCTGCGGAACCGGAGCCTCGCCGAGCAGCGGGCGCAGGAGACGACGCTCGCCGTCTCGACCGCATTCCAGGCCAAGAGCCTGTTGAACCAGTCCGATGCGCTGCAGCGGCAGGTCCGGGCCCAGGCGATCGCCAACCAGGCCCGGGTGATCGTCGTCGACGCAGAGGGGACGCTGGTGGCCGACTCGGCGGGGCCGACGCTGCTCGGGTCGAACTACGCCACGTCCGACCGGCCCGAGATCGTCGCGGCGATCGATCAGGGGCAGGTGTCGTACCGGGTGGGGTTCAGCGACACGCTTCGGCAGGAGATCCAGGCGGTGGCGGCGCCCATGACGCGACAACGGGTCGATCCCGCCACCGGCCGGCCGGAGATCGTCGGCGCGGTCCGCGTCACGCAGTCGACGGATCAGATCGCGGCGAGCGTCCGCCGCAGCGTCGTCGGCCTGATCGCGATCGGCGTCGGCGTCCTGGTGGCCGGACTGCTCGTGGCGTTCGTCCTGGCCGGGACGGTGTCGCGTCCACTCCGGCGGCTGGCGGGAACGGCCCGGACGCTCGGCGAGGGCGACCTCGAGGCGCGAGCCGGCGACGTTCGGGGGCCGCGCGAGATCGAGGAGGTCGCGCACTCGTTCGACGACATGGCAGCCCGGCTGGAGGCCACCGTGCGGGCCCAGCGGGAGTTCACGGCGAACGCCTCCCACCAGCTTCGGACGCCGCTCACCGGGCTCAAGCTGCGGCTCGAGTCAGCGCTGGCGGAGACCCCTCCCGAGGCCGAGGATCTCCGGCGCCAGCTGGAGGCCGCCGACCGCGAGGCGGACCGGCTCACCGGCATCGTGGAGCGGCTGCTGGTCCTGGCCAAGCGGATCGAGGAGGGTACGGCGCCGTCGGTGGTCGACCTGGTCGAGGCCGCGGCCGGGGCCCGGGAACGCTTCCGCCAGAAGGCCCGCGAGGCGGGCGGCAGCGTGGAGCTGTCGGGGCCGAATCCTGCGGCGCTGGCCCGGGCCGACCGCGGCGACGTGGACCAGATGCTGGACGCGCTCGTGGACAACGCATTGTCATACGGAGCCGGACCGGTGCGGATCGAGGCGGGGCGCGCCGACGGACAGGCGTTCCTGGCGGTCGAGGACGACGGGCCGGGGATCCCGGAGGATGAGATCCCGCGCGTCGCCGAGCGGTTCTATCGGGGGCGCGACGCCCCCCCGGGCGGAACCGGCCTGGGGTTGGCCCTCGTGCGCGAGCTGGCCGAGCGGTCCGGAGGTGAGATGGTGATCGCGCGCGGCCGGGAGCACGGGACACGGGTCGAGGTGCGGCTGCCGGCGGTGAACGCCGATGGCAGCGGTCCTTAACCTGCTCTTAGCAGGCCGGTCCGTACGCTGACCGACATGCAGCGGGCACTCGCGCGAGCCGGATACGCCCTTGCGGCCGCGATCGGAGCCTTCGCGATCGTCGTGCTGGCGTACGTCGTTGCCGGCCGGACCCTCTCGCAGCCGGTGCGGATCGCGCCGCTCAACCAGGCAGCCCTGGCACCGAGCGCCACCCCTTCGGAGGCCGGGGATGCCCAGACGTCGCCGGCGGCGAGCCCGTCGGCCGAACGCTCCCCTGACGCGGAAGGGACCCATGAGGCCGGGGACGACCATGGAGGTTCCGGATCAGGAACCGGCGGTTCTGGCAAGGGATCGGATGACGGTTCGGGCGACGGCTCCGGCGGGTCGGGCTCGGGATCCGGCTCCGGCGGCGAGGGCACCGGCGGGCACGGGAGCGACGATCCCACGCCGGAGCCGACCGAGAGCTCCGGGCACGATGGCAGTGGCGGCGACGATCCCACGCCGGAGCCGACCGCGAGCGCGGGCTCCGGAGGTTCCGGGTCGGGCTCGGGATCCGGCGACAGCTCCGGGTCGGGTTCCGGCGGATCGGGGTCTGATGGCGGCGGTTCCGGCTCAGGTTCCGGTGGGTCGGGCTCCGGCGGCGACGATAGCAAGTCCGGAAGCGACGGCTCCGGTGGGTCTGGCGGCGGATCCGGCTCCGGCGGTGGGTCGGGATCGGACGACTTCAGCGGCCACGGCGACGACTAACGCCTCGCGAGCATCGAAGCTTTTCTCCCGCTTCACGGCCCGGTGGTCTGCTCTTGGAGGTCCCCCTTCTAGGTTGGTGAACAACACGACCGCTAGTCAACGGAAGGAGACCGGATGCGCTCCACGAAATGGTTCAGGGCAGCGACCATCGCGGCCGGGCTGGTCCTCGGCGCCGGCATTGCCGCCGGGGCAGCCACGATGGCTTCGAACTCGGCCGACGACTCACCGTCCGCCATCGGGCACACACGCCAGGTCGGAAGCGGCAGCGAGCCCGAGGCCCATGGCCGGGAGGCCGAGGCCCGTGGACGCCAGGCCGAAGGCGAGGCAGAGGCCGGCGACGTCCGAGGCCCGGAGCCGGAGGCGCGCGGCCGCGAAGCCGAAGGCGAGTCCGAGGCGGGAGACGACCACGGCCAGCACGAAGGCGAACCCGGCGAGGACGGTCAGCACGAGGACGGCGAGGACGACTCCGGCCAGGGCGAGGAGCAGGGCGACGGCAGCTCCGGCCAGGGCGACGAGCAGGGCGACGACAGCTCCGGCCAGAGCCACGAGCAGGGCGACGACAGCTCCGGTCCGAGCGACAACTCCGGCCCGGCCCCGGCGGGGCGACGACTCCAGGCACGGGGACGACAGCGCGGTGCACGGTGACGACGACTCCGGGCACGGCCGAGGGGGCGACGACAGCGATTCCTGATCGGGACTAAACTGGCTCCACAGCGACGCCCGCGGCACCCCCCTCGCCGCGGGCGTCGCTTCCTTTCGGGCTCGGACGTCCCGCGGAGGCCCGCCCGGTACGCTGCGCACATGGGCCAGATCCTCGTGGGCATCTGCGGGTGGACCGAGCCGACCCTCATCAAGGCGGGCACGTTCTACCCGTCGGAGGCCAAGACGCCCGAGGAGCGGCTGCGCTTCTACGCGACCCAGTTCCCCATCGTCGAGGTCGACTCGACCTACTACTCGCCCCCCACGGAGCAGAACTCGATCAAGTGGATCGAACGGACCCCCCAGCACTTCACGTTCAACATCAAGGCCTACTCGCTGCTGACGAACCACCCCACGCCACCCGACCGGATGCCGAAGGACCTCCGCGAGCTGCTTCCACCCGAAGAGGCCGAGAAGCGCAACGTCTACCGGGAGAAGCTCCCCGACGACGTCGTGGACGAATTCTGGAGGCAGTTCGCCGACGCGCTGATGCCACTGCATTCCGCCGGGAAGCTCGGCGCGGTGCTGTTCCAGTTCCCGCAGTGGTTCGTCATCAGCGGCTACAACAAGCAGTACCTGGTCGAGTGCGCCGAGCGCCTTCCCGACTTCCGCTGCGCTATCGAGTTCCGGAACAAGACATGGATGGAGCCTCGGAACCAGGACGAGACGCTCGCCTGGCTCGAGGACAACAACCTGCCGTACGTCGCCGTGGACATGCCGCAGGGTCTCGACTCGAGCATCCCCCCAGTCGCGGCGGCCACGGCGACGGACCTCGCGCTCGTCCGGTTCCACTCCCGTGACACGAAGCAGTTCACCAAGAAGGGGGTGAGCGCGGCCGAGCGCTTCGCCTACGAATACCAGCAGGAAGAGCTCGAGGAGTGGGTCCCGAAGATCGAGGACATGTCGAGCACCGCCCGCGAGACCCACGTTCTGATGAACAACTGCTACCGCGACTACGCCGTGAACAACGCCCGCCAGCTGAGCGGCCTGCTCGACCTGGACGAGTAGCCCCAGCCCCAGGTGCCCCTGCGACCCGGCCCGGTTCACGGACCGCGGCGGGGAGGCGGGCGGTCCTGGATCAACGAGCCGTCCGGCCGGTAGAAGACGGGCTTCCCTTGGACCATCTCGATCCGGAAGCCCGCGTGGGTCATCCGATGGTGCCGCCGGCACAGCAGGGCCAGGTTCGATAGGTCGGTTCGTCCCCCGTCGGCCCAGTGCCGCACGTGATGGGCGTCGCACCAGGTCACCGGACGGTCGCAGGTCGGGAACGCGCACCCGCCGTCCCGGACCGCGAGGGCACGCCGGAGCGAGGGCGGAACCACCCGGACCGTGCGACCGACCTCGAGCGGCTCGGTCCGGCCCGAGGTGATCACCCGGGACACCTGGGCGTCGCACGCCAGCCGCCTGACCGTCTCGGCCGGCACGGGCGTCCCGACAGACGACTCCGAGCGGGTCGGCGCCCGGCCCTCGAGCGTCTCCAGGTCCGCCACGACCATGATGTGCGGGCGCTCGCCCGCGACCACCGGCCGGTCGGATCGGGAGAGCCACCCGCGGCACACCTCGCCCAGCGCGTCGGCCCGGCGCTGGGCGGGAGACCGGGAGTCGTCGCGTCCCGATCTCGCCCACACGGCGGTCACCGCGTCGAGGGCGGTCGTGAAGGTCACCCCCGTCTCGGGGTCGAGGTTGGCATCGACGCGGACCATCCCGTCCCGCGACCGCGTGACGTTCATGCACCGGCGTTCGAACCGTTCGGCGTCCTCCCTGGCCGCGGCGTCCGGCCCGACCCTGACTTTCCACCGTTCGACGGCCAGCCGAAGCCCGCGCGCCGGCATTGTGCGGGCCACCTCGACCAGGTCCTCCTCGACCTCGGAGAACGCCTCGGGGTTGACCTCCCGGGCGGCCGCGAGCGCGCCCACGGCGGACGAGGACACCTCGCCCAGCCCGAGCGCCTCGCGCGCGGCCGGCATGTGTTCGAGCGCCCGGGCCATGCGGACCTCACGCGCCGCCTCGGACCATCCGACCCCGAGCCGCGATTCCACGAACGACGTCATCGTCAGATGCCCGTCGATCCCGAACGACCCGCGCCGTTCGATCTCCGCCACCGTCCGGGCCGATTCGGCTTCGATCACGCGCCGGTGCCGGGCGAGCTCGGTGAGGCGTTCCTCGAGCTCATCGTCGGACAGCGGGCGGAGTTCCTCGGAACGGAGGTCCTCGAGTGCGGATCGCAGCGTGCTCATGACGGCAGCCATCATCGAACATGTGTTCGGTCGAGGGAATGGCACGACCGTGTCATCTTCGAATCCCCCGGGCATTGCGGAAGCGTCCCCCGGGCGCAGCAGGGGCACGGGGGCGCACGGAAGCGCGGGCCGCCGAGCACCCCGGCCAAAGCCGATGACAGGGGTACGCTGGAATGCGACTCCAGGAGGCTCGGGGTGTTCGGGAAGACCATCAAGATCGGATCCATCGGCGGCATCCCCATCTCGGTCGACGCCTCGTGGTTCCTGCTCGCCGCGTTCATCGTCTTCACGCAGTACGCCGCGCTCAACGAGGCGCTCGGGAGCGGCCAGGCCATCGCCATCGCCCTGCTGACCACGGGGCTGTTCCTGGGCTCGATCCTCGGCCACGAGCTGGCGCACGCCGGGGTCGCACGGCTCCGCAAGATCCCCGTGGCCGGGATCCGGCTGTTCATGCTGGGCGGCGCCACCTCGACCGACCTCGACCGGAGCCCCGCGGACGCGTTCCTCATCACGGTCGTCGGGCCGCTCACGAGCGTGCTCATCGGGCTCGGGCTGGTGGCGGTCTCGCTCGTCGACTCGCTCTCGCCGGCCGTGCACGACACGCTCCGGTGGGTCGGCGGCCTCAACGTGGTGCTGGGGATCGCGAACCTGCTGCCCGGCTACCCGCTCGACGGCGGCCGGATCCTCCACGCGCTCATCTGGAAGGTCACCGGCAGCGAGCGCAAGGCCAACTCCGTCGCAGCCCGTTCCGGCATGGTCGTCTGGGCGATCGCCATCGGCGTCGGCGTGTGGTTCATCTCGCGAGGGAACACCGGATTCGGCATCTGGCTCATCGTCATCGGTGTGACGATGTTCCAGGGGGCGCGGCAGACGCTGGAACGCGACCGGATCTTCGACACCCTCGCCGGGGGGACCGTCGCCGAGGCGATGACACCACCGCCCGAGACCATCCCCGACGACATCACGCTGACAGAGGCGCTCGACCGGTACCTGCGCGGGCACGAGCACGAGACCTTCCCGGTGTCGAGCCAGTTCCTGCCGATGGCCGGCGTGCTGACCTTCGAGTCGGCGGCGGCCGTGGGTCGGGAGAATCCGCTGCGGCCGGTCCGCGACGCGATGCTTCCGGCGGCCGGCATCATCCAGGTGGGGCTCGACGACAAGCTCGACAGCGTGGTGAACCGCCTCCAGCAGGTCCACCTGCCGGCCGTGGTGGTGCAGGACGGACAGATCGTCGGGCAGATCGCGCTCCCCGACGTCGACCGCTGGCTCCGCAGCCGGCGGGTCTTCTGACGCCCGCATGACCGACGCCGCGGAAACGAATGAGGCAGCGGGCCCCGGCGGGGACGGGGCGAACGACGCAGCGGGCCCGGTTGGGAACGGCGCGGCCGACCACATCGCCGGGAACCGCGAGCGCTGGAACGCGACCGCCGACGAGTACCAGTCCCGCAACGCACCGCAGATCACCGAACAGATGCGCACCGGCGACCTGGCCTGGGGCCTGTGGGGGATCCCGGAGTCGCAACTGCACGTGCTCGGCGACGTGGCGGGCAAGGACGTGCTGGAGCTCGGCTGCGGCGCGGCGCAGTGGTCGATCGCGCTTGCCCGGCGGGGCGCGAGGGCGTTCGGCCTCGACCTCTCCGACGTCCAGCTCGCGCATGCGAGCCGCCTCCGCGAGGAGATGGGCGTGCGCGTGTCGCTGGTGCACGCGAGCGCGGAACAGGTCCCGTTCGCCGACGGGTCCTTCGACGTGGTGTTCGCCGATCACGGCGCGTTCACCTTCGGTGACCCGTACCGGACCATCCCCGAGTCGGCGCGGATCCTGCGTTCGGGAGGGCTGCTCGCGTTCAACCGGTCGCACCCGCTGAACGAGATCGCCTGGCCCATGGACGACGACCACGCGTCCGAGCGGCTCGTCCACGACTACTTCGACACGTTCCGGATAACGGACCCGGACGGCATCACCGTGTTCACATTGCCGATGGGCGAGTGGATCCGGCTGTTCACTGAGAACGGCCTGGTGGTGGAGACGCTCATCGAACCACGGCCGGATCCGGACGCCGTCAGCACGTACCGCGACGCGACCGACCTCGAGTGGTCGCGCAAGTGGCCGGCCGAGACGATCTGGCGCTGCCGCAAGCGCTGAACCGCGCGAGGCCGATCTGCAGCATCCGCGCATCACACCTGCGTTCGGACGTGTCGTACGCCCGCGCTAGCATCGACCCCGAGATGCAGTTCGATCCCCCGCAGGCCCGCGTCCTGGACCACGAGTCCGGGCCCCTCCTCGTGACCGGCGGCCCCGGCACAGGCAAGACGACCGTGCTCCGCGAACGGTTCGCCCGGCTCGTGGAAGGAGGCGCCGACCCCGAGCGGGTCGCGCTCGTGGTGGGCTCCGGTCGCGCCCGCCGCGAGACGCGCGAGTTCCTCCTGCGGCGGCTCGAGATGTCGCTCCCCGACCTGCGGGTGATGACCATCCACGGCCTCGGGTACCACGTCATGGGGCTCCGCTACCGCACGCTCGACTACGACGCCCCGCCCGAGATGCTCCCGGCGGCGGAGCAGTTCGCCCGCGTCCGGGAGCTGCTGGCCGGCGAGGATCCCGCCAGCTGGCCCGCGTACGGGTCGATGCTCGGGCTGCGCGGATTCGCGGACCAGGTCCGCCAGCTGATCGCGCGGGCCCAGGAGGCGCTGCTCCGGCCCGAGGACATCCGGAAGCAGGCGGACGCGGCGGGCCTCTCCGGCTGGAACGAGCTCGCCGACTTCCTGCACAAGTACCAGCAGGGACTCGACGAGGACCGGCTCGTGGACTTCGCCGGCCTCGTCGAGCAGGCGGCCGCCGCCGCGCAGGGCGGCGAGCCGCCGTACGACCACCTCATGGTCGACGACTACCAGGACACGACGTTCTCGGCGGAGGCGCTCCTCGCGAACCTCCGACCCACCAGCCTCGTCGTCGCCGGCAACCCGGACGCCCACGTGTTCTCGTTCCAGGGGACGACGGACGAGCCCATCCGGCACTTCACGGAGAAGATGGCCGGCGCGGAGGGGGTCGTCCTCGACGTCGACCACCGCTCGAGGGACAGGGTGGTCGAGGCGGTGACCGCGACGCACGAGTCCGAGGAGCTCGGCGTGGTGACCCGCGCCCTTCGCAGGCTGCACGTGGAGGACGAGGTTCCCTGGGGCAGCATGGCCGTCGTGGTCCGGCGGCAGGGCACGCAGGCGGCCGGCCTCGTCCGGGCGCTCGATGACGCCGGCATCCCCCGCTGGACCCCCGAGCGCGGCCTGTCGCTCGTGGCGGAGCCGGCGACCGCGCCGCTCGTCCTCGCGCTGCGCTGGCTGGCCGCCGGGCCGGAGGAACGCGACGCGCTCGTCGAGTCGCTCCTCACGTCCGACCTGGCCCGGGTGGGGCCGGCCCTCGCCCGGAGCATGATCCGCTCGGCGCGGCAGGCCGGCGAGCCCGCCTCGGCTGCGCTCGGCCACACCGGGAACCTGCCCGAGGAGACGGCCGCCGAGGTCCTGGCGCTCAGCGCGACGCTCGAGCGAGCCTCGGCGGTCGCCGGGCGCTCGGTTCTCGACGCGTTCTCCACCATGTGGCGCGACCTCCCGTCGTCCCGGCGCCTGGTCGACGAGGCCGATCGGAACCCCCGCGCGCGGCGCGACCTCGACGCCGTCGTGGCGTTCTCGCGGACCGTGTCGGCCGCCGGCGAGGCGGGCGACCTCCCCGTGGCCGCGTTCCTCGAAGGCCTCGAGGCGGGCGCGGAGGGCCCGGGCGTCGACCCGGCGGCCGGCCCGGCGCCGGACGCCGTCCACGTGCTCACGGCCCACGGCGCCGTCGGCAGCGAGTTCGAGGCGGTCGTCGTCGTCGGCGCCGTCGAGGGGAACTTCCCCAGCCTCTCCCGCCCGGAGCCCATGTTCGACCTCGCGGTCCTCGACCGGCGGGTCTCCCAGTCCGAACGCAACCGCCTCCGCCTGGCCGACGAGCGCCGGCTGTTCCGGATGGTCCTGGCGCGGGCCCGCCGGGCGGTCGTGCTCACGGCCACCGACCGTCAGGACGACGACACGCTGAGCGCGCGGTCGCGGTTCGTCGAGGAGTCCGGCACGACGTGGACGAAACAGGGCGGCGTGGCCCGGTCGCCGCTCTCGAGCGCGGAGGCCGCGGCGACGTGGCGCCGGACGCTCGCGGGAGCCGGCGACGCGTCCGACGCCGACCGGCTGGCGGCGCTCGATGGGCTGTCGGCGCTCCGGGTCGACCCGGCCCGGTGGTGGTTCCAGCGGGATTGGACCGACACGGGCCGGCCGCTCCACGAGTCGGTGCGCGTGTCGTACTCGCGCCTGTCCACGCTCGACAACTGCGAGCTCCAGTACGTGCTGAACGAGGAGCTCGGGCTCGGCGGCCCGAGCGGCTACCACGCCTGGGTCGGCGGCCTCGTCCACACCCTCGTGGAGGAATACGAGAACGGGCTCCTGCCGCAGACGCTCGACGGCCTGATCGAGGCCGCGGTCAAGCGGTGGCGCCAGGACGAGTTCCCCTCGTTCGCCGTGAGCGAGGCCTTCCGGCGGGTCGTGACGGAACAGATGCTGCCGAACTGGCACCTCACCTACGGCGACTCCCCGTCCCTGGCGCGCGAGATCAGGTTCGAGTTCGACTTCGACGGCGCGAGGGTCACCGGCGTGATCGACCGTATCGAGGGGATCACCTCGAGCGGCAACCGCATCGTCGACTACAAGACCGGCAAGGCCGACAAGGCGGGCAGGCCCGACGAGAACCTCCAGCTCGGCATCTACACGATCGCCGTCGACGAGGCGCCCGAGCTCCAGGAGTACAAGCCCGTGCGGGCCGTCCAGCTCTCGTTCGTCCGGGGTCGGGAGGGCCGCGACGGCGTGGCGCCGGTGACCTGGCAGCCGTCCGGGGCGGACCGGCCGGCCTACGTCGAGGGCATGCGCGAGCGGCTCAGCGCACTGATCGGCCGGATCCGGACGCTGACCGAGGACGAGGTCTACCGGCCGAACGCGGGCGCAAACTGCCGGTACTGCGACTTCAAGAGCCTGTGCCCGCTCTGGCCGGAAGGGGCGCCGGTGTTCCCGGTGGAGGGGGCCCCGCGATGACCGGGACGTTCCCGCCGGAGATCGTCGAGGCGATGGGCTCCGAGCCCACCGACGAGCAGTGGAAGGCCATCTCGATGCCGCTCGAGCCGTATGTGGTCGTGGCGGGCGCCGGCTCCGGCAAGACCTCGGTGATGGCCGCGCGCATCGTGCACCTGGCGCTCGTCGCGCTCGGACGCGTCGAGGCCGACCACGAGGGCGTGCTGCCGGGCAACGTGCTCTGCCTCACGTTCACGAACAAGGCCACCGAGAACCTGGTCCTGCGCATCCGGCGCGCCCTGCGGACGCTCGATCTGCCGGAGGGCGAGGAGCCCGAGATCCTCAACTACCACGGCTTCGCGGCGCAGGTGCTCGACCGTCACGGCCTGCGCGCCGGCATCGAGCCCGGCCAGCGGGTGCTGACCCCCGCACAGCGGACCGAGCTGTGCAGCGCGGTGCTGGAACGCGTGACGTTCCTCCACGCCAAGGCCGAGTGGCAGCCCACGCTGATCGGCAACATCCTCGACCTCGCCGACCAGTGCGCGAACCACCGCGTCTCCCTCGACCGCGTGATCGAGTTCAACGAGGAGCAGCTCCCCGCGCTGCTCGCGGAGAAGAGTCGCGAGCCCTCTCAGGCAGCGCTGCAACGGATCGAGTTCGCGCGGGCCGCGAAGGTGTTCGAGCAGCTGAAGCGCGACCGCGGGGTGATCGACTTCGGGGACCAGATCACGCTCGGCCTGGAGGTGGTCGAGGGAGGCGACGACGTCTGCGCCGAATACCGCGACCGGTTCCAGGCGGTGCTGCTCGACGAGTACCAGGACACGAACGTGTCCCAGGCGCTGCTGATCGCCGAGGTGTTCGGGGACGGGTTTCCGGTGACGGCCGTGGGCGACCCCGACCAGAACATCTACGCGTGGCGGGGGGCGTCGCTCTACAACCTGCTGAACTTCCCCAGGCAGTTCCCGCGGTCGGACGGCACGGCCTCGTCGAAGCTGCCGCTTTACACGAACTTCCGGTCGGGGGCGCGCATCCTGGCCGCGGCCGACACGGTCATCTCGCCCGTGCCGGAGGGCCAGCGGCCGGACCCGGACAAGGAGCTCCGGCCCTGGCCGGCGAACGGCGACGGGGAGGTCTCGGTGGTCCGCTGCTCGGACGAGTGGGCCGAGGCGGCCTGGATCGCCGACCGCATCCTCGAACGCCGCGCCGAGGGCGACGAGTGGTCCTCGTTCGCCGTGCTGTGCCGGGCGAGCCGGCTGTTCGCATCGCTGCAGGAGGCGTTCGCGGAGCGTGCGATCCCGGCGGAATTCGTTGGGCTGTCCGGGCTGCTCCAGCTGCCGGAGGTGGTCGAGGTCCTCGCGTACGCGCGCGCCGTGGCCGACTCCCGGGCGAGCGTGGCGCTGGCGCGGATCCTGCTCGGACCGAGGTACCGCCTCGGGTTCAAGGACCTCGCCCGGGTGGCGGCGTGGGCCAAGGACAAGAACTACGCGATGCGGTCCGACGAGGACGACGGCGAGGCCGCGCCGTTCCTGTTCGCCGAGGCGCTCGAGCACCTCGGCGAGGTCGAGGGCCTGTCCGACGAGGCGCGGTCCCGTCTGGAGGAGTTCCGCACCGAGCTCGCCTCGCTGCGGGACGAGGCCCGGCGGCCGGTCGGCGAGTTCCTGGCCGAGGTGGTCCGTCGCACCGGGCTGCTGGCCGAGCTCGACGCCGACCCGGACGCCCTGACGGCCGCCGCCCGTCGCAGGAACATCGCCGCATTCCTCGACGAGGTGCACGCGTTCACGCCGGTGGAAGGCGAGCTCACGCTCCGGGCGTTCCTCGACTACGTCGCGGTCGTGGAGAACGCCGAACGGCAGGAGTGGTCGCCGGTCCAGCCGAGCGACGCCGACTCCGTCAAGGTCATGACGATCCACCAGGCGAAGGGCCTCGAGTTCGACTCGGTGTTCGTGCCGGGGTTGGCCAAGGACGTCCTGCCGAGCAACCACCTGCAGCACAACCCCGCCACCAAGGGCAAGTCCCTCGACTTCCAGCTCCGCGGCGACGCCGACGTGCTCCCGGCGTTCGAAGGCAACCTCAGGGAGTTCTGGCAGCGGCTCAAGGACCAGGAGCTGATCGAGGAGCGCCGGACGTGCTACGTGGCACTCACGCGGGCCCGCAAGCGCCTGTATTGCACGGGCGCCAACTGGTACGGCGACGGCGACAACGCGAAGAAGGCGAGCGTCTTCTTCGACGAGCTTGCGGACTGGGGCGAGTCGACCGGGGACGCGACCGTGGAGCGGGGGCCCGAGCCGGGCCAGGAGCACCCGGCCAAGGGCCACCGCGAGCGACTGGTGCGCGACTGGCCGGGACCTGCGCGATCGCCCGACGAGGACGACCTGTTCCCGGAGGGGTGGCGCCGGGCGGCCGTGACGGCGGTGGCATCGGGTGGAGCTCCGGCGACTGCCGTCGAGTCGCTCGCGCCGCCGGAGCGTGAGGCCTACGCGGCCGCGGCCGATGAGCACCGGTTGGTCGCGACGCACCTGCTCGAGTCGGAGCGCCCGGCCGCCTCGGCGCCATGGATGCCCTCGACGATCGCCGTCGGCGGCGTCGTGGACTACTCGCGGTGCCCCAAGCGCTTCTACTGGTCCTACGTCCGTCCGCTGCCGCGCTTCAGCGGACCGGCGGCGCGCATCGGCACGGAGATCCACCGGTGGATCGAGAAGAAGTCGTCCGGACAGACCACGCTGATCGACCTCGACCAGCCGCCGGACCTGACCCCTGAGGAGCTCGCCGGCGAGCCCGGCCGCGTGGAGCGGCTCCGGCAGGCCTACCTCGACAGCCGGTTCGCCGGACAGGTCCCGCTGTTCGCGGAGCGGCCGTTCCTGTTGAACGTCGAGGGCCACGTGCTGAGCGGCCGGATCGACGCGATCTACGGCGATCCGAACGGCGCGTGGGAGGTCGTCGACTACAAGACGGGCCGGCGCCCCGACCCCGGCGACCCGCTCACGCGCCTGCAGCTCGACGTGTACGCCCTCGCCTGCACGACGGTGTGGGGGAAGGCGGCCGACGACCTCACGCTCGTGTACCTCTACCTGGGCGAGGGGGCCGAGGACGCCTGGCCCGCGGAGGACCCGGCGGTGACCAGGACCCGCGTGGCCGAGACGCTCGCGGGCATGGCCGCCGGCGAGTTCGATCCCATCCCGGGCGATCACTGTCGGTGGTGCGACTTCCGGGCGTTCTGCCCTCCCGGCCGCGCGTTCGTGGAACAGTCAGACCCTCGCTAGGAGGGCCACTCCGGCTTCTTCGGCTTCTCGGCGAACAGGTCGTCGAGTGACTTCTTGGGCGGCGTCGGTTCCTTCTCGAAGAGGTCGTCGAGGCCAGAACCCTTGGGCGGTTCGGATTCCAGGTCGCCCGCGGCCTCGAGCATCTCGTCGAGGGACTTGCCGGCCGAGCCCTTCAGGCGGATGCGGAGCGCGGCGAGCACCGACGCGTGTCGGTCTGAAAGGCCCTGGTTCACCTTGATCTCGGTCAGCGTCTCCTCGGCGCGGCGGAGGAGCGCGATGTCGTCGTTCTCTTCGGTCATGACTGCAGTTTGCCACCGTACGATCGGGCCGTGCAGCGACTGGTGGTGGTCGGCGCAGGGATCGCGGGGCTCGCCGGAGCCCGCGCGGCCGTGCTCGAGGCGGAGCGGCACGGGCTCGGCGATCTGGAGGTCGTCGTGCTCGAGGCGAGCGACCGCATCGGCGGGAAGCTCTTCACCGAGGACGTCGACGGAATCACCGTCGAGTGGGGGCCGGACGCGTTCCTCGCGGCGAAGCCGCGAGGACGCGGGCTGGTCGAGGAGCTCGGCCTCGGGGACCGGATCACGCCCGTCGCGCCTGCGGCGCGGCGGGCGTTCCTCTACCAGGGCGGCCGTCTCAAGCCGCTCCCGCAGGGCCTCGCCATGGGCGTCCCGACCACCCTCGGCGCGGCCCGCCGGGCCCGCGCAGCGGGCCTCCTGCCCTGGGCGGGCGCCGTCCGGGCGGCCATCGAACCGCTCCTTCCCGGCAAGCCCATCGGCGAGCCCGACGAACCCGCAGCGACCACCGCCCGGCGCCGGCTCGGACGGCCCGCGGCGACGAGGCTCGTCGAGCCGCTGCTCCAGGGGGTGTTCGGCGCGCGGGGGACGGAGATCGGGGTGCGGTCTGCGTTCCCCCAAGCCGTCGGCCGCAGGAGCCTGGCCCGTTCGCTCCGCCGCCGCCCGGGCAGGCCGTCGCCCGACGAGCCGCAGTTCCTCGCCCTCGACGGAGGGTTCCGCACGCTGGTCGACAGCCTGGCCGGCGCCCTGCCCGAGGGCGCGATCCGAACGAACGCCCGGTTGGCGACGCTCACGGCCGGATCGGACGGCGGGCTCGAGCTCCGTGCGTCGGTCGGCGGCAGTGCGGACACGCCTCCGTCCGCAACGGGCGGCGTGAGCCGAATCGAGCGGGCGGATGCGGTCCTGCTGGCCGCCACGTCCGACGCAGCCGGCGCCGCGCTCGCGGAGCTCGCTCCGGAAGCGGCCTCGGCGTTCGGTTCGATCCGATACGGAGGATCCGCCGTCGTCGTGCTCCGGTATCCCGACGGCTCGCTCGTCCGCACCACGGACGGGTCGGGGTTCCTGGTCGATCCCGAGGAGGGCCTCGCGACCGCCGCGTGCTCCTGGTACTCGGCGAAGTGGCCGCACCTCACCGGCGGCCACGTCGTCCTGCGCGCGGTCGTGACCGACCCGAAGCGCCTCGCGGCTTCGGACGACGACCTCTCGGAACGCGTCGTCGCCGAGATGGACCTCGTCATGGGCGCCCGGACGGAACCCGACCTCGTGCGCACGAAGCGGTGGGAGCAGGCACTGCCGATCTTCGTGCCCGGCCACCACGACATGATCCGGGCCGCGCTGGAACACCTCCCGACCAACGTGGCCGTCGCCGGCGCGTTCCTCGGCGCCGTCGGCATCCCGGACTGCGTGGAGTCCGGCGAGGCGGCCGCCCGGCGCCTCGTCGCCGTCCTCGCGCAGCCGGCCGGCCGTCGTTAGGCTCCGGTCCACCATGGCGCCGCGGGGCGAACCGAAGGACAGACTCGTCGAGCTGCGCGTCCTCGACGGTCCCAACCTCTACTTCACCCGCCCCGCGATCAAGCTGACGCTCAGCCTTCCGCGGCTGAGCGCCATGCCGGAGGAACGCCTGGCTCGGCGCGTCGAGGAGTTCGGCGCCCGGTCGACCGGCGCCGGCCTGCGGCCCGGCCCCCCCGGCACCGATCAGCGCCTGCGGTTCATGGCCCGGATCGCGGCGCAGATGACCCGCGTCGCCGCCGACGCGACCGGCACCCACCTCGCCGTGCGGGCCCGCCCGGGCCCAGCGCCCGACGGCGTCGTCGTCGCGTTCCCGTGGCGGAACCGAAGCGCCGCCGAGACCTTCGCCAAGGGGGTGGCGGCGCTGATGATCGACGTGCTCCACGGCCGTCGCTCGATCCGGGCCGCCATCAAGGCGCTGGCGCAGCGGGTGATCGAGTCCGAGCCCGGCGCGCACCCCGCGGTGCCATCGCCGCGCATCCCGATCGTCGCGGTCACCGGCACCAACGGCAAGACCACGACCGTGCGGCTGCTCGCGCACCTGGTCCGAAGTGCGGGGAACACCGTCGCCTACTCCTCCACGGACGGCGTGTACCTCCAGGACCACCTCGTGGAGGCCGGCGACTATTCCGGGTTCGGCGGCGCGGGAAAGGCCATGTCCCAGCCGGGCGTCGATGTCGCCGTCCTCGAGACCGCCCGCGGCGGGATCCTCCTGCGCGGCATCGGCACGACGCACAACGACGTCGCAGTCGTCACGAACATCTCGAACGACCACCTGGGCCTGCAGGGCATCGAGACGCTCGACCAGCTGGCCGAGGTCAAGTCCACGATCCTTCGCATCACCAAGCCCGAGGGCTGGGACGTGCTGAACGCCGACGACCCCCGCGTCCTCTCCATGCGCCGGGTCGCCCGCGGACGGCCGTGGCTGTTCTCGCTGGACCCCGACCACCCGGCGCTGCGTTCCGTCCTGAACGAACGCGGCCGCGGCATGACCGTGGTCGACGGCGAGATCGCCGTCCTCGAACCGGGCCGCGAGCCGCACCCGCTCGTGCCGCTCGAACGCGTCCCGGTGACGCTCGCGGGCCTGTCGTCGAACAACATCGCGAACGCCCTCGCGGCGACGGCCGCCGCGCTCGCCATCGGCATTCCCGAGCAGGCGGTCGTCAAGGGCCTGCAGTCGTTCGTCCTGGATCCCGAGTCGAACCCCGGCCGCGCGAACCTCTTCGAATGCGAGGGAAGGGTCGTGCTGCTCGACTACGCCCACAACGAGGCCGGGATCGAGGGCCTCGTCGAGATGGCCCGCGGCCTGTGCGCCCCGAAGGCCGAGGTGTGGATGGCCTACTCGTCGGCCGGCGACCGCAGCAACGAGATCCTCCACGGCATGGGCTACCTGGCCGCGCGGGGCGCCGACCACGTGGCGATCATGGAGCTCCGTCACTACCTCCGCGGCCGCGACCCCGACGACCTCATGGAACGCCTCCGCGGCGGCGCCGTCGACGCCGGGCGCGACCCGGCGGACGTCCCGGCCTACCCCGACGAGCTCCACGTGCTCCGCGCGCTCCTGGAGAAGTCCCGCCCCCGCGACGTGGTGGCGATCACCGCGCTCGGGCAGCGGGCCGAGCTGTTCCAGGAGCTGGAACGGCTCGGTGCGAAGCGGCTCGGCCCCGCCCGGGTCCGGCAGCTGGTGCGCCGGGCGCGACCCCGCAGGCCCTGAAATCTTTCCGCGCTCACCCGACGCCGGGATGCGTCGGCGGCGGGTCGTGCACCCGTCACACGCTGTGTCAATGGCGGCATCCCCTCCGTTCGGCCTCCGCCTGATCCCAACACGTACCCGCCGGGAGACCCATTGACCCACGCATTTAGATGCTGTTCTCTCAAACCCGACGCCGGGGGGGACTCGGTGTTTTACCGAAGCAATTCGGGCGTAACGGGCGGGAGGAACCCTCGTGCATCGCATTCAATACGCGCGCGTCATGACGCGCGCCGCTCTGGTCGTCGTAATGCTCATCGCCGGCACCATGTGGCTGCTATTGGGCCGGGCCGGTGCCGCCGAGACGCCGCTGGCGCACGGCGTCAAGCTCACGACCGCGAGCGGGGGGGCCATCAAGCCCGGTCAGCACACCTATGCCAGCCTGAAGACCGCGCTGACGTCCGCGACCACCCAGCCCGCCGTCCAGGTGGCGATCTCGGGGATGCCCGACGTGTCGCTGACCGCGGCCACGCTCGACGACAGTGACGGATCGTTCGCTCTCACCGTGTACGGCGACGTCGACGCCTCGAGCGACCCGGCGTTCGCCAACTCCCCGCTCAAGGACCTCGCCGGGGCGAACACCACCGAGGTCATGCTGATCGTGAAGTACCCGACCGCAGCCAGCACGAGCCCGACCGTCACCCTTGCGTTCGACGCCGACGGCGTCACGCTCGGCCAGCTCGACAGCGAATGGGTCGGCGCCGACTACTTCAACCCGGCGCTGCCGTCCGCGACGGTCCTGCTGTCCTCCGCCGCCGGCACGCTCGACACGTCCGTCCTCCCGGCGAGCGTCACCACGCTCCTCGGCGTGTCCGGCGACCGTTCGATCGCGTTGTCGACGGGGGCGAACCTGTTCGCCGACGTCGACGTGTCGGGACTCCCGGCCGTCCAGAAGGTGACGAGGCTGCTCGGCGCCGGGAGCGCCCTGACCCACTTCGACGTCGTCGGCGCCCTGGGGAACTCGGCGAACTTCGTGTTCAACTCCGGCGCGCTCACCAACGCCCAGCTCGACGCCCTGTCGATCGAGGTCGGGATTCCCGCCTCGTCGCCGGCCTCGTGGCTCTCGATCGACAATGCGGCCCTGCGCCTGTCGATCGCCGGCGACGCCGCCTCCGTCGGTGTCCACGGCGACTTCACCGTCGCCGTCGACGGGACCACCAACGCGTTCTCGCTCGACAGCGCTTTCAACGACATCGTCCCGACCCCGGGGAGCCCCCCGCCCACGTTCCACCTGGAGCTGGGACTCGCCAGCCCCCAGACGGAGCTCGACCTGCCCTACGACCTCGACTGGCTGACCGTCACCAGCCCAACGCTGTCCCTCGACGTGGACCCGTCCGGACCGACGTTCGGAGCCGAGCTGGCGGGCGACCTCACCGTCAACGGCACCACCGTGTCCATCGACATCGCCATCGAGGCGGGCGGCGGCAAGGTCGCGGGCGAGGTCCTGGTGACCGGCGACGTGGCGCTCTCCGACGTCGCCTCGTGGCTGAAGGACACCGCCTCGAGCCCGTTCCACGGCGCGTCCTTCTCCACCGCGGCGCTCGACCACATCACGCTGACGACGCTCGACTTCACGTTCGACTCGTCCGGGCCGGCGCTCACGTTCCTGGCCGGGGTTCGGCTCGACGGCGGCAGCGCCGACGCGTCGGTCGACCTCACGGCGCTCGTGTCCGTCAGCGGCACCGGATCGGGAGCCCAGCTGCTGTTCGCCATCAAGGCGGAGCCCCACTCGGGGCAGGACGTCACGCTCGGGAAGTTCATCCCCGGCCTCGGGACGTCGTTCGCCGCCGACATGAAGATGCCCGAGGCCGCCCTGGTCCTCGCGCAGCCGGCGAACCCGGCCTTCGACACGACCTCGCTCTCGGACACGGCCCGGGCATTCCTGGCGTCGACGTTCGACAGCGACGCGCTGCCCGACAGCCTTGACCTGACGCAGAACCTCCAGTTCTACGCGAACCTCGACATCGGTTGGTTCGGCGACGAGGCCCTCGGGATCCTCGGCATCGACCCGAACGACGCGACCCTGCACATCGAGGGCGCCCTCGGCTTCAATCCGTCTGCGTACGGCGGCTCCTCGGGGCCAAGTCTGGCCAGCATGGACCTCAGCGCGTCCCTCCCGGCGGGGAACTTCAGCTGGCTCCCCAGCTGGGTCACGTTCAGCGGGGACTGGACGTTCGGCATCGCGTACGACGCGGCCGAGTCCAAGGTCGGGGTCAGCGTCGAGTCGCCGGCCGTCACGATCACCGTCCCGGACTCCGGCACGCCGGAGCAGACCTTCACGGCGACGCTCGGCGTCTCGTTCGCCAAGTCGGGGGGCGCGGTCGAGGCGGAGGTCCACGGAACGGTGAGCGACTGGGACCAGCCGTTCGGCATCAGCTGGCTCCACCTCAACAGCATGGAGTTCGTGGCGACGGCGTCCAAGGAGTCGGGCGGCCCCGTCAGGTTCAACATCAGGTTCGAAGCGCACGCAATGCTCGGGACCTCAGACGTCGTCGTCGCGGTCAGCGTCGGCAACGGCAACAACGCGGTGTGCGGGCCGGCGGCGACCGGCGTGAACGGCACGATCTCGCTGTCGCTGAACGGCTCCGTGACGGTCGACGACGTGCTGTCGGGCA
The DNA here is from genome assembly GCA_963707645.1 of uncultured Actinomycetes bacterium. Classification (GTDB taxonomy): domain Bacteria; phylum Actinomycetota; class UBA4738; order UBA4738; family JACQTL01; genus DATBHM01. The sequence continues at coordinate 628,654 of CAVPQW010000005.1, forward strand.
TCTTCGGCTCGGGGTACGAGACCACCCTGTCGACCCCCTTGCCCAATGTGGTCAAGACCGCGTCCTTCGGGCCGGCGACGGTCGAGGCCACGGTGTGTCCCACCAGCACCACCCTCACCGACGCGAAGTACGTCCTGGACGCCACCGTGCAGACGAGCTTCGAGCCGTTCACGGGGACCACGGTCGGCCTCGACGCGATGCTCTACGCACGGTTCCCCCAGACTGGGACGGCCGGCCTCGCCTTCGGCATCCGGCCCACGCTCGTCGGGAGCGACCCCGTCACCCTCGGCGACCTCCTGCCCGGCGTCGTGGACGAGGACTCCCCGATGAACTTCCAGCTGTTCGACCCGAGCAGCGACGACACCGGGTTCGGCATCGTCTACTCGAACACCCCGCTGTCCTCATCGACCATCCCGGCCCTGGTCCGGGACTGGCTGAAGCCCCTGGAGGGCCGCGAGCCCGGCGACACGACCGCGTTCTCGGTCCCGGCGGGCCTCTCCGTGGTCGGCGCGATCCAGCTGCCGGAGCCCATCTCCACCTTCGTGGGCGAGATCGGCATGTCCGACAAGGTGCAGCTCTCCGGGACGTTCCCCATCGGCGGGACCAACTTCTCCGGGCTCGCCCTGCGGATCGAGCTCCACTCCGCCCAGTCGGGGCTGCCCGCCTGGATGCACGACTTCAGCCTGCACTTCCAGATGTCCGTTGACGCGTCCAGCCTCGAGATGGCGCTGGGCGGCGACATCACGCTGGCGTTCCAGCAGGGCTTCCCCGCACGGAGCGGCCGACGCCCTGTCGAACATCGGGGTCTCGATCCCCACGGCGACGGTCGTGAGCGCCGGCGCCACCTGCCCGAGGAACGGCGTGGTCCAGGAGGCCGCAAACGGCCAGCTGTACTGCCACGACCTCGTGAAGGTCGGCGTGGACGGCATGCTGTCCATCGCCGGGGACGAGGTGTCGGTCGACGTCACGGGCCAGCTCACGGCCGTGAAGGACGACGGAACGGCGAACCTCGACGGGTGGGCCCCGTTCGGTCTCACCGACGTCAAGGTGACCCAGTTCCTGGTTTCGATCGGGTTCCATCTCGACCCCGTCGGCCTCTCGATCGACTTCGGGATGGGCGGGAGCGTGTCGCTGTTCAACAAGCAGATGAACGCGGCGTTCGACATCGCCGTCCGCCCGATCCAGGTGTTCCCGTTCGTCGCGATCGACCCCAAGGGGTTCCGGTTCTCGTTCCCCAACGGGCTCTCCGTCTCGGACATCGTGTCGGTGGCCAACCGGATCTCCGGGAGCCATCTCACGCTGGGATCGCTGCCGAACATCGCCATCCGCAACCTGGTGCTGTCGATCTCCCCGGAGGGGGTGCAGAAGCTCTGCATCGCGCAGGGGTTCGAGATCGGCGGTGACCTCTACGTCAACCCGCAGGGTTCGGGGCCGACCCAGGGGGTCTCGTGCGACCCGCTCACCGGGATCCTGTCGCAGCCGCCGGCCGCGGAGCGGTGCGGCGCCAACCAGGGCGACGGATGCCTCGCCGGCGTCCACCTGACCATCAACGACGCCGGCATCGACGGCATCGGACACCTTGCGGCGTTCGACGCCGGTCCGCTGCACTGGGAGGGCGCCGACATCCGGCTGAAGCTCACGTCGACCCAGCAGCTGTTGAAACTGTCCGGAGGCATCCATCTCGGGTCGTCCGGTTCGCCGTTCGCGAGCGGCGCGTTCGCCATCAACTTCTCGGCCGGCCTGAGCGGGGGCACCAACCCGCCGATCCACGCGGACTTCTACGGAAAGCTGACGCTCTTCTCGTTCAAGGCGCTGGTGTGGGGCGGCCTCGACGTCAACCCGCTGACTCTCTTCAGCGGCGGGACGCTCGGCGCGACGCTCGACCTGCACTTCGCGCTGGCCACCGACGCCCACGTCCAGGGGGCCGACGAGCTGAACTTCGCTACCCAGGTGAACTCCGCGGCCGGGACCCTGGTCTCGTCGCTGAACGCCGTCATCGACCAGTTCGAGACCATCGTCGACGACCTCGCCACCGACCCGGGCCAGGCCCTGAAGGACTTCCGGACCTACCTGCAGAACAACGGCGTGAACGTGCCGAGCGGGCTCTCGTCCGCGATCGACACGATTGCGGACATCCTCTCCGCCGCGAACGCGGTCGGCATCCAGCCGGTGCTGAACGCCATCCTCAACGGCGTCTCCCTGCCCGGGGTGGACGGCGTGAGCGTCCCGCCGGTCTGTGTCGGGGCCGAGGTCCTGGGGACGTGCTACGGGATCCCCGTCCCGGGCTACTGCATCTTCACGGTGGTGAACGGGCACTGCTACTCGATCCCGCCGATCACCCTCCCGGGGGTCTGTGACCTCGGCGTGTTCAGCGGCGTCGCGGCGTTCCAGGACGGCTGCACCGTCGCGGAGTTCGCTCACGTGGTGCTGTTCGAGCCCATCAAGACCGTGCTCGCGAAAACCATCACGGGGATCGCCGATGCCGCCGGCACGGTGCTGAGCGTGTTGAGCGGCGGAAGCGGCGCCCTGTTCGCGCTGAACTGCGCGAGCTTCGACCTGCACCTGTCCACGACCGACCCGTCGTCGAACCAGCTCGGCCTGGCCATCTCGGCCACCGTCCTCGGCAGCCGGGGAGGGTTCGCCTTCAGCTGGAACTTCGGCGCATCGATCGGGGACAACGTCGGGGCCTTCGTGAACTCGGTGTTCGCCGCGATCGAGCACCCGGGTTCCGTGACGTGCTCGTCGCCCGACGCCACGCTGTTCGGAAGCACGGGCGGCGGAACCGGGACACCGGTCGCCACGCCCGCCGTGCTGCAGAGCCTCGACCTGTCGAACGCGGTCAACGAGGGCTCGGCCGTGACGATGACCGGGCACTTCGACAAGGCGTTGACCGCCGGCCGGACGATCTCGGTGAACTGGGGTGAAGGCGCAGCCCAGACGGTGAGCGTGGCCAATGGCGCCACCACCTTCACGGCCGCGCACACCTATGCCGACGACAACCCCACGTCGACGGCGCGCGACGTCTACGGCGTGTCGGCCCACGACACGAGCACGGGCGGAGCGACGCTCAACAAGTCGCTCACCGTGAACGACGTCGCTCCGTCGGGCGTCACCGCGACGCTCGCGGCGCCGTCGATCAACGAGGGCGGCACGGCCTCCCTGCACATCTCGTTCGCCGACCCCGGGACCCCGGACTCCCACACCGTGAGCGTCAACTGGGGCGACGGCTCGGCCGTGACGCAGATCCCGCTGGCGGCCGGGGTGTTGAGCACCACGGTCGACCCGACGCATCTCTACCGGGACGACGCACCGAGCGGAACGGCCTCGGACACCTATGCGATCGCCGTCACGGTGACCGACGACGACACGGGCAGGGGAACCTCCTCGGCGAACCTGACGGTGAACAACCTGTCGCCGGTGCTCAGTTCGTCCTCGCTGTCGCCGACGACGGTGAACGAGGGCCAGACCCTCGACTACGCCGTCTCGTTCACCGACGGCGGGGTGCTGGACCCGCACTTCGTCCAGGTCGACTTCGACGGCGACGGGGCCTACGACTCGGCGCAGCAGCTCGCCGCCGGGGTGACCAGCACGACGTTCGAATGGAACTTCATGGACGACGACCCCACGGGGACGCCGCAGGACGTCACCAACGTCCGCGTGCTGGTCACGGACGACGACATCGGGTCGGCCACCAGGACCATCCCGGTCACCGTGAAGAACGTGGCCCCGGCGATCACCGGGCTCACCCTGTCGGCCACGACGATCAACGAGAAGACCTCGATCACCCTGGCCGGGACGTTCACCGACCCGGGACGGGTGGACACGTACACCGTCGGCTTCGACTGGGGCTCCCCGCAGGTCGTGGGACCGGCCGGGCTGCTCATCCCGCTGACCGACCCGGAGACGCGCTCGTTCCAGGCCACCGCCAAGTACGGCGACAACGGCCGGTACCCGATCGCCGTCACGATCACCGACGACGACACGGGTGCGATCGTCGGCGGGACTGCGGTGCTCGTCCTGAACGTGGACCCGACGGCGACGATCGACGAGTCGCCCACGGTCGCGGCGGGGGACGGCCCGACGATGCTCATCAACGCCGGGGCGCCGCTGGGGTTCTCGGTCGACAGCACGGACCCGGGCAGCGACGATCTCACCCTGACCTGGACCTGGGATCTGTCGAACCGGTTCGACCACTCGACGACCGTCACGCCGTACCTCGTCAACCGTCCGACCGCCGACCCCGCCCTGTCGCCGAGCGTGCAGCCCCGGGCCGTGACGGACTCGCATTCGCACAGCTGGACGCAACCGTGCCTGTACACGGTGAAGGCGAGGGCGGCTGACGACGACGGCGGCGCAGCATTCGACAAGGTTCCCCTGGTCGTCACGGGGAACGCGACGACGGTGTACGGCACCGGCTGGTGGTACCAGCACTACCGCGTGGGCAACCCCAAGCTGGACGCCACCACGTCGCAGTGCTACCTCGACATCGCGGGACAGATGAGCCGCGTGTACCAGGAGCGGTTCGATGCCTCCGACACCGCGGGCGCCAGGCTCTACCTCAACACCTCGACGACCAGCGATCCACGCCGGCTGCTCGGCGCGCCACTCCTGGCGAGCTGGCTGAACTTCGCCAACGGCTCCCTGACGTGGAACCAGATGGTGGACACGGACTGCAACGGCTCACGGGACACGAGGTTCCACCAGGCCATGCGGAGCGCAGAGATCGTGTTCCTCGACTCGTCGTCGACGAAAGGCCAGATCCTGGCGCAGAAGGCCATGCTCGCCTGCATGATCGACTGAGGGAGGGTCGAAGTCCGCGGGTCCGCTTTCGGGCCCGCGGACTCCGGGCGCGGGTTCCGACGGACCCGCCTCGTTCCTGGGTCGACAAGTCGATCGGACCCGGACAGAATCCCTCGATCCGATCCGGGGGGGACCACATGATCTGGGGACTGCGACGCCCCCGACGGCGTCTGGCCGTCGTGGGACTGGCGGTGGGTCTTTTTGCATCCACCGTTTCCATCGTTCACAACCCGGCGCCGGCCCGGGCCCGCACCGGCATCTTCCGGCTTGCGCTCATCCAGGTCTCGACGACCGACGCGACCGTGCACCGGTACACGCAGGCCCAGCTCCGCGACGCGGCCGACGAGATCAAGCAGTACTTCGACTGGTTGTCGAACGGCACGTTGGACGTCCAGGTCAGGGTGGGCAAGGCGGAGCTCTCGCACGACCGCGACTACTACTTCGGCCCCTGCGATCCCGATTCGGCGGGCACAGAGACCCGCCATCCATGTCCGCCCTTCCTCCAGCAGGACGCCATGCAGGAGGCGGTGGACAACGGACTGTCCCTGGACGGCGTGCACGGGGTCGGCTTGCTGTTCCCCTGGGCGGATGGCGACGTGACCTATGGCGCCTTCACCCCCCACGTCTCGGGAACCAGCCCGGACCGGGACTTCCTCCAGAGCTTCCTGTTCGAGGACTGCGACCCGTATCCCAGCTGTCCCCAACGCTTCTCGACCCCCACCGACACGCCCGGTCCGTCGCACGTGTACTGGAACGCGTGGGCCCACGAGTTCGGCCACCAGCTCCAGCAGATCGACGGGATCGTCCTTTACGGGAACTGGAACGGACACGCCGCAGGATACGGCGACGGCTACGACCTCATGGACAGTGGTTATCCGGACAGCGAAAGCGTCTACGGGCTCTCCGCCCCGGACATCGGTGACAAGCGCATCTTCCCCGGATGGCTCCCGCCCTCAAAGATCAGGACGATCCCCCGGCCGTCCTCGGGAATGACGACGAACGACGTCACGCTCTCACCCATCACCGTCGCGTCGAGCACGACGACCCATTTCCAGGGCATCAAGATCCCCATCGCGCCCGGCGTGTACGAGACCGTGGAGGCGCGCCGCCGGACCCGGGCGGACAGCCTCGACGTCCACCCGGGGATCTGGGACCAGGGAATCCACATCCAGCAGGTGTTCGAGAACGCCGACCCTCCGGTGGTGACCGTGGACTCCTGCGACACCCTGGTGGTGTCCGGCGGATGCATCCGTGACTCGAGTGACCCCCGAACCGCGATGTGCCCTGCCAGCGCCCGGACCGCGGCGGACTCCCGGCCGTTCTGCTACCCGTTCCCGCTGTGGCACCCCGGCAACACCTACGCCGACACCGTGAACAACGTCACCATCGACGTTCGCTCCTACGACAGCACCTCGAACACGTACGTGGTCCGCGTGATGCGTGGTGTCCCCGCCGGCATCCCGGACGTCTCGATCACGCCGTGGCTGACGGCGCCGCTCAACACGTGGGAGACCAAGGACGTCTGGATCGACAGCTCGTGCAACGGCTTCGGCGTGTACCAGTTCGGGGTCGGCGCCGACGGAGAGCCGAACGGGAACGGCGATCAGCCGTGTGCGAACCACCCGAACCGCCTGTACGCGAGGATCACGAACATCGGCACGGCGGACGCTACGGATGTCGTGGTGTCGTTCGACCGGGCGAACCCGCTGGGCGTCGGTATCGCCCGCGCCACCGGTTGGGCGGGGATCCGCACGGTGACCTTCAACGACTTCTCCGGGCTCGCCTCCATCGCCAGGGGCGACCACGTGGACGTGTGGGTGCCGTGGAACCCGGTCGTCCCGGCCTCGGCCATCACCGACCCAACCGGGTTCGCATTCCACAGCTGCGTGCGGGTCCACGCGCGCCCGGTGGCGGGCGAGGTCGTGTACGCGAACCAGGACGGGGCAGGAGAACAGGAGAACTTCTTCTACTTCCAGGCCCAGACGTCGGGCGGGCGGGCCGGAGGACGCGACGAGGGACCGATCATCCTCCGCGGCAAGATCTTCCTGAGGAACATCGACACCAAGAAGGGGACGACGAAGCCCAGGACGTTCTTCTTCGCCACCCACGACAACTTCCCGGACGGATGGGAGTTCTCCGTGTACGGCGGACGCCGGGCCATCACGCTCGCTCCCGGTCAGGTGGCCCAGATCCCGATCAAGGTGGTGGTGCCGGCCGACGCGCCCACCGGCCGGATCTTCCGGTTGGACGTGAGTGCCGGGACGCCGGTCGATCTCGTCAACCGGGCGATCCCCCGGAACTACTTCGTCTCCCGAGTGCACCACACGTACACGGTGGTCGCGGGAGACGTCATCGCGGTCCATACCGTCAAGCCCTCGAAGATCGACCTCCAGGCAACCCAGGACGGGGACGGGAACATCTCCGTGACGGGGACGGTCATCCCGGGGATCAAGGGCACGTACATCACGATCGACTACATCGACTCGAAGGGCGTGGTCACCTCCCACCTGATCCAGACGGACCCCTCAGGAGCGTTCACGGACGATCTCAAGGGGGGCGACGACCACGAGTGGACGGTGCGGGCGTTGTGGGTGGGGAACATGGCGTTCTCCAGCGCTCGAACCGAGATCCAGCCCGATCAGGTGTGAAGCTGAACGCCGACCGCGCGGGCGGCTACAGGCCGAGGCCCATCTCGACCAGGTCGGGGTCGCCGCCGGTGCCCTCGACCTGGCCGTCGCCGTCGTCGCGAGCACGGAGCACCCGGGGCGAGGCCAGGTTCCGGCGCGACTCGAGCTCCTGCCACACGTCGGTGGCGTAGTCGACGCACAGGACGATGAGGTCGCCCGGCCGGCCCCGGTCGAGCGCGCGCTTGGTGGCGGCCATCTCGTCGAGCACGATCTCGACGCTGCCGACGCGGGCGCCGGCGGCCTGCGCCTCGCGCACCCCTTCCAGGATGTACCCGGCCGTCTCGCCGGCCTTGCGGCCGCGGAGGTTACGGTCCTCCCGGATGATGATCTCGTCGAAGTACTTCGCGGCGACCCGGCCCAGGTCGCGCATGTCCTCGTCGCGGCGGTCCCCCGGCGTCGAGATCACGCAGACCTTCACATTCGCCTGCCAGGTGTTCGTCGACCCGGGGCCGCCCGGGCCCGGCGACGTCATGCGCTGCACGAAGTCGCCGACCGTCTCCAGCCCCGCCGCGTTGTGCGCGTAGTCGATGACGACCTTCACGCCGTCGAGCTCGAACACGTTGAGCCGTCCGGGGGCCTGGTAGAACGACGTCGAGAACGTCCGGAGGCCCTGCCGGATGTCGTGGAGGTGCGCGCCGGCGGCGTGCGCCGCGGCCGCGGCCGCCAGCGAGTTCTGGACCATCATGCGGGCCCGGCCCTCGAACGTGGCCGGCAGCAGGTGGACCCATCCGATCGGCATCGTCCGGCGGCCCTCGCGGATCACCATCATCTCGCCGAGCGACCCCCGCTGGAGGACGACCGCCTTGCGCCCGCGGTTCACCCACCGTTCGATCAGCGGGTGATCCTCCTGCATCGAGAACAGGATCACGGTCCCGCTGCAGTGCTTCCGCATGTCGAGCACGAGCGGGTCGTCGGCGTTCAGCACGGCGAACCCGCTGCGCGGCACCGCTTCCACGATCACGCGCTTCACCGCGGCGAGCTGTTCGATCGAATGGACGTCCTTGAGCCCGAGGTGGTCGCCGGTCACGTTGAGCACCACCGCGACGTCGTTCCGGCCGTAGCCCAGCCCCTCGCGAAGGATGCCGCCGCGGGCCACCTCGAACACCGCGAAGTCGATACGCGGGTTCTGCAGGACCATCTGCGCCGACTTCGGCCCGGAGGCGTCGGCGCGCTTCACCAGGCGTTCGTCGATGTAGATGCCGTCGGTCGACGTCATGCCGACCTTGCGGCCCATGGCCTTGAAGATGTGGGCGATCATCCGGACGGTCGTCGTCTTCCCGTTCGAACCGGTCACCGCGACGATCGGGATGCGGGCCGGCGTCCCCGTGGGGAACAGCAGGTCGATCACCGGCTTGGCCACGTACTGCGGCTCGCCCTCCGTGGGGTTCGTGTGCATCCGGAACCCCGGCGCCGCGTTCACCTCGACGATGGCGCCGCCCGTCTCCCGCACCGGCTGCGAGATGTCCGGCGCGATGAAGTCGATGCCCGCCACGTCGAGCCCGACCACCCGCGCGGCCTCCTCGGCGATCTCGGCGTTGTCCTCGTGGACCTCGAAGGTCCGGTCGATCGAGATGCCGCCCGTCGACATGTTCCCGGTGGACACGAGCTTGACGAACTGGTCCTTCGGCGGGGACTTCGTCGAGGCCGAACCCCTGCGACTGCACGAGTCGCTCGGCCTCGTCGTCGACCTTGATCCGGGTCAGGACCTTCTCGTGGCCGATGCCCCGGCGGGGGTCCTGGTTGGTGATGTCGACCAGCTCGCGGATCGTGTGCTTGCCGTCCCCGATCACGTGGGCAGGGACACGCTGCGCAACGGCCACCAGCTGCCCGCCGACCACCAGACACCGGTAGTCGTTCCCGGTCACGTAGCTCTCCACGATCATCACGCCGCGCCGGGCCTCGGCCTTGGCCCGGGCGAACCCCCGCCGGACGGCGTCCTCGTCCCGGAGGTCGAGCCCGACCCCGCGCCCGTGGTTGCCGTCGAGCGGCTTCGTCACCACCGGGAACCCGATCCGTTTCGCGGCCTGGACGGCCTCGGCCTCGGTGCGGACCATCTCGGAACGCGGCACCGGCAGGCCGGCCGCGCCGAGCAGCTGCGACGTCAGCTTCTTGTCGCTCGCGATGTCGACGCCGACGGCCGGCGTCACCGACGTCATGGTGGCCCTGATGCGCTGCTGGAACTTCCCCTGCCCGAGCTGCACGAGCGAGGCCTCGTTGAGCCGGATGAACGGGATGTCGCGGCTCGCCGCCTCGTCGACGAGCGCCTGGGTCGACGGGCCGAACGCCCGCCGCTCGGCCAGACGGATCAGCGTTTCGAGCTCCGCCAGGTAGTCGAAGCCCTCCTCCGCCTGCACCAGGTGGTTCACCAGGCGGACGGCGAGCCGCCCGGCCGCGACGCCGACCTGTTCCTCGACGTAGCCGTAGATCACGTGGTACTGCCCGGACTCGTCGGCGCTCCGGGTCTTGCCCCGGTAGATGTGGGCGCCGGACTCCCGCTGGAGCTCGAGGGCGACGTGCTCGGCCACGTGGCCGACCCATGTCCCGTCCTTCAGGCGTTCGAGGAACCCCCCGGGCCGGCCGAGCGAGCAGGAGTGGTCCTTGAGGCCGGGCAGGGCCTCGAGCAGGCCCTGGTTGAAGCCCGTGATGGTGTTCGACGGCCAGTGCTCCAGCGACCCCAGGTCGACGAGCAGGCGGATGCACGGCTCGTAGGACCAGAAGTTCGGCCCCCGGAACACCTGCGTCTCGAGGATCTGGAGATCGGGCCTGGCCGGCGGCTTGCGCTCGGCCGACTCGCGCTTGGTGCGCTCCCGGTCGCGGCGGGTCCTGGTGGCCTGGGAGCGCTTCGCCGGGGCCGGCGCATCCGCCGTGAGCTTCGGCGCGGCCCTCGCTTTCGGCTTCGCGTCCGCCTTCGGCTTGGCGTTCGCCTTCGGCGTGGGCGGCTTGGCCTTCGCGGACCCGCCCGGGCGCTTCCCGCCGGACGCCGCGGGGGTCACTCCGACGCCTCCCGCCGGCCCTTGGCGGAGGCGGGCGTCTCCTCGACGGAGAAGCTGTCGGCGCCCTCGGCCGCCACGATGCGGGACATCTCCTGCGGCCGGCGCCGCCGCCCGCCGACCCGAACCGTCGGCTCGGCCACCGGCAGCAGCGAGCGCTGTTCGAGATCGAACCCGAACCCGCTCGGCAGCGAGTGCAGCGTGGCGCCGGACACCATCATCGGACGGTACCCCTTCGTGTGGAACGCGTCCGTCACGACATTCGCGCCGTCCACGATCGTGACCGCGCCGCGGCCGATCACCTCGAGCGTCTGGTCCGGGTGGATGATCGCGGCGGTGTCCTCGTCGAGCCCGAGGCCGATGAGCGACGGTGACTGCGCGACGGCGGCGAGCAGGCGCCCGAGCCGCGTGCGCTGTTCGAAGTGCTGGTCGATGACCACGCCGCGCACGATCCCGAGGCCCGCCGACATCTGCGCCATGCGGTGCTTCGGCGTCGCCCCGGACGCGCCGAACGCCATCATGTGCGTCGCCACGGCGCTGGCCCCGGCCGAGGTCCCGGCGATGACCGCCCCGCGTTCGTGGGCCTCGATGAGCGCCCGGCCGAGGCGCGTTCCCCCGACCACCGACGACAGCCGGAGCTGGTTGCCGCCGGTGAGGAACACGCCGGTGACGTCGTCGAGCGCGTCGGCGGCGTCCGGCTCGTTCGCGTCCTCCCGGGTGACGGGCCGGAGGCCGGTGACGCGCTCCGCTCCCATCCCCAGGAACAGGTTCCGGTAGAACTCCGTCGCTGCGTCGCCCAGGCTCGACGCCGTCGCGATGACGACGATGTGGGCCCCGGCGCCGCCGGCCTCCTTCAGGAACCGGGACAGGATGACCCGGTCCCGCATCTTGTCCTCGGCCCCCCCGATGACCATGACCGGGCCGGGCCCGGAGCGCGATTCGCGGGGCGCTCCTCCGCTGGTCGATGCGGCCATGAAGGGCAGTCTACCGGGCACGAACCCGCGGAAATCCGAACGGCGCGGCACCATCGCGAACCCCGCTGATTCCGTTTCGGCGCGGGCGGGCGTGGCATAGTCGGGCGATCGTGCCTGCCTCCGGCGCACCGCCACCCCAGGAGCCGCCGCCGGGCCCGACGCCGCCCCGACCCGACCTGGACTCCGGGAGCCCCGACCCGGACTCCGGGAGCCCCGCCTTTCCGCCGCGGCCCGACCTCGACCTCGAGGGCGGGCCGCCGCCCGACGTCGTCCCGTTCCAGCTCTCATTCCCGGCGTACCCCGGGCCGCCGGCGCCGCCCGGACCCCGTCGCGAAGGGCGCACGCGGCGCCGGTGGTCCCGCTGGGCGCCGGCGGCCCTCGCCCTGCTCGTCGTCGCCGTGCTGTTCGTTGCCGACGTCCCGCGGTTCGAGCCGCCCCACGACGTCCTCATCACCGACGACCGCTCCGGGGACACCTACGTGCGCTCGGACGGGCAGTCGAGCGCGCTCACCGACCTATGCGGAAGCAGCCGCCAGGAACAGGAGGAGCCGTCGGTCGCGATCGACCCGCACGACCCCGACGTGGTCGCCGTCGGCGCGAACGACGGGTGCGGGGCGCGGTTCGCGACGGGATGGATGGGCTTCTACCGGTCCGAGGACGGCGGCGAGACCTGGACCCGGAGCCTGGTCCCGGGGTTCCGCCAGGACTCCTCGGACGACGGCCGTCGCTCCCCCGCCCACCGTGACTGCGACGGAGCGAGCGACCCGGCGCTCGCGTACGACACCGAGGGGAAGCTCTACTACGCGTTCATCTGCTTCGGCGCCGACCGGCTGGGCGAGCCGTCGCTGTTCGTCGCCCGGTATGCCGCGGACGGCGGGGGCTACCTGGGCACGGTGACCGTGCGGCCGTCCGGGACCACCGGGTTCGAGGACAAGCCCGCGATCGCCGTCGACACGACCGGGGGCAGCCACGACGGATCCACGTACGTAGTGTGGACCGACTTCTCGGCGTTCAACGGCCGGGTCGAGTTCTGCTCGGCGGTGTGGTTCGCGGCATCGACGAACGGGGGGCGGTCGTTCGGCGAGGCCGAGCAGATCTCGCGGGGGGTGTGCGGGACCGTGGCGGACGTCGCCGTGGGGCCGCGCGGCTGGATCTACGTGGCCCTCCGCAGCAACCAGAAGATCTGGATCGTGGCGTCGAACGACGGCGGGTCATCGTTCGGGAAGCCGCTCTCCATCGCCAACGTGAACCCGTACACGGGCCAGCACTACACGATCGCCACCAGGTCGTGCGGCGACGGGCCGGGGCGATGCCGGAACGGCCGGACGTTCCCCCGCACCGAGACCATCCCCTCGGTGGTGGTGGACGCGGCCGGGGTCCACGTCGCGTGGGCGGCGCTCGATCCGGTCGGCCGGGCCCGCGTCTACGTGAAGTCCTCCGCCGACGGGCGGAGGTGGGAGGTTCCCGGCGTGCAGGTCCACCCCTCCCCGGTCGGACACCAGTGGATGCCCGACATGGCCACCGACGGCGATCACCTCGACGTCGTGTACCTCGACTCGCGTGACGATCCGTCGTTCGCCCCGGCCCTCCCGCCCGGCGAGACGTGGAAGGGACGGAACTCGGGCGACGTGGTCCACACCATGCTCGCCCGATCGATGGACGGCGGGGCCACGTGGACCGAGCAGCGGCTCTCGACGCACGGCAGCAACCCGAACTGGGAGATCCAGGACAGCGCCCGGACCCCGTTCTACGGCGACTACCTGTCGGTGTCGCTCGCCGGCGGGAGGGGGTTCGCGGCGTGGCCGGACTCGCGGGACCTCGTTCCCGGCCGGGACTCCCGCGAGACGGGGGACGCCGACGACCACGACGGCTTCGACGGGTATCTCCCCTGCCCGTGGAACCCGGACGACATCGACGCCGACTCGTACCAGCTGGGGTCGGACACATGTCTCACCGCGGGCGGGCTCGACCTCAACGTATACGGGGCGTCGTTCGACCCGTAAGCCGGCTTGAGGCCTCGGGTCCGGGAGCCACCCATCTGCCGACGACTACGGGCGGAGGCGGACCTCGATCTTGCCGTCGTTGAGGCGCGCCTCGTACGCGGGCTGCGGCGCGGTCGCGGGCCCCCGAACCACCTCGCCGTCGGTCAGCCGGAACGTGCTGCCGTGGCACGGGCAGACCACCGCGGCGTCGTCGCCCTTCCCCTCGATCGTGCCGCCGGCCAGCGCGCAGCCCCGGTGCGAGCAGTGGTCGGACAGCGCGTAGATGCGGTCGCCCGACCGGTACAGCAGCAGGCGCACCTGGCCGACGGTCGCGCGCATCTTCTTCTCGTCGCCGAGCCGCTCCGGGTCGAGATCGAGCGCCTTCCAGTTCTTCGGGCCCTCCTCGAACGCGGTCTCGTCGACGCCGACTCCCTGCGAGAACGACAGGTGGCCGCCCAGGTAGGCGGTCCCGACGAGGCCGCCTCCGGCCGCCATGGCGAGGGCGACGCCCCGGCCATGGTGCCCCTTGCGGCGAGCCCGCCACGACAGCAGGTACAGGCCGAGCACGGTCGCATTCCCCGCCCCGTGCAGGAACCCGACCCGCCGCGCCGCCTTGTCGTCGGTGTCCACCCAGTCGGCCACGCCGGCCAATGCCGTCGGCACGGCCGCGAGCGCCCCCAGGCCGACGAGCTTGCGCGCGGCCGTCCTGCTCTCCTCGCCGCCGAAGACGTCGAGGAACCCGGCCGCGAGCCAGGCGCCGATCGGGACGTCGGTCAGCAGCGGGTGGAGCGGATGGCCGAGCCAGGTTCCCGACAGGACCTCCCGGACGAACCCCGTGGGAACGGCCTTGGCGGCGACGTCGGCGACCTTGTCCGACGTCTGGTCGAGCGACTCGGCGCGTTCCACGGCATCGGCGACGAACCGGAAGATGGGCCGCATCGGTGTCCTCCTTCGTGGGGCGTGCAGCGGAGCCTACGACGTGCCCGCGGTCGGGCGCTCCTCGAGACATCTGTGCCCCGGGCCGTGCCTGCCGAACCGCTCGGAGGTGTACCGCCGGGCCAGCCGGGTAGGCACGAAGGGAGGACGAAACCATACGAAACGAGGAGGCGCCATGAGCATCCTGGTTCGCCACGCCATGACCGAAGCACCACAGACCGCGGGCCCCGACATGACGGCCGGGGACGCCGCCGGGCTCATGAAGCAGCTCGACGTCGGAGTCATCCCCGTGGCGGACAGCGACACGCTGCTCGGGCTCGTGACCGACCGCGACCTCGTGCTGCGGGTGGTCGCCACCCGGCAGCATCCCGACGACGTCAAGCTCGGCGACATCCTCACCAGGGACCCCGTCACGACGACCCCCGACACGAAGCTGTCGGATGCGCGTGACCTGATGTCGCAGCACAGGATCCGGCGGCTCCCCGTGATGAAGGGCGACGACCTCGTCGGCATCCTGTCGCTCGGCGACGTGGCGCTCGCCGACGCCTCCGAGCGCGAGGTCGGGGAGGCACTGGAGAACATCTCCGAGTCCGACTCCACGGCGGACATGTCCGGCGGCCCGGACCGCGGGACCCCGGATCGGGTCCAGCGGGCCGGCTGACCGCACGCGACACATCAGCCGAACGACAGACGGCGCCGCCTATCGACCGGGCGGCGCCGTCTTCTTTTTGAGCACCCGTGACGCCCGCGAATCGCGAGCCCACAGCCGGCCACCGTTTCGGCCCCGGGGAACCCGGTCATAGAATCGCCCCACAGGCCCCTCGAAAGGAGAACGCAGGGTGGGAAGCGGGCAGACCCGGCTCACGACGCCACTGGTGCGCGACGGCGGCGAGCTCCGGACGGCGACCTGGGACGAGGCGCTCGATCGCGCCGCGCAGGGGCTCCGGACCGCGACCGAGCGCAACCCGGGCTGGGGGGTCGGGACGTTCAGCTGTTCCAAGGCCTCGAACGAGATGAACTTCGTGGCGCAGAAGTTCGTCCGGCAGGCGCTGGGCAGCAACAACATCGACAGCTGCAACCGCACCTGACACGCTCCTTCGGTCGTCGGTCTGGCGACGGTGTTCGGAGCAGGAGGCGGGACCAGCTCGTACGAGGAGGTCGAGAACTGCGACCTCGTCGTGCTGTGGGGCTCGAACGCCCGCGAGACCCACCCGATCTTCTTCCACCACGTCCTGAAGGGGATCCGGAACGGCGCGCGGCTGATCGTGATCGACCCCCGACGGACCTCCACCGCCGAGTGGGCCGACCTGTGGCTCGGCATCGACGTGGGCTCCGACATCGCCCTCGCCGACACGATCGCCAGCGAGATACTGGTCTCGGGGCTCGAGCACCGTGGGTTCGTCGATCTGGCAACGACCGGGTTCGAGGCGTACCGCGACCACGTCATGGACTGGACGCTGGAGCGGGGCTCGAAGGTCACCGGCATCCCGCCCGACGTGATCCGGGAGGTCGCGCACGCGTACGCGAAGGCGGACCGGGCCGAGCTGTGCTGGACGCTCGGGATCACCGAGCACCACAACGCCGCCGACAACGTGCTCGCGCTCATCAACCTCGGCCTGCTGACCGGCCACGTCGGGCGCTACGGCAGCGGGCTGAACCCGCTCCGCGGGCAGAACAACGTCCAGGGCGGCGGCGACATGGGCGCGATCCCGAACAAGCTGCCGGGGTTCCAGGACATCGAGAACGACGCGGACGCGCGGGCCCGGTTCGAGGCGGCGTGGGGAACGCCGATCCCCGCGAAGTACGGCTGGCACCTGACCTCGATGTTCGACGCGATGGAACGCGGCGAGCTCACCGCGGCCTACGTGATCGGCGAGAACCCGGCGTCGTCGGAGGCCGACCAGCACCGGACCCTCAAGCTGCTCGAGGGCCTCGACTGCCTGATCGTGCAGGACCTCTTCCTCACGGCGACCGCCCGGATGGCCGACGTTGTGCTCCCCGCGACGGTCGCCGGCGTGGAGTCCGAGGGAACGGTGACCAACAGCGAGCGACGCGTGCAGCGGATCCGGAAGGCCGTCGACCCGCCCGGCGAGGCGAGAGACGACATCGCGATCATCGCCTCGCTCGCGGCGCGGTTCGGGTTCGACTGGGGCGAGGTGACCGCCGAGTCTGCCTGGGACGAGCTCCGCTCCCTGTCGCCGATGCACGCCGGGATGTCCTACGAGCGGCTCCAGGCCCTCGGGGGGATCCAGTGGCCGTGCCCCGACGATGAACACCCGGGGACGAAGTTCCTCCACGCGCGGCTGTGGGAGGAGGACCCGGCGAAGCAGGGAACCAAGGCGCCGTTCACGGTCACGCCGTTCGAGCCGCCGGTGGACGAGCTGTCCGACGAGTTCCCGGTGCGCCTGACGACGGGGCGGCGGCTCGACTCGTACAACACCGGCGTGCAGACCGGCCGGTACTCCTCGCCGCTCCGGCGCGGGGAGACGATCGACGTGTCTCCGGAGGACGCCGCGTCGCTCGGCGCGACCGACGGCGAGGTCGTGTGCGTCACGTCGCGGCGCGGCCAGGTGGAGGCCCCCCTCCGGGTCGACCCGGGGCTCCGGCCCGGACTCGCGTTCATGACGCTGCACTTCCCGGACGACGTGGCGACCAACCTGCTCACGATCGACGCCTGGGACCCCAAGTCGGGAACGGCGGAGTTCAAGGCGACGGCCATCCGGATCGAACGGCTCCCGGTCGAGAGCCGCTCGTGACGTTCTCTGGGGGGACCGCGTGGATCTGCGGCTGACGTCGGCGGAGCCGACGGCAGACGAGCGCGAGGCGGTCGACGCGCTGCTCGGCGCGCCGAGCAGCGCGTGGGAGGGCGGCGAGCGGTCCGAGTGGGACGGGCGGGTCGCGCGCGGCGGCAAGGCCGCGCGCGACCAGCGGCACCTGCTACTCCCGGCGCTGCAGGCACTGCAGCGCCGGGTGGGCTGGATCACCGACGGCGGGATGGGATACGTGTGCCGCCGCCTGTCGGTTCCCCCCGCCGAGGCATACGGCGTGGCCAGCTTCTACGCGCTGCTCTCGCTCGAGCCGCGCCCGAGGACCGTGATCCACGTCTGCGACGACGTCGTGTGCCGGGTGAACGGCGGCATCGAACTCCTCGACGAGGTGCGCACCGCGCTCGGCCCCGACCGCGCCGACGCCGTCGCCCCCAGCCCGTGCCTCGGCATGTGCGACCGAGCGCCGGCCGCGATGATCCAGTTGGCCTCGCGGCGGGGCGGCAACCTCCAGGTCGCTCCCGCCGACCTCGACACGCTTCGGCCGTTCGTCGGGAAGGGCAACTGGCGAATTCCGCATCGCTCGGGGCACATCCCGCAGCTCGACGACGATCGCCGGGACGGCCTCCGGCTGCTCCGCGGGATCGCCCGATCGCGGGCGCAGGAAGACGAGGACCCCCAGGGACCGAACAAGCGCAATTCGCTCGACAGATACCTGGCCCGCGGCGGATACGAGGCGCTGCGGCGCGCGATCGAGCTCGGACCGGAGGGCGTGATCGCCGAGGTCAAGGCCTCGAAGCTCCTCGGCCGCGGCGGCGCCGCGTTCCCCACCGGCGTGAAGTGGGAGGCAGTCGCCGGGCAGCCGGCCCGGCCCCACGTCTTCGTGTGCAACGCGGACGAGTCCGAGCCCGGGACCTTCAAGGACCGGGTGCTCATGGAGGAGGATCCGCTCGGGGTGATCGAGGCGCTGACCATCGCCGGGTTCGCCACCGGATCGCAGCGGGGCTACGTCTACGTCCGGGGCGAGTACCCGATCGCCGCGCGGCGGCTCGAGGCCGCGATCGCCGAGGCGCGCGAGGCGGGCCTCCTCGGGGACGACGTCCTCGGCAGCAGCGGGTTCGCGTTCGACGTCGAGGTCCGGGTCGGCGCCGGCGCGTACATCGCCGGCGAGGAGACCGCGCTGTTCAACTCGATCGAGGGCAAGCGGCCGGAGCCCCGGAACAAGCCGCCGTTCCCGGTGGAACGCGGGCTGTTCGGCAAACCCACCGGGATCAACAACGTCGAGACGCTGCTGAACGTGCTCGAGGTCCTCAGGATCGGCGGGGCCGAGTTCGCGAAGATCGGAACCGAGGACTCGACCGGAACACGGCTCTTCTGCCTGAGCGGACACGTGGAGCAGCCCGGGCTCTACGAGGTCGAGTTCGGCGCAACGCTGCGCGGGGTGATCGACCTGGCCGGCGGGGTGCGCGGGGCCGGCACGTTGCAGGCCGTGCTCCTCGGCGGGGCGGCCGGCGTGTTCGTCGGGCCGGACGACCTCGACATCCGGCTCACGTTCGAGGACGCCCGGGCCGGTGGGTACACGCTCGGCTCGGGGCCGGTCGTGGTGTTCGACGACACGGTCGACATGGCCGACGTCGTCCTGCGCATCGCCGCGTTCTTCCGGGACGAGTCGTGCGGGCAGTGCGTCCCGTGCCGGGTCGGGACGGTCCGCCAGGAGGAGGCGCTGCACCGCATCCACGCGGGCCGGCCGCTCGGTTCCAGCGAGACGGAGGTGGCGCTCCTCGGCGACGTCGCCACCGTGATGCGCGACGCGTCGATCTGCGGGCTCGGCCAGACGGCCGCCAGCGCGGTGCAATCCGCCATGAGGCTGGGCTTGTTCCCGACGAACGGGGCCGCGACATGAGCGACCCGGTCTTCGTCGGGACGCCGAAGCGGCTGATCGACCTCGAGGTCGACGGCGCCACGGTTCGGGTTCCGGAGGGTTCGACGATCCTCGACGCCTGCCGGCAGGAGGGGGTGGACACACCGACGCTCTGCTACCTCGACACCCTCACCCCGGTGAACGCCTGCCGCGTGTGCGTGGTCGAGGTCGAGGGGTCGCGGGCGCTCGTGCCGTCGTGCGCCCGCAAGGCCGAGGAGGGCATGGTCGTGAAGACCGGCACCGACCGCGTGCGGCTCAGCCGGCGCATGGTGCTCGAGTTCCTCGGATCCTCGGTGGACCTCTCGCTCGCCGGGGACGACCTCCGCCGGTGGATCGGCGACTACGAGGCCGACGCCGCGCGGTACGGCCCAGAGCAGCAGCAGAACGGCCACGGAGGGAGCGGAACGAACGGCCACGGCCCGGCGCACGCTGGCCATCACGAGCCGCCCGACCTCGACGCCGCCGCCACCGTCGCTCAGCCGGTCAAGGTCGACAACGAGCTGTACGTCCGCGACTACTCAAGGTGCATCCTCTGCTACAAATGCGTCGAGGCCTGCGGGACCGACGCCCAGAACACGTTCGCCATCGCCGTCGCAGGGCGCGGGTTCGACGCCCGCATCTCGACGGAGTTCGAGGTGCCGCTCCCCGACTCGGCCTGCGTGTACTGCGGGAACTGCATCGGCGTGTGCCCGACCGGCGCGCTGATGTTCTCCTCGGAGCACGAGATGCGCGAAGCCGGCACGTGGAACGACGAGGCCCAGCACGTCACCGAAACGATCTGCCCGTACTGCGGCGTCGGGTGCAGCCTCGAGCTCCACGTCCAGGACGACCGCATCGTGAAGGTGACCTCGCCGATCGACCACTCGGTCACGAGCGGCCATCTGTGCATCAAGGGCCGGTTCGGCTGGCAGTTCGCCCAGCCGAAGGAACGCCCGGAGGCCTGATCCCGCGGCGTATCCTGGCTGGACGATGGCCGTGCGGCACGAGGTCCACCAGCACGTCGGCGGCAAGCCGGCGGAACGCCGCCGGGTCGTGCGGGTGCGCGACGGACGCGTCGACGAGTCGCCCGACTTCCTGGCCGCCGAGGAGCCGCTCGAGATCCGCCTCCGCGGCGAGCGCGTCGCCGTCACCATGCGGACGCCGGGGAACGACACCGATCTCGCGGTCGGGTTCCTGATCGGCGAGGGCATCGTCCGCGCGCAGGACGTCGCCGGCGTCGCCGAGTGCCGTTCGGACGAGGGCGACGGCGGTGTCGCGGACGTCCGACTCCAGCCGGGCGCCGAGGCGGCCGAGGGCTGGCAGCGGAACTTCTACGCCACGTCGTCCTGCGGCGTGTGCGGCAAGGCGTCGATCGACGCGATCCGCGTCGCGGCCGGGCCGGTCGCCGACGGCCCGGTGATCGAACAGGACGTCCTCCAATCCCTCCCCGACGCCCTCCGCGCCGCCCAGCGGGTGTTCGAACGGACCGGCGGCCTCCACGCCGCCGGGCTGTTCACCGCCGACGGCGAGCTGATCACGCTCCGCGAGGACGTGGGACGCCACAACGCGGTCGACAAGGTGGTCGGGAAGCATGCGCTCGGGGGCGACCTCCCCCTGGGAGGCCGGGTGCTGATGGTGTCGGGTCGCGCCTCGTTCGAGCTGGTGCAGAAGGCGGTCGTGGCCGGGATCCCGATGCTGGCGGCGGTCTCGGCGCCGTCGACGCTCGCTGTGGAACTGGCCGCCCAGTCGAACGCCACCCTCGTCGGGTTCCTGCGCCCCGGCGGGTTCAACGTCTACGCCGGCCGCGAGCGCATCGCCGGCCTCTAGGGCGCCGACGCGGTGGAACCCACGGAAATCGACGCCGGCCCGGCACCGGACGCCGCTCATGAGCCCGAACCGGAGGCGAGAGCGGACCTCACCGGACTGCTGCTCGCCGGCGGCGCGAGCACCCGTATGGGGACCGACAAGGCCGCGCTCGACGTCGACGGCGAGCCGCTCGCGCACCGCCTGTCCGGCGTCCTCGGCCGCGTGTGCGCGACCGTGTTGGTCGCCTCAGGGGACGGCGCGCGCCTCGACTGGCTGGGCCTCCCCCAGGTCGCCGACGTCGCTCCCGACTCCGGCCCGCTCGCCGGTCTGATCGCCGGGATGGAGGCCGCGCCGACCCCGCTGGTCGCTGCGCTCGCGGTCGACATGCCGAACGCCAGCGCAGCGGTGTTCCGACTGCTCGCCGAACGGGTCACCGGGCACGACGCCGCGGTCCCGCGGACCCGGGACGGCCTGCAACCCCTGCACGCCGTCTACGCCGCGTCGGCCGCAGCGGCGCTCCGCCAAGCCTTCGCATCGGGCGAACGCTCCGTCCAGCGTGCACTCGAGGGGCTCGACGTCGCGGTCGTGGAGGCGGACGACTGGGCGGCCGCCGACCCGACCGGACTGTTCGCCCGGAACGTCAACCGTCCCGACGACCTCGACGCCGGCTGAGGATCACTCGGGGGGCGGGTCCGAACCTCCGGCTGGGGCTTCCGGGATGTTGGCACGGAGCCGCCCCACGGCGGCGCGGAACGCCTCGTCACCGGGCGCACCCGCTGCGGAGGCTCGCGCCACCGCCGCCCCCACCAGGAACGAGGCGAGCGGCGCGTACATCCGCTCCACGCCGTGGGCCACCTCGCGCGAGACCTTCAGGATCTCGCCCATCTGCTCCCGGCCCAGGGGTTCGACTCCCAGGGCTTCCGCCAGCTCATCCAGCCATGGATCCATGAGTTCACGCTCCTTCGGGACCAACGTCGAGCCCGACACTGACGAGACGATAGCCAGCCTGCCGGAGCACGGGAACTGCAGGCCGGGGTAGCCTCACCTTGACGCCCCGTCCGTCCGCGCAGTGCGGAGGTTCGTGCATGTCGACCGGTCGTAGGCTGGGATCGTGAGCTCCGCGCCGACGGCGCCCGCCGTCACGACGGCGGCGGCCCGGCACCCCACCCGGGGCAGGCCGGTGCCGCTCCTGGTGGTCGGCATCGTGCTGTTCCTCGGCTCCGAGCTGATGTTCTTCGGGTCCCTGTTCGGCATGTACTTCACGCTGCGCGCGCAGAACAATCCGGGGTGGGTGCCGGAGGACATCGGGGTCGACGCCTTCCGGCTGGTGTTCACGACGATCCTCGTCCTGTCGAGCTTCACCATGCAGCATGCGGTGCACCGTCTCCAGACCGGCGACCAGGCCGGGATGCGGCGGTGGATCTGGATCTCGTTCGTGATGGGCGTCGTCTTCCTCGCCGGACAGACCTACGAGTGGACGACGCTCCCGTTCCGCATCCACACCGACTCGTACGGGTCGGCGTTCTACACGATGACCGGGTTCCACGGCCTCCACGTGCTGGCCGGGCTGCTGCTGATGCTCGTCATCCTGGGGCGGGCCGCCCGCGGCGCGTACACCCCGCACGAGCACGCCGGCGTCGAGGTGGCCACCTACTACTGGCACTTCGTCGACGTCGTGTGGGTCGGCCTGTTCACGGTCCTGTTCGTGGTCCGATGAGGGAACGAGACCGCCCCGCGCTCGGACGACGTGCGGTGCTCGGCATGATGGCCGGCGTGGCCGCGATCGCGATCCCGCTCGGCGTCCTGCTCGCTCCCGAGGCCTCCGCCGGCCGCCCCGATCCCCAGGTGTCGCTGCCGAGCCCGACGGCGACGGAGGTCCGGCCCGACTTCTCCCTCGGCAGGAGCCAGTACGAGGAGCGCTGCTCGACGTGCCACGGCTCGGACGCGACGGGGACCAGCCAGGGTCCCTCGATCGCCGGGCTCGGGCCCGCGTACTACGACTTCATGATGTCGACCGGGCGCATGCCGCTCGACCAGCCCGACGTGCAGACCAAGCGCCGCCCCCCGGTCCTCACGCCGACCCAGATCCGCGCCATCACCGAATACCTGACGGACCTTCATCCGGGCGGCGAGCCGATCCCCGACGTGAACCCGTTCGCCGGGAACCTGTCAATCGGCGAGGCCACCTATCAGGCCAACTGCGCGCCGTGCCACGGCACCACCGGCCGGGGCGGGGCGGTCGGCCCGCAGATCGCCCCGCCGGTGATCCACGCGAATCCCACTCAGGTCGCGGAGGCCGTCCGCATCGGGCCCGGCACCATGCCGGTCTTCGACGACACCACGATCGACGAGGGCACGCTGGACTCGCTCACGGCCTACACGGAGTACCTCCGCCACCCCGACGACCGCGGCGGCAGCGGCCTCGGCGGGGTCGGGCCGCTGATCGAGGGGTTCGTGGCGCTCGTGGGCGGGCTCGGCCTGATCGTGCTGGTCACGCGGATGATCGGGACTCGGTCGTGAGCACCGAACGCGACGGCGACGGCAAGCGGACCGCGAAGCGGGCCGCTGCCGCCGCCGGCGCGGCCGGGATGGCGTTCGGGGTGCGGCGGTGGCTCCGCCGCCGCCGCTCGGACCAGCCCGAGGGCGACCATGCCCCGCCGGTCTCCGAGCGGCCCGGCGAGACCGCGCTCGTGTCCCGCCACCGCGACACCGAGGCCGAACGGCGGGCCTCCCGGCGCATCGCACTGCTGCTGTTCCTGAGCGCCGCCGCCGGCATCGGCCTCCTGGTGGTGTACGCGCTCGGCGGCCAGGTCCAGCTGGAAGGCGCACTCGTCGGGATCGCGCTCGGCGCGATGGGATTCGCGCTGATCCTGTGGGGCAAGCACCTGTTCCCCCACGAGATCGTCACCGAGGAGCGCGAGCCGCACGAGTCCGAGGCCGGCGAACGTCAGGTCGCGGAGGACCTGATCGGGCAGACCGAGACCGATATCACGCGGCGCCGGTTCCTCACGCGGGCGCTGATCGGCGCCGCAGGGGCGTTCGGGCTGGCACTCATCTTCCCCATCCGGTCGCTCGGCCCGAGCCCGGGCTCAGCCCTGTTCCACACGAGCTGGCGGCGGGGCAAGCGGCTGGTGGACGAGTCCGGCCTGCCGATCAAGGTCGACACCCTCCCCGTCGACGGCGTGGTCACGGTGTTCCCCGAGGGGAACGTCGGCGACACGAACGCGCAGGCGATCGTGGTCCGGGTGGCCGAGGACATCCTCGACCTCCCGTCGGGCCGGGAGGACTGGGCGCCGGAGGGCAACGTCTGCTACTCAAAGCTCTGCACGCACGCCGGGTGCCCGGTGGGCCTGTACCTGGCGAGCTACCACGAGCTCCAGTGCCCGTGTCACCAGTCGGCGTTCGACGTCACGGACGGTGCCTCGGTCGTGTTCGGCCCGGCGGCGCGGCCGCTCCCCCAGCTGCCGATGGAGGTCGACGACGAGGGGTACCTGGTCGCGCGGGGCGATTTCAGCGCGCCGGTCGGGCCGGGGTTCTGGGACCGGGGTGACGGGCCGTGAGCGACGCCGGCGACGAGCAAGCCACCAGGAACGCCGAGTCCGCGAAGGCCGGGAAGGCGCCGAAGCAGCGCAAGGGCGCGATGACGAAGCGGATGTTCGGGTGGTTCGACGATCGGCTCGGAGCCGCCACGTTCGCGCGCCGGTCGCTCAACAAGGTCTTTCCGGACCACTGGTCGTTCATGCTCGGCGAGATCGCCCTGTACTGCTTCATCGTCCTCGTCGTCACCGGCGTGTTCCTGACCTTCTTCTACGTCCCGGACGCGAAGGAGGTCGTCTACCACGGCTCGTACCGGGCGCTGCGGGGCCAGGAGATGTCGCGGGCCTACGAGTCGGTGCTCCGGCTGTCCTTCGACGTGCAGGCCGGCCTTGTGTTCCGGCAGATCCACCATTGGGCGGCGCTGATCATGGTCGGGAGCGTCGCGGCCGCACGCCTCGCGCGTCTTCTTCACCGGCGCCTTCCGCAAGCCGCGCGACGTCAACTGGATGCTCGGCGTCGGGCTGCTCCTGCTGACGATCGCCATCGGGTTCGCCGGCTACTCGCTGCCGGACGACCTGCTGTCGGGAACCGGCCTCCGGATCGCGTACTCGATCGCGTTGTCGATCCCGTTCATCGGGACCTGGCTCGCGTTCCTGCTGTTCGGCGGGCCGTATCCGTCGCCCGACATCCTCAACCGGCTGTTCGTGCTGCACATCTTTGTCCTGCCGGCGCTCATCGCGGGCGTGCTGACGGCGCACCTCGCGATCGTGTGGCGCCAGAAGCACACGCACTTCCCCGGCGGCAGGCCTGTCCGGACCGAGTCGAACATCCAGGGCGAGCGGCTGTTCCCCCGGTACGCGTTCAAGTCGACCGGCCTGTTCCTGGTGCTCGCCGGGATCCTCGGGCTGCTCGGCGGCCTCGCGCAGATCAACCCGGTCTGGCTGTACGGGCCGTACAACCCGGCAACGGTGTCGGGCGGCTCGCAGCCGGATTGGTACGTCGGGTGGCTCGAGGGCGCCTTGCGACTGTTCCCTGGGTGGGAGATCCGCGCGTTCGGCCACGAGATCCCCGCGCCGTTCTTCCCCGGCGTCGTGCTGCCGGGGATCGTGTTCACCGTGATGTTCCTGTGGCCGGCCATCGAGCGGCGCATCACGGGCGACCGGGAGGAACACAACCTGCTGAACTTCCCCCGCGAGCTGCCGTGGCGGACGGCGCTCGGCGCCGCCGTGCTGATGTTCATGACGGTGCTGACGATCGCCGGCGGGAACGACCTCATCGCGGCCTTCTTCGGCGTCTCGGTGGAGGACATGACGCGTGTGCTCCGCGTGCTGGTGTTCGTGCTGCCGGTGCTGGCGTATGCGGTGACGTACTACCTGATGCGCGAGCTCCGGAAGTCCGACCTCCATCCGGTCAAGCGCGCCTCGATCACGACCGTGGTCCGCACCGCCGAGGGCGGGTTCGAGGTCTCCGAGGAGCACGTGGGCGGCGGCATCCCCAACCCGGAGGGCGAGGAGACGACCACGCCGGAGGTGGTCCGGGACTGACCTCGTACGCCGGCGAGTTCGCGCCTCCGGACGGCGTCGTCTGGCTGAACACGGCGCACCAGGGCCGGCTCCCCCACCGGGCGGTCGCCGCATTGGACGAAGCCGTCCGGTGGAAGTCCCACCCGCAGCTCCTCGCCGAGACGAACGCCTTCGTGGAGGTTCCCGCGCGCCTGCGGCGCGCGCTCGCCACCCTGGTCGGCGCGTCGTCGTCGGAGGAGATCGTCCTGGCGAACAGCGCCTCGTACGGGCTGCACCTCGTCGCGAACGGACTCGACCTGCGCGAGGGAGACGAGGTGGTCGTCCCGGCGAACGACTTCCCGTCGGACGTCCTGCCCTGGCTGCTCCAGCGGCGGCGGGGCGTCTCGGTGCGGATGGTGGAACCGCGCGACCAGGTGCTCTCGGCCGGGGAGGTCGCCGCCGCGATCACGCCGCGAACCCGGGTGGTGTGCTGCACGTGGGTCCATTCGTTCTCCGGGCGGGTGACCGACCTCGCCGCGGTCGGCGAGGCCTGCCGGGACCGCGGGGTGTGGTTCGTCGTGAACGGCTCGCAGGCGGTCGGCGTCCGGCCGGTCGACGTGCGGTCCGTGCCGGTCGACGCGCTGGTGAGCGTGGGGTTCAAGTGGTTGTGCGGACCGTACGGAACAGGGTTCGCCTGGCTCCGCCCCGCGCTCCGCGAGGCGCTGGCGCCGCCCAAGCTGTATTGGCTCACCGCCCTCACGGCGGACGACCTGGCGGCGCCCTCGATCGACCTCGACGCGGTCGCCGGCCGGGTGGGCGGCCTCGACGTGTTCGGCACGGCGAACTTCTTCAGCTTCGTCCCCTGGACGGCCTCCGTCGAGCTGATGCTCGAGATCCGCGTCGACGCGGCCGCCCGGGCCGTGGACGAGCTGGTGGTTCGGTTGCTGGGCGGGCTCGATGCGAAGCGGTACCGGCCGGTCTCGTCGCCGGACGACCGCTCGTCGCTCGCGGTGATCGAGCCGCTCGCGGAACCCGCCGGCGCCGTGTTCGAGCGGCTGCGGAGCGCGGGCGTGCACGTCGCGCACCGGCGCGGGTGGATCCGCGTCGCGCCGCACGTGTACAACACCCCGGCCGACGTCGACCGGGTGCTCGAGCTGCTCTGATCCGGGGGTTGCCTGACGGTCAGACGGCGACGTAGGCCGCGAGGTGCTCGCCGGTGAGGGTGGAGCGGCCGGCGACCAGGCCGGCGGGCGTGCCCTCGAAGACGATCCGGCCGCCGTCCGCGCCGGCGCCCGGGCCGAGGTCGATGATCCAGTCGGCGTGCGCCATGACCGCCTGGTGGTGCTCGATGACGATGACCGACGTGCCGGAGTCGACGAGGCGGTCGAGCAGGCCGAGCAGCTGCTCGACGTCGGCGAGGTGCAGGCCGGAGGTCGGCTCGTCGAGGACGTAGACCCCGCCCCGCTCGGCCATGTGGACGGCCAGCTTGAGCCGCTGCCGCTCGCCGCCGGACAGCGTCGGCAGCGGCTGGCCGAGAACGAGGTAGCCCAGCCCGACGTCGGCGAGCCGGCCGAGGATGGCGTGCGCGGCAGGCGTGCGCGCCTCGCCGGCGCCGAAGAACTCCTCGGCCTCGGCCACCGACATCGCGAGCACCTCGCTGATGTCGCGCCCGCCGAGGCGGTGGTCGAGCACCGAGGCCTGGAACCGCTTCCCCTCGCACTCCTCGCAGACGGTCGCGACGGTGTCCATGAACCCGAGCTCCGTGTAGATGACGCCGGCGCCGTTGCAGCCGGGGCAGGCGCCCTCCGAGTTGGCGCTGAACAGGGCCGGCTTCACGCCGTTGGCCTTGGCGAACGCCTTGCGGATCGGGTCGAGCAGTCCGGTGTACGTCGCCGGGTTGCTCCGGCGCGAGCCGCGGATCGCGCCCTGGCCGACCGACGCCACGCCGTCGCGCCAGGACACCGAGCCGTGGATCAGCGAGCTCTTGCCCGAGCCCGCGACGCCGGTGACGACGACCAGCACGCCGAGCGGGATGTCGACGTCGACATCCTGCAGGTTGTTGGTGGTCGCGCCGCGCACCTCCAGCGCCCCCGACGGAGTGCGCACCGACGGCTTGAGTGAGGCCCGGTCGTCCAGGTGCCGCCCCGTCAGCGTGCCGCTGCCCCGCAGCGCGTCGACGGTTCCTTCGAAGACCACCTCGCCTCCGGCGGCCCCGGCGCCCGGGCCGAGGTCGACGACGTGGTCGCCGATCGCGATCGCCTCCGGCTTGTGCTCCACGACCAGCACGGTGTTGCCCTTGTCGCGCAGCCGCAGCAGCAGGTCGTTCATCCGCTGGATGTCGTGCGGGTGCATGCCGATGGTGGGCTCGTCGAAGACGTACGTGACGTCGGTGAGCGCGGAGCCGAGGTGGCGGATCATCTTGGTGCGCTGCGCCTCGCCGCCCGAGAGCGTTCCCGACGGCCGGTCGAGGCTGAGGTAGCCGAGCCCGATCTCCACGAACGAGTCGAGCAGCGCTCCCAACGCCCCGAGCAGGGGCGCCACCGACGGTTCGTCCAGACCGCGCACCCACACGGCGAGGTCGCTGATCTGCATCGCGCAGGCGTCGGCGATGCTGATCCCCCCGATCTTCGAGGACCGCGCCGCCTCGTTGAGCCGGGTGCCGTCGCAGTCGGGGCACGTGGTGAACGTCACCGCCCGCTCCACGAACGCGCGGATGTGCGGCTGCAACGTGTCGACGTCCTTGGAGAGGAACGACTTCTGGATCCGCGGGATCAGCCCCTCGTAGGTGATGTTGATGCCGCTGAACTTGACCTTCACGGCCTCCTTGTGGAGGAAGTCGTGGAGCTCGGTCTTCGTGTACTCGCGGATCGGCTTGTCGGGATCGAGGAACCCGGACTCCGAGTACATCCGCACGTTCCACCCGCCGGCGTTGTAGCCCGGGATCGTCAGCGCGCCCTCGGCGAGCGACTTGCTCTCGTCGTACAGCTGGGTCAGGTCGATGTCGTTGACCGATCCCATGCCCTCGCAGCGCGGGCACATCCCGCCCGGGTAGACGACGCCGCGCACCGTGAGCCGCTCGCCCTTGCCCTTGTCGACGGTCATCGACCCGCTCGCCGTCCGCGTCGGGACGTTGAAGGAATAGGCGGTCGGGGGCCCGATGTGCGGCGACCCCAGCCTGCTGAACAGCAGCCGCAGCATCGCGTTGGCGTCGGTGGCGGTGCCGACCGTCGATCGGGCGTTGGCGCCCATCCGCTCCTGGCCGACGATGATCGCGGTCGTCAGCCCGTCGAGGACGTCGACCTCCGGCCGCGCCAGCGTCGGCATGAACCCCTGCACGAAGGCGCTGTAGGTCTCGTTGATCAGCCGCTGCGACTCCGCGGCGATCGTGCCGAACACCAGCGAGCTCTTACCGGACCCGGAGACGCCGGTGAACACGGTCAGCCGGCGCTTGGGGAGCTCGACGGTGACGTCCTTGAGGTTGTTCACCCGCGCGCCCTGCACGCGGATCAGGTCGTGGCCGTCGGCCTCGTGAGGGGCCTCGGAGGTCCTCAGCTCGCCGCCTTCTTCACGAGCGCGGCGATCTTCTTCTCATCGGCTTTGGTCAGCTTGGTCAGCGCGTAGGACGTGGCCCACATGTCGCCGTCGTCGAGGTTCGCCGCCTCCTCGAAGCCGAACGTCGCGTACCTCGACTTGAACTTGTCCGCGCTCTTGAAGAAGCAGACGACCTTGCCGTCCCTGGCGTACGCGGGCATGCCGTACCAGGTCTTCGGCGCGAGGCCGGGGGCGTTGGCCGTCACGATCTCGTGGAGGCGCTCGGCCATGACGCGATCGGATTTCGGCATCTCGGCGATCTTCGCGAGCAGGTCGCTCTCTCCCTCCGCCGCGCTCTTGGCCGACTTCAGCTCCCGGGCCCGTTCCTTCATCGCGGCTCGTTCGTCGGCCGTGAACCCCTTGGACCCGGTCGTGGTCGAGGTGGTGCGCTTGGCGGACTTCTTCGTGGTCGTCTTGGCAGGCTTCCTCTCAGCCATTGCGAACTCCTCCTTGTGCCGGTGCGTCCACTCTAGTAGCGGCTCGGAGCGCGACGCTTCTCGATTCCTGACCGGTCTCGGGGGCCTATCGAGACGGCGTCTCGCGCGCTGAACCCGTGACCGGCTCGGGAGCCCGCTGCAGGACGGCCAGCGCCGCGATCGGAACGATGAGCAGTGTCAGCACGCCGGACAACACCAGCCCTCCGGACGTTCCGGCAACCTGGATCAGCGGGCCTCCGACCACGAGGCCGAGGGGGGCAGCCACGAATGAGACGGTCGTCCACAGGGTGACGACCTGCTGTTGCTCGTGCGGCTCTACGCCCGATTGCACGAGGCTGAACGCGACGGGGGTGAACGGCGCCACACGAGGCCGCCGAGCCCGAAGACGATCATCGCGACGGCCAGATCATCGACGAAGGCGAGCACGATCGGGCACACCGCCCACAGGCCGACGATCGCGATCAGCACCTGCCGCTGTGGAAGGTTCCGCAGCCGATTGACCAGGGCGGCGCCGATGAATGCGCCGAGCCCCAACGCGCCCCACATCAGGCCAAGGGCCGAGGCGTCCGCGCCCAACGCCCCGCGGACGAAGAGAGGAAGCGCGACCTCGATCGGCATGTACAGGAAGTTGAAGAAGAACTCGACCACCAGCAGTCGGGCGGCGAACGGACGGCGTCGAAGGATGCGCAAGCCTGATTCCCGGGACGTCGGCCGCCCGAGCGCTTCGGGATCGTCGACGGCTTTCGGCACGGAGATCAGGACGGCGGTCAGCAGGATCAACGCGCCGCACGCGTCGAAGAAGAGCGCGACGCCGGCGCTCGTGGTGGCGACGATCAACCCGCCAAGCACCGGGCCGACGATGTAGAGCGCGAAGGTCATGTTGAGCCCGAGCAGGCCGTTCACCGCGAACTGACCCTGCTCGCCCGCCATCGACGTGGCCAACACACGGCGGCTGCTCGAACCGGCGATCCGGAACGTCGAGCCGAAGAGGAGCCCGAGGATCAGCACCGGCAGCGTCAGCCGCTCGGTGACGGCCAGCGCGCCGAGCGTGGTGAACGTGATCGATCGCAGCACGCAGTCGGCGATCAGGAGCGTCCGCGGCGGGATCCGCACCCGCCCCAGCCCGATGGAAAGCGCGAGGACCGTGGACAGGACGAACGGCGCCGACTCAACCAGCCCGATGGCAATCGCCGCCGGCACGCTCCCGTGGATCGAGAGCGTCTGCACGGGCATCGCGACGATGATCGCGCCGGTGCCGACGCTCGCGAGGAGATCTCCGAGGAGGAGACCGGCGACGTGCCGGTCACGCAGCACGTCCCGGTACGAGCGGTTGGCCTCCCGCGTCTCGGCGGCGGACATCAGCCCGGCTCGGTCGCCGGACCGCTCAGCGCAGCTCCTGGATGCGGATCAGATTCCCCGCGGGATCGCGGAAGGCGCAGTCGCGGACGCCGTACGGCTGGTCGACCGGCTCCTGGACGACCTCGGCGTCGCCTGCCTGGAGCCGCTCGAAGAGGCCGTTGAGGTCCGTGGTGGCCAGGTTGATGCTGGCGAAGGTTCCCTTGGCCATCATCTCGGCGATGGTGCGGCGCTCGTCTTCGGTGATGCCGGGGGAGGCGGCGGGCGGATACAGGACGATGGACGTGCCGGGCTGGCCGGGAGGCCCGACCGTGATCCAGTGCATCCCGCCGTATTCGACGTCGTTCCGGACCTCGAAGCCGAGGGTGTCGCGATAGAAGGCCAGGGACGCGTCCGGGTCGTCGTGCGGGAGCAGCGACTGGTAGATGGTGATGTCCATGCCGGTCATGCTATTCGCGGCTGGGTGGCCGGCGCTTCTCGATTCCTGACCGGTCTCGTCACCTGTTTCGCCACGCACGGCGGCATCCCGGCCATCGCGCCCGTCTCGTGGCGCCGGTAGGCGCTGGGCGTCATCCCGACGAGCTCGGAAAAGCGAGTGCTGAAGGTGCCCAGCGACGAGCAGCCGACCTCGAAACAGACCTCGGTGACGCTCAGGTCGCCTCGACGGAGCAGCGCCATCGCGCGCTCGATGCGCCTCGTCATCAGATAGCTGTACGGGGACTCACCGTAGGCCAGCCGGAACCGGCGGCTGAGGTGCCCGGCGGACATGTGCGCCCCGCGGGCGAGCGCCTCGACGTCGAGCGGCTGCGCGTACTCCCGGTCGATCCGGTCGCGAACGCGGCGCAGCAGCGCGAGATCGCGGAGGTGCTGCGCCGCGGCGTTCGTGCTGGTCACCGCCTGATGGTGCCACGACGCGATCAATCCGTGAACGAGGGACATGGTCGGGTGAAATGGCGAGGCGGCCCCTGATGGGGCCGCCTCGCTCCGAGATCGAACTCCTGCGCGGTCGACTAGTCGCCCGCGCAGTTCCCTTGCGTCTCGGCGTTCGTCAGGTGGTCGCCCGGGTCGATGTCGTAGGTGTCGGAGCCCACTCCGCCGTCCGCGTGGTCGTTCCCGCCGATGTTGTCGACGGTGTACAGGCAGTCGGCGCCGCCCTGGCCCGAGAGCTTGTCCGGCCCGCCGAACCCGCGGAGGAAGTCGTTGCCCGGCCCGCCGCGCAGGATGTCGCCGCCGGCGTTCCCGTCGAGGATGTCCCGCCCGAGGCCGCCGTCGGCCACGTCCTTGCCGTTCCCCGCGATCACGGTGTCGTTCCCGGCGCCCGCGGCGATCGAGTCGTCGCCGCCGAGACCCTTGATGAAGTCGTTCCCGCCGATCGCGCAGATGACATCCGGCTCGGACGTCCCGATCAGCTCGTCGTTCCCCGGCGTGCCGCCGATCGTGCAGTCACCGCGCCCGGGCCGCAGGCCGTCCGCTCCGGACACCGTTGGCGAAGCAAACACGGCGACCGCAAGCAGGCCGATCGAGAACCACAGCGCCTTCCGCATTCCGAACCTCCCAGGTGGTCGATTGACCGGCCGACGGTACGGGCCATCGGGGAGTTGGTCAACCGAATGCGGGCCCGGATTGTGTCATCCGCGAGCTAAGAGGTCAGGGCGGTTGCCTTCCGCAGAAGGGCGTCTGTCTCCGCGAGCGCGGGAACCGCTCCCAGCTCGGCAAGGATCTCTCGTGCGCGTCGGAGTCTTGATGTGGCCTCGGTCGGTCGGTTCACCTCGACCAGGCATCGGCCTTCCCCGAGCAGGGCGAACGCATGCTCCGGCACGACGCCGAACTGCCCCCAACGGAGTGCGGCATCCGCGTAGGTTGGGGCGGCGGCATCGAAGTCCCCGCCGGCCTCGGCCAGGGCGGCCGTCACGGCCACGACTGCGTGCTGATGGTACGGGTGTGGATCCTCGACGCCGCTCGCGAGACGCTCGGCCAGGTTACGGTCGCCGATCTCCAGCGCGGTGCGCACGAGCGTCGGGAGGAACTGGGCGTAGTACTGACTCTGGCGAACGCCCACACTCCGCTCGATCCTGTTCAGGAGCACGGCCGCGGCCGGTCCGTCCCCGGTTCCGGCGCGAACGAACGCGGACGCCCCCAGGACGATGACGACGAAGTCGGTGGATCCCGGGGACGAGGACTCGAGACCTTCGAGCCACTCGGTCGCCTCCCCGGCCTGCCCCCGAAGGACCAGGATCCGGGCCTGCGCGGCTCGAATCCCCAACAGCTCCACCGAGGCCTCGGCGGCTTCGTGGTACTCCGCCAGGCGGGCGGCCGCCTCGAGCGCCTCGTCGAACCTGCCGAGGTCGGTGAGCGGAAACAACGTGCTGGAGGTGGTCCAGTTCGCCGACGCGGTCAGCCCGCGGGCCCGGGCGAAGGCGATCCCGGCGCGCAGGACCTCGAGCGCCGCCGCGGGGCCGTCGAACGCCAGCAGCTCGACACCGAGGTTGTTGTGCAGCACCGAGGCCTCGCGCCCCTGCCCGGCCTCCACGGCGATCGCGATGGCCTCGCGCATGTCCTCCAGTCCCCCCGGATCCGCGAGGAGGCTGCGGGCGAGACCCCGGGATCCGAGGAGGCGCGCGGACCGGTCAAGGCCGAGCTCCTCGGCGAGCGCGAGCGCCCGCTCGGCGTGACGGACTCCGGCCTCCGGTCTCCCGACGAGCGCCTCCACGCGGCACACGTCGCCGAGGACGTCGACGAGCTCGGGGCCGGGTGGGAGCTGTTCGAGGAGCGCGAGGGCCTCCGCGGGCAGCTCCGACCAGCGGGGATCGTCGAGACTGCGAAGGACGTTCCACAGGAGCGTCATGGCCCGGGTGGCGCCCGCGAGATCACCACGCTCGCGGAACAAGCCCGTGGCCTCCTCCAGGGCCTCGAGCGCCTGTCGAAAGTGGCCGCCGGCCAGCGCGGCCTCGCCGAACAGCACGAGCGTCTCCGGCCGCAGCGGATGCCCGGGCGGGGCCAGGGCGAGGGCCCGTTCGAAGCTCCCCATCGCCGCGACGGTGTCGAGGCCCAGCGCCCGCTCGCCGGCCATGGTGAGGAATCGCAGGGCCGGCGCTTCGAGATCCGCCGCCTGTTCGGCGTGTCCGGACGCCCGGGCGAGCTCCAGGGCGGTCGAATAGTGGTGGGCGAGGACGTCGGCGAGGTCCTCCACCCGGCGGGGAACCTTGGCCTCGATCCACCTGGCAGCGGCCACGTGGCGATCGGCTCGCGCGGCCCTCGGCAGCTGCGCGTACGCGACGTCGCGGGTCAGGATGTGCGCGAAGGAGTGTTCGGCCTCGCCCTCGAGCGAGGAGTGCCGGGCCGCGCGCACCAGCCCGCTCCGGGAGAGCTCGCGCAAGGTCTCTGCCACCTCGGCGGGATCGCGTCCCCCCATCTCGGCCACCGCTCCCGCCCAGAACACCTTGCCCACCACGGCGGCGTCGGCGAGCAACGACTTGGCATCCGGGTCGAGCGTGTCCAGCCGGGCGGCGATGAGCGCCTGCACCGAGTCGGGGAACTGGAACTCGGCCCCTTCCTTCAGCTCCCAGCTCGACCCCGCCTGGACGAGCAGGTCCCGGTCCCTGAGCAGCCGCACGAACTCCTCGGCGTACAGCGGGTTCCCACCCGCCCGGTCGACGATCGGCTGCTGCAGCTCCGCCGGGATGACCGTCGTGTCGAGGAGCGCCGAGACCAGCCGGGCGGTCTCCACGGGAGCGAGCGGCAACAGGCCGATCGTGGTGGCGTTCCGGAGGCCCGCGGCGTAGTCGGGATGGCGTTCGAACAGGTCGGGACGCGCGGTGCCGACCACGAGCATCGGCACCGCCTCCACCCGGTCTGCCAGGTGCTCGAGGAACGCGAGCATCGCTTCGTCGGCCCAGTGGAGGTCCTCGAACACGAGCACGGTGGGACGGTCCTCCGCCACGTGTTCGAGGAATCGTCGCCACGCCGTGAACAGCTCGCCGCGTTCGGCCGAGGACGAGGCCTCGATCCCGAGGAGCGGGAAGAGTCGCTGGCGGAACCACGCCCGCTCCGGCCCGTCCGGAAGCACGGCGTCGAGCTTCGCCTCGGCGACCTGGAGCGGGTCGGACTCGAGGATCCCGGCGTGGGCCTTCACGATCTCGCCCAGGGCCCAGAACGTGATCCCCTCGCCGTAGGGCAGGCACCGGCCTTGGCGCCACACGGTCAGTCCGGTCCGGGCGTCGATGTACGCGAACAGCTCGGCCACGAGCCGGCTCTTGCCGATCCCGGGTTCGCCGACCACCGTGACGAGCTGGACCCCTTCGGAAGCGACCGTCTTGTCGAAGATCCCCTTGAGCAGCGCGAGGTCGATCTCCCGGCCGATGAACGGCGTGTCGTGGGTGCGGGTGATGTCGGTGCCGAACCGGGCCCGGGGCGCCAGCGCGTGGAACATCCGGACGCGGTCCGCCTTGCCCTTCAGCTCGGCCGGCTCGAGCTCCACGTAGTCGAAGATCGCCGCCGTGGCGTCGTGGGTGGCCGCCCCGACCGCGACCCCCATCTCCGGGGCCGCGGACTGCAGCCGCGAGGCGGTGTTGATCGCGTCGCCCGCCAGGAGCCGTTCCCCCGAACCGGGCCGGACCCCCAGGCGAACCAGCGCCTCGCCGGTGTTGATCCCGATGCGGAGGCGGAGCGGCGCCCCTCCGACGGCCTCGAGGCGTTCGGCGTCCTCGACGATCCGCAGGGCCGCTCGCACCGCCCGTTCCGGGTCGTCCTCGTGGGCGGCCGGGACCCCGAAGATGCCGACCACTGCGTCGCCGATGAACTTCTCCACGACCCCGCCGTACGCCTCGATGTGGGACCGGGCCATCTCGGAGTAGGCCGACAGCATGCGGTCGACGTCCTCGGGATCGGCCGATTCCGAGGACGAGGTGAACCCGGCCAGGTCGCAGAACAGCGAGGTGATGACCTTGCGCTCCTCGGGAACGACGCGTAGCGCGGCGAGGGGCGTGGCGCACTCCTCGCAGAACTTCGCCCCCTCCCGGTTCTCATGGCCGCAGGTGGGGCACGTGATCACGACCAGCAGCGTATGCGACCCGGCGTCGGATGGTTCAGGCGCCGGGCGGGGTGATGATCGGGGGCCAGCCGATGTTCGCCTCCGGCGGCTCCTCGGGGATCGGACCGACCGGGAGGAGCGGGAGCGGGTCGGGCGCGAGGAGCTTCTTCGTCGGGCGCTTGAAGTCGAAGACGTGCTCGAAGTTGTGGGTCTTCCTCACGCGGTCGGTGAGGTACGCCAGGTCGAAGTTGTCCGCGATGAACTTGTGGGGGGAGCAGAACTCACCCACCTCGTGGTCGACCATCCCGCGCTTCGCCCACGGGGACATGACCAGCATCGGCACCCGCACCCCGAGCCCGAGGGCGTCGACCGACGGCGGCGGCACCGGGTCGTAGGTCCCGCCCCACTCGTCCCACGTCACGAAGATCGCGGTCGAGTTCCACATTGGGGAGCGCATGATCGCGTTGATCACCGTCGTGGCCCAGTTCTCCGCCCACACCGTCGAGTACGGCGCGTGATTGGAGAACTCGTACCGCGGCGTCACCCACGTCACCGACGGCAGCCGCCCGGCCTTGATGTCCGGGACCAGGTTGTCGACGTCGCGGATGTGGTGGTCCCACAGCGGCGAGTTGTAGACCTCGTCGACCGCGGTGTACGCGTTCCAGATGTAGCCGGTCTCGGTCTCCTCCGCCGAGTAGAACGCCCAGTCGACCTCCTTCCGCGACAGCTGTTGCCCCTGCGTGTCGAACGTGAAGCACGGCCGCATGGTGCCGGACTGCTTGCCGTTCTCGTAGTCGAAGATCTCGACATAGGCCCCCTCCGGCGCGTCGCACCCCCACGTTTTGGCAAGTCCGGCAGCCTTGCGTTCATCGAGCTGCTTCTTGCCCTGGATGGGATTGTCGAACGCCCCGCCCGACGTGCCGGCGATCATGTAGAGATGGTTCGGGTACGACGCGGAGTTCGCCGACGCGAACACGTGGTCGGCGAGCACGAAGTTCTCCGCCCAGTGCCACCAGTTGGCGACGAGGTCCCGCTCGTAGTAGGTCAGGGCCTGGTCGATGTGCTGGAGGTTGTAGCTGGCGAACCCGTCCATGTCGCCGTCGGCGCAGTCGATCAACGCGGCGTCACGGGCGTGCGGGAGGTCGGCCGGCATCCACTCGCCGGCGACCGTCAGCGGGACCTCCTTGCCCTCCTGCACCCCGACCAGCGTGGTGTCCGTGGCCCCCTTGAACGCGCCGAACATGTGGTTCAGCGACCGGTTCTCCAACATGATGTAGACGACGTGCTTGACCGGCCAGCGCGTGTCGATCGTGAGCGGCGACGGGCCCGGGCTCGGCGACACCGAGGCCCGCGTCGAAGGGACGAGCGTCGGCCCGGTCGATGGGCCCGGCTCGCCGCCGTCGCCGCCGAACGCCGCCTTCAGCCCGATCGCCCCGGCGCCGGCCGCGGCCACCGCCCCGCCGGCCACCGCGGCGCGCTTCAGGAACGTGCGGCGCGAGACGGAGTCGTCGTCCTTCGGGGGATCGTTCCGGCGGTGCGACACCGCCGGAAGATAGCAGCGGGAGCGCGGAAAGTTCCCAGGACGTGCCGATGCATCGCGGGCGACGCCGACGGACCTGGTTCGGCGGTCAGGAGTTCCCGGTGATCCAGCGGGCGCGGTCGGCGGAGTAGTTCGCCCAGTCGACGTCCCACCGCCGCTCGACGCCGTCGAACGAGAACCCCAGCCGCTCCAGCACGCCGCGCATCGGCGTGTTCGTCACTGCGGTCGCGGTCTCGATCCGCAGCGCGCCGGCCTCCCGGAACAGCCAGTCGCACAGCGCCCGGGTGGCGTCAGTCCCGATCCCCCGGCCCCGATCGGCGGTGTCGAACAGCCCGATCCCGAAGAAGAACGTGCCCGGCCGGACCTCGCGGCCCGTCTCCTCCCCGTACGTGCCGATCTCGCCCACCGTCCGCCCGTCGACCTCGATCGCCAGGTCGAGCCAGCCCTCGTGGAGGATCCCGGAGCGCTCCACCCGCGCGCGCAGACGCTCCCGATCGGGCATCCCCACCGGGCTGACCGAGCTGTCGCCGGCCGACGCCACCCGCGCGTCGAACCACAGGTCGAGGTCCTCCGGACGGTACGGGCGGAGCACCACCGTCGAGCCGCGGATCACGACGCGCTCGGACATCGGCACGTCGTCGACGGGACCGAGCGGTTCGATCCTCAGTCGCGGCTCTCCAGCATCAGCCCCACCGTCGCCCACGCGAACAGTGTGACGCCGAACAGCAGCAGCCACAGCCCGTACACGAGCCCCTGGGTCAGGAACACGAGCGACAGGCCCATCACGAGCGGCCAGATGCTCCCCGCCGAGAACCGCCCGACCACCGCTCCCGACGACGAGGCGTGGTCCGCGTCCTCGTCGTCCTCCGGCCGGCGGACCGAGCCCATCTTCCACAGCAGGTAGACCCCGATCATGGTCGACGCGATCCCCATGAACAGCAGCATCGCGAACCCGGCGTCCTCGTAGGACAGGAACCAGTAGATGAACGCCACCACCGCGCCGAACAGCCCGGCGGCGATCAGGAACCGCGGCTCGGTCCTCATCGCGAACGCCGCCTCATGATCGTTTCGACTCCTCGACCTCGCGCCGGCCGCGGTGCTTCCAGTCGAATACCGGCCGCTCGCTCCGGATCGGCGGCAGCGAGTGGAAGTTGTGCTCCGGCGGCGGCGAGGACGTCCACCATTCCAGCGTGGAGCCGCCCCACGGGTCGTCCCCGGCCGGCACCTTGCGACGGAATGCCTGGAACACGTTCCACAGGAACAGCAGCGCCCCGATCGTCATGACGTAGGTCCCGAGCGTGGCGACGAGGTTCGGCGTGGTCAGGCTCTGGTCCGGCCCGAGCGACGGCTGGTAGTCGGCGATCCGTCGCTGCATCCCGCGCAGCCCGAGCACGTGCATCGGCCAGAACGTCAGGTTGAACCCGATGAACGTGAGCAGGAACACGACCTTGCCGAGGCGTTCGTTCAGCAGGTAGCCCGTCATCTTCGGGAACCAGTAGTAGATCGCCGCGAAGATCGCGAACAGCGACCCGCCCCCCAGCACGTAGTGCATGTGCGCGACGATGAAGTACGTGTCGTGGACGGCGTAGTCGAACGGCGGCGAGGCGATCATGACCCCCGTGATCCCGCCCAACAGGAAGTTGAACATGAACCCGATGCACCACAGCATCGGCGTCGATAACCGGATCGAGCCGCCCCACATCGTGCCGATCCAGTTGAAGAACTTGATCCCGGTCGGCACCGCGATCAGGAGCGACATGATCGAGAAGAAGGGGTTGAGCACGGCGCCCGTCGTGAACATGTGGTGCGCCCACACCGTCATCGACAGCCCGGCGATCGACATCGACGCGAGCACGAAACCCGTGTAGCCGAAGATCGGCTTGCGCGAGAACACCGGGATGATGTCCGTCACGATCCCGAAGAACGGCAGGATCATGATGTAGACCTCGGGGTGCCCGAAGAACCAGAACAGGTGCTGATACAGCACCACGGACCCGCCCCCCGCCGGGTCGAAGAAGTGCCCCCCGAAGTGCCGGTCGATGTACAGCAGGGCCAGCGCGCCGGTGAGCGGGGGGAACGCCACCAGGATCATCAGCGACGTGATGATCATGTTCCAGCAGAAGAGGGGCAGCCGCCACATGGTCATCCCCGGTGCGCGCAGCATGAAGATCGTGGCCATGAGGTTGACCGCCGTCATGATCGACGACGTGGAGACGAGGACGATCCCCATGATCCACATGTCCGCGCCGGGCCCGGGGCTGCCCAGCTTGTCGGAGAGCGGCGCGTAGAACGTCCACCCCGTCTGGGCCGCGCCGCCCGGCGCCAGGAACGACGAGAAGATCGTCAGCCCGCCGAACAGCAGCATCCAGTACGACAGCATGTTGAGCCGGGGGTACGCCATGTCCGGCGCGCCGATCTGCAGCGGGACGAAGTAGTTCGCGAGCCCCAGGCCCATGGGCGCGATGAACAGGAAGATCATCGTCGTCCCGTGGATCGTGAAGAGCTCGTTGTAGCCGGACTTGGTGAGGAACTGCAGCCCCGGCCGCGCGAGCTCCGTTCGCATCAGGAACGCGAGCAGCCCGCCGAGCAGGAAGAACCCGAACGTCGTGACGATGTACAGGATCCCGATCTGCTTGTGGTTGGTCGTGGTCAGCCACTCGATGAGGCTGGCGCGCGCCCGGCGCGATTCGCCCTCGTGCTCGATGCCGACGGTCGTCATGCGGCCTGCGATGCGATCGGGGTCGGGGACACGCCGGTGGGGGGCGACGCGGCCGGGCTGATCGACGGGCCGGGCGAGAGCGGAGGCGACGGAGCGGCGGTGGGCTCCGGCGACGACGGCGCGGGCGTGGGCGAGGCCTGCTGCTCCCGCACCCACCGGTCGAACTCGGCCCGCGACACGGCCTTGACGTAGAAGGTCATCTCGGCGTGGTTCAGCCCGCAGAACTCGGCGCACTCACCGAGGAACGTCCCCTCGCGCGGGATGGTGATCTCGAACTGGTTCAGCTGGCCGGGGATCGTGTCGCGCTTGAACAGGAACTGCGGCACGTAGAACGCGTGGATCACGTCCTCCGCCCGCAGGTTGATGCGGATCCGCTCCCCGACCGGGACGACGAACGTGGGGAACTCGGTCGGCGAGCCGATGATGCTGATCCGGTACCGGGGATAGGTGAACCGCCACTGCCACTGGAACGCCTGCGCGTCCACCGTGACCGTCGTGTCGTCGGTGATGCGGTCGACGCGCCGCTCGACCCGGAACGTCGCCGCGAAGATGAACGCGACGATCAGCACCGGGATGACGGTGTACGTGATCTCCAGCGGGACGTGGTAGCGGGTCTGCTCGGGGAGGTCGTCGTTCTTCCGGCGGTAGCGCACCGCCGAGAACAGGATCAGCCCGATGACCAGACCGCCGACGCCGATCGCGATCCAGAACATGAGCTCGTACAGGCCGGCGATGTCCTCGCCCTGCTCGGTGGCCGGGCTCGGCGCGCCGAACGAGCAGGCGGCGAGCGCCAGGAGGGCGAGCGAGGGCGCCAGCAGCCGGTGGACGCGCGTTCGGCGGAGCGGATGACGACTCACGATTCCTCGGAGGTCGTACCCGGCGGGACGACCGCGCATAGTCTTCCGCCCCTCGCGCGAGTTCGACAAATCGCGGCCCACGGGCCTCGCGTCATGGCACGTCGCGTTGGGTGCCCTCGCCCATTGGACCTGCGATAGCCTGTCCGGCAGCGTGGCCTCCCGGGGAACGACCAACGTCCTGGCCGACGGCCCATCACGGGCCGAACAGACCGCCGCACCCGCCGTCGCATTGCGATCGGTGACCCGCGTGTTCGGCGTGACCCCCGCCGTCGTGCGCGTCGACCTGCAGGTGGAACGGGGCGAGGTCGTGCTGCTTCGAGGGCCGAACGGGGCCGGCAAGAGCACCCTGCTCCGTGTCGTCGCGACGGCGCTCTCCCCGACCTACGGCGGGGGCGAGGTGCTGGGGTTCGACCTGGTCCGGGAGCGGGAGCGCATCCGCGCCCACGTCGAGCTGCTCGGGCACCGAACGCGCCTGTACGAGGACCTCACGGCGGCCGAGAATCTGCGGTTCGCCTGTCAGATGACCGGCGTCGGCCCCGAGGGGGTCCCGGCGGCGCTCGAGCGGGTGGGCCTGGCCGACGTGACGGACGAGCGCGTGCGGGGGTTCTCGCAGGGCATGCGCCAGCGCGTCGCGGTGGCGCGTGCCCTGCTCCGCGCGCCCGACCTGCTGCTGCTCGACGAGCCGTACGCGGGCCTCGACGTCGAGGCCCGCGACGCGGTCGACCGGGCCATCGAGGAGGCCCGTGCGGCAGGCCGCACGGTCCTCCTCGCCACGCACGACGAGACCAGGGGCTCGCTTGCCACGCGGACCGTGGTCATGGACGGCGGGCGCCTCGTGGAAGAGCCCCGCCGGCTCGCCGGGGAGTCCCGCCCCACGGTCGAGGGGGCGCCGGCGTGAGCTTCGCGCGGCAGACCGCCGCCGTGGCCGGCAAGGACCTCCGGATCGAGGTCCGGGGCCGGTACGCGCTCGGGGCGGTGTTCCCGTTCGCGGCGACGCTGCTCGTGTCGTTCGGGCTGTCGCTCGGGCCGGGGCGGACGTTCCTGCAGCAGACGGCGCCGGGGCTGCTGTGGATGGCCGTGATGTTCGCGGCGGTGCTGTCGAGCCGGCGGGCCTACGAGTCCGAGGCGGAGGACGGCGCGCTCGAGGGCCTGCTGCTCGCGCCGGTCGACAAGGCCGCCGTGTACCTCGGCAAGGTCCTGGCGATCTCGGCGCAGCTGCTCGTCCTGGAGGCGCTCGTGCTGGCGTTGACGGCGGCGCTGTTCGACCTGTCGCTCGGCGGCGACGTGGGCCGGCTTGCGGCCGGGTTCGTGCTGGGAACGCTCGGGCTGGCCGGCGTCGGGGCGCTGTTCGGCGTCCTCGACGTGTCGGCCCGGGCCCGGGAGGCCGTGTTCCCTCTGCTCGTGCTGCCCCTCGCGGCCCCCGTGCTGGTGGCCGGCGTGAAGACCACGGCGCTCGCCACCGGCGTGGGCCTGCCCGACGCCGGCGGGTGGCTGGGCCTGCTGGTCGCGTTCGACGTGATGATCGTGGCGGCGGGGACGCTCGTCTACGGCCACCTGCTGGAGGACTGACCGGCGATGGCGATGAAGCAGGCCGAACGCGCCATGGGCCGCATGACCGCCCGGACGGGCGAGCGCGTGCTCGGCGTGCTCGCCGCGGCCGGCCTCGCCGTCACGCTGGTCATGGCGTTGTGGGTGGCGCCGGCCGACCGGCCGCCGCCCCTCGGCCAGGGCGACCTGTACCGGATCATGTACGTGCACGTGCCTGCCGCGTGGCTCGCCTACCTGGCGTTCGCGGTGGTGTTCGTCGGCTCGATCGCGTACCTCAAGACCGGCAAGTCGCGGTGGGACCGCCTCGCAGCGGCGTCGGCGGAGATCGGCGTCGTGTTCACCGCGCTGGCGATCGTGCTCGGGTCGATCTGGGGGCGGCCGGCGTGGGGCACGTGGTGGACGTGGGACCCGCGGCTCACCACGACCGCGATCCTGCTGCTGATCTACATCGGGTACCTGGCCGTGCGGAAGCTCACCGACAACCCGCGGCGGCGGGGGAGATGGGCGGCCGCGGTCGGGATCATCGGGTTCGCCGACGTCCCGATCGTGCACCTGTCGGTGACGTGGTGGCGTGGCCTGCACCAGGGCCCGAGCGTGAAGCTCCCGTCGGTGACGCTCGCGCCGATCATGTCGATCACGCTGTTGATCTCGACGATCGCCTTCACGCTGCTGTACGCGTACCTGATGGCGCTCCGCCTCCGGGTCGGCCGGCTGGAGGAACGGGCCCTCGCCGAGGCGCTCTCGCCGCGGCTCGGCCAGCCGGCGGCGGCGCTCCTCGCGAAGCCGAAGCCGACGGCGACGGCCACGGCGACGGCGACGATGCGGCGGCG
This sequence comes from uncultured Actinomycetes bacterium, assembly GCA_963707645.1. Taxonomy (GTDB): domain Bacteria; phylum Actinomycetota; class UBA4738; order UBA4738; family JACQTL01; genus DATBHM01. The sequence goes on from CAVPQW010000005.1 coordinate 672,440, forward strand.
TCCGGTTCCGGGAGATCCGCGGAGTCCGAGGCCCTGGAGCCCGAGGGGGCCGGTCCCCGTGGGTAGGGCGGTGGTCGCCGCGGTGAACGATCTGAGGTACATCGTGGCCGCCTACGTGGTCACCGCCGCTGCGCTGGGCGGCTATCTCCTCGCGCTGCTGGCCCGGGCGCGCCGCGCCCGGCTCCGCGCCGAGGCCGTCGCGGCCCGCCGGGACCGGCCCGTTCCCGCGACCGGCGCCGGCGGAACCGGCGCCTCGTGAAGAAGACCCGCGTCGTGATCGCCCTGGCGGCCATCGTCGGGGCGCTCGTCTGGGTTGCCGCAGAGGGGCTGTCGAGCAGCCTCGTGTACTACAAGACGCCGACCGAGCTCCTCGCCCAGGGGAACATCGCCGTCGGTGAACGCGTACGGCTGGGGGGGTTGGTGGTGGCCGGCTCGATCGTGACCAATGATGGGACCACGACGTTCGTCGTCACCGACGAGACGTCGACGCTCAGCGTGGTGGACAGGGGTGATCTGCCGGAGCTGTTCCGGGACGGGCAGGGCGTGGTCGTGGAGGGCCAGATGGGAGCGGACGGCTCGTTCCACGCCGACACCGTGCTGATCAAGCACAACGGGGTGTACGAGCCGCCGAAGCCGGGCGAGACGCCGACGGCAGCCGACGTCGGATGACGAAGGTCGACAGACGAGGGGGAGGATGCAACACCACGGTCGTGACGTGAACGACTCCATCGCTCGCCATCCGTCGAGCCTGGCGCCGCCCGAGCGGCACCGGCGGTTCGGGCCGTGGGGCATCCTGGCGTCGGTGGTCTCGGCGGTGGCGCTCGCCCTGACCGCCATGTTCGTGCTCACCCGGGTCCTCACCGGGGGCGAAGAGCATGCGGCGTCCGGTGCTGTCGGGTCGCAAGCGCCGGAGTTCGACCTCGTGTCCCAGGACGGAACGGACCGGGTCCGGCTCTCCGAGCTCCGGGGCCGCGTGGTCGTCGTCGCGTTCGAACGTGCGAACTGTCGCCGCTGCGCGCGATCCGAGGAGGCCCTCGACGACGCCTGGCGGCTGTTCCGGCATCTGGGCGTGTCGGTGATGGGCATCCGGCAGGGCCCTCCGCCCGTGGCGACCACCGCCGGCGGGACCCCCGGCCCCTGGCCCGTCCTGAACGACCCGGGGGGCGAGACGGCCGACGCATACGGCGTCCACGACGAGCTCGAGACGTTCGTGATCGACGCCCAGGGCAAGGTGGTCGTGGCGCTCGCCGGCCCCGTGACCACCTCCGTCCTCGTGGCCCAGCTCACGCTCGTCCTCGGGATCTCCGTGCCCCCGGGCGCCTCCGCCTCCGCCCCGGAGACCCAATCCGCCTGATTCGAAGGGTTGCATCGGACCCTCGGGGGGAATGGTTCGGCCCAAGTTGACCCTCACGTGCTCGCCCGGTAGCCTCTGCGCGGGCTGCGAGGGGGCAGCCCGTTGACGTATGAGGCGACATCAAGAGCGAACGCGCGTCCGCACCGCGCGGCTGGCGATGGCAGCACTGCTGGTCATCATCCTGGCTGCCGTTCTTCCGGCGACCGCGACCGGGGCCCCAAAGCGGATCTCGGAGCGGGAGCGCCAGCAGCGCATCGAGGACTTCCGGAACCAGGTCGCCGACGCCCGCTCGAAGCTCGATGCCCTCAACGAACGCGAGGGCATCGCCGACGAGGAGTACCTCCAGGCCCAGGCCGCGCTCGACCGGACGTCGAAGCGCCTCTCCTCGGCCCGTGACTCCGCCGCCAGGGCCCGAGCCGCCGCCCGGAAGGCGAGCGTGGACCTGTCCGCCCGCGTGAAGGCCGCGTACGAGGGCTCAAGCTCGACGCTCGGTCTGTTGCTCGGGGCCACGTCCTACGCCGAGTTCTCCGACCGGCTCGAGTTCATGGACCAGATCGCGGCCGACGACAGCGAGGCCGTGAACACAGCGAACGTGGCCGGCCAGCGCTCGTCGTGGGCGGCCGAGGAACTCGCCTCGGCGTTGACGGACAACAAGGCGGCCCTCGCCGACGCTCAGGACAAGAAGCAGGCGGTCCAGGATGCCGTGGCGGCGCAGCAGGACCTGCTCGGTGGCCTCGAGGAGAAGCTCCGCATCGCGCTGATCCCACCGCCCCCGCCGGACCCGCCGCCGCCGCCGGTCGTCGAGACCCCCGACCCGACGACGACCGACCCGGCACCCGACCCGACGCCGACCGACGGCGGACCGACCACGGCGCCTGATCCCGATCCGACGACTGCGCCGCCGCCCCCACCCCCGCCGCCCGCACCGGCTCCGGGAGCGCAGGCAGCGCTCGCTGCCGCGTACTCCGTGATCGGCGTCCCGTACGTGTACGCGGGTGCGAGCCCGGAGACCGGGTTCGACTGCTCCGGCCTGACAATGTGGTCGTGGGCGCACGCGGGCGTGGGACTCCCGCACTCGTCGGCGATGCAGTACGCGGTGCTCCCCCACGTGGACCGCACGCAGCTGCAACCCGGCGACCTGCTGTTCTTCTACTCGCCGATCCACCACGTCGCGATGTACGTGGGCGGCGGCAACATGATCCACGCGCCCCACACCGGAGGACACGTCGAGGTCATCCCGGTGTACTGGGAGTACTACGTGGGCGCCGCCCGCCCCGGCTAGACCCTCAAACCTTGTCCCTGCGCTCCGCCACCGAAGCAAGCCGCTCGGCTTCGCCTTCGATCCCGTCGCGGCCCTGGAGGCGACGCAGCCACTCCACCGGAAGATTCGTCGCGCCGGCGGCCGCGCCGAGCAGCGCGCCGGCCACCGCGGCGTTCGTGTCCGTGTCGCCGCCGAGCGACACGACGCGCCGAAGCTCGCGTTCGAACTCCTCGAGACCGATCGACGGCGCTTCTGAGGCGCGGTGCAGCGCTTGGAGGCCCAGGCCGGCGGTGAACAGAACGAACCCCTGGTCGGGGCCGTCGATGGGCCGCTGGATGCCCGCCGCGCCCACGAGGAACTCGAGCTCCTCGCCGCCGTCGCGGTCGATCGTTGTTCCGATCGCGTCTTCAAGGGCGGCCTGCGGCAGCTCGCCGCGGACGAGCGCGGCCACCGCCAGCGTCACGGCGAGCACCGCGGTCCGGCAGCGCTCGTCGTAGTGGGTCAGCGCGGAGAGCGCCGGCGCGGCCTCGAGGAGCTCCTCCCGGCTGGTTCGCGTACGCGGCGCCGAGCGGGGCGCAGTACATCACCGAGCCGTTGCCGGCCGAGACCTCCGGCCCCCGCTGCTCCCACACGGCGCGCGCGGCGTCCGCCGCCGGGGTCCCCCGGGCCGCGAGCGAGAGGACCCTGCGCGTGAGGTTGCCGACGTCGGGCGGCCCGCCGGCGAACCACTCGAGGTGCCGCCGGATCAGGTCGTCGGGGTCGAGCGAGCCATGGTCCGCCAGGCTCCGGACGAGGTTCATCGCCATCGCCGTGTCGTCGGTGGTCGAGCCGGGCGGCAGTCCGAGCCACGGCAGCTCGAACGCGGGCAGCGGGTCCGGGACCTCGTGTGCCCGGCGAAACTCGAACGGGGCGCCGAGCGCGTCGCCGAGCGCCAGCCCGAGCACGGCCCCGACCACGCGGTCCCGCACGGTGGCCGGAGCGCTCACGGCGCGGCCGCGCTCGCCCGAAACAGCCGCACCGGCTCGGCGATGCCCTTCAGCGTCTGCTCCCCGGCCGGCTCGAACCGCCACCCGCCCTCGGCCGCCGCCGAGGCCACGTCCTCCGTCACGAGCACCTCCCCCGGCGCCGCCGCGGCGGCGACCCGCGCGGCGACGTTCACGGTCCGCCCGAACAGATCCATGTCCCGTTCGATCACCGGACCGGTGTGGACCCCGGCATGGGCGGGCGTTCCCCGATCCGAGGACAGCGTTCCCACGAGCGAGAGTGCGGCCGCGACGCCTCGGCGGGCGTCGGGGAACCGGAGCATCGCCCCGTCCCCGAGGAGCTTCACCAGCCGGCCGTCGTTCCACGCGGCGGCCGCGTCGGCCTCCCGTTGCAGCGCGATCGCCAGGCGCACCGCGGTCTCGTCGCCGCGCTCCTCCGTCGCCTGCGTGAACCCGGACAGATCGACGAACACGACGGCCGGCGGGGCCGCCGGGCGGGGCGGCGGCGCCAGCCCCCGCGACGCCAGGAACTGCTCGAAGCCCTCGACGATGCCTTCGACGCTCTCCCGTTCGCGGTATCGCCAGCTCAGCCATTCGAACATCCGGGGCGCGAGGTGCACGAGCGCCGAGATGGACCGGGTCGCCTCCTCGGGGAACCGGTCGACCTCGCCGCGGAGCAGTCGTTCGCGCGCCGGCCCCGCCACGCGCTCGTCGAGGAGCTGTGACCAGCCGTGCGTGATCGCCCGGGCGCCCTCGGCCATCAGCCGGGCGGCCCGAGCCAGGGTCTCCTCGTCCGCGGCGGCGCCCCATCCTTCGAGGAACCGTTCGATCAGGTCCTCCTCCGCTGCGGCGATCGCGGCCGACGGGTTGGGCTCGGGGAGGCCGAGGACCTCGTACAGGAGCGGCACCACGGCGCCGCCCGGGCCGAGGTCGCGGCAGAACTCCGCGAACGTCCGAGGCGCCTTGGGGCCGGGGTCGAGCGGGAGGTACCGGTCGACGTGCTGCAGATTGAGCGAGCCGCGGGCGACGGCGTCCTCGACGGTGGCCCGGTCGAACCCATTGGCGAGCGCGCCCACGAGCTCGGCGCGGAACACATCCCCGATCCGGTAGTCGTCCGGCCCGGCGGGCGTGAGCGCACCGATCCGCGTCATCCACTCGACCGCCTCGCGGGTCGTTCCCGCCTCGGCGGCGACCTCGTCCGCCGACAGGCTCCTCGTCACAACGGCGATTGTAGGAAGAGGCTACCGGGCCGGCACCGAGCCGAGCCATGCGGCGCCCTTCTCGGCCGCCTCGGGAGGAACCGTCGCCGCCAGCGACCGCACGACGTCGCCGATCGACTGCTGCCGGAGCTCCGCCCGCCACGCCCTATCGGCCTGCAGCATCACCGTGTCGATCCCGCACCGCCGCCGGTACGCCGAGTCGGGCAGCGCCGTCGGCCCCCGTCGGCGGATCTCGGTGCACCGGAACGCGGCCTCCTCGCCGTCGATCGCCTCCACGACGTCGAGCACGCTGATGTCGTCGGCCGGCCGGGCCAGCCGGTAGCCGCCGCGCGGCCCGGGGACCGACTCGACCACTCCGGCCCGGGACAGCGCCTGGAGGTGCTTGGCCAGGTACGCCTCGGGAACACCGTGGTACTCGGCGAGCTTCGCGGCGGGCATGGCCACGCCCGGCGGCAGGAGCGCGAGCAGGGTCGCGCTGTGCAGCCCCCACTCGACCCCCTCGGACAGGCGCACCTAGCCGAGCCCCTCGCGGAACCCCTCCCGCCACGACGGGTACATCGGCGTCCACCCGAGATCGGCCCGGGCCTTGGCGTTGGACGCGCCCCTGAGCTCCTCCATCAACAGCGCCATCCGCCCGCCGCCGGCAGCCCGTGCCAGCCACATGGGAACTGTCCCGGGCGCCTTCGCGCCGAGGATTTCCGCGTAGGCCGGCAGCCACTCGGAGATCGGCGCCGGGTCGTCGTCGACGACGTTGTAGATGCCCGGTTCCCCGTGGTCGAGCGCCAGCACGGTCGCCGCCGCGGCGTCGTCGACATGGATGAACGAGAAGACCCCGGCCCCCGTCCCCGCGATCGGGAACCGGTGCTTCCGCACCCTCGCCGCCGTCGATCCGTCCGACGCGTACACGGAGCCGGGGCCGTAGAAGTAGCCGTAGCGGAGAACGACCCCCTCGGTCGACCCCGCGGTGAGCACCTGTTCCTCCATGTCGGCGAGCGCAAGGATCGTCGCCCGCATCGGCTCGGGCGCATCGAGGTACAGGGGGTCGTCCTCATCGCGCGTGTCACCGCCCTCGGGCGCGTAGGCGAACGCGATGCTCTGGACGACAATGCGCGGGGCGCCGGCGGCCTTCGCGGCGGCGAGCAGGTTGCGGGTTCCTTCGATGCGGATGCGGTCGTTCCCGGCCATGTCCTCCGCGTAGCGCTTGAAGTTGATCGCCGGCGGAATGTCCGTGAGCTCGTGCACGACCACGTCCGGCTTCGCGGCGGCGACAGCCTCCGTGAGCGCCGGGGCGTCGAACACGTCCAGCATGGCGGGCTCGGCGCCATGTTGGCGGATCCACTCCGCCCGCTCCTCGCGCCGGGTCGTCCCGGTCACGTCGTGCCCCGCCTCGATCAGCATCGGGAGCAGACGGCGCCCGATGACGCCCGCCGCTCCGGCAACGAACACCCTCATGTGCCGGACCTCCTCCTCGTTCGGAGCGCGGCCAGCAGCAGTGCGAACGCCCCCGCGCCGGCCGCCAGGGAGACGACGTCTGCCGGCCCGACCCACCCGGGCCGGGCGTCGCCGACGTCCACGATGTGGTTCACGACGTGAAACCCGTACTGGAGCAGGGCCACCCACAACACGGGAACCCGCCACGTTGGCCGGCGGGACGCGACGACCAGCCCGACCCCGAGCGCGAGGTAGAACGTCGACACGTCGCGCACGTAATGGTCGTTGAAGGGGCCGAACCCGCCGATGGCGTCGAAGAACGACTCGGGCGCTACGGCCATCCACAGGCCGAGGCCGAGCTGCACGAGCCCGAGCGCCAGCGTCCCGACCGCCACCACGCGTTCCCGCCGGTCCGTTCCGATGGAACCCGCTTCCGCCATTGTCCGTCCGCTCCCGTGGTCCTGGGTCGGGCGCTGCCTGTCGAGGTGAATCCCGGATAGAGAATATCCGGAATACACGCACAGCGCGTCATCGGGCGGAATCGCAACAGCCGGAAGCACAGCGTGCTTGGTCACTGCGAAGGTCCGGTTGGTACATTGGTCGCTCATGCAGAAGGTCGGACCTCGTCACAAGATGTGCCGTCGCGTCGGCGCGCCCGTCTGCGGACGGCCCAATTGCCCCTCGGGCAAGCGGCCCTATCCGCCCGGGCAGCACGGACGCGGGCGCAAGCGTCTCACCGAGTACCAGATGCGGCTGCTCGAGAAGCAGAAGCTCCGCGCGATCTACGGCGTGGGCGAGAAGCAGTTCCGCCGGTACTACGCGCGCGCCGCCAAGCAGCGTGGCGTCACCGGCGAGGAGCTGATCCGCCAGCTCGAGACCCGGCTCGACGCGGTGACCCTGCGACTGGGGTTCGCCCTGACGATGCGCCAGGCCCGCCAGCTGGTGAGCCACGGGCACGTCAAGGTGGAGGGGCGCCGGGTCGACGTTCCGAGCGCCCAGGTCAGGCCCGGCCAGACGGTCGAGCTCTCCGACAAGGCGAAGAACTTCGTGTACGTGCGCGAGGCGCTCGAGCTGGCTCCCGACCCGCCCGCCTACCTGTACCGCAACTCGGGCGAGTTCGCCGGGTCGATGTCGCACCTGCCGGAACGCGCCGAGGTGCCGCTCCCCGTCGAGGTCAACGAGCGGCTCATCGTCGAGTTCTACTCGTAGCGGCCCGGCTGGCACGCGGTTCGCATCCTTACCGAAGCGCTCCTTAGGATGTGAGGCTGCATGAGCGCCCATCCCTATCCCGGAACCGACGACGTCCAGCGCGCCGCGCTGAGCTTGGCCGCGCGCCTGCCGGAACGCCTCTCGCCGCTGGCCCGGCTGGCGTTCAACTACCGGTGGTCGTGGCACCCGGAGGGCACCGACCTGTTCGCGGAGCTCGACCCGGCGCGGTTCGAGCGCGACAAGCAGAACCCCCTCCGTCTCCTGCAGGAGCTGAACGCCGAGACGCTGGAACGCGCGGCCGCGGACGACGCCTACGTCGAACGCGTCGAGCGGATCGACCGCGAGATCCACGAGGAGATGACGGCCCCCGCCGCCCAAGGCCCCGTGAGCCCCGACCGGCCGGTGGCGTTCCTGTGCGCTGAGTTCGGGGTGCACCGGTCCCTGCCGCTGTACTCGGGCGGCCTCGGCGTGCTGGCGGGCGATCTGTTGATGGCCGCGAGCGACCTCAGGATCCCGATGGTCGCGATCGGGCTGATGTACTGGCAGGGACAGTTCCACCAGCGGCTCGACCCGTCCGGGTGGCAGCACGACTTCTGGGTCGACTCCGACCTGGAGCGGCTCCCGGCCGCGCTCGTGACCGGGGAGGACGGCTCGCCGCTCCGGTTCACCGTGCCGATCCACGACCGGGACGTCGTGGCGCAGATCTGGCGGGTCGACGTCGGTCGCGTCCCGCTCTACCTGCTGGACTCGGACCTCCCCGAGAACGACCCCGTCGACCGGTGGATCACGTCGCGGCTGTACGTCGGCGACCGCGAGATCCGCCTGGCGCAGTACGCGCTGCTCGGGATGGGCGGCGTGCGCGCGATGCGGGCGATGGGCATCGACCCGGAGGTGTTCCACCTGAACGAGGGCCACGCCGCGATGGCGCCGCTCGAGCTCGTGCGCGAGGAGGTGGCCGCGGGCGCCTCGTTCGACGAGGCGGTGGAGTCGGCGCGTTCGAGGACCGTGTTCACGACGCACACGCCGGTCGCCGCGGGGAACGAGACGTTCTCGCCCGAGGAGATCATGCGGGTGCTCGGCGGGCTCCCGTCGGAGCTCGGCGTCGAGCCGGCGTCGGTGCTCGCGCTGGGGCGGATGCGGCCGGAGGACATCGGCGACAAGTTCGGCATTACCGTGCTCGGGCTCCGGCTGTCCCGGGCTTCGAACGGCGTGAGCGCCCGGCACGGGCGGGTGGCGCGGGCGATGTGGCAGCCGCTGTACCGGGACGCCTTCAGCGAGGACGACGTCCCGATCGGGCACGTGACGAACGGCGTGCACGTCGGGTCGTGGATGGCGCCGGCGATGCGCGAGCTGCTCGACCGGTACCTCCCCGAGGGATGGCTAGACAGGACCGAGGACCCGGCCGTGTGGGCCGCCGTCAAGGACATCCCGGACGAGGAGCTGTGGGCGACCCGCTCCGCCCTCCGTTCTTCGCTCGTCGAATGGATCCGGGACCGCGCGACGAACGACCGCTTGGCCCGCGAGGAGCCGTCGCGATACGTCCGCGCCGTCGCGACGGGGTTCGACCCCGACGGGCTCACCGTCGGGTTCGCGCGGCGCGTCGCCGCCTACAAGCGGCTCACGCTGCTGGTGTACGACCCCGCCAGGGTATCCAACCTGCTGGACGGCCCGGCGTCCGTGCAGGTGGTCCTCGCCGGAAAGGCCCACTCCCAGGACGACGAGGCCAAGCGGCGCCTCCAGGAGCTGTTCGAGCTGAAGTGGCGTTCCGAGCTGGTCGGACGGGTCGCGTACCTGGAGGACTACGACCTCGCCGTCGCATCGCACCTGGTATGGGGGTGCGACGTGTGGGTGAACCTCCCCCGCCCGCCGCTCGAGGCGAGCGGCACGAGCGGGATGAAGTCCGCGCTGAACGGCGGCCTCAACGTGAGCGTCCTCGACGGCTGGTGGGAAGAGGCCTGGGACGAGACCAACGGCTGGGGGATCGCCAGCGACGGCTCGGCCGACCCCGCGGTGCAGGACCGCCGCGACGCCACGGCGTTCTACGACCTCGTGGAGCGCGAGGTCATCCCGATGTTCTTCGACCGCGACGAGCACGGGGTCCCCCGCGAATGGGTCCAGCGCGTCAAGCGTTCCCTCATCACCAACGGCCCCCGCTTCAGCGCGACCCGCATGATGAAGGACTACCTCCGCACGATGTACGCACAGTAGGTCGGCTCAGGTCGGTTGCCAGTCGGGGAAGCCGTCGGCGGCGTCGGGCAGCTCCAGCAGGCGGTGCTTGGCCGAACCGTCGGCGTTCATCACCCAGATGTCGTGGAACGGCGAGTTCGTGGCCCGGTCGCTGCCGAAGGCGAGCTTCGTGCCGTCCGGCGAGTAGGCCGGCCCGATGTCGAAGTGCGGCCCGCCGGCCAGCACCGCGAACCCCGTGCCGTCCCGGTGGATCGCGCAGATCTGGTTCCGGCGGTTGAAGTCGCGCTCGAACACCAGGGTCGTCCCGTCCGGCGACCACGCGACCTGGTGGTCGTAGCCGGCCGAGTCGGTGAGTTGCGCGATGTGGTGGTCCCTGAGATCCAGCAGGTAGATGTCGCCGGCGTCGCCGGTGTCGAACCCGCGGGTGAACGCCACGAACCGGCCGGCCGGCGACCAGGCCGCCTCGAAGTCCTGCGCCGGGCCCGACGTCAAGTGGTGGTGGTCGCCGCCGTCCGACACCCGCAGCGTGAACAGGTCGAACGAGCTTCCGGCGAACTGCGTGTACACGAGCCGGTCGCCGCCGGAGTTCCATGCGGGGTCGCGGGCGTCGATCCCGCTCGTCAGCCGGCGTTGGTGGGAGCCGTCGCCCCACATCACCCACAGGCTGCCCGGGCCGAAGGGAGCCTTGGTCCGCCAGAACGCGATGCGCTTGCCGGACGGGTTCCAGGCCGGGCCGAACTCGTTCAAGTTCGGCGTGTCGGTGAGCCGCAGGTGGGTCTCGTCGTTCTCGACCTCGATGACGTCCGTCTGGGTGTGGTCGCCGGCCACCGACTGGCTCTCGAACGCGATGACACCGTTCTCGCCGGGGAACGCTGCCCGCGCAGGCGCGCCCGGCATCAGGAGGGCGGCCACGGCTGCCGTCAGGACAATCGCACGAACTCGACGGGCAACGCGCATCATCCGGCCTACTTCGCCTGCCAGTTGGGGACGCCGTCGGTGAACGCGTCGTGCGTCACGCGCTTGAAGTCGGTCCCGTTCGCCTTCATCGTCCAGACGTCGTAGAAGTCGAGGCCGCTCTCGCGCACGTCGCGCTGGAGCGTGATCCGGCCGCCGCTCGGCGACCACGATGGGTACGAGTCGTCGACGTTGTTGTTGGTCAGCCGCTTGAGGTGCGTGCCGTCGGCGAACACCTTCCACACCTCGCGCTTGTTCGTGAGCCCGCCGGCCTCGGTGAAGAACACGAGTTTCGACGCGTCGGGCGACCAGTCCGGGTACATGTCGGGATCCACGCCGTGCGTCACCCGCTGCACGCCCGAGCCGTCGGGGTTGATCGTGTACACGTCGCCGTTGCCGGTCCGGGTGCTGGTGAACGCGATCACGTCGGTGCTCGACCACGACGCCGCGAAGTCGGCGGCCGGCGAGAACGTGAGCTTGTGCTTGTTGGACCCGTCGGCGTCCATGATCCACAGGTCGGCCGCCCGGGTCTGCGTCGTCCGGGTGAATACGATCTGTTCCCCGTCGGCCGACCACGCCGGATCGGCGTCCGCGGCCGGGCCGGACGTGAGCCGGGACTTGTTCGAGCCGTCGGCGTCCATGACCCAGATGTCCCCCGGCGCGTCGAACGAGGCGGCCCGGTACCAGACGATCCGTGACCCGTCCGGCGACCATCCGGGGGACTGGTCCACCTGGGTCGCTCCCGCGGTGAGCCGCCGGAGGTCGGAGCCGTCCGGCTTGGCGGAGTAGATGTCCGACTCGTCGGTCCGGCCGCTCTCGAAGGCGATGCGACCGTTCTGGCCGGGGAACGCGGCTTCCGCGTTCCCCGGGAACAGAGGGAGCGCCGTCGCCGCGACAGCGGCGACGGCGACGGCGCGTGCGATCCGTGCTCGATGCTTCCTCATGGTGTGCAGACCCCCCCAGGGCGTCGGTCGATTCAGTTGGCGGCGCGTTTCGGCTCTTCCGCGTCCGCCGGCTCCGATGGTGCCATGGCGCTGCGCACGAAGGCCAGTACCTCCTGCTCGCGGCGGCGGAGGGCCGTCCGCGACGAGTCCTCCCCCACCACGGCGCGGAGCACTCCGGCCTCCGTGAGCGAGCCGACCACGGCGGTGTAGAGCGTAAACAGCAGGAGCGCGGGATCCTGCCGCCGGATGGCCCCCTCCGACATGCCCCGTTGGAGGAACGACAGCGCCCGCTGGCGGAGCGGTTCGAGGCCGGCGGCGAACCGGGTGATGACCGCCGGCGACATCCGCGCGGCCTCCCGGATGAACTGCGGGAACTCGGGCCACTGCTCGGCCAGGCGGAACACCGCCCGGATGACGGTCTCGGCCTTCTCCGACTCGGACTCCTGCGCGGCGAGCGCCTCGGCCAGGGCCAAGCCGACCTTGGCGCTGACCTCGCCGACACAGGCCTCGAGCAGCGCCTCCTTGGTCGGGAAGTAGTACAGCAGCGTCTGCTTGCGGACCCCGGCGGCGCTGGCCACGGCGTCCAGGGAGGCGCCGTCGTACCCGGCCTTGCCGAACTTCCGGACGGCCTCGCCGATCAGCCGCTCGCGGGTCGAAGGGCCGTCGGCCGAGGTGGACGCGGACTCGGGTGGGGGTGCGGGTGCGGTCATCGGCCGGCCCGACGCCTCACGACGCCTTCGAGGTCGGTGCCCAGGCCCGGCGCTTGCGCCGGTTGGGCAGCGGCCTCGAGGACTCCCAGATCCGGCGCCACCGCGCAGCGGTGGGGCCGGATGGCGACGGGGTCAGTCCCTCCGCCTCCCGGCGGAGGGACCGGTACCAGTCCGTCCGGTCCTCGTCCCACAGCCGGGCGACGGCCTGCATGAGCCGCCCGGCCACGCTCCGGAAGTCCTCGTCCTCGTCGGGCACGATGGGGTCGCCGTACCGCACGGTGATCGGGAACCGGCCCTTGCGCGGCCACGACCGACCGCGCGGCATGGCCGCGTACGCGCCCCGGATCGCCACCGGCACGATCGGGATGCCGGTCTCCTCGGCAAGGCGCGCCGTTCCGTGCCGGAACCGCTGCACCCACCCGTCCTTCGACCGGGTTCCCTCCGGGAACACGACGATGTTCCAGCCATCGTGGATCATCTTCCGGGCCGTGCTCGTCCCGCGCCCCGAGCCCTGGCGCTCGATGGGAAACGCGTTGAAGACGAGCGCCGTCGAGGCCGCCCGCCACCAGACGTCGAAGAAGTAGTCGGCCGCCGCGCCCACCGCCGTGCGCTCCCGCCACGCCGGCGGCAGCGAGCACAGGATGAGCGGCGCGTCGAGGTGCGACGAGTGGTTGCTGACGAACAGCACCGGCGGCTTCAGCTGTTCCAGCACGTCGAGGCCCTCGACCCGCACGTCGGTCTCGTTCCACACGACGGGCTTGAGCAGGCCCGACTGGATCATCCGTCGGGCCGCCTTGGCCGGCTTCGTGCGGGCCCACGCCGTCGGGTACTCCTTGGGCTCGAGCTTGGGCTGCGACGGGCGCGCCGTCTCCGGCGCCAGCGGGCGCTTCCCCCACCGCCAGCCCTTCGCGAAGAGCTCGAGGTCGTCGCGGAGCGAGGTCCCCATCAGCGAACCTCGGCCAGCGTCAGGGGCGGCGAGTGGAGGTACGTGATCGACGGCGACGACCCGACCGTCTCGCCGGCCATCTCGAGCGCGTCGGCGAACGTCGTCGCCGTCCGGAACCCCATCCGCTTGACGGCCCGCCGGTCGGCCCCCACGAAGATGACGTCACCGAGGTAGTCCATGGCGTGCGCGCCCCAGTACCACATGTAGAACGGGTGCACGCCGTGGTACGCGTAGCTGTTCCGGTACAGGTGGATGTACCAGGGGTCGGTCGCGTACTGCTCCTCGAACTTCGCCTCGATCTGCGCCGGGTCGGTCGTCTCGGCGAGGACCTCCTCGAAGAAGTCGACGTAGCTCGGGTGGTGCACCTGGTGGAACTCCCACGGCACCGGGTGGAACAGGATCATCACGCCGCCCTGCCGCACGACCGGCTTGCCGAGGTACATGTTGAAGAAGTAGCCGAGCCCGAGGCACTGGGCGAGGATCGGGTTCATGATCGAGTTCACGTTGTAGGGGCACACGTACGGCAGGCCGACGACCATCACGTCGGACTGCCCGTGGACCTCGGTCAGCTGCTGACGGTGGAGGTTCGCCAGCGTCTCCTTGTGCACCGCCTCGGTGTCGCCGGCGTGGACGCCGGTCATGCCGTACGGCGCCTCGATCCGGCGGAAGAACTCCCGCCGGATGCGCGCCGGCGAGCGCTCGTTGGCCCGCTTGGCGGCGAGCGCCATGGCCTGGTCCTTGACCGACCACTCCCATTCCCGCTTGTTGAGGAACCCCAGCTGCGACGGGAACGTGTCGTTGTTCAGCGTGGTCTCGATGGTGAAGATCTTGAGGTGCTCGGCGAGCAGCCGGCCCATGCGCTCGGTCGACGAGTGCAGCGCGCTCCGGGGCGGGTCCATGTAGCTGTTCGAGTGCAGCATGGTGTGCACGTTGTGGTGGTGCTTGAGGGACTTGTAGCCCGCCAGGCCCACCGGCACCGACTTGTGGCCGCCGTCCATCGCGACGAGGTTGATGTTCACGTAGACGAGCAGGTCCGACTCGGCGGCGCGGCGGTTGATCTCGACGACCTCGCCGCGGTCGGTCTCGCCGATGTGGAGCATGCCGTCCGGGTCCTCGGCGTCGTGGTTCTTCAACGCCTCCGGCCAGAACGACCGGTAGACGCGCTCGCCAACGGCGTGCTTGATCTCCGCCGGGGTCATTCGCCGGTGCAGCGAGTTGGCCATGATGATCTCGACGTCGTCGACCCCACGGCGGGCGGCGATCTCGAGCACGTTCTCGAGGACGCGCTGACGCGCGTCGGGCGCCCTCATCGGCGGGAGCGGCAGCGAGATGTCGTCGACGGCGATCGTCAGCTTCATCCCGGGCTTCATGAGGTCCGGGAGCGGCTCCGAGCCGTGCGGGTTCAACAGCGCGTTGCGGATGGCCCCGTTCGGGTCCTGCAGACCCGGCAGCGAGTCCGGCGGATAGATCACCCGCGAGCCGAGCGGGAACTTCTGTACGCGGAACCCCTCGCCCTCGTGGACGAGCAGCGGCGGCGTCCGCTCGTCCACCTCCAGCACGAATCCCGGTCTCGGCATCGGTCTCAGCTCCTCGTGATCAGGTCCATGTGCACGTCCATCACCCTTCGGCCCGTGGGTCGAAGGCCACTTTCATCGTTCCCAGACGGCCGGCGTCGAGCGCGTGGTCGAGCGCCTCGCGCCAGCGTCGGAGCGGGTACACGGCCCCGACGACGCCCTCGAGCGGGGCGTCCCCGGCCAGGTCGAGCGCCAGGTCGAACGTGTGCTGCTCGGTCCCGTCGCGCAGCTGTTCGGCGCCGCTCGTGTAGGCGCCGACCAGTTCGAGCTCGCGGAACCATACGGGGGTGAGGTCGGCGCCGTGCGTCGGCAGCCCTGCCAGCACGACCCGCCCGCCGGCCTTGGTCGTCCGAAGCGAGAGGTCGAGCGAGGATTTCGAGCCCACGCAGTCGATCGCCAGGTCCACGCCGCCCAGCAGGAACGCCATCCCCCGCTCGGGCTTCAGCTTGAGCGCGCGGGACGACCGCCGAAGCGCGCCGATGGCCGTGTCCGGCGAGACCACGTCCGACGCGCCGAACCCGATGGCCAGCTCGCGCTGCCGGGCATGCTTCGCGACGACCGTGACGTGCCCGGCGTCGGTGAACTCGCGCAGCGCCAGGAGCGTCAGCAACCCGAGCGTCCCCGCGCCGGCGAGCAGCACGGTCGCGCCCGGCTGGGGCGCCGCCCGCAGCGCCGCATGGATCGCGCAGGCCAGCGGTTCCACCAGCACGGCCCGGGTGTCGGTCATGCGCTCCGGGACCGGGTGCAGCTGCGACCGGTGCGCGACGAGCATCCCGCTCCAGCCGCCGCCCGTGTCCGCGCAGTAGCCGGTCTGGAGGCCGGGCGACACGTGCCCCACGGTGACGCGGTCGCAGCGGCCGGTCGCCCCCACCGAACAGGACGGGCACGGTGCGAGCCCGCGCGCGGCGCAGGCAAGCACGGGGTCGATGACCACGCGCGTCCCGACCGGCAGGTCGTCGACGTCGTCCATGAGCTCGCCGACGACCTCGTGCCCCGGCACGAACGGCATCGACACGAGCGGCGAGAAGTAGAACGAGGAATGCCCGCTGATCGTCGCCAGGTCGGAGCCGCAGATCCCGGCGAGGCGCGGCCGGACCCGGCCCCACGACGATGCCGGCAGCGAGGGCTCGTCCCGGTTCACCAGGCGGATCGGCGCGAGCGGGCCCGCCACGAGGCCGGGCAGCCGGTCGCCGACGGCGCGCGCGGCGACGTACCGCGGCACCGACCGGAACAGCTCGAGGGCGAGGGTCATCGGGCCGGCTCCGGCAGCATGACCTTGGGCGTTCCCTTGGAGGAGTGCCATTCCTCGACCGGCCACCGGCGCTTCTTCGCCACGCGGAACAGCGCCACGTCGGGGTTCACGGCGACCGGGTTGCCCACGGCGCGCAGCAGCGGCAGGTCGGTGTGCGAGTCGGCGTACGCGTAGGACTGCGGGAGGTTCGCCTTCTGCGCCGCGGCGTACTGCCGGAGCCACGCGGCGCGGGCCTCGCCCACCAGGGGCGGCGACTCCAGGAACCCCGTGAACCGCCCGTCGTCGCCGACGTGGAGCCGCGCGGCCACGATCTCGTCGAACAGCGGCGCCAGCGGCTGCACGAACACGTCGAGCGCGCCGGTGATCAGCACGGTCCGGTGCCCCGCGCGGCGGTGTTCCCGGATCCGCCGGATGGCCGCCGGCGAGATGCGCTGGAGCACGATCTCGGCCACCTGTTCGTCCACCAAGCGGCGCAATTCCTCGACCGAGGCGCCCTCGTACCGCCGGTAGAACGCCCGCAGGAACTCCCCCCGGTCGCGCCGCTCGGCCGACAGGTACGACGGCAATCCCTTGGCCACGCTCGCGACCTCGCCGGGCCAGTCCTCGACGCCGAGGTCGGCCATGCGCAACCACAGGTACGACTCGATGACGTTCGAGGACAGGATCGTGCCCTCCATGTCGAACGCCGCCAGCACCAGGTCCTCGCGCTCGCGGACCTTGACCTCGGGCGCGGGCCGGGGCGGCGGCGGGAACCGCATGGCGAGCGTCACCGCGGGGCAGTGGACGTCCTCCAGGTAGTACCGCCAGTCGACGTCCGCCGCGTCGAACGGGAACTCCCTCCGGTCCTGCTCGGGGAGCGACCGGTAGAAGTCGAGCGTGCGGTCGTCGGTGTAGATGACCTCGGCCTCGACGTACGCGCCGTACAGGTCGGCGTACCTGCGAAGGAAGTCCACCCGGCCCTTCGTGCGATCGAGCCGTTCCACGAGCTTCCGCGTGTTCGGCGATCGCGGCAGGCGCTGCACCCACGTGTCGGCGAGCGCGATGACCTTCTCGCCGGTCCGGAGCCTCCGCTCGACCCGGCGCTGGCCGGGGAACACCCACACCGGCGGCTGCACGAACCCGCGGCCCCGGTCGGGCAGCGGTTCGCGGCCGAAGTACGCCCGGACGTAGTCGTAGACCTTGCGGAAGTGCAGCGGGTTGCGCTCGCCGCTGCAGACGTGGTGGTAGACCCGGTCACCGGGCTCGGTGCGACGCGAGCCCACCGCGAGCAGCGCGTTCACGACGTAGTCGGCCGGGATGACGTCGAGGATGCCTTCGGGGATGCCGGGGAACTCGGGGAACGCGCCGCGACCGTAGGCCAGGATGATCGGCTCGGCCATCTTGAAGCCCTCGATCCACCCGGGGTAGGGGTGGACGTAGGCCGACTCGATGATCGAGGGGCGGACGATCGACAATGGCAGATCGCCGGCGGTCTCCTCGACTGCGCGCTCGCCGAGCGCCTTGGTCAGCGTGTAGATGTCCGGCCACCCGAGCGTCTGGGCGCGGGCCCGGCCGTAGTGCACGAGCCGCTTGGTGACCCAGGTCCGTCGGGCCGTCTCCGCGTGCTCGGCGACCTCCTGGGGGCCCGCCCGGCCGTGTTCCGCCTTCGACTTCTTGACGAACGAGTCGAGGATCTCGGGCCTTCGTGACGCCTCCTCGACGCGCTCCCTGGCCGCCAGCGCGTACTCGAGCTCGGCCTTCCAGTCGATCCCGTGGTCGAGCGGGGCCTCGGGCACCACGCCCTTGCGCGACCCGGCCACGTAGGCGGTCGAGACGTGGACGAGGTGCGGCCTCGCCCCGCCGGCGGTGACTGCCCGGTACAGCGAGGTCGCGCCCACGACGTTCGCCCGGAACCCCTCGTCGATCGGCGAGTCGAACGAGACGGTGGCGGCGCAGTGGTAGACGAGGTCGATGTCGGCCGGGAACTCGGGGAGCTCGCCGACCACGTCGCCCTCGAGGACCTCGACCCGCTCGTCGAACTGCGACAGGAGGCCGTCGGCGCCGAGCCGGGCCCGCGCCGTGTTGAACACCGGCCGCGTCAGCAGCTCCAGCGCGCGGTCCCGCGCGGTGGTCCCGGGTTGCGACCGGACCAGCAGCACCAGCCGCGTGTCCGGGAAGTCCGACAGGAACCGTTCGAACAGCGCCTGACCGAGGAACCCGGTCACGCCGGTCAGGAGGATGCGCTTGTCGGCCAGCCCCTCGCGGATGGCGGAGCCGCCGAGCACGCCGTCCCCGGCGCCCCCGTGGCTCTCGCCCTCACCCGACGAGCCGGCGGGAGTGACCCCACCCGTCTCTACCACGCGGTAGATGGAACCATCCGGGGTGGCCAACTGGCAAGTCAGCGCGTTGCCTCACAACGAATGTCCTCGAAAATGCCGGCCGTCAGCGCCAGGAGACCGCGACCCGGCCGTAGAACGGGTACGGCTGGGAGTCGTCGACCACCGTCTTCCCGGAGGAGCCGAGCGCCGGCGCCGTGAGCGGGTCGTAGCAGTCGACTGCCGGGCTCCGCTCGACCTTCTTCGCGATCGAGGCCGGCACCAGGTCCTTGATCGCGGTCCGGATGTCCAGGTCCGGATCCATCAGGGCGAGCCGGGCCTGCTTGTTGATGACCTCCCAGTCGAGGACGCAGTCCTTCCGCTCGAGCGGCAGCGGCGCGTACGAGGGCGTCACCGTCGCCGTGACCTCGGCGCACCCCAGGTCCTCGCGCGGCTTGACCGACAGGTCGACCCCGCTCCTCGTCGTGAAGTTCGAGTCGATCGAGAGCGCCCCTCCCGAGGGACGTTCGTCGGGCGTGCAGACGAACCACGTCACGTCCTGCACCGAGCTGTCGGCGTCGATGAGCGTGTGCGTCTCGAGCCGGTTGATCCCGCGAAACTCCTCCGGGCCCTGCCCCAGCATCCCGAGGATGAGGTTCACGACGTACTTCGGGAAGATCAGCGTGGTCGGCGCGGTGAGCCGGTTCGGGTCGCCGAAGTCGGCGGCGACCGAGGGGTCCGGGTTGAACAGCTGGGTCACCACGTAGGGGTTGGCGTACGCGTTCGACACGGTCGTGCCGCCGTCCTGATGGGCGAACGCGAACACCGACGGCGGGTGGATCTCCGTGTGGAAGTCGTCGTGGCCGCAGTCGATCACCCACGCTCCGTACGCCGCGGTCCGGTCGCCGTCGGACGGCGTGAACCCGCCCAGGTAGTCGCCGTCGGCGCCGTGCGGGATGAGCCCCTCGGCGATCTCGGTGTGGATGGCCCCCGGCGGCGTGCCCCCCAGGCCGGTCCCCACGGTCTGGGCCAGGCCGGCGAACGGCTGGTCGAGCACCATGTCGAACGTCATGTCCGAACCGAAGGGGTGGGTGAACGGCAGGTCGCCCGTCCCGAAGTGCAGGTTGGACACGAAGCCCGACGCGTAGGCCTGCAGGCCCTTTCGGACCTCGCCCCACTCGTTGCGGACGTTTGCCTTCGCCGGCCCCGCGGTCACGAGGTCGGCCGCGTACGTCTGCGTGTCGGAGCCGCACGACAGCATCGGATCTGCCGTCGGATATCCGCCGAACCCCTGGGTGTCGTGGTCGACGGCGGCCGTCCGGTCGAACCCGAGGTAGCCGTCGATCCGCGGACGCGACCCGGTGGGCGCGGGCTTCCCGCCGCCGCCCGCGCTGCACGCCGCAAGCAGCACCAGGGCGGCGGTCGCCGCGCCGGCCACCCTCCCCCGCACGCGCAGATCCGAGCGAGCCATGACCGCGGCCGACGATACGCCGGGGTGTGTCGAAGGGGAACCCCGGTGCGACCTGCGAGGCTACGCCTCGCAGGTCACCTTCTGCCCCGCCCCCGCGTTCTGCTTGCAAGTGTCGGTATCGGCGCCGCCCTCGAGGTAGTCGTTGCCGTACCCGCCCCGGAGCGTGTCGTTCCCGGCCTCGCCGAACAGGAAGTCGTCGCCCTTGGCGCCCTGCATGGCGTCGACGCCGTCGCCGCCGTGAAGCGCGTCGGAGCCCGCACCGCCGTTCACGGTGTCGTTGTCGCCGCCGCCCCAGACGATGTCGTCGCCGCCCTTGGCGTACACGATGTCGATCCCGTCGCCGGCGCAGATGACGTCGGCGCCGGCGGTCCCGTTCAGGATGTCGGGACCGGCGGTGCCGTTCACCGTGCAGGACCTCGGGCCCCAGTCGGCCGCCCCGTCGAACGACGGATCGTTCGTCAGGTCGACCTGGTCCGTGCCGTCGACGTCCATCCGCCAGACGTCCCAGTCGCCGGTGCGGTTGGAGTTGAACACCAGCCGCTCGCCGCCGGGCGCCCACGCCGCGAACGAGTCGCCGGAGGCGTTGGTCGTGAGCTGGCGGGTGGCCCCGCCGTGCACGTCGAGGACGTACACGTCGAAGTTGCTCGTGATGTCGGAATGGAACGCCACGTGCTCACCGTCGGGCGAGTACTGGGGCGGGCCGTCGTTCCCCGGATCGTCGTAAAGGAGCGTCGCCGCCCCGCCCGCCGCCGGCATCGTGTACAGGTCGAAGTCGCCGGTGCGGTTGGAGTGGAACGCGATCGTCGTTCCGTCGGGCGAGTAGGACGCGCCCTCGTCCACCGCTCCGTTGGTCGTGAGCCGCGTGTCGCCGCCGCCCGCGGCCGGGGTCGCATAGAGCTCACGGTTGCCGTCGCGTGTGCTCATGAACGCGATCATGGCGCCGTCGGGCGACCACGTCGGCTGCGAGTCGAGCGCCGGGCTGGTCGTCACCTGGAACGGCGATCCGCCCCCCGCGTTCACCGTCCAGATGTCGCTGTTGCCCGAGCGGTCGCTCGTGAAAACGATGTTCTGCCCGTCGGGCGAGCACTCCGGGTCGGTGTCGGAGTCGGCGTTGGTCGTGACCTGGAACAGGGCGCCCCCCGACGCGTTCATCGAATAGACCTCGAAGTCCCCGTCACGGTCCGACGAGAACAGGATCGAGTCGCCGCACGTGACGACGGTGGCGTGGGCGAGCGAGACGCCCGAGATCAACAGCAAGCACGCCGCCGCCAGCAGCCCCCCGAGGAGGCGTCGTCTGGCGTGGACTCGTGTCGTGGCCATGCATTCCCCTCCGATCAGGCCGCGGTGGCCTCGTACGAGTAGCACTGCGGGTCCCCGCCGCCGCCGACGACGCCGTTGCCGGCCACCGAGTCACCGTTCTGGTCCTTCGGGGTGATCGAGATCGTGTGGCTCGACGCGTCGATGTGGACGAGGCCGTACGTGTAGTTGTGCGGCGCGACCGGGTTGCCGAGCTGCGCGCACGTGTTCTCGTTGAACAGCAGCAGGAATTTCCGCACCAGGTTCGACGTGCCCGGGCCGACCGCCCGGTTGATCTCCTCGGCGAACGTGAACGTCGCCACCGGGCCGACCGCGTAGTCGAACATCCCCTGCACCTGGTCGTGGCTGCCCGGGATGGGCGAGTTGAAGTCGACCGTGTGCGCCAGGTTGGCGTGGTGGTCGGTCGTCAGCCACACGACGTTGTTGATGTCGTTCTCGTCGATGTTCTTGAGGATCAGATTGCGCTCCCACTGGAACCCTTCCCACCGGTCGTACGGGAGGGCGTAGAGCTGCATCATCGGGTCCTCGTTGACGATCAGCTTGAACGTCGCGGTGCTCGCCTTGAGGTCCCTGAGGAACGCCTTGCGCTGGGTGGTGCCGAGCATCGTGCGGCCCTTCATCTTGAGGTCGTCCAGGCACTGCGGCGACACCGGCGCGCCGAGGCCGGAGGCCGGCAGCTGCGCGCCGAAGATGTTGCGGACGCTCTGCACGAGGCCCGGTGCGAGGTCGGGTCCGTGGGTGATCGGGTTCTCGCAGTCCTCGACGTGGTCGCCGTCGGTGTCGAGGCGGTCGGCCTCGGTGCTCCGGAAGGACCGCTCGTCGAGGACGAAGATCTCGGCCTCGGAGCCCCATCGGAAGTGCCGGTAGTAGCCCGTGCCCAGCGTGGCGGCCGGCATGCCGTTGTACTCCTCGAACGCCTGCGAGCCGTTCGCGAACAGCGCCGGGTCGATGGTCGACCGGTCGAAGTCATTGCGGACCTCATGGTCGTCCCAGATCGTGTAGAACGGCGTCTCCGCCCGGAGGTTCCGGAGGTTGGCGTAGGTCAGGTTCTGCTTGTACAGCGCCCGGTACTCGTCGAGCGTCGCGGCCGGGTGGTCGAGGAAGTCGCTGTCCGAGTAGATCGTGTCGCCGATGTTCAGGTAGAAGTCCGGGTTCTCTTCGAGCACCCGGGCGAACGTCTCGAAGCTGTTGAACGCCGGCATGTTGGTGGCGGGGTTGATCGTCCCGTCCTGGTCGCCGCTGTAGCCGAACGTGAGGTCCACGCTCGAGCCCGGGTCCGGAGCCGTCTGGAAGGTCCCCACCCGCGACGACTGGTCCACCGCCGGGTCCCGGAACATGTAGTAGTAGCGCGTCCCGGCCACGAGATTCTTCCGATTGACGTTCACCGTGCCGTCGTGCGCCGGGTCGACGATCACGTGCTTGGTGATCACGCCCGACGTGAACGTCGGGTCGGTGGTGACCAGCAGGTCGACGTCCGACGCCGTCGTCCGGGTCCACAGCAGGGCGCTGGTGGGCCGGACGTCGCTCGCCCCCACCCCGTACGGGAACTCGGAAGGCTCGGGATCGGCCGAGGCCGGCATGTTCGCGCCGACCAGGGCAAGCACCACGACAGCGGTGAGCAGTGCGATCGAACGTCTCACGAGAAGACCTCCCCCATTCCGATGGCGCGTTACGGGCACGGGCGGGCCCGCGCCGCGCCCATTCTGACGACCGCCGGTCATGGTGTCGAGGGCGTCGACGGGCGGGCGACGGGGGCCGAGCCGGTACGTGTTGTACGCGGCCGGGCCGGGCGCGAGGATACGCGGGGTCGCGGCCTGCGCGCCACGCAACGACGTGAAGAGCCCGGGCGGGCAGGAGGTTGGGTGCAGGGACGAGCGGGGTGGCGGCGAGCGGGCATTGTCGTCGTGTCGTTCGTCGCGGCGTCGGCCCACGCGCCGGCCGCGCGCGCCGCCCCGACCCGGCCGAACGTGCTGATCGTGCTCGCCGACGACCAGGCGTGGTCGACGTTCTCGCGGGCGCTGATGCCGCAGACATTCGACCGGCTCGTCGACCGGGGCACCCTGTACCGGCGCGCCTACGTGAACACGCCACTCTGCTGCCCGTCGCGGGCCGAGATCCTCACCGGCCTCGAGGAGCGGCACACGAACGTCATCTACAACACGAGCATCCTGCGTCGGCCGACGATCGTGGACGCGCTCCACGACGCCGGGTACCGGACCATGCTCGCGGGGAAGTATCTGAACTCCTGGCCGTGCACTCCACGACCCGAGTTCGACCGGTGGGTCTGCGCCGGCTCGGGCTGGTCGCCCTACCGGCTGACCAACCCGACGCTGAACGTCGACGGGACCTGGCGGAGGTTCTACGGCTACCAGCCGGACGTCCTCGCCGCGGAGACCGCGAAGTTCATCTCGTCGACCCCGGCGGGGCGGCCGTTCTTCGCGTTGTACGCCCCAACCACCCCGCACCTCCCGGCGGACGACCACCGCTACGACTCGATGCGGATCCCCCGCTTCCGCCCGCCCTCCTACGGATCGGTGGAGGCCGGCAAGCCCGCGTACATGCGGCACCCTGCGCTGTCCCTCGACCAGCAATGGGCGATCGACGGCATCTACACGACGATGGCCCGCGCGGTCCGCTCGCTGGACGACGCGGTGGGGTACCTCCTCTCGTCGCTCGGGCCCCGGGCGGCGAACACCCTCGTCGTGTACCTCTCCGACAACGGCTACCTCTACGGCGAGCACGCGCGCTGGGAAAAGGGCGTGCCGTACGAGGAATCCGTCAAGGTCCCGATGATCATCCGGTACCCGCCCTCCGGCACCGGGGCCCGCGTGTCGCATGCGCTGGTCGAGAACGTGGACATCGCGCCCACCATCGCCCGGTTGGCCGGCATCCCGTGGACCACCGACGGGCGCTCCCTCCTCCCGACGCTCGACGGGACCACGACGACGCGTTCGACGCTGCTCGTCGAGTCGTGTCTGGGTTCGCTCCGATGGTGCCCGGGAACGGGGAGCTTCGAGGGACAGCAGAATCCTCCCGGGTACACCGGAGTCGTCACCAGGCGGTACGCCTACATGCGGTACGGGACCGGGGAGCGGGAGCTGTACGACCTGTGGGCCGACCCGTTCGAACGGACGAACCTGACGTGGAAGCCGGGATACCGGGAGATCCGGCGGAACCTGGCGGCCCGGCTCCGCGCGCTGGTCGCGGCGCGCCCGCACGGCGCGTGACGGGAGTCCCTGTCCCGGGGCCGTGACGGCGCGATAAGGTCGGCCGGCCCATGCGACCGACCCCGCGCCCCTTCCGTTCCGTCGCTGTCGTGGCGACCCTCCTCGTAGGCGCCGTCGTCGGGTCGGTCGTCGGCGGCTCCGGCGCGTCGGCCCGGTCGAATGCGCCCGCGCGCACGTCGCCGGGGGTCACCCTGGGCGCACTGGGGATCGGCCCGCCGACGACGCAGTTCCGGGTGAACGGGACCGGTTTCGAGCCGGGGCATCTGCTGGAGGTCTTCTTCGACGACGTCGACCTCGCGAATGTCCGGGGAGACCAGGCGGGGGCGTTCTCGATCGGGATACAGGTGCCGGTCCGCGCCGCGCCCGGGACGCACTGGGTCACCGTGCTCGACCCGGACGGGGTGACGAGCGCCCAGCGCTCGTTCCTGGTCACGGTGCCGTGGCTCCAGGGACGGGGCACCGAGGCCCAGCGCGGCTTCAACCCGTTCGAGAACGTGCTCGACGACGTCCCGGGATCGCCCCGCAACGTCGACCTCCTGACGCCATCGGTGCGAGCCGACGCGGCCGGTGGGATCGTCGGGCCGGCCGTGCTCGACGCCCTGGGCACGGCCTATGTGGGGACGACCGACGGCACCGTGGCGGCCTACCCCGCCAAGTGCGCGACGCCACCGTGCTCTCCGGTGTGGACGGCCGTGGTCGGCACGGCGGCGACCGCGGCGCCATCGATCGGCGGGAGCAGGATCTTCGCCGTGTCGAGGGACGCTGCCGGGCACGGCGTCCTCACGGCGCTCCCCACGAACTGCCACGGCGCGTGCTCCCCGTCGTGGACCGCGCAGGCCTCCCAGCCGATCGTCGCCTCGCCGACGGTGTTCGGGAGCCGCGTGTACGTCTCGTCCCGGAACGGGGACCTGCTGGCCTTCGCCTCGGCCGGATGCGGCGCGGCAACATGCGCGCCGGTCTGGACGGCCCACACCGGCGGCCCCATCTCGGCGGCGCCGACCGTCGGGGCCAACCGGGTGTTCGTCGGCTCGACGGACGGCTCGTTCTACGCCTTCAACGCCGCCGGCGGCGGCGAGGCCTGGCACCGAAACCTCGGCGCCGCGATCACCGAGGCTGCGGCGCTCGGCAAGAACGCCCAGAGCGAGCCGATCCTGTACGTCGGCACCCGGGGCGACAAGGTGTTCGCGCTCAAGAGCTCGACCGGCGCGACCCGGTGGAGCACCGACGTGGGCGGCGACGTGTCCGCGCCGCCGGCCGCCGCGTACGACCTGATCTACGTGGCGACGGCGGACGGCGCCCTGTCGGCGCTGCGTTCCTGGGGCTGCCCCAACCCGTGCGTCCCCGCGTGGAGCCGCAGCATCGGCGCGGAACCGGTCGGCCCCCCGTTCGCCGCCAACGGTCTCGTGTACGCGGCGTCCGAGGACGGCGAGCTGCAGGCGTTCAACGGCCGGCGGGGCAACCGGGTGTGGGACGTCTCCCTCGGCGGCCCGACCACGGCGGCGCCGGTCGTCGTCAACGGGACCGTGGTCGTGGGGGCGGACGACGGGACGCTCGACGTGTTCCGGCTGCCGTCACCGCCCCCGCCGCCAGCGCGGCCTGTCGCGGCCGACCTGGAGGTCCCCACGACCCCGATCCGGCACGTCGTCGTGATCTTCCAGGAGAACCAGTCCTTCGACAGCGTGCTGGGTTCGCTCTGTTCGACCGACCGGGTCAACGGCCATCCGCGATGCGACGGCGCCACCACCGGCAAGCTGCCGACCAACGTGACCATCCCGCTCGCCCCGGGCACGAAGATCGTCCCCCCGGTCGGGCACAGCGCGTTCGACCAGAACCTCGCGATCAACAACGGGAAGATGAACCGGTTCTCGGAGATCCGCGGCTGCGGGAAGGACAGCGGGTACGCCTGCTACCAGCAGTACAGCCCGGAGCAGATCCCCAACCTCGCCGCGCTGGCCCGGAACTACGTCGTCCACGACCGGACGTTCGAGAGCGAAGCAGGCCCGTCCTGGGGTTCGCACTTCATCCTGGCGAGCGGGAACCTCGACGGCTTCGTGAACGGGAACCCGGCGGAGAATTCCGACGTGCCGGGGCCGCTCACGTGGGGGTGCGACAGCAACAACCTGATCCAGTGGGTCCCGCCGGGCGGGGGTTCGAAGATCATCGTGCCGTCGTGCGTGCCGAAGCCGGACGGGTCGGGCCCGTTCCGGCCCTCGCCGGTGGAATGGGTGCCGACGATCATGGACCGCCTCGACGAGTCCGCCCGCACATGGCGGCTGTACTCCGTCTACAACTGGTGGTCCGTGTGCCCGACGTTCGCCGACTGCCTGTACGACCCTCAGGCGAACAACTCGCTGCCGTCGGCGCGGGTCGTGACGGACGCGAAGCAGGCCGCGCTCCCCAGCCTCTCGCTGGTGATGCCGTCCTGGGCCAACTCGCAGCACAACGGGTCGCCGATGGCCCAGGGCGACAACTGGATCGCGTCGATCGTCGACGCGATCATGCAGAGCCCGGCCTGGGAGTCGACCGCGATCTTCATCACGTACGACGACTGCGGGTGCTTCTACGACCACGTCGTACCGCCGACGAAGGGCATGGGCATCCGGGTGCCGATGGTGATCGTGAGCCCGTACGCGAAACGCGCGTTCACCGACTCGACGACGGCCGTCTTCGAGTCGATGCTCGCCTACACGGAGCACCAGTTCGGCCTCGACCCCCTGGCGACGATCGACGCCAACGCGTACAACTTCCAGGACAGCTTCGACTACTCGCAGGAACCGCTCCCGCCGATCCACCTGCGGCAGCACCCCCTCCCGCGGTGGGTGGAACGCTGGATGGAGCGGCACCCCCCGAAGCCGGACTGGACCTGACGTCCGGGTTCGTCAGCCGACCGGTTCCGCCACCGCGATGAGTCCGAAGTCGAGGTACGGCCACACGCCGGCGAGCGCCCGCTGGACCCGCGCCATCGCCCGGCCGGCGGCCGCGGCGCCGCCCTCCGTCCACGCCTCCTGCGCCAGCGGGAAGTGGTACGTCACGAACCGCCGGATGCGCCAGCCGTGTCGTTCCATGAGGTTGCCGAGCGTGTACCACGAGTAGAACGAGATGTGGTCGGGGTTGATCAGCTCGAACCGCGCGGCGGCGGCGACCGGGTTGAGCAGCGACGCCGCGTTCGGCGTGGTCACGGCGAGGCGCCCGCCGGGCACGACCAGCATGTGGAGCGCGTCGAGGAACTCGCCCGGGCGTTCGACGTGCTCGATGACCTCGCCGGCGATGACGAGCTCGGCCGGCTCCAGCCCGAGCGCCCCGAGGTCGCCGGCGTTCGCGGCGTCGGCGCGGTGGGCCTCGAACCCGGCTGCCCGGGCCCGTTCGACCCCCTCGGCGTCGAGGTCGAGGCCGACCAGCCGGGAAGTCACCTTGGCCAGGCGGCCGTGCAGCCACACGGGGTTGTCGCGGAGGTCGTCGATCGTCCCGCGCGTCTCGCCGGCGAACCCGACGTGGATCACCGAGCGCCCCGCGGCGAGCGCCGTGAGGTACTCGATGCGGTCGACAGCCGTCGTCCGCGGCATCCGCCGGGGCGCCGAATCGGGCGCCGCCCCCCGTCCAGTGGTCCCGTTCACGGCCGGTGACGTTAGCGGATGGGACCGCCCGTTCGATTCCTTGCCAAGCGAAGCGAACGGTGGCCAGACTGATGGCCGCATGACCGACCCGGGCCGCCCCACCGACCTCCGGAACCTCGATCCCGTGCGACTCACGGCGCTCCGCGCGCTGTCCGCGACCGTCCTCGGGGCGTACGGGATGGCGTTCGGCGACCGCTTCGAGGTCGGACGCGACGTCGTCGCGAACCACCGCCTGATCGTGAAGGGCCCCGGCCGGGTCGAGATCGGCGAC
This sequence comes from uncultured Actinomycetes bacterium, assembly GCA_963707645.1. Lineage (GTDB taxonomy): Bacteria > Actinomycetota > UBA4738 > UBA4738 > JACQTL01 > DATBHM01. The sequence continues at coordinate 700,659 of CAVPQW010000005.1, forward strand.
CTGGCCAACCTGTTCGCGTTCGGCGCCGGACGGCGCACCCGGCTGATCACGCGGGACCCCAAGGCGACGATCCGGATCGGCCGGAACGCGCGGCTCAACGGCGCGGACATCCAGGCCGCCGAGCTCGTCGAGATCGGCGAGGACTGCATCGTCGGCCAGGCCCACCTGCTCGACACCGACATGCACAGCCTGGCGGCCGACCGCCGGACCAATCCCCACGCGCCGGTTCGCACGGCGCCGGTCGTGCTCGAGCCGAACGTCTGGGTGGCCCGGGGGGCCGCGATCCTCCCCGGCGTCCGCGTCGGCGAGGGATCGGTGGTCGCCTACGGGGCGATCGTGACCTCGGACGTCCCGGCCGGCGTGCTGGTCGCCGGGAACCCGGCCACGGTGGTCCGGCCGATCACGTGAAGTCCGAGACGGTGTCCGACGCGACCGAACCGGCTGCGGCCCCGCGAAGCCGGACGTCGCAGCCCGCCCCCGCGCAGCCCTCCCGGCGGCTCATGTGGGTGCTGCTGGCGGTCGCGATGCTCGCGCTGCCGTTCGCGTCGCTGCCGGGGATGTTCGCATTCGACACCCGGGACCCGCTGTGGTTCCAACCGGGCGCCTACCTGAGCAAGGCGTTCACGCTGTGGCATGCGAGCCCGTTCCTCGGGCACGAACAGCACGACGCCATCGCGATCCCGATGGGGTTCGTGGTCTGGGTGATGCGGCAGGCCGGCGCCTCGCCGTGGGTCGCCGAGCGCCTGTGGCACGGGCTGCTCCTGTTCGTCGGATGTGCGGGGACGATCTTCCTGGTCGACCGGCTGCTCGGGCGCCGGAGCGTCGCGGCCCCGCTCACGGCGGGCCTGGTGTACATGCTCGCGCCGTACACGTTCGGGTACGGCCTGCCGTTCACGGGCCCGTTCCTCCCGTACGTGCTGCTCCCGGTCTTGCTCCTGGTCACGCTGGTGGGGGTGGGTCGCCCGGGGCTCGCGTGGCCGGCGCTGTTCGGGCTCGTGATGCTGGCCATGGGGGGCGGGAACGGCGCCCCGCAGATCGACGCGCTGATCATCGCGATGCTGCTCGTCGCCTGGATCACGTTCGTCCAGCGCGGTGTGCACCTGCGCCGGGGCCTGGCGTTCGCCGGGCTGGCGCTCGTGTTCACCGTCGCGATCAACGCGTACTGGCTGGTGCTGCTGACGTCGAGCGAGGTGTCGAACGCGCTCGTGTACTCGGAGCAGCCGAGCGTCATCAACGCGTCGTCGAGCGCGTCGGAGACGATCCGGGGGCTCGGCTTCTGGATGTTCTACGGAGGCGACCAGTTCGGCCCGTGGGTGCCGACCGTGCGGCCGTTCGCCACGAACTGGCTGCTCGTGATCACCGGGTTCGCCGTGCCGATCGGGGCGCTGGCCGCCGCCTGGCTGACCCGGTGGCGATACCGGCTGTTCTTCCTGTTCCTCGCGATCGTCGGGGTCTTCGTCACGGCGGGCGTGTTCCCCGTGCACTCGCCGACGCCGTTCGGCCGGCTGCTGCTCAACGCCTACCGGAGCGTGCCCGGCGCGGCCGGTTTGCGGACGACGTACAAGTTCGCATCGGGGCTGAACCTGAGCCTCGCGGTGCTGGCCGGGATCGGGTTCGGCGCGGCGCTCACGCGGCTCAAGGCCGTCCCCCAGCAGCGGTGGGCGCGGGCGGCGGCCATCACGGTGGTCGCGCTCGTCGTGGCGGCGAACGCGTACCCCCTGTGGACCGGCCACCTGTACGCGAAGAGCCGGTCGACCGGGCCGATCCCCGGCTACTGGAGGAAGGCGATCGCCACGGTCACCCCCCGGAACGTCGACACGCGGGCGTTCTTCGCGCCGGCCACGAGCACGGCCGTGTACCGGTGGGGAACGATCAAGGAAGGGGTTGCCGCCGGGTCGCCGGGGCAGCTCCAGCACGTCGACCCGACCCGGCTGCCGGTGGGCGAGCGGTACGGATCGAACCTGACAGCGGCCATCGAGCAGCCCTACTTCGGCGGCCTGCCCGCGGACGGCGAGGCTCAGCTGTTCCGGTACCTCGGGGTCCGCGACGTCGTGCTCCAGAACGACCTCGACTGGGAGCGAAGCCACACCGCCCGGCCCGCGGCGATGCAGGTCCTGGCCGAAGCGGCGGGCATCGAGACGCTGTCCACGTTCGGCGTCCCCGGCCAGAACGTCGTGCCACGGGGCGAGGACGACCGCGACGCCCGGTCGGTGGAGGAGGAGTCGCTGGCGCCGGTGCAGGTCCTCACCGTTACGGATCCCGCTCCCGTGGTGCGGGCCGAGGGCCCCGACCCGGTCGTCGTCTCGGGCGACGGGTTCGGCATGGCCGAGGCCGCACGGGCGGGGTATCTGGCCGGCGGCCCGGCGGTTCTGTACTCGGGGGCGCTGACACAGGACGAGCTCGCGGCCCTGCTCCAGCGCTCCACGCCCTCGTTCGTGGTCACCGACACCAATCGCCGGGTGGTGTGGTCGTTCACCACGCCGACGGCGTCCCACTCGTACACCTTGCCCGTGGGGCAGACGCTCAAGGGGCGAACGACGGGCTACGACCTGTTCGGCGATCGGAACTCGACCCAGACCGTCGCCGAGTACCCGGGACTTGCCTCGATCACCGCGTCGGAGAGCGGGGCCGCCCTCCGGTCCTCGCCCGAGTTCCGCCCGGCCAACGCGTTCGACGGAAACCACCACACCGTCTGGCAGGTCGGCGACAACGACGACCCGCGGGGATCGTGGATCCAGGCCACCTTCCAACACGAACAGCGCCTGTCGTCGGTCGAGATCACCCTGCCGGAAGCCGGGCTTGGACGCCGTGTCCGCGACGTCCGGCTGGAGTTCTCGGATGGCTCCTCGCTCACCCGGGAGCTCGAACCGGGGACGACCACCGTCATCAACTTCGACGAGCGCACCACCGAGTCGCTCCGGGTGCGGATCCTGTCGGTGACCCGGGGGTTCGACACGAGGAGCCCCGTCGCCATCGCCGACATCCGGGTGGGCGACCTCCGCCCGGCGGAGGTCATCCGCGTGCCGAACGACGTGTTCCAGACCGCCCGCGCGATCGGCGCGCTCGACAAGCTGCAGGCGGCGCCCATCACGTTCCTGTTCGAACGCCTCCGAACCTCGTCGCCGCGCGACGTCGACGAGGAGATCCGGCTGGCCCGGCGGTTCGTGCTCCCGATCGTCCGATCGTTCCGGTACACGGGCGTGGCCGCCCTCGACCCCACCGCCGACGACGACGAGATCGACCGTCTGCTGCTCGGGGATTCCAGGGTCCACGTCGAGTCGTCGAGTCGGTTCCTCGGGTTCCCGGAACGCCGCGGGAGCATGGCGTTCGACGGCGACCGGAAGACCGAGTGGGTGCCCTCGGGGAACGTTGGCGAGCAGCTCTCGATCTCGTTCCCCCCGACGACGATCGACCATTTCACCGTGCACCTCGACCTGGGCAAGAACCGGACGCCGATCACGGGGCTCACGGCGGAGTTCTCCGACGGGACCACCGCGAAGGGAACCGTGACCAACCTGCTCGACCGCGACCTGACGGTCGAGTTCCCGGCGGTGACGACGTCGAACCTGACGCTCACCGTCGACTCCGTGTTCGAGGTGAACGGCGCCGCCGGTGGCCGCCCGATCGCGATCACCGACGTCGACATCCCCGGCGTCGACCCGCTGACGTTCTCGCCGTCGGCCCCGCTCCCCTGCTCCACAGGCATCGGGTTCTCGATCGACCGCGAGCAGCGGGGCATCCGCCTGCACGGGACCCAGCGGTCGCTCCTGTCGGAGAAGGATCTCGAGTTCGAACCATGCTCCGCCGAGCCGGTCCTGCTCTTGGCAGGCTCCCACCGGATCCAGGGCGGGAACCCGCTCCTCGTCCAGTCGGTGGCCCTGTCGACCGCCGACCTCCCCGTCGAACCGGTCGAGGCGCCGCCAGCGCCCTCCGTGAATGCCTCGGCCCGGGGCGACGGCGGGTTCGACGTCAGTGTGCAGAACGCCCAGAGGCCGTACTACCTGGTGATCGGGCAGAACATCGCCCCGGGGTGGCGCGCGTCGATCGATGGAGCCGATCTCGGGGCGCCCGCCGTGCTCGATGGCTACTCGGCCGGGTGGTTCGTGAACAAGAAGGGCTCGTACCACGTGGTCGTCTCGTACGGCCCCCAGCGCCGGTACCGGGCCGCGACGCTGGTGAGCGCGGTCGCGGTTGCGGTGTCGGTCGTGCTGGTGGGCGCCGAGGTCCGGAGGCGACGAAGGCTGCGGCGGTGAGCGCCGTGCTGCGGACCGCCGACCGCCTGCCGGGCCGGACCGCGGCCGGGAAGGCCGCGTGCGCAGTGGGCTACGTGGCGCTGGCATGGCTCTTCGGCGGCGCGGCGGGGTTCGCCCTCGCGGTGCTGATCGTGGTCTCGCGGTGGGCGTTCGCGCTGCCGGCCCGGTACTTCTGGATCGGCGCCCTCGGGGCGCTCGGAGCGGCGCCGATCGCCATCATCGCCCAGGGACTGCCGGGGAGCTCGGTGGTCGGGCCGGAGTTCGGGGAGCATCACCTGGCCGCGCACTTCCTGGTCGGGGCGTCGCTGGCGCTCGCGGCGTTCGCCGGGCTGCTCGACGCGGATCGGACGCACTGGCGGCCGCCGGCGAAGCGGCGGGGGGCGGCTGCGGGCGGCCCGGCAGCCGCGGGCGCCCTCGGCCCGCACCCGGCGCAGGCGGATCTCCTGCCGCGGCGGCGTACCGCGGCCGACCGAGCCGGCTACGTGGTGCGGCTCCCGTGGTACGGCGTGCTGGCGGTGGGCCGGCGCGCCCGGACGATCCGTCCGACCAAGCCGACGACCCCGAGGCCGCCCGAGGAGCCTCGGCCACCCAAGCGGGGCGCCCCGCGCGCCGTCGGGTTCGGGCTCACTCGGCCGGGAACGCCGACGGACGCCGGCGCGGATGCTCCCGGCGCGGGCCAACCCCCGGAACCGGGCGGCCCCGTTCGCACGGAGGAACCGGATGGGTCGGCGCCGGTCCCCTGGTCGAATGCGGCCCGGACGATCGAGCCGACGCCGGTCGGCGAGCCGGTCGTGGAGCCGGCAGCCGAGCCGCCCACGCCCGGCCCGCCGAGCTCGATTCCGACGCCGGTCGGCGAATCGACGCGGGAGCCGGACCCGGATGTACCTCCGGAACCGGATTCGGGCGCGTTCGAGGAATCGCGCACCGAGGTCGATGGCGGGGCCGAGCCGGCCGAGGCTCTGGAACCCCTCGGCCACGCCGAGCTCGCTACCGAAGACGAACCGCTGCAACAGAGCGAGCCGCTGCCGCCGCCGGAGAGCCTGCAGCCGCCCGAGAGCCCTCCACCGCAGGAGCGCTCCGGCTCGGCGGGGCCGAAATCGCCGAGGCGCCGTCCGCCGCCCCGGCACGCTAGCGGGCGCCGGGGCCGCCGGCGGCCGCCACGTCCCCGGCCACCAGGTCCAGGAAGCGGCGAGCCTCCTCCTCGCTGAATCCGGCGCGCCGCGCCCGGACCGTGAGGGTCGTGCGCCTTCCCGTCCGCACCCCGCCGACCGCCAGGCCCGACCGCCCGTGGGCGGACGGGTAGAAGGCCGCCTCGGCGACCGCGTCGCCGGGGCGCAGGAGTCCGAGGTTCGACACGAGCAGCGTCGAACCGGTCCGGCGCTCCAGCCGGGCGGCGAGGCCGGTGGCCCGCGCCGCGCGCAGCGCGGAGGGGGCCGCCGGGGGTTCCGGGCCGCGGGCCTCGAGCAGCTCACGGACCCGCGCCTCCGTCGCATCGGGGGGAACCACGATGCGGAACCACGCCGCGTCCCGTCCGATCCGCGCGGCATCTCCCGGCCGCGCGGACGCCCCCACGGCCACCGCGACCCGCGACGAGGCCGCGCCGGAGCGGGCGTTCCACACCTGCACGGCGCGCGCCGCAGCCGCGACGAGGCCGGGGGTCGTGACCGCCGCGTCCACGGCGGTCGCGACCAGGTGGTCGCCCTCCGAAGCCGGCCCGGATCGCTGCGCGATCCGGGCCGGCGGCCGGAACACCGCCTCGCCCACCCGCCGAAGCGGGTAGGCGAGGCGCCCCACCGCCCCCGCCCGGGCCGTGGCCGCCACGCCCCGGGCCTTCGTCCCCAACTCCACGCCAAGCACCGCCCCGGCCACCGCGACGAGTCCGAGGCCGTCGAGCACGGCGTGGTGCCCGGCCACCACCACCTCGGCCGGCGGCCCTGGGGCCACCGCGATCCGCACGAGCGGTCCGTCGTCCTCGTACGGGGTGTTCGCCGCCGCGAGCACCGCCGACGTCACGCCGGCCGGGATCGCTTCGACGGGCCGGCATCGGCCCGGCCGAATCGTCTGCAGGCCACGCGGCGGCGACCCGTTCGGACGCGGCCCCGACGTCGACCGGCCCGGCCGGCCGCACATGGAGCACGATGCTCCAGGAGATGCCGGGGTGCCCGCTCACGGTCGGGCTCGACCGCAGTGGCGCGCTCACCGCGAGCCGCCCCGGTTCGCGCCCGGCTCCAAGGTCTCGTTCCCGTGATGCGGAACCCGCAGCAGCACCACGCAGTTCCACATGGCGAACTCCCGGAGCACGGGGATCCGCGCCAGCAACCGCAGCCGGGGCCAGTACCGGGGGGCGACGTCCAGCACGTCCACGTCCATCCGCTCGAGCCCGCGAAGCACCGGCCCCACGTCGACCCGGAACAGCGTCCGCCCGGGGATGTTCCACGGCGGGGGTCGTCCGAACAGCCACCGGTACGCGCGCGGCCCAAGCCGCGGCCCGAGGTAGTGCAGCGGGCTCCACTCGTGCCCCCCGAGCGGCGAGTACCAGTTCGTCCACGACAGGAACACGACCCCGCCCGGCCGCGTCACGCGCAGCAGCTCGCGAACCATGCCCCAGGTGTCAAGGGTGTGCTCCAGCACGTTGGACGAGATCACGCCGTCAAACGACCCGGCGGCGAACGGGAGTTGCTCCCCCGATCCGAGCACGAACGCCGGTGATCGCGCGCCGTCCACCCGGCGGTCGGCGACGTCGAGCCCGACGGCCGACGCGGCCCCGGCGGCCTCGAGCGCCACCGGCATGGCGCCCTGCCCGCTCCCGACGTCGAGCCACCGCCCGCCGATCCGAAGTCCGCGGGCCCGGAGGTACCGAGGCACGAGGTCGGCGACGGCGCGCGAGTACGGCATCGGGTCGCGCCGGTGCATCCGGGCCATCCGCAGGATCCGCCCGGCCTCGAGGAACCCCGGCCCCTCGCCTTTCACCGGCGGTACCCGTAGTGCGCGAGCAGCGGCGCCGTCAGCCCGGTGACCACGGCGCGCTGGCCGCCGGGCATGGCCGTGGCCCACTCGGTGTCCGGCCGCAGCTCGATCGTCCCCTCCGCGAACCGCATCGGGTTCCCCGCTACGGTGTGGGCGCGCCCCAGCGTGGCCGTTCCGTTCCGCACGAACGACAGGTCGACCTCGCCCAGCCGCGAGCTCCCGGGCCAGCCGCCCGAGCTCACCACGGGCGTCGCGGACGAGGTCCTCGTACCGGATGAACGCGTACGGCATCCCCGCCAGCCTGCTCGCCTCCGCGGCCAGGTTCGCCACGTCCCAGGCCATGGCGCTCCGCACGATCGGGAACCGCGGCATGTCCTGTTCCCGCCACGTGATCTCGGGACGGCGCCGGACCCGGCGCCAGGAGAACGCCACCGCGCGGCTGTCCCGCACGAGGTGGGCGACCCGCACGTCGATGCCCGCCAGGCGGAGCACGTAGAGGTGCTGGGGGTCCTTCGTCGAGTCCACGAGAAACCGCGCCCCCGACACCGACGCCATGGCCCGGTACAGGGCCCCGACCGCTTCGAGGTACCGCCCGAGGGTGGCCCGGTACCCGTCCGTCCACCCACCCGAGAGGTTCCGGGGGATGTTCCACACGCCGTCGACCCGCCGCTTGTCGCGCCCGACGGCGGCCGGGTCGACGCCGTCCCACCCGCCGAAGGCGACCCGGACGACCTCGTCCCAGAACGGGCACTCCCGGAACGGCCGTCCGCAGCCGCACAGCTGGTTGCCGCGGAAGTTCCGCTCCCACACGTGGCGGAGCTCGCCGAACGAGGCGAACCCGTCGACCTGGCCGAGCAGCCGGTCGAGCAGCGTGCTGCCGGTTCGGGCGTAGCCGCCCACGAACACGACGCTCGGAGAACCCCCGGGTCCCATGGCCGCCCATTCTCCGGGCAGCCCGGGCCTCCGGCCAACCCACGTACGCAGCGGAAACCCTGAATGAACGCCGGTCAGGCTTGATTTCCTCCGGGTCGCCTGCTGGGATATCCTGACGCCCGCTCACTTGGGGGTCGGATGAAGAGGATTTTTGGCTACCTCCTGTTCGTGCTCGGCCTGACGTTCGTGTTCCTGTCGCCGTTCCTGCTCTTCTACACGGTGCCCAGGGTCGAGAAGGCCCCGACGGACGTGGATCAGACGGTGATCTCCGAGGGCTTCGGCCAGTACTTCAGCGCTCAGCGGCTGAACTACATCGGCCCGGTCGTCATGACCGCCGTCGAGCGCTTCAAAGGCTCCCCCGAGAAGTCGACCGAGGATGTCGCCGTCATCAATTACCAGAACCACGTCATCGCCTCGGACACCGGCGGGGACATCGATTACGACAAAGAGGTCTACGCCATGGACCGGAGCACCGGCGAGGCCGTCAACTGCTGCGGCGAGGAGCCCAAGCACTCGGGCCTGGAGCTGAAGTTCCCGTTCGACGCCCAGAAGCAGACCTACCAGCTGTGGGACGCGGGATCGGACGCCGCCTACCCGGCCGAGTTCGCCGGCGAGGAGACGATCGCCGGCCTGCTCACGTACCGGTACCACTCGGAGACGGGGGACGTGCAGACCGGGTTCATCGACATCCCGGGGGTCCTCGTGAACCGGGGGCCGGGCAGCATCGAGGCGGATCGGATGTACAACGCGTCGATCGACGCGTGGGCGGACCCGGTGACCGGCGCGATCGTGAAAGGCCGCAAGCACGTCCGGCAGTGGGCGGAGGACAACGGCGAGCTGCTGATGCCGCTCGCCGACATCACCGTGACCTACAACCCCCAGACGATCGCCAAGCTCACCACCGATGCAAAAGACGCCGGCAAGCAGCTCGAGCTGGTGAGCAAGACGCTGCCGATCGTCCTGCCGATCATCGGGCTGATCTTTGCGGGCATCGGCGTGCTCCTCCTGCGGCCCGAAAAGGGAGCAGAGCCGAAGGCCGTGCCGCCGGCGGACTCGAAGGACGCGAAGAAGGATGAAGATTCGGCGGCAGTCGAGGAATCCGTAGGGGCGGAACCGGCAGAGGCTGGGGAACCGGCGGAGCCCGAGGAACCGGCGGAAGCCGAACCGGCCGAAGCTGAATCGGCTGAGGCCGAGGAACCGGCGGAGGCAGAGGGACCGGCGGAGGTCGAGGGACCGGCGGAGGTCGAGGAACCGGCAGCAGGCGAGGAATCCGGCGAATCGGAGGACGGCGGGGACTCGGCGGACGAGGATGAGGCGGAGGTCGCGCCGGTCACGGCCTCGTCCGGGAAGACCGAGTCGGCCTCGGACGAGTCCGCCAAGTCGTCCTAGGCGTCGGCGCGTCCGGACACGGCAGTCCTCTCGCCGAGACGGCCCGCTCGGTGAGGAGACCCGCCCGGTGAGCATCCAACGTTTCGCCGCCCGCCATGCGCTCGGCATCGCCGGGTGCGTGCTCGCCCTGGTCGTGATGGGCCCCCTGCTCGCGCCCGGGTTCACGCTCGTCTCGGACATGGTCTTCGTGCCCCGGCCCCACCCGAGCGGCGCGCTGCTCGGGCTCTCCGGCGGCTACCCGCGCAGCGTGCCGACCGAGGCGCTGGTCGCGGCCTCCTCCTGGGTCGTCGGCGGGCAGGCGGTCCAGAAGACCGCGCTGATCCTGATCGTGCTCCTCGGCGCCGTCGGGGCCGGCCGCCTGGTCCCAACCGAGCGGATGACGCCGCGCGTGGCGGCCGGCGTGCTGTTCGTCTGGAACCCGTTCACGTACGAACGTCTGCTGCTCGGGCAGTGGGCGCTCCTGCTCGGCACCGCGATCGTTCCGTGGGCGCTCTCGGCAGCGCTCGGGTGGCGCCGGGGCGACCCGGGGTCGGGATGGCGAATGGTCCTGGCGTTCGCGGCGCTGACGGCCGCGTCGCCGTACACGGGGATCATCGGCGGGGCCACGGCGGCGGCATCCGCGCTCTGGCCGCCCCGCGACGCGCCGGCCGCGAAAAAGCACGGAGGCCACCGGGCCGCGCTGCTCGTGGGCGCGCTCGTGGTGGTCAACCTGGTCTGGGTCGTCCCGACACTGCTGCATCCGCCCGTTCCGGATGCCCCCCGGCTGGCGGCCGAGCTGTTCCGGGCCCGGTCGGACTCCCCGCTCGGGACGGTGGGGAGCCTGCTGTCGTTCGGCGGCCTGTGGCGGCCCGAGCTCGCCCCGCCCGGACGGTCGACGCTGGTCTGGGTCCCGGCGTTCGCCGTCGTCGCGGCCGCGGCGCTGTTCGGATGGCGGACCCTCCGCGAACGGACCCCCGTCGGATGGCGTCGGGGCCTGGTCGCCTCGGCCGTCGCCGGGCTGGTGCTGGCGGCAGCGCCGTCGCTTCCCCTGCTGAACTCCCTCATGCGGTGGGTGGCCGAGCACGTCCCGGGTGCCGGCTTCCTGCGCGACTCGCAGAAGTTCGTGATCCCGTGGCTGGCGCTGGCCGCGGTCGCGTTCGGCTGCGGGGTCGACCGGGTGATGGGCCGGGTGCCCGCCCGGCGAGCCGCGCTGACCGGCGTTGTGCTCGCGATCGTCCCTCTGGCGCTGGCGCCCACCCTGGCGTTCGGCGCGTGGGGACGGCTGCACACGACCCAGTACCCGCCCTCGTGGGACACGGTCGACGCAGTGACGGCCGCCGACCCGGCGCCGGGCGGCGTGCTCGTCCTCCCGTGGCACGCGTACTACCCGTTCCCGTGGAACCCCGGGGCGAACGTCCACCAGCCGGCGCCGCTGTACTTCAGCCGGCGGGCGGTGGCCTCCGGGTCGCTCGAGGTGTTCGGGCGCCGCCTGCCGGCCGAGGATCCCTGGGCCCGCCTGCTCGAGGGGCCGGCGACCGACGACGCGCCCCTCGACGGGCGCCTCGGGCCGCTGGGCATCCGGTACGTGGTCGTGTTCGACGGGCCGGAGTCCGACATCGCGACCCGCAAGGTGGCCGGGCTCCGACTGGTGCGGTCGTTCCCGGACCTCAAGCTGTACCGGGTGCCGGGCCCGGTCCGGGTCCCCGCGTTCGACGAGACGCCGGCCGCGCCGGTCGTGGCGGGCGACGCGGCCGCGGCGGGATTGGTGCTGGTCGCGGCGGGCGTGACGCGCGTCTGCGTTCGTTCGCCGGACGGCGGCGCGGATCGCTTGCTCCGTTGGCTGGCGCGGGCCCGGAACCCACTGATATGCTCGCGCCGGATCACGACACGGGGGGTCGGCAAGCGTGAACTGGAAGGGCCTGATCATCGCAGGCGGTTTCGGCGCTGTTCATCGCGTTCCTGGGCGCCTACCTGCTCGTGGTGAGCCAGAATCCCGCGTCGAGCGTCAGCGGGCCGCAGTTCGAATACGGCGCTCCGCAGAACCCGTAGCTCCAGGTCCGCCGCCCGCGAACTCCGACCGGTCGAATCCGGTTGTCGCGTGCGATTCGTCCCTGTCGAAGCTCAGGCGGTCTCGATCGCCTGCGGCAGCAGGTCGGGCTCGCGCGAAGCCCCTTCCGCCTCGGGCAGCCGGCTGCGCGGCCCGGACCAGGACCCCTTCGAACGCGAGGGCGGTGTCCTCCCACCGGAAGCCCGCAGCACGGTCTCGCGCCGCGGCGCCGAGCTGCTCGCGGAGCACGGGCGACGCGATGACCCGCCGGAGCCCGGCCACGAACTCCTCGTAGTCGTCGGCCAGCACGCCCGTCACGTCGTCGACCACCGACTCGGCCAGCCCCCCGGAGCGCGACGCGACGGTCGGCGTCCCCAGCGCGGCGGCCTCCATGACCGACAGGCCCCACCCTTCCTTCACCGACGGCATGGCCAGGACCCACGACTCCCGGAGCAGGCGTTCCTTCTCCTCCTCCGACACGAACCCGTCGAACGACACGAGATCGGTCACGCCGAGGCGCTGGGCCTCCTCCATCAGCCGGGTCTCCCACGCACCCTGGCCCGCGATCCGGACCGACAGCTTCGGGAACTCCGCCCGGAGGTCGGCGGCCGCCCGAAGGACGAACTCGATCCGCTTGTGCGGGACGAGCCGCCCGAGGAAGGCGATCGACGGCTGCGGGGTCCGCGCCCCGCCGGCACCCCGGGCCGGGGCGGGCGCGCCGTTGTGGACGATCTCCACGCGGGCCGGGTCGATCCCGAGGCCGGCGAGGTCGCCGCGCGAGGCCTCGCTCACGGTGACGTACGAGGCGCGGCGATACAGCCATGGCGCCAGCCGTGACTCGACCCACCATCCGATGCGCGACGTTCGACGCGAGAAGATCATGCCCCACTGCTCCCGGTGCACGTGGTGCACGAGGACCACAACCGGACGCCCGCAGTACAACGGCGAGAAGAACGGGATCGCGTTCTGGACGTCGACGACGACGTCGTGGGGGCCGAACCGCCCCATCAGGTGGTACGCCGCCGCCCACAGGTAGACCGTCCGCCACGAACCGCGCCGCAGGAACCGGACCCCCTCGACCACCTCGTCGCGGGCGGCTCCTTCGTACGCGCCGCAGAAGACGGTGACCTTGCGGCCCCCGGCCGCGATGCGCCGGGCGATCTGTTCGACGAACACCTCCGAGCCGCCGCCCTGCGGATGGTGGACGTCGCGCCAATTCAGGATCAGCACGCTGCCGGCGGCGCCCCGGGCCGCGGCGAACATCCGCCGGGCGTGCTCCGAGACGAGCATCAGCACGACGCCCTGCACGAGCAGCATGGCCCAGGCGGCAGCCCACCCCGAGCCGGCGACCGAGAACACGACGGCGCACCCCGCGATCGACGCCAGCGAGGCCGACAGCACCCACGCGCTCCGGTTCGCCCCCAGCATCATGTTGATGAGCACCGTTGCCCCGCCGGCCAGCGCCATGGCCAGGCCCAGCACCCGCACCAGCCCGGTCGCGTTCACGTACCGGCCGTGGTACGTGATGTCGAGCAGCTGCCGCGGGAACACCTCAAGGACGAACACGACGAGCGCGGTCGGAACGACGGCCAGCAGCGCCACGCGCCGGGCCGCCCGGCTCGGGCCGGCCACCGCGGTCCGGCGCACCGCGTAGGCGGCGGCCGGGAGCTGCGCGAACAGCGCGATGCGAGCGAGCGACGAAGCGGCCGCGTAGGCGCCGAGCCGAGGCCCGCCCGCAAGGCGCACCGCCACGACGTCGACGAACTGCACCAGCCCGACGAAGGCCAGCCCGACGATCGAGATCCACACCTCGGGCCGTACAGGGGGCGCGATCCCCGCCCGCCGCCGCGGCAGGAGCAACTTGGTGACGATCAGGCCCGCGGCGACCCCCAGCGCGAGTCCGGCGGACGCGCCGGTCAGCTGCAGCCCGGCCGACAGCAGCAGCGCGGCGAAGCCGATGCGCGCGAATCCCTCGAACAACATGGTCGCGCCCGACGTCCCCAGCCGGCCGAGACCGATCAGCAGTCCGCGCCCCCAGGCCACCAGCATCAGGAGCGACGAGGCGGTCAGGAACCAACCGGCGGAGCGGAGCGTTGGGGCGAGCGGAGCGAGCCCCAACGCGGTCCCCACGACGGCGGCCGTGATGAGCGGCCCCCGCCACGGCGTCTTGGGGATGTCCCCGCTGAGGGCCGATGCCATCGCCCCCCCGCCGAAGAGCGCGGAGCTGGGCCCGTTCACGGCGAGGAGGACGCCGAGCAGCGCCGCGAACGTCGAGAACTCCGACGGCGACAGCCGCCGGCCGAGCATGGCGTTGAACAGGTAGGTGAGGAGGGCGGCGCCGGCGAAGCCGGCGGCGAACACGACGGCACCACGGAAGTCGCCGTCCCCGCCGCGCGGCGCCTGCCGCGTGGCGGAGCCGCTCCCGCGCGCGACCGCCTGCCCCCCCCGAGTGCCCATGCAGTTCCCCCTGCCTCGTCGCTCGGGCGATTATGCCCGGCGGGGGCCATCTGGGCCACCTACGACGTCCCGGGCCGTCGCGGGCGTCTCGTAGACTCGGCCGCATGCAGATCGCCGAGCTCCAGGACGTGTTGCGCCGCACGTATCTCGACCGCGACTCGGCCCGCGGCGCCGACGGCGTGTTCCGGTGGATGGTCGAGGAGGTCGGCGAGGTGGCCAAGGCCATGCGCCGGGATCCCCGTGACGCCGCCGAGCTCGAGCACGAGTTCGGCGACGTGCTGGCCTGGCTCGGCTCCCTGGCGAATCTGATGGACGTCGACCTCGAGCGGGCAGCCGGCCGCTACGCGGCCGGCTGCCCGCGGTGCGCCGCGATCCCCTGCTCCTGCGAGTTCCGGCCATGACGGTCGAGTTCCGCCCTCCCCCGGAGGAGGACCGCGATCGCGCGCTCGACGTCATGCAGTCGGCGTTCGGCACGCCGCCGGCGTGGCGGGAGCGCACCGGGCCGCACGTCCGGCTCGACCTGTACCTGTGCGCCTACGAGGGCGACCGGCTGATCGCCACCTCGATGTCGCATCCGCTCACGCAGTTCTTCGGCGGGAACGAGCTGCTGTGCTCCGGCGTGGCGGCGGTTGCGGCGATGCCCGACACGCGCGGCAAGGGCACGGGCGGCGCGTTGGTGGCCGAGCTCATCCGGCAGCGCCGGGCGGCCGGCGACCTGGTGAGCATGCTGTATCCGGCGACCGTCGCCGTCTACCGCAAGCTCGGCTACGAGCTCGGCGGTTCCTACATCGAGCACACGGCATCCCTGCGGGCGCTGCCCCGTTCCGGCGGCGAGGGGATCGAGCTCGAGACCGTCCGCGACGACTCGCGACTCGACGACATCCGGGCGTGCTTCCGCGAGTGGGCGCCGGCGCACAACGGCCCGGTGTGGTTCGACCAGGAGTTCTGGTGGAAGGCCCGGATCCTCCGGATGCTGGAACCCGACGTCGTGCCGCACGTCGTGCTGGCGCACGGCCCCGACGGGCTCGAGGGCTACGCGTGCTACCAGCGCGGCCCGCGGGAGGGGTTCGGGATCGACCCCTCGTGCACGCACTTCGTCGCGAAGACCCGGCGCGCGGCGACGGCGCTGTTCACGTACTTCGGCGGGTTCCACAGCATCGGCCATCACATGACCTGGCACGGCCCGCCGAACGAACCGCTCGCGCTGCTGCTCTCCGAGTCGCGCACGGTGGAACGGTCCTCGGAGTTCCCCTGGATGACCCGGCTGCTCGACGTGCCCGGCGCTCTGGAAGCCCGGGGCTACCCGGAGGTCGACGGCTCGTGCGTGATCGCGGTCGACGACCCGCTGTTCCCGGAGAACGCCGGCCCGTTCCGGATCGAGGCGAACGCCGGCAAGGTCGCCGTCACGCCGACCGACGAGCAGGCCGGCGCGCCGATCCCGGTCGGGCTGCTCAGCGCGCTGTTCACCGGGAATCTGTCGACTGCCGACCTGGTACGGCTCGGCGGGGCTTCCGCGGACGACCCGGCCCTGCCGGTGCTGGCGCGGCTGTTCGCCGGGCCGCCGCCGTGGAGCCCGGACTTCTTCTGATGCCCTCGGTCCGCGACGCGACCCCCGAGGACTGGCCGGCCGTCGCCGCGCTGCTCGCGGAGCTCGGCCGGCCGGACGTCCTCGGCGGGCCCGACGAGGAGGCGTCACATCAGCTGTATCTCGAGTATCTGCAAAGGGAGGACACCGAGGCGCTCGTCGCGGTGGACGACTCCGGCGGCGCGGTCGGGTTCGTCGACATGGAGTACCGGGCGCGACTGAACTTCACGACGCCGCAGGCGTGGATCCCCGACCTCATCGTGTCCGAGGCGTCCCGGAGCCGGGGTGCGGGGGCGGCGCTCCTGGCCCGGTGCGAGGAGCTGGCGCGAGGACGGGATTGCTGGAGCCTCTCGCTCGAGTCGGCCAACTGGCGGGAGCGGGCCCACGCGTTCTACCTCCGGGAGGGCCTGCAGGACCTCGCCAAGTCGTTCTCCGTCGGGCTGTCGGAGGCCGCCTCGAACTGGCCGCCCAAACCCCGGTAGTCCCGATGCGCTCGCTGGCCCGACCCCTGCCCGCCTGATACAACCCTCCGGCGATGTCGTCCTCCTACCTCGCTCCCGGAACGCTCCTCCGCGACTACCGCATCGAGTCGGTGCTGGGCCGCGGCGGCCAGGGCGTCGTCTATCTGGCGGAACACGTCCACCTCCGGCGCAGGGTCGCGTTGAAGGTCCTGCCGCCGGAGCTCGCCGACGACGAGGACTTCCGGGAGCGGTTCCTGCGCGAGGCGCGGCTCGCCGCGTCCCTGGAACACCCGAACATCCTGCCGATCTACGACGCGAGCGAGGCCGACGGGGTGCTCTTCCTCGCGATGCGGCTGGCGCAGGGCGAGGACCTCGGCCGGGTGCTGCTGCGGGAGGGCGGGCTCGACCCGGCCCGGGCGCTCGACATCCTGGGCAAGATCGCGAGCGCGCTCGACGAGGCGCACGCGAAGGGGCTCGTCCACCGCGACGTGAAGCCGAGCAACATCCTGCTCGAGGGCGCCGACCGGGTGTTCCTGTCGGACTTCGGGCTGGGCAAGGCGTTCGGCGAGCCGGGCGGGCCGACCGAGCCGGGGCAGCCGGTTCCGCCGCCGGGAACGCCGTCCGGCGAGTCGCGGGGGATCACGCGGGCCGGGTACTTCGTGGGAACACCGCACTACGCCGCGCCGGAACAGATCCAGGGCGGGGCGATCGGGCCGTGGACGGACGAGTACGCGCTGGCCGCGGTGCTGTTCGAGACGCTGACCGGGCGCGTGCCCTTCCCGGCGGAGGTCGAGACCGCCACGCTCGTCGCGCACGTGACCGAGCCGCCGCCGGCGCCGTCCTCGGTCCGCCCGGGACTGCCGGCCGCGCTCGACGCGGTCGTTGTGGCCGGCATGGGAAAGCGGCCGCAGGACCGATACCGGTCGTGCTCGGAGCTGATGGCGGCGGCTCGCGCCGCCGTCTCCGGCGGCGCGACCGTGGCGGTCCCCGCTGCCGGTGATGCCCGGGGCGCCGGCGCCGCCCGCTCCGCCCGTTCCGATTCCCGGAGGGCGACCTCCCGTGCCCCCCGGACCTCCTCCGTCCAGGCGGCGCGTCCGTCCGTGGATGGTCGGCGGCGCTGCGGGGTTGGTGGTCGTCCTGGTCGTGGGGGCGATCGCCCTGGCCGGCGGGGGCGGCTCGCCCGGCCCGACGACAGCTCCGACCGCCACCGGAGTGCAGACCACCGACTCCAACGGTCGGTCCGACCACGGCCCCGCCGCCGACGACCGCATCGACCACCGCCCCTCCGCCGTCAACCGGGCCGCCGACGCCGACGGGTCCCCCGCCACTCACCAAGACGGAAGTGGTCACGGTCGAGCCGTTCAACGGCGCGGGGAACATCCAGCCGCCGTTCATCCAGACCGAGGAGCACAAAGGAAGCTGCTTCACCGGTTCCCTCGTCAACAGCTCGCCGGATGCCTGGCGGTGCTTCGCCGACAACACCGGCCAGATCTTCGACCCGTGCTTCGGGAACTTCGACGTCGATCTCGAACCGAGTTGGATGCCTGGCGTCCCCGCTCGACCACGGCGTGGTGCTCATCAACCTGAGCGAGCCGCTGCCGAAGGCCAGCAGGAACCGCCCGGGCGGCCAGAAGGGCGACTGGGCGATCCAGCTCGAGGACAACGGAACGATCTGCCTGCGCTTCGGCGGCGCGCACGACCTGGAGATCAACGGCCGGCCGGTCGAGTTCTTCTGTCAGGACGGCCGCATGACGCTCGGGGTCGACCGGAGCGAGGCCGTCTGGACCACCCTCGCGAAGAAGCAGAAGGGCGGCGGCAGCCCGGACCAACGTGCGCATCGCCGCCGGCTTCGGATAGGGAGTCGTGGCTCAGCCGCGGAACAGCGCTTCGGCGATCTGGACCGCGTTGAGCGCCGCGCCCTTGCGGAGGTTGTCGCCGCAGGCGAACAGCAGGAGGCCGTCGTCGCGGCCGGCTGCCTGACGGATCCTCCCGACCAGCACGTCGTCGGTTCCGGCCGCGTCGAGAGGGGTCGGGTACTCGCCGTTGTGCGGGTCGTCGACCACCTTCACGCCGGGGGCGGACGAGAGCACCTTCCGAGCCCCGTGCGGCGTCACCGGCTGTTCGAACGTCACGGACATCGCCACCGAGTGGCCGGTCACGACGGGGACCCGGACGACCGTGGCCTGCACCTCGAGATTGGGGAGTTCCAGGATCTTCCGGGACTCGTGGAGCAGCTTGCGCTCCTCGCCGGTCCAGTCGTCCTCGTCCATCCCGCCCTGCAGCGGCAGCACGTTGAACGCGATCGTCCGGCCGTAGACATCCCCCACGGGGAGCGCGTCGCGGTCGGGCGAGACCAGGCCCTCGACGTCGCCGGACATCTTGCCGACCTGTTCCGCCAGCTCGCGGATGCCCTTCATCCCGCTGCCGGACACCGACTGGTACGACGAGAGCACCATGCCCGCGGACGCCGAAGGCGCGATGGAGCGGCCCGACGGCCATGACAACCGTGATCGCCGTGCAGTTCGGGTTGGCGATGATGCCCGGGTGGCCCCGCAGCGCATGGGCGTTCACCTCGGGGATCACGAGCGGAACGTCCGGCGCCATGCGCCACGCGCTCGAGTTGTCGACGCACACGACGCCCTGCGCCGCGGCGCCGCGGCAGATGTCGCGCGAGACGGTCGCGCCGGCCGACAACAGCGCCAGGTCGCAGCCCTTCAGCGCATCGAGTGAGAGCTCGCCGACCTCGAGCTCCTCACCGCGGAACTCGATGCGCTTGCCGGCGGAACGCGCGCTTGCCAGCGGCACGAGCTCGTCCACCGGGAACGAACGCTGCTCGAGCGTCCGGGTCATCTCCCGGCCGACCGCGCCGGTCGCGCCGATCACCGCGACCCTCATGAGGCCGAGTGCTCCTCGCGCTTGGCGACCTCGTCCCCGAGGTGGAACATCGCGTGGATCGCCCGCACGGCGCGGTCGGCGTCGGCCGCCCGAACGACGCACGACACCCGGATCGACGAGGTCGAGATCATCTCGATGTTGATCGACTCCTCGGCGAGCGCCGCGAACATGTCCGCCGCGACGCCGGGGTGGCTCTTCATGCCGGCGCCGACGAGCGACACCTTGGCCACGCCGTCGTCCATCTCGAACCCGAACGCGCCGACTTCGGCGGTGACGCCGTCCATCACGGCCTTCAGCCGTGGCAGGTCCGCCTTCGGCGCGGTGAACGACACGTCGGTGCGGCCGTCGTGCGAGACGTTCTGCACGATCATGTCGATGTTCACGCCCTCGTCGGCGACGGCGCGGAAGATCGCGGCCGCCACGCCGGGACGGTCGGGGACGTTCTGGAGCGTGACCTTCGCCTCGGTGTCGTCGCTCGCCACGCCGGAGATCAGGGCCTGTTCCATGCGTTCGTCTTCCTCCGTCACCCACGTCCCGTCCTCGTCGGTGAACGACGAGCGCACGTGGAGCATCACGCCGCTCCTCCGAGCGTACTCGACGGCCCTCGTCTGGAGGACGTTCGCGCCGCTCGCGGCGAGCTCGAGCATCTCCTCGAACGAGACCGCGTGCAGCTTCCGCGCGCTGGGCTCCACCCGCGGGTCGGCGGTGAACACGCCGGGCACGTCGGTGTAGATCTCGCAGAACTCGGCGCCGAGCGCGGCGGCCAGCGCGACCGCGGTGGTGTCGCTCCCGCCCCGGCCGAGCGTGGTCACGTCCGCGGTCGCCGAGACCCCCTGGAACCCGGCCACGATGACGATCGCGCCCTCGCCGACGGCCTGCAGGATCCGGCCCGGCCGGACGTCGATGATCTTGGCGTTGCCGTGCCGGGTGTCGGTGATGATGCCCGCCTGGGAACCCGTGTACGACGCCGCCCGGTGCCCCCGGTCGTTGATGGCGATGGCGAGCAGCGACATGGCGATGCGTTCCCCGGCGGTGAGCAGCATGTCGAGCTCGCGCGGGTTGGGCACCGGCGCGATGTCGTGCGCCATCTGCATGAGGTCGTCGGTGGACTGGCCCATGGCGCTGACCACGACGACCACGTCGTAGCCGGAGTCCTTGGCACGCACCACGCGCTCGGCGACGGCCCGGATGCGCACGGCGTCGCCGACGGACGTCCCGCCGTACTTCTGCACGATCACCGGCATGCCGAAACGCCTCCTGGAGCGGCGGAGGTGTCAGCGTAACAGGCGGTTCCAGGCGAACCGGGAGCCGCGGAGGTTCGCGATTCGATGCGCGCCATGTGGACCTGCCCGTCGTGCGGACGGTCGTTCGCCAACCGGAACCAGGCGCACACTCCCGCATGACACCGGCCCTCCGCGATCGATAGCGGGAACTCAGCCGCGTGATCGTGCGCTCGCCGTGTGGTCGGCGTCGAACAGGAACCTGCGGACGACGGCGACGGTCCAGCCATCCCTTGCCGCGACCGGGCGGAGGCCCACCAGGCGCCGGGCAAGGATCACCGCAAGCACGCCGGCCCCCATCGCCACCAGCGGCCGCGGCTCGCGCCGAACGGCAGCGACGACGGGGATCGCGGCGAACCCGAGCGTGCTTCCGGGGCCGGTATGCCCGGCGGCCTTCCCGGCGAGCAGGATCGAGCCGGCGACGACCATCTCGCGCGGGAGGGTCGCGAGGGTGACGCCGGCCGCGGCCGCCAGGCCGCGGCCGGCGTAACGGCGCGCGTAGAACGGGAACGCATGCCCGGTGACCGCGGCGACTCCCGTCGCCGCGGTCGTGGCCGGGTCGGCCCCCGACCGCTTCGGCCGCCAGCACGACGATCGCGCCCTTGGCCACGTCCCCGGCCATCGCGGCTGCTGCCACGATGGGGCTCGCGTTCGCCGCGAGCAGCAGATGGGCGTCGCCCTCCGAGCCGGAGGCCGACGCCCCTTCCACCACGGTTCGCGCCCCGCTGACGCGGGCCGCGACCCACGCGCTCGGGATCGTCCCGGCGAGGTAACCCGCGACGATCCACCCCACGCGGCTCGCCGCGCCGGTGCGCGCACTCGTTGGCTCTTCACGAGCGCTCATGCCGGCTCGTTCCACCAGGCCAGGCCGACCAGGCCCGGGCCGGCGTTGGCCCCGATGACCGGTGTCGCCGGCACCAGGAACTCCTCCACGACGTTCGCCCGGCTCCGCACCCGCTCGAGCAGGGCCTGCGCGTCCGCCTCGGCGAGGGCGTGCAGCGCGGCGACGTGGAGAGGTCCGTCGTTCGACGCCGCTTCGTTCGCGACCATGTCGAGCGCCTTCGACCGGGTGCGTGGACGGCCCGCCGGTTCGATCTCGCCGCCGGCCAGCCGGAACACCGGTCGGATGGACAGCGCGGTCGCCGCGTAGGCCTGGAGCTTGGTCACGCGGCCGGTCCGGCGGAGGTACTCGAAGGTTTCGATCGCCCCCAGCAACCGGACGCGCTCGGCCACATCGCGGGCGCGCGCCACCACGACATCGAGCCCGGCGCCATTGCGCGGCGGCCCGGGCGGCCTCGATCGCGACGAATCCCTCGGCCATGCTCGCGTTCCCCGAGTCGACGACCTCGACGCGCCCGTCGAACTCATCGGCCGCGAGCACCGCTTCGTGGTGCGTCGCCGACAGCCGCGAGGCGAGCGTCACGCACACGATCTCGTCGCTTCCGCTCGCCCGCAGACCCGCGAGCCACTCCCCGACCGAGGGGGCCGACGTCGACGCGACCTCGCCGCCGCGAAGCCGCTCGTAGAACCCGTTCTGGCCGGTGTCGGGCTGGAGCACCTCGTCGCCGAACCGCAGGGTGAGCGGGACCACCGTGATCCCGAGCTCACGCGCCACGTCCTCCGGAACGTTCGCCGCCCCGTCCGTCACGATCGCCACCACCGCTCGCGCTCCGCCTTCCCGGGACGCTCGTGTCCCGACCGTAGGATTGTTCACAGATGTCTCAGCCCAGCCAAGGCGGCGGCCTCCGCGCGCTGTTCCGCGTGGGCGGGTTCCGACGGCTCTTCGCGGGCCAGGCGGTGTCGGGCCTCGGCGACTGGGTTGCGACGCTCGCGTTCATCGCGCTCGCGTTCGACATCACGCACAACCAGGCGGCCGTGGCCGTCGTGCTGATCCTTCGGCTCGTCCCGCCGATCTTCGCGGCGCCGGTCGGCGGCGTCCTGGCCGACCGGCTCGACCGGCGACTGATCATGGTGACCTGCGACCTGCTGCGCGCGGGACTCATCGTGTTGGTGCCGTTCCTGGGGATCGCGGGGCTGTACGTGATCGCGTTCGTCCACGAGTGCGTCTCGCTCGTGTTCATCCCGGCGCGCGACGCGAGCGTGCCGAACCTGGTCGACGACCACAGCCAGCTGGAGCTCGCGAACGGGCTGATCCTCGCGTCGTCGTTCGGAGCGATCCCGTTCGCGGCCGCGACCTTCGGCGCGCTCCGGCTCGCGGCATCGCACATCCCCGGGTGGGTGCCGTTCGGCGATGCGTTCCGAACGCACCCGACGTCGACCGCGTTCTTCTTCGACGCGGCCACGTTCCTGTTCTCCGCGCTGATGATCGTGCGGATCCGGCGGATCCCCCACGGCGGTCGGGCGGCTGACCAGTCGCCGTTCAAGGGGCTCACCGAGGCGTTCCGGTTCATCTGGCACACGCCGGTGCTGCGGTCCCTCTCGGTCGGGCTGGTGGTGTCGATGTTCGGCGGCGGCGTGCTGTTCGCGGTGGGGATCGCGTACATCCACGAGACGCTGCACGGAACCGACGTCGACTTCGGATGGCTCGCGGCGCTGTGGGGCGCCGGGATGGCGATCGGGCTCGGGGTCGTGCGACTGCTGGTCCGGGAGCGCGGCGAACGGTGGGTGTTCCTGGCCTCGGTGACGATGTGCGGGGCGATCCTCGTCGTGATGGCGCTGTTCCCCTACCTGTGGCTGGCGTTCGCGATCTCGGTGGCGTTCGGGGCGTCGTTCTCGGTTGCGATCATGGTGGCCCTGTCGATGACGCAGCGGGTGACCGAGGACCGCATGCGGGGGCGGATCATGGGCGGGGTGCAGATGCTGTTC
The DNA here is from genome assembly GCA_963707645.1 of uncultured Actinomycetes bacterium. GTDB lineage: Bacteria > Actinomycetota > UBA4738 > UBA4738 > JACQTL01 > DATBHM01. Next base: position 723,731 of record CAVPQW010000005.1, read on the forward strand.
CGCGTCGGACTCGCCGTCGGCGCGCTCGGGATCGGCGCGGTGGCCTACTCGATCGGGTCGGTGGACTTCATCATCACGCTCGACGGCAACCAGGTCGGGCTGCTCGCAGCCGGGGCGCTCATCCTGCTCGGCGCGTTCGCCAGCGCCGGTGTCCTCCGCCACGCGAAGGCCGCCGAACAGCAGAACCTGGAGGAACCCACCCCCGCTCCGGCGCGCTGAGCCAAACGACCAACTCGGCGGCTCGGCACCTCGCCGGTGGTAAGAAGATGCCTAAAAGTGACCTTGTGCGGGCGTATTGCGCCGATCCAGACTTCCCGCGTGGTGGACGGACGCACCGTCCGGTGCGACACCCGGTGCCACCTCAAAAGGGGGAATCCCATGCGTCAGCGCACACTCGTCCTCGGCTTGGCCGTGCTGGCCGTCTCGGCCACGTGGCCGCTCGCGTCGGCCGGAGCCGCGTCGGCCACACAGCACTACGGACCGTACGCCAGCGGCTCGCCCGACTCGGGCACCTGCGGCAACGACTGGGCGAACGACACGTTCGACCGCCACTACACGGTCCGCAAGGGCTCCGGCGGGACCTTCGAGGTCACCGAGCAGTTCAAGAACGGCGCGTTCGTGACCGTCGCTGGAGCCAGCCCGGGCGCCTGCGCGACCAACCCGGGCGGCACCGTCGCGGCCGGCATCACCGGCAAGATGGAGGGATCGTTCCTGTTGGTCGTGTCCGGCGGAACGTACGATCCGAACGCAACCTGCCCGGGCACCTGCACCACCGCCGAGTTCGTCACCGCGTTCTTCGGGCCAACGGCCTTGTACGACGTCCCGACGTTCCTGATCCACTACAACGCGAAGAACCACGGCAATTGGAAGAACGCTTCCGCGGACCGTGGCGGCACCCGCGGCGACATCACCGGGTAGCCAGGCCGAGCGAACCGACATAGCTCAGGGCCGCCCGGTCCGGGGCGGCCCTTCGGCATTCCTGTCGCGGGTCTCCTCCGCTACATCTCGCGTCGGCCCTCGAGAGCCTGCCCCAGCGTGATCTCGTCCGCGTACTCGAGGTCGCCGCCGACCGGGAGGCCGCTCGCCAGGCGGGTCACCTTGATGCCCGCGGGCCGCAGCAGCGCTGCGACGTACATCGCCGTCGCGTTCCCCTCGAGGTTGGGGTTGGTGGCGAGGATGACTTCGACGACCCCGTCGCGCTGGACGCGCTCGAGGAGCTCGTTCACCCGGAGGTCCTCGGGGCCGATGCCGTCGAGCGGGCTGATCGCGCCGCCGAGCACGTGGTACCGGCCCTTGATCACCCCGGCCTTCTCGATCGCGGCGACGTCCTTGGGCTCCTCGACCACGCAGATCATCGTGATGTCGCGGCCGGCGTCGCGGCAGATCCGGCACCGTTCGCCCTCGGAGACGTTGCCGCACTCCTCGCAGAACCGCATGAGCTCCTTGGCGCGCACGATGGCGGCGGCGAGCCGGCGGGCCTCGTCCTCCGGCGCCTTCACCAGACTGAACGCCAGCCGCTGCGCCGACTTCGGCCCGATGCCGGGCAGGCGCGCCAGCTCGTCGATGAGCTCCTGGATCGGCCCCTCGTACATGGGCTACATCCTCCCCCGGGGGACCGACACGTTCGAGCTACCAGCCCTCGGGCTCGGGCGCCTCGGTCGCGTCGAACTCCGACTTCAGCCGCGCCAGCACGGCGTCCTCGGGGATCGGCGCGGCCTCCTCGACGTGCTCGACCACCATGCCGGTCCCGGTCGCGGCGTCGCGCACCACGCACTTGATGCGGGGCGAGATGCCGAACATCTCCTGGAGCACCGCGCGCAGGTCCGCCTCGCGTTCCTCCACCTTGATCACGCGGAACTCCATGGCCGGCGGGAACGCGAGCTGCAGCGTGTTGTCGTCGAGCGCGACGGGGGTGGCGGTCTCCAGTACGGCCTTCATCATCCCCTTCACCCGGTCCAGGACGTCGCTCCAGGACCGCCGGAGCATGTCGACGTCCACCGCCGCCGTTCCCTGCGGGGAGCGGCGGGAACCTGCGCGGCCGACTCTCTCCCGGCCACGGCCTCGGTCACGGACTCTTCGACCGCAACCGGCGCCCCGGCCGGTTCCTCGGCCGCCCGCGCTTCGGCGGGCGGCTCCGAAGGCGCCTCGTCGGCCTCCGGAATCAGCACGCTTGGCTCCTCGGAGGCAGGCGCGACGGCCGCGGCGGGCTTTGGCTCGGCGGCCGCCGGGGCCGGAGTCGGGGCGGGAGCCGCCGCCTGAGGCGCCGCCGAGGGCCTCGGGGCGGCGCCGTCGTGGACCCCCGCAATGCGTTCCAGCCGCTCCATGCGGGCGATGAGCGCCTCGGGCGCCGGGTCGGTCTCCGGCATCGACGCCCGCGCCAGCGCCAGCTCGAGGGTGAGCCGCGGCGAGGTCGTCCACCGCATGTCGGTCTGCGCCGCCAGCAGCAGCGCGATCACCCGCGACAGCTCCGCCGGGGTGAACTTCGCCGCCTGCGCGCGGAGCCGTTCGTACTCGTCGATCGTCACGTCCACGAGGTCGGCCTGTCCCGGAGCGGTGTTCGCCAGCAGGAGGTTCCGGAAGTGCTGGAGGCACTCGCTCGTCACGTGGCGGACGTCCTGCCCCTCCTGGACCAGCGCATTGATCCGTGCGAACACCCCGCTCGTGTCGCCGACCGCCACCGCGTCGGCGATGGCGTACTGGACCTCCTGGTGCGGGGAACCGAGCAGCTGCTCCAGCACGTCCTCGGAGATCTCGGCGCCGCCGAGCACCGTGGCCTGGTCGAGCAGCGACAGCGCGTCGCGGGCCGAACCCTCGCTCTGCCGCGCGATGGCGTGCGCGACCTGTTCGGACAGGGTCACACCCTCGCTCTGCGCCACCGCGATCAGGTGCGCTGCGAGCACGTCGCCCGTGATGCGCCGGAAGTCGAACCGCTGGCACCGCCCCACGATCGTCGCCGGCATCTTGTGCGGCTCGGTCGTGCACAGCACGAACCGGACCCCGACGGGCGGTTCTTCGAACAGCTTCAGCAGCGCGTCGAACGCCTCCCGCGACAGCCGCTGGGCCTCGTCGAGGATGTAGACCTTCTCCCGCCCGAACGCCGGGGCCGTGGGCGCCCGTTCGCGAAGCTCACGCGCATCGTCGACCCCGCCGTGCGAGGCCGCGTCGATCTCGACCACGTCGAGGTGCGACCCTGCCGCGATCCGCTGGCACTGCTCGCACTTCCCGCACGGCTCGGGCGTCGGCCCCTGCTCGCAGTTGACCATCTTGGCCAGGATCCGGGCGGTCGAGGTCTTGCCGGTCCCCCGCGGTCCGCAGAACAGGTACGCATGGGCCATCCGGTTCTCACGAACGGCGCCGACCAGCGCCCGGACGACGTGCTCCTGGCCGCGGACCTCGTCGGGCGTCTGCGGGCGGTACTTCCGGTAGAGGGACTGGTACTGCTGCTCGTCGGCCACCGTTCAGGCCTCCCATGGGGAAGGGTTCCGGCAAAGACAAAAAGTGGTGACCGCGCAACCGGCGTCGACCACACAGAAGACTCGGGCGCTCGCCAAGCCGGCGGCTCCGGCCAGGCCTCCCTGCGGCACCCGCCAGCGCCTGCTTACCGCTGCTTCCTTCCGGACCTGACGGGATTCGCAAGTTGGCGTCGCGCAGGACCCAGCCATCGACGCCCCGGTACTTGGGGCGGCCACGGACCCTCCGGGCCTCGGACGGTATTCGGCCTCGCTAGAGCGGATTGCGAGTACAGGGCACCGCTAGCTCCCCGCCTAGCGCGGTCACCACGGTCGAGTATACGCGGGTGCCCCGACAGGGCTCAGGTCGGACTGCGGGACGGCGCGACCGCACGTTCCCTCGCCGGGTCATGTCGGCCGGACGTACACCCCGGCGTCGCTTGCCGCGTAGACCGTGTTTCCGTCCGACGCCACCGCGATCGAGTTCATCTTGAGCGATGCCGGGTCGTTCGGGATGCCCGTGTTGAAGTCCGACCACGTGTCCGATCCGTTGGTCGACCGGTACACGCCGTTCTGGACCAAGCCGACGTAGATCACCTGGCTGTTCGAGGGGTCGAACGCGATCTCGAGCACGAGCGGGCTGAGGGGGAGGCCCGTGTTCTTGGGCGCCCAGTGCTTGGCGCCGTCCACCGACTCGAACACCCCGGAGAACGTGCCGGCGAGGAGATGGTCGGTGTCGCTCGGGATCCATGGCGAGCGAGAACACCGAGTGGTCGGTGAGCCCGGTGTTCTTGGTCGACCACGTGACCCCCTCGTCCTTGGTCTTGTAGACGCCGGAGGAGGACGAGGCCGCGTACGCCACCTGCGTGTTCGTCGGGTGCGCCACCACGGCCTGCATGTTCGTGTCGGCCAGCCCGTTCGACTTCTGGGCCCAGTGGCCGCCGCCGTTCGTCGTGCGCCACACGCCGCCCCCGCCGCCCGCCCGCCCACACGAGGTCGGAGTCGGCCGGCGACACCGCGATGTCCTCCGCGTTCAGCAGGACGGCGGACGTCTGGTACGTCCAGTTCAGCCCGCTGTCCGTCGACTTCGCGATGTCGTGGTCCAGGAGACCACCGATGTACACGTTCGAGGGCTGCGACGGATCGACCGCGAGCGTGCGCACCAGCGAGCCGCCCGGGTTGATGTCCGCGTTGTGCGGCGTCCAGGTCGCGCCGCCGTCGGTGCTCTTCAGGAAGCCCGGACCCTCCGCCCCGAGGAACAGGACGTCGTCGTTCCCGGGCTTGACCGCGAGTGGCGTTCGCCCCGCTGCGATCCATGCCGGTGCTTCGGGCCTTCCACGTGTTGCCGTAGTCGGTGGTCCGGAACGCGCCGCCGAACGTGCCCGCGTAGAGCTTGGCGGTGTTCGACGGGTCGATCTCGATCCCGAGGACGCCCTTGTAGTCGAGGCCGGAGTTCCGGGCCGTCCACGAGTCGCCGCCGTCCGTGGAGGCGTACAGGCCGCCCGCGGACGTCCCCGCGTACACGCGCAGGTGGTGGTCCGGGTCGACGGCGAGGGACCGGACATCGCGGTTGGCGCTCGGGATCCCCGACGCCGCCGACGACCAGTGCGAGCCGCCGTCGGTCGTCCGGAACAGCCCTCCGTCCGTCCCGACGAACACGGTGCCGGAATCGGTGGGATCGACCGCGACCGCCACCTCGTCGCCCGTCACGCCCGAGCTCTTCTTCGTCCACGAGCCGCCGCCGTTGTTCGACTTGTACACGCCGGTGTCGGTGAGGACGTATACGACGCTCGTGTTGAGGGGGCTGATCGCGACGGCGCGGACGGCGTCGCCGGAGGGGATGCCCGAGCTCTTCTGATCCCAGCTGTCGCCGCCGTCGGTGGACTTCCACACGCGCTGGTTCTGGGTCGCCGCGTACAGCATGTCCGGGTTGTTCGGGTTCATCGCGAGGTCCTCGACGAACTCGCCGTCGAGATCGCTGCTCGGCGTCGTCCAGGTGCCTCCGCCGTTCACCGTACGGTGCACGTTGGGGATGCCTCCGACGAACGCACGGTCGGGGTCGGTGGGGTCGACGACGAAGCCCCTGGAAGAAGAACGTGCCGCCCAGACCGTTGCTCGCGTCCGACCAGTTCGCCCCCCGTCGGTGCTCCTGATGACCCCTTGCTCGCCGCTCCGGTCGTCGAGAGTGGCGTAGACCGTGGACGGATCGGAGGGCGCCACGGCGATGGACTGGACGGTTCCGCCGAATGGGCCGACGTAATCCCACTGCGTCACGGCCCCGGCAGGAACTGCGGGCGCGGCCACGACGGCCGCGGCGAGGACGGGAACGGACAACCAGGCCAGGAACCGTCGCATGTGTGTTCCTCCTGCTTTTCGCGGGCCCCAGATCGGCGCCAAGGGTAGCCCTTCCGCGCGTTTCCTCCTAGGGACGGAATCGCACCCGGTGCGGAGCGATGCCGTCGGGTCCGCGATCAGGCCGAAGGGCGGCTGGGGCGAAGCGTCCTGCGCACGATGGGGCGGGTCGCCTTGCGGCGGGCGACCTCCCGGAAACCGGCCCGGTCGTACATCGACTTCGCCCCGAAGAACATCGTGTCCGGGTGGCTCCGCCCGTCCCTGTCGACCGGGTAGGCCTCGAGGAGTCGGACGCCCTGCGAGCGCGCGTAGTCGGCGGCCGCCCGGAGCATCCGGGCGGAGAGGCCGCGGCCCCGCGCCTGCTCGTCGACGAAGAAGCAGACGATGGACCAGACGGGCCGGTCGTCGACGGGCTTCATGATGGGCGAACGCTCGAGACGGTCGTAGTCCTCGCGGGGCCCGAGCGAGACCCAGGCCACCGGGACGCCGTCCTCGTATCCGATGAGCCCTGGCACCGCGCCGCCGTCAACGAGCGCCTTCATCGAGCGGCGGTTCACGTCCCCGGGCCCGGTGTCCCCGGACTTCCGGTAGTACATGCAGAAGCACGTCCGGACGATCGGCCGGTCGAACATTTCGACCATGTCCGGCCAACGTTCCTTCGTCACGGGATGCACCTCGAACGCCATCAACGGCAATCTACCGGGCCTCGCCGACACCCGATCGCGGCTGGTTCGGACGGGCCCGGTGCCCGGCATCGAACCCGGAGTATCGTCCGCGTGTGACCACCATCGCGGTGCTTGCGGCCGCCGAGAACGTCGAGATCTTCTCGGGCGAGTGGTGGGTGCGGTTCGCGCTGGGCGTGGGGATCGCGCTCGTAATCGCGGTACTCATCTCGTGGCTCGTCCACCACTACGTCAAGCGCTACCGGCGTCGCGCGGCCGTCACTACGGATGACGCCGCCAGCCGCCGGCGGCGGCGCCTCGCCACCGCAATCGGGCTGGCCGGAGGGGTGATCATCGTGATCGCCTGGACCGTGGTGGTCTTCAGCCTGGCCTCGTTCTTCGGCGTCAGCCTCGGGCCGCTGATCGCGAGCGCCGGGATCGCCGGCCTCGCGATCGGCTTCGGAGCGCAGCAACTGGTCAGGGACACGATCAGCGGTCTGTTCCTGGTGATCGAAGGACAGTTCGACGTGGGCGACACCGTGCAGCTGGAGACGGAGGGCGGCCAGATCGACGGCACTGTCGAACAACTGTCGCTGCGCGCGAGCACCGTCCGTGAGTTCGACGGGACGCTCTCGACCGTGCCGAACGGCCTGATCCAGATCACGCGGAACAAGACGCGCGGGTGGGGCCGTGCGATCGTCGACCTGCCGATCGCCCTCGACGAGGACGCCGAGAAGGTGCGCGACCTGATCGAGGCGCTGCTCCGGGACCTGGTGGAGGAGGAGCCGTTCGTGACCGGGCTCCGGGAGGAGCCGAAGGTGCTCGGCGTCACGCAGCTGACAGAAATGGCGCAGATGATCCGGGTCGCCGCCGAGACGAAGCCCTCGAAGCGCGTCGAGGTCGAGCGGGCGATGCGGCAGGCGATCGCCGCAAAGCTGAGCGCCGAAGGGATCCGACGGCCGCCCTACCCCCCGGTCTCCCCCACCGGCGGCGTCACGTAAGCAGTGCGCCCGCGTCCCACACCGGGTCGGACGTCGATGCACCTCGCGACATCACTGCTCGACGATGGCTCCTGATCCGGACACGCTCTTCGTGACGTGGCTCGGGCTGCCGCCGTACGAGATCATGCCGCTCCCGGATATCGACGCATCGAGTTCCTCCGACACCGCGAGGCGGATCATTCCGGATCCGGAGACGATCGCAATCGCCCGGGCGGCGATCAGGTCGTCGAGCAGGAGTTCGCCCGATCCCTCCACCGTCGCCTGGAGCTGATCGGTGGTGCCGGACGCTCGGACGATCCCGCTTCCGGGCAGCCTGATGCGCAGCGCCTCCGCCTCGATCCCTTCCGCGGTCAGGGTGCCCGAGCCGCTCATCGTGACGGCATCGAGGATTGGCAGCGTCACCTCCACGCTCATCGGGCTCTTCGTGCCGAAGTCTCCGTGGTCGTCGATCACGAGCTTCCCGGCCCGAACGTCCGTCGTGACCAGATCGATCAAGTTGTCGTCTGCGTGGACGAGGACGCTCTGCTGGGACCCGATGCTGATCGACACGTGGTTCGCGCCGGCCAGATCGACGGAGGTGAACGGGGCGACCTGGCGGATCTCACTGGCGGCCATGCCCGAGCCCTCGAGAACGCTCGCGGACCCGGGGGTGCTGTACCACGCAGAATGCGCAACCAGCACGATGCCGGCGCCGACGAGCAGGCCGAGCGCCACGAACCCGATAGCGCGGAGCGGATGCGGCATGCCGCCCCGTGGCAACGTCGCTGCAGTGGTCACGCCCCCTCCCTTCTTGCGGCCTGTCGATGGAGACTGCCGTGTTTCGCGTGAGGAGCTTCCGGATCATCTCTAGCGCCTGCGCGACGGCTTCTCCAGTGCCGATCGAGGGGGAATCGGTAGGACTATTGCCCGGACCGGGTCAGGGTTCACCCATCGGTTACGACTCGGTTTCCTGGGTCGAGTCCTCGCGACCTGCGCGGCTCGTGGGCGCCGCGCGAGGGAGCATCGGGTGCGCGGACAGGACCGCATCCGCGACGTCGACGACCTTCCGACTGGTGCGCCGGGCCTCCTGGCGGAGCAGCTCGAAAGCTGCGTGCTCGTCGATCCCGTGTCGTTCCATCAGGATGCCCTTGGCCCGCTCGAGCAGTGCGCGGCGCCCGAACGCGCCCTCCAGGTTGTGGTACTCGGCGAATCGGCGCAGCACGATGTCCATGGAGCTCTGGAGCTCGCGGGCATCCTCCTCGTGGACGACGTAGGCGAAGATCCCCCGACGGGCGGCCTCGTCGACGAATCGCCGGTCCTGGACCGCGAGGACGGCGATGACCGGGCACGCCGCCTCCCGGACGATGCGGTCGATCATCCCGAGCGAGTGCTCGGAGCTCTCCCCCACGATCACGACGGCGACGTCCGGCTGCAACGCCGCGGTCGCGGGTCCGACGTCCGCCAGCCCGGTCTCCTGAGCGATGACCTCGTGCCCGAGCGACGCGATCGTCCCGGTGACCTGCCGCAGTCGCTCGTCACCCCCGTCGGCGACCAGGACGCGAAGCCTCACCCGGTCGTCCGACTGATCACCCATCATCCTGGGCACGGTACCAAGCTATCCCCGGTACTTCGACTGCCCACCCGCTGCCTCACCTCAGGCTCTCCTCGGGTCAAGGATATTCCTGGTGAGGCACCTCGTTTCATTGACCCGGGGAGCGGCGCACGCGTAACCTAGAGGCCTGGCCCAACGAGCCGCCAGGTTCCATCCACGACCCCAGCTCCCCGGTCGATGAGCTTAGCCGCAGCAGTGCTGCAGCAGACCGGGGAAGCGAATGGGCGAGGCCAGGACACACAGCGGAAGTCCCCAACTCTGCGCGCCCTTCATCCAAGCGGATCAATGGACCACCTGTGGCTGACTGGCTCGTGGTCGAAGCCACCAACCAGACCCGGTTCCGGGCGATCAACGAGTCCATCGAACACATGACGGACGCGCTCGACGTGCACGAGGCCCGGGACGTGTACGTCTGCGAATGCGGCGACGGCGCCTGCCAAGCTCCAATCCGGCTGACCCGGGCGGAGTATGAGGTCGTCCGCGCGGAGTCCACGCATTTCGCCATCGCCGTCGACCACGAGAACCCGGAGATCGACCGCGTCGTCTCCGAACACGAGCGCTACGCGATCGTCCAGAAGACGCTTCGCATGGCGGTCCGAATCGCCCGCGAGACGGATCCCCGTCGAATGGTGCACACCGCCGACGCAGCGGAGGGGGTGCCCGGTGGCGCCTGAACTTCCCTGGCCACCTGACGCCCTCACCGACTGCAACTCGATCGTCGTCCCAGCATAAGGAGGCACCCCATGAAGCACATGCCCACACCAGACATGCTCGCCCACCTCCAGTCCGTCGTCGGGACATCGTTGAACCGGCATTTCGCGACCGCGACCGAGTGGTTCCCTCACGAGTTCGTCCCGTACGAGGAGGGCCGGAACTTCCTCGATGAGCCGTGGAAGCCGTCGGACAGCAGCCTCGACGACGTCGCGCAGACGGCGCTCGAGGTCAACCTCCTCACCGAGGACAATCTGCCCTACTACCACCTGGCCATCTGGGAAACCTTCGGGGGCGAGGGACCCTGGGCGGAGTGGATCCGGCGGTGGACGGCCGAGGAGGGGCGGCACGCGATCGTCCTGCGCGACTACCTCACCGTCACCCGCGGGATCGACCCCGTCGCCCTCGAGCGGGGGCGAATGGACCAGGTCGGCCGGGGCTACTACTTCGCCGAGGACATGGGTCCGCTGGACGGCCTGGTCTACACGACGCTCCAGGAGCTCGCGACGAGGATCTCGCACCGGAACACCGGCAGGTTCACCGATGACCCCATGATCGAGAAGCTCACGGCCCGGATCGCCGTGGACGAGAACCTCCACTACGTCTTCTACCGGGACGTCGCCACAGCCGCCATCGAGATGGACCCCTCAGCCATGGTGCTCGCCATGCACCGGCAGGTGCTCGGATTCCAGATGCCGGGGCTGGAGATCCCCGGGTTCCGGAAGAAGGCCATCACGATCGCCAAGGCCGGCATCTACGACCTGCGCGTCCACCACGACCAGGTGCTGGGCCCGGTCCTGTACCGGAAGTGGAAGCTCGACGAACTGACGGGCCTGACCGACGAGGCGGAACGGGCCCGCGACGGGATCCGGGACTTCCTGGCGATGGTCGATGCCTCCGCGCGGCGGTTCGAGGAGAAGCGCGCCGAGCGCGCCCCGCTGGCTCAGGCGGTGGGTATCTGACCAGGTCGTGAGGCCATAAATACCCTGTACGGGAGGAGCCGGGGTTCCTATCATCCTCGGCGAGGTATGGGGGCGTGCCTCGACCCGACCGTTGGGGAGAGGAGCGAACGATGGCTGCATCGCCGGGAAGGCCGGAGTTGCCCCGCCGAGGCCGTTCGGTGCCGGCGTCGACCGGCCGCCGGACCGTGGCCAGGGTTGGCCTGCTGGCCGTCGTCATCACGGTCGTGTCGACAACGATCGGCGTGGTTCCGGCATCCGCCGTGACATCGGGCGGCTGGTCTTCGCTCGGGAACGGCGGCGGCCCGGGCATCCCCGCGCTGAACGATCGGGTGTACGCGATGCTGCCGGTCGGACAGAACCTCTACCTCGGGGGGCAGTTCACGAACGCCGGCGGTGTCGGCGCCGCCGATCGCGCAGCGATCTGGAACGGCACGAGCTGGTCCGCCATCGGCGCCGGGCTGGCCAACGGCTCGGTGTACGCCCTCGCCAAGAGCGGGACCACGATCTTCGCGGGCGGTTCGTTCGTGAACGCCGGCGGCGACGCCCAGGCGGACAGCCTCGCCATGTGGAACGGCTCCCACTGGACCGCGGTGAACGGCACGTCGTTCGACGGGCCGGTGTTCGCATTGAAGATCGTGGGCTCCACCTTGTACGTCGGCGGGGGGTTCGACAACGCGGCCGGGATCGACGACGCCGATGCCATCGTGGCGTACGACATCGATGCGAACAGCTGGTCGGCGATCACGCCGCAGAACGACGGCATCGTCGGCACCGTCTCGTCGATCGTCAAGAGCGCCGACGGCGGCCTGTACGTGGGCTCCGGCGCGACCGACATGGCCGGGATCGACGAGGCGGACTTCCTCGCGAGGTACGACCTCACGAACCACGGCTGGTCGGCCGCCGGCGCCGTCCCGATCAACAACCGGGTCCGAGGGCTGTACGCGGACGGCTCGGACGTCTACGTGGTCGGCGACTTCACCAACGCCGGCGGCATCGGAACGGCCGACAAGATCGCGAAGTGGGACGGCGCCCAGTGGTCGGCACTCGGGGACGACGGGTCCGGCGGCGGGTTCTTCGGCGAGGCCCAGGCCGTATCGCTGTACTCGGTGCTCGTCGCGGACGGCAAGGTGTTCGTCGGGGGCAACTTCCTGAACGCCGACGCCAAGCCGCTCGTCGACGTGATCGCGGGGTTCCGGGGGAACACGTGGACCAACGTGGGGACGAACGCCGACGGCACCAACGGACCGGGCGGGGGCACCGTGTTCGCGCTCGCCGCGAGTTCGAACAAGCTGTACGTCGGAACGCTCGACGCCGCGTTCGGCGGGAGCGCGCAGAACTCGCACGGCGCCTTCTTCCGGCTGCGCCAGCCGGACGAACGCATCGCGGTCGGCCAGGGGACGCCGGTCGGCGAGAACCGCTACAACACCTCCGGCATCGGCCAGGAGAAGACCGTGCACGCGGCGGCCGGCACCACGGTGACGTTCACGATCGGGGTGCAGAACGACGGATTCTCCGCTGACTCGCTGGTGCTCAAGGGCGGGGGCTCGGTGGGTGGGTTCACAGTTCGATACCTGTCGGGCGCCACCGTGGTCACCGCCGGCGTGGTCGCTGGCACGTTCACGTTCTCGAACGTCCCGCCCGGCGCGCGAAAGACGCTCAGCCTGAAGATCACCGTCGGCAACGGCGTGTCGTCGGGGTCTGGTTACTCGAGCATCGTGACCGCTTCGTCGCAGGGAGCCAGTCCGCCGTCTCTGGACGTCGTGGACGCCAATGTCGAGGTGAAGTAGCCGGACCGGGCGGACGCGACCGGCTCACAGGCGTGTGCTCGGTCGGTCCGTGTGCCGGGGACCCGCTGCACATCACCGGGGCGACGGTCGAGCTCACGTCGCCCGCATGGATCGGGCTCATCCCGTTGGTGGGAGCCACCCGTAGCCGTTGTATTCGCTCGGCTGGTGCGTCACCTGGGAGAGCCCCGTACCGTCCGCGTTCACGACCCAGAGATCGGTGAGGAGAAAGTCGTTCCCCTGCACGAACAACAGCTTCGAGCCGTCGGGCGACCAGGTCGGGCCGAACGAGAAATCCTCGTTCCCGGACGGGGTGACCTGTGTGCGGGATTCCCGGAACTCCGGCGATGCAGGTAGTGGGGGCGTCATGAGGCAGTCAACAAGGCCCCCCACTCCCCTCCGATGGCGTCAGGGGTGGGCAGTGAGCCAGCCGACGACGTCGGCGAAGATGACATCTCGCTCGGGGTCGTTGTGAGGATGATGAAGCACGTCCGCATACACGTTGAGCGTGCAATCCCCCTTGGCCTTCGATGCCAAGGCTTGGCTTCCGCTCAGCCGATTGATCTGATCGGCATCGCCGTGGATCAACAGCAAGGGGATCGAGATATCGCCACCTTGCTCGAGGATCCGGGCGGCAGCTGCCAGCGCGTCCCGGGCGAGGCCGGCCGTGATCCGGTCATGAACCAATGGGTCCCTTCTTCGATCCGCAAGCACCTGTTGGTCACGCATGAGCTTGGTGTCGTCGAGACCTGCGGGCATGCCGAGCCCCGGGGCGATGGCTCCCAGCGCCCGAGCCACGAACACCTTGGCCTGCCGGTCCGACAGGGAGGTATGAAGCACCGGAGCGGACGCCACGACCCCGGCGAGCGACGGCCTGCGATCGAGCACGTACGTCAACGCCAGGAGACCGCCGAGGCTCTGCCCGTACAGGTACCGGGGTCCCCCGGATCCCCGCGTACGCTCTTCCTCCAGCAGCTCATCGATGTCACGGAGCGTCGGCTCAAAGCGTGCATCGCCGCGGCGCCCGGGTGACCGGCCATGCCCCCTGAGGTCCAGGGAAGAGACGATGTAGCCCCCGTCGCCGAGATACTTCGCCACGCGTTCATAGCGCCCCGAGTGCTCGCACACACCGTGCAGAACGAGAACGGAACCCTTCGCAACTCCGTCCGGCACCCAGCGCCGCGTGAAGAGCTTGGCGCCATCCGACGCCGTTCTGAACCCCTCCATCCGTTCCACGGTCGCGCGACCCTAACAGGCGTCTCGTGTCGAATGGTCGGCTTGCAGGTTGCTCCGTCTGTCTCCTCGGTGAGTCGCGACCGACCCCATTCGAGCGCTCACGAGAAGGATCATGCCCTCGTGTCCGATTGCCCCGAGTGCCTCCTCCAATCGAGGACATCATCCTCGCCTTCCGGGGCAGGGGGAGTTCGGCGGAGGTCGTTCGTCGCCGGCTGGGGACTTCCGGCGTTCGATAGTCCCTTGTTGTGCCGTTGGATGTATGCGAACCTCGGCGGTCTATCCGCCAGGGGGGGTTCCATGAAGGTCCGTTCCGCAGTCCTCACCACACCCACGAACGTCGTCCTCGCATCCACGTCCCGCCGGGATAGCCGCTGGGGTCGACGAGCGATCGCCGTGGCGATCGCCGCCATCGCCGCATGGATGGTGGCGAGCGTGCTGTTCGGCCCGAACGCGAACGCCGCGCCCGCGGCGCCCACCGTCTTCACGTTGCGCCAGCCGAACGGCGTCACCTTCCAGGCCCGCCTGTGGGGTGACGAGTGGAACCACGGCACCGAGACCACGGACGGCTACACCATCGTCAAGGACCCCCGCTCCGGGTACTGGACGTACGCCGAGCCTACGAGGAGTGGCCGCCTCCAGACCGGCGACCTTCGCGCCGGGATCGACGACCCGGCAGGAGTTCCCAAGCACCTTCGGCCGACCACGCTCGCACCTGTTCCGTCCGGGTCGGCCGGACACGGAAAGTCGGTGCCGAACACCGGCACGCAGCGCACGCTCGTGATCCTGGCTCGGTTCCTCGACCAGACGAGCACAACGACCGCGGCCAGCTGGAACACGCTGTTCTTCGGGGCCAGCAACAGCGTCGCGGACTACTACAGCAAGGCGTCCTACGGAGCGCTCGCGATCGGTCCGGCGACGGAAACGTCCGGGACCGCGAACGATGGCGTCGTCGGCTGGCTTGACCTGAACCGGAACCACCCCAATACCGCCGGCGGCTCCCCGAACCAACAGCTGACCAAAGACGCGATCGTGGCCGCCGACCCCTTCGTGAACTTCGCCTCCTACGACACGAACGGCGACGGGGCCATCGCCCGACGTGAGCTCCACGTCACCGTGATCGCCGCAGGCTGTGAATTCTCGTTCGGTCCGATGCCCGCAGGGTGCAAGGCCGTCTGGGGCCACAACTGGACCATCGACGCGAACTTCAGCGGCATCGTTCCGCCGGTCGTCGACGGGGTCAAGGTGGGAGGCTCCGCGGGTGGCGGCGGTTACCTCCAGTTCGGCGAGATGCACAACACCCACCAGGCGACCATCGGCATCATGGTCCACGAGCTGGGGCACGATCTGGCGCTGCCCGACCTCTACGACACCAACCCCGGAGGAAACTTCCCCGACGCCTACGGCATCGGCATCTGGAGCATCATGGCCGCCGGTTCGTGGAACGCGGTCGCGGGCCAGTTTGCCGGCGCGACGCCCTCACTCCCCGACGCGTGGTCCAAGATCTACGAGGGGTGGACCACGCCCACCCGGGTGTCAGGGTCGCTCCCTTCGCAGTCGATCGCGAACGCGGAGGCCAACGCGACCGCCTTTCAGCTGCTCGACAACCCCCGGGGAGTCGACTGGACGTTTCAGCAGACATCGGGGACGGGCGAGTACTTCCTCGTCGAGAATCGGCAGAAGACCGGCTATGATGCGGCGCTCCCCGGCTGCGGGCTGCTGATCTACCACGTCGACGAGACCCGAACGTCGAGCAACTCCGCGAACTCAGACGAAACGCGGAAGCTCGTCGACGTCGAGGAGGCGGACGGGCTCGCTCACCTCGATTCCATGGCGAACACGGGCGATGGCGGCGATCCGTTCCCCGGTTCTGCGAACAAAACCTCGTTCACCGACGCGACGAACCCCAACAGCAAGCTCTATTCCGGAGCAGCGAGCGGCGTCAGCGTCTCGTCGATATCAGGCTGCGGCACCAACATGACCGCGACCCTGACCGCGCCGGCCACCGACCTCACGCCCCCGAGCCTGGGCGTCACCCACACGGTCGACGGGGCCAATGGTTGGAACAAGACCTCGCCGGTGACCGTGTTCATCGACGCCAGCGATGGGGGTTCCGGCCTCGACGGCCAGCCCGCGTGCACGGACAACGGCAAGCCAGTGATCCTCGTCGGCACCCTGGGGTCGTTCTACACGTTGGTTTCCGGCAACGGGGCGCACGCGATCGCGTGCTCCGTCTTCGACAAGTCGGGCACCCTGGCGAAGCAGAACGACTCGTTGAAGATCGATGCATCGGCTCCCTCTCTTGTCTTGTCCGACCCGGGCGGCACCCTCAACGGCTGGTTCTACGTCAAGCCGGTCCAGGTCACGGCCTCGGTCGGCGACACCGGCGGCTCCGGGCTGGTCGGGGCGCCGGTGTGCACGGACAACGGCGCGCCGATCGCCGTCTCGGGTTCGGCACCGAACTACACGATGTCGGTCTCGAACGAGGGCAACAACGCGATCGTGTGCCAAGCCACCGACTCCGCCGGCAACGTCAAGCAGACGACCACGTCGATCCCGATCGACACCCTTGCCCCGACCGCGACGGTCGACCCCCCCAAAACCATCACCTCGCCGTTCGTCGTGACGTTCTCCGAGCAGGTGTCCGGCGTCGGGCCAACGAGCCTCACGTTCACGGCCGCCGGCGCCGCCACGCCGCTCGCCGGGACGCTCACCTGCAAGAATCCGAACGGGGCGGCCGTGGACTGCGGCACCGGTCCTGTACTCACCGCGACCTTCGCGCCCACGCCGCGGCTGCTCGCCGGCCAGACCTACGTCGTCGCGCTGAGCCCCGGGTGGCCGCAGGGCGGCGGGGTGTACGACGTCGTGCTCCACGTCGGCACGGGCTCCTACCCGGCGCGAGCGGCGCTGAACGTCGACGACGCCGACCCCGGCCTGACGTACACCTGGCCGAAGCGATCGTCGGCCTTGGCGGCCGGCGGTTCCTACCTGCGCGAGCAGTGGGGCGGGGCCACGCTCACGTACGCGTTCAGGGGGACCTCGATCACGTGGACGACGGTGAAGGGGAAGGACCAGGGGACGGCGACCGTCTCGATCTCAAACTCCACGGTCAACGGTGTGACGGTCAACAACTACAAGGCGACCACGGCCTTCGGGAGCGCCGTCACGTTCTCGGGCCTCCCCTCCGGAAACCACACGCTGCTTATCACGGTCGACGGCGCGAAGGGGGCCCCCGCCGGCACCGGGACGTGGGTGTCGGTGGACGCCTTCACCGTCCGCTCGACTGAGGTGGCGACCCCCAAGGTGACCACGACCTGGACCGACGGCGGCGGGTTCGGCTACCGCTGGTCCGCGGGCCTCAACGGGACCGTCACGCTGAAGTTCCGCGGGACCGGCATCTCGTGGAACGCGCTGTATGGCCCGAACAACGGAATGGCGAAGCTTTCGATCGACGGCACGCCGCAAACCATCGACCTCTACGACGCCGGGTACTACTTCGCCAACGTCTCGGTCAACGGTCTCAGCGACACCGTCCACACCCTGAAGATCACGGTGCTCGGGCAGAAGAACGCCGCCAGCTCGGACATGGTCGTTTCGGTCAACGGGTTCTCGATCGAGTAGACCGGCCTCGCCCACGGCGGCGAACGGGTGGTGAGTGAGCCAGCGAGCGAGGGGCGGGGTGTTCCCGAAACGCGCCGACCTGCGCGAACGGCACCACAGGCGGGAGACTCCACAACTTGGGGAACGGAGTCTCCACAACGGCTGCTGGTCAGTGACGCGAATCCGCCACCCGAATGGACTTTAGCGTTCCTTTAGCTCACGGTTCCATCCTCTCCCACGTTCGTAAGGGTCACAGGTGCAGGAGGAGGGGAAGATGAAGGGTCGCGCCCCAGGAAGGCCATCCCGATTCCGTTCGATCGTCGCTGGGGCTCTCGTGGTCGCCGCCGTGTTCGCGGTGGCGCCGGGCGCGTCCGCCGACGAGGCCGGCGCCGCTCGCACCACAACCACCGCGCCGAGGCTGTGGTCGTTCGGCTCGGCGTTCAACGTGGACTCGACCGCTGCGGTCCTGGCCCGGTTCGTCCAGAACCGGGACACGTACTGCCCGCCGGGCAAGCCCATTGCCGTATCCATGACCCTTCGGCAGGCCCTCGCATCGGCCCGGCAATACGTCGTCGACAAGGCCGGTGCCAGCGCGGTCAGCGCGTTCGACCACAGCACGACCGCACAGTCCGCGACGCTGTCCCGCGCGGCGGCCGTGGGGATGTTCGCGGACCGCAAGCCGCTTCCTGCGCTCCTGGCCCTGTTGCGGACCCACCAGCTCGTGCCGAGTGACCCCTCCATCCTGTCCAGCATCTCGGCGGTGCTGAATGTGCTGGGGCTCGGCAAGCAGTCGTTCGCCGTGGCGAAGGCGGCCGACGCCATGACGTCCACGCCGCTGGCCTCGATGGGCATCAACGGCCAGGCCATCCTGCTGAACAACAAGGGCCACGCGATGCTGCTCCTGCGGCAGTGGTCCGCCGCGGAGAAGGTCCTGCGCCAGGCCGCGACCCTGTCCCCCGAGCTGGCCGAGGCGAAGGTGAACCTGGCCCTCGCGCTGCTGTGCCAGCACGAGGACGAGGACGCCGTGAAGTTCTACCGCCTGGGCCGGTACCGCAAGGCCTATTCCATGATCCAGTTGGGCAGCGACCCTTCCGCACCCTCCGTGCCGGTCACCGACGAGGTCCTCGACCTGTCCCAGGGGGTCAGCGCCTCGTACCCGGATCTCCGGATCCCCACCACGTGGCTCGGGAACAACACGATCGCGGCCTCTGACCAGTGGGAGGTGCTGAACGAGGCGGCGGTGCAGGCGTCCTTCGCCCGGGCGGCCCACACGCAGCAACTCCAGCAGCAGGTTCGGTTCGACCTCATGAGCCCGCTGGAGAACCGGCGGTACCTTTCGATCAAGGCCGCGATCGACTCCTCGACCCTGCAGCCCGCGCTGAAGACGCTGCGCGACGCCTGGGTGGGCAACGGTCCGCCGCTGGATGCCTTCTTCCAGTCCTACTCGCAGGATGTCGCCAGCCTGTTCAGCGCCAAGAACACCTGGGCCGAGTGCGTCGGGCCCAACGCGACACCCCAGTCGTGCGATGGACGCTGGAACACGGAGTGCTCGCAGCTCAACGACTCGAGTCAGGCGGCATGGCTGCCGCTGATGCATGCCTACGACAGGGCCCTCCGGAAGTACGAGACGGCCAGGTACCGCTACGAGAGCGCGGTCGTCGCCAACACCGCGGAGCCGCACCTCCGCGCGTTCCTCGCCGCGTACCAGCAGCAGCGCTGGTGGCTCGACTACCCGTCCGAGATCCTCGAGGAGAGGGCCTGGTCGATCAAGCTCTGGAGCTCCGCCTGCCACCCGGACGCGCCGCTCGAGGCGAATCCGCAGCTCGACGACGGCTCGAACGACGACCCGAAGACGTGCGCGCAGGTCCTCGCCGGCGTGAAGTTCTCCGTGAAGCTCGGTGACTTCCTGAAGGTCTCCGCCAACTGCGAGCAGATCGGCCTGGAGGTGGCCGGCGGGAGCTCCATCCCGTGGGTCGGCGGGTTCGGCGAGGGGTCGTTCAACTTCGTGAAGGGGAAGGGAACGGTCTTCCTCGGGGTCAAGGAGGCCCTGAAGATCCCGGCGACCGGCATCGGGGTCTCGGCCAAGGAGGGGCTCTACTTCACGGTGAGCGGCGGCGGCGTCGAGGACCTCGGACTGCGGGTGTCCACTTCAGGGGCCTTCGGCCTCGCCGCAGGACCGACGGTCGAGATGAAGGGCCCCCAGTTCCAGTTCAGCTTCGTGTCCCAGACCATCACGTTCTAGCCGAAACACGCTCCTCAGCCCGGGGACGTCAGACGATTGCTGCTGAGACCATCAGCACGGTGCTGACGCTTCCCGGGCTGGTGGCGGGCCCTGGGCGATGGCCTCAGTACCTGACTGGCCGGCTGGCGGGTTGGTCCCGAAACCCCTCTGAGCTGCTCGAATGGCAACGCCTGGCAGGAGTTCGGCACAGGTGAAGGAGGGAACTCTCCACGACCGCAGGGCGGAGGGTTCGAGTCGGCGCTGGAAGGGCTGACAGGGGCACTGGAAAAACGCTTGAAGCGGGGAGATTGCCTATTCCATAACTCGGACCGACGGCGTACGGTCCGCGGATGCGGTTCCTGTTGCTTGGTCCGCTTGAGGCATGGGAGGAGGGTCGAGCCCTGCCTCTCGGGGGGCCGAAGCAGCGGACGGTCCTCGCCCAACTCCTGCTCCAGGCGAACCGCGTCGTCACCTCCGAGCGGCTCATCGACGCCGTCTGGGCAGATGAGCCCCCGGAGTCCGCACGGAACACCCTGCAGACCTACGTCCGGCACCTGCGTCAGCTCGTCGGCGCCGAGCGGATCCAGCACCGGTCCTCCGGGTACGTGCTCCAGGCGGGTCCGGACGAGGTGGACGTCCTGCGGTTCCAGGCGATGGTCGAGGATGCTCGCCGCCTGGCCGCCAAAGACCTCCCAGGCGCGGTCACGGCCCTGCGGGAAGCGCTGGGGCTCTGGCGGGGTCCGGCCCTCGACGACCTGGCGGATCAGGCCTCCCTCGGCTCCGACATCGCGAGACTCGAGGAGGTCCGACTGACCGCACTGGAGGAGCGGATCGGCGCGGAGCTCGACCTGGGCCTCCACCGGGAGCTCGTCTCCGAGATCGAGGAGCTCGTCGGGCGACACCGGTACCGGGAGCGCCTGTGGCGCGACCTCGTGATCGCCCTGTACCGCTCCGGGCGCCAGGGGGATGCCCTCAATGCCTATCAGCGCGCCCGGAGGATCCTCGCCGACGAACTCGGGATCGACCCCTCGCCGGAGTTGCAGCGCCTCCAGGAGCAGGTCCTCCGCCAGGATCCCGCATTGGAGCTCCGAGGAGAGCGACTCCGCGGGTACCGGCTGCTCGAGGAGATCGGCCGGGGCGCGTTCGGAACCGTCCATCGGGCGTTCCAGCCGGAGGTCGGCAGGGAGGTCGCCGTGAAGGTGATCGGCCGGCGGCTGGCCGATGATCCCGAGTTCATCCGCCGGTTCGGGGTGGAGGCGCAGCTCGTTGCACGGCTGGAGCACCCGCACATCGTTCCCCTGTACGACTACTGGCGGGAGCCCGACGGGGCCTACCTGGTGATGCGGTATCTCCGCGGCGGAAGCCTCCGGCAGGCGCTAGTCGGGGGGCCACTGGACGCCGGCCGGGCCCTCAGGCTGACCGAGCAGATCGCCCTGGCCCTGGACTCCGCCCATCGCCAGGGCGTGATCCACCGGGACGTCAAGCCCGAGAACGTCCTGTTCGACGAGGACGGCAACGCCTACCTGTCGGACTTCGGCATCGCGAAGGACCTCGCTGCCGCGGACCTCGGGGACGGCAACGGGCACAGCCCCTTCGCGTACTACCTCTCTCCGGAAGAGGCGCGCGGCGAGCCACTCACCCCGCAGACCGACCTGTACGGCCTCGGCGTCGTGCTCTACGAAGCCCTGGCCGGGCGCCACCCGTTCGCCGATTCGGGGCCCGACCGGATCCTGGAGCGGCTGGCCCGCGAACCGATCCCGTCGCTCCGGGAGCGTCGGCCGGAGCTGCCGCCCGCGGTGGACGAGGTCATCGCCCGGGCCACCGCGACGGAGCCGGCGGGGCGGTATCCGAACGTCATGGCATTCGCCGCTGCATTGCGGGGGGCGCTGGCCACGGCGACCGCCGAGCCCATCGAGGTGGAAGTGGGCGAGGCTCGCAACCCGTTCAAGGGCCTCCACGCCTTCCTCGAGGCGGACGCCGGCGACTTCTTCGGACGCGAACACGCCGTTCTTGACCTGGTCGGGATGCTGGCGGACGAGCCGGTCGCGTGCCGGTTTCTCGCCGTCGTCGGGCCGTCCGGGAGCGGGAAGTCCTCGCTGGTGCGGGCCGGTCTCGTCCCGGCGCTCCGGGGCGGCGCCCTCCGCGGCGCCGAGACCTGGTTCATGGTGCACATGGTGCCCGGACCGCATCCGTTCGAGGAGCTCGCAGCCGGCCTGACGAGGATCGCCGTCGCGCGCCCGGCTGAGCTGGTCGCGCATCTGCGCGAGGACGGCGGGCTCGGACGCGCGGTCGACGAGATTCTCCCCGCCGACGGGTCGGAGCTGCTGGTCGTGGTGGACCAGTTCGAGGAGGTCTTCAGCCTCGTGACCGACGAACAGGAGCGGGCGCGGTTCCTGCGGATGATCGAACGCGCGGTCGCCGACCCCGCCGCGCGAGTTCGGGTGGTCGTCACGCTCCGGGCCGACTTCTTCGATCGACCGCTGCTGTACGGCGGGTTCGGGGAGCTCCTGGCGAACCGGACGTACGCCGTCACGCCGCTGTCGGTTGAGGACCTCGAGCGGGCGATCGCCGGACCGGCCGAGACGGTTGGCCTCCGGGTGGAGCCGAGACTCCTGACCGAGATCGTGGCGGAGGTCGCCGGGCGGCCGGCCGCGCTGCCCCTGCTGCAGTACGCGCTCACAGAGCTCTTCGAGGGCCGATCGGGGCCCACCCTCACGCTCGACACGTTCCGGTCGATCGGCGGGGTGTCCGGCGCGCTGGCCCGCCGAGCGGAGGCGCTGTACGGCAGCCTCGACGACGGGGGGCGACAGGCCGCCCACCAGCTCTTCCTCCGCCTGGTGGCCGTCGGTGAGGATGGCTCGCAGAACACCCGCCGCCGCGCCCTCCGGAGTGATCTCGCCACGCTCGAGGTGGACCGGATCGCGCTGGACGCGGCGCTCGACGCGTTCGGGTCCCGCCGCCTGCTCTCGTTCGACCGGGATCCGACGACCCGCGGCCCCACGGTGGAGATCGCGCACGAGGCGCTGCTGCGGGAGTGGGAGCGGCTGCGCACATGGATCGAGACCGCGCGCGACGAGCTCCGGCTGCATGCGAGGGTCGCCGCCGCCGCCGCCGAGTGGACGGAGGCAGGTCGGAGCGACGACTACCTGCTGGCGGGCGATCGGCTGTCCCAGACAGAGGAAGCCGTGCGAACAGGATCGGTCCGGATGACCGGCCGCGAGCGTGATCTCCTCCAGGCCAGCCGCGCTCGTGCCGAGTCCGAGGCGCAGGCCGAGCGTGAACGGCAGGACCGCGAGCTCCGCCTGGAGCGAAGGTCGGTCTCACGCCTGCGAGCCCTGGTCGCCGTCCTCGCGGCGGCGGCCCTGGTGGCGGCGAGCCTGACGGTGGCCGCGGTGAACCGGAGCCACCTGGGCGACCTGCAGAATCGCCGCGACACCGTGAGCAGGCTGACCGCCGGATCGATCGCGAGTGTGAGGACCGATCCCCAGCTGAGCCTGAGCCTTGCGCTGCACGCTGTGAACGAGGCGTCGTCGTTGGGCGAGCCCGTCCCGTCGTCCACCGTGGAGGCGCTGCACTGGGCGATGCAGGGGGCGGGCATCCAGTATCCGGCCGGGCCCTGGCCCGTGAAGCTCGTCGCCGGCCCCCTCGGGACACGGGGCGTGTTCGACGTACCGCTCGCCCGCCTGACGGCGCTGGCCCGCGCGCACGTGACGAGATCGCTCACGGGGCAGGAGTGCCAGCAGTATTTCGGGAACTCGACCTGTCCGCGTCTGCAAGGTGCGACTCCGCCCTCGATTCGCGCGGAACCGGTCCGCGCCGTTCCGCCCGCAATCGCCGGCCAACCGCTCTCGGGGACCGAGGTCACGGTCTACATGGAATTCGACCCCCAGTCGTCCCGTCAAGCAGATTTCCAGTATCAGGCCCTGCAGTTCACGAAGAGGACCGGAATCGGGGTCAGGCTGGTGGGCGTCCCCACCTTCGTGGACTGGCTCGGGGGGAAGACGCTTCCCCAGAATCCGCCCGACATCGC
Source organism: uncultured Actinomycetes bacterium (assembly GCA_963707645.1). Lineage (GTDB taxonomy): Bacteria > Actinomycetota > UBA4738 > UBA4738 > JACQTL01 > DATBHM01. The sequence goes on from CAVPQW010000005.1 coordinate 747,327, forward strand.
GTACTTCGTCCAGCCAGGCGGCCTCGTGAGGCTCGCCCGCGAGGGATACCTGGCGGACCTCGGCGCCTATCTCGACACGGATCGGCTACGGCAGGACACGAGCCCGTCGCTTGTGTCACTCGGAACCATCGGTGCCGACGGATCGTGGCCATCGAAGAGCGGAGCAACGTACGGAGCGTTCGCCCGCCTGTCGTTGAAGAGCCTGGTCTGGTATCCGGCGCCGGAATTCCGCGCGGCTGGGTATGTGGTGCCCCGAACCTGGGACGAGCTGACCGCGCTCAGCGATCGAATGGTGGCGGACGGGCACACCCCGTGGTGTATGGGCTTCAAGTCCGGATTCGCGAGCGGATGGCCCGGAACCGACTGGATCGAGAACCTGCTCCTATCAGGCGCCGGTCCGGAGGCCTATGACCGGTGGGTGACGCACGACCTCCACTTCGACAGCCCTGAGGTCCGGGAAGCCTTCCAGCGATTCGGGCGGATCGTGTTCAACAACGGCTATCTCCGCGGCGGCGCCGCGAGAGCGGCCCAGGCCGGGTTCCTGACGGCACAGCAACCGATGGTCAGACGCGAACCCCCCGGATGCTGGCTGTACCAGTTCCCGTCGTACGCGGCCAACTTCCTGCCGCCGGGATCGGTCGGCAGGGACACAGACGTGTTTGCGTTCCCGCCCGCTGTTGAAGGGACCCCCCGCACGCTGATCGGAGGAGGGGAGATGATCGGGGCGTTCGCGGACCGGCCCGAGGTTCGTGAGGTCGTTCGGTATCTGTTGTCTCCGGAGTTCAGCAACAGGTCATCGGAGCTCGGGCAGGGAACCATCGTGGCCAATCGCCGCTTCGACCTGAAGCGCTATCCCCCGTTCTGGCGCGAGCAGGCGGCGCTCGTCTATCAGGCCATGGCCGCGGACACGTTCCGAATCGACGCGTCGGACCTCATGCCGCCGGAGGTCGGCGGGGAGCTCTTCTGGAAGGCGATGATGACCTACATGGAACAGGGACCCGACAGCCTCGACGGCCTGCTGACCCAGCTGGACGCGGCCTGGCCGGACGCGCCGACATAGTCGCGTCCCGAGCAAAGAGCGAATCGTCTCGCCTCGTCTCGCCTCGTTGGCGCTGTTCGGAGGCCGCTTCAGCGGGGTGAACAGCCTGCTTCGCCAGAGTTCGAGGGACGAGCTGGGCCTGGAACACTCACCTCGTAGACCATCACGTTCTCGCCGGAACAAGCTCCGGAGCCCCGGGGGCCGCTCCGTCGGGTTGAAAGGAAAGGGCAGCCGTCGACCAGGGAAGGCGCCCTCCGGGTGGCCGGTTCCATCCCACCGTCAAACCCGCCCGTTGCGCACATTCCGGTCGGAATCCTAGGCCACAGGACGAAGGACGAATCCCCCGGTCGGGCGGAACAAACGCCCATCTGCACGTTCACGTGGGAGCGCTTGGGGACGATCATCCTTAGCAGTGGAAGCAATCTGCTACATGGGCGCTGGTTCGGGAGCGCGTCGCTGTGCGTGCGCCGCGATCCGTAGGAGGAATATCAGATGAAGCGACTGATCGTGATGGCCTTGATTGCACTGGTGGGGCTTCTCGGTGTCAGCATGATGCACCAGCACTCCACGGGCGTACCGGCGAGGGCCGACATGTACGGCCCGCACGACATGTACGGCCCGCACGACATGTACGGCCCGCACGACATGTACGGCCCGCACGACATGTACGGCCCGCACGACATGTACGGCCCGCACGACATGTACGGCCCGCACGACATGTATTGATCGTGCGTCGGAACCCGAGCGATGGCTCTTCTCAAGAGGAACAGGAGGAGGCTCCACAAGGAGCTCGAGGAGGAGCTTGCCCTCCGTCGCCACCTCCTTGATATCGGGGATCGCCTCGGAGCCGCCTCCGCCTCATCGTCCAGCGATATCTTTCCGTTGCTCGCCGAGCGCCTGTCCTCTGTCGTCCCCATCAAGTCCCTCACCATCTGGGCCGTTGACCATGCCGCTCGACGGATTCGCGCTCTGTACCACTCGGAGCCGGAGGTCGAGGACCGGGTCATGGCGCACGAGTTTCCAATCGGCGACGGCGCCACCGGACGAGCGGTCCAGGCTGGTGACAGCGTGATCGCCAACGACCAGAGCGGCTCAGGTGCGGGCAAATACATCCCTGGGACCCCGCAGATCCCGGAGCACCTCCTGGTCGTTCCCGTCAAGGTCGAGGAACAGGTCAAGGTTGCGCTCACGCTTCGCCGCAATGCCACGGACCCCCCCTTCCTCGCGAAGGACGCAAGGCGGGCGAGCCTCTTCGGCCAGCACTTGGGCTCAGCCTTCCTCCTGAGAGAGCTGGCCGAGAAGCGGACTCTGCTCGCACGCCAGGTCCAACAGCTGGAGAGCCTGAACCGACTGAAGGACGATTTCGTTGCGAGCGTGTCGCATGAGCTGCGAACCCCCCTCACGGCCATCATCGGGAACGTTGATCTCCTCTGGCGCCATGCCGACAGCCTTTCGGATGGTGACCGCCAACAGTTGCTGGCAAGTTCGGATCGGCAGGCCAAGCGGCTGAAGGAACTGCTCGAGAACCTCCTCGCCGAGTCCCGGCTGCTCGGCGGAGATCCGGACATCGTTCGGGTCTCCGTAGAGGCGGGTCACCTACTCGAGGAGGTGGCTGACGTCCTGCGATCACGAGCTCCCGGTCGAGTTGTCGAGACGACCTGCGGGCCGGGGTTGCAAGTGATCACCGACCGGACCCTGCTCTACCGAATCCTGTTCAATCTTGGTGACAACGCGCTCAAGTATTCGGATGGGCCAGTTTCGCTCTCGGCTCGGCGGGCGGGCGGTGCCGTGAGGATCGAGGTGTCCGACCGGGGCGTCGGCATCCCGCCCGAGCACCTGAAGACGATCTTCGAAAGGTTTCGCCAGCTCGATCAGCCTCGTGGTCATCGTCCCGGCGGCGTAGGGCTTGGACTGCACCTTTCGGCCCGAATGGCGGGAGCACTCGGCGGCCGCATCGAGGTCGACAGCGAGGTCGACCGCGGGTCGACCTTCGTGTTGTGGCTCCCCAGGGAACTGGCGCACCCAGACGATCACCCCTCCCAGTACACACGCAGCACCGAGAGCGTGCGAGCGGAATCCCACGCAGGAAATGAAACTCGCGACGCGCTCCACCCTCAGCCCGCGGCCTGACCCAGGAATCGCACCGAAGCTCACTCTTGGGGGCCCACCCCTAGACAAGGCCGGACCACCACCGGCGAAGCCGTCCTGGTCGCCGTTCTTGGGGTCCGCCTGTAAGACGGGCCTCGAGAGACAACGCCGGAGCTGAGCAACCTAGAATTTCTCGATGTCCTTCCCGTCTGCCGCAGTGGGGCGCTGGCCCGACCACCTTCCTGTCGGGGCGGTTCGCGTCGGCCGGGCGAGCGCCCACTACGACCAGACAGTTCAGTTCTACCGAGACCTTGTCGGACTCCCGGTGCTCGAGAGCTTCGAGGGAAGCTACGGAGAGGACGGAACGATCTTCGGCCTTCCCGATGCCTCCTCACATCTCGAGATCGTCCGTTCGACGGAGCCGGGGACCCCACCCGATCGCATCGACATGCTGGTGTTCTACTTGCCTGATTCAGCAGCCCGGGAGCGTCTGGTCGCCAGGATGGCGGCGGCAGGGATGGAGCCCGCTCCGCAGCACCCCTACTGGCAGGCGAATGGGGGCGTAACCTTCCGAGATCCCGATGGGCGCGAGGTCGTGTTCGTGTCGTGGGTCTATGGCGCAGACCTGACTTGACGGCAAGGCCACACACAGGCGGCACCACGTGCTGACCGCGGCACAGAAGATGCATTCCACTTCAATCAGATCAGGCACTCTCGTCGTCGCGGGAACTTGGCGGCGCGTGCTGCTACTCGCTGTCTCTGCGGATGTGCATCGCGGCTTCTTCGGCGGTGCGTCCGCTGTTGTCGTCCGCTACGACCCTCGCAGTTTCCTGGGCACTACGGTCCGGACTGACCCCCTCGTCGTCGGCCACCAGCCGCCCCGCAGCCTCGTCTGGAGCAGAGTCGGGGTCCGCGTCCGAATCAGCATTCGCGTCGGCTTCGCTATCGGCACTCTGTTCCGGCTCTTCCTCGGCCAGCCGTTGATCGAGGGACTCGCCTCGGCGGGCTTCTGCTTCGGTGTTCCCCTCGCCTTCCCCAATGGAGTAGCGATCCCCTGCCTCAATCGCGTCATCCAGAGGGTCCCCACTCATGTCGTCGCTGGCGAGCGTGTCCGTGTCGTCGAGCACCCCGTCGTTGGAGGGTTCGTCCCACGTACTACGGGTCTGCTCAGTCATCGCTCACCCTTGTCCCGAGGTCTTCTGTGCTCCACAGTACGACCCCCGCAGCCCGCTCGCGCGACAGAGGATGCGGGCGGGCCTTGGCTGCCCATCGGCTCTGGCAACGTGGTCGCGAGACTCGGACCCGACGCGGCGGGGGGCCGGAGCGCGGCGGGGGGCCGGCAAGCGAGTTGGCTGGCTGGCGCTGGCGGGTTGTTCCCGAAACTCGCTGACCTGCACGAACGGTGACCTCCAGCGGGAGTCTCCACAACTTAAGGAGGGGAGTCTCTACAACCGCTGGTCAGGGGCACAATCCGCCGGGGGGGGTCGCCAGCATGACGATGTCGTCGCTCAGGGTCGTACGCCCCAGGCAGCCTTCAGCCTTCAGCCAGCAGCCGTGCCGTCCTCGAGATCCGGGCTTTGGCGGCCTCCAGCAGCATTGCCTCCGACGCAAGGGTCGCCCAAGAACCGGCCGCGAACCTCCGCGGACTTCGAAATGCTGACGCACCCTGACGCTGCGGATCATGGTCGTCTGCTCGAACTTCAGTCGACCCCCGCACCTCTAACGGGGCCGCGGTCCCCAATCTGCGGCGCTCTCCCAGGGCGTCGACCTGGTGACAGCGAGAAGGCCGGATCCGTCAAGGTTCATCACGTACACGTCGGGATTGCCGGCCGCACCAACGGCTGGCCCTCGCGAGACGGTGATCATCGTCCCGTCAGGGGAGAACGTCTGCTTGTACCACGTGTACGTGCCTCCGAACGTGTGTGTGATGCGATGCAGATCGGTCCCGTTGGGGTGGACCATGAACAGGTTGTCCTGCCGGTCGTGCGGCTCATGGGACTGAAACAAGATCCACCGGCCGTTCGGGGACCAATCAGCGCCCCCCCCGGCATCCATCCTCCACGGAGTCAAACGCCGGGGGTGCGTGCCGTCGAGCCGGACCGTGAACACGGCCAACTTCCCAGTTGCTTTGTTCAGCCGTTGGAATACCAGGTGACTCCCGTCCGGCGACCACTGGGGTGAGGTGTCCTCGTACTTCGTCGGGGTGGCCTTCTCGGTGAGCTGTCGGACGTGGGTGCCGTCGGCCCGCATCACGAACAGGCCGAGATGGGCGACCGTTTCGTGGACCACGGGGCCATAGGCGTGGTCGAATGCGATCTGCTTCCCGCTCGGCGACCAAGCCGGATCGTTGTCGGGCGGGCAGTTGGGCGTGCCGCAGGGGACGCTGAGCATGCTGAGGTCCGTTCCGTCTGCCCTCACCTTGAACAGTCGTTCACTGTGGGAGGAAAGACGTTCGAAGGCGATCCATCTGCCGTTCGGGGCCCAGTCCGGCTGAGTATCGAGTACACCCTTGCGGGGGTGCGTGACCTGTCGGAGCCCCGTTCCGTCCGGGTTGATGGTGAAGATCGCGCCGTAGGTGTGGGATTGGTTGAAGTACCGTCGGAACGCGATGCGCCCGTTCTCCCCCGGGGGCGTTGCGCCCGCCGGTGGCGCGCTCAGCAGCACCATCAACGCCGCCGTGGCTGCGGCCGCGAACCCGATGAGTCGCTTCATTGTCTTGTTCCTTCCTCGATGGAGCGGGCTCCCGCCGGGGCCACCGACAGGGATCCCATCCCCAGCGCGGCGACCGTGAGCAGGGCAGCCGGTGCGATCGTGCGCCTCATGAGTCTCCTCCCCGACATCCGTCGTTTGCAGATGAACAGACGCGTACCGAAGGGGAAGTAACGGTCGAGTTCTGGTACCGAGTCCGCCAGTGTCGGCGCAAGCGCCGAGCCCGGGGCAAGACTTCGGAAACAAGCCTCCGGATCGTGACCTTCGACCGCGCTCGTGTCTGTTACCTCGTATGCATCTCTCCCGAACGGCAGTGCGTTCGAGCGTGGGGGACGGGTTGACTGCGGACGGCTCCGGGTGGAGGGTCGGAGCGCGGAGGAAACCCGTGAGAGACGCGGAAGAGTACTCGTGGTTCTACAGGGGCGAGTACTCGCAAGTGGTCCGAACGGTCTTCCTCATCCTGCACGATCGCCAGCGGGCGGAGGACGTCGCTCAGGACGCGTTCGTGCAGTTGTACGCTCATTGGAACAAGGTCTCGCGCTACGAGCGGCCCGATGCGTGGGTGCGCAGGGTTGCGATCCGGATGGCGATCCGGCACAGCAAGCGCGAACGGATGCGCTCGGTGCTCGAACGCGAGACCACCTCGCCACCCATCCCGCCCGCGGTCGACATCGACTTGCTGCGGGCGATGCGGCAGCTCCCCACAACTCAACAGGTCGTCGTCGTGCTCTTCTACTTCGAGGATCGTCCGGTCGCCGAGATCGAGCACATCCTCGGCATCTCGGGAGGAGCGGTGAAGATGGCGCTTTCCCGTGCCAGGCGCAGACTCGCGGAGCTCCTCGGAGAGGAGGTGACCGAGGATGTCCATCGACAGTAGGCTCCGCCAGGGACTCGAGCGGTCGGCCGGTAACGCCACGGCGGACCTCGTTCACGATCTCCCCGATGCGCTGAAGCGGGGGCGCCGCCGCAGGCGCATCATCGTCGCCGTCAGGGCCACGGCCATCGCCACGGTGCTCGCCATCGCTGCGGTGGGAGGGCCCGCTCTGGTCAGCTCATTTCGAAGCAACGAGCCGGCCGTGCCCGCACCGTCACCGTCGAGCGTCGCAACCGACTTCTCGCCAATCGCCGGCACGTACACGGTTGAGCTCACCAACGCCGATCCGACCGTCGCCGCGAACCAGATGGCCGGGACCTGGACGATCCGGCTCGGTCCAAATGGAGCGATGCGGCTGTCGATCCCGGCAGGGTTCACGAGGGAGGGGAAGTCGCCGGTCGGCAACGCGTTCTCGCTCGCTGCCAGCCAGTTCCGGACCAACCTCTTCTACAGCGACTTCTGTCACTCCATCGGGGTGTACCGGTGGCAGCTCCGAGGGACGAGGTTGACTTTCACCCCGCTGAGTGAGGACTGCGCTGTCCGACGGGCGGTCTTCGCGTCGCAGCAGTGGGTAGCACGAACCTAAGGGTCGCGTGACCTCGTCCGCCCGCCGTTTCTGTGGGTTGCGTAGACGAGGAAGGAAGGGAAGGACATGTTGACGCTCAAAGGACCCAGGAGACTCGCGTTCGCGTTCGCGGCGAGCCTCGTCGCCACATCGTGCAGCAGCGGGGATTCATCTGCCGCACCCAGTGCCTCCTCCACCTTCCGGGCCTCAACGACGCCGGCTGCGTCCCCATCGGCATCAGCACCTCCGCTCGTTCAGGAGGGAGGAGCTCCACTCGGGCCCGGGACGTACACGACCGTCTTCCAGCCGAAGATCACCTTCACCACGGATACCGCGTGGGTCTCCTACGCGGACACCCCGGACTTCGTCTCGTTCGAGCGCCCAGCCCGACCCGGTATGGGCGGGAACGGTGGCATTGCGTTCAAGCGGATCGACAAGGTCCTCGATCCGACGGGAGCACCCAGGCTGATGCCCGTTCCTAAGGACTACCTCGGCTGGATCGTGTCGCTTCCGGGTGTGAAGGTGCTCGCAGGTCCGAAGGCAGTAACCGTCGACGGCTTCGCCGCCACGCTGATTGACGTGACGGCGACAACGGATGCGCCGACCGTGTACTGCAAGGATCCGTGTGTCGCATTATGGCCTTTGGGTCGTCACGCCGATTTCCAAGGAGAGGTAGCGGCGCTCAATCCGGATTTCGTAAGCCGAATTGTCGTCATCCGGCTTCACGGAGAGACGGTGGAGCTGAGCGCTTGCTGCGCTGCGGGCGACAACTTTGAAGCGCTCGCGAAGGACTTCGACACGATGCTCCGGTCGGTCCGGTTCGGATGAGATCCGCGATGTCGGGCCAGAGGCCGAGCGCCCTCGTTGCTGCGATCGCGTCGCTGGTTCTCGTCACGACGGCATGCACCGGACGAGGGGCGGCAGGTTCGTTCCACCCGAAGTTCGAGTCGACACCTTGCCCAGACGACGTCGCCGCGGTGTTGGTGGTGCCGATTGCATGTGGCTACCTCACCGTGTTGGAAGATCGCACGGCCGGGTCCGGACGGACGATCCGGCTGTTCGTCACGAAGATCGAACCTGTCGGTGGCACCCCCGATCCCGATCCGGTCGCCATCCTCACAGGCGACATCGGCTCGACGCCGGAATACGGGGGGCTCTCGCCCCACTTCAACCGCGTGGAATACGTCATCGACGAGCGCGGCTCCGGCCATTCCGAGCCGAGCCTCGCGTGCCCCGAGGTCGAGCGGCTCGCGACGTCGCTCCTCGAGGTACCGATCTCGGACCCAGGGGCTCGGGGTGACCTCACCGACGCCGTCAAGACCTGCCACGATCGGCTGACCGGTGAGGGCATCGACCTGATCGCCTACACCGTCGACGAGATGGCTGCCGACGTGGAGGATCTCCGTCGGACGCTCGGCATCCACGAATGGAACCTCCAGAGCTGGTCTTCCAGCGCCCGCGTGATGCTCGAGGTGATGAAGGACTATCCCGATCACGTCCGAACGAGCGTCCTCATCTCCCCCGAATTCCCGCAATCCGACCCCATCGGCGGGAGCGTCACGTCCACGAGATATTCGGTCGATAAGCTCGACGCGGCCTGCGAGGCCCAGGAAGCGTGCCATCGGAAGTTCCCCGATGTGGGCCGATCGCTCTCAGAAGCAATATCGCGGCTCGGCGCCAACCCCGTGACCCTGATCGAGCGCGGCTCGCTCGCGGCCGCTGAGGCCGGCCACCCCCTCCGCATCTTCGTGGACGGAGGGATGCTGCTGCGGATCGTTCGCGCCGCGCTCGCATACGAAGGCGGGGCGAGCATCGGCCGGCTTCCGAGGATCCTGAATGCCGTCCGGGACGGAAACGTGCCTGCGAGCCTTCTGACCATTGCGGGGTCCATCACGTCCGCGCCCGCGCTCTGCGTTGGGCTGTTCTTCGACTGCAGCCAACCACGGAGCGACGGCACCTTCCTCTCCGTCCTGTGTCACGACGAACTGCCGTTCGTCGATCGTGATGCCCTCGCCTCTTCAGCCGCTGGCGATACTGCTGCCCAGGAGGACTTTGTGGCGAGTCCCTACTTCGACGTGTGCAAGGCCTGGGAGGTGGGGATGGCGGGCCCCTCGGCAGCTCACCCCGTGTCGTCCGACATCCCCACTATGTTCATCGGGGGACAGTTCGACCCCTACAGCGCCGTGCCAGAGATCCGAGCAGCTTCAAGGCAGTTTCCGAACGGCCACGTGATCGTCACGCCTTGGGAGACCACTAACCCAAACGGCTCCTTGGAATGTCCTCGCTCGATCAGGACTGCGTGGTGGGACGATCCGACATCGCAACCGGACACGCATTGCTTCCAACAGATCCCACCGATTCTGTTCGGGTAGCGCTTGAGGTAGACATTGACATTGGTGGGGACGGCCATGGCGTTGACCGATCGCCCGATGCCGAGGTCAAGGGCGACGATTCATTTCGGTTCGACCGGCAGGTCAAGTCGTAGGATGCGCCGCCTTCTATGTCCGGTGTGGGAACTCCACAGGTGTCGCAACAACTCGGGGATTGAACAGCCTAGGCGGCCGGCGCCGCGGGCGGCTGGCTGGCTGGCTGGCAGCGACCCAGCCAGCGAGCGGTTGTTCCCGAAAACTCGCTGACCTGCACGTATGGCGACCCCTGGCGGGAGTCTCCACCTGTTAAGGAGGGGACTCTCCACAAGTGCTGGTCAGGGCCACAATCTGGCCGGCCTCCCGCGTCTCACGCGGAAGTTCTTCTCGCGATCCCCGACGGATTGGATTTGCCCTCCAGCTACATCTTCGAACGAGCGGGAGCAGTAGTCGACCTCTTCTACGACCTCACCGACCGCGCCAGCAAATCCGAATCTACCGGCTCACGCCGGCCGAATGAGGACGACGAGGTAACGGAGCGTGTCATGATCAATGCGACCCGAAGGTCAGCGCTGGGATTGTCTTGACGCAGCTGGTGTCGGGAGCTGAGTTGGGGGTTTCCATCCAAGCGTTGCGGATGGCGATGTAGCACTCGGAGGTGGACATCGCGTTGTGACCCACGAAGGGCACCGACACGATTAAGGCCCGAGACAGCGTGGACGCCGCCTCATCCGTGACCCGAGACGAGCCGTACGAGTCGTATGCGCCGACGTAGATCAGGATGGGGATGCTCGACGTGACCGGGTCGGCTTCAGACGCTGCTCGTCCGGCTTTCCAGATCGGGCAGATGTCCGAGAGATACGGGCCCTTCGCATACGCCTCCAGATAGCCCGCGTCGCCCTGCGCCAGCGATACGAGCTGCGATGGTTTCGCGAACGGGGCTTCGTCGTGGCAGAGGAGGGAGTAGTACGCGCCCTCGACGAACGGGTGCTCCACGCCGCATTTCGGCTCGTAACCGACGCACAGACCCGAGTCGTCCGACAAGAGCCTTGCAACGGTACCGACATCTCCGTTGATCGCTTCGTAGATCGTGGCCGGGACCTTCGAGGCCGATCCCAAGTCGATGTCGGAGGCCATCGCACGGATGGCCCGCAGGAAGGCGCCGCCGTCCACGGTCACACCGATCGGGTGCCCGGCCTGCCTGGCCGCTCCGGAGTCGCTGACCTTCACTTCGATGGGGGTGCGATCGAGCCGGGCAACAGCCTCCCCCATGGCGTGTGGCAGATCTGGGAACCGCCGGTCGCAGGCTGGCTGCGCAGCGCAGTCCGTGAAGAGCTGCCCGAGGGCTATCTTCGTCCCCTGAATCGCCTCGATCGGGTCGCTTGCCTGTGGGAACGAAGGGGTGTCCAGCACCACGGCGCGGATGTGCTGAGGGAACCGCCGCACCACCTCGAGCAGGATCCTCGAGGTCGTCCCATGAGACGTCAAATTCCATCGAGAGATTCCCAGGGCCTGCCGAAGATCTTCGACGTCGGACGCGTTCTCCTGCAGGTCGTACTGAGACAGGTCGATCCCGCTCCCGACCAGGCGAGCCCGGCACGCGCCCACCGCCTTCCGGAGATCCTGCCTCGTGGCGGGATCCGACAGGCGAGACCCGGACAGCTCCTCGGCGATCGAGCTCACCTCGGGGCACTCGAGGTTCGGCTCCGAGTGCCCGGTCCCGCGTTGATCCAGCAGGATGACCTCGCGGTTGACGCGCTGGGCGAGGCCGGCGTTGTCCGCCCACCCGGGTGATTCTCCGAGATCGACGGCGACGAACACCGGATCCGGGGCGGGATGCCCGCCCGCCGGTTCGACCCGTACGACGAACAGCTTGATCGTTCGACCCTCGGGCCTCGAGCGGTCCTCGAGCACCGTGAGGAACCCACACGTCACCGGCGTCAAGACGACGCTGGTGACGTCCTCGGGACACGGTGCCCCCTTGAACGTGGGGTGGAACGTTGGCGTCGCGGGGGTTCCGGTGCACGCAGCCAGTGCCACCTGGCTGATGAGGAGGCCCGCAACGAGGATCCGCGTACGCATGTGTCAGCCCGTCTTCACGTAGTCGTGCTCCGAGACCAGCCGCACATCCCGGAAGTCCGTCTGCCCCCCGCTGTCGCTCAGGAGCTTGAGCGAGAACACGTTGCCGTCGAACGACCACCTGTAGGTGTAGACCTGGCCGGCGACCCCTTCGGCCTCATCCGTCGCGACCAACCGCGTCGTCGTCGCGCTGTAGGTGCCCTTGTCGCCCAGCTCCTTCACCCCGTCGTCCCCCGTGACGAAGACCTGATACGTGCCATCGTCGAAAACAAAGGTCACGGGGAGCCTGCCGTCCTGCCCGTACGCCGCGTCGATCTCCTTGTTGGAGAATCCCTTTGCGAGGGCCTCCTGGCGGGTCGCCGTTGCCTCATACGTGCCGTTGGGGATCGGGAACGGCGCGGAAGCGGAGGCGGAGGGCGTCGTGGTCCCGGCGACAGGAGTGGTCGGGCTCTCCGAGCTCGGCGTGGTCGCCGGGGAGTTCGTCCCACTCGACCCGCACGCCGACAACCACAGGGCCGCCACGGCGAGCACGTACGCACGCCCGATCAATCGATCTGTCCGGTGCATCACGGCCCCTTCCTCTGTCGCGGTTCCAACATGGGAAGAACCTCCTGCACGCGGGATCGTTTAGGGGGAATTACCGAGCACCTTGAAGGAGCCAAGGTTGAGAAGCGAAGAGGATCCGCCCATCCGGTACGCATTTCAGGCCGTCTTCACATAGTCGTGGTCCGTGACCAGCTGCACTCCTCGCAAGTCCGCCGGTCCAAGACGGTCATGCGTCAGCCTCGGCAAGAGTTTCAGCGAGAGCACGTTGCCGTCGAACGACCACCGGTAGGTGTAGACGTCGCCAGCCACCGCTTCGGCCCCAGCCATCGCAACCCACCGGGTCCGCGTCGCCGTGTACGTGCCCTTGGCGCCCAGCTCCTTCACCCCGTCGTCCCCGGTGCCGAACACCTGAAATGTGCCGTCGTCGAGCACGATAGTCACCGGCAGCTTGCCGTCCGGCCCGTACGCCGCGTCGATTTCCCTGTTGGAGAACCCCTTTGCGAGCGCCTCCTGGCGGGTCGCCGTTGCGTCATACGTGCCGTTGGGGATCGGGAACGACGCAGCCGACGTGGCGCCAGCTGGCGGCGTCGTGGTCCCGGCGGGGGAAGTGGTCGCGCTCCTTGAGCTCGGCGTGTTCGCCGGGGAGTTGGTCCCACTCGGCCGCATGCTGACAAGAACAGGGCGGCCACGGCGAGCACGTACACACGCCCGATCGGTCGATCTGTCCGGTGCATCACGGCCCCTTCCTCTGTCGCGGTTCCAACATGGGAAGAACCTCCTGCACGCGGGATCGTTTAGGGGGAATTACCGAGCACCTTGAAGGAGCCAAGGTTGAGAAGCGAAGAGGATCCGCCGCACAGCGCAAACCTCGTCCAGAGGCGTGAGGACAAGCCGGCCATCCGCGAGCTCCCACAGATAGGTGCCGACAGTGCCAGGACACGAGATGTTGACGAACGCGTTGATCGTGAACTGGCTGCCCGACAGGCGGTAGTTTATGGCCGAAGGAGAAGGCCCTTCCCGCAAGGATCCCACGGGCGCCGAGAGCCGGACAACACCATTGGGGAGCAGGCGCACGGTGTAGGTGCCTGCCATTCCTTTGGCGGAAACCCCGGAATCGGCGTTGGACAGCGTGATCGTGTAGGTGCCCGCGATCTCCTGATAGAGCTGCCGGGCCGGCGAGGGCCTCTGGGAGGATGCGGGGCGTGGGTGGGAGGCGAGGCCTCCGAGCAGCGAGATGGCTCCCCATGCGCCCGCCGCCAGGACGACGAGTGCCACGAGGCCCGCCCCGAGGCGCTGGTTGCGGATCTTCCGCTTCCGGCGATCGAAGAGCCGGTCGAGGGCACCGGGAGCGAGGTCGAAGCGCTCGCCCTCGCGGTCCAAGGCTTGGCGATAGTCAGTCATCTCGTGGCTCCAGAGTGCGTTTCATTGCGGCCCGTCCCTGCGAGGCAAGGACCCGAATTGTTACCGCCCTCACGCCCAATACCTCGCCTGCCGACTCCGAGCTGTAGCCGAGCAGATCGGTGAGGACGATCGCGGCGCGTTGTCGCGGAGTGAGCGTCGCGAGAGCGTCCGCGACCATCGATCGAGCATCCGACGCGGCGAACTCATCCGCGTCGTCGGCAAACCCCAGGACCCTCCGGAGGGCGAGCGCTGCCCGCCGAGAGCGCTTCTTGGAGATGTTGAATGCCGTCCGGTACAGGTAGCCCGTCGGGTCGTCCATGTCTCGGACGCGTGGCCAACGTTCGAACACCTTGAGGAAGGCATCCTGCATGATCTCCTCGGCCTCGTGACGATTCCCTGTCACGAGGCACAGCCGCCGAAAGAGCGTCCTGCTCTCCGCCTCGAAGAACTCCTCGAAGCTCTGCGCCTCACTCACCACCTCAGGAATCGAGAGGCTGTCCGAGGCCACCAGCGAGCGCGGTCTTGGCATGCACACCGAAGAACCCTCGAAGAGCCCGCGACGTTTAGGCGTGTTGCAAGGAAGCGCCGCGCAGCTCGCCAGTCCCCTCCTCCAGGATCCATCGAAGCACAAGCTGACGGCCAACTCGTCCGCAGGCGAACTCCGCCACGGGGAGGGAGGCGAGAGAGCGGTCGGCTGGCAAGGGGGCAAGCACGAACAGCAGCCGCGGCTGGCGGTCGCTCTCCAGCGCTAGGCTCTCAGCAGGTGGCTGTTGAGACCAGGTTTGCCCGGGCGGGTGACCTTCACCTGGCATATCAAGTCGTGGGCGACGGCCCGTTCGACCTGTTGTTCTTCCCCGACTGGGTCAACCACATCGAGCTCCAGTGGGAGGAGCCCCGGCAGGAGCGGTTCCTCAACTCCCTGGCCTCGTTCAGCCGGTTGATCCTCTTCAATCCACGCGGGATGGGCGCATCCGACCCCATCCCGGTCACCGACTCCCCCACGGTGGAGCAGTGGATGGACGACGCCCGGACCGTGCTCGATGCGGTCGGCAGCGCACGGCCGGCCCTGTTCGGCGCCGGCGTGGGCGGGGCGGTCACCATGTTGTTCGCGGCTACCTTTCCGGATCGAGTGCGGGCCCTTGCGTTGGTGAACAGCTCGGCCCGGGGCACCCGCGCACCCGACTATCCGATCGGCCTTCCACCGGAGTTCGTGGAGATGCAGCGGGAGCTGGTCGCAGAGCGGTGGGGGTCACCCGAGCACGTCGACTCGATGTTGCCGGTCCTGGCGCCCGAGGATGCGAACGACGAGCGACTGCGGGCCTGGCTCCCCCGATTCCAGCGGGCCGCGTACAGCCCGGGCATGGCCTCCGCCGCGCAGCGATTGCTGTTCGGTCTCGACATCCGTCATGCCCTCTCTTCGATCCAAGCTCCCACACTGATCATCCACCGGGCCGGCATCCCCGTCCCCATTTCGGTCGAACACGGCCGGTACCTGGCCGAGCACATCGCCGGGAGCGGTCTACAAGGAGCTGCCCGGCTACGGGTACGCATTCTGGGCCGGCGACTTCCAGCCCATCCTGGACGAGGTCGAGGAGTTCCTGACGGGGTCTCGAAGCACTGGCCCGCCGGACCGGGTCCTCGCGACGGTGCTGTTTACGGACATCGTGGACTCGACCGCCACGGCCGCAAGGCTGGGAGACCGACGGTGGAAGCAGCTCGTCCGCGAGCACGACGCCATCATCGATCGAGAGGTGGCCCGCCATCGGGGACGCTCGATCCACTCCACTGGCGACGGTGTTCTGGCCACGTTCGACGGACCGGCCCGGGCCATCAGATGCGCGGTGGCCATCCGCGATGCCGTGCGGGGAATCGACTTGGAGGTCAGAGCCGGATTGCACACGGGGGAGATCGAGCTCCAGGGCAACGACATCGCCGGGATCGCCGTGCACATCGGTGCGCGAGTCTCGGCTCTGGCCGGACAGGGGGAGATCCTGGTGTCGCGGACGGTGGTGGATCTCGTGACCGGGTCGGGGCTCCAGTTCGTCGACCGCGGAAGCCACGAGTTGAAGGGCGTTCCCGGGGAGTGGCAGCTCTTCTCAGTCGGGTAAGAAGCCCGCAGCGGCGCAGCGAGCGAGCCAGCGGGTTGTTCCCGAAACTCGCTGACCTGCAGGAACAGGGCCTTCCGAGAGGGGTCTCCACAGGTTAAGGAGGGGAGTCTCCACAACTGCTGGTCAGGGCCGGAATCCTGCGCCGGCGTATTCGGGTCAGCCGGCGATGTCCAACCGCACTGAGATGGCCCGAGTAATGAGCGCGACTGTATCGATGTGTCATACGCCCCCAAGTCGACCCCCGTAGCGTAGGGTCCGATTGGAAAGCCGCGAGTTCGCGGTCGTGTCAGATCAGAGGGGGACCACTGTTGCGTCACTCGATCCGCTCTATCCGGTTCCGGCTCGGCTTGCTGTTCGTGGCTGTGGTCGGGTTGCTCGTTCCGTCCACGACTGCCTCCGCCCGAGCGGCGTGCACGTTCAAGCTCGTGTCGCACCCGGAGGTCGGCGACCCGGCGTTCGACCAGCTGTACGGGATCGACGCGCTCTCAGCGACCAACATCTGGGCAGTCGGGAGCAGCGGCGCGGGCGCCAAGCCGCTCGTGCTGCACTCCAACGGGAACAAGTGGTCGATCGTGCCGAGCGTAGACAAGGGCTCGACCATCGAGCTGTACGACATCACCGTGGTCAACGCGAAGAACGCCTGGGCCGTGGGCTATTACCTGCCCTCGGGGGGCGGCCACAACCGGACACTGATCGAGCACTGGAACGGCACCAAGTGGACCGTCGTTCCCAGCCCCAACCCGATCTCGGGGGCCGACAACTTCCTCAAGGGGGTCGACGCAGACTCGGCGACCGACATCTGGGCGGTCGGCTCGAACGGGCGCCCCGGGAACAAGACGATCATCGAGCACTACGACGGTTCCTCGTGGAAGAGCGTGCAGGGCGCCTCCCTGCAGTTCGGCGGCGACCTGCAGGACGTCTCGATGATCAGCGCGACGAACGTGACCGCGGTCGGGTCGAGGGGCACTTCGTCGTCGGACGACGCGCTCATCGAGCACTTCGACGGGCAGGACTGGACCCGCGAAAACGTCCCCAGCGGCGCCACGAATGGTGCGGTCCTTCGCGGCGTCTCGACATACAGCACCGTGGACCAGTGGGCCGTGGGAAGCCGGACCGGCACCTCGGCACTGCAGACCCTCACCCTGCGCAACGAAAATGACGGCGCGGGGTGGGAAGTCGTCCCGAGCCCCAACGTCGGCACCGACAAGATCAACTTCTTCAGCGACGTCGGTGCCTCGGTCTCGGGGACGAACGTCTGGGCCGTCGGGGAGCGCGAGACCAGCAGCTTCGTCCGCCGGACGCTGATCGCCCACTTCACGAACGGAACCTGGAATGTGGTCGCCAGCCCGAACTCTGGAACCGGCCACAACGAACTCTTCGGCGTGGCTGCCCCCTCCATCACCAACGTGTGGACCGTCGGCACGGCGAGCCACCCGATCGGCTCCACCGGGCTCGTCGAACACACCTGCTGAACCCGACCGTCCGAGCGCTTTCTCCACGACCGATGAGTTCGGTCGGCCGGGACAGTCTGAGCCTCGGCGAGCTCACCCAGGGGCCGAGGCCGCGCTCGCCATACGGACACAATGGTGACGTCGCGGCGTGCGGGCGGACCAGGCTCTAGTTAGCCAATGGTGCGTTGTGGTACACCGCACGCACATGAGCGCCGATGACTACCTGATCGGACAGCAATCTCGCCGATTATCGGATTGAGCGCCTGCTTGGTCGTGGCGGGAAGGGTTTGGTCTGCCTTTCCCAGGGTGACGTCCGACGAGCTACCTCAACCGCGCCGCACCTCATCATTGGCCCCACAGGTTGATAAGGCGACTCTCCACAACCGCTGGTCAGGGGCTCGTCGTCCCCGGATTGGTGTGATGCCGGCGGCCTGGGCGACATCCAGCACCTCCGGATGACCTGTGACGGTCATTTTCGGGAACGTCGAGCCCCCAATGTCGGGAACAGCCGGCGGGCGGCTGGCGAGCTGGCTGGGCTGGCGGTGGCTCCGGGATTCGAACCCGGGAGGGAGTTGCCCCCCTACACGCTCTCCAGGCGTGCCCCTTCGTCCGCTCGGGCAAGCCACCGGAGCGATTGTACGGAACCGGCCGCACGCGGCCCCGACCTTGACCGGCAGGCGACCCGAGCGGAAAGTGGGCCGCCATCCCGGGGGGGTTGGGACGGCGGCCCTGCGGGCGACTGCGTGCGGAGGCGGCGTGATTCGAACACGCGAGGGGCGGTCAAGCCCCTAACCGCTTTCGAGGCGGTCCCGTTCGTCCGCTCCGGCACGCCTCCGTCGGCGAGTCTAGCAGCGGGCTCTCTACAGGCTTTCGAGGGGCCTGGCAGGCACGCGGCCCGGCTGCACGCCGATGGGTATCAGCGCCCGCGCCAGCCGCGAAACCGGGTTCAACGACGCTCGCGGAAGAACTCGCGGAGCACCCCGCCGCACTCGTCGGCGAGCACGCCGGACACGACCTCAGCGCGGTGGTTCAGCCGCGGGTCACGGAGCAGGTCGCCGAGCGAGCCACCGAACCCGGCCTTCGGGTCGTACGCGCCGAACACCACGCGGGGGAGGCGTGCGAGCACGAGCGCGCCCGCACACATGGCACACGGCTCGAGTGTCACGTACATCGAGCATCCTTCGAGCCGCCACTGTCCGAGCGCGGAGGCCGCCTGCCGGATGGCGAGCACCTCCGCGTGCGCCGTCGGGTCGCCGAGGCGCTCCCGCTGGTTCCCCGCGGCACCGAGCACCGAGCCGTCGCGCACCACCACGGCTCCGATCGGCACGTCGCCCCACGCGAGGCACCCGCGGGCTTCGTCGAGGGCGCGACGCATCCACGCCTCGTCGCCCGTCGGGGGCGCTGGCGAGCCGACCGGAGTCGCGGCCATGCCGGTCGCTTCGGCCCTCGCCGAGGCCGTGCCGGAGGATGGTTCCGGTTCCTCGGTGGTCACGGGACCAGGACGAACCACCGCAACGAGATCACGTCGTCGCCCTCCCCGGAGATCTCGAGGACGGTCGCCCGCACCGGACGGAGGTTCTCGGTCGTCCGCTGGAACTCCTCGAGCGCCGAGCCGGACAGGTTCGCCTCGAACGTGTCGAGGGCGGCGCGGACGTCCACGTAGAGCATCCCCGCGTTCGCGAGGTCGATCCGCGCTGCGGCCTGCTGGAACGTCGGGGAGTCCGTGATGTCGTCGCCAGCGTGGGCGTCGATCGCGGCCTTCACGGCGTCCGGGTTCGTTGCGACGATCGCCACCCCGTCGGTTACGGCCCACGAGGGCAGGATCCCCTCGTCGCCCTGGTCGACCGGGAGCGACACGACCGTCACGCCCTGATACGTCTCGGAGGTGGTCTCGACGCCGGCCTCCTTGGCCAGCTTGGACGTCAGCCCGTCGAGCGCGGACTTCATCTTGGCGTCGTCCTTGACCGCGGCGACGAGCGCCCCGACGGGCGCGTCGGTCGAACGCCCCGCCTCGACGGAGATCGCCAGGTCCCCCGCGAGGTTCGCCAGGATGTCCCGCACGCCGTACTCGTCGAGCTGGTCCTTCACGTCCGGCGACAGGCCCTCGAGCTGCTTCAGCAGATCCTGGTAGCCCCCGAGGTTCAGGGTGACCACGCCGAAGGCGTCCTTCGGGATGAACGACAGCACCGTGCTCTCTCGCGGAGAGAGCGACCCGGCGGGCCCGGTCACGCCGAGCTTCGACCGATCGAGCGCGATGCCCGCGTCGAGCGCAACCCCGTCGGTCTCGGCCGTGAGCGAGACGCCCAGCCCGCGGAGCGCACGGAGCGCGTCGAGGCCCTGGTTGAGGTCGTCGAGGGAGCCGGGCGGCAGGTCCGAGAAGCCCAATCCGGCCTCGAGCTGCGGGATCACCTGGTCGATGAGGTCGCCGACGTTCAGGTAGGTCATCCCCAGCACGTCGTCCGGCAGGGCGTCGCGGGCCTTCTGGAAGTTCGGGTCGTCCGCCAGGACGTCGCCCCTGCCCTGGGCGGCGTCGATGACCTTCTTCACGCGATCGAGGCTCGTTCCGACCACGACCGTGTGGTCGACGATGGCGTAGGCGGCCTGCTGGCCGAGCGCGGAGATCGGGTCGCCCGGTTCAGGACCGCCCTCCGCGCCCTCACCGACGCGGATGTCGATGCCCTGGTAGGTCTCCGAGCGCCACGTCAGGTTCGCGTTGTCGGACAGCCGCTCCAGCGTCTTCAGGGTGTCGAGCGCCTTGGCGTCGTCGTCCGAGGCGATCATCACCGCGAGGTCCGGCTGGCCCGAGTCGGGATTGAGGCTTCCCGGCGACGGCGACCTGGGAACCGACCCACGGCTTCACGTCCTCGACCCAGGACATGCCGGTCGGGCGGAGGGCGTTCTCGAGCAGCTCGTCGATCGTCTTGCCGGGGTCCTTGCCCTGGAGGGCCGGGAACCGCGCGAGAAGGTCGCGCAGGTTCAGCGCCTGCTCGGCGCCGGGGTCGAGGAACGCCGTGACGTAGGCCTGGTCGGTGGCCGGGACCATCGAGGCCATGGCGTCCGGCGGGGCGGACGTCTTGCTCACCAGCATCACGCCGGCTGCCGCGACCCCTCCCACCAGCAGCACGCCCGGCGACGATCGCCGCGATGAGCGCTCCGCGGCGCTTGCGCGGCGGCGGGCCGGCGGGCCCACCCGTCCCGGGCGGGCCCCACTGCCGGCGGGCCCTGGGGCGGCTGCGCGTACGGGTCCCCGGGATGCGGCGGCGGAGGCGGCATCACGTAGCCGTGGTCCGACGCCGGCGGGAACTGCTCGGTCGGCCCCGGGTCGTGCTCCGTCGGCGGGAGGTGCTCCCCCACCGGCGGCATCGCTCGGTCGGACGCTCGGGCGGAGTGCCGCCCGTGCGTCGGGTCGGGTTCGTGGTGCATGGTCGATTCAGTCCTCTCGTGGGCTCGGGCGTTCCCCCAGGCCGATTTGCGGCCGCTCATATTGTCCCCGACGCCGAGGTCACGTGGAAGCCAGGTCAGGCAGCCTCCGACGGCAGGACCGCGTCACGAACGCCCCCACGTGCTCCACCGCGGGAAGTTCCCGGCCGCGACGAACGAGATGACGTTGATCTTCTTCCTGCGGAGCAGGCTCGTCGGGATCACGCGCCGTCGGGTGTCGGTCCACGCGTGCTGGGGACCGTGCCAGACGGAGCCGAACAGGCGCCCGTTCACGAAGATCCGGATCTCGCGGACGCCGGCGTCGAAGGCCCGGAACGACAGGCGCATGGGCCCGCCGACCGACCTCGTCGAGAAGAACGCCTCCTTGGGGTGCCGCCGGTCGCCCTTCGGCAGGATAGCCCACGGCCTCGGCCTGGGGCAGCGGCGCCGGGGACGGCGTCTGCACGCCGGGCTGCACCGGCATCTGCCGGAGCGCGGCCCACAGCGCCTCGGTCATGTCGCCGTACTCGTACAGGCTCACCCCGGTGACGCCGCGCTCTCGGGCCGCCCGGACCACGGCCTCGGCCTCCCACATCGACGTGTCGGCCGTGAGCCCGCCGATGGGGTGGATCGGGACGTCCACCCGGCCGGTCCGGTCCCGGATGATGCGGATGTTGTCGCTGATGTACTTGTGCGTCGGCCTTCGCCGAGTCGTAGTGGAACGTGTAGTACGACATCGGCATGATCAGGTCGTAGAACTCGGGGATCCGCTGGTACGGGAACCCCGGCCAGTAGTCGGGCACGCGGATCATGCCGCGAGGCGACGGGATGATCGCGCCGAGCGCGTAGCCCGTCCCGACCTCCGCCCGGAGCCGCGCCGACAGCGTCAGCAGGTTCTCGATCCGCTGCGTCGGCTCCACCTCCGGCGCCTCGATGTCGAGCCCGAACGCGTCGGGCCGCTGGCCCTTCGGCGTCGTGAGCTCGATCGACTGCATCACCCGCCGGAAGTCGTCGTCGACGTTCTCGAACTTCGGCAGGTACCAGGTCACGACCTTCATGCCGTGGGCGTGGGCCGCCTCGATGAGCTGGGCGTCCTGCTTCGGGTGGACCACCGCGTAGGGACGCCGCCAGTTCCCGGTCTCCAGGTACAGGGTGCGGATGCCGTGGGCCGCCATGTCGGGCGGCGCCGCGCGGGTCGGAGAGCGCCCGTCGAGTCGTAGATGTCGACCCACATGCCGGGGCCCCGGAACGGCGACAGGTCCGGCGCCCCGGCCGCAGTGGGCACGAAGGGCGGCTGGCTGTCGCGCGCCGGTCGGGGGCGTGGCTGGGGGCGGCGGACGCAGCCGGCGACCGTCACCAGCAGCAGCGGCAGGAGCAGGACGACGAACGAACATGGGCGCTTCCCTTCGGGCCGGGGTCCCCGATGCTAGGCGGCCCCGGCGGTCGAGTCCACCCTTCGGGAGGAATCGGGACGGAGCCGACACCCGGCGATGCCGAGGCGACGTCGACCGGTGCATGCGGTTCATCGAGCACCATCTGGGGTAGTTCCAGTTGCGAGAGCCACCCGGACGCCCTTCGAGGATCAGGAGCGACCGCATGGACGCCATCACGCTGCTGAAGGACGACCACCGCACGGTCAAGGCGCTGTTCCGCAAGTTCGAGCAGGCCGGCGACCGCGCGTACGCCACCAAGCGCAAGCTCGTCGACAGGATCACCGAGGAGCTCTCGATCCACGCCGCGATCGAGGAACAGGTCTTCTACCCGTCGGTCCGCCACGCGATCGAGGCCACCGAGGACGACGTGCTCGAGTCGCTCGAGGAGCACCACATCGTGAAGTGGACGCTCTCCGAGCTCGAGAAGATGGACCCGAAGGACGAGCGGTTCGACGCCAAGGTCACCGTGCTCATCGAGTCCGTGGAGCACCACATGAGGAAGAGGAAGGCGAGATGTTCCCGAAGGTCCGCAAGGC
Source organism: uncultured Actinomycetes bacterium (assembly GCA_963707645.1). Classification (GTDB taxonomy): domain Bacteria; phylum Actinomycetota; class UBA4738; order UBA4738; family JACQTL01; genus DATBHM01. The sequence continues at coordinate 769,942 of CAVPQW010000005.1, forward strand.
CCTGTCGCGGACCCAGCTGAACGATCTCGGCGACCTCATGGAGCGGGCGAAGCTCGCGGCGCCGAAGCGCCCACACCCCCGCTCGCCCGACGAACCGCCGGCGAACATCGTCGCCGGCTCGGTCATGGCGATCCTCGACGCGGGCAAAGAGGCCGTTCAGAAGGTAGCGGCGAAGCGACGCGCGAAGGCCTCCTGAGCGGGCGGGCCGCCCGGCGCCGCCCCAATGCCTCGTAGGCGAGACACGGGGCACCTCGAACCAGCGTCCTCGCCGTCCATCGCCGTGCCCGCCGGCCGGAGACGGGCCGGACGACCGGTGCTACTGTCCCGCTCACGGGTCGGCTGACCGGGACCGATACCCCGGAGGCCGACGACGACGGGGGCACAAGTGAGAGGTCGCCTGCTCGGTGCAGCAATGATCGCGGCGATCGCGGCCGCGCTCCTCGTCCCGGTCCGGGGGACGGCGGCAGCGGAACGGGCGGATCCCCGGTCCGCCGTCCGGAGCGACTTCGACGGTGACGGGTTCGCGGACCTCGCCGTCGGCGCGTACGGCGAGGACGTGGGCGGAATCGAGAACGCCGGGGCCGTCACCGTGATCTCCGGCTCGGCGTCCGGGCTGGGCGGCGCCATGACGACATGGACGCAGAACACGCCGGGCGTCCTCGGCTCGGCCGCCACCGGCGACTGGTTCGGGATCGCCCTCACGACCGGGGACTTCAACGGGGACGGGTTCGCGGACCTCGCCGTCGGGGCGCTCTTCGACGATCCGGAGGGCATCCATGACGCCGGGGCCGTCAACGTCCTCTACGGCTCCGACGGCGGACTCACGGCCGACGGCAACGAGTACTGGCACGAGGACAGTCCCGGCGTCGTGGAGGCGGCCGAGGAGGGCGACAAGTTCGGCACGAGGCTTGCCGCCGGCGACTTCAATGGGGACGGATTCGACGACCTCGCGGCCAGCGCGTACAGCGAGAGCGTCGGAACGGTCCCCGAGGCCGGCCTCGTGATCGTGCTCAGGGGAACCGCCGACGGACTGACGGGAACGGGCTCGCAACTGTTGCACCAGGACCGGCCGGGCGTGCCCGGCACGGCGGATCGCCTCGACAACTTCGGGCACTCGCTCGCAGCAGGCAACCTGGGGAAGGGGCGTTTCGAAGATCTCGCCGTCGGGGTGTCGAAGGACCGGGTGGCGACGCCGGACGACGCCGCCGGCGCGGTCAACGTCTTCTACGGCTCGGCCAACGGGCTCGCGACCACCGGGAGCCAATGGTGGAACCAGGACACCCCGGGCATGGTCGACCAGCCCGAGAGCCCCGACCGGTTCGGGTACTCCGTCGCGATCGGCAACTTCGGAGGCAGCGGCCAGGCGGATCTCGCCGCCGGCGTCCCGTTCGAGAAGGTGGGATCGATCCAGGACGCGGGAGCTGTGAGCGTGATCTACGGCTCGCCGGACGGCCTGACGAGCAGCGGGAACCAACTGTGGCACCAGGCGAGCCCCGACGTCATCGGCACCGCCGAGCCGTTCGACGACTTCGGATTCGTCGTCGCGGCGGGGAACCTCGGCGGCACCCGCCATGCCGACCTGGTCGTTGGGGTCCCGCGCGAGGACGCAGGGGCCGATCAGGCCGGCGTCGTGCACGTGCTGTACGGAAGCCCCACGGGCGTGACCGCCGAGGGCAACCAGCTCTGGTATCAGGGAACCGAGGGCGTCGTTGGCGGACCGGAGGAGATGGACTGGTTCGGGAATGCGCTGGCCGTCGGCAACTTCGGCCGCTCGGCGGTGCAGGACCTCGCCGTCGGCGTCCCGGACGAGGACATCGGCACCATCAGCGCCGCGGGCGCCGTCAACGTCCTGTACGGCTCTGCGGCCGGCGTGACCGTGACCGGCAACCAGCTTTTCAGCCAGGACACGGACGGCACCGACGAGGCTGCGGAACCCGGCGACATCTTCGGCTCGTCGCTCGCCTCCTCCTGAGCTACGGCTGGGGCCGCCACGCCGCGCAGCAGTCGTTCGCCACGCCCTCGCTGCCGCGGAGGAACCGCTCGCCCGAGCCGTCCGGGACCAGACGGGCCGGGCCACGGTCTCCTTCCGGAACGTGAGTCCGGTCGCGTGCGAACCGTCTGCCCGCATCAGGTAGGTGTCGTCGTTCCCGCCCGGGTCCGAGTGGAAGGCGATCTCGGCGCCCGCCGAGGGGCCCGACGTCGGGGCTCCCGTCCTGTTCGGGGTGAGGAGGTGCGAGGGGAAGGCCACGGGCGACCGGGGCGGCGTGGTTCGCTCCGTTCCCGACGTGCACCCCGCGACGAGCATGCTGAGCGAGGCGAACAGCGCCGCGGCCCCTGGTTCGTCTGCGCATCGACTCATGTACGGGACGAACGACCTCCCGGTTCCCGTGGCTCGGGCACGCCTGCCTGAGGCTTCGCAGGACGGGGGGCCCCCGGACGGGTGATCTTTGCCCGCGCCGGACTATTTGGCGGTTGAACGACTCGGGTTTGGGAGACGATTGCGCCGTGCCCGAAGCCATCACGGTGCGGTTGCCGCACGCGGACCCCGCGGTCTACCTCGAGTGGATGGCCTATTGGCGTGACATCGAGCGCCGCATGATCGAGCGTCCGGCGCTCGAGGCGTTCGCCTCGAGGGAGAGCGCGCCGTTCATCCGCGACCCCATCGCCGACTGGATCTCCGACGCGATGGCGGGTGGGATCATCCGGCAGGCGGGCGAGGCTCGGCGCGTCGGAGCCGACGCGGTCGGGCCCCAGATCACCGGGGACGCCCTCGTGCTGCGCGAGGCCATGAAGTACATCGCCGCCCGTATCGAATGGCTGAACGGCCCCGGGATGTACCAGGCCCTGGCCATCGAGCCGCCCTCCCCGGACGTGATCGCGCTGCGCGAGTGGGCGCTCGAAAGCATCATCGTGCAGCTCGCCATCCACTTCAGCGCGCCGGCGCCGATCGTCATCCCCGACGTGATCGCGGTCCGGTAGCTCCGCCGCCCGGCCCGGCCGGTCGGACCGTCGGCGCCGGAATCGCCATTGACGCCCCGGCCGGACCACCCGACACTCCTGCCCTCGTTCCGCGCAGTGCCCGGGGAAGGGAGACCCTCATGGAGGCATGGCCGCGCAGCACTCGTCCATCTCGTCGCCCGCAGACATCGGCAGGAGGAGTCCGGCCCGGTCGTCGTCGCCGGACCACGGCGATCCTCGTGACACTGGCGGTCGGGGCCGCAATGTTCGCGGCAGGCCGGGTGGTCGCCGCTCCGAAGGTGTGCCGGAGCTGGACTCCGACCGAGGGAGCGGCGCCGTTCATCGACCAGGCCTCCCTGAACGACGTCGCGGCCGTGTCGACGTGCACCGCGTTCGCGGTGGGGCGGGTCGACGACACGCTCACCGCCCAAGGACTGATCGAGCGGTGGAACGGCACGCACTGGGTGCAGCAGCAGGTCCCCTCCGTCGGGCAGTCCAGCGCCCTGGAGGGCGTCGCCGCGCTCTCCTCGAACGACGCCTGGGCCGTCGGCACCTCGTACGACGGCACGGACCACACGATGGTCCAGCACTGGAACGGCCACACCTGGCAGACCAAGCCCAGCCCGGACCCCGGGACCCAGGGCACCAGGCTCCACGCGGTCGCGGCGATCTCCCCGACCAACGTCTGGGCCGTCGGCACCCGGACCGTGAACTCGGTCTCCCGGACGCTCGTCGTGCACTGGAACGGACAGGCGTGGTCGGTGAAGCCCAGCCCGAACGCGGGGACCGACAACGCGGGGCTGCTCGGGGTCGTAGCGACCTCGGCGTCCAACGTGTGGGCGGTCGGGTACCACGGCGACGAGCCCCTGATCGAACGCTGGAACGGGACGGCCTGGAAGGTCGTTCAGGTGCCGGGGACCAGCCGCGACGACATCCTGGAGGACGTCGTGGCGCTCTCTCCCACCAACGCCTGGGCGGTCGGGGAGTCGTTCGCCGCCGGGTACGACACCCTGGTGCTGCACTGGAACGGCTCGGCGTGGAAGATCGTGCCGAGTCCCGAGGTCGGCGACAGCAGCACGCAGCTGTTCTCCGTTGCCGCATCCTCCGCCAACGACATCTGGGCGGTCGGGCTGAACCTCGGCGGCTCCGACAATCGCGCGCTGATCGAGCATTGGAACGGGGCCTCGTGGAAGATCGTGCCGAGCACGAGCCCGGGCGAGGACGACGGCCTGTTCGGCGCGGCGACCGCCGGCGGCACCGCTTGGGCCGTCGGACGCACCACCACCGGCAACCACACGCACGAGCTCATCGAACACTACGGATAGGGAGGTCGGATGGGGCAGCCGCTGATTCGGGTGGAGGTGGTCGCGGACGACGACGGCATGAAGGTGCAGATCGCCATCGCGCCGTCGGTCCTGACCGAGGTCTACGCGCGGGACGGGCTCGGGCTGTTCGACCGGGACCGCGCGAACCTGGTGCTGGACCTCCGCGATCAACGAACGGGCAAGCGCCTCGAACGCCGGCCGGTCGTGGTCGAGTTCTCGCCGGCATCCGAGGACGTCGACGACGTACGCGCCGAAGTTCCGCCCGGGCAGCGCATTCGAGCTGGGCGACCCCGGCGGGTGACGCCGTGTGACGCCGTCACCGGGGAGTTTGGCGTTCCCGGAAGCGGGGCAAGGACACTCGTGCCCGTTGGAGCCCGCCGAACGTGCGCCCCCGGGAGACGAGCGAGCCATGTTCAACATCAGCGAGCAGCTGAACGGCTCCTTCGAGGAGCTGATGGTGGAGATCCGCGGCATGCGCAAGGAGCTCGAGCGCGTGCGGAAGGCGCTCGAGTCGCGGCAGGCGCCCGGCGGCCAGGCGCCCGCCGCCGTTAAGCCCGCCCGCGGCGCCCGCACCAAGCACGCCGTGTCGCGGGCGCGCACGACCGCCGCGTAGGGGACGGCGTCCAGGTCAGCCCGACAGGCTCACGGAGACGTGCTTGGCCTCGAGGTAGTCCTCGATGCCGTGCGCCCCGAGCTCCCGCCGGCGCCTCCACTGCCCTCCTGATCGCACGCCGCGTCCCGCGAGGAGCGGTGGCGCGCCATCCGGACCTCAGGATAAACTGAACAGTCAGTCAACTTTCCCGACCGGCCGGGAGACCGGAACGGAGGGCGCGTGGCCGTATCCGATGACCGAGGCCGACCGCGAGCTGCAGACGCGCGTCCGCCGGTTCGTCGACGAGCGAGCTCATCCCCCACGAGGTCGAGGCCGAGATGAACGACGGCCAGCTGCCCGACGACGTCGTCGACGGCCACCGCAAGCTGGCCCGCGAGCTGGGGATCGGCGCGATCACCATGCCGATGGAGCTCGGCGGCGACGGGTTCACCATGTTCCAGCAGGCGCTCGTGCAGGAGCAGATCGGGCGGGCCACGAACGGCCTCGGATGGGTCGTGCACACGCCGCCGGCCTGGCTCGCCGGAAGTCGCAACGGAGCACCAGCTGGAGCGTGGGTCAAGCCGTCGATCCGGGGCGAGCGCATGGAGTGCTATGCCATCACCGAGGAGGCGGCGGGCTCCGACGTCGGCGCGCATCACGGCCACCGTCCGCCGGGACGGCGACGAGTACGTCCTCGACGGCGAGAAGTGGCACGTCACGTCGGGGAACCTCGCCGACCACGTCTTCTTCCAGGGGGTGCTGACCGAGGGCGCGCACGCCGGCACCCACGCGCTGTTCGTCGTCGACATGGACACCCCCGGCATCCGCGTGGTGCGGACGCCCCGAGTACTCGCACACGCTCGCCGACGAGCACCCGATCCTGGCATTCGAGGGCGTCCGGGTCCCCGCGGCCAACCTCATCGGCGCCGAGGGCGACGGGATGCGGTTCGTGTACGAGTGGTTCCGGTACGAGCGGCTCATGATCGCGCGCCCGGTGCTGCGGCGCGGCGGAGCGGCTGATCGACGAGGCCACCGCGTTCGTCCAGCGACCGCGTGACCTTCGGCGAGCCGCTCTCGGCCCGGCAGGCGATCCAGTTCATGCTCGCGGACTCGGTCGCGGAGCTGTGGGCGGCCCGGCTCATGACCTACGAGACGGCGCGCGCGATGGACGACGGCGCCGACGAGAAGACCCAGCACGCGCAGTGCTCGCTGGCCAAGCTGTTCGCGAGCGAGATGGCGAACCGCGTCGCCGACCGGGCGGTGCAGATCTTCGGCGGCCGCGGCTACATGCGGGAGAACGTGGCCGAGCGGTTCTTCCGGGAGCTCCGGGTCGAGCGGATCTGGGAGGGGACCTCCGAGATCCAGCGGCTGATCGTGGCCGATCAGCTCTTCAAGCGCGGAACGAGCCCGATCGTCGGGTGAGGATGGGAGGACCGGTGGTGCTCGCGGCACGGACGAACGGACGCGGATCGATCGAGCTCATCGAGGCGGAGGAGCGGCGGCTTCGTGGAGCGGCAGCCGCGTTCGCGGGCGCTCACGGAGCGGGCCGGCCGGTCGCTCGCCGGCGGCGTCACGTCCAACTGGCAGATCCACCGGCCCCAGCCCGTGTGGATCGACCGGGGGGTCGGCTCCCGCGTCTGGGACGTCGACGGCAACGAGTTCGTGGACCTCCACGGCGGCTACGGCGTCAACGCCGTCGGCCACGCCCACCCGGCCGTCGTCGAGGCCGTCTCGGCGCCGGGTCCGGAACGGCACGCACTTCGCCCAGCCGATGGAGGACGCCATCGCGGTCGCCGAGGACCTCGCCCGGCGGTTCGGCCTCCCGAAGTGGCGGTTCGGCAACTCCGGCACCGAGGCCACCATGGACGCCGTGCACCTCATGCGCGCCGTCACCGGTCGCGACCTGATCGTGAAGGTGGAGGGCACGTACCACGGCCACCACGACTCGGTGCAGGTGTCGGTGTACCAGCTGATCGAGGAGCTCGGCCCGAGCAAGCGCCCGTGGAGCGCCCCCGCCTCGAGCCGGCATCCCCGCGGCCATCGTCGAGCTCACCCTGGTCGCGCCGTTCAACGACCCCGATGCGCTCGAGGCGATCTTCCGCGACCGGGGCGCCGCGATCGCCGGGCTGATCGTGGAGCCGGTGATGATGAACGTCGGCATCGTCCAGCCGCTCCCCGGGTAGCTGGAGCAGGCCCGCCGGGTGACCACGGCGCCACGGCGCGCTGCTGACCTTCGACGAGGTGAAGACCGGCCTCACGATCCACCCGGGCGGCGCGACGGCGCGCTACGGGGTGACGCCCGACATCGTCTGCCTGGCCAAGGCCATGGGGGGCGGCATCTCGACCTGCGCCGCGGTCGGCGCCAGCGAGGAGGTCATGTCGTCGTCGCCGAGGGCGCCTACGAGCAGGTCGGGACGTTCAACGGAAACCCGCTGGCCATGGCCGCGGCCCGCGCCACGCTTACCGAGGTGCTCACGACGGAGGCGTACGCGCACTTCGACCGGCTCCGGGCGCGCATGGTCGAGGGCTGCGAGCGCATCATCGCCGAACACGGCCTCACGGCCCACGTGGTGGCGCTCGGTGCCAAGGGGTGCATCGTCTTCTCGGGCACCCCGATCCGGAACTACCGTGACTTCCTGGAGATCGACGACCGGTTCAGCCACCTCCACTGGCTGATGCAGCACGGCGGCGGGGTGCTCCTCCCGCCGTGGGGGAAGGCGGAGCAGTGGATGCTCTCCGTACAACACACGATCGACGACGTGGGGAGGTTCCTGGACAACTTCGCCCGGTTCGCCGCGGCGATAGGAGGGAGGGGCAGTGCATCCTCGTGAACGAAGGCCGTTCCAGCCCGCGGTCTCGCGCAGGATCTTCCTGAAGCGGGCGGCCGGCTCGGCGGTCGCGTTCGGCTCGATCGGCGCGCTGCTCGAGGCCTGCGGATCGGGCACCCCCCCGAGTGGTGGGGCATCGAGCAGTCCACTACCGCTGGCCCGGCCCGACAACCCGATCACGTGGCCGATCGAGCCCGACAACAAGCCCATCGCGAATGGGATGCAGCCCGAGAAGGACGCGACGCTCAAGGTCTACAACTGGGAGGAGTACATCTACAAGAAGTCCCTGAAGAACTTCGAGAAGCAGTACGCCGACACCGGGGTCTCGGTCGAGCTCTCCACATTCACGAACATGGACGAGGCGCTCACCAAGATCCGCTCGGGCCAGGTGGACTTCGACGTCCTGATCCCGACCATCGACGTGCTCGGGAAGCTCGTCACGCGGGGGTATCTCCGACCGTTGAACCACAGCTACCTGTCGAACCTCTCGAACGTCTGGACCGAGCTCCAGGACCCGTACTACGACCGGGGCGCCCGGTACTCGGTCCCGTACGTGACCTACACGACCGGGATCGCCTGGCGCACCGACCTCGTCGACGAGGACGTGTCGGCCCGGGCGAACCCCTACGAGGTGTTCTGGGATCCGAAGTACATGAACAAGACCGAGGTGCTCGACGACTACCGGGAGACGATCGGCCTGACGCTGCTGCGCAACGGCATCTACGACCTCAACACGGGGGACCCGAAGCACCTCGAGACCGCGCGGAAGGACCTGCTCGACATGACGAAGGCCACGAACCCCCTCGTCAACGTCGACGACTACATCGACCTGCCGGAGGCCAAGGTGTCGATCTGCGAGGCCTGGTCGGGGGACATGGTGAACGCCCAGTACTACGGGCCGAAGGGGTTCGACACGAGCACGCTCCGGTACTGGTCGATGCCGACGCACGCTCCGGTCAACAACGATCTGATGGTGATCCTGAAGTCCGGGAAGAACCCCGTGCTGGCGCACCTGCTCCTCGACTACCTCCTCGACTACAAGAACGCGATGACCAACTTCGGTTGGCTCGGGTACCAGCCCCCGCAGCAGAAGGTCAACGCGGAGCTACTCGTGAAGCAGCAGTACATCCCCAAGAACCTCGAGTCCACGACCGTGGACGAGTCGATTTGGAAGTCGGGCGCGCGGGAGCTCGAGCTGAGCCCTGAGGTCGACGCCGCCTGGCACGACGTCTGGAGCGAGTTCAAGGCCGGTGCCTAGCGCAAGGGCCCGGCGCCGGGCCGACGCGGAGCGCCACGGCGCCTGGTACCCCCGGTGGTTCTGGCCGTCGTTCTCGGTCCCCGGGATCCTCTGGCTGATCGTCCTGTTCCTGGTGCCCTTCTACGTCGTGATGTGCATCGCGTTCGGGACCTTCGACCCGATCTTCCGCCAGCCGATACCGATCTGGAATCCGCTGCAGTGGTACTCGGGGACGTTCGGAGAGGTGTTCGGACAGATCTTCGGGAAGGACGCCTTCCTGGGCCCGGCGTTCCTGCGGACGTTCGCGTACGTTGGTGCGGCGGCGGGCCTCTGCCTGCTCATCGCGTACCCGGTCGCCTATTACACCGCCCGGTACGCCGGCCGACGGCGCGGGCTGCTGCTCGTCCTGCTGATCGCTCCGTTCTGGATCAGCTACATCATGCGGATGTACGCCTGGGTCAACCTGCTCCAGTCGGACGGGTTGGTGAACCGCGGCCTGACGTTCCTGCACCTGGCCGGAGGACCGATCGACTGGCTCCACGGCAACGCCGTCACGGTCGTGCTCGGACTCGTGTACGGCTACATGCCCTACATGATTCTGCCGCTGTTCGCGGGGCTGGACCGGATCGATGCGAATCTCCTCGAGGCCGCGCGCGACCTGGGCGCCAGCCGGGCCCGCACCTTCTGGCGGGTGACGCTCCCCCTGTCGAAGCCGGCGATCCTCGCCGGCCTCGTGATCGCGGCGCTGCCGATGTTCGGGGACTACTACACGAACGACATGCTGTCGGGCTCACCGAGGACGTCGATGATCGGGAACCTCATCGACGACGCCGTTGGCACGCCGGGCCAGGGGGGGATCGGCGCGGTCCTGGTCCTGATGCTGATGGTGATCCTCCTGATCCCGATGCTGTACTACATCCGCAGCACGGCGAAAGCGACGCGGGAGCGGGTGGTGTGAGCGCCCCCGTCGCCGTGGCGGAGCGCGATCGGAACACGGGCGCAGTGCCGGCCGGGCGCCGTCTGCGGCGGCGGGATCCATGGCACAAGCCGAGGTTCCTCGAGACCTTCACCTGGGCCTACATAGTTTGGTCGATCGTGCCGGTCCTCATCGCCGTGCTGTTCTCGTTCAACGCGGGGCGGTCGCGGAGCACCTGGCAGGGGTTCTCGCTGCGCTGGTACTTCCAGGACCCGGTGCTGTCGGTGTGGCACGACCCGACGCTCCGGTCCGCGCTGTTCCAGTCCCTCAAGCTCGCGACCATGACGACGCTCGTCGCGGTGCCGATCGGTGTGGCCTTCGCGATCGGGATCGACCGGTGGCACAAGCGGCCGGCGGCGGTCTGGAACTTCCAGATGCTCCTGTCGTTCGTCCTGCCCGAGCTCATCATCGGGTTCACGCTGCTGCACGTCTTCTCGAACCTGTTCACGTTCGTCCACCTCGGGACGGTCGCCCAGATGCTCGGGCTCATCACGTTCCAGATCTCCTACCCGGTGATCATCGTGCGGGCTCGGTTGCTGACGATCGGGCGCGAGTACGAGGAGGCGGCGATGGACCTCGGAGCCTCGCCGACGCAGGCCATGAAGCGGGTGCTGCTGCCGCTGCTCTACCCCGCCATCTTCGCGAGCGCGGTGCTGGTGTTCGCGGACGTGATCGACGACTTCGTGATCGTGCGCTACCTGTCGCTCGGCGCGTCGACCGAACCGATGGCGGTGAAGATCTACAGCAGCGCCCGGTCGTCGCCGACGCCGGCGCTGAACGCCCTTGCCACGATCATGCTGGTGTCGACGCTGCTCGTCGCGATGCTGGGGTTCTGGGCATACCGTCGATGGACCCGCGGGGAGCGGGACGGGACCGGATCCATCGGGGAGATCGCGTCGCAGTTCTAACCGGATTCGACGACCGCGGCCTCCGGAGCCGGGTCGTCATCCGACCCGTCCGGCGTCGGCGGGTCGGTCTCGTCCGAGGGCAGCACCCGGATGGCATCCGGCGGCAGGAACGCGCTCACCGGGGTCCCCTGCCGCCACTCGCCCTCGTTGCCGCGGTTCGCGACCATCACCTGGATCTGGTCCCCCGCCGCGAGACGGACGATGAGCTGGGTCACCGGCCCCACGTACACCGTGCGCTCGACCATGGCCGGCACCCGGTTCTCTCCGGTGGCGCCGTGCTGGTCGAGGATGACCCGCTCGGGACGCACCACGAGCTTCACGGTGCCCGGTGGCGTCGAGGTCGCCCGACCCCGCCCGCAGCTCGAAGTCGCCCACCCGGACACGGCAGGTCCCGCCGGACCGTCCCATCGCGACCGCATCCATGAGGTTCGAGACGCCGAGGAAGTCCGCGACCCAGGCCGTCCGGGGCTCCTGGTAGACCTCCGCCGGCGCACCGATCTGCTGGATGCGGCCGTGGCGCATCACCGCCAGGCGGTCGGACATCGTGAGGGCCTCCTCCTGGTCGTGGGTCACGTAGATGAACGTGATGCCGACGGTCTCCTGCAGGGCCTTGAGCTCGACCTGCAGCGCCTTGCGGAGCTTGGCGTCCAGGGCGCCGAGCGGCTCGTCCAGCAGCAGGACCTCGGGGTCGAGCACCAACGCACGCGCCAGGGCGACGCGCTGCTGTTGCCCGCCCGACAGCTGCGAGGGCCGGCGCTGTTCCATGCCGGTCATCTGGACCCGTTCGAGCGCCTCGAGCACGACCGGGCGAACGCTCGCTTTGGGCACGTTGCGATAGGTCAGGCCGAAGGCGACGTTGTCGAACACGTTCAGGTGCGGGAACAGGGCGTAGTTCTGGAAGACCGTGTTCACGTTGCGCTTGTGCGGCGGCGTCTGCGCCATGTCGACGCCGTCGAGCAGGATGGACCCGTCGGTGGGCCGCTCGAAGCCCGCGATCAGCCGCAGGGTGGTCGTCTTGCCGCAGCCCGACGGCCCGAGCAGCGAGAAGAACTCGCCGCCCCGGATGTCGAGGTCGATGTGGTCGACGGCGACCACGTCGTCGAAGCGCTTGACGAGGTCGACCAGCCGCACCTCGCCGCCGGGCATGCGGCTCAGGACCCCGCGACCGGCGCGGCGCCCGCGCGGAAGCCGCGTCCGCGGACGGCGGCATCCGGGACGCTCAAGCCGGTGTTGCCGTCGACGTCGTCGGGGACGGGCGGCGCGGGCCTCCCGGTCCGGTAGCCCTGGGCCACGATCGTGTCGAACTGCCGGACGGACTGTTCCCGATCGGAGAGCGGGCCGGGCCGGTAGCCGCGCGACCCCGCCCCCCGCTGCACCGATTCCACCGCCGCCCAGTCCTGGCGGTTCGTGATGTCCCAGAACTCGACCGCATACGCCGGGTCGAAGTCGTCGCGGGCGACGTCCTCCGGCTGGAACAGCCACCGGCACTCGATCGAGGTCGCGTCCGGCCCGACCGGGCGGAGCAGATGGGTCAGCACGTAGTCGGGATGCAGGCTGATCAGCAGGTTCGGGAACAGCCCGCAGTACAGCACCTGCCGGCGCCGGGCCTCGTCGAGCCCCCGGAGGAGCGTTCCCCCGCTCTCGCCGGTGAGCGACATCGTCTGCGCATGCGGCCGGAGGTCCATCGATCCACCCGCCCAGACGCCGGTCCGCACCAGGTCGACCCCGCTGTCCGGCGGCGTCACGCGGCACAGCTCGGGATGGATGTTCGAGCAGTGGTAGCACTCGTGGTAGTTCTCGTGGACGATCTTCCAGTTCGCGGCCACCAGGTACTCGTGCGTCGCCGCGGTGACGAGCCGCTCGGGCTCGTGGAACCGGACGACGTCCTCGAGGTTCCCCATCCAGTCCTCGATCGGCGGGGCGTCCCCGCTGGCGTTGGCGAACGCCCACCCGTGCCACTCGGCCACCCGCGCAGGGGCGAGGCCGAAATCGTCCGGGTCGAGGTGCCGGTAGCCCGGCGCGCCCCGCAGCCGGCCGTCCAGCCCATACGCCCACGCGTGGTACGGGCACTGGATGGTCCGCCGGGTCGCCGAGCCACCCTCGGGCAGGAGCTCGTGCCCGCGGTGGCGGCACACGTTGAAGAATCCCCGGAGCACGCCGTCCTCGCCCCGGACGACCAGCACGCCGTCGTCGCCGGCCGAGAACGCCGCCTGGTCCCCGGGCTCCGCGAGGTCGGCCGACCGGCCGAGGCACATCCATCCCTGTCCGAAGAACGCCCGGCGCTCCCAGGCGAAGACCTCGGCCGACGTGTAGGCCCCGGCGGGCAGAGCCGTGCTGTGGCCGAGCGCCCGGAGCGACCCGGTCAGCTGCTCACGCTCGGCGGCGGAGAGCGGGGCGTCAGCGCCCACGGCGCTTCCCTCCGCGGGCGCGGGGCGACGTACCGGCCGGCCGGCGTTCGAATCCGAGCTCGTTCGCGGCCATGCCCAGGCAGACGTCGAGCATGCGCTCGGGAGGCACGTCGGGGTCCTCCAGCACGACCTGGATCGCCAGGCCGTCGATCAGGGAGGCCAGCCGGAGCGCGAACTCGTCGGCGTCCACGTCGCGGAACTCGCCGACTTCCGATCCCCCGGCGGACGATGCCTGCGATCGTCTCTCGCCACCGGCGGTCGAACGCCTGCCGGTCGCGGGCCACGTCGGGGTCCCGGAGGGCGCGGGTCCACATCTCGATCCACAGCAGCCATTCCTCGATTCCCGGCTGCCCGGTCCCGTCCGCTGCGCACGACAGCTCGATGAGACGCCGAAGCTGCTCGGTCGCAGTTGGGAGGTCACGGAGCTCCTCGGCGGTCGCCGCGTAGAACCGTTCCTCGGAGAACGTCAGCGTCTCGGCGAGGAGCCGGTCCTTCGATCCGAAGTAGTAGACGACGAGCGCGGAGGACGTTCCGGTCCTTTCGGCGATGTCGGAGATCCGCGTGTCGGCCAGTCCCCGCGTTCGGATCACCTCGACAGCGGACTCGAGGATCTGCACGCGGCGCTCGTCGGAGATCCTCCGCCGGCCTCCGGCGCCGCCATCCTTCGGTGCGTTCGTCGTGGCTCCAGTCATCATCACCGCCGACATCGGTCGGTAACGGTATCGCGTCCGCCGGGCCCGATCCCCCGCCCGCGAACGCCGGTCCGCGCTTGCGCTCGGGAGGGCGATCAAATATAGACTGAACGTTCAGTCAATCTCAAGACGACCGGGCCCGCGGGGAGCGGTGCGGCATGTCGAACTCGTACGACGCCATCGTGGTCGGAGGGGGGCACAACGGGCTCGTGGCCGCGGCCTACCTGGCCCGGGCCGGGGCGCGGACGATCGTGCTGGAGGCCCGCCACAAGACGGGCGGGGCGGCCGCGCACCGACCAACCGTGGCCCGAGGCGCCGGAGTTCAAGGTCACCACGCTCTCGTACGTGATGAGCCTGCTCCCCCCGACGATCGCCCGGGACCTCCAGCTCGAGCGGCACGGCTACAAGGTGTTCCCGATGGGGCCGTACTACCAGGCCTGGCCCGACGGGAGCTCGCTGCAGCTGTTCGCCGACGACGCCCGACGGAACCACGAGCAGATCTCGAAGTTCTCGAAGCGTGACGCCGAGGCCATGCCGAGGTGGGACGCGTGGCTGGCCGGCCTGGCCGACGTCATGGCGCCGCTGCTGATGGAGACGCCGCCCAAGATCGGGTCGCTCAAGTGGTCGGACCTGCTCGACCAGCTCAAGGTGGCATGGCGGTACCGGGGGGTCGGCGTCCGCCGGGTCGGCGACATCACGCGGCTGTTCACGATGAGCATCTCCGACCTGCTCGACGACTGGTTCGAGTCCGAGCAGGTGAAGGCGTCGCTCGCCATCAACGGCGTGATCGGGACGTGGGCGGGGCCGCGCGAACCCGGTACCGCGTACGTGATGGCCCACCATTCCATCGGGGACATCGGCGACGGCCACCTCGGCAACTGGGGCTTCCCTGAGGGCGGCATGGGCGCTGTCGCCGACGCGTGCCGCCGGGCCGCCGAATCCTTCGGCGCGACCATCCGCACCGAGGCCCCGGTCGAGCGCCTGCTCGTGGCGAACGGGCGCGTGCGGGGCGCGGTGCTCCGGGACGGCGAGGAGGTCACGGCTCCGCTCGTCGTGACGGCGATCCACCCGAAGATCACGTTCCTCCGGCACATCGACCGCGCGGAGCTGCCGGGCGACTTCGTGCAGGACATCGAGCGGTGGAAGTCCCGGAGCGGCGTCGTGAAGATCAACCTGGCGCTCGCCGAGCTGCCGGACTTCATCGCCACCCCGGGAACGACGCTCGGGGAGCACCACACCGGCTCGGTCGAGATGTCGCTCTCGATCGACGAGCTCGAGCGGGCGTTCGTCGACGCGCGCGAGGGCCGCGCGGCCGAACGGCCGTTCAGCGACGGGTGCATCCCGACCGTGTTCGACAGGACGCTCGCGCCGGAGGGGCGGCACATCATGTCGCTGTTCACCCAGTGGGTCCCGCACGAGTGGTCGGAGGAGCCGCACACGGACGAGCTCGAGGCCTACGCGGACCGCATGATCGACCTGTACAACGAGCTCGCGCCCAACCTGAAAGGCGCGATCCTGCACCGCCAGGTGATCGGGCCCCACGAGATGGAACAGGAGTACGGGCTGATCGGCGGGAACATCTTCCACGGCGAGCTGTCGATCGAGCAGCTGTTCCACATGCGGCCGTCGCCCGGATACGCCGACTACCGCTCCCCCATCGCGGGCCTGTACCAGGCGAGCTCCGCGACGCACGGCGGCGGCGGGGTGTGCGGGATCCCCGGCCACCATGCGGTTCGGGAGATCATGAGGGACCGCAAGCGGGCGAAGCGGCTCCTGTCGAAGTGAGCGCGCGGCCCGGGCGGCAGGAGGGGCTCGCCACGGCCGAACCGACGCTCGCCGCCATGCTCGAGGCCCGGTCCGTCGCCGTCGTCGGGGCGAGTGCCCGGCCGGGCACGCTTCGGCGAGCAGCTCATGCTCCAGCTGGTCGGCGGGGGGTTCGACGGCGAGGTGTTCCCGGTGAACCCCTCGTACGACGAGGTCATGGGCCGGGCGTGCTTCCCGTCGATCGGCGACCTGCCCGGAGCCGGTCGACCTGGCGATCCTCGGCGTCGCGAACGCGCGGGTCGAGGAGCAGCTCCGGGCGGCCGGGGCGGCCGGGGCGCGCTCCGCGGTCATCTTCGCCAGCACGTACGAGGAACCCAGGCCGGGGATCGCGCCGCTGCCGGAGCGGCTGGCCGCGATCGCGCGGGATGCGGGCATGACCCTGTGCGGCGAGCAACGGCATGGGGTTCCTCAACGTCGAGCGGGGGCTGCGGGCCTGCGGATTTCTCGAGCCGGCGGACCTCGTCGCCGGGAGGCATCTGCTTTCTCACCCACTCCGGGTCGGTGTTCTCCGCGGTGCTGCACAACGACCGGGGGCTGCGCTTCAACCTGGTCGTGTCGCCCGGCCTCGAGCTCACGACGACGATGGCGGAGTACCTGCTCCATGCGCTCGACCTGGAGAGCACCCGCGTCGTCGGCCTGTTCCTGGAGACGGCGCGCGACCCGGAACGGTTCGTGCAGGCGCTGCGGACGGCCGCCGAACGGAACGTCCCCGTCGTGGCGCTGAAGGTCGGGCGCTCGACGGCCTCGCGCGAGCTGGTCGCGGCGCACTCGGGCGCGCTGGCCGGGGAGGACGGCGCCTACGAGGCGGTGTTCGACGCGTTCGGCGTGCTCCGCGTCGACACGCTGGACGAGATGGCCGACACGCTCGAGCTGCTGCAGGCGGGGCGCCGGGCCGGCCCGGGGGGGCTCGCCGCCATCCACGACTCCGGCGGCGAGCGTGCGCACCTCGTGGACGCCGCGGCGGCCGCGGGGGTCCCGTTCGCCCGGATCTCGGACGGGACCACCGAGCGGCTGCGCGCCGCGCTCGACCCGGGGCTGCCGCCGGTGAACCCGCTCGACGCGTGGGGCACCGGCCACGACGTCGAGCATGCCTACGCGGAGTGCATGCGCGCGCTGCTCGACGACGACGACGCGGCCGCGCTGGCGTTCGTCGTGGACCTCACCACCCAGGAGCCGCCCGACGGCGGGTACGTCGCGATCGCCAGGCGCATCTGGGGCGAGTCGGCCAAACCGTTCGCCGTGCTGTCGAACCTGCGCGCCGCCGTCGACCCGAACGACGCGCGGTCGATCCGGTCGGCGGGCGTCCCCGTCCTGGAGGGAACGGCGACCGGTCTCGCGGCCTTCCGGCACCTGTTCGCCCTCCGCGAGCACCGTTCCCGGCCGCCGTCGGAAGAGATCGCACGTGTGCCGCCGGACGTCCGCCACCGGTGGCGTTCCCGGCTGACGGATCCGGACCCGTGGGACGAGGTCGAGGCACTCGCGATGCTCGCCGACTACGGGATCGGAGTCGTGCGGTGCGAACGGGCGTCGAACGTGGACGACGCCGTCCGCGCGGCCGAACGGATCGGGTTCCCGGTCGCGGTGAAGACCGCCGAGCGCGACCACAAGACCGAGGCCGGCGGCGTGGTGCTCGGCGTGCCGGACGCCGAAGGCGTCCGGCACGCCTACGACCGGCTCGCCGCACTGGGGCCGGGCGTCACGGTGGCTGCGATGGCCGGAGCGGGAGTGGAGATGGCGCTCGGCGTGGTGCGCGACGGGCAGTTCGGCCCGCTCGTGATGGCCGCGGCGGGGGGTTCCCTGGTGGAGGTGCTGCGCGACCGCCACCTCGCGCTGCCGCCGCTCGACCGGACGGCCGCGCACCGGCTGATCGACGCGCTGGCCGTGCGCCGGGTCCTGGACGGCGTCCGCGGGGCACTGCCGTCGGACGTCGGCGCCCTGGCGGATGCGCTTGCGCGCCTGTCGGTCCTGGCCGCCGATCTCGGCGATCTGCTGGACGAGCTCGACGTGAATCCGGTCATGGTGGGACCCCGCGGCGCGGTGGCCGTCGACGCGCTCGTGATCCCCCGGAGGGACTGATCCATGGACCTCTCGCTCACCCCCGAGGACGCCGATCTGCAGCGCCGGGCGCGGGAGTTCACCGAGCGGTTCCTGTTCCCTTTCGAGCTCGAGTGCGAGGAGCACCGCGGCCTGTCGCCCGGGAGCCTTGCGACCATCCGCGGCGCCGTGCTCGACGGCAGCTGGAATGCGATCAACCACGCGATCGAGGACGGGGGTCAGGGATTCGACCTGTTCCGACAGATCCTGGTCCAGGAGGAGATGGGGCGCTCGACCGGAGCCCTGTGGGACGTCGTCTGGCGCCCGTCGATCCCCCTGCGCCGGGGGACCGAGGAACAGAAGGAGCGCTACCTGCGCCCGGCCTGCCGGGGGGAACGCCGCGACGCGTACGCCATCACGGAGGAAGGAGCCGGCTCGGACCCGTCGATGGTTCGGACGACGGCCAAGCGGGACGGCGAGGGCTGGGTCCTCGACGGGGAGAAGTGGCACGTCACCGTGGGCGACGTGGCCGACTTCATCATGGTCCACGCGCTCGTCGACGGCGACCCGGCGCAGGCGACGGTGTTCCTGGTGGACAAGGACCTCCCCGGGGTTCGCCAGGTCCGCTCGCCCCGGTACATGCACACGTTCGTGTTCGAGCATCCGGTGTTCGCGTTCGAGGGCGTCCGGCTCGGGCCGGAGCAGGTCCTGGGCGAGGTCGGCGGGGGTGATGCGCTGACCAAGGACTGGTTCGTCGAGGAGCGCCTGATGATCGGCGCGCGGACCGTCGGCGCGTCGATCCGCCTGCTGGAGCTGTCGACGGCGTTCGCCACGGAGCGACGGGCGTTCGGCCGGCCGATCTCCGAGCACCAGGGTGTGGAGTTCATGCTCGCGGACATGGCGGCCGAGGTCATGGCCGCCAAGTCGCTGTTGTACCGCGTCGGGTGGCAGGCGGCGCGCGGGTCGATGGAGCGCCGGGAGCTCCACCACATGGCGGCGGTGGTCAAGCTCGTCTGCTCCGAGACGGCCGGCCGCGTGGCCGACCGGGCCGTGCAGATCCACGGCGGCCGGGGCTACATGCGCGAGCAGCCGGTCGAACGGCTGTGGCGGGAACTGCGCGTCGACCGCATCTGGGAGGGCACGTCCGAGATCCAGCGGACCATCGTCGGCGGTGAGCTCCGCAAGCGCGGGCCCGGCCTGTTCACCGGCTGGCCGGAGTCACCCTCCGGGGGCTGATCCGCTGCTCGACGAGCGGACCGCTCATCGGGGTCCCCAGTGGTATCCGAGCATCCGGGGGGTCCTCGCGACGAGCCGGGCGAGCGCCGACGGACGCCGTCCGTCCTCCGCGGCCTGATCCAATCGCACGATCGCCTCCCGCACGAGGAACCCCCCGGCCGTCCGGAGCGGCTCCGGGGGGAACCGGGGCGGGAGGTGCCCGACGAGGGGCAGCGACGTCCACTCGTCCTCGCGGCCCGCGATCAGTCCGGCCAGGACGCGGCCACCCAGGTTGCTCGGGGCGACGCCGTTCCCCGAATACCCCGCCCCGAAGTGGACGTTCCCCGACGGCCACGTCCCGAAGAACGGGAGGTGCGACGGCGACATGTCGATCGGGCCGCCCCAGGAATCCTCGATCGGGACGTCCCGGAAGCTCGGGAACGTCCGCCGGAGGCCGGCCGCGGCCCGTCGCACCGACTCGACGTCGTGCGTGAACCGGTCGCCGATCTTCGTGCCGATCGCTCCCCGGCCCCCGCCGCCCCCGAACGCGATCCTGCCGTCACGGGTGGTCCGGTAGTAATGGAGCGACGAGCGCGAGTCGGTGATGCACTCGCCGCCGGTCCATCCGAGCTCCTCCAGCAGGTCCGGCGCCGGCGCGGTCAGCACGATGTAGCTCCCGAACGCGACCAGTCGCGGCCGCAGGCGGGGGAACCCGGTCGCCCAGGCGTTGAGCGCGATCACGGCCGAGCCCGCCCGGACGGTGCCGCCCGGCGTCTCCGCCTCCGCAGGCGGTCCGGCCCGGAACCTCCGGACCGGCGTCCCCTCGAAGATCCGGACGCCACGCTCCAGCAGGACCCGCCGGAGGCCGCGCGCCAGCCGGGCCGGCTGCACCGTGGCGCCGTCCCGCATGAACACCCCGCCCCGGTACACCGGCGACGCACACCGGGCCTGCACCTCTGCGGGTGCGAGCTCGACGTACTCCTCGGCCGCACCCAGCCGGGCGGCCGCCTCGACCGACGACCGCCACGAGCCGTCCTGCGCCGGCGAGGCGGCCACGTCGAGGAAGCCGCCGGGCGTGTACCACGCGTCGACGCCGTGCGCGCCGCACCACTCACCGATGGCGCGGACGCTCCGGCCGAGGGCCCGGCACGCGCTGAGGGCAGGCTCGTCCCCGAACATCTCGACAAGCTCGGGGAGCTCGTCCCACCAACCGGTCAGGAAGCCGCCGTTGCGCCCGCTCGGGCCGCCGCCGCAGATGTCCCGCTCCAGCACGACCACCCGCATGCCGGGCTGTTCCTCCGTCAGGAAGAACGCGGTCCACATCCCCGTGTAGCCGCCGCCGAGGATGACGACGTCGGCTTCCAGATCACCTTCCAGAAATGGGCAGGGCTCCCCCGGATCGGCGGCAAGCGCCTCCCGCAGCCACCAGGCCCGCCGGCCGCCCGGCGCCGGGAATCCCTCCGCTCCTCTGCCGCCCCGCATCGGGACCATCGTACGGACCCGTCGCCATCCTCGGGAACCGACGTGGTTCGTGCCCGGGTCTTCGCCGTCTCGCCCGGCAACCAGGGGTCGGTTTGGTGAGCCGACGGATGGGGAAAACCCCTCCTGTTCTCCCCTTCCGATCACGGAAGCGGAACCGCCCGAAAACCATCGAAGGAGGGGGGCCCGTTCCAGTGGCCAGGAGAAGGAACCGAACCCTAGCGTTCTGCCTCATGTCCGGCGCGATCGTGCTCGCGTCGACGAGCGCGTTCCTGGTCGTCGCGGGCGGCGCTGCGGGCGCCGCACCCCGGCCGGACCTGACCCTCCCGCCTCTCCCCTCGCCTACGCTTCCGATTCCCCTCCCATCCATCGAGCCCACCAAGTCACCCAGCCCGCCCCCGCCCACACCCACCATCCCCCCGCCCGCTCCCTCCCCCTCGCCGGTGGAGACCGGCGGGGGGCGGCGGTGGCGGCGGCACGGGTGGCGGCGGGACCGGCGGCGGCGGGACCGGCGGCGGTGGCGACACGGGCGGGACCACGGGCGGCAACACCGGCGGCTCCTCCGACCCCGGCACCGGCGGCGGTGGCACCGGCACCGGCACCGGCGGCGGCAACGCCGGTCAACAGGGCGGCGCCGGAGGCGGCGGCCAGGCCGGGTTCCCGCACGACTTCGGCACGGTGAAGGGCCCGCTGTTCCACTACGGCGGCCCGTTCCACTTCAAGCCCCCGTTCACAATCGGCGGCAAGGAGCGCTCGACCGGCGGCACCGTCGCTCCCGGATCGACCTCGCCCGGGCATGCGGTCGGCGGCGGACATGTGGCGAACGCCCCGGCCCCGCCCGCACCACAGCCCACGGCTATCGTCCGAGTCGCACCGGCCACAGCGACTGCTCCGCGGTCCGCCCCGAGCAGCGCGCTCTGGCTCCTCATCCCTGCCGCCCTGCTCGCAATAGGCGCGGTCGCCGCGGTGGTGTTCGAGCCCAAGAACGACCGTCGGGCAACCGTCACCGAATCCGGGAGCTAGGGACCGGGGGCTCTCCGGGCCGGGTCAGTTCTCTCGGGACGTCAGCGGAGCGGAGCGAGCGTCCGCCACTGGTCGGGGTTCGTCCGGTGGAACTCGTACAGGCTCGCGCCGAACACGCCGGCCGCCTCCGAAGCCCCGACGAACGCCTCCGTCTCGTCCTGGGACATGTCGTCGGCGATGCCACCGATCACGTGGATCGGGACGTCCGGGTCGCCGGTTTCCTGTCTGATGATCGCCACGTTGTCGCGGACGTACTGCGCGACGGCGTCCGGCCCCTCCACCCGGAACGTGAAGTAGCTCATCGGCAGGATCACGTCGTAGTAGTCCTGCAGCCGGTCATAGGGGAACCCCGGCCAGTACGTCGGGACGCGGATCAGCCCGAGCGGCGACGGGATGATCGCCCCGAGTGCGCGGTCCGGTCCGACAGCTCGGCGGAGCAGCTCCGACAGCCGGAGGAAGTTCGCGATGCGGCGTTCCGGTGGGACGATCGCCGCCTCGATGTCGAGGGCGAACCCGTCGTAGGTCTGCCCGTCGGCGGTGCGGAAGTTCAACACGCGCATGGCCTCGTCCATGTCCTGCCGGACGCTCCGGAACAGGGGCAGGTACCACGCGACGACTTTCAGGCCGGCGGCGTGTGCATCATGAAGGAACGCGGCCGTCGCCTCCGGGAAGTCCACCGGTGGGTGCTTGTAGCTGCCCGCTTCGAGGAACACGGTCCGGACGCCGTTCCGCTGCATGAGCGCGACATCGGCGGTCGGGTCGCCGAACGCCTGAGGTCCGAACTGGTCGTCGTTGTCGTAGTGGTCGATCCACGTGCCGAGTCCCGCGTAGGCGCTGAGATCCGGGCCGTCCGGCTTGGGCGGCTTCGGCTTCGGCTTCGGCTTCGGCGGCGTAGTCGTCGCAGGTGGGTTCGTCGTCGGAGCGGGAGCACTCGTCGCGGGAGGTGCGGTCGTCGTCTGGGAAGCGGTTGTCACGGCCGTCGTCGGAACCGGCGCCGTGGTCGCTTCAGCGGGCGTCGTCGGGATCGTCGTCGCTCCCCGACCGGGGTCGGACGTGGCCGCCACGGCCGATGTTGGCGGCGCCTCATCCTGCCGCTGGAACGGCCCACAGGCCGAACACCCCAAGGCGAGGGCGATTGCGACCACCACGGGCCGCATTGATCTGCGGGCATTCACGCGTGCATCCTCCACGAGCGAAGGATCGGCGCCAACCCACCCGAGCTTTCGCAGGGAATCAGTGCTCGCAGCCGGACCTCGGCCCCGATCCGGGGCCCTGGACACAAGTATCGACTCCGGGCCCGCCGTCCAGGTCGTCGTTCCCCGGCCCGCCGACCAGGCGGTCGCGGCCTCCCATCCCTGCGAGGTCGTCGTTCCCCCGGCCGCCGTTCAGGAGGTTCGGCGGATCGTTCCCGATGAGGCGGTCCCCGAGCGGGGAACCCAGCATCCGCTCGACGCCGGCAATCACATCCGGACCGTCCCCGGTCGCCGAACCCTGTCCGAGGTTGGCGACGATCGCGTGTGCCGCATCGGCGAACGACACGGTGTCGCCGCCCGGCCCGCCCTGGACCGCGTCGGCGCCCGGCCCGGGAAGCAGCACGTCGCTCCCACCGCCACCGAGGAGCGAATCCTTCCCGTCGCCTCCGACCAGCCGGTTCGGCTTCGCGTTCCCGGTGAGGGTGTCGTCGCCGGGCCCGCCAACGACCGCCTCGACGTCGGCACGGACGTTGTCGACGCCCTTGCCGGGCTCACCCACCACGATGTCGTTCTTGACGTCGTCGAGCGACACCCTGAGGTCGCCCTGGAGTGTGTCGAGGTACGCGGTGTCGGTACCGGGCCCACCCATGAAGACGTCGCTGCCCGTCTGGAACGAGAACCCGGGGCCGTCGAACGCATCGTTGCCCCCGCGTCCCTCGAGGACGTCGTTCCCCTCGCCGCCGTCCAGCTGGTTGGCCTTGTCGTTCCCCACCAGGTGGTCGTTCCCGGAGGAGCCGACGACGTGCTCGACGTCGGGCTTGACGTCGTCCGTCTCTCCGGGAGGCCCGTCGTTCGGCTTTCCGTCCAGCCTCACCGTGACCCCGTCCGGACCGCCGTATTGCACCGTGTCGAATCCCTTTCCTCCCTGGAACAGGTCCGCTCCAGGTCCGCCGTACATCACGTCGTCGCCAAGGCCGCCGATGAGCACTTCGTTCCCGAAGCCGCCGTCGAAGGTCTGGCGCCCCTTGGTCCCCACGAAGCGATCGCTGCCGCCGCCCCCGCGGAAGTACTCGATGTCCCCGGCGACCCTGTCGCCCTCGCAGGCCGGCCCGGGACAGGCGTGGCCGTCGTCGGCCTTGCCGTTCAGCGAGATGGCGACCTCATCCAGCCGGTGCCCGAGGTCGAGGGCGTCGGACCCCGCGCCTCCGCGGAACACGTCGCCCGGGTCCGGATCGTCGTCCGCGAAGATGTAGTCGCCCCCGGCGCCCCCGATTACCGTGTCCGGACCCGGCCCGTCCCCGTAGTTCGCCGACCCCTCGAAGGCAGCCGAAAAGGGTCCTGTCCCCGCGCCGCTCATGAAATCGGCGCCCGCGTACGTCCGCACCTCGACCGTCGAGACGGGGTGGTCCTCCACAACCACGTCCACGTCGGGCGCGTCACCGTCGTCGAAGACATCGAGGTTGAACTGGGCCTCGTTGACGAACGTGACCGGGTTCCGGTGCTGCCCGAACGCGAAGCCGTCGTTGCCGGCCGAGCCGAGGACGTCCACCGTGGGGAACTGCCCCGGGTTCGAGACGGTGAACTCGATCTCCGGGGACCCGGCGCCCCCGGGATCGGCCGTCGTCAAGCCCGGCGCGAAGGGCCCACCCTCGAGGTCGAACCCGAGGACCCCCTGTTGCGGATTGCCCAGGTCGATGTTCACGTGGTCGACCGTGGTCACCGTTCCGCACGGGATGGTCATGGTCTCGTTCCGGAACGTCAGAGCGTCGCCCGATCGCTTCACGACGACGAATCCGGTCTCGCTGTGGACGTTCTCCACACCGGAGGTCGGGCCGGTGCAGCTGATGGGATCAGAGCCCCGGGCGGCGGCGGGCGCCGTCGCCGGCAGGAGCGCGCCGGCGAGCGCGAGCGCGACGATCGCGGGGAGACGCCGAAATCGTCCGGTTCGAGCCATGTTGCGGCGGAGTAGACACCGCTTCGGCCGGACCCGTCAATGGAACGGAGGGAGCCCGCCCGGTTTTCCATCCGAAGTCCGGGGATGGGAAGGTTCGGCCCGTGTCGGAATCGGAGCTCGAACAGGCCGCGGTCGCGATCGACGCCGCCGCGATCGCCATGCTCCAGGACGAGCACGGCGTGCGGGTCGAGGACTACCTCACCGCGCTCGCCGCGGCGACCGGCGAGGCCGCCCTGGTCGACACACGGCTGTTCGACATCGAGACCACCGACCTCACCCCGGGCGCCGCGGTGTTCGGCGACGAGATCAACCGGATGCTGACCGGCGACGCGACCGACCTCGCCGACGTGCCTGCCACGTCGGTGGTCGGCGTGCTCCGGGACGGGCTGACGCCCGCAACGATCGCCGCAGATGCCTTCGAACCACTCGAGCGCTGGTACCGGCTCGTGGCGTCGAATGTCGGCTCCACCGCCTGGGGCGAGGTGGGGC
The DNA here is from genome assembly GCA_963707645.1 of uncultured Actinomycetes bacterium. Lineage (GTDB taxonomy): Bacteria > Actinomycetota > UBA4738 > UBA4738 > JACQTL01 > DATBHM01. Next base: position 795,077 of record CAVPQW010000005.1, read on the forward strand.
TGACCGTTCCCGTGGAACACCGCCCGAGCGTCCAACCGCTCCGCCTCGCGTTCGAGATGCGACCCGCGGTGGAGGCGGCGACCGCGGGCCTGCACGACGCCGGCCGCCGCGTTCCATGTTCGCTCGCGCTCGCCGGAGGGATCGAAGGAACGGGTCAGGCCCTCGACATCCGGATCGCCCTGACGCTGGCCCTGGAGGTGGTGTTCGGGATGGCGAAGATGGTGCCCATGTCCCGCCGCGCGTTCGAAGAGGCCTCCGCGGAACCGGCGGCGGAAGACGACCCGGAACGCTGACCGATCTCACGCCTCCAGCGGTACCCCGCGCTCGCGCCGTCAGCGACGGAGCGGCGCGACGTACGGGCGCTCGGGATCGGCGCCCTGGAGCTGCCACACCTCGTGTCCGTAGTCGTCGAAGACGAGGAACTGGTCGGGTCCCGGATCCTTGGTGTCGCCCCGGTGGAGGATGTAGGCGAGTTGGCTCGCCCCGTCGACGAGCGGGACCCGGAACTCGACCCCGAACACGTCCTGGCCCACTGGCCGGAGCGGGTCGGTCCACGCAGGCTGCGGGACGGCGCCCGTCCACACGTGCAGGCCCCAGAAGTCGTTGAAGTCCGAGCTGGCCGGGTCGCCGTAGTCGCCGGCCGGCCGTCGGTAGTGGATGGTCGCGAAGTCCTCGGCGGCGCCGCGCGACGGATAGACCATCTGGTCGCCCGAGCTGGAACCAGGCCGACGGCGTCGCGGTCGGCGTGAACACCTGGCCGTCGACGTCGGCCACTCCCCCGTCGTGGATCGTCACCGTCAGCGGCTGCGACGAGGTCGGACGGGACTGAGCCGGAACACGGCGCCGTAGTCGTCGGTGGCGTCGGGCGGTGCATTCGTCGCGACCGGCGAGCCCTGGCTCGTTGCGTCGATCGTCACACCCGAGCAGTCCGGCGCGCAGGCGTAGTGCACGGTCGCGTGACCCTGGGCTTCGGCCTGCGACGTGTAGATCGTTGACGTCGCCCTGCTGGAGCCAGATCTCCGGTGTCGTCGCGGGATCGAAGCTCCGATCCGGGCTGTTGTCCGGGTCCTTGGTGTCGCCGCGGTGGACGATGAAGTTGACCGGGTGCGTGTCGTCGGCGAGCTTCACGAACGCGAACCGGCCGTACTCGTCCTCGCCCAGGAACGGCTTCGGGCTCGTCCAGTCGGTGACCTCGGCGGCGTCGATGGCGTCGCCCCACAGGTGGAGGCCCCAGAAGTCGTTGAAGTTCCCGGTCGTGTGGTCGCCGTAGTCGCCGCCCGGACGGTTGTAGTGGATGAGGGCGTACGGGGTCGCCGGCGGCGTCCCGGCTCGGGGAACTCGACGCCGACGTCGACCACCTCGTCCGACGCGAGGTGCCCGGAGAGGTCGTTGACGATCGCCCGGAACGATGAGCGGCGTGTCCTCGTGGCCCCGCAGGTGGCTGGCGTCGTAGAAGACGCGGTAGGGCGCGTTGTCGTCGGTGCCGATCGGTACGTACTCGCCGTCGCCCACGCGCACGGCGAACGTGACCTCGGCCAGCCGGTCGGCGTCGAGCTCCGCGGCGACCTCGATGCGGTCGACGACCTGCGTGGCCGTCCCGACGTGGGTCTCGAGCGGCACGGTGTCGCCGTCGCGGAGCCGCTGGTGATGGATCGCCCGGCGCGGCGTGGCTCGTCGGGACTGGCCTTCTTGGCCTGGTAGATCACGAACCCGAGCGGCGGCACGGTGAGCGTCGAGGTCGCCCGCCGGGCCGGTCGTCGATGACCTTGTCGGCTCCGACGCCGGGTGAGGCGCTCGAACTTCGCGTTCTTCGCGGCGAGTACGTCGGCACGACGGCGGTCGCGGGGTACTCGCTGTTGTTCAGCGCGACGACGTACTCGATCCGCTCGTCGCGGTCGATGCGGGAGAACGCGTAGACGCCCGGACCGTCGGAGCTGTAGCGGTCGATCTGCGCGCCGGACCGCAGCGCCGGGTAGCGCTCGTCGGAGCCTGCGCGAGACCGCGGATCGCCTGGTACAGCGGGTGGTGCGGTCGAAGTTGTCGTCGGACGTGGTCGCGTCGGTGCCGATCAGGTCGTTGTCGGCGTACGACGGCACGACGTTGGCGAACATGTCCTCGCGGGCGTCCTTGTCGCCGCCGTCGCCGGTGAAGCCCTGCTCGTCGCCGTAGTAGATGACCGGCTGGCCGCGGGCGAAGAACATCAGCGCGTGCGCCAGCTTCGATCGGGCGAGCAGCTCGGCGTCGCTCGCGCCGGGCTGGTCCACCCGCTGCAGGAAGTAGCCGATGCGCCCCATGTCGTGGTTGCCGAGGAACGTCGGCATGGCGTACGCGTTGCTGTCGGTGTCGGTGTAGTAGTCGTCCGTGGCGAAGAAGTCCGTCAGGTTGTCGGTGGCCCCGCTCTTGCGACGCGAAGTCGCGCGCGGCGAGCTGGAAGCCGAAGTCGATCGTCGACTGGAGCTTGCCCCTGGTCGAGAACTCGCTCATGAACTGCGGGCCGAACTGCTGGTCGAACACCTCGCCGAAGGCGAAGAAGTCCGGGATGCCGCGCGCCTGCGCGTCGTCGACGATGTCCGGCCCGAACTTCTGCCAGAACTCCATGTTCACGTGCTTGGTGGTGTCGATCCGGAAGCCGTCGACGCCGAACTGGTCGATCCAGAACTTGTAGATGTCGATCATCCCGTCGACCACTTCCTGGCGCTCGGTCCACAGGTCGTCGAGCCCGAAGAAGTCGCCGTACAGCGAGTTCTCGCCGGTGAAGGTGGTGTTCCCGCGGTTGTGGTACAGCAGTCGGGTCGTTGAGCCAGGCCGGGTTCTTCGCGTTCTCCTCGCCGGCCGGCACGATCGGCGTGTACGGGAACGAGCTCGCGTCCACCTCCGGGAACGTGTAGTCGGACTGGCCGGAGTAGGCGTAGTCGGAGTCGTCGAACGGCTGTCCGTTGACGTCCCGGTACGGGAAGTCGCGCTTGTTCCGGTAGCCGGCGTTGCCCTCGAGCTGGATGACGTCGGCGGTGTGGTTGGTGACGATGTCCATGAACACCTTGATGCCGCGCGCGTGGGCCTCGTTCGACCAGGCGGGCGAACTCCGCGTTGGTCCCGAGGTGCGGGTCGACGTTGAGGAAGTCGAGGATCCAGTACCCGTGGTAGCCGGCCGAGTGGCCGTACAGGTCGGTGCGTGTCCGTCCTGGACCGTCTTGTTCGTGAAGATCGGACCGACCCAGATGGCGTTGATGCCGAGGTCGTCGAGGTACGGCAGCTTGCGCCGGAGGCCCTCGAGGTCGCCACCGTGGTAGTAGCCCTTGTCGCTCGGGAGGTAGCCGTGCGTGAGCACGTGTCTCCTGCGTGTCGTTCGGCGACGCACGCGCCGGCGTAGTCGCCGCAGTTGTTCGCCGTCGTTGCCGTCGTTGAACCGGTCGGGATGCGCGAAGTAGAGGACGTCGTTCGACGAACGGGTGGCGCACCGGCTCCCGCACGAGCGCGGCGTCGTCCACCGGCACCGCCGGGATCACGGTGATGTCGAGCACGTGGCTCGCGTGGTCGTAGCTGAACGTCACCGTGTCGCCGAGCGCGCCGACGGCGAACGGGATGTTCGGCGCCGTCGCGGACGCCCGCCGGCGCCGTAGTTCTCGTCCCACGCCTCGTCGATCGCGACCTTCGCCTCGTAGGCGCCGGGCGGGAGCGATCGAGGTGGAGAACCGTCGCGATGCCGTCGCCGTCGGGGTCCTGGAGCCAGGACCGCAGGCAGCCCGGGATCCCAGTCGCCCGCGCACCCCAGCTCGCTCTGGAAGCTGCCGGGCGACCGTGGCGATCACCGAGGTCTCGTTGTCGGTGACCCAGTGGGTCTCGTGGTCGTAGATAGAACTTGACGTCGGCGCCGGTCGGCGAGCGACGAGCGCGATGTTGGGGCCGTCGCGCACCGCGCCCCGCGCCGTAGTTCTCGTCCCACGTGCCGTCGAGCGCCGCCTTGTACTCCCAGTTCGCCCGCCGGCACGGCGAAGCTGCCCTGCCACACGTCGTCGTCGGCATCGAGCGCGAGGTGCGTGACGGCGCAGTCCGGCATGCCAGTCGCCGGGACAGCCGAGCTCGCTCTGGAGGCTGCCCGGCGATCGTGACCGAAAGCGGCTCGGCGGCCGCAGGGGCGGCGGGCCCGATCAGCTGCACGGTCGAGGCCGCGACGGCCGCGACCACTGCGAGAACGAGGGTTCTCCTCGACATCCGGCACCTCCCCGGAGCTACGGTCGAGCGTCCCCCTCGCCACTCGGCGACGACAGGGGCGAGTCAACCCCCTCCGCCGAGATGGCGTCAAACCGGGCATTTCACGGAGCGCCGACCACCTCGAACCCGGCGGCCTCGAGCGGGAGCCCTGACGGCGAGGCGGAGACGGCGCGGCGGAACGCGGCGCGGAACAAGGGGCCCAGCGTGGCCCCGTAACTTCGCGTGATGTGGTCCTTCACTCGGTACGTCACCGTGTGACCGACCACCGCCGGGCACCGCCTGTCGAAGCAGAACCAGCCCACCGTGTCCAGGAACCCCGCGCCGACGCGCGCCGCGGTCTCCTTTGCGGTCCGGTACGCGGCGACCTGTTGAGCGGTCAGCGTCGCGGTGCAGGTTCGGAGCGTCGCCCCCGGAGCGCCCAGGCAGTCGGTCGGATCGAACCGCAGCGACGGCGGATCCCCGATCAGGACGACGTGGCGGGCGTCAGCCTTGATCCGCGAGACGAACTCGGTGATCCCCTCGGTGGTCTTGGGGATCGAGTGCGGATTCCCGTAGGGGAAGTTCCCCCCGATGAGCACGACGTCGGGCCGCAGGGCCCGCACCTCCCGGCCGGCCCACCTCTCGAACGTGGTGCATGTGCGGCCCGCGTGGTACGCCGCCGGCCAGCACCCCACGTGCCACAACGGGACGACGGTCCATCCGTCCCGCCTCGCCATCCACGAGATCGGCGTGAGCCACGAGCGGGCGTGCGAGTCGCCGATCAGGACGATGGTCCCCCTCCTGCCGGAGGTGAACAGCGAGCACCTGCCCAGGTGTCCGGGCTCGTGCCGCAGATCCCAGCAGTTCGGAATCCGCGGGTACTGGTCGTGCTTGATCTGTGACAACGGGGGGACGAGCCGCGCCGGGATCGGCGATCCACGCCGGGCTGCGGCCACCGCGGCCACCACCTTGGGGATCGACACGGGAGTCGCGACCACCGGCGTCGGCGACGGAGTGGCCCCTGGCGCCGTAGGCGACACCTCCGTGGGGGCCGGTGCCGTCCCGCTCGGCGGGGAGGGACGCGATGAGATCACGGGTGAGCCCCCACTCCGGGCGCGGTCGTGCCGCGCCGCCATGATCCCGATGGACCCGAGGATGAACGCGGTCACGAGCACGGCGAGGCCGAGCGACCTGCTCAGGAGGGCCGCACTCGATCGCTGTCGGCGCGGTGATGGGGAGGAACCTTGAGAGGAAGGCGGTAGCTGCGTCCGGATCCGATGGCGAGACACCTCACCCCCCCTTCGCAACCCCCGCGAAGCCAATTCCAGTGATCTTCATTATCTACCTCGACACCGCGCGCACGAAGGCCGCATGGAACCGGTAGCCGAGTGACAACGCATAGCTGTACGAGACGTGATCGTCCTCCCGGTACGGCGCGATGTGCCCCACGACCGCCGGGCACCGCCGCCGGAAGCAGAACCAGCCGATCGTGTTCATGAATGCTCCGCCCGCCCGCTCCGCAGCGTTCCGGGACTTGACGTACACGGAGATCTGCGCGGGACCCAGCGTGGAGGTGCACGTCCCGAGGTCTGCGTGGGGAGCGCTGAGGCAGTGGGTCGGCTGGAACCGCAGCGCCGGCGGGTCCCCGATGACCGCAACGTGATCGGCATACGGCCTGACCCCGTCGACCAGCCATTCCACGTTTGCGGCGTTCTTCTCGACGATCTCGGGCGTCCGGTACTTGAACGCCCCCCCGATGAGGACGACGTCCGGTCGCAGGATGCGGACCTGGCGCTTCGCCCAGTGGACGAACGTCTGGCACTCGTGGCCGGCGTCGTAGCTCGTCGGCCAGCATCCGAGATGCCATAGGGGTACGAGCCTCCAGTCGTCCATCCGGGCCAACCGCACGAGCGGGGTGATCCACTCCCGCGCATGCGAGTCCCCGATGAGGACGATGGTGCCCTTGGTTCCCTCGACGAGCGTGCACGTCTGCAGGTGACGGGGCTGGTCCCGAACCTCCCAGCAGTTCACCGGGAACGGGGGGTAGTCGTCACGGAGCAGGTCCGGCAGCGGCGGGACGAGCGGGCTCGGGATGGGGTCTCCACGACGGGCCGCCCGAACGGCCGCCCTCACCGCCGGGATCGCCTCCCGCGTCGGATCGTCGTTCGATGCACGTGCCGACGCGGTTGCGCTCGCGTGCGCCACCCCCTCGGGGACGTCCCATGGGTCGATACGCCCCGTGGTGCGGGCTCCGGCCGAGCCGGTGTCCGGGAACACGAGCGCCGTCAGGACCGTGATCGCGAGGACGATGCCGAACCGCGAACGTCCCATGACCGACCCTCCGTCTCAGCTGCCGGACGTCTCCAGCATGCGCGTGAAGGCTGCGTGGAACCGGTAGGCGACCTTCAGCCCATAGCTGTGGGCGATGTGGTCGTCCTCGCGATACGTCGCCGTGTGGCCCACGACCGCCGGGCACCGCATGTCGAAGCAGAACCAGCCGATCGTGTTCAGGAACTCCCCGCCGGCGTCCGTCACGGCATTCAGCGACGCGAGGTACACGGCGATCTGCGCGCCGGACAGCGTCGAGGTGCAGGTCCCGAGGTTCGCGTCCGGATCACTGAGGCAGGCGGTCGGCTGGAAGTGCAGCAATGGCGGATCCCCGATGAGGGCGACGTGCTGGGCGTACGGCTCGAGCGCGGTAACGAGCGAACCGATGTTCTTTGCAGTCCGTTGCACGGCCTCGGGGGTCGAGTACCGGAACGCTCCGCCGGCGAGGACCACCTCGGGACGAATGACCCGGACCTGGCGTTCGGCCCATCGGATGAACGTCTGGCATTCGCGGCCGGCGTCATAGGTCGTCGGATAGCACCCGATGTGCCACAGCGGGATGAGCCGCCACCCGTCCAGCTTTGCCAGCCGGACGATCGGGGTCAGCCACTGCCGGGCGTGCGAATCGCCGACCAGGACGACGGTGCCTTTGATGCCGGCGACCAGTGTGCACTTCCGCAGGTGATGCTCTTCGTGGCGAAGGGCCCAGCAGTCCGGGATCGGCGGGAATTCGTCGTGGAGGAGGTCCGCGACCGGAGGAACGAGCGGATCGGGGATCGGGTCTCCTCGCCGCGCGGCCCGAACCGCCGCCTTCACTTCCGGGATCGCCTGCTGGGTCGGGTCGGCATCCGCTCGCGACGCCGCCGCTGCGGCTCGAAGCCCGTCGACGACCCGCACCGACAGGACGGGGCGAGCCGCCGCGACGGCGGTGAGGCCGGCTTCCGCTCCGGCGAGTGGTGCTGCGCGGGCTGTCATGCCCGCGGCAAGAATCGTCGACGCCGCGAGGACCACGGTCCACCGTGGCACGGGCGGGGTTCCCACGACCCTCATGTCGACACCGTGCGCCGAAACGAGGCGCGAAACAAGACCCGGATCCTGGTCCCGGAGCTCCGCGACATGTCGTCCTGATTCGACGCTCCCATTCGACCGGTCCACGATGCGGGGATCTCGAGGGAAAGGGGGCGGCGATGGACGCATCGCACCCGGAGCGCCGGACTCCCACCTTCCGGCAGTTCGTCATGGTCGTCGGGGCGGTGACGTGGTTCGCCGTGCTGGTGCCGATCGGGGCGCGAGCGGCAGGTCAGCTCGTCACCGTGGTCGACGCGACGACCTCGACGAAGGCCCACGTGGACGCCGATGGGAAGCTTCGGGTCGGCGACGGTTCGGGCCGGATCACCGTCGACGGCACGGTCGGCAGCTATCCCGCTCCGGCGGACCAGTCGGTCGGAGCCCTGGTGAACGGCCCCGGCGAGAAGCCGATCGCGGGCCCGCTCCCCGCGAATCGGAAGATCGCGATCACCAGCCTGACGCTGGCGAACAGGAGCGCCGGGGCCGGGAACGCGACGGTGACCGCGTACGCCATCGCTCCAGGAGGAAACTGCTTCGACTGGGTCGGGCAGCGGATCCTGGCCAACTTCGCGGTGCCCGCCGGGAACATGGCCCACCTGACGTATCCGTATCCCCTGATGGCACAGAAGCCGGTGCGGGCCGGTGACCGCTGGTGCCTGTTCGCCGACATCGGGTCGCTCCAGAGCCTCAACTGGATCGGCTACGGATTCACGAGCCCCTAAACGTGGGGCGCACGTGGCTCGGTGGCCACCGCGGGTTGACGCCGAACATGGGTGAGGGTGCCCCGAGGGGCACCCCCACTCGTGCGTCCGTCTTTCGCTATCGGCTGGGGCAGGGATTGTCGAGCACCCGCCGGTAGTCGTTGTACCGGAAGATGGGCTGGAACCCCGGTCCCGGATAGACCAACTGCAGCAGCGGGCCGAACTGCGCCGCGGAGGTTCCACCGAATGTGTTCTTCGTTCCGGGGATGTGTGTGCCTCCCTCCTGCCACATGCACGACTGGGCGTTGGCCCCAGTGCCCCCTGTAGTGCTGAAGATGGGATAGAAGTCCGCGCCCGGCGGCGGGTTGGTGCAGCCGGCTCCGGTGGTGCGGTTGCAGTTGCCTCCGAAGTCCGCCGCTTCGATGCGCGGCAGGTCGGCCTCGAACCCCATCCGCTGGTAGTTCCGACCCTGATTGAACGTCGGGCTCGAGAACTCGAGGGACGTCGAGTTCAGCCGGTGGTCCATCCCCGCGTTGGCCAGCGATCCCGCCCAGGTGTTCTGGTAGGACGTGCCGTCGAAGTCGTTGTCCGTGGCGAAGCACCCGCCGATCCGGACGAAGAGCGACTGGTCCGCGGTCCGGCACAGGGCGTCGTCGCCGTCCGGGCCGTCGGGGTCGCTGGGATCGCCGTTGCAGGTGCCGTCCGTACCGTCAACGTCGGCGCAGTATTCGAAGTGTCCGATCTCGTCGGAGTAGGCGACGTTGTAGGAGTGCGCCGCCCACGGGATGCGCGTGTCCTCGCTGGTCGTCGAGTACATCGGGTGGAACGCGTACGGGGTCTGGCTGCACGTCGCGTCGTTCGGCCGGAAGTTGATCTGCGCGAACCCGTTCGCGACGCTCGCCGTCATCGATCCCCGTTGATTGGTCGTCTGGTCGCGGACCTCGGTGACCAACCCGGCGGTCGAGTCATGGATCGCCACCGTCAACCGGTCCCCGCCGTTCATGAACAGGTCCTGGGTGGAGTCGGGAGTGAACGTCGCGCCCGTGAAGTTGAGCGGCGCAGGCGGCGCCTGCGGCAGCCCGCTCTTCGTGATGAACGCGAAGTTCGGCGGCTCGATCCCGACACGGTTCAGGCAATCCGCGTTGTTCGCGACGTTGTTGTTCATGTCGAGGTTGTAGCTCCAGATGACCATGGCCGCGCACCACTTGTGAGCGTCGCAGCTGATCCCGTTCTCGAACGACACCCACCCGGGCGGGTAGAACTGCAGCTCGAGGAACGCCGTGCCCGGGTGGTAGCCGACGTAGTCGGGATGGCTCGGGTCGGACCCGTTGAAGATGTTCGAATCCGAGTCCGGCGTGCATGTGTGGACGTACTCGGGCGCCGACTCGGTGTCACAGAGGTTCAGCCCGATCCAGAACGCGATTCTGTTCTGGAAGTTCCACGTGCCGCCGGTTCCGTCCTGCTCGGGCAGCGTGGGTGGCTCCACCGGCAGCCGGAGCCGGTAGACCTGGTTGTTCCCGGAGCCGGGACGGTTGTCGTAGAACAGGATCGACGGCTCGTCGTGGCCGGTATAGCTCCCGTTGTAGCCGATCGAGTCGAAGACCTCCGCACACAGCGGGTTGCCGTCGTCGCAGTGGACGAACGGGCCCTCAGCCTCATCAGCCGCCGCATACTGCGCGGCGTTCCTGACCTTGTGCTGCGTGGAGGAGGCGGACACGGCGGTCGCCGCCGAGGCGATCAGCGTCGCGCCCATGAGCACTGCCAGCACTCGTCGCATGTGACCTCCAGGGAGAGAGGTACTGGAGGACCGTCAGGCGCCGCTGCGAGTCTGGAGCGCTTGGTCCGACGGTCCCGGGACCCCCCCGGACTGCACTCCGCTCCACCTCCTTCTCGACCCGGGGGATGGATGGCACCGCCGATCCCCCGGTCCGCATACTTTGGCGTAGAACCTCCCGTAGCGCCCGGGCAGGTTCGCACGGACCTCGCGAGGACCGCAAATGCGCGCGTGGTGGTGGGCCTGACTGCCTGATCCGGGTCGCAGCCGTACCGAGATGATCGATCAGTCGCCCGTGGCCGGCGAGGTCCCCTCCGACGCGTCGCCCGAGCTCCGGAGCTCCGCCGAACGACGGCCAGCGGCGCCGAGGATCAACTTCGCCACGAGCGCCACGATGACCAGATCCAGCACCATCTGCATCGTCACGATCGCCCGCGCGGGATCCGTCTTGGGTGTGATGTCGCCGAACCCGACAGTGGACAGGACCGTGACCGCGAAATACAGCCCCTGCGTCCGGGAGAACGTCTCATCGAACGCGGTCGGATCGGAGTGGGACATGCACAGGTAGATCCACGCGAAGACCACGATGAACAGGGGGATGACGACGGCGGCCGCGCGAGCCGCGCGCTTCACGGGCCGGTTGCTCCGGAGGATCGCGCGGACCTCGTAACCGAAGACCGCCGCGAACAGAAGGATCCCCACGGCCATCTGCGCGAACGGCGAGCCACGGGGCGGCGGGATCGGCATCACGTAGTAGAGGAAGAGGATCGCCGCCGTCGTCACCCCCGCGACCACGACCACCTTCAGCACGTCGCTGCGGCGGACATCACCCAGGGACGACGTCGTGGCCACGCCCAATCCTAGCCCGGGACACGACGCTGTCAGGGAAGATCCGTGGTTCTCGTCGAGGCGCCGGCCGAGTAGGGTTCGATCGGGAGGCCGAACGATGGCATCGGAGTCCACTGCCCTCGGTTGGAAGGTCCTGGGGGTCATCTTGTTGGTGAGCGCGACCCTCAACGCGATCCAGGTGATCGTCGTTCACGACGCGACCGTCCAGATCCTCCGGGCATCCCTCAGCGGGGTCCTTCTCCTCCTGGCATTCATCTGTTTCCGGAAGGGCATGGCCCAGTGAGTTCCGGCCGAGTGACCATGTGAACGTGCTGCTGTGGCACGGCTGGGTCCTCGAGGGGGCCGGGTCGAACATCTACACGGCCCGCATCGCCGAGGTGTACCGGCGGGAGGGTCACGACGTGACGCTCGTGTGCCAGGAGCCACATCCCGAGCGCTTTCCCTGGATCGATGCATGGGGCCACGTCGACGCTGCGGGGGTGAAGCTCGAGGGACGGCGTCCGAGGGCGGGTGATGTCGGACGGTGCACGGCGCTGGCGCCGCGGATCGGCTCGCTGTTGCCGGTGTTCGTGATCGACGAGTACGAGGGCTTCCCCCAGGTGAAGCGCTTCGTCGACTGCACGGACGACGAGCTCGACGGGTACCTGCGCGCGAATGTCGAGGCGCTGCGCGCGGTGGCCGCGTGGCGCCCGCCGGACGTCGTCATCGCCGGGCACGCGCTTCCAGGCCCGGTGGTGGCCCGGCGGGCGTTCGGGGATGGGTTCGTCGCCAAGATCCACGGCAGCGACCTGGAGTACGCGGTCCGCGAGCAGCCTCGGTGCCGCGACCTGGCCGGCGAGGGGCTCGGCGGCGCGCGCGCCGTGATCGGCGCCAGCGGGGACGTGCTGCGGCGGTGCGAGGACCTCGTTCCGGAGTCGGCCGGGCGAACGCTCGTCGTCCCGCCTGGTGTCGACGTGCGGGAGTTCCGGCCGCGCCCTCGCCGCGAGGCGCTGCGCGAGACGGCGGCGGTCGTGGAGAGGGACCTCGGACGTCGGGCCGGCCGCCCCGCCGCCGTCGACGAGGCGACCCGCGCGGCGCTCACGGCACGCGACCCCGCCATGCTGGACCACCTGGCCAGGACCTACGACCAGACCGTTCCCGACCCCGACGCTCCCCTCCGACTTCGCGACCTCGCCGACCTCGAGGGGCCGGTGGTCGGGTACCTGGGGAAGTTCATCCCTCAGAAGGGCGTGCACCATCTCCTCGCAGCGCTGGCCCTCCTCGGCGAACGCGCACCCCGGGCGCTGCTGATCGGATTCGGCCTCTGGCGGGAGTGGCTCGTCGCCCTGATCGACGCGCTCGACCGTGGCGATACCGAGGCGGTGCGGTGGTGGGAGGAAGCGACCGGCGAGCGCCTCGCCCTCGACGACGCGGCCATCGGCGGCGCGAGAGGTCTGGCGAACCGGGTGACGTTCACCGGACGGCTGGACCACCGCTTCGCCCCAGCCGCAGTGGCTTCGCTCGACGTGCTCGTCGTGCCGTCGATCCTGTTGGAGGCGTTCGGGCTGGTCGCGGTGGAGGGCGCCGCCGCGGGGGCGCTGCCACTGGTGGCCCGGCACTCCGGCCTGGCCGAGATCGCCTCCGCCCTGGAAGCGGAGGTCGGACGCCCAGGCATGTTCTCGTACGAGCCCGGCGCCGGCGGGCCCGGCCGGATCGCCGACGGCATCGACCGGTTGATCGCCATGCCATCCGAAGAAGGGAAACGCCTCCGCGAGGACGTCGTCGCGTTCTCCCGCCGGGAGTGGACCTGGGACCGTACGGCCGAGCGCCTGCTCGACGCGGCGGCTGCGCCGGGATGACGTCGTATCGTGACCTGTCGCCGTCCGGGTGCCCGCTCATATCCCGAAGACGATCCATCCCAACGAACAGGCACAGGGTCGAGACACGACGAGGCCCGCGACTATCGCCGCGGGCCTCGCTCGGCCGATCCACCGCAGGCCGACCTCCGTGAGGTCGGCCTGTCAGCTCAGCAGCTCGACGCCTGGCCTCCTCCTTTTCCGAGGTAGCAGGTGTCCGTGCCGGCCCGCCCTTGCAGCGAGTCGAACCCGGGACCACCCTCGACCTTGTCGGCGCCGCCATCACCGATCAGCGCGTCGGCGCCGGCCTGGCCGCGCAGGCGGTCGTCGCCGCCCCGGCCGAGGATCAGGTCGTTGCCCTGCTTGCCGCGGATCACGTCGGCGCCCGGCGTGCCACACAGGATGTCGCTCCCCGGCCCGCCGTTGAGCGTGCTGCCCGGCGTGGCGGTCTTGTCGCACGCGCGCAGCGTGGTCATCCCCGCGGTCGTGTACCAGGGGAAGAAGTCCACCTCGGCGCTCACGGCGTCACCCGAGCCGATGCCCCAGCTCGCCGGCGGACCGGCCGTGCTGCCGAGCGGACCGTTCGCGGCGCCCCACCAGTTGGCGGTGGCGTCGAGGACCTCGGTGCCCTGCCAGAACACGCCCGACAGGTCGGACGAGAACGAGTTGTCGTTCAGCAGCGTGCCGGTCGGCCCGACGCCCGAGACGAGCTCGCCGGAAAATGCCCGGTCCACGTTCTGGATCGTGTTGCCGGTCACCGTCGCGTTGGACACCAGGCCGCCAAGCCGGATGGCCTTGCTGCCGGCGGCGTCCGAACCCGAGATCTGGTTGCCGGTCACCGTCGCGTCGGAGATCTCACCTGCCGTGCCGGGAGCGCCGGCGGCGTCGCGCAGGCTGATCCCCACACGGTTCGCGCCGAGGTTCGAGATGACGTTGTCGCTCACCTCGACGTCGGTGTAGGCGCCCACCGGGCCTCCGGTGAAGGCGCCGTTGATGGAGATCCCTCCACCGGTGGTGGCGTCGATCGTGTTGTTCGTGAAGCTGTGCGGGGTGGTGATGTCCTCGATGTACGCCATGTCGAAGATGGCGCCGCTTCCGGTGACCCCGGCCTCGAGCTGGTTGTGGTTCACGTCCACCGAACCCGCGTGCGTCTCGATGAGGACCGGGTTGAAGTCCGTGTCGCTGATGCTGTTGTTCCGGAAGGTCAGGTCGTCGAAGCTGTGGTCGGTCCAGTACCCGTAGTCGGCGCCGCCGGCCACGCCGGAGCCCTCGACCACGTTGTTCTCGATCAGCGTGTCGTTGCCGCTCCCGGCGACGGTGACCTTCGAGAACAGGGCCGCCCTCGTGCCGGACGACGTGCCGGCGTGGCGGATGGTGAACCCGGAGAACGTGACGTTCCCGGCGTCGGTCTGGATGCTCACCTGGCCGACGAACGGAAGCGCGGCGTTCCCGCCGTCGATGACCGTGGTGGCCGCGCCGGCGCCCAGGATCGAAAGCGCCTTGGTCACGCGGACCTGCTCGTTGTACGTGCCGGCGCAGACCTGGATGGTGTCGCCGTTCGACGCGTCGGTCACGGCGGCCGAAATCGTCGAGTATGTGGCTCCCGGGCACGCCAGGTCGTCGTCGACGACCAACGTCGACGGCACGACAGCGTGCGCGGGCGCCGCCATTGAGAACATCGCGCCGACCAGCGCGAAGACGAGCAGGGCAATTGAGCGTTTCATGGGTCCCCTCCCTCGGAACGGGCAGTGCGGGCTTCAGACCGCAGCTGTGCGGCCTTCGGCAACCGTACCGGGCCGGAGATTCCCTCGGCAAGCATTACGAGGTCGTTCGACCCGGTTCGTCCCCATGGCTTTTCGACGGATCTGAGCCTCAGCGTCCCGTTGAGGACGCTTCTGGTGCGTCAACTGTGGGGTTGTCAGGTCTGCCGCCGGGTGCAAGCGTGAGGGCGCCAGAGCCTTGGGCGAGCCTTCCTGCGGGAGTGGACGGCCGGCCTTCAATGGGCGGGCCGGCGCGCAGCCGGGAGGGGCCAAGCCCTGTGTGATCTCCCGCGGAGGAGAGGGTTGCCAATGCGGAGAGCATCATCTCTTGCTGCCCTGTTCGCATTCACGCTTGGCACGATCGTGGTGTCGGCGTCCGCGACTTTCGCCGGCGCCGTGCCCCTCGTGGTCGACGACAACCTCGCGTGCCCGGGCGCACTGTTCTCGACGATCCAGGGAGCGGAGTCGGCGGCCAGTCCCGGCGCCACCATCATGGTGTGCGCCGGGACGTACCCGGAGACGGTCATCGTCGACAAAGCCGGCCTCACGTTCGACGGCCCGCAGGCGGGCGTGGACGCCCGGACCCGCACCGCGGTCCCGGAGGCCGTGGTCGGCGCGCCCACCGGAGGCTTCGTGGTCGGGGCCGACGGTGTCGAGATCGACGGCTTCACGCTCACCGGGGTGACCAACGGGAACCCGTTCGGCGGCACCCCGCTGCTGACGCTTGCCGCGACGGCCGGCCACGACATCGTGAACAACATCGTGACGGGCAACATCATCGGGAGCTACATCAACACCGACGGCGACTTCCCCACCACGATCCAGCACAACCTGTTCGACGACAACAACAACCCCGGCGCCGCGTCGGGCCACGGGATCTACACCGACCAGGGGTTCAAGAACGTCACGGTCAATGAGAACAAGTTCACGGACAACGACTCGGCGGGCGTCGGCATCTCGCCCTTCACCGGCGGGAACGCCGACATCACGGTCTCGAACAACGAGTTCACCGGGAACGGCAACGCGGTCTACGCGCTCGGGGTGGGCGGCGTGAACCTGACCACAAACGTCGACATCCTCGACAACACGATGGACGCCCAGGCCGCGTCCCAGGTCGGCATCTTCGGCGCGGTGAGCGGTGTTCTGATCGACGGCAACACCATCACCAACGGCCTCGGCCGCGGCGTGCGGGTCATCGGTACGGATGACTCGGACGTGACCGTGTCGAACAACACCATCTCCGGCAACGCCCTCGAAGGGGTCGACAACGAGGACACCGGGCTCGTGGTGAACGCGAAGGACAACTGGTGGGGCGCGGCGGACGGTCCGTTGGGCAGCACGGCCGGGCCGCCAGTGGCGAGCTGGGGCATCGGCTCGGGTGACGCCGTGAGCGCCGAGGTGGACTTCTTCCCCTGGTTCACCGACGCGGCCATGACCACTCCCTCGCGACGTGCGACTTCACGGCGACGGCCGGGGTGTGGCTGCGTCTTCGTGGGAGCAGCGACGGCCAGGTCGTCTGCGGCAGTTCTGGCAACGATCTGATCCGGGGCTGGTGGGGCGACGATCTGATCATGGGTAACGGCGGGCATGACCACATCTACGGAGGGAGAGGCGACGACGCGACTGATCGGCGGCGCCGGGAACGACATCCTGGCGGGGAACCACGACTACGACTCCCTGCAGGGCCGGGCAGGCACCAACGACAGGTGCAAGATCGGCGAGGAGGGAGGCCAGATCTCCTCCTGCGAATCGACCCAAATCCCGTAATCCGACGAGGGGCCGGGCCGCCGAGGCCCGGCCCCTCGTGGGTTCTGGTCTACCTTGCCGTCCGTCGCTAGTTCACCCTCTCCGAGCGCTGTGCGATTCGGCGTTTCGGCACGTCGCGCATGAGCGGAGCCCGCCCAGATATCGTCAGTGATCGGAAGCCCGGAGTGCGCCCCCCCGATGGCCGAGTTGCACGATCCGCGCTGCGGCGATGTACTCCGAGAACGTGCGCCAGGTTCGCCGGGTGTCGCGCCGCCGTTCGCGTCCGCTCGCTGTCGTCGTGTTGATCGTCGGCCTCCAACTTGCCGTGTCGGCACCGGCGGCACGGGCCGCGACCTGTTCGTTCAACCCCACGACGCACGTCGACTCGGTCGTGGCGGCAGAGCAGGGCGACCTCGTCGACATGTCGGTGAGCGCGGGAACCATCATCGTCGCCAACGCCCCCTGCGGAACCGTGACCACCGTCGACACCATGAACGTGGACATGGCCGGCTTCGCCGACGCCCGCGCGTACATCAACCTGGGCGGCGGCCCGTTCGCACCGGGCTTCACCGACGAACCGGGGAGCTCCGACGAGATCGAGTTCAACATCGAGAACCTCGGCCAGGACGACCCCGTCGAGGTTGACGGCACGGATCTGGCCGACTCCATCACCCTGGGCGCGCACCTGGCGATTCCGGCCCCGATCCCCGAGATCAACATGAACGCCGCTCAGGACGGCGCCTCGCCCGACGTCGACGTGCAGATCTTCGGCAGGCCATCCTTCATCTCGTCCGACCTGCGAGCCGGGAACGACACGATCGGCGCGATGGGGACGGGCGTGGGGGTCTCCGGGCCGTTGGCAGTCAGACTCGCGGTGGTCGACGGGCCGGGTGCCGACAGCGTCACCGGGGGCGTGGGGGACGACGGCTTCCTCACCGAGGACGCGCCGGACCCGGGCGACACCTTCTCGGGACGTGCGGGCACGGACGGAATCGCCTTCTACCAGTCGGACGGACTGCACATCACGCAGGACGGCAAGCCGAACGACGGCCACCTGTGCCCCGGCCCGAGCTGTGAGCACGACAACGTGCAGGGGGACATCGAGGGCCTGTTCGGGACCACCGGCAACAACACCTTCATCGGGGGACCGGGAGCCCAGACGCTTGCTGGGGGGAGCGGGATGTGCACGTTGGTTGGAGGACCGGGCGACGACGTGCTGATCTCGGGTGCGAGCGGCGACGTGCTGCGCGGCGGGCCGGGGTTCGACACGGTCGACTACGCCGGGCACCTCGTCGGGGTGCACGTGTCGCTCGACGGCCGGCCGAACGACGGCGTGCCGGGGGAGCACGACGAAGTCGCCACGGACGTCGAGGCGGTCGTTGGTTCGCAGAAGAACGACCGCATCGTCGGCGACGGCAAGGCAAACCGCCTGTCCGGGTACCTCGGGAACGACGTGCTCGAGGGCGGGGGAGGCAACGACCGGCTCGACGGCGGCGGAGTCGCGAACAATCCGCCGCAGCCCGACGGATCGGACGTGCTCCGGGGCGGGGCCGGGCTCGACACGGTTGTCGAGGACGGAAAGACCGGAGGCCTCCGCCTGTCGATCGACGGCGTGGCGAACGACGAAGTGAAGGGCGACCCGTCGCAGGGCGTCGACGACATCGCCACCGACGTCGAGAACGTCGCCGGGGGGCCATTCGACGACGTCATCGCGGGGAGCCCCGCAGGGAACACCTTGACCGGCGGCGGCGGGAGCGACGTGCTGCTCGGCCTCGGTGGGAACGACCTGCTGATCCCCGGGCCGGGCGACGACACCGTCCTGGGCGGGCCGGGGCTGGACGCGGTGTCGTTCGCGGGCGCACACGCGGGCGTGACCGCAAGCCTCAAGGCGGGTGCTGCGACCGGCGACGGCTCGGACGCGCTGCAGACGGTTGAGCGGGTCGTCGGGTCCGCGAAGGCCGACCACCTC
>CAVPQW010000006.1:0-169744 GCA_963707645.1 uncultured Actinomycetes bacterium
CGCGCGGTCGCCGACCTGCCGGTCCCGCGGACCAGGCTGGAGTGAGGGCGCCCTCCGGAACGTAATTGCCGTTCTCCTCGCCCGCCGCTGGGGGCGCAGGCGCCATGTCGGCGTCTCCCGAATCCTCGTGCTCGCCGTTCGTCCGCATGTCGTCGGGAGGCGGAACGTCGGCCGCGGGCTGGAACGAAACTTCGACCGGTGGTTCCGGTGCCTTGTATCCGTTCCCATGCGCTGCCGCACCGGCGGCAGCGGGAGACTGATTCGCGGGTGTCGCTGTCGCGGATGTCTCGGCCTCCGGGCCTCGCGGGATCGAGCTCTGGAATCTCTGGAGGACCCCGTCCGTTTCCGCCATGCGCCCGACCATCCGGGCGACGGCCCGCTCGGCCTCCTGCAGCGCGCCCATCGAGCGGTTGAGGACGGCGGCCGCATCGACGACCTCCTGGCGAAGCCCGACCGATGACTCCTGCAGTTCGACGATCCACGCAGCGAGTCGCGCCCGGTCCTGATCGACCTCCCGACTTCGTCGATCGGAGTCCTCGAGTTGCTGTTCGACATCCGATCGCGTGAACTCCAGGATCTTGGACCCTGCCTCCTGGGTGGCGTGCATGACGCGGGCCATCTCCTCACGCACGGCCATGAGCAGCTGATGGGGATCGGGGGAGTCTGCCCGTTCGGGCGCGGGAGGAGCCTGTGCGATCTCTGCAAGCTGTGACTCCAACGCCTTCGCGCGGGCCTCGGCCGCGCTCGCGCGTTCCTCCGAGATTCGCACGTGTTCGGCGGCGGCGAGCGCCATCACGTCGCGGTCGGCGAGGAGTTGCTGAACGTCGTCCGATCGAACTCCGAACAGCCCACGCCGCAGCGCCTTCCCATTGTTCTCCATGATCTCCACCCTCCAGGGACCGCAGGTCGATTATCCGGGTGGATGGGCTCGACTCAACGACCTGAGGGCACGATTTGGCAGTCGGCCTGCCGGGATCCTGTGGCCGGGTGGGAAACGGGAACCCTGATCAGCCTGCCCCCTCCCGGGCGGAGGGAGACCTCCGTGGTGGCCGCGCCCGTCAGCCCGCCCGTGGCGTTCTCGACCACGCAGACGAGGCCGCCCGATGCACGCTCGGACCCAGAGTTCGAGATGGACGCGACCGCCGTCAGGTCGTCGGACCCGGTGCTGGAGAATCCGGCCCCGTCGACATGGAGCGTCGTGGGGGCGAACGAAGCGGCCGGCGTCCATCTCGCGGGCGACAGCAGGAGCAGGACCTTTGCTGCAGCAGCGTTCCGTGGCCGAACCGGCATCGCAGTGGTGACCACGCGCGCGGAACCCGCGGGCGGTGCCGACACATGGGTGGCTCGCCGGCCGATCTCGCGGCCATTCCGATCGGCGACAACGAAGGTGACGGTCATCGACCGCAGGCCCCAGTCCTGATTGGGGT
The DNA here is from genome assembly GCA_963707645.1 of uncultured Actinomycetes bacterium. Classification (GTDB taxonomy): domain Bacteria; phylum Actinomycetota; class UBA4738; order UBA4738; family JACQTL01; genus DATBHM01. Next base: position 1,428 of record CAVPQW010000006.1, read on the forward strand.
TCACGACCATGGTCGCGGGCGTGACCCATCGGCCGTGCTGCACGAAGGTCGGCGGCACGAACGCCGGGGCCGCCACGTCGGGCGGGGCCACCGTGGCCGAGGCGGGCGGTGAGTCCACCGGTGAGGTCGCCGGTGTGGGATCGCTCGGGGGGGCCTCCGGGGCACCGGCGATCGGAGCCGCGCCGGCGGAGGAATGCGATCCATGGGCTCCCCGGTCGAGCAGCCATGCGGTCGCGCCGATGCCGATCCCCACGAAGAGGACGACGAGCGCCACGATGGAGCGGGCACGTCGCTGCCGGTCCGGCGGGGCGGCATCGTCAGGAGCGGGGGCTTGTCGCGCAGGCTCGGCGACGGCAACGCCCGCCCGGGACAGTAGACGGTCGGAGGTCGCGTGGTCCTCATGCTCCGAATCCACGACGCTCGGTGCTCGGACCGCCGGGAGAGCGTCGAGGGGCGCTGGGGGCATGGGATGCATGAGGATCGAGAGCTCCGACCCCGGGATCAATACACGAGCCCCGTCCCGCGACGACCACACGCGCAGGCGTGCGTCGGCGATGGCTTCGGCCACGGACTCGTGCGACGCTCCGGCGAGCAGCGCCGCTTCCGCCGGCGTGACCCACTCGGGCGCCAGGAAGCCTGGAACCCGATGTTCGACTTCGTTCGCGCGATCGGACGCAATCTTCATGCCAAATGTCATCGGCCTCCGGGCACCAACCTTGAGCGATGCCCTAGGTCGAAGGACCAAGGAGAAGGACCGGTCGGCGGTCACGCCCGGCGGAGAGACGAATGACACGGCGGGAGGTGGCCGGTAGTCTGGATGGGCCGCAGACAGCAGGGGCGCTCAGGCGCGTAATCCCTTCGGGGTACCTGCCGAGGCACGAGGGTTCGCACGTCTCGCGCATGCGCACGCCTCCGCCACGGGCTGTCGGCGGAGGCGTTTTTCGTTGTTCGAACGAGGAGCACGCATGCCGAAGACCGAAAAGGTCAGGAAGGTCACCGAGCTCTCGGAGCGCATCCGGGGGTCGGAGGCCCTGTTCATCACGGACTACCGCGGCCTCACGGTGGCGGACGTCACCGAGCTCCGGCGTTCCCTGCGCGAAACCGGCACCCGGCTCACGGTGGCGAAGAACACGCTGCTGAAGCGGGCGGCCGGTGAGGCGGGCGTCGAGGGGCTCGACGATCTGCTGCAGGGACCGACGGCCGTGGCGTTCGTCGACGGCGACGCCGATCGCCGCCGCGAAGGGGCTCGTCGACGCCATCAAGCGGTTCCGGACGCTCGAGATCCGCGGCGGCTACATGGAGGGCAAGGTCATGTCCTCCGCCGAGGCCGAGGCGCTCGCGACGATCGAGCCGCGCGAGGTGCTGCTGGCCAAGCTGGCCGGCGCGATGAAGGCCGAGATGTCCCGCGCCGCGTTCATGTTCCAGTCGCTGCAGTCGAAGTTCCTCTCCGTCCTCGAGGCCTACAAGGAGAAGGTCCCGGGCGAGGAGGTCGAGGCGGCGGCAGAGGAACCGGCGGCCGAGGAGGCTCCCGCGGCGGAGGCTGCCGCGGAACCCGCCGGGGAAGCCGAGGAAGCTCCCGCAGCTGAGGCCGCCGAGGAAGTTCCCGCGGAACCCGCTGTGGACGAGCCTCCGGCGAGCGAGGAACCGGCCGAGGAGGCCGCCGAAGCCGAGGAACCCGCAGCCGAGGAGACCGGCCGAAGCCGAGGCCCCGCGGCGGAGGAACCGGCCGCCGAGGAAGCTCAGGCGGCCGACGATGCGGAGGCTGAGGCCGAGGCGCCGGCCGCGGAAGCGGGCGGCGACGACGACACCACCGAGGAGGCCGACGCCGGCGAAGCCGGCGGCGGCGAAAGCGAAACGACGAGCGAGACCGACGAAGCACCGGCGGCGGAGAGCGACGACGCCGACGCGGAAGGAAAGGAGTAAGTCGTGGCGACCAAGCTCACCAGCGACGACCTGCTCGAGCACTTCAAGGGCATGACCCTGCTCGAGCTGTCGGAGTTCATCAAGAAGTTCGAGGAGACCTTCGAGGTCACCGCGGCCGCGCCGATGATGGCCATGCCCGGCGGTGGCGGCGGCGGCGCAGCCGTCGCCGAGGAAGAGGAGGAGAAGACCGAGTTCGACGTCATCCTCCAGGCCGCGGGCGACAAGAAGATCCAGGTCATCAAGGAGGTCCGGGCGCTCACGAGCCTCGGGCTCAAGGAGGCCAAGGACCTCGTCGACAACGCGCCGAAGCCTGTGCTCGAGCGCGTCCCCAAGGAAGCGGCCGAGGCAGCCAAGGAGAAGCTCGAGACGGCCGGCGCCAGCGTCGACGTCAAGTAGCCGTTCCGAACGCGACTGAGGCGGCCGGGTTCCCGACAGGGGACCCGGCCGTTTCGCATCCGGAACGCCGGCCGGACGCGGCACCGCGGCCGGCCGGCGCTACACTTTGGAAAGCATCGTGAGTGGCCGGCGGGAGCCGGCCCGGCAACCTGGGTGGACCTCCAAGGTGCCATCCCGCCGAACGCGGGGATGCGGCCCTGACGGGCAAGCGAGGTCCGATCGGTGGCCCACGAGCGACGCGATCCGGCGTCGTTCGCTGTGGGACTCCGTTGCCCACCCGACGCCGTGAGGCGTGGTTGCCGTCGACAACAGGAGCGGGGCGGAGGAACGGTGGCGGGGGACGTTCGGGAACGGATCGGGACGCTGCTTGCGGAGCGCATCCTCGTGCTCGACGGCGCCATGGGCACGGCGCTCCAGGCGCGCGAACTCGAGGAGGCCGACTTCCGCGGCGAACGGTTCGCCGATCACGACCGCGACCTCCGGGGCAACAACGACCTGCTGAACCTCACCCGGCCCGACGTGGTCGAGGACGTCCACCGCGCGTACCTCGAGGCCGGGGCCGACATGGTCTCGACCAACACGTTCACCTCGACGCCCGTGTCGCAGGCCGACTACGGCCTGGAGTCGGTCGTGTACGAGCTGAATCGCGAGGGCGCGCGGATCGCCCGCCGCGCGGCCGACGCGTTCGGGCCGGACCGGTTCGTCGCCGGCTCCGTCGGGCCGACCAACCAGACCCTCTCGATCTCGCCGCGGGTGAACGATCCGGCCTTCCGCGCCGTGACGTTCGAGCGGCTCGTGGAGGGATACGCAGAGGCGATCCGCGGGCTGGTGGACGGCGGCGCCGATGTGCTGCTCATCGAGACGATCTTCGACACGCTGAACGCGAAGGCGGCGATCGCGGCGGCGATGGAGGCCGCGCCGGACGTTCCCCGGATGATCTCGGTCACGATCACCGACCAGAGCGGGCGGACGCTGTCGGGCCAGACGCTCGAGGCGTTCTGGATCTCGATCGAACACGGCCAGCCCTTCAGCGTCGGCATCAACTGCGCGCTCGGCGCGGCGCAGATGCGGCCGTACCTCGCCGAGCTCGCACGGCTCGCCCCGATCCCGACCTCGTGCTACCCGAACGCCGGCCTGCCGAACGCGTTCGGTGGGTACGACGAGACGCCCGAGACGACGTGCCAACACCTCGGCGAGTTTGCCGAGGCGGGCTTCGCGAACATCCTGGGCGGGTGCTGCGGCACGACGGCCGACCACATCCGGGCGCTGGCGGAACGCGTCCGGGGGCTCGAGCCCCGGCGGGTCCCGGGGGAATCGCCCATCGGGGGGCTGGCCCGGTTCAGCGGTCTGGAGCCGTTCGTCGTGGGCCCGGACACCGGCCTCGTCGTGGTGGGGGAGCGGACGAACGTGACGGGCTCGGCGCGGTTCCGCAAGCTCGTGGAGGGCGACGACTACGGGGCTGCGGCGGACGTGGCCCTCCAGCAGGTCCGGGGCGGCGCGAACCTGCTCGACGTGAACATGGACGCCGACCTGCTCGACTCCGACCAGGCCATGACCACGTTCCTCAACCTGGTGGAGACCGACCCCGAGGTCGCGCGGCTTCCGATCATGGTCGACAGCTCGAGGTGGGAGGTCGTCGAGGCAGGGCTCCGGTGCATCCAAGGCAAGGGCGTCGTCAACTCCATCAGCCTCAAGGAGGGCGAGGAGGAGTTCCTCGATCATGCCCGCCGGATCCACCGCTACGGCGCGGCCGTGGTCGTGATGGCGTTCGACGAGCGGGGCCAGGCCGACACGACCGAACGGAAGGTCGACATCTGCGAACGGGCCTACCGGCTGCTCGTGGACCAGGCCGGCTTCTCGCCGACCGACATCATCTTCGACCCGAACGTCCTGCCGGTCGCCACCGGCATCGAGGAACACGACACCTACGCGAAGGCAACGCTCGACGCGATCGTCGAGATCAAGCGGCGGTGTCCCGGGGCGCTCGACGAGCGGGGGCATCTCGAACCTGTCGTTTTCGTTCCGGGGGAACGACCCCGTGCGGGAGGCGATGCACGCGGCGTTCCTGTACCACGCGATCCGGGCCGGGCTCGACATGGCCATCCTGAACGCCGGCCAGCTGGCGGCGTACGAGGACGTCGAGCCGGAACTCCTGGAACGCGTCGAGGACGTGCTGTTCGCGAGGCGGGCCGACGCGACCGAGCGCCTGGTCGAGATGGCCGGGACGTTCCAGGGAACCGCGTCGACGCGGAAGGGACAGGACCTCGAGTGGCGGGAGCGGAGCGTCGAGGAGCGCCTCAGTCACGCGCTGGTCCACGGCGTCCTCGACTTCGTCGAGGACGACGTGGAGGAGGCCCGCAAGCGGTACCCGCGGCCCCTCGACGTGGTCGAGGGGCCGCTCATGGACGGCATGCGGGTGGTCGGCGACCTGTTCGGCTCGGGCAAGATGTTCCTCCCGCAGGTCGTGAAGAGCGCCCGCGTGATGAAGCGCGCCGTCGCCTACCTCGAGCCGTTCATGGAGCGCGAGCAGGAGGAGCTCCTCGCGCTCGTCACCGCGCTGCACGGCGGGCCGCGGACCGCAGCGGACACCCGTGGGCGGCACGGCCGGATCGTCATGGCCACCGTCAAGGGCGACGTCCACGACATCGGCAAGAACATCGTCGGCGTCGTGCTCGGCTGCAACAACTACGAGGTCATCGACCTCGGGGTGATGGTGCCGGCCGCGACCATCCTCGACACGGCGGAGCGCGAGGGGTGCGACGCCATCGGCCTCTCCGGCCTCATCACGCCCTCGCTCGAGGAGATGGTCCAGGTGGCCAAGGAGATGGAACGGCGCGAGATCCGGCTGCCGCTCCTCATCGGCGGCGCCACCACGTCGCGGCAGCACACGGCCGTGCGGATCGCGCCCGAGTACGGCGCCGAGGTCGTCCACGTCCTCGACGCCTCGCGCGTCGTGAACGTGATGTCGGACCTCATGGACGGCGACCGGCGGAAGGCGCTCGACGTCTCGAACCGGGAGGCCCAGGAACGCCTCCGCGAGGAGCACGCCGCCCGCGCGGCGCGTCCGCTCCTGCCGTACCGGCAGGCGCTCGAGAACCGGACGCCGATCGAATGGCGCGCCGACGACCTCCCGACGCCCTCGTTCCTCGGGCGTCGGGAGGTCTCCCTCCCCGCTCGGGACCTCCGCCGCATGATCGACTGGACGTTCCTGTTCACGGCCTGGGAGATGAAGGGGCGCTACCCGCAGATCCTCGACGACCCGGTCCGGGGGCCGGCGGCCCGGGACCTGTTCGACTCCGCCAACGAGCTCCTCGACGAGATCTGCGACGGCGACCTCCTGCGGGCCCGCGGCGTGTACGGGTTCTGGCCGGCGCGCTCGGAGGACGACGACATCGTGCTGCACACGGACGGCGGCGAGGTGCGGTTCCCCATGCTCCGCCAGCAGGCCCGGTTCGACGACGACCGGCCCAACCGGTCCCTGGCCGACCTCGTGGCCCCCGCGTCGAGCGGACTCCGGGACCACGTCGGTGCCTTCGCGGTCACCGCCGGGATCGGCGCCGACGAGCTTGCCGGCCGGTACCAGGACGAGGGCGACGACTACCGCTCGATCATGGTGAAGGCGCTCGCGGACCGCCTGGCGGAGGCGTTCGCCGAGCACCTGCATCTGCTGGCCCGCCGCGACTGGGGCTACGACGAGACCGAGTGGACCGTCGACCAGCTGATCCGAGGGCGGTTCCGAGGGATCCGGCCGGCCTTCGGGTACCCGGCCTGCCCTGATCACCGGGAGAAGGGGCCGCTGTTCGACCTGCTCGATGCGCCGGCCGCCGGGATCACGCTGACCGAGCAGTTCTCCATGATTCCGGCCGCCTCGGTGAGCGGCATCTACCTGGCCCACCCGCAGTCGCGGTATTTCGCCGTCGGCCGGATCGGGCGGGACCAGCTCGAGGACTATGCGGCCCGCCGGGGAGACCCCATCGCGGAGGCCGAACGCTGGCTGTCGCCGAATCTCGGCTGATTGCGCCCCGGTCCAATCGATGAGCAGCCCTGCATAGACATCGTCGGGGGTCGGTGAGAAACTGCATGGACCAGGTCGTTCTCGGTTCCTGTCCGGCTGCTCGCGAGAGCCCATCTGGTGGAGGAGCTATCACTGGAACGACGCGCCACCCCCAGTCGCAGGCCTGCTCGCTCAGGCCGGATGCGACGCATCCTCACCCCCATCGTCGTGCTCGTTGCCATGGGGGTGGGCGTGTTCGTCGGCTTCCGCCTGAACCGATCCGCGACGACGATCCAGGAGATCTTCCCCACGCACGGATCGACCCCCACCCAGCCTGACGGCACGAGCGGCGGAATCGATGGCAGGGGCCAGGGAACGTATCCGCTCGCCGGCAAGGTGCTCCCGCCGCCCCGTGGAGATCTGTACTGGGGTGCATACCGGGACGGAGCCCCCTACAACACGGGCCTCGTGACCGGCCTGGAGGACGAGGTCGGGCGCCGCCCGGCGATCATGATGTGGTACCAGGAGTGGGACGGAGCACCCGACTTCCCGGTGGCGGACGCCTCGTACCTGTATGACCGGGGCATCGTGCCGATGGTCAGCTGGGAGCCCTGGAAGCCGCCGGAGGTCTTCGGCGACCTGGTGGTCGACCAGCCGAAGTACCGCCTCGCACGGATCGCGGATGGGGCGTTCGACGACTACATCCGGAGGTACGCGGGCGACATCCGGGACTATGGCGGTCCCGTGTACTTGCGACCGTTCCACGAGATGGACGGCTTCTGGTATCCGTGGGGCGGGACGGTCAACGGAAATACCTCAGCCGACTACGTAGCAGCGTGGCGGCATGTGCACGAGATCTTCCACGAGGTCGGTGCCAGCAACGTGACGTGGATCTGGAGCGTGAACCATGTCTCGGTCCCCGACACGCCCGAGAACCAGATCGAGCACTACTGGCCCGGCCCTGCATACGTCGACTGGATCGGTCTCAGCGGATTCAACTGGGGAACCGCGAGTCCACTCTCGACCTGGAAGGGTTTCGACGCTATCAATCTGGACAAGTACCGGCAGCTGGTCGCCTATGACAAGCCGATCATGCTCACCGAAACCGGCGCGCCCGAGGTCGGTGGCGACAAGGCGGAATGGACCCTGGAGTCGTTCCACGCCATGCTCGACCACTATCCGGGGATGCGGGCCGTCATCTGGTACGACAAAAAGGATTCCGACATCCGCGACTGGCGGATCGATTCGTCGCCGGCATCCCTCGATGCGTTCCGTGCGGCGATTTCGGACCCCCGGATCCTGTCCGCCAACGCTGCGCAGGCCACGGCGATCCGACATGAGCCCGGCTGAAGATCCCGGGGGGGTCGGGGCCACGCCTGGACGGTCCAGTTCCGTCGGCGTCGTCGCGCCGCGTGTCTGATCGTCCCGGCCCGGATCGCGCCTCGGCCGGTCGGGTTGCCGGAGCCACGAGGCCCTGATGCCCCGCCTGTCGATCGTCATGCCGGTGCGCGACGTCCGCCCGTACGTCGAGGCGGCGGTCCGGAGCGCGCTGGCCCAGACGTTCACGGATTTCGAGTTGATCGTGATCGATGACGGTTCCGAGGACGGGACCGCGGACGTGGTCGCGGCGATCGACGACCCGAGGATCGCCGTGCACCGCACGGCGCGCTCCGGCCTGGTGGCCGCGGAGAACCGCGGGCTGGAGCTGGCCTCCGGCGAGCTCGTCGTTCGGTGCGACGGCGACGACCTGCTCCTCCCCGCCCTCTTCGAGCGTCAGGTCGAGATCCTGGATCGCGAGCCCCGGACCGCAGCGGTGGGCGCGTGGACCAGACAGTTCGGGTCCCGCCAGTCGTTCCGCCCGGGCCCGGACGATCCGGCCGCGATCCGGCGACGGCTCCGATGGGCCAACGCCCTCAGCCAGCCCGTCATGTTCCGCCTCGCCGAGGTCCGGGAGCTGGGCGGGTTCAGGGCCGTCACCTGGGAGGACTGGGATCTGTGGGTCCGCCTCTCCGCCCGCCACGACGTCCGAAACGTCACGGATTGTCTCGTCCTCCTGCGCTCCCGGCCGGACTCCACCTACTGGACGTGGTCGCGGGTGCGGGTCCGCCGGGCTTCGTTGGCCATGCGCCTGACGGCGATGCACGAACTGGGACCATCCGTGGGGTCGCTGGCCGCCGTGGCCACGGGGGTGTTCTCGATCGCCCGCGCCGCGATCCTGGACCCGCTCGTGCCTCGCCGGCGTCCGGGGAGCAGCGACGCGATCCCGCCGCCGATTTCGGTGGTCATCCCCACGTACGGCCGGCCCGAGCTGCTGCTTCGGTGTCTCGACGCCGTCGAGACGCAGGAGCCGCGCCCGGCGGAAGTCGTGGTCGTGACCCGGCCCGAGGACGAACCGACGACCGCCGTGTTGGCCGGTTGGGCGTCGCAGGACCCCGAGCGTCATCGGGTGATCCACGTTGATCGCCCCGGATTGGTCTTCGCGCTCGACGCAGGAACTCGTGCGGTCAGGGGGGACGTGGTCGCGTACCTCGACGACGACGCCATTCCCAGGCCTGGGTGGATCGCCGAGCTCGGCCTCGGGCTCCTCGATCCGACGATCGGGGCCGTTGGTGGTTCGCTCGTGGACTACGTCGACGGTGTCGCACGGTCCGGCCGGACGCGCCGGGTCGGCGTGGTGACGTGGTACGGGCGGATCATCGGGCGGCACCACCTGCGGACCGACCACTACGGCGACGTGGACTGGCTCACGGGATCGAACATCGCGGTCCGGACCGCGCTCGCCCGCCACGACACCGGGCTCGTCCACGCCTCGACCGGGCTCGCGCTGGCAAACGACCTTGATACGAGCCTCTCGGTCCGACGGGCCGGGTATCGGGTCCTGTTCTCGCCCTGGGCGGTCGTCGAGCACCACACGACGTCATTCCGGGACCCGGCGCTCGGGACCCGGGTGGCCGGGCCGGACGTCGAGACGTCGGCCGCGAACCACACGTACGCCCTGCTGAAGTTCCTTTCCCCGGGCCGCCGCGCCGCGTTCCTCGGCTACGCCTTCGCGGTGGGGCAGGCCAGCCTCCCCGGCCCCCTCCGCGCGGTGGCCGAGGTGCCTCGCAGTCCGGCGCGGGCCCGGGCCATGGCCGCTCGCATCCCCCTGGTGTGGCGGGGACGGCGGGCGGGAATCGAGATGTGGCGTCGGTGGCGGGCCCAGGCGCGATCGGCACCTGCCGACCCCGAGGTCGTGCCGTGACCACGCCGCTCGAGGCCCGCAGGATTGTCGTGCTCTCACCGCACCTCGACGACGCGGTGTTCTCCGTCGGCGCCTCCATCGCCCGGGCGGTTCGGGAAGGGACGGACATTCTGGTGGTCACCGCGTTCGCCGGCGTCCCCGGCTCGGCCAACGAGTCCGGGTCGTGGGACCGGTCCGTCGGATTCGCACATGAGGGGGAGGCGGCCGTGGCCCGACGACGCGAGGACGCGGTCGCCTCAGGAATCCTTGGCGCGGTTCCCGTGTGGCTTCCGTTCCGGGAGGAGCAGTACGGAGAGGAGGCCACCGACGACGCGATCTGGGCGGCCATCGCCCCCCATCTCTCCGGCGCGGACGCCATCCTCGTTCCGGGATTTCCCCTCGACCACGCCGACCATCGCCGGCTCGCCCGCATGACCCTGTCGCGGGTGGATGTGCGGACCCGGCTGGGGCTGTACGTCGAGCAACCGTACGCGACGTGGGCCGATGGCCCGCCCCGCGCAGGAGTGCTCTCGCAGTGGGTGGACGAGGACGTGGCATGGCGGCCGGTTCAGGCCCTGGGGCGGGACCGCAGGCGGAAGTGGCGTGCGTGCCTGGCCTACCGGTCGCAGCTTCGGCGCATGCTGCGCGACTCGCCGAACCTGCCATGGCGTGTGGGTCGCTACGAGCGTCGCGCCGGCGGGGAGTCCGTCGCGTGGACGTCGAGTCGGACGGTCCACCGGTAGATCGGCCCGCGCCCGGGAAGGTCGAAGGGGAACCACCGGCCGGCCAGTCGCAAGGGGAGCTGCAGCGCCGTCATGGCATGGGCCCGCCGGAGCGCGTGCTCGGCGGCGAACAGCCGCTCGTTCCACGCCGCCGAGGTGTTCGGCGCCGTGGTGACGGCGCCGAACGGTGCGAGCGGTGACGCGATCTCGTCGACGGAGGGTGCCCCGTGCTCCACGAGGTCGGTGAGCCAATCCGGAGGCTCCAGGTCATGGCGGCGGCACCACTCGAGCGTCCGGAGATTGGATCGGTCGGCGTCCGGCCCGCTCACGCTCACCGTGACGACCGAGCCGCGGCAAACCCGGGCCATCTCCCGGCAGATCGGCGCCAGGAGGTCCCTGGGCAGCTCCGGGAGGACGTCGACGCACGCTACGAGGTCGATGGAGCGGTCCGGGAAGGGGAGTCGTGTGCCGTCCGCGATCACCGCACGGAGCGTGGGAAGGAGCGGACCGACGAACTCGAGGTCGGCTCCCACGAACGGTTCGGGATACCAGGTGCCGAGTCCCTCCACCCCGGAGCCCACCTCGAGCACCCGGGCGCCGGCGGGGAGACGCCGGGCCGCCCGCATCACCGGGGCGTACCGGACGACTTGGTGAGGCGCGCGATGGACACGTCCGGTACCCAGCCGATTGCTCCCAACTCTGCGAACTCGGGCCGCGGTGGTTGGGCTGAAGGATACTGGTCCATATGAGCGCGGACGAGGGCATTGCGACCCCGATGCCACCCGGCGTCCACGGCCGGGTGATCCGCAGGAACATCTCCGTGGTCAGCCTCGCCTACGTCATCGGGTCCGTCTGCGGGTTCGTCGCGCTCGCATACATCGCCCGACAGTTGGGGAATGCGGCGTTCGGCGCCTTCGTCGCGGCCACCGCACTCGTCAACATCGTTGGCGTGATCGACACCCTGGGCGGCGGGAACTACCTCGTCCGTGAGATCGGCCGGGATCCCGGCCGGATCGAGGAGCTGCTGGGCGACGTGCTGATCTTGAGGATCGGGGCGGGCCTCCTCACGATCCTCGTCTCGCTCGTGGCCGCGGCGGTGCTGGGCTTCGACTCCACCGAGATGCTGGTCGTCGCGATCCTGGCGCTGATGGCGGGGGCGAACGCGGTCTCCAAGACGCTCCGGGCCGGGTTGCAGGCGTGGGAGCGGATGGACGTCGCGTCTGCCATCTCGATCGGGAACGCCGTCCTGTCCGCGGCAGGGATGGTCGCGGTCATCGCAGCCGGGGGCGGGCTCGTCGGGGCAGTCGCCGTTTCCACCCTGGTGTCGTTCGCCACCATCCCCGTCTCCTGGGTCGCGCTTCGCCGACTGGTCGAGGTCAAGGTCAAGCCCGCGTGGGCCGCGGTCCGGTCCGTCATCAGGGCGAGCATGCCGTTCGCGGTGGCTGGAGTCCTCACCTTCGGGACGACCTACGTGGACACGCTCGTCCTGCGTGGCTTCCTCGGGGATCAGCAGACCGGCCTGTACGGCGCGGCCGTGCGGGTGCAGCAGGTCCTGTTGGCCATTCCCGCGGTGTACCTCGACTCGGTCTACCGGACCATCTCGCATCTGTCCGCGATCGGCGTGAAGGCGCTCGGCGAGTTCGTCGACCGGTCCGCCGCCTGGCTCTGCCTGGCCGCGCTCCCGTTTGCCGCGGGAGGACTCGTCATCGGCGGCCGAATCCTGACGCTGATCTTCGGCTCGACCTACGCGGCGGCCACGCCCGCCCTGAAGATCCTCCTGCTCTCGCTCGTGTTCGAGTTCCCGAGCTGGGTGCTGATGCCCGCCGTCACCATCGATCGCCCGGCGACCGGCGCGAAGATCGTCGGGGTCGCGTTCGTGCTGAACCTCGGCCTGAACATCTGGCTCGTCCCCTCGTTCGGCATTCTCGCCGCCGCGTGGCTGACAGTCGCGGCAGGAGCGTTCACCACCGTGGTGCCGACCATCATCCTGGCCCGGCGGGGGATGACCGTCAGGTGGCCGCTCTTCGCCCTTCCGGGCGTGGCCGTCGCGGCCCTCATGGCCCTCGCGGTCTACCCGCTGCGAAACCTGCCCCTGATCGTTCCGCTCGCCGTCGGCGCCGTCGTGTACGTCGGGGGCCTCGTTCTCACCGGGGTTCCCGCGAGGCTCGGCCTGCGGTGGTCGTCCGTCCGCCGCCTGCTCCGTCGGGGATCGAACGCCGAAGACCCTGCGGGACGCTGAGGACGGCTCGCAGCGCGCGGCGACGGGCCTTCCAGCGCAGCGAGCGCGCCTGCCGGACGAGGCGCTCCGGACTTGTTCCCGTGCGAACACTGATCCGCGGGATCCGCAGGGGGTCGCTCCCGAGGACCATCAAACCGGGGTCCACCGTAAATGCCCCCAGATACCGCTTCGCGGCCGACCGCACCCGTTCGTCGTGGTCCCCGAAGGGGTAGGCCAGGAACCGTGGGGCGGGAAATCCGAGGCGCTCGAGGTCATGGATCGCCTCGTCGATCTCGTCCCGGAGTTCCTCGTCCGACGCGCGAGTCAGCTCGGCGTGCGTCCGGGTGTGCGACCCGATCTCGAACCGGTCGGCCGCCACCATGTCGTGCATCTGCTGTCCGGTGAGCAGGGGCTTCGGGTCGACCCCCGCCCAGTCGCTCGCGCCGCCCACCCGGGCGGTGACCACGAACGCGACCCCCTTGGCCCCCAGCTCATCGAGGACACGGGCCCCGGCGCTCGCGGCGTCGGCGTAACCGTCGTCGAAGGTGAGGAGGAGCGATCGGAGCGGTATCCCCGACTCCCACCGCAGGAAACGGGCCACGTCGTCGGGGGAGACGAGCTCCCATCCGTCGCCGACGAGCGCCCGCACCTGTCGCACCACCTCGTCCTGGGCGTTGGCGTGGCGATCGGAGCCCCCCGGCTCCGGGGCCGCGATGCGGTGGTATGCGAGCACGAGCAACGACGACTTCGCCCCCCCGAGCCCGAGCTCGCGGCCGCCTCCGGCGCACGCGACCCCGAGCCAGTAGCGATGGTGAAACAGCATCGTGTAGGTCAGCTTGCGGGCCACGCTTCCGGTGGAGCCCCGATCCGACATCCACCGCACCAAGGGGCGGACGCGATCGCCGACCCAGCGCGTCGCGCCTGGATGCCGCACGGTCGTGACGGCGATCATCCCGCCGAGGGTCCGCCGAGGTGGGACGGCCCATGGCCGCGGTCCGTCGGGCTCGCGGTGCTTCCGGGCGAGGCGAACGTCGGCTCGTCCGTATTCTTCGTACTGACGCAGAACCGAGTCGAAGTTCCGTACGAACGTCTGGTACGTGACCGCCCTGCCGTTGAAGGCGATCATCCCCCCGGCGCCACGGAGCCGTATGCCGAGGTCGTCGTCGGCGTGTCCGAAGTGACCGTGCCGCGTGAAGCCCTCGTCGAATCCGCCCACGGCCTCGAACAGGTCTCGCCGGATCGAGAGCTGCGCCCCGATCACGCGTCGACCCGCGGGCAGGGGGCCGAAGACCTCGCTGAGCTTGCGGACGTCGTCCTCGAATTCCCGCCGCACCTCCTCTGAGATGACGTTGACGGGAGACGCGGGATCGTGGGCGATCAGTCCCATGACCGCGCCCGCGCCGAGCTGCTCGAGCGCCCGGAGATGCTCCTCGATCATGCGCGGGTCCGCCCGCATGTCGTCGTCGAGGAGGAGGAGGACGGACCCACGGGCCGCTCGCCAACCGGAGTTGATGGCCGCCGCACGGCCCCCGTTCGCCTGCTCGATCACCCGCATGTGCAGGGGGCGCCGGAGCGCACGAACCCTGGCGGCTGTGCCGTCGGTGGACCCGTCGACGACGACGATCACCTCGAAGCGGGCGGGAGCCACGGTCTGGTCTCCCAGGGCCTCCACGGTACGCGCGACCAGGTCGCGCCGCTGGTAGGTGGGGATGATGACGCTCACCTCCGGGACGGGCTCGGCCCCGGGTGGCCCCGCCGGCGATTCCATCACGTCAGCAGGCGCCGGAGGATCCTCGCGCCCCGCCGTCGCGCCGCGGCCGCGGTCCGTCTGGCTCCCTCCTCCCAGGCGAGCCGGCGCAGGCGCCACACGAGGTCGCGAGGGGTGAGCCCGGCGAGCACCTCGACCCGGGGGAGTCGCGTCCAGTCTCCACGCGGCACCACCAGCCCCGGCTGCGTTGTGAACGAACCGGTGAACGCCGCGACCGCCCGGCGGACGCGGGTGTCGAATTCGCCGTATGGGTACGCCAGGAACCGCGGCCTCGGGAGCCCCAGGGCCTCCAGCTCGATCCTCGCGTCGACAACCTCGCGCTCCAGTGCCTCGTCGCCGAGGCCGGGGAGGGGAACGTGGGTCGCGCCGTGCACACCGAACTCGAATCGGCCGGAGGCGGCCAGTTCCCGGACCTGATCCCCGTCGAGCAGCGCACTGGGGTTCGGGCCGGGGTCGTCGCCCCAATCCGCCATGCCGCCGACCTTCGCCGACGGGAGGAAGGACAGGGTGACCGCCCCGAGCTCCTCCAGGACCGGAAGCGCCCGATCCGCGAGGTCGGCATAGCCGTCGTCGAACGTGATCAGCAGGGAGCGGAGCGGGATCCGACCCCCTTCCTCGAGGAACCCGGCGGTTTCGTCGGGGGTCACCAGCTCCCATCCGTCGTCGATCGCCGCGCGGATCTGGGCCTCCATGCGCGGCGCGCTCGTCGACCAGGGCGCCTGGCGTGGAAGCGGCGCCCGCGAGAGCCGGTGGTAGGCGAGCACCGCCATCATCGGCTCCGGACCTCCGACCCCCAGGTCGTGCCCGCCACCCTCCATGGCCACGCCGTACCAATACCGGTGAGTGAGCGTCGTGTACGCGAGGGCGCGCGTCAACCGGTCCCGCCGACCGGAGTCGACGAGCGGCGCGGTCAGGAGCCCGGCCGGCGCGGCGACCGCGGATGACAGGAATGGGTGGTGGAGCGTTCCGCGGGCGAGCATGCCCTTGCGGGAGCCGGCCGGCGGCACCTGACGAGTCCGTCGGGGGCGGGTGCCCCGGTACTTCCGGTCGATCGCGACGTTGGACCGGCCCATGAGCTCGAAGATGCGCCACACTGCGCGGTAGCCGTGCGCGTAGGTCTGCGTCGACAGCGCGCCGCCGTTGAAGACGATTCGCGCGCCGGCGCTGTGCAGCCGCAGCTTGAGGTCGAGATCGGCGTTCCCGAACCCCCGGTGCCGGTTGAACCCCGTGTCGAATCCCCCCACCTGCTCGAACATGGTCCGTCGTACGGAGAACTGGCCTCCGATGAAACGCGCCTCGGCGGAGTCGATGACCTCGTGCGCCGACCGGGCCTCGCGGAAGTCCTGGTCGATCCACCGACCGACCTCCTCCGACAGGATGGTGGACCGGGCGCCCGTGTCGTGGGCAAGCGCACCGAGCACGGCGTCGGCGCGCAGGCCCTCGTAGCTGCCAACGTGCGCGGCGATCATGCCCGGATCGGCGACCATGTCGTCGTCGAGGAACAGGAGGATGTCGCCCGCGGCCGCCCGTGCGCCGGCGTTCAGCGCCTTGGGGCGCCCTCGGTTCGGCTGCTCGATGACCGTCAGGCGAAACGCCGTCTGAAGATCACGGAGCGCCTCGGCCGAGCCGTCGGACGACCCATCGACCACCACCACGGCTTCCCAGGCGCCGGGGTCGAGGTCCTGGGCATCGAAGGCGCGGATCGCCCGGACGACGAGATCCCGCCGCTGATAGGTGGGGATGATCACGCTCACGAGCGGGCCGCCGACATGCTCCTGCCCACCTGCGGGGGCGCGCGCGGAATCGGCGTTGGGCTGCATGGCGAACAAGGATATCGGTCGACTCCGACCCTATACTGACCTCGCTCAGCGCCCCCGATCCCCGAAGGACGGTTCCTTCGTGCCGACCCCGACCGTGCCCGTCAGCTTGGTAGTGCCGACCGTGGGCCGGATGCAACTCCTGATCCAGCTGCTGGAATCGGTGGCAGCCGGCGATCATCTCCCCGCGGAGACCCTCCTCGTCGACCAGAGCGGCGGCCCGTCCGTCGCCGAGTTGCCGGAACGATTCCCGAGCCTCACGTTGCGGGTCGTCGCATCGAACGGGCGACACCCCGGGCTGGCCCGCAACGAGGGGTGGCGCCTCGCAGAGCACGACACGGTGCTCGGCACCGACGACGACTGCATCGTCGCGCCCGATTGGGTCGGGAAGGCGTGGCGGCACATGGTGGAGCGACCCACTGGTCTGGTCACCGGTCGCGTACTGCCCAAGGGGGACGCCGTCGGTGTCCCCTCGGTCAAGGACGAACCGCGCCCGCGCGACTACACGGGGACGATCTCCTGCGGCGTGCTGTTCCCGAACAACCTCGCCCTCAACCGGAGCGTGGCGCTCGCCATCGGCGGCTTCGACCCGCGGGTCCGGCCGAACGCCTCCGACAACGACCTGTGCTACCGGTGGCTGCGCGCGGGGAACAGCCTCCGGTACGTGCCCGATCTGGTCGTGTGGCACGACGACTGGCGGACCCCCGAGCAGCTCGAGCGACTGTACGTCGACTACGCGATCGGGCAGGGGCGGTTCTACGCGAAGCATCTGCGCAAGGGGGACCTTCACATGCTGCGGTTCATCGCCTCGGACGTGTACCAGGCGGCCCGGGGGTGGGTCGTCGGCCTGACGAAGGGCCGACCACGCTGGTCGGACTGGCGGCGGGGGATACGCCGGGGGCTCCCGGCCGGCATGATCGCCGGCTGGCGCGAGTTCGCGGAGCGGCCGCCCGACGAACGTGACTGATCGCGCGGATCCGCAACCCGTCGGCCCGCGCGCTCACCGAACCAGCGCCGCCAGGGCCCGCTCCACCACGTCGGCGGCGGCGCCCCACGAGCGGCCGGCGGCTGCCGCTCGGCCCGCAGCGCCGAGCCCCTCCCGAAGGGCGGGATCGTTCAACAGGGTGGCGATTGCATCCGCGAGGGCAGCCGGGGTCGGATCGACGAGGAGGCCGCCACCAAGCTCCTCGTACTGTTCCCGCAGGGCAGGGATGTCGTAGGCCACGTAGGGCACCCCCCGCGCCGCGGCCTCGGTCACGACCAGTCCCCACCCCTCCCGAGTCGAGGGCAGCACCAACGCGGCCGACCCCCGGACCAGGTCGTCCAACTCGTCGTCCGAGAGACGGCCGGTGAACCGGACTGGGAGGCCCCGTGCCGCCGACCGTAGCGCGCCGGACTCCGGTCCCTCGCCGACGATCACCGCCTGGATGCCGATCCCGCGTCCGGCGACGATGCGAATCGCTTCCACCAGGTCGGCCCCGCCCTTTTGAGGAACGAGCCGGCCGACGAACACCACGCGGGTCGGGTCGGGTCGTGACCCCGGCCCCGACTCGACCGGGTCCACGCCCGCCGGGACGACCGTCACCGGCCGGCCGCGGGCGAGCGGTGCGAGAGCCCGAGCGGTCGATCGGCTCGGAACCAGGAACGCACCGGGCCCCAGGAGCCGGAGTGAGCGCTCCAGCCCGAGGTGGCGGATGGGACCCACGAGCGGTCCTTTGATCCGAACGCTCTCGGCGAAGCCGTAGACGTCGTGCACGACCCCCATCACGGGGACGCGGACCTTGCGCCCGACCAGGACGGAGATCGGCAGGGCGGAGTACTGGGCCATCAGGACGTCGGGGCGGATCGCCTCCACCGACTGGCGGATGCCTCGCGCGAAGGCGAATCGACCGCCGGTCACGCGTCGCACCGGGACGTCGAGGGCGACGTCCGACGGTACGCCCCGAGGTGCGGCTCGGGCCACGACCTCGATTGCGTGCCCACGGGCGACGAGTCCCTCGGCGACCCTCAGCGACCAGGTTTCGGCACCGCCCACCTGCGGAGCGAACGTCGGCGAGGCGATCAGAATCCGCACTCGGTCAGCGCGCTCCGGGACGGGCCGGCGCCGCCATGGAGAAGGGGACGAGATGAACGGCAAGCTCGATAGGCACGACGTTCACAGCATCGCGGCGACCCGGTTCGTGGTCAACGACCCACTCCGGGCAAACGCCGAGCGGTCCACCGTCCGGGGGACATGTGTGTCTCACCCGTTCTGGGGGGACGAATCCCCCGGCGGACCCGGTCTCTGGACCACCTTGTCCCCCCGTCGGCCCATCACCCCCCGCCGGCCCCGCACGGCGAGCGCCCTACGCCGATCGGGTCGATCTGGGGCGATCCGCTCAACACGGCCGGGAAGGGCGCCGAAGCAAACCTCCCAGGCACGAACACGCCGATCGCCGCCGTTCGTCTCGGAGGAGGGGAGGCCCTGTGGTCAGCATCGCGAGCACGCGCCTCGTGCGCGCCGGCATCGTCGTCCTGATCGCGGCCACGGTGGCCGCCACGATCTCGCTGCTCCCGGCTCCCGCCCGCGCGGCCACGGTCCGGCCCTCGGCCGAGCTCGTGCCGGGGTCCGGCGCCCTGATCGGGGCCTACGTGGACCCCGACGGGCTGTGGAGCGGCAACGCCACCCAGCAGAACGAGATCACCTCGTTCGAGTCCCGGATCGGGCGCAAGCTCGCCATCGTGCAGCACTACTACTCCTGGACCAACACGTTCCCCTCCGGCCTGGAACAGTGGGACATCGCGGGAGGCCGGACCCCCCTGGTCTCCTGGGCCGGGGTCTCCCTCGACGCCATCCTGTCCGGGTCCTACGACGCCATGATCAGGGCCCGGGCCGACGGGATGAAGGCCCTGGGAGCACCCGTGTTCCTGCGGTGGTGCTGGGAGATGAACGGCAACTGGTACCCCTGCGACGGCACCCACAACAACACCCCGGGGACCACCGACGGCCCGGCCAAGTTCGTGGCGGCCTGGCGGCACATCCACGACCTGTTCGCCGCCCAGGGGGCCACCAACGTCGTATGGGTGTGGAGCCCCAACAACGACAACGTCCCGTCGGTCTCCTGGAACCACTTCACGAACTACTACCCCGGCGACGAGTACGTCGACTGGGTGGGCATCGACGGCTACAACTGGGGGAGCACCCGGTCGTGGTCGACGTGGAGGTCGTTCTCGTCGCTGTTCTCGAGCGTCTACTCCGCCTACGCCGCCCGCAAGCCCATCATGATCGCCGAGACCTCCTCGGCGGAGCAGGGCGGGAACAAGGCCGACTGGATCACCGCCGCCCGGGCGACCATCCAGAGCCAGTTCCCGGCCATCGCCGCCGTGATGTGGTTCGACGTGCTGAAGGAGAACGACTGGCGGGTGGACTCCTCGGGCGGGTCGTTCGCGGCGTTCATGGGCTTGGCCGGCAGCCGTTACTTCGGGGGTGCACCCTCCCCGATCGCCTACCACCAGACCAAGATGGCGCCGGTCATCGTGGCGCAGTTCGCGGTGGGCCCGAAGCCCCTCGTGAAGTGGACCAGGATCAGGTTCCGGCTTCCGGTCCGGGCCTCGATCACCGTCCGGATCAAGCGGGTCGCCAACGGCCACGTCGTGCGAACGCTCCGCCGGGACCAGATCATGGGAGCGGGCCCACACCACCTCTACTGGCGCGGCAGGAACCAATCCTTACGACGGGTCCTGCCGGGGTGGTTCGAGATCAGCGTCCTCGCGAGGACGGCCCATGGTGGCGCAACGACGTCCAGTCGTCTCTTCGTCGTGGGCAACCAACACTGAGCCGGCACATCGGTCGCCACTGAGAGAGCGATACTCCGTCGGGGGTGACAGGGGCCGGTTCAGCCCACGGCCAGGGTCTCGGTGACGCGACGATCGTTGCGCGAGACGTCGGTCGCCCGCACCGTCCAGCGGTACTCGCCTGCCGGGACGCGATGCCCCGACCCGTTCTTGAGATTCCAGGTGAAGCTGCGGGACCCGGGGGACACCGGTGCCCCGCCCAGGGTGCGGACGACGCGCCCGGCGAGATTCCTGATGGTGACTCGGACCCGAGCGGGCTCGGACAGCCGGTACTTGAGCGCGATCGGGGCGGTCACCCGGTAGCCGGGAGCCGACAGGTCGCGGATGTAGGGCGCTGTGGTGTCCTTGTGTTGCATGAAGAACGGCGAGGTGGCCATCCTGCGGAAGGAGTCCACCGACGAGGACGATGTCTCGACCATCCACTCCGGCCCGCGCTCCATCCAGATGATGGCCTTGATCGCGGGGTACCGGTACACGAGCTTCGTCCACATGCCGGAGATCCACGAGCCCTTGTCCCCCCCCTTCTCGGCCGATCCCGTCTCGACGACCATGATGGGCTTGCGGCGCGAGTAGTCCCGGTAGACCCCGCGGAACAGCGACTCGAACGGCGTCCACCTCGACCACGACTGGGTGGTCCCCCAGTTGTAGCCGTCGACGCCCACCCAGTCGACGTAGTCGTCGCCCGGGTAGTACTTCGTCCAGTGGTTCCAGGATGCCGATGGGACGTCCCGATCGTTGGGGGTCCACACCCATGTCACGTTGGTGGCTCCGACCTTGGCGAAGATCTTGTGGATGTGTCGCCAGGCAGACACGAACTTCGCCGGGCCGTTGGTCGTTCCCGGGGAGTTGTTCCGGGCCCCGCTCCACGAGTTCCAGTCTCCGTTCATCTCGTAGCCCCAGCTGATGAAGATCCGGTGCCCGAACGACTTCGCACGCCGGGCCCGCGCCTTGATCGAGGAGTCTTGCGATCCGGAGATGATCGAGCTGAGGTCGGTTCCCTGCCATGAGATGAGCGGAATCCGTCCGTTCGCGACGTCCCATCGATCGATGGCCGCCGGGAACATCTGGGAGCTGCCGGACCAGCCGTAGTAGTGGTGGTCGATCCTCAGCTTCCGCCCGACGAGACGCTCGAAGCCGTGGACCTCGCGCTGCTGCCTGGTCACGCCGTCCCACCGGGCGTTCGGATCGACGAACGCGCCGAGGTACGTCCCGATCTCGGGCGGTTGGATCTTCTGACTCGCCGACGCGTCCGTCTCCAGGCCGGTGACGAGGCCGACGGTCGCAAAGAGCGTCCCCAGGAGGCCCCCGGCCCTGCCGAACAGTCGTCGTCTCATTCGCATGAACTCCCGATTGCGCTCGCCTCTCGTCATGGCAGCCGCGAACGGCTCCGCTACCTGGGGAATGTCGTGACACTATCCCCGGCGCCTCAGCAAGGCAAACACGATCACTCAAGAAACCGCGCCAGGGGGCCGACCTTATCGAACAGACCGCGGGGGCGGCAAGGAACCCACGCTGGGCCCACGGGGCCCACCGAGGCATGGAGGAGAGCCCCTGTGGTCAGCATCGCGAGCACGCGCCTCGTGCGCGCCGGCATCGTCGTCCTGATCGCGGCCACGGTGGCCGCCACGATCTCGCTGCTCCCGGCTCCCGCCCGCGCGGCCACGGTCCGGCCCTCGGCCGAGCTCGTGCCGGGGTCCGGCGCCCTGATCGGGGCCTACGTGGACCCCGACGGGCTGTGGAGCGGCAACGCCACCCAGCAGAACGAGATCACCTCGTTCGAGTCCCGGATCGGGCGCAAGCTCGCCATCGTGCAGCACTACTACTCCTGGACCAACACGTTCCCCTCCGGCCTGGAACAGTGGGACATCGCGGGAGGCCGGACCCCCCTGGTCTCCTGGGCCGGGGTCTCCCTCGACGCCATCCTGTCCGGGTCCTACGACGCCATGATCAGGGCCCGGGCCGACGGGATGAAGGCCCTGGGAGCACCCGTGTTCCTGCGGTGGTGCTGGGAGATGAACGGCAACTGGTACCCCTGCGACGGCACCCACAACAACACCCCGGGGACCACCGACGGCCCGGCCAAGTTCGTGGCGGCCTGGCGGCACATCCACGACCTGTTCGCCGCCCAGGGGGCCACCAACGTCGTATGGGTGTGGAGCCCCAACAACGACAACGTCCCGTCGGTCTCCTGGAACCACTTCACGAACTACTACCCCGGCGACGAGTACGTCGACTGGGTGGGCATCGACGGCTACAACTGGGGGAGCACCCGGTCGTGGTCGACGTGGAGGTCGTTCTCGTCGCTGTTCTCGAGCGTCTACTCCGCCTACGCCGCCCGCAAGCCCATCATGATCGCCGAGACCTCCTCGGCGGAGCAGGGCGGGAACAAGGCCGACTGGATCACCGCCGCCCGGGCGACCATCCAGAGCCAGTTCCCGGCCATCGCCGCCGTGATGTGGTTCGACGTGCTGAAGGAGAACGACTGGCGGGTGGACTCCTCGGGCGGGTCGTTCGCGGCGTACGCGTCCATGGCGACAGACCCGTACTTCCGACCCGACGCAGCGCCGCCCCCGCCCCCGCTCCCGGCGCCGATCGCCGTCTCCAGCGTATCGGCCTCACCGCAGGTGGCAGCGAGGTCGACGACCGTGTCCTTCACGCTGAACCAGAGCGCCGCCGTCACGATCCGGGTTTCGAATGGCGCCGGGTCGACCGTCCGCAATCTCGTTTCGGGGGCGACCTTTCCGAGCGGCACGTCCTCGGTTCGCTGGGACGCCAGGGACGACGACCACCACCGGCTTCCACGCGGGACCTATACGATCACCGTGACCGCCGCCGTCGGCAGCAACTCAGCCAGCGCGACCGCGCAGGTTCAGCTGACCTGATTCGTGACCGGCACCCGGTAACGGCGGAGCTCCATGTCACCACCGAGTGGATACCGCCCCGTGAGCGTCAGCGTCCGACTCAGGTACGAGCGGATCTCTCCACCGCGATCGAACTCGCTCTCGTACGGTGTGATCACCCACAGCGAATGCCCCTGATGCTGCGCGGCGATTGCCGGCAGAGACGTTCGGATGAGGGTCGACACGGGCGCCGTGGACGAGAGGAGCGGGATCAACGGATACTGGTCCTTGAGGTAGTAGCGCAGGGGCGTGTCGTAGAACTCCGGCATCACGATCACGACGTCTCCTGGCTCGAACCCCTGCTCGATGATCGACGTCGCCCCCCGGAAGTCCTCCCGCACGGGATTGCTGACCTGGATGCTCTCTCCCACCGCCAGCACGCCCAGGGCGGCGATGACGAGAGCGAGGGCGATCGGCTTCGGGCGGAAGAATCGCGCCAGTCCCATGCCAATCAGCATGAAGAGGGCAGGCGACGCCTCGATCAGATATCGCTGGAGGAACAGCCCCGGTTTCACGACGTTGACGGCATAGGCGGCTCCCACGGTGAGCACCAGCCAGAGAGTCAGGAACAGGGCCGGCCTCGCCCTGCCGGGCATGGCTCGCCGCCGCGTGGTCACTCCGAGGAGCGCGATGAGCGGCCAGCTCCCTGCCACCATGGCGGCCAGCACGCTCACAGCGCCGTGTCCGCCGGCCTGGCCATAGCCGATGAGGTACACGACCACGAAGAACACGAGGCCGAACGCGATCCCGGCCGGAGTGTAGGTCTGCGGCGGACCACGGAAGCCGTTCGAAAGCGACCCCAGTCCGGACGGGTGGATCCGGAGGAAGTACAGGGCAACCACCCACGGCAGGAACATCAGCCCCACGACCACCATGGATTCGAACCACGCGAGGATCTTTTTGCGGGGGACCCGGTTGATCAGGAGGTAGGCGAGCTGCACGCCGGGCATGAAGATCGCGAAGTAGTGCGCGTATAGGCTGAGCCCGGTGACGACCGTGAACGCCGCCCACGGCCGGAATCCGCCACGGTCGAGCGCCCGGAACATCAGGCACATGGACGCGAGCGTCATGAACAGCAACAGCGGGTACATCCGGGCTTCGTCGCTGTGCCAGATCCAGAAGGGCGAGGCGGCGCCGATCGCGGTCGCGAACAGCGCCGATCGCTCGCCGACGACCCGCCGAGCCACCAGGAAGAGCAACGGGATACAGGCCGTGCCGAGGAGGATCGACGGGATCCGGATGACCCACTCCGCGCCGCCGAACACGCGGACCCATAAGAACAGGATGGTGTGATAGAGCGGGACGTGGACGTTGGATTCCGCGAGGTAGCGCCACAGCCCCAGTAGGCCGTGCTCCGTGACCTGGTTGAGGCTGAGCGACTCGTCCAGGCGCAGGCTCTGCGTGTTGATCAGCGCGAGCCTGATGAGGAACCCCACGACCGTGAGCACCGCGACGTACGTCACGACCCGGTCTCGTGACCAACGATCCCGCAAACTCCGAACCGGGCTGACGGCGTGCTCGGGAAGGAGGAGCGGACCGGCCGGAGCGAGGATCTGCCGATCGTCGTCGACGACGACATCCTGGCCGCCGGCCACGGGGAGGAGGATGGTTCCCTTGCGGGTCGCCAGGGGGACGTCCTCAGTGGGTGGTGGCCGCCGTCGCTTGAACATCTGCGCGACCGCGACGCGCACGATCCCCGACAGCAGGAACAGGTTGATGATCGCCCAGGAGAGGTTCGTGAACGTCTTCGGCCCGAGGTCCCGGTTGGTGAGGCCGATTGCCGCAGCTGTGGCCGTCGCCAGGAAGGCAATGATCGTGATCCACGCCAGGAGCGGCGGGACCCTCCCGGTCTCCTCCTTCTTGTCGGTCACCTTGAACCTCGCCGGGATGTGCAGGATGGCGGCGATGCTCGCCATCGCGTACACGGGGAACGTTCCGAAGGTGTACTGGAGATGCTCCGCGTGGAGCTGTCCCCCGAGGCCCCAACGGATCGTCGCCAGCGCGAGCAGGAGGTACGGGGCATAGAACAACACGAAGGTTGCGCTCGAAGTTGAGAACGCGCTCCATCCGAAGATCATGTAGAGCACCGGCAGCGCAACGTACACGGTGGTACACAGCCCGATCAGGTAGAAGGTCGTCGCGAGCAGGTACTGCACGCGCTGACGGAGCCGGAATCCTCGCTTGAACGGCTCCAGGGAGAGGAGAGCTCCGACCGACCCGCGCGCCCACCGGAACTGCTGTCGGAAATAGGAGCGGAGGGTCGACGGCCCCATGCCCACGGCGAGCACATACGGGAAGTAGACCGACGTCCACCCATAGCGGTGGATCCGCATCGACGTCACGAAGTCCTCGACGACGCTCCGCTCGTCGAAGCCCCCGACCTCAATGATCGCCTCCCTGCGGAACAGCACGTTGGTCCCGCAGCAGAAGGCGGACTGCAGCCCGCTCTTCCCTCGGCAGATGGGGCCGTAGAAGACCGCCTGCTGCTGAAACGCCCCCCGCGCCACCGTGTTCGTGCGGCTGTTCCCATAGAACTGTGGGGTTTGGACGAAGGCCATGTCTTCGTCCTCGAAGTAGCCGACCAGCTGGCGCAGGAAGTCCTTGCGGGGCACGTGGTCGGCGTCGAAGATGGCGAACAGCTCGCCGGTCGTATGGGAGAGCCCGTAGTTGAGGTTCCCGGCCTTGGCGCCGCCTCGATGTTGGGCCGGGCGGGCCAGGTACTCGGCCCCGAGCTTTGCGGCCAGCAGGGCAACCTCCTCACGGCCCGCGTCGTCGAGGACGAGCGTTCGGTGGGGGAGGTCCATGTCGACGGCCGCTCCGATCGTGCGCATCAGGAGGTCGAGCGGCTCTCCCATCGTCGGGACGAACACGTCGATCGTGTACTCGCGTGTCGCAGCGGGCGGGGGTTCGATCTTCGTGGCCCAGATGGCCCACCACAGCCCGAGCTGGTGCACGAGGCTGAACCCTTCCGCGGCGGCGAGCATGTAGAAGAGCAATGGGATCCCGACATGGCCGGGTGCGAGCCACCAGACCACGTACAGCGATGCCGCGCACACGTTCAGGAGCAGGAGCACGCGGATGCGGACCGGCGGCTTCCAAGGCGCGAACGTCGGGGTGCCGCCGGACGTCTCCATCATCTGCGGGAGATGACTCGGCGCGAGGGCGCGGCTCGGTGCCATCGGCTCGGGCTGGCGCGGGGTCGGCCGTATCCGGTCGAGGAGGTTCACTCGCCCACTTCCGACGCGACTGGTTTGATGTCCGATGAACGAAGTGTCGGCGCTGTGACCTCCCGGGTTGAGCGGCGCCGTTCAGCCCTGCGGTCCCAGGCCACAGCGACCGCGGTCGTCCCCAGCTCGATCACGATCGACTGGACGCGGGCGACGACGACGACGACAAGCGCGCCCGAGAGGCTCATGAACCTGCTCATGAGCGACGCCGCGGCGGCTTCGCGAACGCCGATGCCCCCAGGGACGAATGGCGTCAGGACGCCGAGCGCCCATGACAGCGAGAACGCGCCGGCCACCGGCATGAGGTCCGCGAGGGGGATGTCCACCAAGGAGCGCGTCACCAGATAGGCGGCCGCCCCCCGAAGGATCCAGCCGATCGCCGTCAGCGCGCCCGCCTCGGCCATGTAGGCGAAAGGGAGTCGCACGGGAGTCCAGCTCCTGCCGAGGAACCGGCTGACCCGCGACACCATCCATCCCAGGATCTTGGGGTGCAGCAGGATCACGAACACGGGGATCGCCGCCACCGGAAGCCAGTCGGTGAACCGCGAGACAGCGGGCCAGAATGGGATCGACGCGACGAAGAGCACGAGCGCGCCCACGATCCGCAGCACGAGGTCGACTGCTGTCGTCGTGACGATGACGAGCGGGGAGACCCCGACCTTGGACGCGAACCGGTAGCGAGCCGCGAGGTGCAGCGGACCGGCCGGGAGAAACCGGACGAGCTCCGCCGTCGTGAAAATGCGAGCGGCGGTCGAGACGCGGACGCTCGCGCCCGCCCCGCGCAACAGGGCGCTCCAGCACGCCACGTCCGTGACGCGCGCCACCACGAGGAGCACGCATGACGCGACGAGGCTGCCCAGGTCGAACGACAGGTGCGTGCCCCGGAGATCCGCGATCCCCCCGACGAGGACCGAGCCGACGAAGTAAGCCACCAGCGCAAACATGAGGATCTGCGCCGCCCGAACCAGGCCGGTCCGCCTCCGTTCCGCCCCTTCGGGAACCGACGGGGTGATCGCGACGATCTCATGGGCCCAGGTTCCCCAGTCTTCCGACGCCGTAGCGGGCGGCGGAGGAGGCTCCCGGAGGGCCCGGACGAGGCCGTCGGCCAGCGCCGGGCTGTCGTTGGGCGGGACGATGACGCCGCGCTCGCCGATCGCCTCCGGTATCCCGCCGGCGGCGGTCGCGACTACCGGCACCCCGAAGGTCGCCGCGAGCGGCACCACGCCGCTCTGGGTCGCGGAGCGGTAGGGCAGCGCCAGCACGTCGGCGGTCGCGAAGAGCGATTCCACCTCCTCGTTGGGCACGTACCCGGGAAACAGGCGGACGTGCTCCGCCACGCCGAGTGCCTCGGCCTGGCGAAGGAATCGCTTGGGCGGCTCGAGGAACGGCCCCGCCACCACGAGGGTGGCGGGGACCCGAGCCCGGATGCCGGGCATGGCATCGATCAGATCCTGAAGCCCCTTGTACGGACGCACGTAGCCGAAGAACAGGATGACCGGCCCGTCCACGGGGCCGATGCGGGCGATCCACCGGTTCTCGCCTCGTTCGAGCTCCTGGCGGGAGAGCGCGGGCTCCAGGTTGGGCGGGTGATGTACGACGTGAACGGCACCCCCCCGAACGACCTGCTCGAGCTCCTCGGCGACGGAGCGTGAAAGCGCGAAGAGCGCATCCGAGTGCCGCAGGGCCCGGCGCGTGAGCGTCCTCCACAAGGGCATGCCCTCGTGGGGTCGGCAGTTGTGGCAGATGAACGCCACCGGGATGCCGGCTCGGCGGGCGCGCCGGGCCAGGTACGCGAGGCACGGGCCCAGGGCCGGATGCCACCACTGGAAGATCAGCAGGTCCGGCCGGAACTCCGCGATGTGCCCGGCTGCCCTCATCCACGTCCACGGGAGCCACGGGACGAGGACCGGAGAAGTTTCGAATGCGGGGGTCGACGAGCGGGTCGACGTGCTCAGGTCGCGCCCCACTCCCCGGCCGGCCCGGGTCCATCGCGGGTAGAGCCGGCGGAAGGACAGGTACAGCACCTCGCGGCTACTCCCCAGTGCGTCGGCCTGATGGGCCGAGAACTGTGCGATGCCTCCCCGCGCGCGAGGGGAGGGGGCCACGAAAGCGACCCGGCGGCGGATCCCGTCCATTATCCGGACGTCGAGCTCGCCGAAATGGTGGCGTCCGCGCCGATCTGGTCCTCCCAGGGCCGCTGGGCCAGCAGCCGCCTGAGCTTCACGGAGATGGCGAACGGGCTCACGACGGTCACCGCGATGTCGACCCACAGCGTATGAGCGGCCACCGCCGACAGGAGGACGAAGAGCGCGAGCGTGTCCCCGGCTCCCAGCCTGAGGTTCCCGCGAACCCGGAACATGTGCTTCTCATCGAGGTCGGCCTCCGACCGCACCTCTCGCCAGTGCGAGGGAGCGGCAGCGCTCACGTAGAAGAAACCGAGGTAGCCGACCACGGCGGCGATGGTCCACGCGAGTGCGCTGGGCGATCCGCTTCGCAGGGCCCCCACGCCGCAGCCGACGATGACGGCCGTGTCCCGCAGACGGTCGGCGAGCCCGTCGAGCACATACCCGGTCGACGTGTCCATGTCCTTGGCCCGGGCGACCTCACCGTCCATCGCGTCGAGGATCTTGGCCGCGTTGACCAGGATGGCCCCCGCGATCACCCACGCCGATGAGCCCGTCGCGATGAGCGCGGCGCCGACCAGCCCCGACCCCAGTCCCGCGGCCGTGAGGTGGGAGGGACGCACCCGGGTCCTGGCGACCCGGATCGACAGCGGCAGCGAGATCCGCCGGTACAGCAGCCAGCCGAAGAGGGTTTTGACCTTCTTCGCGGCCCGCCCTTCATCGAAGTGCTCACGCTGCTCACGCGCCCATCTCCGGCACGCGCACAGGATGGATCGGCGTGGTCTCGGTGCCCATTGCCTCAGCTGAGGCGGTGGCCGCCGCAGGGACGACTTCCACGACCTCGGCCACCCCGCGGTACTCGGGCACGACGACGATCGGCTCGTTCGGGACAGAGTGCCTCTTGGCGCCGATCACGAGCTCGCCGAGCAGGCCGGCAAGGATCATCTGCAACCCGGCGATGCAGAGCACCGCTCCGATGATGAGGAGCGGGCGGCCGCCGATCGCGGCTCCGAAGGCCAACTTGTCGACCACGAGCCAACTCAGGGAAATCATCCCTGGGACGAGCAGCAGCATCCCGATCGCTCCGAAGACGTGCATGGGGCGGCGGGCGAAGCGGGACATGAACACCGCCGTGAACAAGTCGAAGAACCCGCGCAGGTAGCGCTCGACTCCGTACTTCGACTTGCCGTTCTCGCGCTCGCGGTGGCGCACGGGCATCTCGGCGACGGAGAACCCCCGGTAGTGCGCAAACACCGGTAGGTACCGATGCAGCTCCCCGTAACAGTGCTCGGCGATCTCCTTGGCGCACTCGCTGGTGTACCCCTTGATCCCGCAGTTGAAGTCGTGGAGCTTCACACCCGACAGGCGGCGCGTCGCCCAGTTGAACACCCGGGACGCAAATCGCCTGGTGAAGGGGTCGTGGCGCTCCCTCTTCCAGCCGCTGACGAGCCCCCATCCCTCGCGGAGCTTCTCGACCAGCGCGGGAATCTCCTCCGGGTCGTCCTGAAGGTCGGCGTCCATGGTGATGACGTAGCTTCCCTGGGCTGCCAGGAAGCCCGTTGCAAGGGCGGCTGCCTTGCCGAAGTTCCGCCGAAGGATGATCGGGCGAACCCGCGGATCCAGCTTGGCCAGGGACGCGAGCACCTGCGACGATCCGTCCGAGCTGCCATCGTCGACGAAGATCACCTCGAACGGAGTCATCTCGCGCTCGCAGACCTCCCGAATCCCCATGTACAGTGCCTCGAGGGTCGCGTGCTCGTTGTGGAGCGGCACCACCACCGATATCACGGGTGCTGTGTCAGGCACGCTCGCGAGGTCCACCTCGTGCATCGTCCGCTGCTCCGGTGTGTGGCCGTTGGTATGTGAACTTCTGTAGACGGAGCGCATGGGGGATCCCCCTCTGTGGGTTGCCTCTTATGAAGATGTGTGGCCTGGGGGATGGTCTCTCCCGTTCGTGGATCCCCCGGCAGGGCCATGATAGATCCCCCGTACAGGGCTCTCATCAGGCAAATGACCCAAACCCGACAGGAGAAGACTACATTCCTTTGTCGTAGCCTGCCTAGAGTGATTTCCCTACAGGCGTCCCCCAAACGTGCGTCACCCACATTCCGAATACGCGCCCGAAGCAGGGTGATCGATCTGAATACGCGCCGGAGCAGGGATCGATCCGGCTCAACCGGATGCGATACCGTCCCGGAACCACGCGACGGTCCGCTCGAGGGCCTCCTCGAGCGGGACCCGAGGCTCCCAGCTCAGGAGCTCCCGGGCCCGGGAGATGTTCGGATTGCGCACGGTCGGGTCGTCGATCGGGCGCTCGAGGAACCGAATGTCGGGTTCCACGCCAACCACGCGACAGACGAGCTTCGCCAGTTCGAGCACGCTGATCTCGTTCGGATTCCCCAGATTCACCGGCTCGGAGGCGTCGCTCCACAGGAGCAGGATGATGCCCTCCACCAGGTCCGACACGTAGCCCACCGACCGGGTCTGGGAGCCGTTCCCGTGCACGGTGAGCGGTTCCCCGGACAGCGCCTGGCTGATGAACGTCGGGACTGCCCGCCCGTCGTCCGGGCGCATCCGTTCGCCGATGGTGTTGAAGATCCGGACAATGCTGGTCCGCATGCCGTGGGTCCGGTGATAGGCCATGGTCATCGCTTCGGCGAATCGCTTCGCTTCGTCGTAAACGCCCCTCGGCCCGATCGGATTGACGTTCCCCCAGTACGACTCCGGCTGTGGGTGGACGAGCGGGTCGCCATACACCTCGGACGTCGAGGCGAGCAGGAAGCGTGCCCGCTTGTCCCTGGCCAGTCCAAGGGCGTTGTGGGTCCCGAGGGCCCCCACCTTGAGTGTCTGGATCGGAAGACGCAGGTAGTCGACGGGTGAAGCCGGCGACGCGAAATGCAAGACGGCGTCGACATCGCCGGCAACGATCAGGCCCGCCGAGACGTTCTGGTGAAGGAAGGTGAACATCGGGTTGCCGGCGAGGTGAGCGACGTTTTCCCGGCGGCCGGTGAGCAGGTTGTCCACGCACACGACCTCGCATCCGTCCGCCAACAGCCGCTGGCACAGATGGGATCCGAGGAAGCCCGCCCCTCCGGTGACGACGATCCTGGGCCGGGGCTCGCTCATCGCTGCTGATACTACTCGCGGGAGGCTTGCGCGGCGTGAGTGCGGTATCGTACAGGGGAGCAAACATGTTGGCCGAGCCTCGAGTCTTCGGACAGCGCCTGCGGAGTGCTCGGGTGCACGCCGGGTTGTCCCAATCCGGTCTCGAGAGCCGTAGCGGGATCCCCAAGGCCCGCCTGTCTCGCTACGAGAACGGGCACGTCCTCCCATCGATCGATACGCTGAGCAGACTGGCTACCGCCCTCGGGGTGTCCGAGGCCAGCCTTCTCGGCGATCAGCGGGCGATCATCGAGGAATTCCACAAGGTGCTCTTCCGGCGCGGGGTTCGGATCTACTCCTTGGAGCAGGCGGACCGCCTGGCGAACGCGGTTGCCGACATCCTGGTCGCGGTGGTGCAACCGATCGATGGCCCCGGCACCTCCGGTATGGCGGTTGCGTCGGTCGACGGCTCCCACCCGGTCGCCACCGCCGCTCCGGCCGGGGACCCGGGCGACCCCGCTCCGCCGGTCTGAAGCCGGATCTCGTGCCCGGCTCCCTGGCGGAGGCGGTGCGATCGGGACCCTCGACGAGCGAGGGGGCGTCACCTCGGTCACCTATTGCTGAACGGGCCGTTTTCGCGGGGCCGCTCGGGGGTACGAATCCCTGGTCAACGCGGTGGACAGGTGCTACGCTGCCGCCTTCGCCGAGGTGAGGGCGACGCGTTCCAGCGTGCCCGGTTGACTTTGCGCGTCCCCGCCCCCTATACTGCTCGTTTGCCGTGCCGTCTCCCGCCACGCTTTGTGCTTTGCATGTCGTTCGTCCCTGAGGAGGGGAGCTTTCTTGCCTGACGTCTTGGTCCCTGGTCGTGAACGTGTCAGCTTCGCCAAGCTCGAGGAGGTGCTCCCGCTCCCCGATCTCGTGGGGATCCAGCGCGAGTCCTTCGACTGGCTGCTCAAGACTGGACTGAAGGAGGTCCTCAACGAGATCTCGCCGATCGAGGACTTCACCGAGCAGTTCCAGCTGTTCTTCGGCAATCACCAGTTCAAGGATCTGAAGTACTCCGAGGAGGAGTGCAAGGACAAGGACATGACGTTCTCCGCGCCGCTGTTCGTGGAGGCGTCGTTCGTCAACACCGTCACCGGTGAGATCAAGGAGCAGGAGGTCTTCATGGGCGACTTCCCCATGATGACCACCAGTGGCACCTTCATCATCAACGGCACCGAGCGGGTCGTCGTCTCGCAGCTGGTGCGCAGTCCCGGCGTCTACTTCGACCGGTCGATCGACAAGACCTCCGACAAGGACGTCTACCTGGCCAAGGTCATCCCGTCGCGCGGCGCGTGGCTGGAGTTCGACGTCGACAAGCGCGACACCGTCGGCGTGCGCATCGACCGGAAGCGCCGCCAGTACGTGACGGTGTTCCTGAAGGCGCTCGGCTGGACGGGGGACGAGATCGTCGGCCTGTTCGACGGCGCGAAGTCCATCGTCGACACGCTGGAGAAGGACAAGATCGAGACCCAGGAAGAGGCGCTGATGGACATCTACCGGCGCCTGCGTCCCGGCGAGCCGCCCACGGCCGAGTCCGCCAAGACGCTGCTGGTGAACCTGTTCTTCAACTCCAAGCGCTACGACCTCGCCCGGGTGGGCCGGTACAAGGTGTCCAAGAAGCTCGGTGACGCCGACGCCAAGCTCGCGTCGCAGCTCAAGGCGCGGTTCAACGAGCTGAAGCAGAACGACAACCCGGACAAGAAGGGCTTCGAGCAGGACCGCTACCGCGTGTTCGCCGGGCTGCAGTCGGGGGAGTCCGGCGGCCCCAAGGAGAAGACGATCCTCACGTTCGAGGACATCCTGAAGTCCGTCCGGTACCTCGTGAAGCTGCACGCCGGCGAGGAGGGCTACGAGCCCGACGACATCGACCACTTCGGCAACCGCCGCCTGCGGTCGGGCGGGGAGCTGATCCAGAACCAGATCCGGATCGGCCTCTCCCGGATGGAGCGCGTCGTGCGCGAGCGCATGACGACGCAGGACGTCGAGGCCATCACGCCGCAGACGCTCATCAACATCCGGCCGCTCGTGGCCTCCATCAAGGAGTTCTTCGGGACGTCGCAGCTGTCGCAGTTCCTGGACCAGACGAACACCCTGTCCGGCCTGACGCACAAGCGCCGCCTGTCGGCGCTCGGTCCGGGCGGCCTCTCCCGCGAGCGCGCGGGGTTCGAGGTCCGTGACGTCCACCCGTCCCACTACGGCCGGATGTGCCCGATCGAGACCCCCGAGGGCCCGAACATCGGCCTGATCGGGTCGCTCTCGTCGTTCGGCCGCATCAACCCGTACGGGTTCGTCGAGACGCCGTACCGCAAGGTGACCAAGGGCCGCGTGACGGACCAGATCGACTACCTGTCGGCCGACGAGGAGGACCTGCACGTCATCGCGCAGGCCAACACGCCGCTCGACACCAAGACCCACCGCTTCGCCGAGGACCGCGTGCTCGTCCGGCGCAAGGGCGGCGAGGTCGACTACGTCGCACCCGACGAGGTCGACTACATGGACGTGTCCCCGAAGCAGCTCGTGTCGGTGGCCGCCGCGCTCATCCCCTTCCTCGAGCACGACGACGCCAACCGGGCCCTGATGGGCGCGAACATGCAGCGCCAGGCGGTCCCGCTGCTGCGGGCCGAGGCGCCGATCGTCGGCACGGGGGTCGAGTTCCGCGCGGCCGTCGACGCGGGCGACGTCGTGATCGCCGAGGAGGCGGGCGTCGTCGAGGACGTGTCCGCGGACGACATCATGGTCCGCGGCCGCACGGGCGAGCTCAAGATCTA
Source organism: uncultured Actinomycetes bacterium (assembly GCA_963707645.1). GTDB lineage: Bacteria > Actinomycetota > UBA4738 > UBA4738 > JACQTL01 > DATBHM01. The sequence goes on from CAVPQW010000006.1 coordinate 35,485, forward strand.
CAAGCTGCTGAAGTTCCGCCGTTCCAACCAGGGCACCTGCATCAACCAGAAGCCCATCGTGGCGGCGGGGGACAAGGTGGCGAAGGGCCAGGTCATCGCCGACGGCCCGTCGACCGAGCAGGGCGAGCTCGCCCTCGGCAAGAACCTCATGGTCGCGTTCATGCCGTGGGAGGGCCACAACTACGAGGACGCCATCGTGCTCTCCGAGCGCCTGGTGAAGGACGACGAGCTCACCTCGATCCACATCGAGGAGCACGAGGTCGACGCCCGCGACACCAAGCTCGGCGCGGAGGAGATCACGCGGGACATCCCGAACGTCTCCGAGGAGATCCTCAAGGACCTCGACGAGCGCGGCATCGTGCGCATCGGGGCCGAGGTCAACCCCGGCGACTACCTGGTCGGCAAGGTCACCCCGAAGGGCGAGACCGAGCTCACGCCGGAGGAGCGCCTGCTGCGCGCGATCTTCGGCGAGAAGGCCCGGGAGGTCCGTGACACCTCGCTCAAGGTGCCGCACGGCGAGTCCGGCAAGGTGATCGGCGTGCGGGTGTTCTCCCGCGAGGACGGCGACGAGCTGCCGCCGGGCGTCAACCAGCTGGTGCGGGTGTACGTCGCCCAGAAGCGGAAGATCTCCGACGGAGACAAGCTGGCCGGCCGCCACGGGAACAAGGGCGTCATCGCCCGGATCCTTCCCGAGGAGGACATGCCGTTCCTCGAGGACGGGACCCCGGTCGACATCATCCTCAACCCGCTCGGCGTCCCGTCCCGGATGAACCTCGGCCAGGTGCTCGAGGCGCATCTCGGGTACGCGGCCATGATGGGGTTCTCCTACGACGGAGAGATCCACGAGGGTCCGGTTCACGTGGCGTCGCCGGTGTTCGACGGCGCCCGCGAGAACGAGATCCTCGACGCGATCCGGTCGAGCAGGCCGAACGCCGACGGGGTCAGGGTCATCGACGACCAGGGCAAGGCGCGGCTGTTCGACGGCCGCACCGGCGAGCCGTACGACGAGCCGGTGGCGGTCGGGCAGGTCTACATCCTGAAGCTGCTCCACCTGGTCGACGACAAGATCCACGCCCGGTCGACCGGCCCCTACTCGATGATCACGCAGCAGCCGCTCGGCGGGAAGGCGCAGTTCGGCGGCCAGCGGTTCGGGGAGATGGAGGTCTGGGCGCTCGAGGCGTACGGCGCCGCCTACGCCCTGCAGGAGCTCCTGACGATCAAGTCCGACGACGTGCTCGGCCGCGTGAAGGTCTACGAGGCCATCGTCAAGGGCGAGAACATCCCCGAGCCGGGCATCCCGGAGTCCTTCAAGGTCCTCATCAAGGAGATGCAGTCCCTGTGCCTGAACGTCGAGGTCCTCTCGGCCGAGGGCAAGGAGATCGAGATGCGGGAGACCGACGAAGACGTCTTCCGGGCGGCCGAGGAGCTCGGCATCGACCTGTCCCGGCGGGAGCCGGCGGGGGCGGACTTCGACTAGTGGCCGCCCTCACGCTCCTTCGGGGCGAGGGCCAGGGGAACGGGGTCCTACGTCCGGTAGCCGGTCCGCTCGAGCATGGGCTCGATCGCGGGCAGGACGCGTTCGATCTCGGCCGGGGTGGCCGTGCGCCACTTCTCCCGGCCGGGCTCGACCGGCCTGACTTCGCCGCGTGCCCGGCCGGCCTCGGCGTCGGTGAAGGGGACGTCGAGCGCCTGATGGACGTGCTCCAGCTGGCCGGCTGGGTCTGCCAGGAGGTCCTCGTAGCGCAGGTCGACGAACCGGCCGGCGGCGAGGCCCTGGCGGAACCCCAGGATGGCATCGGTGGCGGTCGTGTACTGGAGGGCGCAGACGTCCTCGAGGGCCCGGCCGTCGTAGCCGCGCCAGCCCGGCGGGAGGATGAAGTGCCACTGCCGGTCGGGGATGCCGGGGATGTGGAACGGGACGGGGAGCTCGTAGGCCGGGTGCTCCCGTTCGCGCCACGCCACCACCAGGCTCGACACGGTCGCCCGGCCGTCTCGCTGGACGAACACGTACTGCGCGTCGGGGAACAGGGCGTCGAGGTAGGGGAGCCGGAGCGAGTTCCGGGGCGTCTTGTCGAGGAACCGCCGGCCGCCCGGCCCGGCCAGCCGGTCGATCGCCCAGGCCAGGTAGCGGGGCTCGAAGGAGCGGACGTCGCCGGCGCCGAGGGCGTTCGAGGACCAGCCGTGCTCGCGGGGATGGTGGAACGACTCCCACAGCACATGGCCCTCCTGGCCGATCGAGGCGAGCGCCGGGCTCGCCCGGAGCAGGGAGAACACGACCGTGGTGCCGCTGCGGGGGCACCCGATGACGAACACGGGCCGCTCGGGCAGCCGCTTCGGCGGCAGCACGCGGGCGCCGAGCACGAGGGGAAGGGCGCGCCGGTTGCGGCGCAGCGCGGGGCGGAGGTTCACGCGCGCGCGGCCGGCCGTCGGGAACACATGGGTGTTGATCTTATGGAAGCAATGAACGCGGGGACTCCACGCGAGGAGGCGAGGCGGTAGTGCTGGACGTCAACTACTTCGATGAGCTCAGGATCGGCCTGGCGACGGCGGATCAGATCCGGGCGTGGTCGAACGGCGAGGTCAAGAAGCCGGAGACCATCAACTACCGCACGCTGAAGCCGGAGAAGGACGGCCTGTTCTGCGAGCGCATCTTCGGTCCCACCCGGGACTGGGAGTGCCACTGCGGGAAGTACAAGCGGGTCCGGTTCAAGGGCATCATCTGCGAGCGGTGCGGCGTGGAGATCACGCGCGCCAAGGTCCGCCGTGAGCGCATGGGCCACATCGAGCTCGCCGCTCCGGTCACCCACATCTGGTACTTCAAGGGCGTCCCGTCGCGCCTGGGGTACCTGCTCGACATCGCGCCGAAGGACCTCGAGCGGATCATCTACTTCGCGGCCTACGTCGTGACGCGGGTGGACTCCGAGCGCCGCCACCGCGACCTCCCGGAGATCGAGAAGGAGATCGCCGACGAGCAGCGCGAGATCGAGGGGCGCCGCGACGAGGAGATCTCCGACCGGCTCCGCGAGCTGGAGGACCGCCTCCGCGAGCTCGAGGGCGAGGGCGCGAAGGGTGCGCAGCTGACCGCCGCCCGTCGCGAGGCCCAGAAGGAGATCGAGCGCATCACCGAGGGCGCCAAGCGCGAGACCGAGCACCTCGACCAGGTGCTGGACTCGTTCAAGGGCCTGGCCATCAAGCAGCTCGTGGCCGACGACGCCGTGTACCGCACGCTTCGCGAGCGGTTCGGCGAGTACTTCGAGGGCGGCATGGGCGCCGAGGCCATCAAGCGCCTGCTGCTCGACCTCGACCTCGAGGCCGAGGCCGAGTTCCTGCGCGAGCAGATCAAGACGGCCAAGGGAACGCGCCGCCAGAAGGCCATCAAGCGCCTGAAGGTCGCGTCGAACTTCCTCGGCACCAAGAACTCGCCGCAGGGCATGGTCCTCGACGCGGTGCCGGTGATCCCGCCGGACCTCCGTCCGATGGTCCAGCTCGACGGCGGCCGGTTCGCCACGTCCGACCTCAACGACCTGTACCGCCGTGTCATCAACCGGAACAACCGGCTGAAGCGGCTGCTCGACCTGCAGGCGCCGGAGATCATCGTGAACAACGAGAAGCGGATGCTGCAGGAGGCCGTCGACGCGCTGTTCGACAACGGCCGGCGGGGCCGCCCGGTCACCGGACCCGGCAACCGCCCGCTGAAGTCGCTGTCGGACATGCTGAAGGGCAAGCAGGGCCGGTTCCGCCAGAACCTGCTCGGCAAGCGCGTGGACTACTCCGGCCGTTCGGTCATCGTGGTCGGGCCGGAGCTCAAGCTCCACCAGTGCGGCCTGCCCAAGCAGATGGCGCTCGAGCTGTTCAAGCCGTTCGTCATGAAGCGGCTCGTCGACCAGAACCTGGCGCAGAACATCAAGAGCGCGAAGCGGATGGTCGAGCGCGCCCGCCCGCAGGTGTGGGACGTGCTCGAGGAGGTCATCAGCGAGCACCCGGTCATGCTGAACCGGGCGCCGACGCTGCACCGCCTCGGCATCCAGGCCTTCGAACCGGTGCTCGTCGAGGGCAAGGCCATCCAGATCCATCCGCTCGTCTGCACGGCGTTCAACGCCGACTTCGACGGCGACCAGATGGCCGTGCACGTGCCCCTGTCGGCGGAGGCACAGGCCGAGGCCCGGGTGCTGATGCTGTCGGCGAACAACATCCTGTCGCCGGCGCACGGGCGTCCGATCGCCATCCCGACCCAGGACATGATCCTCGGGATGTACTACCTGACGATGGCCCGTGAGCGGCCGAAGAAGGACGAGGCAATCCGGCGGTTCGCGAGCGCGTCCGAGGCCCTGCTGGCCGAGGACAAGGGGACGATCCACCTCCAGGACACGATCAAGGTGCGCCTGCCCGGCAAGACCATCCCCGAGGACATGCTCCCCGAGGGCTGGGCCGAGTCGGAGACGAACGGCCGCGCGCCGCTCATCGAGACCACCGCCGGCCGGGTCATCTTCAACGAGGCGTTCCCGCTGGAGTTCCCGTACGTGGACCGCCACATCCTGAAGGGCGACGTCGGCTCCCTGGTGGACGAGTGCGTGCGGACGTACGACCGCGCGCGGGTCCAGCAGATCCTGGACGACCTCAAGCGGATCGGGTTCCACTACGCGACCCGCGCGGGCGTCACGCTCGGCGTCGAGGACGTCACAACGCCGCCCGACAAGTGGAAGATCCTCGACGAGTACGAGAAGCGCGCCCAGACGGTCGAGCAGCAGTTCCGCAAGGGGATCATCACCGACGACGAGCGCCGGCAGGAGCTCATCGAGATCTGGACGCAGGCGACGGACGACGTGAAGGACGCCATGGAGCGCCAGTTCACGCCGCTCAACCCGATCTACATGATGGCGAACTCGGGAGCCCGGGGGAACATCATGCAGATCCGCCAGATCGCCGGCATGCGTGGCCTGGTGGCCAACCCGAAGGGCGAGATCATCCCGCGGCCCATCAAGGCGAACTTCCGCGAGGGACTGTCGGTGCTGGAGTACTTCATCTCCACGCACGGTGCACGGAAGGGCCTGGCCGACACCGCGCTGCGGACCGCCGACTCCGGGTACCTCACCCGGCGTCTGGTCGACGTCGCCCAGGAGGTCATCATCCGCGAGGAGGACTGCGGCACCGACCGCGGCATCCCGGTGCGGGTGACGACGCTCACGCCGAAGGGCGAGCGGGTCCGGAACGCGCACCTCGACACCAGCCTGTTCAGCCGGACGCTCGCCGACGACGTCGTGGTCAACAAGAAGACCGTGGCGTCGCGGGGCGACGTGCTCGACGACCAGCAGGTCGAGGCCCTCGTGGAGGCCGGCGCCGAGCGCGTCCGGGTCCGCACGGTCCTGTCCTGCGAGGCCGTGCACGGCGTGTGCCGCCTGTGCTACGGGCGCTCGCTCGCGAGCGGGCTGCTCGTCGACATCGGCGAGTCGGTCGGCATCATCGCCGCGCAGTCCATCGGCGAGCCGGGCACGCAGCTCACCATGCGGACGTTCCACACCGGCGGCGTCGCCGGCGAGGACATCACGCACGGCCTCCCGCGGGTTGTCGAGCTGTTCGAGGCCCGCAGGCCGAAGGGCGAGGCGCAGATCACCGAGCTCCCCGGCACGGTGATGCTCGAGGACGACGAGGAGAAGAAGGTCCGCCGGATCACGGTGACGTCCGAGGACGGCGACCAGGTGCAGTACGCGGTCTCGTACCGCCAGCGCCTGGCCGTGTCGAACGGCGACGTCGTGGACGTGGGCCAGCAGCTCACCGAGGGTTCGGTGAACCCGCACGAGAAGCTCCGGGTGGAGGGCGTCCAGGCCCTGCAGCTCTTCCAGGTGGAGGAGGTCCAGCAGGTGTACCGGTCGCAGGGCGTGACCATCCACGACAAGCACATCGAGCTGATCGTGCGGCAGATGCTCCGCAAGGTGAACATCATCGAGCCGGGCGACACGGAGTTCCTCCCCGGCGAGCTGGTCGACCGCAAGCGGTTCGAGGAGACCAACGGCGGCGTGGTCGAGTCCGGCGGCGAGCCGGCGTCGGCCCGTCCGATCCTCATGGGGATCACGAAGGCCGCGCTGGCCACGGACTCGTGGCTGTCGGCCGCCTCCTTCCAGGAGACGACGCGGGTGCTCACCGACGCCGCCATCTCGGCGAAGTCGGACCCGCTGCTCGGGCTCAAGGAGAACGTGATCATCGGCAAGCTCATCCCCGCGGGAACGGGCATGAGCCGGTACCGGAACCTCCTGGTGAAGATCAAGCCGGAGGCCATCCCCGAGTACTGGCTGGCCCGCCAGCGGGAGCAGGCCGAGGAGCGCGGCGAGCCCGACTTCGGGTTCGGGGGCGACGGCGAGGGTGCGCCGGTCGGCCGCATGACCCGCGAGGAGGCCGAGCGGGCGCTGGGCGGCCTGCTGCCGAGCACCACCTCGGAGGAGTAGCTCCGCCGGAACCGCGCAGGAACCGGAGCGGGGGCGGCACCGAAAGGTGCCGCCCCCGCTCTACGTCCGGGGGCTCACCCCGGTTCGTCGTGAACATCGGGATCTCCGCCGGCTGCCCTGGTCGCCTCGGCGAGCCGGAGGAGTTCGGCGTGCACCTCCGGCGGCCCCGCCAGGATGTCGCCCGACAGGTAGTCGGGCCCGCCCGCCCAGTCGGTGACCCGTCCGCCGGCCTCCTCGATCAGCAGGCCGCCCGCAGCGACGTCCCACGCCGAGAGGCCCAGCTCGAAGAAGCCGTCGAACACGCCCGCCGCGGTCCAGGCCAGGTCGAGCGATGCGGCGCCCGGCCGGCGGAGGTCCTCGAACCGCTCGAGCGCCGCGCCGAACATGGCCAGGTAGCGGGGGAGGAGGTCCTTGTGCCGGAACGGGGTGCCGGTGGCGACGACGGCCCGGCCGGCAGGCCGGGCCGACACCCGCAGCGGAGTCGAGCCGGCGCGGGTCCGGCGCTCCGCGCCGGCCCCGCGCCCCCCCACGAACGTCTCGCCCATGAACGGCGCGTGCACCACGCCCACGACGGGTCGGTCGCGCTCGACGAGCGCGACCGACACGCCCACCACCGCGAACCCGTGGACGAAGTTCGTCGTTCCGTCGAGGGGGTCGATCACCCAGTACCGCTCGGCGGTCCGGCCGCCCTCCTCCTCCCCGAGGGTGGGAAGGCCGGTGCGACCCGCGAGCACCTCGACGATCGCCCGCTCGCTCGCGCGGTCCACCTCGGTGACGTAGTCGCCCGACGTCGACTTGACGTCGGCCTCCTGCGCCTCGCGCCCACCGACGGCCTTCAGGATGACGGCGGCGCCGGCGAGGGCTGCCTCGAGCGCCGCGTCCACGTGCTCCTCGATCGCGCCGGGACCGTCCACCTGTTGCTCCACTCGTCAGGCCGTCGTCGCGGCGTCGCCGCGAACCGGCGAGGACGCTAGCAGAGCCGCTTCGGCCATCCGCGACGTCGCCCGAGTTCCACCGATGTCGCCAAGCTCATCCCCCAGGCCAAGGTGACGCAGTCGCTGAAGCTCGCCTACGGCGGGTTCTCGGCGCTGGTCCCCGCCAATCAGATCTCCAAGCTGCTCAAGGTCCCCGGCGTGGCGGCCGTGCAGCGCGACAAGCTCAACAAGCTCCAGACCGTCGTGCAGGAGCCCTGGCAGTTCGTCGGCTCCGAGGACGGTCTGGCCATCGCTCGGCGGCCTGCCGAACGCCGGCTCGAACGTGACGGTCGCCGACCTCGACACCGGCATCTGGCCGGAGAACCCGATGCTCGCCGACAACGGAACGATCCCGGCGCCGGTGGGCGGGCCCGTACGCCTGTGAGTTCGGCGACGGGGTCAACCCGCTGTACGGCCCGGCGTTCTCCTGCAACGACAAGCTCGTCGGGGCGCACGTCGACCTCGACCACGTACCTCGCCGTCCTCGGCGCGGCTCCGGGCGAGTTCTGCGTCGGCCGCCGGCGGTCCGTGCTCGGCGCGCGACTGCGAGGGCCACGGCACCCACACCGCGACGACCGCCGCGGGCGACTACGTCGACCACGCGTCGATCTTCGGCATCGACCGCGGCCCGACGTCGGGCATCGCGCCCGGGGCGCACGTCATCGCCTACCGCGTCTGCCTGGAGCAGGGATGCTTCGGCTCGGACAGCGCCGCCGCCGTCGGGCAGGCCATCGCCGACGGGGCCGAACGTCCTGAACTTCTCGATCTCCGGCGGGAAGAACCCGTACACCGACCCGGTGGAGCTCGCGTTCCGCGACTTCTACGCGGCGGGCGGCCTCGCGAACGCCTCGGCCGGCAACTGCCGGCCCCGGCGCCGCGACGGCAGACCACGGCGGGCCGTGGGAGAACACGGTCGGCGCGTCGTACCCGTCGCGCCTGTACCTGACCACGCTGCACCTGACGCGTCGAGCGACGACTCGCACGCTGGACGTCGTGGGCTCGTCGATCACGCAGCCCATCTCGAGCGCCACGCCGGTCGTCAAGGCGACCGACGGTGACGCGGTCACTCGACGGACTCGACCTGCTCGAACGCGTTCGCGGCGGGCTCGGTGACCGGCAAGATCGTGGCCTGCGCCCGAGGCAACCCCGCGGGACAGGGCCGCGTCGAGCTTCAACGTCAAGCAGGGCGGGGCGGCCGGGATGATCATGTACAACCCGACGCACCAGGACCTGTTCACGGACAACTTCTGGGTTCCCGACGGTCATGCTGGACGCTGGCACGACGCCGCAGTACCCGCACGACACGGCCCCGTTCCTGGCGTTCATGAACGCCCACACGAACGTCACCGCCACGTGCGCGACCGGCGACCAGGACGGCCGCGACCGGGGACGTCATGACCACGTTCTCGTCGCCGCGGTCCGCTCGGTGACTGGATCAAGCCGGACATCACGGCTCCCGGCATCGAGATCCTCGCGGGCAACACGCCCGAGCCGGCTCCCGGCGGCAGTGGCCTCCGGGCCGCCCGGTGAGAACTTCCAGGCCATCGCCGGCACCTCGATGTCGGCGCCGCACGCCACGGGCGTCGCTGCGCTGGTGTTCGCGGCGCATCCGACGTGGACGCCGGGCCAGGTGAAGTCGGCCATGATGACGTCGTCGGTCCAGGACCGTGCTCAAGCCGGACGGCGTGACGCCGGCCGACCCGTTCAACGACGGGGCCGGGTCCATCCGGGCCAACCGCGCCGTCAAGTCGGTCGTCACGTTCGACGAGTCGCGCCGCCGACTACGCGGCGCTCGCGAGCGACCCGCTCGGGCGGGTCGACGCGAACCTCCCGTCGGTGAACGCGCCGATCATGCCGGGGACGCTCACGACGATCGCGGACGCTGCGGAACGTCTCCGAGGTGCGCGCAGAGCGTTCACTCGTGACGCACGACGGCGACGGGCGGGCTCGATCAACGTGTCGCCGCCGTCGTTCAACCTGGCGGCGCACGGCACCAAGAAGCATCACGATCACCATCCACGGCGAGTCGCTCGCCAACGCGACCCAGTACTTCGGCGGCATCACGCTCGATCCCGGCGGCGGCAGGGCAGAACAACGTGTACCTGCCCGTGGCGTTCGTGAAGCAGCAGGGCGCCGTGTCGCTGGCGGCCAGCTGCTCACCGGACATCCATCGCCAAGGGCGCCGTGACCACCTGCACGACGGTCGCGCAGAACCTGACCACGAGCCCGGCGGTCACGGACGTCACCGAGCACTTCGGCGCCACCGGCAAGCTGCTGCACCAGAACTTCACCGAGAACCACACCGGCGCGAGCACCGGCTCGCTCTCGAGCGGGGCGGACGGCTACGACTGGTCCGGGACGCTGTCCCCGACGGTCGCGCCGGCGATCACGGCCTTCAACCCGTCCTCGGGACCGTTCGGCGGGTACCTCCCGCTGTCGGCTGTTCAGCGTCCCGGCGATCGCGGGCGTGGGCGACGAGACCATCACGCAACTTCAACGTGCCGGCGTTCTCGTGGGGCCACGAGACGTACACGAGGATCGGCATCGTCTCCGACGGCTACATCGTGATCGGCGGGGGCACCGGTCCGGACGTCGACTTCAATCCCACGGCGTTCCCGAACCCGGCGCGGCCGAACAACGTCATCGCGCCGCTGTGGACCGACCTCAACCCGGGCGCGGGGGTGCCCTGCGCATCGACATCTGAGCTCCGGCGGAGCGGCGGGCCCAACGACTGCTGGATCGTCGATCGACTTCGACCAGGTGCCGTACTTCGGCTTCGCGGCGCCCACGCAGTCGTTCGAGATCATGGCATCGGCGTCAACGGCGACGCCCACCCGGCCGAGGACGTCTCGTACGTGTACGGGAACACCGGCCAGCCGGGAGGCGCCCCGGCGATGAACGCCGGCGCGGAGAACCGGGACGGCACGAGCGGCGTGAACGCGGCCGTGCAGGGTCCGGACGACGGCTGGGCGATCGTCACCGGGTCGCCGACGGCCGGCGGGTCTCGGTCACGATCGGGTACGAGGTCAAGGGCAAGAAGGTCGGGAGCTACACGCTCACGACGAAGATGACCTCGGACCAGGTCACCGGGACGACGGTCAAGAAGCAGCCGCTCACGGTCACGTAGACTGGCGGAGATCGAACGCACGAACGGGGCCCGGGCCACGCGCCCGGGCCCCGTCGCGCGGGGCTCGACGGCGCCGCGGGCCGGGCACGAAAATTGACACCCGCCGTGCGTGACTAGTACCTTTACCGGTCGCGGCTGAACGCTGGTCGCGAATGTCGGTTCGTCAATCCAAGGGGGGACCCGAGAAGGGACCGCGGCATCACGGGCAGCACCCTGAGGCCGGGCCTTTTCGACAGGTCCGGCTTTTTGCGGCCCCCCGTCAAGGCACGAGCAACGAGAGACGCGTGACGAGAGAACCATGCCTACGATTCAGCAGCTGGTCAGGAACGGGCGAGAGCGCCCGCGGAGCAAGACGAAGAGCCCCGCTCTTCGCAAGTCTCCGCAGCGGCGCGGCGTCTGCACGCGCGTCTACACGACCACGCCGAAGAAGCCGAACTCGGCGCTCCGGAAGGTCGCTCGCGTCCGTCTGACGACGGGCATCGAGGTCACCGCCTACATCCCCGGGATCGGCCACAACCTGCAGGAACACTCCATCGTGCTCGTGCGGGGCGGCCGGGTGAAGGACCTTCCGGGCGTCCGCTACAAGATCGTCCGTGCCGCGCTCGACACCGCCGGCGTCCGGGACCGCAAGAAGGCCCGGTCGAAGTACGGCGCCAAGAAGAACGCGTCGTAAGGGGGGTTCGGGGGCATGCCACGGAAGGGACCTGCGGTCAGGCGTGAGATCGAACCCGATCCCGTCTACCAGAACCCACTTGTGACGCAGTTGATCAACAAGATCCTGCTGAACGGGAAGAAGTCGACCGCGGAACGCATTGTGTACAAGGCGCTCGAGCAGATCAGCGAGCGGACGGCGAACGACCCGGTCATCACCCTGAAGAAGGCCGTGGAGAACGCCCGCCCGCTGCTCGAGGTCAAGAGCCGGCGCGTCGGTGGCGCGAGCTACCAGGTGCCGATCGAGGTCCGCCCGACCAGGGGAACGACGCTCGCGCTGCGGTGGCTCGTGAACTTCACGCGTCAGCGCCGCGAGCACACCATGAGCGAGCGGCTCGTGGCGGAGATCATGGACGCGGCCAACGGGCAGGGTTCGTCGGTCAAGCGTCGCGAGGACCTCCACAAGATGGCCGAGGCGAACCGCGCGTTCGCCCACTACCGATGGTGAGCATCGAAGGAAGCTTCGAGGCCGGGCTCCGAGGGGGCCCGGCACTTGTGAGGGGGATCGTCTGATGGCGGTCCCCGCGGAGAGGTTGGAAGAGGAAGCAGTGGCAGAGGTAGCGCAGGTCACGAAGGAGCGCCAGCAGCCGTCCGGCAAGGGCGGGGCCCTGGTCATCCGCGAGTACCCGCTGGGCAGGACCCGGAATATCGGGATCATGGCCCACATCGACGCGGGCAAGACGACCACGACCGAGCGGATCCTCTACTACACCGGCAAGGCCTACAAGATCGGGGAGGTCCACGAGGGCACCGCGCAGATGGACTGGATGGTCCAGGAGCGCGAGCGCGGCATCACGATCACCTCGGCGGCGACCACCTGCCGGTGGAAGGACCACTGGATCAACATCATCGACACGCCCGGCCACGTCGACTTCACGGTCGAGGTCGAACGGTCCCTCCGGGTCCTCGACGGCGCCGTGGCCGTGTTCGACGCGGTCGCCGGCGTGGAGCCGCAGACCGAGACCGTGTGGCGCCAGGCCGACCGGTACGAGGTCCCGCGGATCTGCTTCATCAACAAGATGGACCGCACCGGCGCCGACTTCGAGCGCACGGTCGGCATGATCGTTGACCGCCTGGCCGCCTCGCCGCTCGTCGTGCAGCTGCCGTGGGGCAGCGAGGACAAGTTCATCGGCGTCATCGACCTCATCGAGATGAAGGCGCTGCACTGGGCCGACGAGGAGGGCATGGGCGAGGACTGGGAGACGCTCGAGATCCCGGCGGAGCTCCGCCAGGCCGCGGAGAAGGCCCACCACGACCTGTTCGAGAAGCTGGCCGAGCACGACGAGGCCCTCATGGAGAAGTACGTCCACGAGGAGGAGCCGACGGTCCAGGAGCTCCGCCACGCCGTCCGCCGGGCCACGCTGGCCGGCCACGGCACCCCGGTCCTGTGCGGCACCGCGTTCAAGAACAAGGCCATCCAGCCGCTGCTCGACGCGATCGTCAGCTACCTCCCGGCGCCGACCGATGTGCCCCCGATGTTCGGCCACGCGCCGAACGACGAGGAGCAGAAGATCGAACGCAAGCCGTCCGACGACGAGCCGTTCTCGGCGCTGGCGTTCAAGATCATGACCGACCCCTACGTGGGCCGGCTGACCTACCTGCGCGTGTACTCGGGCGTGCTCCGGGTCGGTTCGCACGTGTTCAACTCGACGCACGACCGCAAGGAGCGCGTCGGCCGCATCCTCCAGATGCACGCGAACCACCGCGAGGACATGGAGGCCGCGTTCACGGGCGACATCGTCGCGGTGGTCGGGCTCAAGCACACCAGCACCGGCGACACCATCTGCGACCCGGCGAAGCCGGTCGTGCTGGAGAACATCGTCTTCCCGCAGCCGGTCATCTCGGTTGCGGTCGAGCCGAAGACCAAGGCCGACCAGGACAAGCTGGGCAACTCGCTCGCGAAGCTGGCCGACGAGGACCCGACGTTCGTCGTGAAGTTCGACGACGAGACGGGCCAGACCATCATCTCGGGCATGGGCGAGCTCCACCTGGAGATCCTGGTGGACCGCCTGACGCGCGAGTTCAACGTGGGCGCCAACGTCGGCAAGCCGCAGGTCGCGTACCGCGAGACCATCCGCAATTCGGTGCACAAGGTGCAGGTCCGCTACGTGAAGCAGACCGGAGGCAAGGGTCAGTACGCGCACGTGTACATCGACCTCGAGCCCCTCGGCGAAGGCGGCGGGTACGAGTTCGTCAACAAGATCACCGGCGGCGTGATCCCCCGGGAGTACATCCCGGCGGTCGACGCCGGCATCCAGGAGGCTATGGACTCCGGCGTGCTCGCCGGCTATCCGCTGGTCGACATCCGGGCGACGCTCGTCGACGGGTCGTTCCACGAGGTCGACTCGTCGGAGATGGCGTTCAAGATCGCCGGCGGCATGGTGCTCCGCGAGGCCGCGCGCCGCGCCGACGCCGTGCTGCTCGAGCCGGTCATGGAGTTCGAGATCATCACGCCCGAGGAGTTCATGGGCGACGTCATGGGCGACGCCACGTCACGGCGCGGCCGCATCGAGCGGATCGAAGAGCGCACCGGCATGCGCGCGATCCGGGTGCTCGTGCCGCTCTCCGAGCTGTTCGGCTACGCGACGGACCTCCGGTCGAAGACCCAGGGCCGCGCGTCGCACACGCCCATGCAGCTGCACGCGTACATGGAGGTTCCGGCGCAGATCTCCAAGGAGATCGTGGCGCGGGTTCGAGGGGAGTAGAGGAGACGCCATGTCCAAGCAGAAGTTCGAGCGGAACAAGCCCCACGTCAACATCGGCACGATCGGCCACATCGACCACGGCAAGACCACGCTGACCGCGGCCATCACCAAGGTCCTCGCCGACAAGGGGCTGGCGGACTTCACCCCCTTCGACCAGATCGACAAGGCGCCGGAGGAGAAGGAGCGGGGCATCACCATCGCCATCGCCCACGTGGAGTACCAGACCGAGAACCGCCACTACGCCCACGTCGACTGCCCCGGCCACGCCGACTACATCAAGAACATGATCACCGGCGCCGCCCAGATGGACGGGGCCATCCTGGTGGTGTCCGCCGCCGACGGCCCCATGCCCCAGACCCGCGAGCACGTCCTGCTCGCGAGTCAGGTCGGGGTCCCCTACATCGTGGTGTTCCTGAACAAGGCCGACATGGTCGACGACCCCGAGCTCCTCGACCTCGTCGAGCTCGAGGTCCGCGAGCTCCTGACCTCCTACGAGTTCCCCGGCGACGACGTCCCGGTGATCGTGGGCTCCGCGCTGAAGGCCCTCGACGGCGACCCCGAGTACGTGGCCAAGATCGAGGAGCTCATGGCGGCCTGCGACGCCTACGTCCCCGAGCCCGTCCGCGACGTCGACAAGCCGTTCCTGATGCCGGTGGAGGACGTGTTCTCCATCACCGGGCGCGGCACCGTCGTCACCGGGCGCGTGGAGCGCGGCGTCCTCAACAAGATGTCGGAGATCGAGATCGTCGGCATCACCGACACCCGCAAGACCACCGCAACCGACCTCGAGATGTTCCGCAAGCTCCTCGACGAGGTGCAGGCCGGCGACAACGTGGGGATCCTGCTCCGCGGCATCGACAAGGACGAGGTGCAGCGGGGTCAGGTCCTGGCCAAGCCGGGCTCCATCACCCCCCACACCGAGTTCCAGGCCCAGGTCTACGTCCTCAGCAAGGAGGAGGGCGGCCGGCACACGCCGTTCTTCAACGGGTACCGTCCGCAGTTCTACTTCCGGACGACCGACGTCACCGGCTCCATCAAGATGGCCGAGGGCGTCGAGATGGTCATGCCCGGCGACAACACCGAGATGGAGGTCGACCTCATCGCCCCCATCGCCATGGAGGAGGGCCTGCGCTTCGCCATCCGCGAGGGCGGCCGCACCGTGGGCGCCGGCCGAGTGGTCACCATCATCAAGTAGCGGGAATCGAGACGACGACATGGCGGCACCCAAGATCCGGATCAAGCTCAGGGCCTACGACCACACGGTCCTCGACTCGGCCGTGCGGGACATCGTCGCGCACGTGACGCGGACGGGGGCCCGGGTCGTCGGGCCGGTGCCGCTGCCCACCGAGCGGTCGATCTACACGGTCATCCGCTCGCCGCACAAGGACAAGGACAGCCGCGAGCACTTCCAGATGCTCACGCACAAGCGGCTCATCGACATCCACGACGCCACGCCGAAGACGGTGCAGGAGCTCCAGCGCCTGCAGCTGTCCGCGGGCGTGGACATCGAGATCAAGCTCTAGAGGAGTTGCAGGGACGATGCCGGAAGTGAAGGGGATCCTCGGGGAGAAGCTGGGCATGACCCAGCTCTTCGAGGACGCCCGCGCCGTGCCGGTGACGGTGATCAAGGCCGGCCCGTGCCACGTGGCGCAGGTGAAGTCGAACGAGAAAGACGGCTACCTGGCCGTCCAGCTCGCCTTCACCGAGCCGCGCAAGAGCGGCCACGGCAGGCTCACCAAGCCGATGGAGGGCCACTTCGACGCGCACGGGGAGCACCCGGGGCGCTACGTCGTCGAGCTCCGCACGGACGACGCCGCGAACTACCAGCCCGGCCAGGAGCTCAAGGCGGACCTGTTCGCCGCGGGCGAGTACGCCGACGTGATCGGCGTCTCCCGGGGCAAGGGCTTCGCCGGCACCATGAAGCGGCACGGCTTCGGGGGTCTGGGCGCGAGCCACGGCACGCAGGGCAAGCACCGTTCCCCCGGCGCCATCGGCGCGTGCGCCACGCCGAGCCGCGTGTTCAAGGGGACCCGCATGGCCGGCCAGATGGGGAACGAGCGCGTCACCGTGCTCAACCTCGAGGTCGTCTACGTGGACGCCGAGCGCAACCTCCTGCTCATCAAGGGTGCCGTGCCCGGCCCGAACGGCGGCCTGCTCATGGTTCGTTCGGCCGTCAAGAAGCCGCTGCGGAAGGGGGCCTGAGGACATGCCGAAGGTGGACCTCCTCGACCGCGCCGGCAAGGTGGTCGGCGACCGCGACCTGCCGTCCGACCTCTTCGAGGCCAAGATCAACGTGCCCCTGATGCATCAGGTCGTGGTGGCGGGTCTCGCCGCGCTCCGCGCCGGCACGCACTCCACCAAAACCCGCGGCGAGGTCCGCGGCGGGGGCCGCAAGCCGTGGCGCCAGAAGGGCACCGGCCGCGCACGCCAGGGTTCCACGCGCGCGCCCCAGTGGACCGGCGGCGGCGTCGCGCACGGTCCCAAGCCCCGCGACTACGAGCAGCGAACCAACAAGAAGATGAAGCGAGCCGCCCTGCTGGGCGCCCTCACCGACGCCCACCAGTCCGGCAAGCTCGCCATCCTCGACTCGTTCGACTTCGAGGAGCCCCGGACGAAGGACGCGGTCGAGGTGATCCAGTCGCTCGAGCTGACCGGGAAGATCCTCGTGGTGCTGGACCAGCCGACGGAGGTCGTCGAGCGCTCGTTCAACAACCTCCCGTACGTGAAAGTCAGCTACGCGCGGAGCCTCAACGTCTACGAGCTCCTCGCGGCCGATCGGGTCCTGTTCACCTCGGCCGCGCTCGACGTCCTGGAGGGCAAGGCCCCTGCGGCGCGGACGGAGGACGAGGGCCAGGACACGGAGGAACGGGGACACGGAGGACACGACCGAGGCGGGTGACGAGGAGTGAAGTCCCCGCGCGACGTCATCATCCGCCCGATCGTGAGCGAGAAGTCCTACGCCGGGCTCGAGGCAAACCGGTACACGTTCCTCGTCCATCCGGACGCGAACAAGACGGAGATCAAGGAAGCCATCCAGAAGATCTGGAACGTCCGGGTCCTCGGGGTGAACACGATGAACCGCAAGGGCAAGGTCAAGAAGCAGCGCTACGTCACCGGCCGCCGGTCGGACCAGAAGCGCGCGGTCGTCACGCTCGCCGCGGGCGACTCCATCGAGATCTTCGAGACGAAGTAGCGAGAGACGAGATGCCAGTTCGCAAGTACAAGCCGACAACGCCGGGCCGCCGCGGGGCGAGCGTCTCCGGGTTCGACGAGATCACCAGGTCGAGGCCCGAGAAGTCCCTGCTGGCGCCGGGGCGGAAGAAGGCCGGGCGCAACAACTCCGGCAAGATCACGACGCGGCACCAGGGCGGCGGGAACAAGCGCCGGTACCGCATCGTGGACTTCCGCCGGAACAAGGACGGCGTGCCGGCCAAGGTCGCGGCGATCGAGTACGACCCGAACCGCAGCGCGCGGATCGCCCTGCTGCACTACGCGGACGGCGAGAAGCGTTACATCCTCGCGCCGACCGGCGTCTCCGTTGGCGACAAGCTGATGTCGGGCGCCGACGCTGACATCCGCCCGGGGAACGCCCTGCCGCTCCGCAACATCCCGGTCGGCACGGTCATCCACGCGGTGGAGCTGAAGCCCGGCGCCGGCGCCAAGATGGCCCGTTCCGCGGGCACCAGCATCCAGCTGGTGGCCAAGGAGGGCCGGTTCGCGACGCTGCGGCTCCCCTCCGGAGAGATGCGCCTGGTGCAGAGCGTGTGCCGCGCCACCGTCGGCGTCGTCAGCAACCCCGAGCACGAGCTCGTCTCGCTCGGCAAGGCGGGCCGGGCCCGGTGGCTCAACAAGCGTCCCTCCGTCCGCGGCGTGGCCATGAACCCGGTGGACCACCCGCTGGGCGGCGGCGAGGGCAAGTCGTCGGGCGGCCGCCACCCCACCTCCCCGTGGGGGAAGAAGGAGGGCCGCACGCGCAAGAAGGGCAAGGCGTCGGACAAGCTCATCGTCCGCCGCCGCGGAAAGGGGCGTGGCTAGATGCCTCGTTCGGTGAAGAAGGGCCCGTTCGTCGACGAGCACCTGTTCGTCAAGATCGAGGACATGAACAAGCGCGGCGACAAGCGGATCGTCCGCACGTGGTCGCGGCGCTCCACGATCATCCCCGAGATGATCGGGCACACGATCGCGGTGCACGACGGCCGCAAGCACGTGCCCGTGTTCGTCTCGGAGTCCATGGTCGGGCACAAGCTGGGGGAGTTCGCCCCGACGCGGGTGTTCCGCACGCACGGCCACCACACGGAACGCAGCTCATCGTTGAAGTAGTCGAGGAACCTTCGATGGAAGCCAGAGCAACAGCACGATACGTCCGGATCTCGCCGCGGAAGGTGCGGCGGGTCGTGGACCTCATCCGGGGCACGCACGTGCTCGAGGCGCAGCGGCGACTGCAGTTCTCGCCGCTCGGCGCGTCGCGCACCGTGTCCAAGGTGCTGCGTTCGGCGGTCGCCAACGCCGAGCAGAATCCTGGGATCATCGAGGAGAACCTCGTGGTGAAGGGCGGCTGGGTCGACGAGGGCCCCACGCTCAAGCGGTACCGCCCGCGGGCCTACGGCCGCGCCACGCAGATCCGCAAGCGCACGAGCCACATCACGGTCGTCGTCGAGAACGTGGGAGAGGAATTCAGTGGGGCATAAGGTCAACCCGTACGGGTTCCGGCTGGGGGTCATCTACCCCTGGAAGTCGAACTGGTACGCCGGACGCGACTACGCGACGTACCTCCATCAGGACGTCCGCATCCGCAAGCACATCCGCGGGCGGCTGTCGCGCGCCGGCATCTCCTCGATCGACATCGAGCGCAAGGGCGACCAGGTGTGGGTGTTCATCCGCACGGCCCGCCCGGGCATCGTGATCGGCCGCAAGGGGGCCGAGGTCGAGCGCATCCGCAAGGACCTCGAGCGCATCACCGGCAAGCGCGTCGACGTCAAGGTCGAGGACATGAACCAGACCGCGTCCGACACGCGGCCGGAGACCGACGCCACCCTGCTCGCGCAGGGCGTGTCCGAGCAGCTGGCCGGCCGGGTGTCGTTCCGCCGGGCCATGCGCCGGGCCGTGCAGACGGCGATGCGCGCCGGCGCCCAGGGCGTCCGGGTGCAGTGCGGCGGCCGCCTCGGCGGCGCCGAGATGTCCCGCCGCGAGTGGTACCGCGAAGGCCGGGTCCCGCTGCACACGCTCCGGGCCAAGATCGACTACGGCACGGCGGAGGCCAAGACGACGTTCGGGATCATCGGCGTGAAGGTGTGGGTCTACCACGGCGACGAGATCCCGGTGCAGGAACAGGAGACCGCCCGCATGCGTGCCCGCGCGATCGCCGGGATGGCGCCGCGCCGCGGCGCCGGCGGCTCGTCGACCGGCGCGCTCATCACCGACGTGCGCGAGATGGGCGACGAGGAGGACCGGGCGGGTCGCGGCGCCGAGCCGGAGGCCACGGAGCCCGAGGCCACGGAGCCGGCGGAGGCCGACGCCGGGGACGCCGTCCACCGAGACGCCGTCCACCGAGACGCCGTCCACCGAGACGCCGTCCACCGAGACGCCGTCCACCGAGACGCCGTCCACCGAGACGCCGTCCACCGAGACGCCGTCCACCGAGACGCCGTCCACCGAGACGCCGTCCACCGAGACGCCGTCCACCGAGACGCCGTCCACCGAGACGCCGTCCACCGAGACGCCGTCCACCGAGACGCCGTCCACCGAGACGCCGTCCACCGGAGCGGGCTCCGACGGAGAGGGGTCCTGACCCGTGCTCGCTCCGAAGAAGGTCAAGCACCGCAAGCAGCACCGCGGCCGCATGCGGGGCAAGGCGACCGGAGGCACCGAGGTGCACTTCGGGGACTACGGCCTGCTCGCGCTCGAGCCCGGCTGGATCACCAACCGGCAGATCGAGTCGGCCCGTGTCGCGATCACCCGGCACATCAAGCGAGGCGGCAAGGTCTGGATCAACATCTTCCCGGACAAGCCGGTCACGAAGAAGCCCGCCGAGACCCGCATGGGTTCCGGCAAGGGGAACCCCGAGGGCTGGGTGGCCGTCGTGAAGCCGGGACGGGTGATGTTCGAGCTGTCCGGCGTGAACGAGCAGCTGGCCCGGGAGGCCATGCTCCGCGCCGCCCACAAGCTGCCCATCAAGTCGAAGTTCATCTCGCGCGCGGGAGGTGGAGAGTAGTGCCCCGCACCAAGGCCAAGGACCTCCGCGAGGTGCCGCAGGACGAGCTCGTCGCGCAGATCGAGTCGCACAAGGAGGAGCTGTTCAACCTCCGGTTCCAGTTCGCCACCGGGCAGCTGGACAACCCGATGCGCATCAAGCAGGTCCGGCACGAGATCGCGCAGATCCTGACGATCCTGCGCGAGGCCCAGTCCGAGCACGAGCTCGAGGAGGTCCTCGCCCGCGCCGACGAGCAGGCCCTGGCCGAGTCCAGGGCCGCCCAGGCCCGCGGCGAGAAGAAGGGCACGTCGCTGGCCGAGGCCGCGTACGAGGCCCGGATCGAGGAAGAGGCGGCGGCGGGAGCCACGGAGGCCCCGCCGGAGGAGGAGTCGTAGGTGAGCGAGACCGAGGAGCCGACGACCGAGGCCCCCGCGACGCCCGCGACGGCGCCGGCCGAGGCCGACGCCGCGCCGGGAGCGGACCGCGGCGATCGCAAGGTGCGCACCGGCGTCGTGGTGTCGGAGAAGATGGACAAGACCGTGCTGGTCGCCGTCAAGCAGGTCGTCCGGCACCGGACGTACGGCAAGACCGTGCGCCGGTCCTCGAAGCTCGCGGCGCACGACGAGGCGAACGACGCCCACGTCGGCGACACCGTGCGGCTGATGGAGACGCGACCGCTGTCCAAGACCAAGCGGTGGCGCGTCATCGAGATCGTCCAACGAGCGAAGTAGGAGCCAGTGATCCAGCAGGAAACACGCTGCAAGGTGGCGGACAATACGGGGGCCAAGGAGGTCCTGTGCATCCGCGTGCTCGGTGGCTCCGGCCGCCGGTACGCGAGCCTGGGCGACGTCATCGTGGCCTCGGTGAAGGACGCCATCCCCGGCGGCACCGCGAAGAAGGGCGAGGTCGTGAGAGCGGTCGTCGTCCGCACCGCGAAGGAACGCCGCCGCCAGGACGGCTCCTACATCAAGTTCGACGACAACGCTGTCGTGCTCATCAACGACCAGCGCAACCCCCGCGGAACGCGCATCTTCGGGCCGGTGGCCCGGGAGCTGCGCGAGAAGCGGTTCATGAAGATCATCTCGCTCGCCCCGGAGGTGCTGTAGCCATGCCCGGCGTGGACATCAAGAAGGACGACAACGTCAGGGTCATCTCGGGCAAGGACGTCGGCCACCAGGGCCGGGTCGTCCGCGTCGACCCCTCGAAGGGCAAGGTGCTCGTCGAGGGCGCGGCCCGGGCCAAGAAGCACACCCGGACGGGAGCCAAGCGCTCGAAGGGCTCCACCCAGGCGCTCCAGCAGGGCGGCATCATCGACATGGAGCAGCTGATCGACATCTCGAACGTGCAGGTGGTGTGCAAGACCTGCAACAAGGCGACGCGGGTCGGCCACCGGATCGAATCCGGAAGCAAGTTCCGGACGTGCAAGAAGTGCGGAGCAGATCTGTGAGCGAACAGGACGAACAAGCGACCGAGGCGACCGAGGCCGAGGCCCAGGGACCCCAGGAGGCCCCCGAGGCCGCCGAGGCTCCGGCGAAGCCGAAGCCCGAAGCCGAAGCCCAAGCCGAAGGCGAAGAGCCCTACGAAGCCCGAGTCGAAGGGCTCCTCGAAGGGCGCCTCCGGCAAGGCCGACGGCTACGTGCCCCGGCTGAAGACGCGGTTCCGCGAGGAGCTCGTCCAGCGGATCATGCAGGACCGCGGCTACGAGAACCCCATGCAGGTCCCGCGCCTCGAGAAGATCGTGGTGAACATGGGCGTCGGCGACGCCGTCCGCGAGGCGAAGTTGCTCGACGCCGCGGTCGAGGACCTCCAGATCATCACGGGCCAGAAGGTCCTCGTGACCAAGGCCCGCAAGTCGATCGCCGGGTTCAAGCTCCGCGAGGGCATGTCGATCGGAGCCAAGGTCACGCTCCGCGGCGACTACATGTGGGAGTTCCTCGACCGGCTGCTCTCGATCGCGCTCCCGCGGATCCGCGACTTCCGGGGGCTCGCGCCGAACGCGTTCGACGGCAGGGGCAACTACACGATCGGCGTGACCGAGCAGCTGATCTTCCCGGAGATCGACTACGACAAGGTGGTCAAGGTCCGGGGCATGGACATCACGGTGGTCACCACCGCGCAGACCGACGAGGAGGGGCGGGCGCTGCTGCTCGCGCTGGGGTTCCCGCTGCAGGGCGCCCCGGCCGTGACGCAGGCGGCGTCCTAGGGGTTCCGATATGGCGAAGAAGGCACTGGTCAACAAGCAGCAGCGACAGCCGAAGTTCGGCGTCCGGTACTACACGCGGTGCCGTCGGTGCGGCCGCGCCCGCGCGGTGTACCGCAAGTTCCTGCTGTGCCGCATCTGCTTCCGCGAGCTCGCGCACGCGGGCGAGCTGCCGGGGGTGACGAAGTCGTCATGGTGAGGCTTCGAACGAACGTCACCGACCCCATCGGGGACATGCTCACGCGGATCCGCAACGCGAACATCGCGACCAAGGACGAGCTGTACGTGCCGGCCTCCAAGATGAACGAGGCGCTGGCCGGGCTACTGGCTAAGGAGGGGTACATCGAGTCGTTCGCCCGGGAGGGCGAAGGGGTCGAGTCGGCCATCCACATCGTCCTGAAGTACGGCAAGGGCCGGGAGCGGACCATCACCGGGCTGAAGCGCGTGTCCAAGCCCGGACGCCGCGTGTACGTCAAGCGCGACGCGCTGCCCCGCGTGATGGGGGGCCTCGGCGTCGCCATCGTGAGCACCTCGCAGGGCCTGATGACCGACCGCGACGCGTCGCGGAGCAAGCTCGGCGGCGAAGTGCTGGCATTCGTCTGGTAGGAGTGGAGCGAAGTGAGCAGGATCGGCAAGCAACCCATCGAGATTCCCGGCAGCGTCGACGTGGTCGTCGACGGCTCCCGCGTGGCCGTGACCGGCCCCCGGGGCTCGCTCGAGCAGACGTTCCACCCGGAGGTGACCATCCGCAAGGACGACGGCACCATCGTGGTGGAGCGGACGGCCGACGACGGGTTCCACCGGGGCCTCCACGGGCTGACCCGCACGCTGATCGCCAACATGGTGGAGGGCGTGACGAACGGCTACGAGAAGCGCCTCGAGATCGTGGGCGTGGGGTACCGCGCCGCGTTGAAGGGGAGCGACCTCGAGCTCGCGCTCGGGTTCAGCCACCCTGTCCACGTCCTCGCGCCCAAGGGCATCGAGTTCGAGGTCCCTGCGCCGACCCGGATCACCATCCGGGGCATCGACAAGCAGGCGGTGGGCGAGATCGCCGCGAACATCCGCAAGATCCGCAAGCCCGAGCCGTACAAGGGCAAGGGCGTGCGGTACGAGGGCGAGTTCGTCCGCAAGAAGGCCGGCAAGGCCGCGAAGGGAGCGAAGTAGCTGTGGACGCCGCGCAGAAGCGCCGGGCCCGCGTTCGCCGCCACGCCCGCGTGCGCAAGCACGTGAGCGGCACGGCCGGCACCCCGCGCCTGGCGGTGTACCGGTCCAATCGGCACGTCTACGCCCAGCTCATCGACGACGTCGCCGCGCGCACGATCGCGAGCGCGTCGGACGGCGAGGTCAAGGCCGAGGGCGACAAGACCGCCCGGGCCAAGGCCGTCGGCGAGCTGCTCGCGCAGCGGGCGAAGGACGCCGGGGTCGAGCGCGCGGTGTTCGACCGGGGCGGCAGGCTGTACCACGGTCGTGTGGCGGCCCTGGCCGACGGAGCACGTGAGGGAGGCTTGGCGATTTGAGACGGTACGACGCCCCCGCGGACCAGCGGAGCGGGCTCGAGGAGCGCGTGGTCACGATCAACCGCGTCGCCAAGGTCGTGAAGGGTGGCCGGCGGTTCTCGTTCGCCGCGCTCGTCGTCATCGGCGACGGCGCCGGACGGGTCGGCGTGGGCTACGGCAAGGCCAAGGAGGTCCCCGCGGCGATCCAGAAGGGGTCCGAGGAGGCCAAGAAGAACATGTTCGACGTGCCCCTCATGGGCTCCACGATCCCGCACCAGGTCACGGGCGAGGACGGCGCCGGTGTCGTCCTGCTGAAGCCCGCTGCGCCGGGCACCGGCGTCATCGCCGGCGGGCCCGTGCGCGCCGTGGTCGAGTGCGCCGGGATCACGGACATCCTGTCGAAGTCCCTCGGCTCCGGGAACCCGCTCAACATCGTGCACGCGACGGTCGCCGGGCTGAAGATGCTCCGCCGTCCGGAGCACATCGCGCGCCTGCGGGGCCGCGAGGTCCACGAGGTGGCGCCGAGGCCCATGCTCGAGGCCGTGGCCGCGGCGGAGGCTCGCCGCGAGGCCCGTCGCGCCGAGTCGCAGGTGTTCGACCCGAACGAGGGCGGCGAATCGTAACCATGGCGAAGCTCAAGGTGACCCAGCGCCGGAGCGTGATCGACCGGCCGCGCGACCAGAAGGACACGGTGCGCCGGCTGGGCCTGCATCGCATCAACGACTCCGTGATCAAGGAGGACCGCCCCGAGATCCGGGGCATGATCGCCAAGGTGAGCCACCTGGTGGAAGTGGAAGAGGTCAGCGAATGAAGCTTCATCATCTGAAGCCGGCTCCGGGCTCGCGGCGCAAGCGCAAGCGCGTGGGCCGCGGAGAGGCAGCCGGGCAGGGCAAGACGGCCGGCCGGGGCACCAAGGGCTGGGGAGCCCGCCATCAGCCCAAGCAGGGCTTCGAAGGCGGGCAGATGCCGCTCGCCCGGCGGACGCCGAAGCTCAAGGGCTTCACCAACCCCAACCGGATCGAGTTCCAGGTCGTGAACCTGGAGCGCCTGGCCAAGGCCTACGACGCCAAGTCCGAGGTCGACCCGGCCTCGATGGTCGAGCACGGCCTCGTGCGGGGCGGCGCGCCGGTCAAGGTGCTGGCGCGCGGGGACATCGACCGGGCCCTCACGGTGAAGGCCCACGCGTTCTCGGCGGCAGCCAAAGAGAAGATCGAACAGGCGGGCGGGTCCGCCGAGGTGATCGGCTAGCCCGCCCGTGAAGGGGTCGGGTACCATGGAGAACCGCCGGTGCTGAGAGCCTTCGTCAACGCCTTCAAGATTCCCGATCTTCGGAAGAAGATCCTCTTCACGCTGTTCCTCATCGCCGTCTACCGGTTCGGCTCCCACGTCCCGGTCCCGGTGATCGACGTGAAGGCGCTCCAGGCGGACGTGGCCGGCGCCGGCGCCGCCAACCAGGGGTTCCTGTCGTTCATCAATCTGTTCTCGGGCGGCGCGCTGACCCGCATGGCGGTGTTCGCGCTCGGGATCATGCCGTACATCACCAGCTCGATCATCATGCAGCTGCTGATCGTCGTGATCCCCAAGCTGGAGCAGTGGCAGAAGCAGGGCGAGGTCGGCATCAAGAAGATCACCCAGTGGACCCGCTACATGACGGTCACGCTGGCGATCCTGCAGTCCACCGGGCTCGTGTTCCTGTTCAACAACACGTTCAACGTCAACAACGGGTCGCCGCAGAACATCATCCCCCCCGACCAGTTCGACGCCGCGCACATCTCGTTGATCGTCCTCACGCTCACCGCCGGCACGGCGATGATCATGTGGATGGGGGAGCTCATCACGCAGCGCGGCATCGGCAACGGGATGTCGATCCTGATCTTCACGAGCGTCATCTCGCGGCTGCCCCAGGAGGGCACGGCCATCTACCAGCAGGCCGGCCAGCTGAAGTTCTTCATCATCCTGGCGCTCGCGCTCGGCATCATCCTCGCGGTGGTGTTCATCGAGCAGGGCCAGCGCCGGATCCCCGTCCAGTACGCGAAACGCGTGGTCGGGCGGCGGATGATGGGGGGCCAGTCGACGTATATCCCGCTCAAGGTCAACCAGGCGGGCGTCATCCCGATCATCTTCGCGTCGTCGGTGCTGTACTTCCCGACGCTCCTGGCCTCCGTGGTCCACTGGGAGTGGTTCCAGAGCTTCGTGAACAACCACCTGAACTCCCAGAGCAGCCCGGTCTACCTGCTGTTGTACGGGTTGATGGTGGTGTTCTTCGCGTACTTCTACACGGCCATCCAGTTCAACCCGGTCGACACCGCCGACAACATCCGCAAGTACGGCGGGTTCATCCCGGGCATCCGGCCCGGGAAGCCCACGGCCGACTACCTCAACCACATCCTCGTTCGCATCACGCTGCCAGGCTCGCTGTTCCTGGCGAGCATCGCGCTGCTGCCGTCGATCTTCCTGGCGGTGTACTCGATCCCGCAGTTCCCGTTCGGGGGCACGGCGATCCTGATCACCGTCGGCGTGGCGCTCGAGACCATGAAGCAGCTCGAATCGCAGCTGATGATGCGGCACTACGAGGGCTTCCTGAGGTAGGGCACGTGCGCATCGTCCTGTTCGGCCCTCCCGGGGCGGGGAAGGGCACGCAAGCGCATCGCCTCGCCGACCGGATGGACCTGGCCCTCATCGCGACCGGCGACATCTTCCGGGACAACGTGGCCAACGACACCGAGCTCGGCCGCGAGGCCAAGTCCTACATGGACAAGGGCGGCCTGGTGCCCGACGACGTCGTGGTGCGGATGGTCCTCGACCGGCTCGACGAGGAGGACGCCCACCACGGGTTCATCCTCGATGGATTCCCCCGAACGCTGCCCCAGGCGCAGGCCCTGGAGAACGCGCTGGCCGAGCGCAACCGTCCCCTGGGGGCGGTGCTCAAGTTCGTGATTCCCGACGAGGTCGCGGTGAAGCGGCTCGCCGGCCGCAGGACCTGCCGGCGGTGCCAGCGGACCTACAACATGGAGTTCCACCCGGCGCGGACCGAGGGCGTGTGCGACACGTGCGGGGGCGACCTCGTCGTGCGCGACGACGACAACGAGGAGACCGTCCGCCGGCGGCTCGAGGTGTACCACCACGACACGGAGCCCCTGGAGTTCTACTTCTGGGAGCGCGGGCTGTTCCGCCAGGTGGACGCCGAGGGCACCGAAGACGAGGTGACCGAGCGGGCGCTCGACGCCATCTCGGACCTGCTGGAAGAGTCGTAGGAGTCGGCTTGATCTTTCTCAAGAACGACGAGGAGATCGCGAAGATGCGGAAGGCCGGCCGCATCGTCGCCGGCACGATCGATCGGGTCGTGGCCGCGGTCGCGCCCCGTCGCACCACCGCCGACCTCGACCGCGTCGCCGAGGAGTACATCCGTTCCGTCGGCGCGACGCCGTCGTTCCTGGGGTACCGGGGATTCCCCGCGTCGATCTGCGCCTCGCTCAACTCGGAGGTCGTCCACGGCATCCCCTCGCCCAAGCGCGTGCTCGCCGACGGCGACGTCCTGTCGCTCGACTTCGGCGCGATCTGGGAGGGGTTCCACGCCGACTCCGCGGTCACGGTGTTCGTGGGCGAACCGCCTTCGGCCGAAGCCGAGAAGCTCGTGCGGGTCACCGAGGAGTCGCTGGAAGCGGGGATCAGCGAGATCCGGGAGGGCAACCGGCTGGGAGACATCGGCCACGCGGTGCAGCAGGTGGTCGAGGGCGCCGGGTTCGCGGTGGTCCGGGAGTACGTCGGGCACGGGGTCGGCCGCGCGCTGCACGAGGACCCTCAGATCCCGAACTACGGCCAGCCCGGCAAGGGCCTGCCGCTGAAGCGGGGCATGGTGGTCGCAATCGAGCCCATGGTGAACATGGGCGACTGGCCGACCCGGGCGCTCGCCGACGGCTGGACCGTGGTCACGGCCGACGGGTCGCTGTCGGCCCACTTCGAGCACACGATCGCGTTGACGTCGAACGGCCGCGAGGTCCTCACCGCCCGGGACTGACGACGTGGGTCGTCCCCCGGAGGAACCGCCCCCCGAGTGGGACACCGCGTACGAACCCGTATCGCCCTCCTGGTTCCGCCGTCACCGATGGGACGTCATCCTCGGCGTGGTCTTCGTCGTGGTCGTCGGGAGCCTGCTGATCTACGGCTTCCTGATGGGGAGCGAGCCGAAGTCCGGGGCAGTGCTGCTGGAAGACGACTTCTCGGAGCCGTCGTCGGGCTGGCCGGCCGGAGCCACGGGTGGCGGCTTCACGTCGTTCACCGACGGGACCTATCAGGTCGGCGTGGACCCCGACAGCTCGTTGTCCGCGGTGCGGGACCTCGAGGCCGAGGCCCCCGACGTCCGGGTCGCGGTGGATGTCGTCCGCGTGCCGGAGGCGGGGGACGTGCTGTTCGGCGTGGCCTGCCGGGTCCGGAGCGGCGGCCGGTTCGACGAGCTGGTGATCAGCTCGTCGGGGCGGTGGGCGATCATCCATCTGCCCGACCGGCGGGTGCTCGGGCAGGGGTCGTTCGACCCGTCACTGCTCGGGACGGCCCCCGTCGGGCTGGAGGCCGCATGCACCCGGGACCCCTCCGGAGGATCCACGCGCCTCGCCCTGTCCGTCAACGGGACGGTCGTGGGATCGGGCCGTGATTCGGGGGGCGAGGCCATCGACACGTCCCCGGGCGGGGTCGGCATGGTGGTCGAGAACGGCAGCGGCGACCCGGCCGACGTCCGTTTCGACAACTTCCGGGTCACCGCGGCCTGACGGCCGACGGCTCGCTCAGCGCGCACTTCGAGCACACGATCGCGCTGACAGGCGGGGGCCGGGAGGTCCTGACCGCCCGGTAACGCGCCACTCGGGCTCCGCGGGCTCTCCGGGCTCGTGACCGGCATACGCAGTTCTGCGTAACGCGTCTCAGTGAAAGTCCCCCTTTGGGCGGTCGCTGCCACTCCCTAGCATCTTGAGGGCCGGCGCCTTCGCGTGGATCGATCGGGCCGGCCTCATTCAGAGGGGGACAATCGCATGCGCGAGTCGTGGAAGGCCCGTCTGCACCACACTCACCCGGCAGGCACCATGAGCAGGCACCGTCGGCCCGGCGGGCCACTTCGGACCGTCAGCTCGTTCGTGCTCTCGCTGTGCGTGCTGGCCTCGATCGTCGCCGGCCCGGCCACGGCCTTCGCCCGCCCGGCGGCCGCGTCGAGCCAGCCGTCGGAATCGCCGAGTCCAACTCCGACGGAATCGCCGAACCCCGCTCCGACCGACGCCCCGACCCCCGCCGAGAGTCCATCTCCCGACCCGTCTCCGTCCGAGGCACCCGCCCCCTCGGAAACGACCGCGCCGGCCCCCGAACCGTCGCCATCGGAGTCGGACCCGCCCGCACCGACCACGGCTCCCTCGGAGACGACCCCATCCGACCCGTCCCCCTCGACGCCCGACCCTTCCCCCTCGGACAGTCCCACACCCAGCGGGCCCGCGACGCCCCTGATCGTTCGGCTGGTTCCCGGCTTGTCCGGCGCCGACCAGCAGGCCGCCATCGCCCGCGGCGGCGGTACCGAATCAACGTCGATCCCCGCCCTGCGGATGCACCTCGTCGACGTTCCGGCGTCTACGGTGGGTGCCGCACTGGATGCCTATGCGTCCGACCCCGCTGTCGAGAGCGTCGACCGTGACCGGACCCGCGATGCCGAGGCCGCGCCCTCCGACCCGGCCTACCTCGACCAGTGGGCGCTGCCGCAGATCGGGTGGGACGACGCCTACGGGAACGTGAGCCCGGGCGGCTCCGCGACGATCGCCGTCCTCGACACCGGCGTGGACGCCGGAACCGCGGACGTTGCCGGCCGGCTGGTTCCCGGCTTCTCGGTCTTCGAGGGTTCCGACGCGACGTCCGATCCGAACGGCCACGGCACGTGGCTTGCATCGATCGCGGCCGCGGAGACGGACAACGGCGCCGGGATCGCCGGCATCGGCTACGCCGGCGTTCGGATCATGCCCGTGCAGGTGCTGGACGCCGCCGGAACCGGGCAGGACAGCGACATCATCCAGGGGGTCGTGTGGGCGGCCGACCACGGCGCCGGCACGATCCTGATGGGGTTCTCGAACCCCGGTTACAGCCAAGCGTTGCAGGACGCGGTGGAGTACGCCTGGTCGCACGGCGCAGTGCTGGTCGCCGCGACGGGGAACGACGGCTCGTCCGCGCCAACGTACCCGGCGGGCGACGCCAAGGTCATGGGCGTCTCGGCGACCGACCAGTCCGACGCGCTTGCCTCGTTCAGCAACTCCGGGGCGGACACGCTCCTGGGAGCCCCCGGCGTGGGGATCGTCGCCGACGCGGTCGGTGGCGGGACGACGACGATCAGCGGAACCTCGGCCTCAGCCGCCATCGTGGCCGGCGCGGCGGCGCTGCTCAGGGCAAACGACCCGGGGGCATCGAACGCGACGATCGTCGGCCGGCTGGCGCGGAACGCGGACCCGGCCGGGTCCCCGAACGAGACGGGGAACGGGCGAGTGAACCTCGTCCGCGCGCTGGCGGACACGTCAGGTGACGGCGTCGTGCCGGTGGGTGCGCCCGGCGGCGGCCCGATCGTGGGGCCGTACGTCGCAGCCTCGAACGCCATCGTCAGCGGGAACCGTCAAGGAAACGGGAACCGGGAACGCCATCGTCGGGGCGACCGTGACTGCAAGTGGGGGTGCGACCGGGACTGCAACCACCGGCGCCGGCGGCGCCTACTCCATGAGCGTCACCTACGGGGGAGCCGGTCCGGTCTCCGTGACCTTGACGGCCTCGGCTCCTGGGTACACAGCGGGGGCCGGGTCGACTGGCACGACCACGTGCACCGGAAACGGAAATGGGACCTGCTCGCCTGCCCAGGTCAACCTGACGCTCACGCCAGCCAACACCGGCTCGATCTCGGGGACCGTCTACAACGACGCGAACGGCAACGGCTCGCTCGACGGCGGTGAGGTCGGGATCTCTGGCGTGATCGTGACATTGTCCGGAGCCGCGTCGGGAACGACGACGACCAACGGGGCGGGCGCCTACACCTTCTCGAGCCTTGCGGCTGGAAGCTACTCGGTCACGTACACCATCCCGGCGAACTTCGTGAACACCGGCACCAGGCCACTTTCCGTCACTCTGAGCGCTGGCCAGAACTCGACCGGGAACAACTTCTTCGCGCAGCAGCGCAACGCGTCGATCTCGGGCACCGTGTTTAACGACGCGAACGGGAACGGGTTGCTCGACGGCGGGGAGGTCGGCAAGTCCGGCGTCACCGTGACGCTTTCCGGGGGCACCCCTCCGGTCGGCACGCTGACCACGACGACGAACGGTGCCGGCGCGTATTCGTTCACCGGGCTCCAGGCCGGCAATTACACAGTCGACTACACGGTGAGCACCGGGTTCGTGAACACCGGAACCAAGCCGATCACTGTCAGCGGCCTTGCCGCCGGCGGCAGCTCGACCGGGAACAACTTCTTCGAGCAGGAGCGCGACGCGTCCATCACCGGGACCGTCGTCAACGACGCCAACGGCAACGGTTCGCTCGACGGCGGCGAGGTCGGCATCGCCGGCGTCACCGTGAGCTACTCGGGTGGTACCCCGGCGACCAGCGGCACGGTCACCACGAACGGCGCGGGCGGCTACTCCATCACCGGACTCCAGGCCGGGACCTACACGGTCGACTACACGGTCCCCCCGGGCTTCACGAACACGGGGACGAAGCCGATCACCGGCATCGTCCTCGCGGCCGGCGCTACCTCGAGCGGCAACAACTTCTTCGCGGCCCAGCCTTCCTCGATCTCGGGGACGAAGTTCGAAGACCGCAACGCCGACGGCATCAAGAACGGCGCCGACACGGGCCCCTCGGTCTCGTTCTCCGTGAAGATCTACAAGGACAACGGCACGACCGCCGGCAAGCTCGATGGAGGCGACACGCTCGTCGCTACCACGGCGACGGCGCCCGGCACGGGGCCCTGGTCGCAGTCCGGCCTGATCCCCGGCACCTACATCGTCTGTGAAGTTCAGCAGGCTTCCTGGACGCAGTCGGCGCCCACCCCGACCTCCGGGTCGGGCGCGGTGTGCGGCGCGCCCGTCGTCGGAACCGCCTCGGGCGGCGGCTATGTCGTCCCCCTCGGTGCGAACCAGTCGGTGACCGGCAAGGACTTCGGGAACTACCGGAACGGGTCCATCTCCGGATCGAAGTTCGCGGACGCCGATGGGGACGGCTCGTTCGACTCCGGAACCGAGTCCAAGCTGTCGGGCTGGACCATCCGGCTGTGCTCGGACCAGGCCTGTGCCTCTGTGCTGGCGACGACGTCGACCGACGGTTCCGGCAGCTACTCCTTCGCCAACCTCACGCCCGGCACGTACTACCTCCGCGAGATCCTGCAGACGGGGTGGGTCCAGACGGCACCGGCCGCCGGGTTCTTCGGGCCGATCCAGGTGACCTCCGGCTCGAGCTCCACCGGCAACGACTTCGGGAACCAGACCCGCGGCAGCATCTCCGGCTTCAAGTTCGCCGATCAGGACGGCGACGGGTCCTTCGACCCCGGCGAGCCGAAGCTGTCCGGCTGGACCGTCCGGCTGTGCCCGGACGCGGCGTGCTCGATCGTGCTCGCGACGACGACCACGAACGGTTCGGGCACGTATTCCTTCACCGACCTGGCCCCCGGCACGTACTACGTCCGCGAGGTCATCCAGTCCGGGTGGGTGCAGACGACGCCCACCGTGGCATACCACCAGGTCGTCCTGAGCGACACTACGCCCACCGACTCAACCGGCAACGACTTCGGCAACGCCACCCGGGGCTCCATCTCCGGGTTCAAGTACGACGACGTGAACGGCAACGGCGCGTTCGACACGGGTGAGCCGAAGCTGGGGGACTGGACCATCCGGCTGTGCGCGGACCAGAGCTGCTCATCGGAGCTCTCCACGACGACCACGGCGACCGATGGCAGCGGCGCCTACATGTTCACGAACCTGCCGGCGGGGACCTACTACGTCCGCGAGGTCCAGCAGAGCGGCTGGACCGGGAGCCAGCCGGCGTCCGGGTTCTACCAGGTCGTTCTGAGCGACACGACGCCCACCGACTCGACCGGCAACGACTTCGGCAACCGGAACGTGTCCCTTTCGGTGGTCAAGGAGTTCCAGGACGCCTCGGTCGCGGCCGGAACGGGGAGCCACACGTTCACCATCGACGTGACGAACAACGGCTCGTCGAACGCCCTCGCCGTGCACGTGACCGACACGGTCGATGGCCGACTGCACGTCGAGTCGGTGACACCGCCGGCCGCCGGCGACTGCGCCGCCTCGAGCGGCCAGAGCGTCGACTGCACGTTCGAACTGGCTGCCGGCGCCACGAAGACGATCACGGTGACGTACTCGGTCGCGTCGTCCGTCGCGCCCGCCACGGTCTCGAACCAGGCCGACGCGCTGGATGCCGAAGGCAACTCCGCGCAGGACACCGACACCGTCGACGTCGTCCGCTCGGTCGACCTCGACCTCGTGAAGCACTTCGACGACGACGCCGTGGACGCCGGGACGTCCGGGCACACGTTCACGCTCAAGGTCACCAACAACGGTCCCTCGGACGCCGTGGGCGTGCACCTCACCGACTCGGTGGACCCCCGGCTCGAGGTCACCAACGTCTCCGATTCGGCCACCGGGGAGCCGTGCGAAGCCAGCTCGGGTCAGGACGTGGACTGCACCTTTGACCTCGCAGCTGGGGCGGACGTGACCTACACCGTCACCTACAAGGTGGCCGCCTCCGAGTCCTCAGACACGGTGTCGAATACGGCCACGGCGGCTGCGGCCGGACAGCCGGTCGACGCCTCCGGCACGGATTCAGTCGACATCACCACCTCCTCCGACCTGTCCATCACCAAGTCCGGTCAGGCCACGGTCACCGCGGGTGGGGACATCACCTACCACCTCACCGTGACCAACGGCGGTCCCTCCGACGCCCAGGGCGTGAAGGTCAGCGACGCCCTGCCGGCGGACCTCACCGGGGCGAAGAGCTGCACCTACGCGTCCCCCGCCACCGACTGCACGCCCACCGACCCGTTCTCGGCCCCAGGACCCGTCACGGCGGGGACCCTGGCCTCAGGGGACACGGTCCACGTGGTCATCAGCGCCCACGTGCCCTCCTCGGAGCCCGAGGGAACCATCCTGCGCAACAAGGGCCGGACCTCATCGGACACCGCCGACCCGGACCTCTCCAACGACGAGTCCAACCGGGTCGACACCACCGTGGAGACCTCGGCCGACCTCGTGGTGACCAAGACGGCCTCCCCGGACCCGGCCACGGCCGGGACCGACGAGACGTGGACCGTGAAGGTGGAGAACACCGGCCCCTCGGACAACGCCGGCTACACCCTGCGGGACACCCTGGCCTCCGGCACGAGCTTCGTGTCGGCCCCGGGGTGCACGTTCTCGTCCGGCGAGGTGGCCTGCACCGGCGCCGGCGCTGGCCTCCGGTGCCACCGACACCTACGCCATCACCGTGCACATCTCCTCGGGGTTCGCCGACGGGGCCACCCTGTCCAACTCGGCCTCGGTGGCCGCCGCGGACAACGCCACCTCCGACCCCGACCAGACCGACAACACCGGATCGGCCTCGGTCACCGTGAACCGGTCGGCCGACGTGGCCGACCTCAAGGCTGCTGCGACCACGGTGATCGCCGGCAACGAGCTGACCTTCACGATCACCGTCACGAACAACGGCCCCTCGGACGCTGCACCGGTCACCCTCACGGACACCCTGGACTCCCACCTGAACGACCCGCAGTTCTGCGTCGGGACGGGCTGCACGCCCTCGGTCCCGTGGACCGGCTCCACCGACCTCGGTGCCATCGCGGCCGGCGACACGGTCGAGGTGACGATCACGGCGACCGTGGATCCGTCGACGCCGGAGGACTATGAGATCGACAACACGGCGTCGGTGTCCTCGACCACAGCAGATCCGCACCCAGGGAACAACTCCTCGAGCACCACGACCACCGTGGAGACCTCGGCCGACCTCGTGGTGACCAAGACGGCCTCCCCGGACCCGGCCACGGCCGGGACCGACGAGACGTGGACCGTGAAGGTGGAGAACACCGGCCCTCGGACAACGCCGGCTACACCCTGCGGGACACCCTGGCCTCCGGCACGAGCTTCGTGTCGGCCCCGGGGTGCACGTTCTCGTCCGGCGAGGTGGCCTGCACCAGCACCGGCCTGGCCTCCGGTGCCACCGACACCTACGCCATCACCGTGCACATCTCCTCGGGGTTCGCCGACGGGGCCACCCTGTCCAACTCGGCCTCGGTGGCCGCCGCGGACAACGCCACCTCCGACCCCGACCAGACCGACAACACCGGATCGGCCTCGGTCACTGTGAACCGGTCGGCCGACCTGTCCATCACCAAGTCCGGTCCGGCCACGGTCACCGCCGGCAACCAGATCACGTACACCCTGTCGGTCTCGAACGGGGGGCCGTCGGATGCCGCGAACGTCCGGGTGAACGACGGGCTCCCCGCGGGTCTGTCGAACGCCAAGTTCTGCACGTACACGACCATTCCGTGCACTCCGGCCGCGTCGTACAGCACGCCCACGTCGCTGGGCCCGCTGGGGAATGGTGATCACGTGTTCGTCGTGATCAGGGCCGACGTGAGCCCGGCACTGGCCGACGGCACCGTGCTGTCGAACAAGGCACGCGTCTCGGCGGACACGGCGGACCCCAGCCTGGCGAACAACGAGTCCAACCGGGTCGACACCGCGGTCAACACGCGAGCGGAACTGTCCATCACGAAGTCCGACTCGCCGGACCCGGTGATCGCGGGGAACAACCTGACCTACACCATCGTGGTCACCAACAACGGCCCCTCGGTGGCACGCTCGGTCAGCGTGTCCGACCCGCTGCCGGCAGGCACCAGCTTCGTCTCGGCCGACCACGGCGGAACGACCATGGCCGGCACGGTGACCTGGTCCCTCGGTGACATCAACCCCGCCGCCACCGTCACCCTGACCCTGGTGGTGAAGGTCGACCCGGCGCGCACAACGGATCTGTCCAACACGGCCACGGTGTCCTCCACGACCACCGACCTGACCCTGGGCAACAATTCGGTCGCGGAGACCACCGCCGTCATCACCAGGGCCGACGTGTCCATCACCAAGGCGGACTCGGTGGACCCCGTGATCGCGGGGAACAACCTCACCTACACCATCGTGGTGACCAACAACGGTCCGTCGGTGGCACCCTCGGTGAGCGTGTCCGACGCCGTTCCGGCCGGAACGAGCTTCGTCTCGGCCGACCACGGCGGAACGAACTCCGCTGGAACGGTGACCTGGTCCCTCGGCGACTTCAACCCGACCGACACCGTCACGCTGACGCTCGTGGTCAAGGTCGATCCGGCCCGCACCGCGAGTCTGTCGAACACGGCCACGGTGACCTCCACGACCGCCGACCCGACCCTGGGCAACAATTCGGCCACGGAGACCACCGCAGTCATCACCAGGGCCGACGTGTCCATCACCAAGGCGGACTCGGTGGACCCGGTGATCGCGGGGAACAACCTGACCTACACCACCGTGGTCACCAACAACGGCCCCTCGGTGGCCCGGTCGGTCAGCGTGTCCGACCCGCTGCCGGCAGGCACCAGCTTCGTCTCGGCCGACCATGGCGGAACGAACACGGCTGGCACGGTGACCTGGTCCCTCGGTGACCTCAACCCGACCGACACGGTCACGCTGACGCTCGTGGTCAAGGTCGATCCGGCCCGCACGACCTCACTGTCGAACACGGCTTCCGTCTCGTTGACGACCACCGACCCGACGCCGGGCAACAATTCGGCCACCGAGACCACCGCGGTCATCACCAGGGCGGACCTGTCCATCACGAAGTCCGATTCGCCGGACCCGGTGATCGCGGGCAACAACATCACCTACACGATCGGCGTGACCAACAGCGGCCCCTCGGTGGCTTGGTCGGTCAGCGTGTCCGACCCGCTGCCGGCAGGCACCAGCTTCGTCTCGGCCGACCATGGCGGAACGAACACGGCTGGCACGGTGACCTGGAACCTGGGGGATATGACTCCGGGCGCCACCGCCACGCTGACGCTCGTCGTGAAGGTGGACCCGTCCAGGACGGCCGACGTGAGCAACACGGCCACGGTGTCCTCCAGCACCACGGACGACGCGACCGGGAACAACTCGGCAGCGACGACCACCGCGGTCCAGACCCAGGCCGACCTGTCGATCACCAAGACCGACTACGCGACCACTGTCGCCGCCGGGACGTCGACGACGTACACCATCTCGGTCACAAATAGCGGCCCCTCCACAGAGCCCGCGGGCGTCGTCGTCAAGGACACGATCCCGGCGAACACGACGCCATCCTCCCCGGACTGCCCGATCGCCGGCGGCGTCATGACATGCACGACGACCGCGCCGCTCACGCCAGGTTCTTCCGTCTCGTTCCACCTGACGCTCGCGATCCCGATCACGTACCGGGACGGCGGGAACACCACCCTGCAGAACACGGCGACGATCACGAGCGAGCCTGCGACCGACCCGAACCAGGGCAACAACTCGTCAACTGACGCCGACACAGTGGGCGCGGCAACCATCGGCTCGACCAGCACCATGACGGACTCGTCCTTCCAGTTGAAGGACGACCTGTCGCCGTGGACGATCACCGACTTCGAGATCCTGCTCAACGCGAAGAACGTCGTGGTCGCCACGAACCCCGGCCAGTTCTACTACCACCAGCGCGCGACGAACCCGTTCGCCGTGACCACGAAGTTCCAGTTCAACCTGAACTGGCCGGCCGAGTTCACGAGCCAGACGGACGGCGGGCAGCCCATTCACGCGTACGTCCAGCTCGCCACCGACCCGGCGAACACCTGGCGGGACTGGACCCCGCAGTCCACCGGCATCTGCTCGACCTACCAGGCCTCCAGCGCGACGCCGAGCGGTGCGCCTGCCTGCAGCGGGCAGGACGGGACGATCACCGTCAACAACGTCCCCGCGGGCGCGAAGGTGTGGGTCACCGCGCATCTGGACTTCGTGCCGAAGGGCGCGACGGTGCCCAGCAACTTCACCCAGAAGCCGAAGACGTACGGCCCGTTCCGGTCGGACATCGTGATCAGCAATCAGCAGTCCTCACTGGTGCTCGGCGCGAGCACGTCCCAGACAGACCTGCTCGGGCGGGGCAAGAAGGTCACCGTCGTGTACGGCACGATGAATGACGCCGCCGGCAACAACATGCAGAACGTGTGGATTCGCCTGACGCAAGGCACCACCATCGTGCTCACCCACACTGACGTGAACGGCGACTACGTGTTCTACGACGGGCAGCAGTGCACTGGCGACGGGCTGGATGCGTGCAGTGGGGGACCGGCGGCGACGTTCACGTTCTCGTCGGCGAACAACGTGAGCACGACGCTCGCGGTGCTCGGCCAGGGCGGCGCGCAACCGGCGCTCGGCGCGGCCCCGACGATGCCGGCAGGCAAGTCGAGTGTGACGGTTTCCGGCACGGGCGCGAACTCGAGCGGCCTCACGAACACCATCTCCGTGTCGGGCGGCTCGGCCTCCGCGCGGAACTGGACGTTCAGCTAACAGCCCCCCGGGTGGCGAGCTTCCTGGACCCGTCTCGGGGTCGAGGAAGCTCGACCGCTCCGCCGTCCGCAGGGGAGAATCGCGGACCGATGCGGAACTTCGGCTGCGAATCTGGACCGTCAGCGGCCTCGTTGCTCTACGCCGCGGTGGGCCTCGGAGGCGCAACGCGCGCCCGCCGGGAGGGTCGAGGTCGAGGAAGGTCGAGATCGCTTCGAGCTCACGCTCCCGGGCCACGATCGTCCCACTCGCCACGAATGCGAGTATTGATCCACCAGTCCGAGCACGCAATGGGTTCGCAGCGGATGACGATCGTGCGTGGAGGCGCCTATACTGTGCGTCGGCCTCAGTTGGGGCCGTTTCGGCTCGTCCCCCAAACCGGAGGGTGGCCGGGCATGTTCGTCTGACAGAAAGTAGCAACTGGAGCGTGGCGAAGAAGGACGCGATCGAGGTCGAGGGAGCGGTGGTCGAGCCGCTGCCCAATGCCATGTTCCGGGTGGAACTG
This sequence comes from uncultured Actinomycetes bacterium, assembly GCA_963707645.1. Taxonomy (GTDB): domain Bacteria; phylum Actinomycetota; class UBA4738; order UBA4738; family JACQTL01; genus DATBHM01. Next base: position 74,422 of record CAVPQW010000006.1, read on the forward strand.
GACAACGGGCATCGGGTGCTCGCCCACATCTCCGGCAAGATGCGGATGCACTACATCCGGATCCTGCCGGGGGACCGCGTCCTCGTGGAGCTCTCGCCGTACGACCTCACGCGGGGGCGCATCGTCTATCGATACAGGTAACCTGGGTGATCGGGCCGCACCACGGGGCCCGCCCGCACCGAACGGCAACGACAAAGGACTGGGGCAGATGAAGGTACGGCCGTCCGTGAAGAAGGTGTGCGACCGGTGCAAGATCATCCGGCGCCGCGGCCGCGTGCTCGTGATCTGCTCGAACAACCCGCGGCACAAGCAGCGCCAGGGCTAGGGGGTACCGAGAAGTGGCACGAATCGCAGGCGTCGACCTTCCCCGCGACAAGCGGGTGGACATCGCGCTCCGCTACATCTACGGCATCGGCCCCCAGCGGGCCGGGCTCACCGTCGGCGGCGCCCGGGTCGACCCGGCCACCAAGGTCCGCGACCTGTCCGAGGAGGAGGTCGTCCGGATCCGCGACTACATCGACCGGAACTTCAAGGTCGAAGGGGACCTCCGGCGCGACGTGGCGCAGGACATCAAGCGCAAGATCGAGATCGGCTGCTACCAGGGGCTCCGGCACCGCCGTTCGCTCCCGGTCCACGGCCAGCGGACGCACACGAACGCCCGGACCCGCAAGGGCCCGAAGAAGACGGTCGGTGTGAAGCGGAAGAAGGGGAAGTAGGCCGTGGCGAAGCCCAAGGCGAAGAAGGCCCGCAAGCGCGAGAAGAAGAACATCGTGCACGGCGACGGCCCACATCAAGTCCACGTTCAACAACACCATCGTCACGATCACCGACGGCCAGGGGAACACCCTGTCGTGGGCGAGCGCCGGCAACGTCGGGTTCAAGGGCTCCCGCAAGTCCACCCCGTTCGCCGCGCAGCTCGCCGCCGAGGCCGCCGCGCGCCGCGCCCAGGAGCACGGCCTCCAGAAGGTCGACGTCTTCGTGAAGGGCCCCGGCTCGGGTCGCGAGACCGCCATCCGGTCGCTCGCCGCCGCCGGGCTCGAGGTCGTCGGCATCCAGGACGTCACGCCGGTGCCGCACAACGGCTGCCGGCCGCGCAAGCGCCGCCGGGTCTAGCGCGGCCGCGCGCCCCGGACGGGACCACGCCCCGGGCGTGCGCTAGCGCGGGCCGGGGCGGCATCGGAAGGGCGGGGCAGAAATGGATGATCCCCCGTCGAGGAGGTAGATCGCAGTGCTGATCGTCGCCAGGCCCCAGATCCAGGAGACCACCGTGTCTCCGGTCCGTTCGAAGTTCATCATCGAGCCGCTCGAGCCCGGTTTCGGCTACACGCTGGGCAACTCGCTGCGGCGCACGCTGCTCTCCAGCATCCCCGGCGCCGCCATCTCGTCCGTGCGGATCGAGGGCGTGCTCCACGAGTTCTCGTCGATCCCGAAGGTGACCGAGGACGTCACCGACGTGATCCTCAACCTCAAGGAGCTCGTGCTCCGCTCCGAGCTCGACGAGCCGGCCACCGTGTACCTCAAGGCCAAGGGCCCCGGAGACGTCACGGCCGGCGACATCTCGCCGCCCGCGGGCGTCGAGATCCTGAACACCGACCTCCACCTCGCGACGCTCGGCAAGGGCGCGACGCTCGAGATGGAGATGGTCGTGGAGCGCGGCGTGGGCTACCGCCCCGCCGAGAAGAACAAGAAGCCCCGCGACCCGATCGGCGTCATCCCGGTCGACTCGATCTTCTCGCCGGTCCGCCGGGTCTCGTACTCGGTCGAGAACACCCGCGTCGAGCAGATGACCGACCGCGACCGCCTGATCCTCGACGTCGAGACCGACGGCTCGATCACGGCCCGCGAGGCCGTCGCGTCGGCCGGCTCCACCCTCTCCGAGCTGGTGAACCTGTTCAACGAGCTCGCCGAGAGCCAGGGCATCGCCATCGGCCCCGCCGAGGACGAGTCGGAGCAGTCGGGCGAGCTCGCCACGACGATCGAGGAGCTCAACCTGTCGGTGCGTTCCTACAACTGCCTGAAGCGCGAGGGCATCAACACGGTCGGCGACCTCGTCCAGCGTTCCGAGCAGGAGCTCATGGACATCCGGAACTTCGGGCAGAAGTCGATCGACGAGGTGAAGGCCAAGCTCGAGGAGCTCGGGCTCGACCTCCGGGAGGAGTAATGCCCCAGCCGAAGAAGGGACCGCGCCTCGGCGGCGGGCCGTCGCACCAGCGGCACCTGCTGTCCGGGCAGGCCGCCGCGCTGTTCACGCACGAGGCCATCACGACAACGGAGGCCAAGGCGAAGTTCCTGCGGCCCTACGCCGAGAAGCTCATCACCTTCGCCAAGCGCGGCGACGTGCAGGCCAGGCGCGAGGTGCTGAAGGTGCTGCCGGACCGGGACGTCGTGCACAAGCTGTTCTCCGAGATCGGCCCGCGGTACGCCGAACGCAACGGCGGGTACACGCGGATCCTGAAGATCGGGCAGCGGCAGGGCGACGGCGCGCCGATGGCGCGCATCGAGCTGGTCGACCGGCCCGAGATCTAGGAACCTCCGAGCCGAAATACGCCAGACCGAAGCCCGGCGGCCGTTCGCGGCCGCCGGGCTTCGCGGTGGCCGGCATCGTATCGTCGCTCCTCATGCGGGTCGTTCGGCTGGATGTCGCGTACGACGGGACGGGGTTCCGGGGCTGGGCACGGCAGCGGGAGGCCATCCGTACCGTCGAGGCCGTGCTGATGGACGCCCTCGAGATCGTGCTCCGAGAGCGGCCGTCGCTGTCGGTCGCCGGGCGAACCGACGCCGGAGTCCATGCCCACGGGCAGGTCGTGTCGTTTCCCGCTGGTCCGAATGTCGATCCGCTGCGGGTCGCCCGCACGGTGAACCGGCGGCTGGGGCCGGAGGTCGTCGTGCGCCGGGCGTCGTGGGCGCCGGAAGGGTTCGACGCCCGGTTCTCCGCGACCGGACGCACGTACGTGTACCGGGTGAACACGGGGGGCGTGCCGGATCCGTTCCGGGCCAGGTTCGAATGGCATCGGCCAGGCGGGCTCTCGGTGGGAGCGATGCGGCGGGCCGCCGCCGCCCTGACGGGGGTGAACGACTTCGCGTCGTTCTGCCGGGCGCCGAAGGACGAGGGATCGACGGTGCGGGACCTCCGACGGCTGGCTGTGGGGCGGGAGGGCGACCGGTTCGAGATCAGGGCCGTGGCGGACGGATTCCTCCATCAAATGGTTCGGAGCCTGGTGGGCACGCTCGTGGAGGTGGGGGAGGGACGCCGGGATCCCCGGAGCATGGGGGCGACGCTCGCAGGCGCTCGACCGGGCCGCCGCGGGGAGGGTGTCGCCGCCGCACGGGCTGACGCTCGAGCGCGTGGCGTACGGGCGTCGGCGTGAGTCCGCAGCAGGCACGTGAATCGTGCCTGAAGGCCGGTTCGCCGGGCACGGGTCGTTGACACGCGCCCCATCTGGTCGGTAGGGTGCCCCAACTGGCTGACCAGACAACTGGAGGCCGCGGCGAATAGTCGCGGCCTTTTTTCATGGGAAAGGGCATACCAGCGCATGCACCTGGACCTGTACGTTGCCATCGCGGGCCTGATCGTCGGGTTCGTCGTCGGACTCACCGGCATGGGCGGGGGCGCCCTCATGACCCCGATCCTCGTCCTGCTGTTCAAGGTCGAGCCGCTCACCGCGGTCTCGAGCGACCTCGTCGCGGCCCTCGTCATGAAGCCCGTGGGCGGGGCCGTCCACGCGCGACGGGGGACCGTGAACTACGGGCTCGTGAAGTGGCTGATGGTCGGGTCGGTTCCCTGCGCGTTCGCCGGGGTGTTCGTCCTGAAGTCCCTGGGCGACAACGCGACCCTGCAGGGGACGCTCAAGATCGTCCTGGGCGTCGCGCTCCTGGCGGCGTGCACCTCGATGATCGTGAAGGCCGCGATGCAGCGCAAGCGCGAGGCCCAGGGGCTGACCGACGGCGCCGCCGAGGGCCGGCTCACCAACCTCCATGTCAAGGTGGTCCCGACGATCATCATCGGGGCGCTCGGCGGCCTGATCGTGGGCATGACCTCGGTGGGGTCGGGCTCGATCATCATCGTGTCGCTGCTGTTCCTGTATCCCCGGCTGACCTCCCCGTCGCTCGTCGGCACCGACCTCGTGCAGGCGGTCCCGCTGGTCGCCTCCGCGGCGCTCGGGCACATCCTGTTCGGCGACTTCTCGCTGGGGCTCACCACGTCGATCCTTATCGGGAGCATCCCCGGCGTGTACTTCGGGGCCCGGATGTCCAGCCGTTCGCCCGACGCCGTCGTGCGCAAGGCGCTGATCTTCGTGCTGCTCGCGTCGGGCCTGAAGCTCGTGAACGTACCCACCGTGTGGCTGGGCTGGATCATGGGCGGCCTCGCGGTGGGGTGGTTCCTGATCCCGTGGGTGCTGCACCGGTTCGGGGTTCGTCCCCGGTTGCCGGACTGGCTGCCCGATTGGGTTCGGGGCCGGCCTCCGGCACGGAGGGAGGCCATGGTCCCCGCCGTCCCGGCGCGCCGGGCCGAGGCGTTGTCGGCCGAACCCGTCGAGGTCGATCTCTAGGCACGATCCAGGCACGGTCCGCCTTTGACGGTCGAGCGTTTCCGCAGGTAGCATGGGGCGTCGGCCACTCCGGCCGCTTTCTTTTCGTTATGACGACCTCACGAACCTTCAGCCCACGTCCCGGCGACATCGAGCGCCGCTGGTACGTCGTCGACGCCGACGGCGCAGTGCTCGGCCGTCTGGCGTCCGAGGTCGCGTCCATCCTCCGCGGCAAGCACAAGCCCATCTACGCGCCGCACGCCGACACCGGCGACCACGTCATCGTGATCAATGCGCGCGGGATCCGCCTGACCGGGGGCAAGGAGAGCTCGAAGATGGCGTACCGCCACTCCGGGTACCCGGGCGGGCTCACCGAGACCGTCTACTCGCGCCTCTTGGCCGAGCGTCCGGCGTTCGTCGTGGAGAAGGCCATCAAGGGCATGCTCCCCAAGAACCGCCTGGGCCGGTCGATGGTGCGCAAGCTCATGGTGTACCCGGGCCCCGAGCACCCGCACGAAGCCCAGAAGCCCGAGGCGCTCGCGCTCGGCGACGTTCCGAAGTGGGACGGCCTGCCGGCGCCGAAGCCGGTCGCGAAGCGCGAGCCGGCCAAGAAGAAGGCAGCGCCGAAGTCGCGCTCCGACGCGTCCGGTCCGGCCGCGAAGACGACCGCGGGCAGGGGCCGGGCCAAGAAGACCTCGGCCAAGGCCACCGCGGCGAAGACCGTGTCGAAGTCGTCGGCGACGAAGTCGACGGCGAAGGCGGCCGCGGCCCCGGAGGCCGAGACGAAGACCAAGCGCACGTCGCGTCGTTCCCGCGCGAAGCAGGAGAAGGAGTAACCCGTGGCTGTTGGCACCACGTCGAACGGCACCGGCCGCCGCAAGGAGGCCGTCGCCCGCGTTCGCCTCGTCCCCGGCTCCGGCCGGTTCGAGCTCAACGGGCGCACGCTCGAGGAGTTCTTCCCCACGCGAGCCCACCGCATGATCGTCGCGACGCCGCTGCGGGTCGCGGGGCTCGAGCGCGAGTTCGACGTCATCGCGCGGATCCACGGGGGCGGCACGAGCGGCCAGGCGGGGGCGCTCCGCCACGGCATCGCCCGGGCCCTGATCGAGATGAACCCCGAGCTCCGCGGCTCGCTGAAGTCCGAGGGGCTCCTCACGCGCGACGCGCGGGAGAAGGAGCGCCGCAAGTACGGGCTGAAGAAGGCCCGCAAGGCTCCCCAGTACTCGAAGCGGTAGGCCGGCCTCCGGCTGCTCAGCCCTCGGGCGAGGGCTCGGTCTCGGCCTGCGACCAGTCGGTCTCGGCGCCCAGGTCCTGTCCGTCCGCGAGCCGCATGCGCCCCGAACGGATGTCGTCGACGACCATGAGCGCCTGCACCTCGAACTCCACGGGGACGAAGATGTGGACCGGCCCCATGCGGTACGGGCCCTCGGCCTCGCCCTTCACGACGACCGGGATGCCCTCCGCCTCGAGGCGCCCTCGCACCAGGTACCCATCCGTGATCGAACGGGTGCTGTCGACCATCACCAGGTGCCCCGACAGGGGCGATCCGCGATCGGGGGCGCCGTCCATGGCACACATTGTGACCGTTCCCGCGCCCCATGAGGGCCCGAACCGTCGAAGCCCGCGCTTGCTCCGCTCGCCGGAGCGGCGGGATGACCCGCGGTAGGCTGACCGCCGCATGGGACGCCTGTTCGGTACCGACGGCATCCGGGGCGTCGCCGGCCGCGACCTGACCGGCGAGCTCGCGTACTCGCTCGGGGCCGCCGCAGTGCAGGTGCTCGGCTTGCACCACGGCGGGGAGCACCCGGTCGTGGTGGTCGGGCGCGACACCCGTGCGAGCGGCGACTTCCTCGAGGCGGCGCTGGCCGCCGGGGTGTGCTCCGCGGGCGGGCACGTCCTGCTGGCGGGCGTGCAGACCACGCCCGCAGTGGCCTTCCTCACGACGGCGCTCGAGGCGAACGCCGGCGCGATGATCTCCGCCTCCCACAACCCGCCCGAGGACAACGGGATCAAGTTCTTCTCGCGGGAGGGCTACAAGCTGCCGGACGCGCTCGAGGACGAGATGGAGGCCGCCCTCGCCGAACAGCACCCGGCCGCAACGGGCGTCGGCGTCGGCCGGATCCACCCGATCCCCGACGCGCGGGAGCGGTACGTCGACCACCTGGTCGGCGTCGCCGCCGCGCCGCTGTCGGGCATGCACGTCGTGGTCGACTGCGCGAACGGCTCCGCGTCGGGCGTGGCGCCGGAGGCCCTCCGGTGGCTGGGGGCGGAGGTCAACGTCATCGCCGACGAGCCCGACGGCCGGAACATCAACGTGGGGGTCGGCGCGATGCACCCGGAGGTGGTCGCCGCCGAGGTCGTCCGGCTGGGCGCCGACGCCGGCGTGGCCCACGACGGCGACGCCGACCGCGCGCTCTTCGCGGACGCCGCAGGGAACGTCGTCGACGGCGACCAGGTCCTCGCGGCGTGCGCCACGGCGTTCCGCGACGCCGGGCGTCTCGCCGGGAACACGGTCGTCACGACCGTCATGGCGAACCTCGGGTTCCGCAGGGCCATGGAGGAGGCAGGAATCGAGGTCCGGACCACGAAGGTCGGCGACCGGTACGTGCTCGAGGAGATGCTCGCCACCGGCGCCGTCCTCGGCGGCGAGCAGTCCGGCCACGTGATCTTCTCCGAGCACGCCACAACCGGCGACGGGGTGCTGACCGCCATCGTGTTCCTGTCACTCGCGGCGAAGGCCGGCCTCACCGTGGCCGACCTCGCGGGCCGCATGCAGCGCTACCCCCAGGTGCTGGTGAACGTCGAGGTCCGCGACCGCGCGGCCCTCGACTCCGCCGAGGAGGTCACCGCCGCCGTCGCGGCGGCCGAGGCCGCCCTCGGCGGCCGCGGCCGCATCCTGGTCCGGCCGTCGGGAACCGAACCGCTCGTCCGGGTGATGGTGGAAGCCGAGACCGAGGACGAGGCCCGCCGGCACGCGGACGCGGTGGTCGAGGTGGTCCGCCGGACGCTCGGCTGAGCTCGGGGGCGGCCGCTCAGAACCCGAACGTCGTGCTGGTGAATGCTCGCACGAGCCGGATGATGCCCGGGCCGGCGATCACCACGAAGATCGCCGGCAGGAACCCGACGATGACCGGGACCAGCAGCTTCACCGGGACCTTCATGGCCTGCTCCTCGGCCCGCTGACGCCGGCGGATCCGGAGCTCCCGACTCTGGGCCCTGAGCACCTTCGCCACGCTGACGCCGAACTCGTCGGCCTGCACCATGGCGACCACGAGCCCCTTGAGCTCCTCGACGTCATTGCGGGCGGCCAGGTTTCGCAGGGCATCCTTTCGGGCGATGCCCAACTGGAGCTCCTGCAGCGTGCGGCCGATCTCGTCCGAGAGGGCGCCGGGAACCTTCCTCCTGACGTGGGCGAGCGCGGCGTCGAACCCGAGCCCGGCCTCCACGCTGATCGTGAGGAGGTCGAGCGTGTCGGGGAGGGCCCTCCGGATGGCGTCCTGGCGGTTCAGGGCCCGCTGCGTCAGTCCCCCACCGAGGAAGAGGTAGGCCAGGATCGCCCCGAGGCCGCCCGCGACGAGCGCGAGCGCCACCGTGAGTCCGCCCAGGAGCGCGAGCGCGATGCCGAGGGCGGCACCCCCGATGGCGCCGAGGACCTTGGTCGCCGCGACGACGTCCGGGTTCTTCGTTCCCACTTCGCCCGCGAGTTCCAGATTGCGGGCGATCCGGTCGCGCATGCCGAGGGGCGTCACCCGTTTGATGAGCGCGCCGACCTTCGAGCCGGCGGGCAGCAGGAGCCGCTCGATGAACGGTTCGGCCATCTGGCGCTCCCGGAGGTTGCTGAACTCCACGACCTGTGTCTGCAGGAGGTCTCGGCCGCGCCGCCGGTCTGCCCGGATCGACTGGACACCGACGGCGGCGAACGTCACTGCCAGGAAGGTACCGATCAGGACCGCCGCCATCCAGACGCTAGACATCGATCTTCACGACCTTCCGGGCGAGGAGGCCCCCGATGGTCATCAGCAGGAGGGAGACCCCGATCATGATCCACCCCGCCGTCGTGGTCCACAGGAGCTGCATGTATTCGGGATTGATCTGCAGCAGCAGGAGAACGAGGAGCGGCGGGAGGATCAGAAAAATCTTCATCGACAGCCGTCCCTCAGCCGACAGGACCCGGATCTGCCGCTGGAGGACGCCGCGGTCGCGAACGGTCTCCGCGAGCGTGTCGAGGATCTCCGCCAGGTTGCCGCCGACCTCCGACTGGATGTTCACGGCGAGGACGGTCCACTTGTACTCCTCGGTGCCGATCCGATCCCCGAGGGAGATCAGGGCCTCCGCCGCCGGACGCCCCAACCGGATCTCCGTGACCACGCGAGCGAGCTCCGGCCCGGACGGGCTCCCGATCTCCTGGGACGCCGCGTCGAGCGCCTGCAGGAAGCTGTGGCCGGCACGCATCGAGCTCGCGAGGATCATGAGCACGTCCGGGAGCTGGTCGGTGATCAGTTGGAGCCGCTTGGCCTTCCGCCGGCGGACCAGCATGTACGGCACGATCCCGGCCACGAGCGCGAAGATCAGGACCAGGACGACGTTGTGGAACAGGAGCGCGGCGAGCAGTCCCGCGACCAACGCCGCGAGGACGCTGCCGGCGACCAGTTCGCCGGGCGTCATCGGCAGGCCGGCCCGCTCGAGCAGGTCGGCGAGGGCCGGGGTCGCCCCGCTGAGCTCCGCAGCCTTGCCGGCGGCGTTCGCGATGGGATCCGGGATCCATCCGGCGAGCCCGGACTGCTCCCGCGGCGCCTCCTCTCCGGAGTCGGCCGCAGTCGAAGACATCATCTGGGCGAGGTGCCGATCCCGCCTGGCGCGCAGGGAGCCGCCGACCAGCACGATCGTGACGGCGAAGACGGCCAGGAACGCCAGGCCGACGGCCGAGACCAACCCGACGGGACCCGAGAAGAAGTGGAAGAAGTCGAACCCAGGTGCCGGCGGGGTCGGGAGCCGCGGCATCTGGATGAATGACTGGTCGGTGGCGGTTCCGACCTGGACCCCGATCGTGATCTGCGCGCCTCCGGGGGCGCGGGAGTGGTACTGGATCACGTACTGGTTCACGAGCTGTGTGGCGAGCGAGGAATAGACGTCGGACAGGTTCGATTCCACCGCCGGGGTGAACGACCCGCCAGACTCGCGGGCGAGCCTCTGCAGCACGGAGGCATCGGCGTCCGACCCGAGGCCCACCGTGAAGATCGCGGTGTCGCCCGCCTTCGCCGCCGCGACGGCGGTGTCGAGCAACGACCGGCTGCCGACGTCGGCGCCGTCGGTGAGGAGGACCATGTTGCGCTGGGCAGGGCCCGAGAACATCCCGACCGCCGAGCGAACGGAGTCGTACAGCACCGTCCCGTGGACCGTCTCGGAGATCGAACCGATGGCCTGCAACACTCCCTCGCGGTCGGTCGTCAGCGGCTGCAGGATCCGGACCCGGTCCGAGAATGTCAGGATGCCCACCTGCACCGCCGGGGGAAGCTGCCCGACGAACGTTCGGGCCGCGGCCACCGCCGCGGCGAGCGGAGCCCCCTTGACGCTGTCCGACGTATCGAAGGCCAGGACAACCGAGAGTGCGTCGCCTGCCGACTCCAGCGGCCGCACCGCCAGGACCGAAGCGGGCCGACCGCCCTCGGTGAGCCGGATCGAGTCGGACGTGACATCCGGGGGGACCGCCACGGTGACCGACACGGTCGGGTAGCCACTGGTGTCGATGCGGCGGATCTTCACCGCACCATCGGCCGCGCGCGCCGGTGCGGCCACCGCCAGGACCAGGACGAGGCCGACCGCCGGAAGGAGCGCCCGACGGAGGCTCACCACTGCTCCGCCTTCTGCAGGAAGAACTCGTGCGGCACCGCGATCCCACGATCCTCGAGCTTCTCGAGGAAACGTGGCCGGAGGCCGGTGGGCGTGAGCTTGCCGAGGATCCTGCCGTGTTCGTCCCGTCCGGCGCGGAAGTCGAAGACCGCGAGATCCTGGAGCGTGATGACGTCCCCCTCCATGCCCACCACCTCGGTGATGTGGGTGATCCGCCGGCCGCCGTCGCGCATGCGCGCCTGGTGGACGATCACGTCGATCGCGGCCGCGATCTGCTCCCGCACCGCCCGGACGGTCAGGTCCATCCCCGACATCAGCACCATCGTCTCGAGCCGGGACAGGACGTCGCGGGGCGAGTTCGCGTGGATGGTCGAGATGGATCCGTCGTGGCCGGTGTTCATGGCCTGCAGCATGTCGAGCGCCTCACCGCCGCGGACCTCGCCGACGACGATGCGGTCGGGCCGCATACGCAGCGCATTGCGCACGAGGTCGCGGATGGTGACCTCGCCGCGACCCTCGATGTTCGGCGGGCGCGCCTCCAGGCGGACCGTGTGGGGCTGCTGCATCCGGAGCTCGGCCGCGTCCTCGATCGTGATGATGCGTTCGTCCTCGGGGATGTAGGAGGAGAGCACGTTGAGCGTGGTCGTCTTGCCGGCGCCGGTTCCGCCCGACACGAGGACGTTGATCCGGCCCTCGACGCAGGCCCGCAGCAGCTGCGCCGAGGCGCGGGTGAACGTTCCGAACGTCACGAGGTCCTCGTCGCCGTACGGGTCCGCCGAGAACTTCCGGATGGTGAGCGCCGGGCCGTCGACAGCGAGCGGCGGAATGATGGCGTTGACACGGGACCCGTCGGGCAGCCGCGCGTCCACGTACGGTGACGACTCGTCGATGCGGCGGCCCACCTTGGCCACGATCTTCTCGATGGTGCCGCGCAGCTGGCTCTCGCCGTAGAACTTGGCCCCGGTCCAGTAGAGCTTCCCGCCACGCTCCACGTACACCTCGTCGGGGCCGTTGACCATGATCTCCGTGACCTCGGGATCGCGGACGAACGGCTCGAGCGGCCCCAGCCCGACGACGCTGTCGCCCACCTGCTGGATGAGGCGGACCTTCTCCTGCACGGAGAGCGGCGCCTCCTCCTCTTCCAGGAGCTCCCGCAGGCGGCGGTGCACCAGGTCCTGCAGGTCCTTCTCCGAGATCGTGGTCTCGAACAGCTTGGGACCGAGCGTCTCGACCAGCCGTCCGTGGACGCGCAGCCGGACCTCCGCCAGCCGATCGGGCGTGCCCGCCTTGGCCAGTCGCTCTGCTAGTGACACCGGTCAGCTCCTCTCGAGTCGTCCACGGGATTCAGCTCTTCCGACCGAAGCGGCCACGCCGTTCCTTGGCCTCCGGAGGGGGTGCGAACGTGGCGGCCAGCTTCGTCACGGCCTTGGCCACTTCGGACTTGGGCTGGTCGATCACGACCGGGATCCCCGAGTTGAGCGAGCTCGGGACGAGCCGGCTCGAGGGGATCATGGCGTCGATCCCGACGTTCATGACGCGCTCCACGTCGTCGGTGTCCAGGCGCACCTTGCTGTCCGCCCGGTTCATCACGAGCCGGAACCGCTCGCGTGGATATCCGAGGGAGAGCAGCGTCTGCAGCGCCAGCGACATGTGGCGAACCCCCACCACGTCGAGGCCCGTGATGAGGCAGATCGTGTCGGACAGATCGAACGCCGCGAGCACCGGGTCCGTGTAGTCCGCCGTGGCATCGATCACGACGTAGCCGAACATCCGGCGGAGCGCCCGTACCACCTTCCCGACAGACTCGCCCGCGACCGGCTCCGTGCCCGGCACCGTGCCGGCGCCGAAGATCCAGAGGTGGTCGCTGATGTGCGTCCCAAGGTGGGCGATCGCCTCCGGTTCCTCCATGTCGCCGATCGAGAGGAAGTCCGAGAGCTGTGTCGTGGACGTCCGACCGTAGTACGAGAAGACGTCGCCGACCTCGAGCTCGAGATCGAGCACGGCGGTGTCCCGGCCGGTGTCACGCGCGAGTGCCGCACCGAGGTTCGACGACAGGAACGTCTTCCCGGTGCCGCCCTTGGACGAGAACACCGAGATGACCTTGCCCCTGGTATCTCCCGAGTCCGGTGCGGCGAGACCGGTCGACGAACGCAGCGACACGGACCAGCTGATGGCCCGTGAGAGCGCGTCGCGCAGCTCGGCGCCACCCTGGGAGAGGTCGATGACATCCCGGATCCCGGCTCGCATGGCGGCCGGCAGGAGGCCGTTCGGCGCGTGATCCCGCACCATGACGATGGCCGAGGTGGGCGAGGACCGGCCGACGAACTCCGCCATGCCGAACGCGTCGGGCTCCTTGATGCTCGGGGAGAGGACGAGGACGTTCGGGGGGTGGGGGCGATCGGTCAGCAGGGACTCCGCCGCCGACACGGTGGGCAGCCACGACACCGTGTCTGGATCGACGGCCAAGGCCCTGGCCACCTGGTGGCGGAAGGTCGGCGGGGCGCCGACTGCGACGACCTGGTCGGTCGTCATCGTTGCACCCCGTGGAGCGCCTGCTGCAGGATCGGCGTTCCCCACACGAGTCCTTGAGGCAGCCCCTTCTGGCCGGGCGGCAGGAGGGCGAGCCAGATGGCCCCCTTCTCCTGGGAGAACACGACGTTCTGGGCGTCGGCAGGGAGGAGTGCCAGCGTGACGAGGACGCTGTCATTCGGCTGCGTCGAAGCGCCCGTTTGGTCCTGGTTGCTGACGCGGAGCACGAGCACGTCGGGCACCAGGTCGACGGTGAAGTCGCCGGCCTCCGTGGTGGTCGCGGCGTCGGCGGCCGACGCCTTGCCGGCGAGCAGTCCTCCGAGCTTGGTCCCCGCGATGATCTGGACGCCGCTGTAGGTCGCGTACACGCTGACGTGGTCCCCGGGTTGCAGGACCTCGCCCGGCACCCGCTCGGGATCGAGCCTGATCGTCACCGCCTGATTGCCCTCGGGGATCCCGAGCACGCCCCCGGTCGCCTGCGTGCTGCCCTCCAGGCGCGCGGTGGTGATCTGCTCCCCCTGCAGCAGGAACGTCTTCGTCGTTCGCCCCCGGAGCTGGGCGAGGTCGGTCACGGCGCCGGCGATGATCGCTTCCTTGGGGATCTCGAGCGTCGTGAACGCGCCCGCGGAGATCAGGCTGTCCAGCTTGGTGCCGGTCGGGATGTCCTGCTTCGACACGACCACCTGCACGGAGTCGGCGACGGGCGCCCGACGTTCCTTCTTGACCGAGCTGAGGTACAGGAACACTGCCGCGGTGGCCGCCACCGCCAGCAGGAGCGCGAGGACGAGGGCCACGCCGCGGGTCCGCTTGGGAGGCTTGGGGGTCCTCGTGCCCCGATCGTCGTTGGTCCTCGTCATCACGTTGGTGCTCATGTCCGGTCCTTTCGCTCCTTGGGTACGGTTAGCTCTGGAGCTTGATCGCGTGGACTCCGAAGTCGGTGCAACCGGTACAGATCTCGCCGGGCACCTCCACCGGCCCCTGCCACTGCATCTTGATGCACTCCGCATTGGAGCCCGGCGGCTTGACCCACGACGGCATCGGCCCGCACTGGGCGATCGTGGTGGGGTTGTTGCCCTTCCCGACATACAGGATGCGAAGGGCGGTGAAGCCGACGATGGAGTACTTGTCCGGATTGCCGTTGCGCAGGATGGGGGGCGGCACCGCGACCGGGAACAAGCCGAGGGAGCCGATCGAAATCGCAGCGAACTGGTTCGGACCGAATCCCGAGTCGATGCAGACATACGTCGGCGGGTTCGCGCTCATGGTCAGGGCGTACGGGAACCCGTTGGCGATGACCTGGGCCGCGATGCTCCCGGTGTTCGGACACTGCGTCGACGGGGAGACGTTCCATCCGACCTTGCTCGAGGGGCAGAATCCGTGGGCCGCGGCGTCCGTGCTGCACAGGTTCAGGAACCCCCACTGACTCGACGCGTTGTTCGCGTCGTACCAGAAGGAACATGGGGTGCCGGTCGTCGGGGACGGCACCCCGCAGGCCCCCGTCACCTGCGTGGAGTCGAGCTGGAACGGCAACAGGCCGGGCCCGCCGAGTGTCGCCCCCCAGGCCGCCGTGGCCGACGTGGAGACCTCGTGGTCCCCCGAGAACAGGCCCGCGGCGGTGGCCCGGTATCCCACCTTCACCGTGCCGGCCCCGGATGCCGGGCATGCGTAGAAGATGCGCGTGGGCGAGGAGATGTTCGCCGATGCGGTCCCGTCGGCCGCCGACATCGCGGCTCCGTCGCTCGACCCGCACACCGCAGTGCCGCCGGCGTAGGCCTGGGCTGCCGCGAGCGCGGCGGCGTCGGTCGCGTTCACGATCGCGCGCCGGTGCGCGTACATGCTCCCGCCGTCGATCACGAGGGCCAGCAGGCTGAGGATGAAGATCATGCTCACCATGACGACCGCGGCGGCGATGCCACGTTCGTCGGAGGCTCGGACCCTGAGCATCGTCATTCGCATCGGAAGGAGGCCCTGATCGTGTTCGTGTACGTGTGCGAGCCGAAGAAGGGGATGCTGTAGCTGAGGTTCTGTGCCCACGACACCGTGACGAGCTGGCCCATGGTCGCCGTGGCGCACGTGATGTTCGCGGCCGGGCTTCCGGAGATCGGATACGAGGAGGCGGCCGCGACCCGCGTGGCGATCAGGCCGTTCGAGCAGCCCGATGAGGAGTCGGGTTGACAACGGACCGCCGCATACCGGGCGCCCTCCCGGGCGGCGCTGACGTACGTCTGGACCCGGCTCCAGATGAGCCCGAACTGGATGATCGCGAACAGCAGCACGATGAGGATCGGCGTCACGATGATGAGCTCCACCGCGACCGCCCCGTTCTCACCTCGCGCCCGGCGTCCAACGCCTGCCCGCCTGTTCTTCGGTCTGGTCATGGATGTGCGGCCCCCCTCGGAGCCGTTCTGGGGCGATCCGCCGGCCCCTCACTCACCGCCCCCGCGGGGAGTGAGCGGCCGGCGAGGCCGCTCCTTAGGTGCTCAGCAACAGCCGGCGACAGCGTCGCCTGCGGAGCTCAGCTTGTCGTTGATCTTGGTGCCGAGGTACAGCGCCCCGGCGGCGATCGCGAGCGCGATCAGCACGAGGATGGTGATGTACTCGACGGCGACGACCCCGTCCTCCCGCTCGAAGCGCGAGCGAAAGTTCAGGAAGGCGGTCTGCGCCTTGACGAAGACGTTCAGCAGCACGTGTTCACCCCCCTTCGACGTAGCCGGGGGGAGGTGGCGGGCTCGGTCCCCGGACGGACGTCTGAATCAGTTCGGTGAGCTTAGGAATGGGACGCCGCTCGCCGCCAGCAGCATTGACCCCGACCCCGGTTACGCATTTCGACGTATCGGCCGCGTGACATGTCGCGGTGTGGGCGAATTGTGCATCGGGTGACGGCGATGTCGGTCGGTGGGCGAGCGGCCCCACATACGGGCGGATGCCCCCCGCCCGTGGTACATGTCGCCTGATGGCGACCACGCACTCGGCCCGCCGCCCGACCTCCGACGAGGAGCATCCGGGCCACCGCCGTGGGATGACCCTGTCTGGGGTGTGGGTCGCCCTGGCCGTGGGGGTGCCGACCGCCATCGCGCTGTTCGGGCGGAAGCAGGTCGTCGACCTTGCCTACCTCGTCCGGGCGGGGAACGTGATGCTGGACACGCACCACGTGCTCCGCGCGGACACGTTCTCCTTCACGGTGCCCGGGACCTCGTGGCTGAATCAGCAGTGGGGGTCGGAGGTCCTGCTCGCCGCGGTGCACCGGCTGGGGAGCTGGCCGCTGCTGATCGTTCTCGGGGGCATCGCCACTGCGGTGACCTTCCTGCTCGTGCTCCTCACATGCCGGGCGCGGGGGGCCAGCACGAGACAGGCCGCGTGGTTGACGTTGCCGGCGGTCCCGATCGCGCTCGGCGGGCTCCAGGTACGGGCGCAGATGTTCGGTCTCGTGCTGTTCGCATCCACGCAGTGGATCCTGTCGATGCGGGACCGCCGACCCCGGTCCGTGTGGTTCCTCCCGCTCATCGCGCTCGCGTGGGCAAACCTCCACGGCAGCTTCTTCCTGGCGCCGCTGCTGGTCGGACTGGCGCTCCTCGAGGACGTGCGGAGGCGATCATCGACCTGGCGGCGGCTCGCCCTGATCGGGCTGGTGACCGTTGCGGCGACGTGCGTCGGGCCGTTCGGGCCGCGGGTGTGGGGCTACGCCCTCGACGTGTCGACGAACCCGTTCATCACGCAGTTCATCGTGGAGTGGCAGGCACCGTCGATCCACGATGCGATCGGGCTGTTCTTCTTCGCATCGGTCGTCGCGACTGCGGTCCTCCTGGCAGTGTCGCCGCGGCGGCTCCCGTGGACCTCGCTGCTCGCGCTCGGCGTGTTCCTCGTCATCGGGCTGCTGGCCGTGCGCGGCGTCTTCTGGTGGGCCATCGCCGCGCCCCCCCTGCTGGTGGACGCGCTCCCTCGGCGGAGCGATGCCGACGCACCCGCCGGCGACCGGACCGCGAACCGGCTGATCGTGGCCTTCGTCGTCGTAGCGGTACTCGCGGCATTGCCGTGGTGGCGGGCCATCGGTGTCCCCTCTTCGGAGGCGGCGCTGCTCGATCGGGCCCCGGTTGGCCTGTCGAGCGCCGTCGCTCGGCTCACCCCGCCGGGGAGCCGGCTCTTCGTCGCGCAGCCGAACGCCTCCTGGTTCGAGCTTGCTCTGCCCGACCGGCCGGTGTTCGTGGACTCGCGGATCGAGCTCTATCCGACACGCATCTGGAGCGACTATGCGGACGTCGTCTCGGGCAGGGCGAACTGGGATGACGTGCTGCGCGCATGGAACGTCGACGCGCTCGTCGTCGATCCCGTGGACCAACGTCACCTGATCCCGTTCCTCCGGGGCAGTGCGGACTGGCGGCTGGCGTACCGGGATCAAGACGGGTTGGTGTTCGTGCGGGCCGGCTGACATATGCCGGCCGACCCACCCGAACTTCAGGTCATTGTCGGCTCGACTGGATCGCCTTGCGGAGCACGACGACGAACATCACGACGAGCAATACGAGCACAATCCCGAGGGCGACGATGCCGCCCCAGCCCATCGCCAACATCGAGGCGAGCGCTTCCATTCATCCCTCCTTTCGTCGGTCGAACGTTGCGTTCAAATCCAGCCGCATGACCCTGCGCCCGCACCACTGGTCACCCGACACGTGCCCGGTCCTCGTAAGGGCCCGGGACTAGCCGAAGGATGCCGGAACGCGATGCGGAGACGACGGCCGCCAGCCGGCTGTTGACGCCCAGCTTTTCGTAGATCCGAGCGAGGTGCGTGGTCACGGTGCGCTCGGTGACCCCGAGCTGTTCGGCGATGTCGCGTGCCCGGAGCCCTTGCGCCGCCACCGTCAACACCTCCCGTTCCCGTTCCGTGAGCGGTGAGGACACTGATGCCTGCTGCTCGACGCCGCTCGCGATGGTTCCCAGCCAGTCGAGGGGGACGCCCTCGAGCACCATCTCGCCGCCGGAGCAGCGCCGGATGGCGTCTAGGAATGCTGGTGCCTCGGCCCGGTGGTCGACGAATCCGTCCGCGCCCACGAACAGCGCCCTCGAGATCGCGAGTCGCTCGGCACCGGCGCCGATCGCCAGCACACGAATCATGGGGAATTGCCGTCGGCAGGTGGCGATCGATTCGTACGCGTCGTGCACAGTGCCGAGATCGAGGGACACGATCGCAACAAGCCCCGTTCTCCGCCGCAGCGTGCCGAGCCCCCGAGCCAACTCGGACCACGTGCCGGCCTCGATCAGTACCTTGAAGTCGTCCTGCGTCTCGAGCAGGAGCGCGAGCGCTTCGCGTACGACGGGATGCGGATGGAGTAGGAGGAGCCCACAACGTTTTCCCCCTCTTCCATCCCCACCTGAATCCGGGGAGGTTCGATCTCGATGCATGGGCAGGACGAAAAGATGCACCATTCTGCGGGTGATAGTCAACACTACGAACGGCCCAAGTCGAATGGCCGAATGTTCCTACCCTGGGCCGAATGGACCCGTCCGAGTGGCCGAACCAAGGCGTCAATCACGCTGAACCGCCGACGGCGATTCCAGGAGTCCGAGACCGATTGCCCGCGCGACCGCCGCAACGCGGGTCTTGGCGCCGAGCTTCGCGTAGATATTCGAGATGTGCGATTCGGCGGTCTTCGTGGACATGTCGAGACGGCGGGCGATCTGCTTGTTCGAGAGGCTCTGTCCGAGGAGCCGGAGGACGTCGAGCTCGCGAGCGGTCAGGGCGGCAGACACGCGCGCGTTCTCGCGGACCCTGGAGACGACGTGCGCCAGGTGCTCGAGGGCGGCGCGGTCCTGGTCATCGGAGTACACCGTCTCGCCGTTCGCCACGGCGACGATGGAGTCGGCGATCCGCTCAATGAACACGTTCTTCGGCAGATAGCCGGCCAGCCCCAGCCGCCGCGCCAGGAAGACCGCCTCGCGGTCGGTCCGGCCGCTCATGACGAGGACCTTCAGCCCGGGCGTTTCCTCGAGGAGCGTCCTCGCCAGCTCGAATCCGTCGATGCCGGGGAGCACGAGGTCCAGCACCAGGAGGTCCGGCCGCAGCTCCCGACACAGCTCGATGGCCGCTTCCCCGGTGTCCGCCTCTCCGACGACCTCGATCCGGGAATCGTGTTCACACGCCAATCGAACGATGTCCCGGATCATCGGATGATCGTCGACGACAACGACTCGGGTCGGCATCGGGCGCTCCTGGGCTCGTGAACGCGGGTGAACAAGCTCCTTGGATGCGGTTGCAGCGTACCCCGCTTTCCGGCGCCGTATGCGCAGGTGGCGAACGATCACAAAGCCGCCGATCGGCTGATGGAGGGGACGGAGGGCACTGCTACCATCGACCGGTCATGTGCGGCATCGTCGGGTACGTCGGTCCCGACGAGGCGCTTCCCATCATCCTGGAAGGGCTTCGTCGTCTGGAGTACCGCGGGTACGACTCCGCGGGCGTCGCCATCGTGGACGGCTCCCTCACGGTGCGCAAGCGAGAGGGGAAGCTCTCCGAACTCGAGCACGTGCTCGACGACCGCCCTGTCCCGCCCGGAACGGTTGGGATGGGGCACACGCGGTGGGCGACGCACGGGGTTCCGTCCGACCGCAACGCCCACCCCCACACCGATTGCAGCGGCAGGGTCGCGGTCATCCACAACGGCATCATCGAGAACTTCGCGGCGCTGAAGCGCGACCTGGAGAAGGCCGGGCACGCGTTCGCGTCGGACACCGACACCGAGGTGGTCGCCCACATGCTCGAGGACGCGTTCGAGGGCGACCTCGGCGACGCCGTGCGCGGGGTGGTCCGGCGGCTCGAGGGGGCGTACTCGATCGTGGCGCTCCACGTGGACGACCCCGAGGTGGTGGTCGGCGCCAAGGTGTCGAGCCCGCTGATCGTGGGCCTCGGGAAGGACGAGAACCTCCTGGCGTCCGACATCCCCGCGGTGTTGAGCAGGACCCGCTCGGTGATCCCGGTCGAGGAGGGTCAGGTCGTGGAGCTCCGGGCGATGTCCGTGCGGATCACGGACTTCGACGGGAACGAGCTCCAGCCGGAGCCGCTCGAGATCGACTGGGACGTCGCCCGGGCGCAGAAGTCCGGCTACGACGACTTCATGCTGAAGGAGATCCACGAGCAGCCAGCCGCCGTCCGCGACACGCTGGTCGGGCGGATCGACGGGAGCGGCCACCTCGCCCTCGACGAGCTGACGATGAGCGAGGACCGGCTGCGCGATGTCGACAAGGTCTTCGTCGTGGCCTGCGGGACGGCGTTCCACTCGGGGCTCGTCGCGAAGTACGCGATCGAGCACTGGGCGCGCCTGCCCGTCGAGATCGAGATCGCCAGCGAGTTCCGGTACCGCGACCCCGTGCTCGACGCGAACACGCTGACGCTCGGCGTCTCGCAGTCGGGTGAGACGATCGACACGCTCGAGGCCGTGCGGCACGCGCGCCACCAGCAGTCGCATGTCATCGCCATCACCAATACGGTGGGCTCCTCGATCGCCCGGGAGGCCGACGGCATCCTGTACACGCACGCCGGGCCGGAGGTCGGGGTGGCGGCCACGAAGACGTTCGCGACGCAGATGGTCGCGCTGGATCTCCTTGCGCTGTTCCTGGCCCAGGTCCGGGGGACGAAGTTCCCCCACGAGATCGCCGAGATCGTGGCCGAGCTCCGCACGCTCCCCGAGAAGGTCGAGCGCGCGCTGGGGCTCGATGCCGAGGTGGTCGCGCTGTCGGAGCGGTACGCCGACGCCCGGGACTTCCTGTTCATCGGGCGCCACACCGGGTACCCGGCGGCGCTCGAGGGAGCGCTCAAGCTCAAGGAGATCTCGTACATCCACGCCGAGGGCTATCCGGCCGGCGAGCTGAAGCACGGGCCCATCGCGCTCATCGAAGACGGCGTGCCGGTGGTCGCCGTGGCCACCGAGTGCCACGTCTACCCGAAGGTGCTGTCGAACATCCAGGAGGTCAAGGCTCGCGGCGCGTCGGTCATCGCGGTGGCCACGGAGGGCGACGAGCAGATCGCCGAGCTCGCCGACCACGTGCTGTACGTGCCCCGGACGCCGGAACTGCTCTCCCCGGTCGTGGTGAGCGTCCCGCTCCAGCTGCTCGCGTACCACATCGCCAAGATCCGGGGCTGCGACGTGGACCAGCCCCGCAACCTGGCCAAGAGCGTCACGGTCGAATAGCCCGCCGCGTCACGCCGGGGGATGCGGCTCGGTTCCCGAGGCGCCCAACTCGTCGGCGATCCACCGGCGGGCCTCCGCGACTGCTTCGTCCACGGAGAGGCCCCGCCCCTCCGCCCACAGATCCTCGACCCGGTCAGGGGGAAGGAGCCCCGCGACCGCTTGACGGGGCTCGGCGAAACCGATGGCCATCGGTGGCGCCTCGCTGTCCGAGTCCTCCACTGCGCGCTCGACCGCTCCGCCCAGCCGAGCCCCAATCTCCGGACTTCCCGCCTCCACGGCCAACAGGGCGATGACCTCGAGGGAAATCGTGACGCTCAACGTGTGACGGAGGGCCTCGCTCGCGTCGAGGCTCTCGAGCGCAGCGTTCAGCGCGCGCGGAAGGTCGCCGTCCACCTTCGCCAGCTCGGCCACCATCGTCGAGGTCTGGGCGATGCCAAAGAGGTGCCGGGTTCGGCGGAACGTCACCACCGCCTCGGCGAGCAGCTCGCGAGCATGCGTCAGGTCTTCTCCGCCGACGTAGGCCAACATCGCCAGATTCGCGTTGGCGAAGGCGAGGTTCGTCTCGTCGCCCAGATCCCGGTAGAGGTCGGCCGCCTGCTGTTGGAGCTTTGCTGCTCCCTCGAGGTCGCCGCCGAGGAGGCGGGCGAAGGCCAGGTTGTAGCAGCCTTCTGCCTGCCCCGGGCGGTCGCCGAGCTCCCGCGCGAGCCGGAGAGCTTCCTCGTAGAACGGTCCCACCGACTCCGGCTCACGGTGCCAGTACGCGATGCTCCCGAGCGCGGACAGGGCCCTGGCCCTGGCCACGGTCGGCTCGTGCGCCGCCGGCAACGCCATGAGCTCCTCGGTGATGCGGCGCCCTTCGCCGAGGTGATTCCGCATGAGCCAGAAGCGCCACAGGCCCCATGCCATCACGAGGCCGGATTCCGCCTCACCGGTGTCGACCGACCAACGCATTGCGGCTCGGAAGTTGTCGTGCTCTCGCTCGAGCAGGTCGAGCGATCGCTCGTCCCGCCTCGTGAGCTCCGGCTCGGCCTGGACCGCGAGCGCGCGGAAGTATGCGACGTGACGGCGACGGGCGAAGTCTTGCTCACCGTTCACGGCGAGGGTTTGCGTCCCGAACTCCCGGATCGTCTCCAGCATGTCGAAGCGGACCTCGCCCCGGCCCGGCTCGATCCTGACCAGGCTGTTGTCCACAAGCGCCCCCATGCCGTCCAGGGTGTCGATGCCGAGCTCGGCGTCCGGGTTGGCGACGGTTTCCGCGGCCCGGAGCGTCCAGCCGCCCACGAACACCGAGAGACGGGCGAACAGGCGCTGCTCGGTCGGGTCCAGCAGGTCGAAGCTCCACCGGATCGTCTCCCGAAGGGTCCGTTGGCGAGCCGGCAGGTCCTGCGCACCGCCCGTGAGGAGCGAAAGGCGATCCTGCAACCGGGCGACCATATCGGCCGGTGAGATGAACTTCACCCGGGACGCGGCCAGCTCGATGGCGAGGGGGAGGCCGTCGAGCCGCGCGCAGACCTCCGCGATCGGGGCGGCGTTCTCCTCGGTCAGGGCGAACCCGGGCGCCACGGCGGCGCCCCGCTCCACGAAGAGCGCCACGGCCTCGAACTCCGTCAGCGGTTCGTCGGGGCGGAGATTCGACGGGTCGGGCATCCGGAGGGGCGGAACCGGAAGCTCCTGTTCACCCGTCACCCGCAGCGCCGCCCGGCTCGTGACGAGCACCCGGAGTCGCGGCGCGGTGCGCAGGAGGTCGGTGACGAACGGAGCGGCCGCGAGGATCTGTTCGAAGTTGTCGAGGACGAGGAGCGCCTCTTCCTCCCGGAGCGCTTCCTCGAGGGAGTCCCGGATCGGCCGGCCCGGCTCTTCCCGGATCCCGATCGAACGTGCGATCGACGAATCGACCAGCGCGGGATCCGTGATGGGCGCCAGTTCGACGAAGAACACGCCGTCAGGAAACGACGGAACAAGCCGTGATGCGGCCTCGATGGCGAGGCGCGACTTGCCGGACCCCCCCGGCCCCGTCAGCGTGAGGAGTCGCGTCCCCTCGAGGAGGTCGAGGATCCGTCCCACCTCCCGCTCGCGGCCCACGAAGCCGGTCAGCGGCGTCGGGAGGTTGCTGGGCGCGTCGAGGGTCCGTGGTGGAGGGAAATCCGCCGGCAGTCCCTCGACGACCAGGTTGCTCAGCTCCTCGGGCTGCGGGAAGTCCTTGAGCCGATGCCGTCCGAGCGTTCGCACGCCGACGCCGTTCGGGAGGTGGTGCTCGACCAGGGACCTCGTCGCCTCAGAGAGCAGGACCTGCCCACCATGGCCCGCGGCCGCGATCCGGGCGGCGCGATGCACGTCGATCCCGACGTAGTCGTCGCCGCCCGGAACTCCCTCGCCCGTGTGGAGGCCCATTCGGACGCGGACCGGGACCGGCCATGACGCGCTCGCCAGCCGCTGCTGGGCCTGTACGGCGGCCGCGGTGGCCGCCGCCGCGCTCTCGAACACTGCGAACATCGAGTCGCCTTCGGTGCGGACGGCGACGCCGCCCTGCTCGCCGATCGCCTCGCGCAGGATCCGGTTGTGCTCCTCCAGAACTGGACGCCATTTCGGCCCGAGCTCCCGCACCAGGCGCGTGGAACCCTCGATGTCGGTGAACAGGAACGTCACGGTTCCCGACGGGAGCGCGGAATTCGTCATGATTGCGCCGAAGCGTAATAGCAGCGAAGGTGCCGCAGTGGGGCCGCGACCAGCGGGGGCACGGCCCGCGCGATCGGGGGCAGAGCATGACCGACGAATCCCTCCTCGAACGGGGGAGAGCCGCGCTCGAGGCGCACGACTGGGCGGCCGCCTACGAGTCGCTCTCCGAGGCCGACCGGCAGGGTTCGCTGACGGGCGAGGGGCTCTCCCTCCTGGGCCAGGCGGCCTACTGGGTGGCGCGCCCGGAGGAGACGGTCGGGGCCCTGGAGCGGGCGTTCGCGGCCTATCAGCAGGAGGGCGACCTCGCCGCCGCGGCGATGACGGCGTACCGCGTGGCGGAGCAGCACGGGATGCGCTTTTCGATTTCGCAGGCGCAGGGGTGGGCCGCTCGGGCCGCCCGCCTCGCGGACGGGCACGAGGACTGGCCGGTCCGCGGATGGCTCATGTGGATGGGGGGGCTCCTCAGCTGGTTCCAGGGTGATTTCGAGGCCTCGGTGGTGGCGTACGACGAGGCGCTCGCCCACGCGACGATGTCGGGGGACCGCGACCTGTACGGCATGAGCCTGCACGACAAGGGGCATGCGTTGTGCCTCCTGGGCAGGGTCGCGGACGGCATGGGGCTCCTCGACGAGGCGATGGTCGCGGTCGTGGGCGGCGAGCTCGGCCCGGACGCCGCGGGGTACGTGTACTGCGGCATGATCGGGGTCTGCTCCAAGCTCGGCGACTACCGGCGCGCCGCCGACTGGACCGAGGCCACCCTCCGGTGGTGCGAGCGGCATTCGATTCCCGCCTTCCCGGGCGTGTGTCGCATCCACAAGGCCGAGTTGCTGCTCGTCGCCGGCTCGTTCGCAGAGGCCGAGGCGGAGGCCCTGCTGGCGTGCGAGGAGCTGCCCCGCTACAACTTCTACTCGGGACTCGGTCCGGCGAACTACGGGATCGGGGAGATCCGGCGCCGGCTCGGCGATTTCGGCGGAGCGGAGGAGGCGTACACCCGGGCCAACGAGTTCGGCTATCTGCCCCAACCGGGTCTGGCCCTCCTGCGCCTCGCCGAGGGCCGTGTCGAGGCCGCCACCGCCGCGATCCGGCAGGCGCTGGCCGATGTCGTCGGGAACCACTGCATCCGCGTGCGCCTGCTGGCGGCCGGCGCCGAGATCGCCGTCGCGGCCGGGGACACCGACGGCGCCGCGATCATGGCCGGCGAGCTCGAATCGCTCGTCGGCGAGTTCGATGCCGCGTCGATCCGCGCGATGGCGAGCCGGGCGCGCGGGGTGTTGCTGCTGGCCCGGGGTGACGCGCGGGGCGCCGTCGCGGAGCTGCGGACTGCGCAGCGCGACTGGCGGGAGGTGGACGCGCCCTACGAGGTCGGTGAGGTCGGGCTGTTGCTGGCAGCGGCGCACCGAAAGCTGGAGGAGGAGGATGCCGCCGTCATGGAGGCCCGGTCCGCGCGGGCCGCCTTCGCACGGATGGGCGCCCGGCCCGCCGAGGAGGCCGCAGCGGCGTTCCTGGCCCAGGGCGAGGCCGAGGCCGCGTCCGCGGGACTGCCCCCGGAACGGATCGCGCGGGCATTCATGTTCACCGACATCGTCGGGTCGACGGACCTGGTCGGCGTCATCGGGGACGAGGCCTGGGAGCACCTCCTCGCATGGCACGACCAGGAGCTCACGCGCCTGTTCGGGGCGCACGGGGGCCAGGTCGCGCATCACACGGGAGACGGGTTCTTCGTGGCGTTCGACGGGGCGGGCCCCGCGGTCGCCTGCGCGATCGCGGTCCAGCGGGCCCTGGCCGACCACCGACGGGCGCAGGGTTTCTCGCCACGGGTCCGCATCGGCATTCACGCTGCGGAGGCAACCCGGCGGGGAGGCGACTTCAGCGGGGTCGAGGTCCACCGGGCCGCCCGGGTGGCCGCGCTGGCCGGTGGGGACGAGATCCTGGTGACCGCCGACACCGCAGCCGCGGCCGGCCTCGACGTCGCCGGCCAGGGCGTTCGGCGGGCGGTGACCCTCAAGGGGTTCGCGGAGCCCGTGGACGTCCTCGCGGTGGAGTGGCGGGCGGATCCTCCGTCGCGGCACGAGCGGAACTAGCGGCCGGGGGTCGCATGCACGGGATCGGCCGGCTCCTTCGGGTCAACCCGGGCGAGGGACGGGTCGTGGCACGCGTGCTCGCGATGATGGTCCTCGTCTGGGGCGGGTTCGCCGTCGGGGGGAACGCGGTCGAGGGGCTCCTGTTCGCCCGGTACGGACCGAGCGCGCTGCCGTACCTATTCGTCGCGCTGGGCGTAGTGACCACCGCCGTGATGCTCGGGATGAACGCCCTGCTGGCCCGGCCCCGCCCGCACCGGCTGCTGCTGCTGTTCCTGCCGGGGATGGCCGTCGTCATCGTGGGGCTCCGGGCCGTGCTCCTCGTGGGCGCCCGGTGGGTCTATCCGGCGTCCTGGCTGGTCATGATGATCCTCTGGACCCTGGTGGGCGTCGTGACCTGGGGCATCGCCGGCGCCGTCCACGACACCCGCCAGGCCAAGCGCCTGTTCCCGCTGTACGGGGCGGGGATCATCGTCGGCGCCGTCGCGGGCGGCCTGCTGACGGGCCCGCTGGCCAAGGCGCTCGGCGCGGAGAACCTCGTGCTGCTGTGGGCGGCCGCGGCGGGGGCGGGCTTCCTCCCCGCCCGCTCCGCGCTGCGCCTGGGCGGGGCGGGCGGGCTCGCGAAAACGCGGACCAGAGCCGGGTCACGGGGGCCGTCCGCGTGGCGGCGGATCGCCGAGGGCGCGCGACAGGTGCGTTCCACCGGCCTCCTGCGATGGATGTTCGCCTCGCTCGCGATGTTCGCGATCCTCTACTTCACGCTGTCGCTGCTCTTCGCCCGCGCGGCGACCGCCAGGTACCCGAGCGCCGACCGCCTGGCCGCGTTCTTCGGCCTGTTCACTGCCCTGGCGAGCGGCGCCGCCCTCCTCGTCTCCCTGTTCCTGTCGAACCGCCTCGCCGCCCGGTTCGGGCTCGCCACGATGGTGCTCGTGCTGCCGGTGGTCTACGCGGCCGGGTTCTCTGCGCTCGTCGTCTCAACGGCCTTCACGGCGGTGCTGCTGTTCCGGTTCGTGCAGATGGTCTGGGTGAACGGGGTGTGGGCCGGCGCCTGGCAGGCGCAGTACAACGTGATCCCGCCGGAGCGCCGCGACGGGACCCGCGCCTTCATCGACGGGATCGGCTCCCAGGTGGGCGTGGCGATGGCCGGCGTCATGCTGATCCTTGCCCAGTCGGCGCTGCCAACCCGGGCGCTCCCGCCGATCGGGCTCGTCGTGGCGGTCCTCGCGATCGGGGCGGCGTGGCGGGCCAGGCGGATGTACGCGCGGGCGGTCGTCGACGCCCTGCGGGCGGGGAACCCCGAGGTCTTCCTGCCCGGCGGGGCGCCGTTCGGAGGTGACCGTCCGGACGCCGTCGCCGCAGCCGCCGTGACGGCCGGCCTGTCCGACGCCGATCCCGCTGTCCGGCGGGTCGCCATGGAGGTGGTCGCGGCGACGCCCGATGCGTCTGCGCTGCCCCACCTGCTGCTCGGCCTCGACGACGGCGACCCGTCGGTCCGGGCGGCGGCGCTCCGGGGGATGGGCCGCCTCGATGACGGCGACGGTGCGGCGCCCCGCGTGGGGGAGCTAACCGCCGACCCCGACCCCGAGGTCCGGCGCGCGGCCGTTGGCGCCCTGGCGGCCCACGGCGTTCCCCCGGCGCAGGTCGACGCGGTCCGGGCGGCACTGGAGGACACCGACCAAACCGTCCGGGCCGCCGCCGCCGCCGCGTTGCTCGCGACCTCTGCGGAGACGGACGCGCGAGACGCGCTCCGGGAGATGACGGCCTCGCCGGACCCGGACGCGCGCGCTGCGGCGTTCGCCGTGCTCGCGGCAGGGGGCGAGGCCGAGTCGGTGGCCGCCGCACTCGGCGACCGCGACGCTGCTGTTCGCCGCGCGGCCGTCCATGCCCTGCCCGAGGAGGTCGACGGCCCGGTCGCCGCGGCGATGACCGCCGCACTCGCCGACGAGGACCGGGACGTGCGGGCCGAGGCGACGCGCCGCCTGGTCCGGGTTGGGGAGGGCGTCCGGTCGGTGGTGCTGGAGGCCCGTTCGGACCCCGGGATGGAGCCCGGCGCCATGGCGGTCCTGGCCCGCCTCGACGGTGCGCCGGCGCCGGAGATCCGGGACTACGCGGCGCGCGAGGTGGCGGAGGCGGCCCGGTACGGCGACCTGCTCGCGAGGCTCGACGGCGGCGGGGACGTGCGCGCGGCCGCGCTGGCGCACGCGGCCCGGCACCGGTCGCTCGCCCACGGGCTGAACGCCCTCACGGCCGTCGGCGGGCTCTGGGACGAGGACGCCGTGACGGCCGCCATGGAGAACATCGATAGCCGGGACGCCGGCCAGCGTGCGAACGCGTTGGAGACGCTCGAGTCGGTCGGGGAACCGGCGATCGTCCGGCCCTTGGTCCGCGCCTGGGAGGGGGGGCCGGCCGGCGCGTCGGACCCCGGGTCGGCGATCGCCGAGGGGCTCCGTGATGGGGATCCGTGGGTCCGGGCCTGTGCCGCGTTCGCGGCAGGCGACCGCTCGTCGCTCCGGCTCGTCCTCGAGGCCCTGGCCCGCGACGATCCCGATACCCTGGTCCGCGACACGGCCTCGGCCGCCCTTGAAGGAGACGGATCGGTGGAGACGCTCCCCAATCTCTCGCTCGTCGAACGGGTGACCTACCTGGTCCGCGCGCCGCTGTTCGCGAAGCTGTCCCCGTCCGACATCCAGCGCGTCGCGGAGATCGCCGCGGAGCGGGCGCATGCCGACGGCGACGTGATCGCCGAGCAGGGGGAGCCCGGCGACGAGATGTTCGTGGTGGTCTCCGGGGAGATCGCCGTGGTCCTCGGCGGCGACGGCGAGTCGCCGGTCGAGGTCGCGAGACGCGGCGCCGGAGAGGCCATCGGTGAGATGGCGGTGATCAGCCACGCCCCCCGGATGGCAAGCATCGTCGCCACGGGAGCCGTTCGCCTGCTCGCGATCGACCGGCGGCGGTTCGAGCGGATCCTTCGCGACCGGCCGGACGTCGCCCTGGCGGTCATGGACGTGCTGTGCAGCCGCCTCCGCGAGTCCTCCGGCGCCATGCCGCACGAGGCCGGCGTCTGACCGTGCGCCGGGCTCGACCCGGGCTGCGACGCGCGGTCGTGCGGGTCAGGTGACGCGAAACGGTTCGAGCGGCACGTGCCCCCGGAGGTCACGAAGGTGATCTCAGCGGGTGACGGCCGAATCGACCGTCACGGGACCTCCCTCGCGTATGCGATCGCCCGTTCGAGCGGCATGGCGCGGCCCTCGTCCCACGCCGCGGTCGTGGCGGCGTCGCCGAGCTCAGCCCGGGCCGCGATCCGGGCGTCGGGGAGGTCGATCAGCGGCGGCGGGGCGTGCCCGCCCGCCGCCTCCTTGATCGCCTGGGAGGCGCCGGCGAGGCGCACCGCCCTCAGGTGGTCGCCGCCGAGGCTCGCCTGGGCTGCAAGGTTGTCCAGAACGATCCCGATCCCGGTGCGGTTGCCGATGTCCTCCTCGCGCTCGAGGGCCTCGAAGAAGCTGGCCGCCGCGACATCCAGGTCACCCATGGCGTGCGCGGCTCGGCCCACCGAGAACAGCGCATCGGTGACACCGAACATGTCGCCCGACTCGCGGTGCAGGGCGAGGCTCTCCCGGGTCAGCGCGAGTGACGTCGCGAGGTCGCCCTGGAGGCGCGCCCCGACCCCCAGGAACCACAGGACGTCCGCGATTCCCCCCGGTCGCCCAACTCCTCGAAGATGGCCCGGCTCTCGGCGAGCATCGACACCGCCGTCGCGATGTCGCCCGCGTAGGCCCTGGCGTACGCGAGGTTGTAGATGCCGTGGGCCTTGGCGTGGCGATCGCCGAGCTCGTCGGCGATGGCCAGCGCCTCCTCGTAGGCCGCGGTGAAGGCCGGGATGTCCTCCTGCCAGTACGCGAGCCCCCCGAGCGCCGTCAACGCCCGGGCTCGCACGGGAGTCCGGCCGGAGGCCGTCGGCAGGGCGATCGCCTCCTCGGCCCAGCGGCGGCCCTCGGCCAGGTGTCCGTGGAAGTGCCAGAACCGCCACAACGCGGCCACGAGCCGAAGGGCGACGTCGGCGTCGGAGGTGTCGATCGCGAAACGAAGCGCGGCCCGGAGGTTGTCGTGCTCCTCCTCCAGCTCGTCCAGCCACCGTCGCTGACCGACCTTCCGGAGGTGGGGCTCGGCGGCCTCGGCGAGGGCCGCGCACCACGCGGCCTGTCGCGACAGGAACGTCGCGCGCTCGCCGGCGGCATCGAGCTGCTCGAGGGCGAACTCGCGGATCGTCGCGAGCATCGAGAACCGGACCGCCCCGTCGGCTGCCGGCAGCCGGGACACCAGGCTCTTGTCGACCAGCGACCCCAGGAGGTCGATGATCCCCGCGCCCCGGCCGATCCCGTCGGCCGTTACCTCCTCGATGCCCTCGAGCGTGCAGCCGCCGGAGAACACCCCCAGCCGCCGGAACAGCACCCGTTCGGTGTCGTCGAGGAGGTCGTGGCTCCACCCGATCGCCTCGCGGAGGGTGCGCTGCCGGGCGGGGAGGTCGACGGGCCCGCCGGTCAGCAGGTCGAGGCGGTGCTCCAATCGCGCGAGGACCGCCGCTGGCGACAGGAGCTTCGTGCGCGACGCCGCGAGCTCGATCGCGAGCGGAAGCCCGTCGAGCCGACGACACAGCTCGGCCACCGCGGCAGCGTTCCCTTCGGTCAGGCGGAATCCCGCGTCGACGGCGGCCGCCCGTTGGACGAACAGCATCACGGAGTCGGACCGGGCGAGGTCGTCCACCGATGGGTGGTCACCCTCGGGCGGGAGGCCGAGCGGCGGGACGGGTAGCTCCTGCTCCCCGACGACGTGCAGCGGCGCGCGGCTGGTCACGAGGATCCGGAGCCGAGGCCCGGCATCCAGGAGGTCCGCCACGACGGTCGCCGCGTCGAGCACCTGCTCGAAGTTGTCGAGCACGAGCAGGACCTCGAGGTCGCGGACGTGGTCCCGCAGCGTATCGAGCACCGAGCGTCGCCCTTCCGCGCGCGCGCCGACCGCATCCGCGATGGCCGACGCGACGAGCCTGGGGTCGTCGATCGCGTCGAGCCCGACGAAGAACACGCCGTCGGCGTATTCGGGCAGCACCTGTCGTGCGACGTGGAGGGCCAGCCGGGTCTTGCCGGTGCCGCCCGGACCGGTGACCGTGAGGAGCCCGGGGCCCCGGAGGAGCTCCCGCGTCCGAGCGGTCTCCTGTTCTCGGCCGACGAAGGTCGATCGCGGCGCCGGCAGGTTCGTCGGCGTCTCCAGCGAGCGGATCGGCGGGAACTCGGGTGGCAGGCCCTCCGCGACCACCTGGAAGAGCCGCTCCGGCCGGGCCAGGTCCTTCAGCCGGTGCGTGCCGAGGTCCCGAAACGAGACCCCTTCGGGCAGGCCGGGCACCAGCTCGGCCGTGGCGGACGACACGAGGACCTGACCGCCGTGCGCCGCCGATGAGATGCGGGCCGCGCGATGGACGTCGAGGCCGACGTAGTCGTCGCCGCCGAGTGTGCCCTCTCCCGTATGCAGCCCCATTCGGACGCGAACCTCCCCGTCGGAGGGCCACGGGTGCGCGGCCAGCCCGCGCTGGGCTGCGACGACCGCGGACACCGCGGCGGGGGCGCTCGCGAACACCGCGAACAGGGAGTCCCCTTCGGTTCGGACGTCGACGCCGCCGGCCTCCCGCACCGCGGAGCGCAGCAACCGATGGTGGTCCTCGATGACGCCGCGCCACCGATCGGCGAGGGCCTGGAGCAGCCGCGTCGAGCCCTCGATATCGGTGAACAGGAACGTGACCGTCCCGGTCGGCAGGTCCGCCATGGCGCCGGGAGCGTACGCCCCAGGGCGAGCCCCCGCGGATCCTCCGGTCCCGAACGGAGCGCGTTTTCGCTTGTGGGAAGCTTGGGCCGATGAACGTGATCGGGCTCGGCGTGGACGTCGTGGACGTCGCGCGGGTGGAGCAGATCCTGGAACGCCGCCCCGGGTGGGTGCGGAAGATCTTCTCGGAGGCCGAGATCGAGCACTGCGAGGCCTCCGGTCAGCGGGCGCGGTGCTACGCGGCCCGATGGGCGGCGCGTGAGGCCTGCGCGAAGGCGCTCGGCGGGGTGCCGGGCGGGCGGTGGCGGGAGATCCGGGTCGTGCGCGGCGCGGACGGGCAGGTGGCCATCGAGCTCGACGGCGCCGCCCGGGCCCGCGCGGAGGCGGCCGGCGTCGCGAAGGTGATGGTGTCGTTCTCCCACGAGCGCGGCATCGCCGTGGCGACCTGCCTGGCGGTTGGCCCGTGAGGCCGATCCTCACCCCCGAGGAGAGCGCAGACCTCGACCGGGCGAGCGCCGAGCGCGGCGTCACCGTGGACTCCCTGATGGAACGCGCCGGCCGGGCGGTGGCGCGCGCCGCCGTGGCGCTCGCCGGCGGTGCCTACGGGCGCCGGGTCGTCGCCGTCTGCGGCAAGGGGAACAACGGCGGCGACGCCCTGGTGGCGGCCCGGTACCTCCGGCGGTGGGGGATGGGCGCGACCGCCGTGCTGCTGGCCGAGCCCGACGCGTACCGGGACGCGGCGGGCGTGAACCTCGAGCGGGCGCGCCGGGCGGGGGTCGCCGTGGCGACCGCCGCCGACCTCCGGAGGGAGCTGGCCCGGGCCGAGGTGGTCCTCGACGGCGTGGTCGGGACCGGGTTCCGCGGGACTCCGGAGGGGGCCGTCGGCGAGGCGATCGGGGCGATCGGCGGGGACGGCGCAGCCGTCGTCGCCGTCGACATCGCATCCGGCGTCGACGGCGCCACCGGCGCCGTCGACGGCCCCGCCGTGGCGGCCGACGCCACCGTCACGTTCGGCTCGCTGAAGCCGGGGCACGTCCTGTTCCCGGGCGCGGCGTACGCCGGGGTGGTCGAGGTGGCCGACATCGGGTTCCCCCCCGATCTCGTCGCGAGCGACCTGTGGCAGGTCGAGGCGGAGGACGTCGCAGCGGTGCTCCCGGCCCGCGCGCCCGACGCCCACAAGCGCTCGACGGGGATCGTGCTCGTGGTCGGCGGCTCGCGTGCCATGACCGGGGCGGTCCGCCTGATGGCCGGCGCCGCGTACCGGACCGGCGCCGGGCTGGTGCAGGTCGGGGTGCCGGAGGGGATCCTCCCGGTGGTGCAGACGGGCCTCGTGGAGGCGACGTTCACGGCCCTGCCCGAGACGGGCGAGGGAACCATCGCGGAGTCCGCGGTCGACGCCCTGAAGGAGCGCCTGGCGGACGCCGATGCCCTGGCCGTCGGCCCCGGCCTCGGCCGGAACGAGGACACGCTGGCATTCGTCCGGGCGCTGGTCCAGGCGAGCCCGGTGCCGTGCGTCATCGACGCGGACGGGCTGACGGCGTTCGCGGGCCGCCTCGACGAGCTGGCCGAGATGGATTCGGCGGACCTCGTCCTCACGCCGCATGCGGGGGAGTTCGCCCGGCTGTCCGGGGGCGAGGTGGCCGAGGTGAACGCCGACCGGGTGGGAAGCGTCCGCTCGCTGGCCTCGCAGGCCGGCGCGGTGGTCCTGTTCAAGGGGAACCCGACCGTGGTCGGGCTCCCCGGCGGAGAGGTCGGGGTGAACTCGACCGGGGGGCCGGCGCTCGCCACGGGCGGCACCGGGGATGTGTTGACGGGGGTGATCGCCGCGCTCCTTGCCCGCGGCCTCCAGCCCGCCGACGCCGCCATGGCCGGCGCGTTCGTCCACGGGCTGGCGGGCGACCTGGCCGGCGCCCGGCTCGGCGACGGCGCGACGGCGCTCGACGTCCAGGCCCACGTGCCGGCGGCGATCCGGTCGATTCTGGGGGGGTCGTGAGCCGCGCGACCACCGCGCGCGACACGGAGCGCGGGTCGTTCCGGCCGACCGTCGCGGAGATCGACCTCGACGCGGTCCGCCACAACGCGCGGGCCATGCACCCCGAGGGAACCGAGCTGATGGCCGTGGTGAAGGCCGACGGGTACGGCCACGGCGCCGTGCCGTCCGCGCGCGCGGCGATCGAGTCCGGCGCGACCTGGCTCGGCGTGGCCCTGCTGGAGGAGGCGCTCGAGCTCCGCGCGCGGGGGTTCACCGAGCAGCCGATCCTGGTCCTGTCGGAGGTCCCCCGCGGGTCCGAGTCGGTCGCCCTCGAGGCGGGGGTGACGCTCGCGCTGTACACGGACGCCGGGCTGGAGCACACGGCGGCCGCCGCGGAGGCGACCGGGCTGACCCCGCGCGTGCACGTCAAGGTGGACACCGGCATGCACCGGGTCGGCCGATTCCCCCCGGAACGCGTTCCGGCGTTCGTGGCGACCGCTGTCGGCCTCGGCTTCGACGTCGACGGCCTGTGGACGCACTTCGCCAGGTCGGAGGACGACCCGGAGTTCACCACGAGCCAGCTGAAGCGGTTCCTCGGCGTGGCCCGCGAGCTGGAGCGGGGCGGCACCCGGCCCCGGTACCTCCACGCGGCCAACAGCGGCGCCGTGATCCGCGACCCCGCCACCCACCTCGACCTGGTCCGGGTCGGCGTGGCCCTGTACGGCCTGTCTCCCGGAGCGGACCTCGCGCAACGGGCGGGCCTCCGGCCGGCCATGCGGTGGCGTTCGGCCGTGTCGCTCGCGCGGCGGCTGCCGGCCGGTGAGGCCGTCTCGTACGGCCTCACCTGGACGCTGGAGCGCGACTCCAACGTGGCGACGGTCCCCGTCGGCTACGCCGACGGGTACCCTCGCGGCCTCTCCTCCCGGGCCGACGTCCTCATCGGAGGACGTCGGCACCGGGTGGCCGGTGTGATCTCCATGGATCAGCTCCTCGTCGACTGCGGCGACGACCCCGTCGCCGAAGGCGACGAGGTCGTCCTCCTCGGCCGCCAGGGCGACGAGGAGGTCACGGCCGGCGAGCTGGCCGCCCTGCTCGGCACCATCGACTACGAGATCGCCTGCGGAGTGGGCGCACGCGTCCCCCGCGTCTACGGTGGTGTCCATGCCTGACGCCCCGGGACGCCGAACACCACGACCAAGGCCGCGCTGGCGCAAGGCCGCCCTGTGGGCGACCGGCGTGACCGTCGGGGCGGCGGCCGGAGCGGTGGCCACGAAGGCGCTGATCCGCCGCGACCGCCGCCGCATCGACCCCGAGCGCGGCGAGCACCTCGCCGAGCTCCCGCCGGACGACCTCGGCCCGGTGGTCGCCCCCGACGGGACGCTCCTGCACGTCCGCGCGGCCGGCGAGCCCGGCGCCCCCGGCGTCCTGCTGGCCCACGGGTTCAGCCTCGACATGACGACCTGGCACTACCAGTGGAAGGAGTGGTCGAACCGGTACCGCACGGTGCTGGTCGACCACCGGGGCCACGGCCGGAGCGGAACCTCGCCCAGCCGCGACTACTCGCTGCAGGCCATGGGCCGGGACGTCAAGGCGGTCCTCGACGCGGCGTTCCCCGAGGGCCCGGTCGTGCTGGCCGGGCACAGCATGGGCGGCATGGCCATCCTCGCGTTCGCCGAGGCGCATCCGGAGGAGTTCCGCGGCCGGATCGCCGGCGTGCTCCTCGCCGACACGGCCGCGGCCGAGGTGGTCCGGGGCGCGCTCGGCGGGATCCTCGGGCGGCTCACCGGCTACAAGGTCCCCGACGAACGGGCGGAGCGCATCCGTGGCTTCATGAAGGAGGGCCGGTCCGACCTCTCCTACCTCGTCGCCCGCCTGACGAACTTCGGCCACCAGGCCTCGCCCGCGCTCGTCGATTACATCGCGGCGATCTCCGGGCAGGCCCCGATCGAGGTGTGGACGGACTCGCTCGCCGGCGTGCTCGACCTCGACCTCCGCCACGCGCTGGAACACATCACCGTGCCGGCCCTCGTCGTGGTCGGGGACGTCGACCGGATCACGCCCCCGTCGTCGGCCCGGGCGCTCGTTCGCGGCCTGCCCCACGGCCGGCTGCTCGTCCTCGAGGGCGCGGGGCACCTCTCGATGCTCGAACGGCACGAGCAGTTCAACGCGGTCGCGGGGGCGTTCCTGGATCGGGCCTTCTCGGAATGGAGCGCCCGTGCCCCGGCGTCGGCCTCTGCCTCGGGGACCACCCGGCGGCGCTCCCGGGGCGCGTCCGCGTGAGCGACCCGGAGCCCGGCCAGGGGGGGTCGATCGCCGACGTCCCCGGCATCCTCGTCGGGAACGCCACCGACCTCGAGGGCCTCACCGGCTGCACCGTCGTGCTGTGCCCCCCGGGGACGGTCGGCTCCGGCGAGGTGCGCGGCGGCGCGCCCGGCACGCGCGAGACCGACCTGCTCCGGCCGGGGATGCTCGTGAACGAGGTGCACGCCGTCCTCCTGACCGGCGGGAGCGCGTTCGGCCTCGCGGCGGCCGACGGCGTGGTGCGGTTCCTCGAGGAACGGGGGATCGGCTTCGACGCCGGGGTCGCACATGTGCCGATCGTGCCGGGCGCCGTGCTGTTCGACCTGGGGGTCGGCGACCCGAAGGCCCGCCCGACGGCGGAGGACGGCCACGCGGCGGCCGCGAACGCCTCCGCCGAGGTCCCGCAGGGGAACGTCGGGGCCGGCACGGGCGCAACCGTTGCGAAGCTGCACGGCCCGGAGCGGGCGGTGAAGGGCGGCCTGGGCACCGCGTCGGCCCGCCGCGGCGACCTCGTCGTCGGCACCGTCGTCGCGGTGAACGCGCTGGGGGAGATCCTCGACGACGCGGGCGACATCCTGGTCGCCGCGCTGCCCGGAGGGCCGGAGGACGAGGCAAAGCCGTTCCCGGCCGGATCGCCGAACGGCCACGGCCAGCCCGCCGACGACCCCGACGCGCCCGGCCTGCCGTTCGGCAACACGACCATCGCGGTCGTCGCCACGAACGCGCGCCTGTCGAAGGAGCGCGCCCACCTGCTCGCCCTCGCCGCGCACGACGCACTCGACATCGCCATCCGCCCGGCGCATACAATGCGCGACGGGGACACCGTCTTCTCCCTCGCCACCGGCGAGACGGATGCCCAACAGTCCGAGATCGAGGAGATGGCGGTGGAGGTTCTGGCCCGGGCCATTCGCTCCGGCGTGCTGCACGCCGAGACCGTGGCCGGCATCCCCGCCGCGCAGGCGCCGGGAGGACCCGCATGACCGGAGACACGCTCACCAGCCGCACGCTCGCCGAGGCAGCAGCCGACGCCTCGACCTGCACGAAGTGCCGCCTGTCCGGCGGCCGGACCCAGGTCGTCTACGGCGTCGGCAGCCCCGACGCGGACCTCATGTTCATCGGGGAGGGGCCGGGGTTCAACGAGGACAAGCAGGGCATCCCCTTCGTCGGCGCCGCCGGACAGCTGCTGAACACGATGCTGCAGGAGCACGGCATCCCCCGCGAGGACGTCTACATCGCGAACGTCATCAAGTGCCGCCCTCCGGGCAATCGGGACCCGTTGCCCGACGAGATCGAGTCCTGCAAGCCGTGGCTCGAAGAGCAGCTGAACCTGATCAGCCCGTCGGTCATCGTCACCCTGGGGAACTTCGCCACGCGGTTCATGCTCAACCAGATGATCTCGATCAGCCGGGTCCGGGGGCAGCGGTTCCGGATCGACGGGCGGACGGTGATCCCGACCTTCCACCCGGCGGCCATCCTGCACGGTGGCGGCATGGCCTCGAAGCAGATGCAGGCCCTCCGGGACGACTTCGCCGAGATCCGCCGGGCGCTCGACGAACGCGCCGCCGCGCCGTCGGAGCCGGAGCCCGAGGAACAGCTCGGCCTGTTCTGAACCACACGCGACCGGCGGGTGGCCGCATCGCGCCTGCACGGGTACCGTCAGCGGCGATGTCCACGCACGCCATCGAGCTCGTCGTCCCCGAGGCCGGCGACATGCGGGCGCTGGGGGAGGCGGTCGGCTCGCTGCTCCTGCCCGGCGACGTGGTCGCGCTCACCGGCGACCTCGGGGCGGGGAAGACCACGTTCGTCCAGGGCGCGGCGCTCGGCCTGGGCGCCGACCGGGACCACGTCACCTCGCCGACGTTCACGCTGGTCAAGGAGTACCGGGGCCGCGTCCCGATCTACCACCTCGACGTGTACCGGCTCGACCGCATCCAGGAGGTCATCGACCTGGGCTTCGAGGAGCTGCTCGATCCGGACGGCGTTGCGTTCGTGGAGTGGGGCGACGCCATCGAGGGGCTGCTCCCCGAGGACCACCTCGAGATCGCTATGTACACGCAGGACGACGGCGACACGAGGAGTGCGACGCTGACCGCCACCGGCCTGGCCTGGGCGGCCCGGTGGGAGCGGCTCGAGGCCGCCGCCGAGCAGTGGACGACTCCGAGCAAGGGGCCGGCCGAGTGATCGTCCTCGCGATCGAGACGTCCACGCCCCAGACCACGGTGGCCCTGGGCTCGGAGACCGGCCCGATCGCCTCCACGCTGCTCTCCTCGGGCCGGTCGCGGCACGAGCTGGTGGTCCCGGCCATCCGGCAGGTGCTCGAATGGGCCGAGACCGACATCGGCCAGGTGGGAGGGATCGCCGTCGGGGTCGGGCCGGGCCTGTTCACCGGCCTCCGCGTCGGCATCCAGGCAGCGAAGTCGCTGGCCCAGGTGGTCCAGGTCCCGATCATCGGCCTGTCCTCGCTCGACGTGCTCGCCTCCTCGGTCCGGTACACCAGCCGGGCCATCTGCTCGGTGATCGACGCCCGCCGCAAGGAGGTGTTCTGGTGCCGGTACCGGCCCGTGCCGGACGGGGTGACCAGGACGACGGAGTTCCGCGTCTCGCCGCCCGACCACCTCGTCGCCGAGCTCGAGGCCGACCGCCGGGACGTCCTGCTGGTCGGCGACGGCGCCGTCCGGTACCGGCGGGAGCTCCAAGAGGCGGGACCCCACGTGGAGTTCGCGAGCCCTTCGCTCGGGTACCCTCACGCCGACGAGTTGGTGGAGTTGTCCATCCCCAGGTTCCTGCGGGAGGAACACGACCGGGTGGCCGACGTGGTCCCCCTCTATCTCAGGAAGTCCGATGCGGAGATCGCTTGGGACAACCGAGCCCGGACCGGCTGACCTCGTCGTCGGCCGGATGCGCCGGCGCCACCTGAAGGGCATCCTGGCGATCGAGCGCCAGGTGTACCCCCGGCCGTGGAGCCCCAGCCTGTTCCTGGCCGAGATGTCCGAGCAGTCGAACCGCACGTACCTGGTGGCGCGCGTCGGCCGCGACGTGGTCGGGTACGCGGGGATGATCTGCTACGGCGACGAGGCGCACGTCACGACGATCGCCGTCGACCCCGACCAGCACCGCCGGAAGATCGGCACGCGCCTGCTGCTCGACCTGATCCAGGCCGCGGTCGACATGGGCGCCCGGGCGGTCTCGCTCGAGGTCCGCGTGTCGAACTGGGGCGCCCAGCGGATGTACGGGCGGTTCGGGTTCCGGCCGGTCGGCGTGCGCAAGAACTACTACCAGGAGACCAACGAGGACGCGCTGATCATGTGGGTCGACGACGTCCACTCCGCCGAGTACCAGGACCTGCTCGAGCGCATCGCCGCGCAGGCGGCACCCGCCTGGGAGGGCGACCGGGCATGACCCCGGCGACGCGTCCGTGAACGTCCTCGGCATCGAGACCTCCTGCGACGAGACCGCCGTGGCCGTCGTCGAGGACGGGCTTCGTATCCGGTCGAACCTCGTCTCGAGCCAGCACGACGTCCACCGCCGGTTCGGCGGGGTCGTTCCCGAGCTCGCCAGCCGGGCCCACGTCGAGACGCTCACTCCGCTCGTCGAGGAGGCGCTGGAACAGGCCGGGCTGCGGTTCGCGGACCTCGACGGCGTCGCCGTCACCGTGGGGCCGGGCCTGGTGGGCGCGCTGCTGGTCGGGATCGCCGCCGCCAAGTCGATCGCGCTCGCCACGGGGGCGCCGTTCATCGGGGTCAACCACCTCGAGGGCCACGTGTACGCGAACTTCCTGGAGACCGACCCGCCCGACCCGCCGTACGTGGCGTTCGTGGTCTCCGGGGGCCACACGATGCTCGTGCACATGCCGGACGCGACGACCTACCACGTCATGGGGCAGACCCTCGACGATGCGGCCGGGGAGGCGTTCGACAAGATCGCCCGGTTCCTCGGCCTCGGGTACCCGGGAGGGCCGCTGCTCGACAAGCTCGCGAGATCGGGGAACCCCGACGCGGTGCGGTTCCCCCGCGCGATGGAAGGCCAGGGGTACGACTTCTCGCTCTCCGGCCTCAAGACGAGCGTGATCCGGCACGTGAAGCGGGAGCGGGCCGCCGGCCGCGAGCCCGACCCGGCCGACCTGGCGGCCTCGTTCCAGGAGGCCGTCGTCGACGTGCAGGTGTCGAAGACCGTCGCCGCGGCGCGGGAACAGGGAGTGGAGCGGGTGCTGATGGGCGGCGGGGTCGTGGCCAATTCGCGCCTGCGGGAACGGATGCGCGCGGCGGCGGAGGAGGCCGGGCTCGACCTGCACGTTCCCCCCATGGAGCTGTGCACGGACAACGCGGCGATGATCGCGTGCGCCGGCGCGTACCGGTTGCGGCGCGGGGAGCGCACCCCGCTCGAGGTCGCGGCCGACCCGGGCCTGCGCCTGGACGCCGCGTGAGTGACTCGGGCCCCCGCATGCACGAGAATCGGCGTCCGTGACCACGTTCCTGGTGACCGGGGGCGCCGGCTTCATCGGCTCGCACCTGTCCGACCGGCTCCTCGCCGAGGGGCACCGCGTCGTGGCCGTCGACGACCTGTCCACGGGCCGGATCGCGAACCTCACCGAGGCCCGGGGGTACGGCAAGGACTTCACGTTCTACAACATGGACGTCCGGACCGAGGGCCTCCGGACGCTGTTCGAACGGCACCACCCGGAGGTCGTCATGCACCTGGCGGCCCAGGCCGGCGTGCGGCCGTCGATGGAGGACCCGGAGAAGGACGCGTCGATCAACGTGATCGGCCTGCTCAACGTGCTGGAGTGCTCGGCATCGACCGGCGTACGGAAGATCGTGTTCGCCTCGAGCGGCGGCACGATCTACGGCGAGCCGCGCCGCCTCCCGGTGAAGGAGACGGCGACGTCCGGCTCCCACCCGATGTCGCCGTACGGCATCACCAAGAAGCTGGCCGAGGACTACCTGCGGTTCTTCCAGCGGTTCCGGGGCATGGACTACACGGCGCTCGCCCTCGGGAACGTGTATGGCCCGCGCCAGGATCCCCACGGCGAGGCCGGTGTGATCTCGATCTTCGCGTCGAAGATGCTCGAGGGCGAGACCCCCACGATCTACGGCGACGGGAACCAGACGCGCGACTACGTGTTCATCGACGACACGGTGCACGCGTTCGCGCTGGCGGCCGACCGGGGCTCCGGCCGGCTCGTCAACATCGGGACCAGCCTCGAGACCAGCGTGAACGGGCTGTTTCGGATGCTCTCCGACATCACCGGGTTCGCGGGGCAGCCGCTGTTCGGCCCGCTCCCGGGCGGCGAGCTCCGGCGGATCTGCCTCGACAACGAGCTCGCCGGCGACCAGCTGGGGTGGCGCCCGTGGACCCACCTCGAGGACGGCCTCAAGGAGACCGTCGCGTTCATGCGCGAGGGCTGAAGCCCCCGGAGAGCAGCGTGTCGCCGGACCGGCAGTCGACGCGAAGGAAGCAGAAGTCGGTGTTCGGGCACGATCCAGTGCCCTGCATCGTCGTCCGGACCCTCCTGCTGACCCGTTCGGGCTCCCGCTGACCTCAGGTCGGCCGGGCCGCGGTTTCAGTCGGGAAACGGGTCGTTGTCGGCGGTGCGTTCGAACACACGCCGGGCCTTGCCCACCTCGCTCCGGGGCATCGAGCCCGGCGCCTGCATCGCCACCGTGACGCGGAGGCGGAGGCGCTCCGCCAGGCGATCGCGGAGCCGGGCGGCGACCTCGTCCGCCAGGGACTCCGGGACGGCGTGCGCCAGCTCGGCGCGGACCTCCAGCTCGTTCATCGTTCCCCGGGCATCGACGACGATGGCGTACTGCGCCCCGATGGCCGCGTCGTCCAGCAGGACCGCCTCGATCTCACTCGGGAACACGTTGACGCCTCGGATCACGAGCATGTCGTCGACCCGGCCGGAGAACCGGGCGATCCGCCGGTGGGTTCGTCCGCACGGGCACTCGCCGTCGACGAACGAGGTGATGTCCCCTGTGCGGTAGCGGATCACCGGCAGGGCCTCCTTGTTCAACGTCGTCAGCACGAGCTCGCCGAGCGTGCCGGACGCGACCGGATCACCGCTCTCCGGGTCCACCACCTCCGGCAGGAAGTGGTCGTCGAACACGTGCAGGGCGCCCTTGCCCTCGCGGCACTCCGCAGCCACGCCCGGGCCCATGATCTCCGACAGCCCGTAGATGTCGCACGCGTCGATCCCGCCCCAGGCCGCCTCGAGCTTGGCCCGGAACGCGTCGGACCAGGGTTCGGCGCCGCAGACCGCGTACCGCAGGCGGATCCGCTCGAGCAGCCCGTCGGCGGCGGCCCGCTCGGCGAGCAGCATGGCGAACGACGGAGTCGCGCACAGTCCCGCCGCGCCGAGGTCCGCCAGCAGCTGGACCTGGAGGCCGGGATTGCCGCCCGAGGCCGGGACGACCGTGGCCCCGAGCCGCTCGCCGCCGTAGTGCAGCCCGAGCCCGCCGGTGAACAAGCCGTAGCCGTACGCGACGTGCAGGACGTCGTCGGCGGTCCCGCCGGCGCACGCGATCGCGCGGGCGTTCACCTCGGCGAACGCGGCGACGTCGGCCGGCGTGTAGGCGACGATCGTGGGCTTGCCCCGCGTCCCGGAGGAGGCGTGGACCCGGATGGTGTCGCCGAGCGGCACCGCCAGCATTCCGAAGGGGAACGCATCCCGCAGCTCCGCCTTCACGGTGAACGGCAGCAGCGCGAGGTCGCCGGGTTCCCGGATGCGGTGGGGGTGCACCCCGGCCAGCTTGTCGCGCCAGTACGGGGAGTCCACGCCGCGCAACCGGACCGCCATGTCCCGGAGGCGCTCCAGCTGCAGACGCTCCCGCTCGCGGACCGACATCGCCTCGACGTCCGGCTGCAGCATCGTCACTGGATTGTCACACGGCGAGGCCCCAGCGCGGTTGGAATATTTCGATCGACTAAGTAGTTTGAAGAGACATGAGCGCGCAGCGTCCCTCCCCGTCCCGTCGGTCCGCCGTGCCGGTCAACCGGCTGGCGGCCGACCTCCGGCTGGTCGTGACGCGCATGGCCCGCCGCCTCCGCCAGCACGCCGGCGGCGGCCGGTCCCCGTCCCAGCTGGCCATGCTCGCCACCATCGAGCGCCGCGGGCCGATGACGCTCGGGGAGCTCGCCGCCGCCGAGCAGGTGCAGCCGCCGACCGTGACCTCGGTCGTCGCCCGCCTCGAGGAAGGCGGCCTTGTCGTCCGCACCACCCACGAGCGGGACCGCAGGGTGAGCGTGGTCGCCGTCACGCCCGCCGGGGTGGGATACCTCCGGGAGAGCCGGCGCGCCAAGGAGGCCTTCCTGGCCCGGAAGCTCGCCGCGATGTCCGACGAGGACCGCGCCGCGCTGGCGCGTTCCACCGTGCTCCTCGAGGACATGCTCGCGGAACCGCAGGAGGACTCGTGACGGCGATGGAAGCGGGCCGCGCCGCCCGGGCCGCGGCCGCGCGCGCGTCGCACGGCGCCCGGAAGGCGGCGAACCAGACGTTCCGCTCGCTCCGCACCCGGAACTACCGCCTGTATTTCACCGGCCAGGCCGTGTCGTGGGTCGGCACGTGGATGCAGTCGGTCGCGCAGGTCTGGCTGATCCTCACCCTGACCCACAGCGGCGTCGCCATCGGCATCACGCTGGCGCTGCAGTTCGGGCCGATCCTCGTGCTCGGGCCGTGGGGCGGGGTGATGGCCGACCGCCTCGACAAGCGCAAGCTGCTGATGGCAACCCAGACGGCTGCCGGGTCGCTCGCCCTGGTGCTCGGCGTCCTGACCGTGACCGACGTTGTCGAGCCGTGGATGGTCTACGCGCTGGCCGGCCTGTTCGGGATCGTGACCGCCCTCGACAACCCGGCCCGGCAGTCGTTCATCGTCGAGATGGTCGGCCGCCAGGACGTGCCCAACGCCGTCAGCCTCAACAGCGTCCTCATGAACGCCGCCCGCGTGATCGGCCCCGGCATCGCGGGCCTGCTGATCGCCACAGTCGGCACCGGGCCGTGCTTCCTGATCAACGCCGCCTCGTTCGTCGCGGTGATCGTCGCGCTGTGGCGGATGCGCCCGGAGGAGCTCATCCGCAGCGAGCCCACGCCCCGCGCGAAGGGCCAGCTCCGGGAGGGCCTCGCGTACGTGGCCCGGACGCCGGCGCTC
This sequence comes from uncultured Actinomycetes bacterium, assembly GCA_963707645.1. Taxonomy (GTDB): domain Bacteria; phylum Actinomycetota; class UBA4738; order UBA4738; family JACQTL01; genus DATBHM01. Next base: position 118,492 of record CAVPQW010000006.1, read on the forward strand.
CGCCGCCCGCTCCTGCTGATGGCGGTGGTCGGGACGTTCGGGTTCAACTTCGCGACGCTCCTGCCGCTGTTCGCGACCGAGTCGCTGCACCAGGGCGCGGGTGGGTACGGCGTGCTGTTCTCCGCGATGGGCATCGGTGCGGTCGCCGGGGGCCTCGTCATCGCCTGGCGGGGCACGACGGGGGACCGGATCGTTGCGGCGGGCGCCGCCGCCTTCGGGGCCGGGGTGCTCCTGCTGTCGGCCATGCCGGCGTACGGCTGGGCGCTCCTCGCGATGGTCCCCCTGGGCGTCGCCAACACGGTGTTCATCTCGACCTCGAACGCCCTCCTGCAGGAACACGCCACGCCGGCCATGCGCGGCCGGGTGATGGCGTTGTTCGGCATGGTGTTCCTGGGAACGACACCCATCGGAGCGCCGCTCGCCGGGTGGGCCGCGGAGGCGTTCGGCCCCCGGCTCGCGCTGGCTCTGTCAGGGGCGATCGTGATGCTCGCGGCCGGCGTGACCGCGTGGGCGCTCCGGCGGGCGGGCGCGAGGGCGACCCGTCCGGCGGCCGCCGAGCCGGCCGCGCTCGCGGCGATGGGCGCCGCCCCGGCGCGCTCCTCGTAGCGACTCCGTCCGGAGTCGTCGCCGGCCCGCGTTGACCATTCCGAAGCCCCTCCGTTATCCTTAGCACTCGCAGGAAGTGAGTGCTAGCAGTCAGGTCCCGCGAGTCGGAAAACAGGAGGGAAGCAAATGGCGAAGGGGTTCAACCTGGAGCCGCTGGAGGACCGCATCGTGGTCCGCCCCAGCGAGGAGGAGCAGACGACCGTCTCGGGCATCGTCATCCCGGACACCGCCAAGGAGAAGCCCCAGGAGGGCGAGGTCGTCGCCGTCGGCCCGGGCAAGTTCGAGGACGGGCAGCGGACGCCGATGGACGTCGCCGTGGGCGACAAGGTCATCTACTCGAAGTACGGCGGCACCGAGGTCAAGGTCGAGGGCGACGAGTACCTGGTCCTGTCGGCCCGCGACGTGCTCGCCAAGATCAAGAAGTAGCCACCCGACCCGCGCCTCGCGCGCGGTCGTGAAGGAGGTTTACACCACGTGGCATCCAAGCAGCTGAAGTTCGACGAGGAGGCGCGCCGCAGCCTCGAGGCCGGCGTCAACAAGCTGGCCGACGCAGTGTCGATCACGCTCGGGCCCAAGGGCCGCAACGTCGTGCTCGACAAGAAGTGGGGCGCCCCCACCATCACCAACGACGGCGTGACGATCGCCAAGGAGATCGAGCTGGAGGACCCCTACGAGAACATGGGGGCCCAGCTCGCCAAGGAGGTCGCCACCAAGACCAACGACGTGGCCGGTGACGGCACCACGACGGCGACGGTGCTCGCGCGGGCCATGGTCCACCGGGGCATGAAGAACGTCGCCGCCGGCGCCAACCCGATGGCCCTCAAGCGGGGCATCGAGAAGGCGGTCACCGCCGCGGTCGAGGCCATCGGCAACCAGGCCAAGGAGATCGAGTCCAAGGAGGAGATCGCGCACGTCGCGACCATCTCCGCGGCGTCGAAGGAGATCGGCGAGTCCATCGCCGACGCCCTCGACAAGGTCGGCAAGGACGGCGTGGTCACGGTCGAGGAGTCCAACACGTTCGGCATCGAGCTCGAGTTCGTCGAGGGGATGCAGTTCGACAAGGGCTACATCTCGCCGTACTTCGTGACCGACCCCGAGCGCATGGAGGCGGTCCTCGAGGAGCCCTCCATCCTCATCGCGAACAAGAAGATCTCGAGCGTCCAGGAGATCCTGCCGGTCCTCGAGAAGGTCATGCAGGGCGGCAGGCCGCTCGTGATCATCGCCGAGGACGTCGAGGGCGAGGCGCTCGCGACGCTCGTCGTGAACAAGATCCGCGGCACGTTCGCCGCGATCGCGATCAAGGCGCCCGGGTTCGGCGACCGCCGCAAGGCCATGCTCCAGGACATCGCGACCCTCTCGGGCGGGCAGGTCATCTCCGAGGAGGTCGGCCTGAAGCTCGAGAACGCGACGCTCGACCTGCTCGGCTCGGCCCGGCGCGTGGTGGTCACGAAGGACGACACCACGATCGTCGAGGGCCAGGGCGACCCGGACGAGGTCAAGGGCCGGGTCAACCAGATCAAGGCCGAGATCGACAAGACGGACTCGGACTGGGACCGCGAGAAGCTCCAGGAGCGCCTGGCCAAGCTGGCCGGGGGCGTGGCGCTGATCAAGGTCGGGGCCGCGACCGAGGTCGAGCTCAAGGAGAAGAAGCACCGCATCGAGGACGCCGTGTCGGCCACCAAGGCCGCGGTGGAGGAGGGCATCGTCGCCGGCGGCGGCGTGGCGCTGCTCCGCGTGGAGGCCTCGCTCGACAAGCTCGACCTGTCCGGTGACGAGGCAACGGGCGCCCGGATCGTCAGGGACTCCCTCGGCGACCCCGCCCGGCTGATCGCCGAGAACGCCGGCTACGAGGGCGCGGTCGTCGTGGAGCACATCCGCTCCGAGGGCGACACCCGCGGCTTCAACGCGGCGACGGGCGAGTACGTCGACATGTTCAAGGAGGGCATCATCGACCCGGCCAAGGTCACGCGGTCGGCGCTCCAGAACGCGGCCTCCATCGCCGCCCTGGTGCTGACCACGGAGAGCGCGGTCGTCGAGAAGCCCGAGGACGAGGAGCCCGCGGCCGCAGGCGGCCACGGGCACGCGCACTAGGCGTCACCTCCGACGCACCACAGCGAAGAGGCCGGGCCGAACGGCCCGGCCTCTTCGCTTCCCCCTCAGGCGCTCCGCCAGAACTCGGCGGTCATGATCCAGGCGTGCAGGGTGAACCTGGTCGGATGGTCGGTGAGCCACGACGCCCGAAGTGTGTACGTGCCCGGTCCGAGGTCCGTGACGAAGCCTTCCTCCGAGTGTGTCTCGAAGTTTGCCGTGCTCTCGTGCACCGAGTCGAAGAAGTCCTCCGAGCCCAGCACGTCCGCCCCGACCCCCGGGAATCCGGGGCCGGTCAGCCTCATCGCCAGCCGGCAAGCGCCGTGCGCCCCCCCGCCGGAACACTTGTTGCTGGCGCTGAACCTCGCCAGGAGGAGCCCGTGCTGACCGTCCGGCACGGTCAGGTTGAGCTTCGCACCCCTGATCGGGACGAAGAAGCCCTGCTGCCCGCTCGTCTGCCTGTCCTCTCCGGCGACCACGTGGATCCGCTCGGCCCCCAGCGTGGCCCGTCCGGTGATCCGGTCCGACGCCATGACCCGTTGCACCGAGAAGGCGACAACCAGGGTCACGGCGAGGGTCGCGGCGGTTCGTGCGATGCCTCTCATGTCCACCTCCTGAGGCTCGTCTGCGGGAACTCTCGCGCAGACGCCGGAGGTGTGCAGAGGGCGGCTAGCCGAACGCCACGGTCGGGACGTGGACGCCGAGCACCACCAGCGAGCCCAGCCCCAGCAGCGCGACGCCGACGATCGGCGAGAGCACCTTGCCGTGCCGGCCGACCTTCTCGTAGACCATCACGGCGGTGAGGAGCGCCATCCACCACAGGTTGGCGACGCCGGCCGCGAACATCAGCAGCATCAGGGCCCAGCAGCACCCCAGGCAGAACATGCCGTGCGCGACGCCGATCCGCAGGGCCGCCTCCGCCCCCCGGCGGTACCGCCGCAACAGGAACACGCCGGGGTGGCGGCATTCCTGCAGGCACTTCTCCTTGAGCGAGGAGAACTGGAACACGCCGGCCAGCAGGATCACGCCGCCGGCGATGAGCGTCTGGTGCTCGTTCAGCCACGGCGTGGCGTCCACCAGCCGGTGCAGGCCCGAGGTCGCCGACGAACGCGACCGCGCCGAACACGGTCCACACGATCGCGTACCCGCCGAGGAACGCCCCCATGACCCGCCCCGGGCGGTCCTGGTCCGCGGAGGTCCGGGCGAACAGCCGGATCATCGGCAGGCTCGACGGCAGCATCATGGCGGCGATCATGGCCTGCCACGCCACCAGGAACAGGGCGAGCGCCGCCCACGTCGGCAGCGTCCCGTGGATGAGCGCGTCGTGGTGCAGCTTCGCGCCGTCCCCGGTCGCCTCCGCCACGATCGCCAGGGCCCAGGCGACGGCGATGGCGACGACCACCGGGCCCCGTCCCCGCCACGCGGAACGGGCCGGCCCGGGCGCGGGGCCGGGCCCCGCGGCCCGCCCGGGGGCGGGCCGGGGGGCCGTCAACGCTGATGGAACTCCGGTGGTCGTCGCGACATCGCCCGCCATCTCAGGCCTCCGGGGTGAACTCGATCCGGTAGTCGGACTGGATCGCGTTGCGGCCCTCGAACGACCACACCATCCCGTACTGCGGGAGGTTCACGGTGTGGGACGACGCCTTCGACGCGTACGCCGGCGACCCGGGGACCGTGGAGAACAGCGTGTTCTGCAGGGTGGTCGTCGAGCCGTCGGGTCCCGTGAACGGCGCCATCTCCGAGGACACGAAGTCGCCGATCCGGAGCGTGCCCGTTCCTCCCACGATCTCGTGCGAGATCGGGGCGCGCTGGACGTCGGTGACCTCGCCCACCAGGCCGGCCAGGTCGGCGAGCGGGCCGCCCATCCGCCCGTGGTACGCGTCGAGGATGGCCTGGAACTGCTCGTCCGTGGCGCGGTCGTCCACGAACGTGACGATCCGCCACGACCCCGGCGTCAGGACGTTCCCGGGGATCCGGACGACGTTCACCATCGACAGGCCGCCCACGTCGACGCCGCGGATGGTGCCGCTGTCGAAGTGGTACGCGACGAACGCGTCGCAGGACCCACCGTCGGGGTCCTCGCCGACCCAGCACGGGCACAGCACACCGCACGAGCACGCCTCCAGCAGCGTGCCCTCCAGCTGGTAGCCCTGGCCCGTCGACGCAGGCCTGGCCTGTTCCTCCGTGATCGCCATCAGGCATCACCCCTTCCGGTTCGAACGGCGATCGGACGGGGGCCATGGTGACGAGGGGGGTTGCAGTCGCGTTGCAATCCCGCTGCAATGGGCCCCGCGATCTTGGGCCGGACGGCTCGAGGAGGCGATGTGAGATGCGGGAGCGCAATCGATGAGGGCCCGGTATCCGGACACGGACGGCTTCGTCGAGCGCGACGGCGTCAAGGTGTTCTACGAGGTCTTCGGGTCGGGCGAACCGACCCTGCTGCTGCTCCCGGCCTGGTCGATCGTCCACTCGCGGATCTGGAAGATGCAGGTCCCGTATCTGGCTCGGCACTATCGGGTGGTGACGTTCGACGGCCGGGGCAACGGCCGGTCGGATCGTCCCGCCACCGCCGAGGCCTACGCCGACGACGAGTACGTCGCCGACGCGGTGGCGGTCCTCGACGCGACGGCGACCGATCGGGCGATCGTGATCGGCGTCTCCGCCGGCGGCCGCTGGGCGCTCATGCTCGCGGCATCGCACCCGGAGCGGGTCGGCGGGGCCGTGTTCATCTGTCCGGCGGTCCCGCTCGGCGAGACACTCCCGGAACGGATGGTCATCGAGTCGTTCGACGAGGAGCTGGACACCGACGAGTTCTGGGCGAAGTACAACCGGCACTACTGGGCCCGCGACTACCCGGGGTTCGTCGAGTTCTTCATGTCCCAGCTGTTCACCGAGCGGCACTCCACCAAGCCGATCGAGGACGCGGTCGGCTGGGGGCTCGAGACGACAGCGGAGACGCTGACGCTGACGCAGGTGGCGCCGGCGCTCCAGGACCGGGACGAGGCCCGGGCGCTCGCCGCCGCGGTCCGCTGCCCGTGTCTGGTGATCCACGGGCGCAGCGACCACATCGTGTCCGTCACGAAGGGGGAGGAACTCCACGCGGCCCTCGGGGAGCGGTCGACGCTCGTCGCGCTCGAGGGCGCCGGGCACGGTCCCGAGGTCCGCGATCCCGGTTCAGGTCAACCTCCTGATCCGGGAGTTCGTCGACCGCGTGCGCCGCCCGAGCCTCGGCCGCGGACCTGGGTCCGGGCCGTCACGCCGCCCGAAGCGGGCCCTGTACATCTCCTCGCCGATCGGCCTGGGGCATGCGCGCCGCGACGTCGCCATCGCCGACGAGCTCCGGCGGCTGCAGCCGGACCTCGAGATCGACTGGCTGGCGCAGTCGCCGGTGACCCGCGTCCTCGAGGAACGTGGCGAGCGCATCCACCCGGCTTCGGCGGAGCTCTCGAGCGAGGTCGATCACATCGACTCGGAGTCGGCGGAGCACGACCTCCACTGCTTCCAGGCGTGGCGGCGGATGGACGAGATCCTGCTCGCGAACTTCATGGTGTTCCACGACCTCGTTCGCGAGAGCGACTACGACCTGTGGATCGGGGACGAGGCCTGGGAGCTCGACTACTACCTGCACGAGAACCCCGAGCAGAAGCGGGCCGCCTACGTCTGGCTGACGGACTTCGTGGGATGGCTCCCCATGCCCGACGGCGGGGAGCGCGAGGCGTTCCTCACCGCGGACTACAACGCCGAGATGATCGGCCACATCGCCCGGTTCCCCCGGGTCCGCGACCGGGCCGTGTTCGTGGGCGCCCCGGACGACATCGTGCCGGACGCGTTCGGCCCGGAGCTGCCGGCCATCCGGGAGTGGACCGAGGCCCACTACGAGTTCACCGGCGACTACATCACGGGGTTCGACCCGGGCGCCTTCGACGACCGCGAGGCCCTGCGGGCGGAGCTCGGGTACGGGCCGGACGAGCGCGTGTGCATCGTCACAGTCGGCGGCTCCGGGGTGGGAACGTCGCTGCTGCGGCGGGTCGTCGGCGGCGTATCCCGGAGGCGAAGCGCCTGGTCCCCGGCCTGCGCATGGTGATCGTGGCGGGCCCCCGCATCGACCCCTCCTCGCTGCCGCGCGACGACGGGCTCGAGGTCCGCGCCTACGTGCCCGAGCTGTACCGGCACCTGGCCGCCGCCGACCTGGCCGTCGTCCAGGGCGGGCTGACCACGACGATGGAGCTCACCGCGAACGGGCGGCCGTTCCTGTACTTCCCGCTCGGCCACCACTTCGAACAGAACTTCCACGTGCCGCAGCGGCTGGCGCGGTACGGGGCGGGGCGGCGCATGGACTACGCGGCGTCGCCGCCGGAGGCGATCGCCCGGGCCATCGCCGAGGAGATCGGGCGCGAGGTCGCCTACCGCCCGCTCGACCCGGGGGCTGTGACCCGGGCGGCGGAGCTCATCGCCGAGCTGATCTGACCGCCGGGGCGGCCGGCTCGCCGAGGACCGCGGCCGTCCGGGCCTCGAACCGGGCCCGGGACTCGCCCTGCAGCGACCCCGCCACGGCCGCCGCCGCCGCACGGGCCGCCACCCGCTCGTCGCCGGCGCGATCCGGCAGGCCCAGCGCCTGCAGGGCCCGGGACCGGACGGCCCGGGCCTCCCAGGAGAGCCGGCCGAGCCCCGTTTCCTCCGCGGCGGCGACCGCGGCAGCCGCCAGCGGCTCGGCCGCGGGGGCATCGCCGGCGGCCAGCCGGCACATGGCGAGTACCAGCGAGGCCTCCGCCCGCGGCTCCACCCATCCGAGCGCGCCGGCCGCCCGCAGCACGGGCTCCGCGAGCGATTCGCCGCGCCCCGGTGAGCCGAGGAGCACCGCCGTCCGGGCCGCGGCGAGCGCCGCGTGCGCCCCGTGGAGGAAGTTCGACCGCGGGGGCCGGATCGCGCCGGCGAGGATCGCCTCCGCCGCACGGAGGTGGGGCTCGGCCCCGTGGGTGTCGCCGCGGGCCGCCCGGGCCAGCGCGAGATGGGCGTGGCACCGGACCGTGTACGCGTCGGCGCCGTCGCGCTCGGCCTTCCGCAACCCGGCCTCGAGGACCGGCACGGCCTCGTCCGGGTGCCCGGTTTCGGTGAGCGTCCACCCCAGCATCGCCGCCGCGAACGCGCTCCACCACGGGTGGTCCGATTCGCCGGCGTGGAACAGGGCCTGGCGCCCGACCGCGACCGCCTGTGCGTACCCGCCCCGCGACCGGTGGATCCACCCGAGGTGCGCCAGGAAGGGCGCCGTGAGCGCCTGGTAGCCGACGCGCCGGTTGAGCTCGAGCGCGGCCCGGATGCGATTGACGGCGGTGGGCCACCTCCCGCGCGCCATCGGCACGAACGCCGACTCGAACATCGCCCACTGCAGGTGCATCAGTCGGCCGGTCCGACGGGCCAGGCGCTCCAGCTCCGGTCCCACCCGCTCCAGGTCGCCGAGGTCGCCGTCGTACGCGGCGACCGTCTTGAGGCCGTCGAGCGCGTTCACGAGCGCCGCGTCGTCGCCCTGGGCTCGGGCGAGCTCCACCGCCCGGCGGGCGTGATCGCGAGCGGTCTCGAACCGGAGGTGGTTCACCGCGAGCACGGCCAGGCGGGTCAGGATGTCGGTCTCGGCGGGGCCGTCGCCGAGCTCCTCGGCGATGGTCAGAGCCTCCTCGAGGAACGGAACGCACTCCGTCGATGGGCGGCCGTGACCGATCAGCGGGTCGCCCCCCAGCTCCCGCAGGACGCGCATCTCGAGCGCCCGGTCGCCGGCCTCGCGGGCTGCGCCCAGGGCTTCGTCCTGGTCCCGGTACGCCCCCTCGAGGTCGACCAGCGCCTCGAGGACGCGGCCCCGCTCGAACCGCGCCACCGCCTGGCCGTGCCGGTCGCCCGCCTCCGTGGCGGCGTCGAGCGCCCGATCGAACATCCGGCGGGCGTCGCGGTTCGCGTACCGCGCCGCCGCGCGCCGGCCGGCGGCGAGCCACGCGTCGAGCGCGAGGTCCCAGTCCCCGGAGGCGGTGGCGTGGCGCGCCACCGCCTCCGGGTTGGCCGCGGAGAGCGCCGCGGCGCGCCGGTGGCGCGCCGCGCGCGCGGGGGCCGGCGTGTCCCGGTACAGGATCTCCTGGATCAGGTCGTTGGCGAACGCGTAGGCGTTCCCGGCCACGACGACCAGCCGGCCCCGTCTGGCCACCTCGATCCGGCGCACCGCCTCCTCCACCGGGACCTCGAGCATGCTCGCGGCGTCGGCGGGATCGAACGTCGTGCCGAGCACCGCCGCGACGCGGAGCACCTCCTCGACCTCCGGTCCGGTGCGGCGGACCCTGGTCAGCACGGCGTCGGCCAGGGACCGAGGTACCTCCGGGCGGTCGGCCGCGGCGTCCTCGGTGAGCGCGCGCAGCATCTCGACCACGGACAGGGTGTGTCCGTTCGTCGCGGCCACGAGGCGTGCGGCGTGCGGCTCGGCGCCCATCCGCCGGGCCAGGCCGGCCACGGCGTCGGGGGAGAGCTGGCCCACCTCGAGGACGCGCGCGACCGGCCGCAGCTGGTCCAGGGCCTCTTCGCCCTCCTCGATCCGGACCGTCGCGAGGATGACGACCCGAGCCCCGCCGATCCGGCGGGCCAGGAAGTGCAGCAGCTCGACCGTCGACGAACCCGCGTTCTGGAGGTCGTCCAGGAACAGGAGCACCGGCGCCTGTTCGCCGAGCGCGACCAGGAAGGATCGCACCGCCTCGAACGACCGGCGGCGCTCGATCCCGGCGTCCGCGGGCTGATAGCCGTGGGGACGGAGGATGGCCGCCACCTCCGGGACGACGACCCCGAGCGGTCCGGCCTCGTCGCCGACGGCGCGACGGAGATCGTCGGGCGGGAGTGCGAGCGCAACGGAGCGCAGCGCGTCGGCCACCGGCTGGAGGAACAGCGAGCGCTCCGCTTCGAAGCACCGGGCCCGGGCGACGACCCCGCCCGTGCTCGCCGCGAGATGAACGGCCTCCTCTGCGAGCCGCGACTTCCCGATGCCGGCCTCGCCCACCAGCAGCACCAGGGCGGGCCGTCGGCCGGCGGCGTCGGTCCAGATGGCGGTGAGCTCGGCGGTCTCGGCCGACCGTCCCACGAAGGCCCCGTCGCCCGGGGAGGGGGGAGCCGCAAGCGCGTCGGGCTCTCCACGCGCATCGGGGACGCCACGCCGCTCGGAGGCATGCCCGCGACGGGGGCCGCAGGGGCGTCGTGGGCCGGCCGCTCCGCCGCCGCAGCGGCCCCGCCCTCGCCCTCGCCCCGGAGGAGGGCGAGGTGCAGGTCCCTCGTCTCGGAGGACGGATCCGCGCCGAGCTCATCCGCCAGCGAGGACCGGAGGCGCTCGTAGGCATCCAGGGCTGCGGCGTCGTTGGCCGTTCGGTGGTGGGCCGTCATGAGCGCGCGGGCGGCCTCCTCGTCGAGGGGATCCGCCCCGGCCGCGGCCCCGGCCGCCTCCAGGGCCGCATCCGCGTCGCCCACCTCGAGGGCCGCCCGCCACGTCGCGCGTCGGGCCTCCCGCAGGACCCGATCGGCCGCCGTTCGAACGTCGTCGACCCAGATCGCGTCGGGCTCACCTTCCAGGACGGCCCCGGCGAGCAGCGCGCTCGCCCGGCGGGCGGCCGCGAGCGCCAGCGCTGGCTCGGCGCCCGCGAGCCGGGCCCTCGACTCCTCCGTCAACCGGGCGGCGACGTCGAGATCCACGTCCACCGGCCCCACCACCAGGCGGTAGCCGTTGCGGTCGCCCCCGATGGCCTCCGCGCCCAGGACGCCCCGGAGACGGCTGACGAGCGAGGCCACGTTCTGCTCGTACCGCGGCGGCGGGTCGCCTGCCCACAGGGCGTCCGCGATCTCGTCCGCGGGGAGGGACCGGCCACGGCGGGCGGCCATCAGCTTGAGCAACTGCCTGCCCTTGCGGCTTCCCACCTCGCCTTCCGACAGGGTCCGGCCTCCGCGCACCACGCGGAACGGGCCCACCAGGTGGATCAGCGCGGGTTCGGGTGGCATCGATCCCTCGGCCAACATCGCCCCCAGGGAGGGTTGGGCGGCGGCAAGCCTAGCGCGGGAGGTGGCGGAGGGCCGGGCGCCGCAGGCGCCCGGCCCCCTCCGAGCTCGCTTCCCCGGATCGAGGCGGGGGATAACGCCACGCACGCCCTACGGCGAAGCCTGAGTTCAGACGTCCACGCGTTCGACCGTGAGATGCCAGTCGGTGATCTCGAGGATCATCAGTGAGCTCGTCACCCTGGCCTGGACCTTGACCGTGTACGTGCCCGGACGGAGCGGCGCGCTCGAGCGGTCGAGCGCCATCGAACGGATGCCCGCGGCCAGGCCCCCGGTGACGGTGTCCACGATCGTCCCGCCGGGACCGGGCTGGAGCTCGTTGCCGCCGAGGAGGATGCGGGCCATGCAGTGACCGTTTGGGTTCCCGTCGCCGGCGGAGCAATCCTCCTGCGCCGTGAACCGGGCCACGAGGAACGAACGATGACCCGCCGGAACCGTGATCTTCGTGGTCGCCCCGACGATGTCGTCGAAGGCTGTGCTGCTCGAGTGAAACACCTCCGTGCCGCGGGCGACGTTGACCCGTTCCACCGAGGTGCCGCCGACGCCGGTCGCGGCGACCGACGACCCGACGGCGATGCCGGCGCATGTGGCCACCACTGCTACCACGACCAATCCGACGACGAACGCGCGAGGTTTCATGAATCCTCCTTCCGGGGCGCGGGCGCGCAGGTCCGGCGATCCGCGCCGGATCGACTGCGCCTCGAACGTAGGACGACGGAGGCCGGCTCCGAGGGGTCAGACGTCCCCGCGAGACAGGGCCTCACGGCGATGTCGAGGGTGCCCGGCGGGGATCGGCAGCACAGGCCGGAAGGAGGTCGGGGCCTCTCGGGGGTCACGGGAGGGGGCGGTCCTGGCCGGTCTTGCCGATGCCCCACAGCAGCCCGGCGGTCAGCGCGCCGTTCACCACGGCGATCAGCCACCACAGCACGGCGGACGAGCCCGGGTCGAGGCCGAAGAGCGCGTTGAGCGCCGCGACGACCGCGATCAGGCCCTCGACGATGACGAACGCCCAGGACCACCACCACACCTCGTTCGACCGCTGGGCCACGAGCACCTGGAGCATGGCGAGGCCGAGGGCCTGGATCCCCCCGATCCGCACCCATGCGTACTCGGGCAGCGCGACCTGTCCGAACATCGACTTGGTCACGAACTTCGGCAGGATCGCGAGGGCCAGGCCGACCAGCACGTTGACCGCCGCCATGAGATAGAGGAACCGCCGCAGGACGCGCATCGCGTCGGGATTCTAGGGGGTGGCGTTTTCGAGGGACCGTCGCTAGGGTTGCTGCCGCTTCGCACCCCCCCAGCGAAGGGAGAACGACAATGCGCAGACGCGCTCCCGGAGCGTCGCTGCTCCTCCTCCTGTCAATGCTCGCCACCGCCTCCTCGTTCCCGGCCACCGCCGCCGTTCCGGCCACGGCCGTCCATGCCGGGCCCGCCATGGGAGTCCACGCCGTCCGTGCGGCGGCGAAGGGCGGACCGGGCACCTGGACCAAGATCGCCAAGGTCGACACCGGGTTCGACTACCCGGGACTGTTCCGGACCACCGACGGCAAGCTCCACGTGCTCTGGCGCAAGCAGCTCGCAGAACAACAACTACGCGTACGGCTACACGACCGTCGCCCTGAACGGCGCGACCGCCAACACCGGGACGGCACTAAACGACTGGGAAACGCTCGAGCTCGACCCCGTGCTCGTCCACAACGGCAACGGGATGCGCGCGCTGTTCGAGGGCGGCATCGACACGAGCGGCGGGTTCTTCTCGAGGGGCTCGGTCTACACGCTGACCAGCTCGATGGCCGGGACGGCATGGCAGCTCCCGCAAAAGTCGGTGATGCAGCACGCCGACGCCTGAACGGCACCTTCACCGGGGACGGCCGAGCAGGACGACACGCCGGTGGCCGTCGCCCCGTTGAACGCCACGCTGTACTTCCACGAGGGCCTCGACAACTCGGCGCCGGCGGCCGCGCGCGGACAAGACGGTCTCGCTCTCCTCGGGGGACTACTTCAACCACGTCCGCGACGACGGCGAGCGACGACTCGGTCTGGGTCGCGTACTTCCGTGCGTTCTCCAACCCGCAGTCACTGGACGGGTACTACGTCCAGCAGGTCCTGCCCACCAAGGGCCAGCCGATGAAGGCGCCCGCGTCCCACGTCAACAACATCGACAACGAACCGCGCCAGGCCGTGGCGATCGCCGCCCGCAACCAGGGCGGGGTGTACCTGGCCTACTGCGCCCCCTCGCAGACGAAGACCTGCGCCCACGTGGACCTGTGGAAGGTCGGGAGCGTCGTCGCCGATGGTGGTCCCGGGGACGAGCAGCGGCACCATCACGCGCGTCGCGCTCGCCGACGGGCTCGCGGGCCGGATCTCGGTCGTGACCATGGATCCGACCAAGGGGACGATCAACGCCGTCCGAACGAACACCAACGCGTCCGCGTTCGGCCCGGTCCGCACGATCAAGCTGCCCCCGGGGCAGATCCAGTTCAACACGCTGGAGGCCGAGGGGACGTTCGGCCGGCTGGACATCGTTGCGAACCTCACGTCGACGAACAGCCCGTTCCCGATCTTCCTGTGGCACACGCAGATCCTGGCCGGCCTCACGCTGACGGCGAACCCGACGAAGTTCAGCCACGTCGGCTCGCACACGGTCACGTTCACCGTGAAGGACGCCGGCCAGCCCGTGCAGGGCGCCAAGGTGTCGTGCATCGGCAAGACCGGCACGACGAACTCGAGCGGGCAGGTCACAGCTCACCTACCCGAACGGCACCGCCAAGGGCAAGCACGTCTGCTCGGCGAACGACACGCGACTACAACCCGGGCAAGGCCACGGTCACGGTCACCTGAGCCGGAGCCCGGCGGGCTCGCGTTGGTGGGGGCTCCTGACCAGCGGGTACAATGAGCCCGCTTCCGGAGCGCGGCCCTTGTGCGGCCACGCTCCTTTTCGTGAGGCGCCCCGGCGAGATCGGGCGACGCCCCGATTGCGCGAGAGAGGGAACACACACATGCCACAAGGACCTCGGGTCGCGGTGATCGGCCTCGACTGCGGCACGCCGCAGCTGCTGTTCCGCGACCTGGCCGACGAGATCCCGAACATCCGCAAGCTCATGGACAACGGGCTGCACGGCGACCTGGCGTCGATCACGCCGCCGATCACGGTCCCGGCCTGGGCCTGCGCCATGAGCGGCAAGACGCCGGGGCAGCTCGGGATCTACGGCTTCCGGAACCGCAAGGACACCACGTACGACGGCCTGTCGATCGCCACGTCCGACAAGGTCACCGAGCCCCAGGTGTGGGACGAGCTCGGCAAGCGCGGCATGAAGTCGCTGCTCATCGGTGTGCCGCCCGGCTTCCCGCCGAAGCCGATTGAGGGCTGGCGGGTCTCGTGCTTCCTGACCCCGCCCTCCGCGACTTCGTACGCGGCGCCGGCCGACCTCCAGACCGAGATCGAGGAGGAGCTCGGCGGGCCCGGGCAGTACATCTTCGACATCCCGAACTTCCGCGAGCAGGGCTACGAGTTCGTGCTCGACCAGCTGTTCAAGATGACCGAGCGGCGGTTCAAGGTCGCGCGCCGCCTCGTCAAGAACAAGGCGTGGGACTACTTCATGTTCGTGGAGATCGGCGTCGACCGGCTCCACCACGTGTTCTGGCAGTACTACGACTCGACGCACCCCAAGTACGAGCCGGGGAACCAGTTCGAGACGGCGTTCCAGGACTACTACCGGATGCTCGACCGGGAGGTCGGGTCGCTGCTCGAGCTGCTGCCCGACGACGTCATCACGATCCTGATGTCCGACCACGGCGCGCGGCCGATGATCGGCGGGGTCTGCTTCAACGACTGGCTGATCCGCGAGGGCTACCTCGCGTTGAGCGAGCCGGTCACCGAGCAGACACCGATCGCCAAGGCCCCGATCGACTGGTCGAAGACCGTGGCGTGGGGCGACGGCGGCTACTACGGGCGGCTGTTCCTCAACGTTCGCGGGCGGGAGCCGCAGGGCATCGTCGAGCCGGCGGACTACGAGAAGACGCGCGACGAGATGATCGAGCGCCTCGAGGCCATGACCGGCCCCGACGGCGAGCTCCTGGGCACGAAGGTCATCAAGCCCCAGGACGCGTACACCGAGGTCAAGGGCGTCGCGCCCGACCTCATCGTGTACTTCGGCGACCTGGCATGGCGGTCCGTGGGGGCCGTCGCGGCCAACCAGGTCGGCGGCGTGTTCACCTACGAGAACGACACCGGCCCCGACGGCGCGAACCACGACCGCACCGGCGTGTTCGTCATGAACGGGCTTCCCGGCCAGCGCACGGGTTTCGTCGAGGGGCTCAACCTCGTCGACGTCGGGCCCACGATTCTGTCCCTGTACGACATCGAGGCGCCGGCCGGCGCCGTCGGAAGGAGCTTCCTGTGACCCACCACCCCGACCAGAAGGGCTTCACGATCTGGTTCACCGGGCTGTCCGGTGCCGGAAAGTCGACCCTGGCCGAGATGCTGTTCCACGAGTTCAAGGCGCGCGGCCTCAAGACGGAGATGCTGGACGGCGACGTCGTCCGGACCAACCTGTCGAAGGGCCTCGGGTTCTCCAAGGAGGACCGCGACACGAACATCCGCCGCATCGGGTTCGTCGCCAACCTGCTGACGCGCAACGGCGTCGCCACCATCACGTGCGCCATCTCGCCGTACGCGGAGATCCGCAGGGAGAACCGCGCGCTGATCGGGGACTTCGTCGAGGTCTACGTGTACGCGACGGTCGAGGAGATCGCCGCCCACCGCGACCCCAAGGGCCTCTACAAGAAGGCCCTGGCGGGGGAGATCACGGGCTTCACGGGCGTGGACGACCCCTACGAGGCGCCGGAGCACGCCGAGATCACGGTGAACACGCTCCTGCAGGAACCCGTCGAGTCGCTCCAGCAGATCCTCGACCAGCTCCGCGACATGGGCCACGTCGACGACAGCACGATCATGCACGTGGGCGACCGACAGCACAGCGGCATGACCGACCTCCGGCTGACGGAGTCGGGAACCGTCGCCGAGGGCAAGTAACTCGCCGGAAAACCGGCCGGATGCCGAGGCCCGGAGCAATCGCTCGGGGCCTCGCGTCCGTCGCTGAACCGACGAGGGCGCTCAGGCCGCCTCGGCGGCGGCGCGGCGGATGGTCACGTCGCCGCTCACCGTCTTCGCGCGCAGCTCGACGTCGGGCTCGCCGTCGGCGGGGGGCGCAGAGCCGATGTCGAGGTCGGAGCGCATTTCGCCCGCTGACCGAATGCAGGTCGAGATAGGTTCGCGCCCCGGCCCGCACGCCGAGGTCGACGTCCCCCGACACCGAGGTCACTCGCACCGTGCCGCGGGCCACCGAGCCCACTCGCACGTCACCCGAGACCGTTCGAACCGTGAGGTCCGACTCCGCGGCGTCCATCACCAGCATGCCGGAGACCACGTGGATCGTGGCGCGGCGGTGGGCCGTTCCCACGGTCACGGATCCCGACGCCAGGTCGATGTCGAGCTCGTGCAGGGCGTTCGACAGCGAAACGTCGCCGCTGCCGGACTTCAGGCTCACCGGACCCCGGAGATCGCCGAGCTCGATGTCGCCCGAGCCCGATCGGTACTTGCAGGACCCGAACGTCCCCTCGGCGCGGACGTCGGCGGCCCCGGTCGAGATGTCGAGGTTCGTTCCCTCGTGGGTCCTAATCACGACCCGATACCGGGCGTCCCGGAACCGCTTGCGGCCGACCTTGACCTCGAGCATCCGGCCGTCGTCGCCGAGCCGGCACTCGACCTCGGAGGCGTCGAGCGCGCGGTCGGTGCGCTCGACCTCAAGCGTGGTCTCGGTCGCCCCGGGATCGGCCTCGATCGCGAGGCTCCCGGCGGGAACCGACACCGACAGGTCGAGCGATTCCTTTGTCTGGAATGACTGGTTCATCGAAATGGCTCCTCTCTAGCTCGTGGCGTAGCCGGTCAGTCGGCGACCGGAACGCCGGGGCGGTGGTGCGGAAGTGGACCGCGTGAGCTCACGCACGATCCAGGTGTTGGCCGAGACGTGGTCGCGCGTCGCGGCACGTTCGATCGACTCCTTGAGGGCGGAAGGGAGGCGGAGCGTGATGCGGGCGTTCAAGCCCTCTTCGGCGGGATCTGTCGCGGGCGCCGTGCCGGGTTCGTCGTCCACGAACACGAACGACGGCTCTTGGCCGGCCAGGCGGACCTCCACCCGACCGGAGGGGAGCTGTGCCGAGACCTCGACCGCGCCCTCGCCGAGCAGATCGAGCAGCCGCAGGGACGCGGGGCCGCGCAGCGCGCCGGCCAGCCGGCCACCCGCCTCGGCCACCGGCCCGTCGCCGAGGGAGGCCAGGGACGTGAGGTCCGAGAGCAGGCCATCCAGGTAGGCGGTGGTGTTCATGCAGTCGTCCTTTCGTCATCGACTGGTCTCATGGACTGCATGATGACATCAGATTGATGTCATGTCAACCCGGGCTTCCCACAGGCTCTTCGGAGGAGAGTCGTCCTGACGGACCCCGCGCGAGACGTCAGGGACAGGGCCGCGGTGACAGGATCAGCGGGGGACGTGGGGCGCGGTCGAAGTTGAACGCCGCCAGCAGATCCGCCGCATTCGCATCCCGGTCCCCGAGCGGCCGCAGGCGCCACAGTCGTTCGATCAGGCGCAGGACGGACGAGAACTCATAGGTCGTGTGATCGATGAACCCGCGCCGGGCCCAAGGGGAGATCAGGAGGGCGGGCACCCTGGGTCCCAGCCCGTAGAGGTCGTCGTGTGGCGGCGCCACATGGTCGTAGAAGCCGCCGAAGTCGTCCCAGACGACGACCACGGCCGTGCTGTCCCAGTCCGGGCTCTCCATGATCCCGTTGAAGAGGCGCACGGTCCAGTTCTCCCCATCGCACACGCTGTAGGGGGGATGCTCGGACTGGGGGATCGGCGGGACCACCCACGAAACCGCGGGAAGGCGACCGGCCGAGACGTCGGGGAGGAACGAGGAACCGGGCACGACGTTCCTCCATTTCGGCCCGTACCGGACGTGGCGGATCAGTCGGAGCGGCTGAGCCCACACCCCCGCCCCCGAGTAGTACCGCCATGAGATCCCGCGGGCCGCGAGACGGTCGGGGAGGACGGGGATGTCCGTGCATGCCCGCCGCGTCGTCCAGTACCGGCGGAGCGCGCCCAAGCGAGCCGCTTCCTCGAGCTCGAACGCCCGGGCGATCCCCTCCGGTCCGAGGAGCTTGAACGAAACGGCGCGTTCCCGGGGGTCGTCGCAGAATTCCACGGGAGCCGGGTATGGATCGGTGGGTCCGAGGAAACGATCGGACTGGCCCGCGACGGCCCACAGATGCTCGATCATCGTGTGGCCGTACACCGAGCTGAAGAAGCGGTCGGCCAGGGTGAACCGCTCCGCGTAGCGCCAGTAGTTCGGGATCTGCCACCGCCGGTACTGCACGTAGGACTTCAGGTCTTGTCCGTCCCACAGCGCGTCGAAGCAGTTCATCTTGCCGCCGTTCACGACCCGAACGCCTGCGGCGAAGTCGTGTGCCGGGCCCTCCTGCCGGTCGCTCGCCTGCCGGAGGTGGACCCACGCGCCGTTGCACCGGCGTCCGCGCGTGGCCCGTCAGCACCCGGGAACAGCCCGAAATACGTGTCGAACGTTCGGTTCTCCTTGATCAGGAACACGATGTGTTTCAGGTGCCGCCGGGCCTGTTCGATCGGCGCGGGCCCCGTGCCCGCCGACGCGACGCGAGACCGTTGCGGAGCACAACGAGGAACGCGGCGAGAAGAACCGCCGTCGCGATCGTCGTGCGCCGGGCACCAACGTTCGGCATCTTCGCCGCGATGCTAGGCGGGCATCAGCCGGCCGATCAAGGGGGCCGAACGAGCCCGGCTCCGGGCGGGCACGAGGGGCGCGAACAGGGATCCTCGACCGACACACACCGGTCCGGTAGCATTCCGACATGGAACACTCGAACGCCTGCCCTTCCCCGGGCGGGCGTTTCGCGTATCCGGCCCGTGGACCCTGGGAAGACGCTGTAGGAGGCTCGCGTGGAATTCGAGATCGGCATGGGGAAGACCGCCCGCAAGGCGTACGGGTTCGACGAGGTGGCCATCGTCCCCTCGCGCCGGACGCGCGACCCCGACGACGTCGACATCTCCTGGGAGATCGACGCATACACGTTCGGACTGCCGATGCTGGCCTCCGCCATGGACGGCGTCGTCTCGCCCGCCACCGCCGTCGAGATCGGCCGCGTCGGCGGCGCGGGCGTGCTCAACCTCGAGGGCCTCCAGACCCGGTACGAGGACCCGGACCCGGTGTTCGACGAGATCGCGGCCCTGCCCGACGAGAAGGCCACCCGCCGCATGCAGGAGCTGTACGCCGAGCCGATCAAGGACGAGCTCATCGTCAAGCGGATCCGCGAGGTCAAGGAGGGCGGCGTCGTCGCCGCGGCCTCGCTCACGCCCCAGCGGGTCCGGCAGTACCAGCACCTGGTCCTCGAGGCCGAGCTCGACGTCCTGGTCATCCAGGGCACGGTGGTCTCGGCGGAACACGTCTCCACGAGGTCCGAGCCGCTCAACCTCAAGGAGTTCATCGCGTCGTTCGACCTGCCGGTGATCGTGGGCGGGGTCGCGTCGTACTCGACGGCCCTCCACCTCATGCGAACCGGCGCCGTCGGCGTCCTGGTCGGCGTGGGTCCCGGCGCCGCGTGCACGACGCGCGGGCGTGATCGGCGTCGGGGTTCCCCAGGCGACCGCGATCGCCGACGCGGCGGGGGCGCGCATGACCCACCTCCACGAGACCGGCCGGTACTGCCACGTCATCGCCGACGGCGGCATGCGGACCGGTGGCGACATCGCCAAGGCCATCGCGTGCGGGGCCGACGCCGTGATGATCGGCTCGCCGCTCACCCGCGCGTACGAGGCGCCCGGGCCGCGGCTATCACTGGGGGATGGCCACGTTCCACCCGACACTCCCTCGCGGGGCGCGCGTGAAGACCCGCCAGGTGGCATCGCTCGAGGAGATCCTGGTCGGCCCGGCGCACGAGAACGACGGCACGCTGAACCTGTTCGGCGCGCTGAAGATGTCGATGGCGACGACCGGCTACGCGAACATCCGCGAGTTCCAGAAGGCGGAGCTCGTGATCGCGCCGTCGATCAAGTCCGAGGGCAAGGCCTACCAGAAGTCCCAGGGCGTGGGGATGGCCTAGAGGCGATCGATGACGCCCGCCGCCGAGATGTCGCAGCCCGAGGAGCCGCTCACCACCGTGGCCCGCGACCCGCGGCCGGTGCTGGTGCTCGACTTCGGCGCGCAGTACGCGCAGCTCATCGCGCGACGCATCCGCGAGGCGCACGTCTACTCCGAGATCGTGCCGTTCGACGCGACGGTCGAGGAGCTGAAGCGAAGCGTCCGGCCGGGCTCGTGCTCTCCGGCGGGCCCGGCCAGCGTCTATGAGCCTGGCGCGCCCTCGATCGACCCGGCGGTGTTCGGCATCGGGGTTCCCGTGCTCGGCATCTGCTACGGCCAGCAGGTGATGGCCCGCGCGCTCGGCGGCCGGGTCGAACCGACCGGCGTCCGCGAGTACGGCCGCACCGAGCTCCACGTGACGCAGGCCGGGGTCCTCCTCGCCGACCTCCCCGAGCACGAGACCGTGTGGATGAGCCACGGCGACGCGGTGGAACGCGAGCCCGAGGGGTTCCGGGTCACGGCGCGGACCGACGCCATCCCGGTCGCGGCGATGGAGGACCCCGAGCGCGGCCTGTACGCGGTCCAGTTCCATCCGGAGGTCGCCCACACGCCGCGCGGCCAGGACGTCATGAAGCGGTTCCTGTACGACGGGTGCGGCCTGCTGCCCGACTGGACGCCGGCGAACGTCATCGAACGGAGCGTCGAGCGGATCCGGGAACAGGTCGGCTCCGGGACCGCGATCTGCGCCCTGAGCGGCGGCGTCGACTCCGCCGTGGCCGCGCTGCTCGTGTACAAGGCCATCGGCGACCGCCTGACCTGCGTGTTCGTCGACACGGGGCTGCTCCGCGAGGGAGAGCCCGAGCAGGTCGAGGACACGTTCGCCCGGCACTTCCACGTCCCGCTCGTGCACGTCAAGGCGGCCGACCGGTTCCTGGCGAAGCTCGCCGGCGAGAGCGATCCCGAGGGCAAGCGGAAGATCATCGGGGAGGAGTTCATCCGGGTGTTCGAGGAGGTCGCACGTGAGCACCGGGGCGCGAAGTTCCTCGTGCAGGGAACGCTGTACCCCGACGTCATCGAGAGCGGTTCCCGCACGGCCGCCAAGATCAAGAGCCACCACAACGTGGGCGGCCTGCCCGAGGACATGGACTTCGAGCTGGTGGAACCGCTGCGCGACCTGTTCAAGGACGAGGTGCGGCAGGTCGGGGCCGAGCTCGGCCTCCCCGAGGAGATCACGCAGCGCCAGCCCTTCCCGGGGCCGGGGCTCGCCGTGCGGGTGGTCGGCGACATCACCGCCGAGCGCCTCGCGCTGGTTCGCGCGGCCGACCACATCCTGCGCGAGGAGATCCGGCGGGCCGGGCTCGATCGCGAGCTCTGGCAGTGGTACGCGGCGCTCCTGGCCGGGGTTCGTTCCGTCGGCGTCATGGGCGACGGCCGGACGTATCAGCACCCCGTCGTGATCCGGGCCGTCACGAGCGAGGACGCCATGACGGCGGACTGGGCCCGGCTGCCGTACGACGTGCTCGACCGCATCGCGAGTCGCATCGTGGCCGAGGTCCCCGGCGTGAACCGCGTCGTCTACGACGTCAGCAGCAAGCCGCCGGCGACGATCGAGTGGGAGTAGCCGCAGGCGGCGCCGTCGCCGGCGGCGTCCCACGCACGGGCGTCCGGGTCGCGGGTGGAGCTACGGCGGCGGTGGGACGATCGTGGTCCACACCCGGCCGAACGCGACGGTGACCCTGGTCGGACGGCCTCCCACCTCGGTCGTGTGCACCGCCGTCGCGCCGAACGGCTCGATCTCCGTCACCGAGCCGTCGCCGGTGTTCGCCACCCACAACGCATCCCTGCCCACGGCGATCTCCGTCGGTTCGGTTCCGACGTGGACGGTCGCGATTCCCCCACGGCCGCCGACGGGGAACTTCGTGACGATGCCGTCGGCACGGTCCGATACCCACAGCGCGTCGAATGCGAAGGTCACGAGGGTCGGCGCGGAGCCGGGGAGCGCGATCGGATCGCCGGCCCGGCCCGTGGACTCGTCCACCGGCGTCAGCGTGGCCAGGCCCCGGCTGAGGACCCACACCTTCCCCGCCCCCGCCGCGATGGCGTCGCCGCCCACCTGGAACGAGTCGACCTCCTTCGTCTGGAGGTCCAGGCGGAACAGCCGGCTCGACGCGAGGGCCCAGAGCTTGCCCCGTTCGATGACCATGCCGCCGCAGCAGACGTTCAGGTCGATCGCCTCGGCCTGCTCGTTGGTCGTCGCGTCGATCCGCACGAGCTGGCAGCGGACGCAGCCGGGGTAACCAGAGGCCGCCCACACGTCGGACCCGTCCACGACGATGGACGAGGGGTAGATCACGTGGATCGCTGCCACGACGCCGTCCGTGTCCGGGTTGATCTTGTAGATGGTGTTGCCGAGGAAGTCCGCCACCCACACGAAGTGGAACCCGGAGGTCGACCGTGTGCCCCTCGGGCACATCGTTCTCGGTGAAGCCCTCGATCGGGATCGCGGGCAGAGCGGCATCAGTCCCGACGGTGAAGGAGGCCACGCCGACGGCCACCGATGGGGGGGTGATGGACCCGCCCGAGGTCGCTCCGCCCGAGGGGGCGCCCGACGGGAGCGTTCCGGTCGCCGACGGGTTCACCCCCGGAGCGTTGGGCGTGCCCGACCCCTGCGGGTCGGTCCCCTCGCCCGAGCCGCCGCCGAGCAACAGTAGGGGCACCGCCACGGCCACGGCGACCGCCGCGGCGACGATCCCCGCGATGAGCGCCGTGCGCCGCCTGCCGCCGTCGCTGGGCCGCCCCGGTTCCAACCCCTCCACCTCGGGCAGGGCCGGCAGCGGCGTGTCCGACGCGACCTCGTACACGTTCCACTCGCCGGGGACGCCCTTCAGCTCGCGAACGCCGAGCGGTTCGAACCGCAGAGCGGAGCCGGCCGCGAGATCGCGGACGGTGGACGTGACCACGATCTCGCCGGCGCCCGCGAGGCCGGCCACCCGGGCGCCGATGTGGACCGCGATCCCGCCGACCTTCTTGCCGATGACCTCGCACTCGCCGGCGTGCAGGCCGGCCCGGACCGGGATGCCCTTCGACCACATGGACTCGACGATGGCCGCAGCCGCCCGAACCCCGTCGTTGGGCGCGTCGAAGGCGGCGAAGAACCCGTCGCCGGCCGTGTCGATCTCGCGGCCGCGGAATCGCCGGACCTCCCGCCGCGCCGTCTCGTAGTAGGCGCCGAGCACGGTGCTCCAGCTGCGGTCGCCAATCTCCGCGGCCATCTCGGTGGACCCGACGATGTCGGCGAACAGCACCGTTGCGACGAAGCGCTCCCCAGGACGAGGCATGCGCGGCAATTGTGGGTTCCCCGGACCTGCCGCACAAGGCGATCAAGGGCCGGGGCCGGACCCGCCAGCGCCGCACGACCTCGACGGCGTGCGGGCATGCCGGTGAAGGCTGCTCAGTGCCGGACGAGCACGTTCACCCGAACGGACCAGAGGTCGAAGAAGTGGCCGAGCCCGTCCGTGTAGTGGGCGACCGCACGGACCTGCACGGACCCGTCGTCGAATGCCCCGGTTCCCCACGACGTCGTGAACCCGTTCCCCGGGGTTGCGTCCTCGCCGACCGGGCGCCCGTTCGCGAAGAACTGCACGCTCTCGAGGCTCCACTGGCTCGGCACGCCGGAAAGCGACGCTGTGAGCGGAACCGCTCCGGTCACGGGGTCGCCGGCCGACACTCCGCCCACCGTGACCTCGGGGTTGCCGTTCGTCACCGTGACCAGACGGCCGCCGGTGTACAGGGGGTCGTTGTCCCCGGCGTACAGGCCTGCCGTCACGACGTGCGGCCCGTTGAACCATTCCCGCGTGTCCCACCCGTCATTGGCGTCGTTCGGGATCCTCCAGGGCGGCGTCCCATCGCCCCACAGTGTCCAGTTGGAGGCGCCATCGACGCTCAGCATGACCGGGCTCGCCTGCTGGGGATGGGGATCAGCCTCGATGGCCACATTGGAGCCCGTCACGCTCGCGCCGGTGCCGGGATCCACCAGGTCGATCGAGTCGCCGACCGGGCCGCCCAGCGTGAGCTGCACGTCCATCGGGTAGGGGGTCTTGTTCCCGGCGCTGTCGGTCGCCGTGACGCGAAACAGGTACTTCCCGTTCGTCGACCCCGGCCAGACGGCGCCGAACATCGCGGCCGGGCCGTTGTCCTGGCCGATCTGCGGGAGCGCCAGGTCTGTGAGCGGCTGCGGAGAGTTCCACCCGCGGAACACCTTGGCGGTCACGGAGTCGACCGTCAGTCCGGGCCCGGCCGTGGCCGCGACGAGGATCTGGACCGGGTTCTTTGTCCGGTACAGGTAGTCCGTCGGGGCCAGGATCGTGACCGTGGGGAGGATCAGCGTCACGTCGCGCGGCGCCGAGGTGGTCGTGGTGCCGCCCGACTGGGTGAGTCGCGCCCGGATGACCCCCGAGAACTGGCCCGGCCGCGGCAGCTCGTCTGTCGTGCCGCCGAACGGCGCGCTCGCGTCCGTGTCGATGAGCGCCGTCTTCCCGTCCCAGTACTCCGCCAGCAGCTCGATCTTCTGAATGGTGTGCCCCGGTGACGGCGTCGCCTGGGCCGACCAATGGAAGTGCTGGCCCACGGAGGTGAACGAGCTCGGCGACGTCAGGGTGATGACCGGGTTCCGCACGGTCATCGAGACGGGCTTCGCGGTGGCGATCAGGCCGAACCGGTCGGTCGCCTCGGCGCCGACGGTGATCCGGGTCCCGTTCGGCTTGTTCGTCGTGTCGATCGTCACCGCGTAGGGCGCCTGCCGGTCGGCCGTCTTCTGCCCGTTCACGGTGAACACGACCTCCTCGATCCCGCCGCCCTGCGACTGCACGGTCAGGGGAACCGTGACCTTCCCGCTGACCGAGGTCCCGGGGCTCTTCAGCGCGATCTTCGGCGCCGGGAGCGGTTGCCACCTCGAGGGCGCGCCCGTGGCCTGGAACGAGTTCTGCGCGGCGTCCCAGTGGTTCGCGAGGTACGAGCCGGGCGCAGGGCTCGTGTCGAAGTAGTCGTTGTCCTTGCAGTCGAGCAGCTCGGGCACCGTCACCGGGCAGATCTGCTGGAGGCGGAACGTCCCCGGCCGGCCGTCGTCGTCGTAGCACATGACGTCGGTCTCGTCCCAGCAATGGGAGTTGTTGGTGTGGTGCGGGGCCGAGGGCTGGACCGCGCCCATGCTGTGGAACAGCTCGTGGATCGCCACCTCCCCGGCGGCGAAGTGGTCGAAGTAGATGTCCATGCAGCCCGTCACGACGAGCGTGTTCATGTCGCCGTGGTTGTTGAGGTTGGCCGCGGAGTCCCGGTCGTCATGGTAGAGCTCGCCGATGCCCTGGCACCCGGCCGGGATTGGCGACGTCGCCGTCTCCAGGAAGACGAGGCCCTTCTCCGTCCGGTTCCACAGGCCGGCCCGCTGCAGGCGGAACCGCAGATAGGTGGGGTCGAACGACTCGAATGAGAACTTGGAACCGAGCTTGAACGGCGTGATCACCAGGCGGCACTGGTTCATGACCCACCGGATGTGCCGGACGCCGCCTGACTGGGCGGCCGAAACGCTCAGGATGCGATCGGCGACCGCGACGGTGTTGAGGATCGCTGACCGACGGTTCGCGTCGCCCGCCGCGTCGAGCAGATTCTTCTCGTAGAACGCGTAGAACACGTGCACCCTCGGGCCGGACGAGTAGCAGGGAATCCCCGGAAGGTTGTCGAACTGCGGCAGGGGCTGGGCCCGGGCCCCGGGAGGAACACCGACGTGACCGTTCCGGTCGGGGAGGTAGGTGTCGGGGCCGTGGGTGCACGGCGCCATCGCGGCCGGAACCGCCCGAGATTGGAAGCTCCCCTCGCAGCGGCCGGTTCCCGGCCGGAGCAGGGTCTGGGCCTCGTGGCGGGCGAGGAGGCTTCCGGCGGCGAGGTCTGCTGGCGCACCAGGCGGCAGCGTGGGGTTCGCGGCCCCGGGTGACGAGGACGCGATCGTTCGCGCGCCGACCGGAACGGACTGGAGCGTGGCCAGCAGCAGCAGGCACGCGAGCAGGGCAATCCTCGGCGGCCGCCGCAATCGCGGCCGGCGGACGGGCGTGATCAACCGGTCGCGCAGCACGTGAAGTCTCCCCCTCCTGGTCCGGGCGGCACGATTATGCCCGGTTCATGACGTTTGGGGAAGAGGGAAATCGTCGGCCTCAGAGGGTGCCGGGCGCTCCGGCGCCGAGGTGCCCGGTGTTCCGGCTACGGGTTCGCGGAGTGGGTCACTTTCGGCGTGTGGTCCTTGCCGCCGCGGTCGCCTCTGTCCTTGCCCTTGTCCGTCGTGACGTTGAAGTGGTATCCGCCGAGGACGAGGACCAGGAAGATCACCATCACCGCCGCGATGACGATGAGGGCGATCCGGGAGACGGGGTCGTAGCTGCCGCCCGAGGACCGGCCGGACCGTGTGGCGGCCGGGGGCGGCGGGGTCGGGGACGACCGGCTGTCGTTCGGTGGGTGCGTTCTCCGGGGGTGTGGACATGCGCTCACGCTACCGCGACCGGGGAAGCGGCTGCAGAAACGGGGCCGCCACCCGGCGCCCGTGGGCCGGGCGCCGGGTGGCGGCGGTGGGTCGGGTGTTCAGGCGACGCGGCGCTCCGACTGGCCGACTCGGTCGGGCTGGGAGACCAGGGGCGGGGTGGGCGGCTGGACCTGCGGATGTCGAAGACGGCGAGGACCGCCCCGACCGCCACGGCGAGACCGATGGCGAGCAGGAGGAACAGGACGTTGAATCCGGCGGGGGCCACGGGCGAACCTCCTCGCGTGCGGGCGCTGCGGACAGGGGCGTTCTGGGTATCCCCGGCCCAGCGGGCTCACACGCCCGTGGGAGTCTTCTCACGGCGGCGCTTCCCGGCCTCCTCCGGGGGACGTGACGGAGGCGGCGCCTAGAATCTGTCCGTGACACCCGCACCCCCCCGCCCGACCACCGATCCCGACGCGCCCGTTCTCGACCTCCGGCCGCGCGAGCCGGACGCGACGCCGCGTCCCGACGCGCCGCGCGAGCCGGACGTACGGGACGACTCGCGCGAGCCGTCGACGGGCTGTCGCCGCTGCTCGAGCCGCTGAATCCCATCCAGCGCGAGGCCGTGCTGCACACCGAGGGCCCCGTGCTCATCGTGGCCGGGGCCGGCTCGGGCAAGACCCGGGCGCTCACGCACCGCGTGGCGTACCTGCATCCGCGAACAGGGCGTGTCGCCGTTCGAGATCCTCGCGATCACCTTCACCAACAAGGCCGCCCGCGAGATGGCCGACGCGCGTCGAGGGACTGCTGGGAACCCGGGTCGCCAAGGGGATGTGGATCCTGACGTTCCATTCGTCGTGCGCCCGCATCCTCCGCCGCGAGCACAATCACCTCGGCCTGCCGTCGACGTTCTCGATCTACGACGAGGGCGACACGGAGCGCGTGCTCTCGCTGGTCCTGAAGGACCTCAACCTCGACCCCAAGCGGTGGCCGCCGCGCGCGATGGGTTCGGCCATCGGCAAGGCCAAGGACGAGTTGCTGTCGCCCTCGCAGATGATGGAACGCGCCGGGAACTTCTACGAGCGCCAGGTGGCCGAGGTCTACGCGGGCTACGAGCGCCGGCTGCTGCACGGCCGGAGCGCTCGACTTCGACGACCTCATCAGCGAGACAGCTCGGCTGTTCCGCGATCACTCGGAGGTCCTCGAGCACTACCAGGAGCGGTTCCGCTACATCCTCGTCGACGAGTACCAGGACACGAACCGCGCGCAGTACCACCTGGTCAACCTGCTCGCCGCCAAGTACCGGAACATCTGCGTCGTGGGGGACGCCGACCAGGGCGTGTACTCCTGGCGCGGCGCGACCATCAAGAACCTCCTCGACTTCGAACGGGACTACCCCGACGCCGAGATCTTCCTCATGGAGCAGAACTACCGCTCCACGCAGACCATCCTCGCGGTCGCCAACGCCCTCATCGAGCACAACGTCCAGCGCAAGCCGAAGTCCCTGTGGACCGAGGGGCCGGGCGGCGAGCTCGCCGTTCGGTTCCGGGCCGACAGCGAGCACGACGAGTCGGCGTTCGTCGCCCAGGAGATCGAGCGCCTCCACGAGTCCGAGGGGTACCGGTACCGGGACGTGGCGGTGTTCTACCGGACCAACGCGCAGAGCCGGGTGCTCGAGGACATCTTCATGCGGGCCGGCATGCCGTACCGCGTCGTGGGCGGCGTGCGGTTCTACGAGCGCAAGGAGATCAAGGACGTCCTCGCGTACCTCCGGCTGCTGGTGAACCCCCAGGACCTCGTGAGCGCGCGGCGCGTGATCAACACGCCGAAGCGGGGGATCGGCGACGCGACGATGGCGGCGATCGAGGAGTTCTCCCGGTGGGAGGAGATCCCGTTCATCGAGGCGGCGCGCCGGGTCGACGAGATCAGCGTGCTCGGAGCGCGGGCCCGGGGGGCGGTGACCTCGTTCGTGCAGACGCTCGACCGGCTGAACGGGTTCCTCGAGGACGGCATGACGCCCTCACGGCTCGTCGACGCCGTCGCGCAGGAGTCGGGCTACCTCGCTGAGCTCGAGGCGGAACGGACCGTCGAGGCCCAGGGCCGGATCGAGAACGTCCAGGAGCTGTCGGGCGTGGCGGCGGAGTTCGAGGCCAGGGGCGGGGAGGGGCTGTCCGACTTCCTCGAGCAGGTCGCGCTGGTCAGTGACGCCGACCAGTACGACGAGGGCGCCTCGACCGTGACGCTGATGACGCTCCACATCGCCAAGGGCCTCGAGTTCCCGGTGGTGTTCATCGTGGGGATGGAGGACGGCGTGTTCCCGCACTATCGGTCGATGACCGACTCGGCGCAGCTCGAGGAGGAACGCCGCCTCGCGTACGTCGGGATCACCCGGGCCAAGGAACGGCTGTACCTGACGAACGCATGGAGCCGGTCGCTGTTCGGACAGCTCTCGTACAATCCGCCGTCGCGGTTCCTCTCGGAGATCCCGCCGGACCTGATCCGGCAGATCGAGACCCGCGACGGCCGGGGACGGGGCGGAGGCTTCGGCGGCCGGGGCGGCCAGGTCTCGCAGATCCGCGGCGGCCGCGAGCAGGTGGAGGTCGTCCCCGGCGAGACCGTCATGCACGACAAGTGGGGCGAGGGCGTGGTGATCTCGGTGAATGGGACGGGTCAGGACGCCCGGGCGACGATCGCGTTCGAAGAGGTCGGCGAGAAGCACCTCATGCTGGCGTTCGCGCCGCTCAAGAAGGTCTCCTCGAGGTAGCGGCCGCCGCCCGCGGCATCGGCGGCGCGGGGAGGCTCGCCACGGGAAGGTCTGCCGGTCTGCGTGGCCGCGCGACTGCCTTGATGGTGGGTGCGGTCCTGCGGTGGCTCGCCTGCCACACCCGGAGCAGGGTGAGGCTGCCGACCGCGATCAGCGAGGCCGTGGCCGCGGCGACGAACGCCAGGCTCCACGCGTCGGTGCCTGCGGCGAACGCGTGGACGGTCGCGACGACGTAGAGGCCGAAGGTGGCGAAGTGCACGCCACGCCAGACGCGCTTGGGAAGCCGCGAGCGCAGCAGCGACGTGATCTCGATGGCCACCAGGAGGTACATCGCCACGATGCCCCACGCCACGGCGACCGGGTGCCACGAGCCCGTGAGGGGGACGAGGACGTTCACGAGCCCGAAGTGGACGTACGAGTCGAGCAGGATCGACACGACGTGGATCGCCGTGAAGATCACGGCGGCGCCGCCGAGGAACCGGTGGAGGTCGAACCACCACGCCGGCTTGGGGCGCGGCGTCACGGCGCGAGTCGAGACGACCAGGCCCCAGATGACGGCGCCCGCGGCGAGGGCCCAGGCGACGACGCCGGCGGCCCGCGCGGAGTACCAGAACACCTGCGAGCTCACGCGTTGCTCCGTTCGAGCTGCGGGCGGGTGAACGCCGTCAATCCAGCGGACTCGTGGACGTCGCCGGCCTCGTCGACGACGAGGCCCTGGGCACCGTGCTGTTCGAGGAGCGACGGTCCCCCGACCGGGCCGGCCAGGAACGCGGCCTTCGACAGGACCTCGGCCTGCCAGCCCTCGGCGGCGACGGCCGTGGCGGCGACGAGCGGCGTCTCGGCGGGAAGGCCGGTGGAGGGGTCGATCAGATGGTGCCGGCCGTCGCCCCAAGCGCGGCGGGTCCGGGCGCTCGTCGCGACGGCGCCCCGGTCGAGCCACAGGAGGGCCGCCAGGCGGCTTCGCGTCGGGTGTTCCACCCCGGCGACCCAGGCGCCGCCGCCCGGCGACTCGCCCTCCATCCGGAGGTCGCCACCGACGTTGACGCACGCGCCGGCCGCCCCGTCGCGGAGGAGGGCCTCGGCGACAAGGTCGGCGGCGAAGCCCTTGCCGATGCCCCCGGGATCGAACCCGACCCCGCGGGGAACGGTGACGGTCGACGCGGCGCGGTCGACGAGGATCCGGTCGTACCCGGCCACCGCGAGCGGCTCCGCCGGGGGAAAGGGTCGGCGCGGCGCGGTTCGGTCGATGTCCCCGAACGTCCGGTCGTAGCCGGCCCGCTCCAGCGCGCGGAGCACCGTCGGGTCGTACCGGCCAGCGGTGACGCGCGCGCCCTCGAGCGCCCGCTCGACGAGCGCGAGCGTGGCGCCGGAGACCCGCACCGGCCGGCCGGCCTCCCGGTTCATCGCCGTCACCTCGCTGTCGTCGAGGAACCTGCTCCACCGCGACTCGAGCTCGGCGACCAGGTCCCGGGCGAGCTCCAGGGAGCCGACCGTCCCGCCCACCACGACGACGTGGACGTCGGAGCCCATGGCCGGGAAGCGCGTCTCAGCTCGCATGGCTCACGCTGCTCGGCTGGGTGCCGGTCGAGCCGGACGATCCCGGCGCGGCCGACCACCCGGTGGATCCGGAGGACGAGGAGTCGTCCGACGTCGACGTGCCCGAGTCGTCCGACGTGCGGGAACCGGACGTCACGGAGCCGCCGCTCGAGGTGGAGGTCGCCGTCGTGCTCGTCCCGGCGGAACGGGCCGCCATCCCGCCCGCGAGCCCGAGGAAGGTCAGTGCGCTCAGCACCCCGGCGACGACCCGGGAGCGCTTGGCGGCGTGCCGCCGGCGCGGCCGGGCGGGGGAGGCGGCGTGCCGGC
Source organism: uncultured Actinomycetes bacterium (assembly GCA_963707645.1). Lineage (GTDB taxonomy): Bacteria > Actinomycetota > UBA4738 > UBA4738 > JACQTL01 > DATBHM01. The sequence goes on from CAVPQW010000006.1 coordinate 149,556, forward strand.
CCGACGGGTGGCGTCGGGCCGGCGCCGCCGGCATGGGAGGCACGCCGGAGGGGGTGGCCGGTGGACCGTCCCAGGTGAACCCGGGGTTCGGAGGGGTTTCGGTGTTCGGCGTCGTGTCCATGACGAACAGGTTCCACCGCGCACATGAATCGCGGTTTGCAGTTCCCTGTGCGATTCCTGTGAACGTGCGCCGTCTCCCCGGGAACAAACAGCCGGCCCCGAGCGAAGGGGGGTTCGATAGACTCGACCTCGATGTCCACCGAGACGGGCGACCGTCCCCGGGTCGAGACCACGGAATCCACGCAGAGCGACGGTTCCGGCGCGCCCGTGCAGCCCAGCAGGTCCCTCCGCCGCCAGAAGCGGAAGGGCTCCCGCCTGCGCACATGGGTGCTGATCGGAGCCGGCGCCTTCGTGCTGCTGCTCTCGCTGGCGACCTTCGACGCCTACCGCCAGGCCTACGGCGCGGTCGACGACCTCCGGGCGGTGGCCGACGGGCTCTCCTCGGCGCGCACCGCGCTCGCGAACGGCCAGATGCCGAACGGCGACCCCTTCGCCAAGGCTCTCGCCGATACGGAACGGATCAAGAGCGAGATCGACGGTGCGAGGCCGACCTTCGGGCTCGTGGGCGCCGTGCCGTTCCTGGGCCGGCCGGTGGTGGCGGTGCGTCAGCTGGCCGTCGCGAGCGAGGACGAGGCGAAGGCGGCCGTTGCGGCGCGCGACCTCATCGACGAGATGTCGGGCGGGTCGTTCTCGGCTTCCGGCGGCGCCGAGGGCGGCGGCGGCGACCGGACGAAGTGCGCCGACGAGCCCACCAAGGAGCTCAAGCGGGCCTGCAAGGAGGCCCGCGACAACCCGTCGACCGCGCCGGCCGGGGCGCAGAGCCCGGTGTTTTCCAACGGCCGGTTCGACCTGGAGGCCATCGCCGGGTACCGGCCGAAGGTCGAGGCCGTCGTCGACCAGCTGCGGGCGGCGGAGCAGGCCGTCCTGGCTGTCCCGACGGCGCCGTTCATCCAGCAGGCCACCCAGCTCAAGGAGGACCTGCTCGAACAGGTCGCGCAGGCCCGGCAGGTGGGGGAGTCGGCGCTCCTCGGGATGCAGCTGCTGCCGGAGCTGTTCGGCGCGGACGGGCCGCGGCGGTACTTCATCGCGTTCGGCGACCTGTCGTACATCCGCGGCGCCGGCGGGTCGACGCTCGCCTACGCCATCCTCACCGCCGACGACGGCCACCTCGAGATCTCGCAGTCGGAGCAGGTGTTCCGGAACCTCGACGACCAGGTGAACGTCCCGGTCGAGGTTCCGCCGGACAACTGGTACCTCACCGGGCCTGACCCGCTGAAGGACCAGGTCCGGCTGGGGAACGCGAACTACTCGCCGCACTTCCCATCGTCGGCCGTCGTCATGGCTCGCATCTACGAGAAGCTCACGGGCGAGCACCTCGACGGCCTGATCCAGGTCGACGCGGCGGCGGTGGGCGACATGCTGAAGGCGGTCGGCCCGCTCGAGGTCCCGCTGTGGAACGGCGAGGTGAACTCCTCGAACGTGACCCGCATCGCGTACATCGACTCGCACCTCGAGTACCCGCAGGGGCCTTCGCGGAAGGACCTCTCGGCGCAGCTCGTGAAGGAGGCCTGGTCCCGGATCGGCAACCCGCAGGACGGCGCGCAGCTGCTGGCGTCGGCGATCCAGCTGGGGAACGCGCTGTCCACCAAGAACCTCCTCGTGTGGTTCGCGGACCCCGGGCAGCAGGAGCTCGCCCAGCGCCTCGGATGGACCGGCGATCTCAAGCCGGCCGACGGCGACTACCTGCTGGTCGCCGAGGACGCGCAGAGCACCGACGCGCTGTCGTTCTTCTCGAAGACCACCGTGCAGCACCGGGTCGCGATCCAGGCGAACGGCGACCTGCAGGTCCGGACGGTGCTGCAGCAGCGCGTGAACGTCCCCCCGATCGACCGCCTGCTCCCCATCGTCAACAAGAACGGCGAGGACCGCTCGACCCTGTTCAACGTGTATCTGCCCGAGGACGCGAAGCTCGACCTCGTGGCCCGGGACACCGGCACGTCCCACTTCCGGGTCGAGAACGTGATGCTCCACCACGAGGCCGGGAAGCTCGTGGCCTCGACGATCCTGTCCTCGCCGCCCGAGATCCCCACCGACCTGGTGTTCGTGTACACCATCCCGCACGGCGTGATCGAGGTCGACGGGCAGAAGGTGCTCCGCCTCACGATGCAGATGCAGCCGAAGGTCATCCCGGACCAGCTCGAGATGGTGGTGACCGCGCCCGAGGGGATGGGGTTCGGCGAGGTGCCGAAGCCGTTCGTGGTGAAGGGGAAGACGCTGCGGTACACGCGGACGGTCGACCGCGACTTCTCGGTCGACATCCCGCTGACGTAGCCGTCGTTCGCGGACATGCCCACCGACCTCGATCTCGCCCTCACGCCCGCACTGGTGCAGGCACGCATGGTGCGGGACGGCGAGGTCTCCCCCACAGAGCTCGTGGAGCTGTACGCCCGGCGGATCGAGGCGCTCGACGGGCGGCTCGGGTCCTATCTGACGCTCTGCCTCGACCGGGCCCTCGACGAAGCCGGGGCGGTGCGGCCGGGCGACCCACGGCCGTTCGCCGGCGTCCCGATCTCGATCAAGGACCTGTACGACACGGAGGGCGTGCGGACGACGTACGGCTCGGGCGCGTTCGCCGACCACGTGCCCACGGTGGATGAGGAGTCCGTACGACGCATCCGGGCGGCCGGGTTCGTCGTGATCGGCAAGACCAACACGCCGGAGTTCGGAAGCGTCTCATGGACCGAGCCGCGGGCGTTCCATCCGGCGAGGAACCCGTGGGACCCGGAGCGGACCCCGGGCGGATCGTCCGGCGGCGCGGCGGCTGCGGTCGCATCCGGCCTCTGCCCCGTCGCGCAGGCGAGCGACGGCGGCGGGTCGATCCGGATCCCCTCGTCGGTGTGCGGCCTGTTCGGGATCAAGCCCGCACGGGGGCGCGTGAGCGCCGCGCCGGGCCCGGCGAGCCTGCTGTCCCAGCGGGGGCCCATCGCCCGGACCGTCGCCGACGCCGCGGCGCTGCTCGACGTGATGGCCGGCCCGGCCCCGGGCGACGCGTTCTGGGCCCCGCCGCCCGACCGGCCGTTCCTCGACGATGCCGCGTCGGCGGACCCGGGACGGCTGCGGATCGCGTTCACCACCCGGGCCATCGCGCCCGTCGACGTCGCGCCGGCGAACGCGGCCGCGGTGGAGGATGCGGCCGCGATGCTCGAGGAGCTCGGGCACGAGGTGTTCGAGGAGGCGCCGCCGGCCGACGAGTCGCTGCTGTACCGGTTCCCGGTGCTGTGGGCGGTGCAGATGGCATCCCGGACGCCCCGGCCGGACGTCGACCTGCTCGAGCCGCTCAACCGCGAGCTGATCCAGATGGGCGACGCGACGACGGCGCCCGACTACCAGCGGACATGGCTCGACGTGGAGCGGGCGCTCCGGCCGGTCGGCGCGTTCTTCGCCGAGCGCGCCGACGTCCTGCTGACGCCGACGGTCGCCATCCCGCCGCCCCGAATCGGGGAGTTCCGCAACGACGACCAGCCCCTCATGGAGCTGATCAAGGCGGGGTCCTTCACGCCGTTCACGTCGATCTGGAACGTCTCGGGCCAGCCCGCCGCGAACGTGCCGTGGTCGCTCGACGAGGATGGACTGCCGGTCGGCGTGCAGCTCGTGGGGGGGCCCGCGGGCGAGTCGACCCTGTTCCAACTGTGTGCCCAGCTCGAACGGGCCCGGCCGTGGGTCGACCGTCGTCCCGAGCTCGCCTCCGTCTAGCGAGTCTCCCGATCCTCGATCGCGCCGAGCCGGAGCATCCCCCTGGCCGTCGGGACCGGTGGGGCGTCTCGGACATCTCCGCCGGTGTCGGGCGCGCACGGCGAGGGTTTCGACGGGGTGAACAGCCACTCGTCGAACAGCGGTCCGAGTGACTCGCCCGAGATACCTTCGGCGAGTGCGCGAAACTGTTCCGTGGTGCCCGTCGCGTTCGCCCGCTGTGCCGCCCACTGCCGGAGGATCCGGAAGAAGTCCATCGTGCCGACCCGACGCCGGATGGCCTGCAACGTGAGCGCCCCCCGGATGTAGACGGGCTCGTCGAACAGGTGATTCACGCCCGGGTCGCCGATCTCGAGGTCCCAGAAGTCCTCTCCGGCGGAGATGCCACACCAGGAAGCGGCGATCCCTGCCGGGGTTCCCTTGCCGGTCGCCTGGGCCCACAGCCACTCGGCGTACGTGGCGAAGCCCTCGTTCAGCCAGGTCTCCTGCCAGGTGTCCACCGAGACGCTGTCGCCGAACCACTGGTGGGCCAGCTCGTGCGCCACGACGAACGACCCGCCGCCGCGCTGGAAGAAGTTGCTGGCGTACAACGGCCGGGTCTGATTCTCGAGTGCCACGAAGTTGGTCGTGTCGTCCACGACCGCGCCGAGCGCGTCGAAGGGATACGGGCCGAATTGCTGCGCGAGGAACCGGAGAATGCGGATCTCCGCCCCGACGGCGCGGTCGGCCCGCCGTCCGAGGTCGGGGTCGACAGCGTCGATGACCGGCTTTCCGGTGGCGGTGCGCCGGAACCGGAGCTCGAACTGTCCGATCGCGGCGAGCGCCAGGTAGCTCGCCATGGGGTGACGTTCCACCCAATGCCATGTCGTCCATCCGTCGTGCGTGGAACGGCCGCGCAGAGTTCCGTTCGAGATGGCTTCAACGCCTTGCGGAACCGTGAGGGCGATCTCGTACGTCGCCTTGTCCCGGGGGTGATCGTTCACCGGGAACCACGCGGCCGCGACGTCCGGCTCGCCCCAGATCTCGGCGCCGTCGTCGGTCGGAACGACGCCGGTCTCGATCGGGGTTCCCGGGATGCGGAACGTCTCGGGGATGCCGCCGTACCGGACCACCATCTGCACGGCGTGGCCGGTCCGGAGCGTGTGGCCGGGGGTGACGACCAGCTCGTGGTGGAGCGTGCGGGTCCAGGTCGCGGGCGCCGCCGCCACCGTCATGGCGTGGACGCGGAGCCCGACGAAATCGAGGTTGAACCGCGACAGGTCGGCCCTCGGGACCAGCGTGAGGCGGGCGATGCCGGTGAGGTGGTCCGTGTCCGGGTCGTACGTGACATCGAGGTCGTAGTGGCGGACGTCGTACCCGCCATTGCCGTACAGCGGGTAGTACGGGTCGCCGATCCCGTTGCTCCCGGTCGTTGCGACGCCGGCCCGCGCCGGCGACGCGGCCGTCCCGACGACGGCGACCGCGAGGACCGCGAGCACCAGGGTCCGGGTCCGCATCAGCCGACTTCTCGCGCGTCGCTCACCGGCCGGCCAGGAAGAACACCCCGACGGCGATCAGCAGCAGGAACCCGACGACCATCGGGGCGATCACCCACGCCACGCCGAGCCGGCCTCGGTAGGGCCCGAGCGTGCCGATCTTGGTCGTGGGCTTGAGGCCCGGTGGGCGGAACCTGATTCGCCTGGCCACGGGGCCAGTATAGGAAGGCGGGGCAGGCCGGCCGACTGTACCGAGTTGTTGCGGTTTTTGCGGACGGGCTGTTCAATCGCCCGATGCCGCGCCCCAGGTCGAGGTGGCGGGGGAGGGGGCGCCCCCCAGCAGTCCTGCTGGCATGCCTGGCGACCGTCCTGCAGCTGGCGCTGCCCGTTCGACCGGCGCTCGCCGCCGTTTCGTGCTCGCTCGCCGACAAGGTCGAGAGCGTCACGTCCACGGACAACAACGTCACCTTCTTTCGGGACGGCTCGGACCACATCAACGTCAACGGCACGGCCTGCGGGACCGTGACGACGGTGGACACCGTGAACGTCGACCTCCAGGGGATGCATCCCTTCGTCGACCTGGACCTGGACGGGGGACCGTTCGCACCCGGCGCCACGCCCGACCCCCAGGACCCGGCCCCCGAGATCTTCTTCTCGTTCACGAACTTCGGGCCAGGGATGGAGTTCGTCCTGACGGGTTCGAACGGCCCCGAGTCGATCGCGTTTGGCGACCGGCTGGTCTTCCCGCAGCAGACGAAGGTCACCGGGATCAACCTCGACCACAGCGCCGACGGCTCGCACCAGGACGAGGACGTCGTGCTTCACGGGACGGCGGCGCTGCTCGGGGTCGCGGGCGAGGGCGGGGACGACGTGCTGACGGGCGGCGGCACCGGGACGCCGTTGTCGCACGCGACGTTCACGAGCATGGTCCTGAACGACGGGCCCGGCGCGGACACGGTGACCGGCGGAGCAGGGGACGACACCATCGGGCCGCAGGACGGGCCCGACCCCGGCGACGTCTTCTCCGGAGGCGGTGGGCGCGACTTCATCGACTACGAGGGCTCGCCGGTCGGGGTGACGGTCACGCTCGACGGCCTGCCGAACGACGGCTCCGGGTGCCCGGCGGCGTGCGACGACGACAACGTGGAGCCGGACATCGAGGCGGTGCGCGGCTCCCCGTTCGACGACAGGCTCGTCGGTGGCCCGGGGCCGCAGACCCTCGAGGCCGTCGCTGGGACCGACACGCTGTCCGGCGGTCCCGGCGACGACTTCATGGTCAACGGTTCCGGCGCGACGACCTTCCACGGCGGGAAGGGGGTCGACGAGGCATCGTTCTTCGGCGAGACGGATGGGATCAGCGTGACGCTGGACGGCGTCGCGAACGACGGCGCGCCCGGAGAGGGCGACGACGTGGGAACGGACGTCGAGATCGTGTTCGGCGGCCAGGGCGACGACCACCTCATGGGGAACGCGAAGGCGAACACGCTGCTCGGCTACCTGGGGGACGACGTGCTGAACGGCATGGCCGGGAAAGACACGCTCGGGTCGGGCACCGGCAGCATGGACGGATCCGACGTCTTCATCGGCGGGGCCGGGGTCGACACCGTCGACGAGTTCCACATCGGCAACCTCGTGCTGTCGATCGACGGCGTGGCCAACGACCGGGTTGCGGGCGATCCCTCGGAGGGCGTGGACAACATCCACACGGACGTCGAGAACGTGCTCGGGGGGCTCGGGAACGACCGGATCACCGGGGACGCCGCCGCCAACCTGCTCGGTGGCGGGGCGGGCGACGACACGCTGATCGGTGGAGGCGGGAACGACGTCCTCGAGCCCGGCGTCGGCACCGACACCCTGACGGGCGGCCCGGGGGTCGACGCCGCGTCGTTCGCCGACGCGACCGCGGCCATCACGGCCGACCTCCTGGCCGGCTCGTCCGCAGGCGACGGGGACGACTCGCTGGCCGGCATCGAGCGGCTGCTCGGGTCGCCGTTCGACGACCACCTGGTCGGCTCCCAGGGGCCGAACCGTCTGACCGGGGGGGCCGGGGACGACCACCTCCAGGGGCTGTCGGGGAACGACGCACTGGTCGGCGGCGACGGGGACGACGACCTCGACGGCGGGCCCGGTTCGGACACCTGCACGCAGGGGCCGGGGTCCGGGTCCGTGACGCACTGTGAGCACTGACGCCAAATCAACGGGCTCCTGCGACAATCCGCCGATGCCTGGGTGGCCGGCTATCGGCTCGAGGTCCCGGATCGCCCCGGTCGCGATCGCCTGGTCGATGCTCGTGCTCCAGTGGGCGGTCGGTGCCGTGCCCGCGTCCGCGACGACCACGTGCAGCCTGGACGCGTCGACGCACGTCGAGAGCATCTCCTCGGACGACGCGTCACTCGCGCTGTTCGTGGACTACCCGACCATCAGGGCCGACGACCAGAACTGCGGGAGCGTGCTGTCGGTCGACACCGTCGCCATCGACATGCAGTCGGTTGCGAACGCGCAGTTCGAGCTCGACCTGGGGGGCGGTCCGTTTGCCCCGGGGGTCACGACGGAGGCGGACGGCTCCCCCGAGATCGAGTTCACCGTCTCCAACCTCGCCGGCGACGGGAGAGTCCTGGTCGTCGGGTCGAGCGGCCCCGACTCCATCTCGGTGGGAGATCGGACCGGAAAGGCCGGACCCGTCACCGGGATCAACCTGGACGGGATCGCCGACGGGGCGACCCCCGACGAGGACGTCGCCATCGCCGGTGGCGCCGGTCAGGTGAACCTGGCGGGCCAGGGCGGCGCCGATGTGCTCGACGGCTCGGGGATCGCCGATGCTGTACGGCCGTCACACGCGACCGACGCCGGCATGGGTTTCCTGGACGGGTCCGGGGCGGACAGCGTGGTGGGAGGCGGCGGTCCGGACGATATCGATGTCACGGTCGGGGACAAGGGCGACAGCTACCGCGGCGGAGGCGGGTACGACTTCATCGACTTCTCGGGGTCGAGCACGGGGGAGACGGTGTCGCTCGACGGCGAGCCGAACGACGGCCAGAGCTGCCCCGGCCCGAGCTGCGAGGGGGACAACGTGGCCGCCGACATCGAGTCCGTGCGCGGTTCGGAGGGGGCCGACACGCTGACCGGCGGCCCGGGGAGCCAGTCCCTCGACGGCCAGGGTGGGAACGACGTCCTGCTGGGCGGCGGCGGCAACGACTTCCTGTTCGGCGGGCTCGGTGCGGACACCCTGAGCGGCGGGCCCGACTTCGACACCGTCAACTACGGCAACGTGGCGACCCCCGTGACCGTGACGCTCGACGGCAATCCGAACGACGGACCCTCCGGTGAGCACGACAACGTCAACCCGAGCGTCGAGGAGATCATCGGCGGCCGGGCCGGGGACCACCTGACGGGCGACGACCGGGCGAACACCCTCATGGGCGAGGGCGGCAACGACGTGCTGACCGGGGGCGGCGCCAACGACGTGCTGTGGCCGGGGGCGGGGAACGACACCGTGGCCGGGGGGCCGGGGCTCGACGCCGTTTCCTTCGCGGATTCGATCGCGCCGGTCTCCGCCAGCCTCGCCGCCGGGACGGCGAGTGGCGCCGGTGCCGACGTCATCGCGGGCGTCGAACGCTTGCGTGGGTCGCGATTCGACGACCACCTCACCGGCTCGGACGGGCCGGACCGGCTCACGGGCGGCCTCGGCGACGACCACCTGCGGGGCCTGGCCGGTCACGACGTCCTCGCGGGCGGTCCGGGGGACGACACGCTGGACGGCGGGGCGGACTCGGACGTCTGCAAGCAGGGACCGGGATCGGGTCCGATCACGCACTGCGAGCACTGAGCGACGCCCGGCCCGCCGAAGAGTCGCCGTGGGGTTCCTGGGTATCATTCGGGCACCCATGGCGGAGAAGTTCCGAATCATTGTGGCCAAGCCGGGCCTGGACGGGCACGACCGGGGGGCCAAGGTCGTCGCGCGGGCCCTGCGCGACGCCGGTTTCGAGGTCATCTACACCGGCCTCCACCAGACGCCCGAGCAGATCGTGGCCGCGGCCATCCAGGAGGACGCCGACGCCGTCGGGCTGTCCTGCCACTCGGGCGCGCACATGACGCTGTTCCCCAGGGTCGTCACCGGCCTCCGCGAGCAGGGCGCCGACGACGTGTTCGTGTTCGGCGGCGGGATCATCCCCAAGGGCGACATCGAGCCGCTGCAACAGGCCGGGATCGAGAAGATCTTCACTCCCGGTGCGCCGACGGCGGAGATCATCGCCTGGCTGCGGGAACGGCTCGCGCAGAAGGCCTCCGCGTAGATGGATCTGTACGAACACCAGGGCAAGGACATCTTCCGGGCGCACGGCATCACGACGCCCGAGGGCGTGGTCGCGTCGACGCCGGAGGAGGCCCGCGCGGCCGCGGAGCGGTTCGGCGGGAAGGCCGTCGTCAAGGTCCAGGTCCAGGTCGGCGGCCGAGGCAAGGGCGGCGGCATCGCCCTCGTGAAGTCGCCGGAGGAGGCCGAGGAGGCCGCCCGCCGGATGCTCGAGGGCGGGTTCAAGGACATGCCGGTGACCCGGGTGCTCGTCGAGCAGCTCGTCGACATCGCGGCCGAGTTCTACGCGGCGATCACGCTCGACCGCGGCGCGAAGAAGTTCCTGGCGATGGTCTCGTCCGAGGGCGGCATGGACATCGAGGAGGTCGCCCGCACCAAGCCCGGGGCGCTGCGGCGCGTCCACGTCGACCCGCTGCTCGGGCTCAAGGCGTACGAGCTCACGTACCTCACCGGCCCGCTTCCGCCGGAGGCGCGCAAGGGCGCGGCGGGGGTGCTCGCCAAGCTGTGGGAGGTCCTGGTGGCCTCCGACGCGACGCTCGTCGAGGTGAACCCGCTCGTGCTGCTCGGCGACGGCACGGTGGCCGCGCTCGACGCCAAGGTCACGGTCGACGACAACGCGCTGTTCCGCCAGCCCGAGGTCGAGGCGCTGCGGGACTCGTTCCCGGTGGACCCGACTGAGAAGAAGGCGAAGGACCTCGGCCTGCAGTACGTCAAGCTCGAGGGGGAGGTCGGGATCGTCGGGAACGGCGCCGGGCTCGTCATGTCGACGCTCGACGTGGTGTCGCAGGCGGGCGGCCGCGCGGCGAACTTCCTCGACGTCGGGGGCGGCGCGAGCGCCGACGTCATGGCCACGGCGCTCGAGGTGGTGCTGTCGGACCCGGAGGTCCGAAGCGTGTTCGTCAACATCTTCGGCGGGATCACGCGGTGCGACCTCGTCGCGCAGGGCATCCTCGAGGCGCTGCAGCGCGTGGAGGCCCACGTGCCGATCGTCGTGCGCCTCGACGGCACGAACGCCGAGGAGGGTCGGCGACTGCTGGCCGACGCCGGCCACCCCCGCATCGTCCCGGCCTCGACCATGAACGAGGCCGCGCGGCGGGCCGCCGACCTGGCGAAGGAGGCCGCGTAGGGCATGGCCGTCCTCATCGACGAATCCACGCGGCTGGTCGTCCAGGGCCTTACCGGGGAGCAGGGCCGGTTCCATTCCCTTCGGAACCGCTCCGCGGGGACGAACGTCGTTGCGGGCGTCACGCCCGGCAAGGGCGGGACCGACGTCGAGGGCGTCCCGGTGTTCGACACGGTGCTCGAGGCCGTTGCGGCGACCGAGGCGAACACGTCGGTGATCTACGTCCCGGCCCGGTTCGCGGCGGACGCCGTCCTCGAGGCGGCGGACGCGGGCGTCGCGCTGGTCGTGGCGATCACCGAGGGCATCCCGGTGGCCGACATGGGCCGGGTGGCGTCGTACCTGGGCGGCCGTTCCACCGTGTTGATCGGGCCGAACTGCCCCGGCCTCATCTCGCCGGGCCGCTCGAACGTGGGGATCATCCCGCACGAGATCGCGATGCCCGGCCGGGTGGCGCTGGTGTCGCGTTCCGGCACGCTGACCTACCAGATCGTCAACGAGCTCACGCTCCGCGGGATCGGGCAGTCGACCTGCATCGGCATGGGGGGCGACCCCGTGCACGGCATCGGGTTCATCGAGGCGCTCGAACGGTTCGAGGCGGACCCGGAGACCGACCTCGCCATCGCCATCGGCGAGATCGGCGGCGACGACGAGGAGAAGGCGGCCGCCTTCATCGGGGAACACATGACCAAGCCGGTCGTGGCGTACGTGGCCGGGTTCACCGCCCCGCCGGGCAAGCGGATGGGGCACGCGGGGGCCATCATCACCGGCTCCTCCGGAACCGCCCAGGCCAAGGCCGAGGCCTTCGAGGCCGTCGGCGTCAAGGTCGGCCGAACGCCCACCGAGGTCGCCGAGCTGGTCGAGGCGGCCCTGGCGTGAGCCCCCCCGACCAGGGGGAGGGGGGAGCGGACCGCACCGGTTCCGAGCCGGACGTCGACGTCGCGCTCCCGCCCGAATCCGAGTCACCGCCCCGGGCCGAGCCGGGTCCCCGGCCCCCGGCCGCGCCGTCCACCGGCCCCGCTCCGAAGCTCGCCGGCGCTCCTGCCGCGGCCCCGGTCGAGCCGGCCATGGTGGCCGCGCCGGCGAAGCGGCCGAAGGAACAGCGGCCGCTCGCGCTCGCGAACCTCGCGCTCGGACGCTCGGAGATCGCGTTCCTCGCGATCCTGGCGGTCGGCGAGGCCCTCGCGTTCGCGCAGTTCCTCGTCGGCCACGTGCCGCGGACGGCGGTCACGGCGGCCCGCATCGGCGGCCTGTACGTGTTCGGGTCGCTCCACGTCCCGATCCAGCTCCGGGCCACCGCTTCCGGCGTCCGGGGTACGTACCTGGACTTCTCGGTGGCGCTGCTCACGATCACGGCGGTCGGCGTGGTGCTGCTGTTCCGGGGCGGGGAGACGGTGGGCGACCGTGCAGCGGGAGGCTTGCTGCGGCGCGGGCTGTGGGGGGCAGCGGTCGGAGTGCCATTCGGACTGTTCGCCTTCCTGCTCTCCCTGCTCGTCCGGATCCACTTCCAAATTCCGGTGATCGAGGGTGGTGAGGTCGCGGTCGGCGTGTCCCGGCCGTGGGCGTTGTTCCTGCCGCTCGCGGTGGGCCTCGTCGTCGGGCTGCTCGGCGGCGTGTGGTCGGGGCTCTCCCGTGCCCGGGCCACGGCCCCGCGTTCGGCCGGCGCCAAGCCGTGGCCGGCGCGCACGGTGATCGCGAGCGGGGCCTTCGCGGGGGCGTGGCGGATGTTCGTGGCCGGCCTCGGGCTCGCGTTCGTCGGGCTGCTCGTGCTGGCCGGGCTCCACCCGGATGCCACGCGCCGGTACATCGACGCGACGGCGGGGAGCGGCGCGGGGGGAATCGACCGGATGGCGCACCACGTGCTGGCGCTGCCGAACCAGTCGATGCTGGTCCTGGTGCCCGCCATGGGCGGCTGCGACATCGTGCAGGGCACGGCGGAGCCGACGACGTTCCTGTGCTACTCGACCTTCCCGGAGCGCGGCTCGGTGAACCTCACGGCACCGTTCTTCCGGGGGCGGCGCGGCGTGCTCGCGTCGCCGTTCCAGGACGTGCGCTTCGGCGACGCGCCGGGCGAGATGAAGCTCTTCCTGCTGGTGCCGCTCCTCGCCGGGGTGCTCGGCGGGCTTCGCGCCGCGAAGCCCGCCGGGCGCCGTGCGCAGGCCGCCGCCGCGGGGGCGCTGGCCGGCGTCGGGTTCGCGGCGCTCGTGGTCGCGGGGTGCTTCGCGGCCGGCCTGTCGGTCCGGTTCTACGGGGGCCGGGCGCCCGCGTCGCTCACGGTGCTGCCGGATCCGGTGGCGGGCGGTCTGCTCGGGCTGGGATGGGGTGTGGTGGTCGGCGGGGTGTCCGCGTTCCTGGGGTGGCGTCCGGCGGTCCGGAAGGCGCCGCCCGCCGCGCCGGCCGGCGCCGCCATGACCGCAAACGAACAGGCGTCGCCCGCGACCGCTCCTCCCGCGTCCACGCCTCCCGTGACCGGGCCGCCGGCGTCCTCACCGCCGGTGACCGAGCCGCCGGCGTCCTCCCCACCCGGCTGACCGGGCGGGCCGGTCCGGCTACGTGTTGCCGAGGCCGATGTCGTAGCCGAGGAGCTGCACGGCCACGAGCAGCGCCAGGCTGAGCCCGACGCCCGTGATGAGCATGTAGCGGGCGATGCGCCGGTCGACGTCGCGGTTCACGAGCCAGGCGATGATCCCCCCGATCCAGCCCGCCAGGATCGGCGCGAGCCACCACAGCGGATTCACCCTGGTCGGGCGGGGACGGTGCGGCCAGGGCCTCGGCGACAACCCGCGGGGAGCGGCTCCGGACGGCCCGGCGCCGTCCGGAGCGGGCTGCCCCGGCCGGGACGGCATGTCCCGGGCCAAGCCCGGCGGGGCGAGCCCGACCTCCACGGGGTGCGGCTCCAGCACGGAGAACCGGGCCCATGCGGTGTGCCAGCCGGACTGGGTCCGGGGAACCGCTCGATGGCGTCATCCGGCCCCTGCCGGTCCCAGATGCCGAGCGTGGTCGGGCCGTATCCGAGGAGGTAGCGCTGGCCCGAGTGCGTGTACTGCAGGGCCTCCTCGGCGGGCGGCCCCGGAATTGCCGGGCCGGCAGCGGCGGGATCGAACCCGTCGAGCATGCTGCCGCACCACTTGCACTTGATGGCCTCGTCGCGGATCTCCTCCGCGCAGTACGGGCAGCGCTTCACGGCACCCCCCCCACCCGCACGGTCAGAACCCCGGTGCGTGGTTGATCGCCGCGATCAGGTAGATCACGAAGAACAGGATGCCGACGCTCCCGAGCACGATCCCGGCCACGGCAAGCCCCTGTCCCTCCTGCGCCCCCCGCGAGTCCTTGATCTGGTTCAGCGAGACGAGGCCGAACACGAGCGCGAGGATCGGCGGCACGATGAGCACGAACAGCACGAGACCGACGATTCCCAGCACGAGCGCCGCGACCGCGAGGCCGTTCTGGCGGCGCTGCTGGGGGACGTAGTACATCGGGCGGGGAGTGCTGCTGCTGCCACGGAGCCGCCGAAGGCGGATCCGTGGCGTATCCCACGGGCGCCGCCGCGTACCCGGCCGGGCCCGCGGCGGCCTGGACGGGCTGGCTGTGCGGCTCGAGCGAGGAGTACCGGCGCCACGCCTGGCTCCAGCCGTCGTCCGAGCGGGGGAAGCGTTCCACGGGGGAGCCGGGAGCGCTCCGGTCCCAGATGCCGAAGTCGCTCGCGTCGTACCCAAGCAGGTACCGCTGGCCGGTGTGACTGAACTGAACCCCGCCGCCGGCCGGGCCGGGCGCGGAGACAGACGGGGACGCAGACGCCGATGGAGCGGCGGAGGCGGGCGAGGGGGCTGCAACAGTCGTCCCGGCCGAGGTCAGCGCGCTCCCGCAGTGGGGGCAGCGCACAGCGTCGTCGTCGATGTCCTCGGCGCAGTACGGGCACCGTCGCATGTGGAGTCTCCTCGTTCCGGCACCGCGAGCCTACCGGGTCGGGGGGACGGAGAAGGGCCCGGCCTCGGGCCGGGCCCTTCGCGTGCAACTCGTCCAGGGTTCAGCGCTAGGCGCTGAACCCGCCACCGGAAGCCGGCGGCGGAGGCGGACCCGCCCCAGGGGGCGGACCGGCCGCGGCGGGCTCCTGGTAGCTGCATGTACGCGCCGTACGCGATCGCCAGCAGGCAGATCAGGCCGACGAACGCGCCGATGAACACGTGGCTGAGCGCCAGGAAGAACTTCAGCAGTCCGAAGAACACCGTGCCGCCGGCCAGGATCAGCGTGATCTGGCCCGCGGGGAGCGGGAGGTTCGCGTTCCGCAAGGTCCCGAGCGCCATCATGATCTCCCACGCCAGCAGGGCGATGAGCAGGATGAACATGAGCAGTCCCGCCCATCCGGCGTCGCCGCCGAGCGCGCTGGCGCCGGCCGAGCACGGGACGCCGGGGATGTTGACGTCGCCGCAGAAGCTGACCCGCTGCCACCAGGGGATCAGGCAGTTGATGAAGAGCACGATCCCCGCCCCGACGATGATCTTCGTGGCGGTCGAAAACTTGCTGAGGTCGAAGCCCGTGGAGGGCTGTTGCGCCATGAAACGGCTCCTTTCCGCCCAGGCCGTGGGCGCTCGGCATGGCCGTCCAGCCTGCCTGGGCCCGGCCAGGGGTATTACATGCTGCACAACACCCTGCGTCAACTATCGACGCCCCGAAGGCGGCGGGTGGGCGGAGGACCAGCGGACCGCTGTGGCCACGCACGCGACCGCGGTCAGCGCGGCCGCTCCCACCGTGAGCCACGGTCCCAGGAATGGGTGCGTGGCGAACGGCGGGTCGACGAGGAACAGCACGGCGCCCACGAACACGGCGCCGGCCACCATCGCGAGGAGCACGAGGGCCGGCACCCCGCGCAGGCGAGGGCCGGAACCGCACCACCAGCCACCCGGCCAGGCCGAGCGCCGCCGCCGCCGCCGCCATTAGGGCCCACGACAGCGGCGAGGTCTCCCACGTCCCGAGGAAGCCACGTACGTGGCTGCTGGTGAGCGAGTTCGTCCAGGGGATGACAGTGGCCACGGCGCACGCCAGGAACCCGAGCCCCGCCAACAGGAACTCGACGTCGCCGGGCGCCCGCCGTGTCGACCGCGGGCCCCGCCGGCGCGTCCGGGCCGAGGACCCGCGTGAGGCACTCGTTCCCGACGGTTCCTCCGCGGACGGGCACGGCGCACGACAGGCACATCCGGCGTCCGCAGCCGTCGCATACGGCGACCGCGACGCTCCCCGGATGCACGGAGCACCTGCCGGTGACGCGCGCGGTCGTTTCGGGTGTGGGCATGGGAGCACTGTACGACCGCCGCGATCTCCCCGGATCGGCCGGGGAACGCGGTTGACAGTTCGAACGTCCCGAACCTAGGTTCGGCGATCGTGGACCCCGCGAACCCCCCCGACGCGGCCGGCGATGTCCGCATCGCCGTCCTCGCCTCCGGCAACGGAACGAACCTCCAGGCGCTGCTCGACGACGACTTCACCGGACCCCGCATCGCGCTCGTGGCGAGCGACCGCGCGGACGCGTACGCGCTCGAACGGGCCCGCGCGCGGGGCGTGCCGGCCGTGTTCCTCGACCCGGCCGGAGCACGCCGGCCGCGACGCGTACGGCCGGGCCCTGGTGGACGCTGCTCCGCGAGCACGGCGGATCGCATCGTGGTCGCGATGGCGGGGTTCATGCGGATCCTGTCCGCCGGAGGCCGTGCGGGCGTTCGAGGGCCGCATGGTGAACGTCCACCCCTCGCTCCTGCCGGCGTTTCCGGGGGCGCACGCGGTGGCCGACGCGCTGGCGTGGGGCGCGCGGGTGACCGGCGTGACCGTGCACCTCGTCGACGAGCAGGTCGACCACGGCCCGATCGTGTTCCAGGAGGCCGTCGCCGTCCGGCCCGACGACGACCGGGAGTCGCTCGAGGCCCGCATCCACGAGGTCGAGCACCGGCTGCTCCCGCGCGCCGTGCGGGCGCTGGCCGAGGGGCGGCTCGCGGGTCGAGGGGCGGACGGTCGTGATGGCGCACCGCAGCCCGCGGAGGCCGCGAGTGAGCGGCCTCGTGCGGGAGCGGGGCGACGGAGGTCCGGCGCGCCCTCGTGTCGGTGAGCGACAAGTCGGGCCTGCTCACGCTGGCCGAGGGGCTGGGGGACCTCGGCGTCGTGATCGTCTCCACCGGCTCCACGGCGGAGGTCATCCGCTCGGCCGGGATCGACGTCACGAACGTCTCGGACGTCACGGGGTTCCCGGAGACGCTCGACGGCCGGGTGAAGACGCTGCACCCCGCGGTGCACGCCGGCATCCTGGCCGACCGCCGGAATCCGGAACACGTCGAGGAGCTGGATCGGCTGGGCTTCGAGCCGTTCGACCTGGTCGTCGTGAACCTGTATCCGTTCCGGGAGACGGTCGCCGCCGGTGCGGCCGTTCGACGACGTCATCGAGCAGATCGACATCGGCGGGCCGACGCTCGTCCGGGCGGCGGCGAAGAACGTCGGGTCGGTCGCCGTGGTGGTCTCCCCGGAGCGGTACGACGACGTGCTGGCGGAGCTCCGCCACGAGGGCGCGCTCACCCGGTCGACTCGTCTGGCGCTCGCCGCGGAGGCGTTCGACCACGTCGCCGGCTACGACGTCGCCATCGCGCAGTGGTTCCGCATGCAGACGGGCGGCGAGGACGAGTTGCCGGTCGGCGGCGTTCCTCGCGCTCGAGAAGGCCGGCGACCTGCGCTACGGCGAGAACCCGCACCAGCGGGCCGCGCTGTACCGGACGGCCGGCGGCTCCGGTCCGCTCGGCGGCGCCGAGGTCCTGCAGGGCAAGGAGATGTCGTTCAACAACTGGCTCGACGCCGAGTCGGCGCTGTCGGTCGCCCGCTCGCTGCCCGCGCCCGCCGCCGTGGTCGTGAAGCACAACAACCCGTGCGGCGCCGCGGTGGCGGACTCGCTCGAGGAGGCCTACCGCGCGGCCGTCGCGTGCGACCCGGTGTCGGCGTTCGGCGGAGTCGTGGCGTGTAACGTCCCGGTCGACCCGGCCACCGCCGCGGCCATCGCGGAGATCTTCACCGAGGCGGTGGTGGCGCCGGGCTTCGACGAGCAGGCGATCGCGACGTTCTCCGGCAAGCAGAACCTTCGCGTGGTCCGTGTCGGGGAGCCGCTCGCGGAGCCGTTCGAGGTGCGAGTCATCGAGGGCGGCGCCCTGGTCCAGGAGCCCGACGCGGTGGTCGAACGCCGTGAGGAGATGACGGTGGCCTCGTTCCGCCAGCCCGACCGAGGAGGAGTGGCGGGACCTGTTGTTCGCGTGGACGGTCGCCGCCCGCGTGAAGTCGAACGCCATCGTGTTCGCGTCGGGGGGCGCCACGGTCGGCGTCGGCGCCGGGCAGATGTCCCGCGTCGACTCGGTCGACATCGCGGCCGAGAAGGCCGGCGACCGCGCGAAGGGCTCGGTCATGGCGAGCGACGCGTTCTTCCCGTTCCGCGACGGCGATCGACCGGGCGGCCGAGGCCGGCGTGACGGCCGTCATCCACCCCGGCGGCTCGATGCGGGACGACGAGGTCCTGGCCGCCTGCGAGGAACACGGCATGGCCGTCGTCCTCACCGGCCGCCGGCACTTCCGCCACTAGCCGGCACGTGCACGGTACCCGGGCTCTGACGGACCGCCGCCGGCCCCGTAGGATGCGGCACCTGTGACTGCACGGATCATCGACGGGAAGGCGGTCGCGGCGGAGATCCGCGCCGAGGTGGCCGAGCGCGTCCGCGCACTGACCCAGGCTGGCGCGCAGCCGGGGCTCGCCGCGGTGCTGGTCGGCGACGACCCGGCCTCGCACGTCTACGTGAGCGCGAAGCAGAAGGACTGCGCGGAGGTCGGCATCGAGTCCCGCCGTGTCGAGCTGCCGGCCGACACCGCGCAGGAGGCGCTCCTCGACGAGATCGCCGCGCTGAACGCCGATCCGGCGATCTCGGGGATGATCGTGCAGCTGCCCGTTCCCAAGCACATCGACGAGCTCGCCGTCCAGATGGCGGTCGAGCCGTCGAAGGACGTCGACGGCCTGCATCCCGCGAACGTCGGCCTGATGGTCCGCGGCGAGCCGTCGTTCCTCGCCGCGACGCCGTTCGGCATCGTCGAGCTGCTGGTCCGGAGCGGGATCCCCACCGACCGCGCCGAGGTCGTGATCGTCGGGCGCGGCGGCCTGGTCGGCTTGCCGCTGTCGATCATGCTCGCGCAGAAAACGCCGCGAGGGAACTCGACCGTCACGCTGTGCCACACGGGCACCCGCGACCTCGCGGCCCACACGCGCACGGCGGACATCGTGGTCGTGGCCGCCGGCCGCATCGCCACCCTCACCGCCGACATGGTCAAGCCGGGCGCGACCGTCATCGATGTCGGGACCAACCGCGGGCCGGACGGCAAGCTGGTCGGGGACGTGGCCTACGCCGAGGTGGCCGAGGTGGCCGGCGCCATCACGCCGGTCCCCGGCGGGGTCGGTCCCATGACCCGCGCGATGCTGCTCGTGAACACGCTCGCCGCCGCCGAGCGGGCCGCCGCCGCGCCCCCGTCGTGATCCGCACCTCGCGCGCGTCGTGATCCGCTCCGGCAGCCGCCTCGAGCGTATCCTTCACGCGGGGACGTTCGCGGTAACCGCCGAGGTCGTGCCGCCCCGCTCCGCGGACCCGTCCACGGTGACCGAACAGGCCCGCGCCCTGGTCGGGTACGCCGACGCCGTCAACGTCACCGACAACCCCACGGGATCGGTCCACATGACGCCCGTGGCCGGCTCGGCCCTGGTGACGGCGGCCGGTCTCGAGCCGGTGCTCCAGCTGACGTGCCGGGACCGGAACCGCCTCGGCCTGACGAGCGATCTCCTCGGCGGGTGGGCGCTCGGCGCGCGGAGCGTGCTGTGCCTGTCCGGCGACCCCACATCGCTCGGCGACCATCCCGACGCGAAGGGGGTGTTCGACCTCGACGTGATGGAGCTGGTCCGCCTCGCCGCGACCCTCCGCGCCGACGGCCGGTCGCTCGCCGGGCACGAGCTCACGCCGGCGCCGCGGTTCTTCATCGGGGTCGCCGACCTGCCGCTCGCCAAGCGATACGACCCCGCCCGGCTGGAGCAGAAGGCTGACGCGGGGGCCGACTTCGTGCAGACGCAGATCGTGTACGACGTCGACGCGTTCGGGGAATGGGCGGAGACGGTCCGGCCGCGCGGGATCTTCGAGCGGATGTTCGTCCTGCCGGGCGTGGCGCCGCCGCGGAGTTCCCGATCGGCGCTGTTCATGCGCGACCACCTCCCCGGCGTGGCCGTCCCCGACGGCGTGGTCGAGCGGCTCGATGCGGCCGGCCCCGACGGCGCGGCCGACGAGGGCGTCGCGCTGACCGTCGACGTGGTCCGCGGGCTGCGGGCGATCCCCGGGATCGCCGGGGTGCACGTGATGGGCCTCGGTAAGGAGGAGTCCGTGCGTTCAAGAGCTCGAAATCCCAGCGGAACGGGGGCTCCAACTCG
>CAVPQW010000007.1:0-26146 GCA_963707645.1 uncultured Actinomycetes bacterium
CAGTAGAACGGCGGCTGGACGAACACCCGCTCGCCGATGTCGCCGCACAGCTCCCGGAGAATCGCGTCGCGTTCGTCCTCGTCTTCCGAGTCGTTGAACCGTCGGAGGAGGAGCCGGCACCGCCGTCGTGAGGCGGTGAGCTCCGGGTCTGACGCGTCGTAGAGCTCCCCGGAGAGCATCAGCTCGCGCTGCGGTCTCACCTCCTGCTCCGCCATCGACCCAGCCTCTCAGACGGTGGGTCCGCCGCGTGCCGAAGTGGCATTCGGAACGCACATGTGATCCCCGCCGGCGAGCATGGGGGAAGATGAACCGTGGCCTCAGGCGGCGACCACACGACCGGCCCCGGTCCCGATTGGGCGGACCTCGAACGTTCGATCTCGGGCGACCTCGTGCTCCCCGGGACGCCCGCGTATGAGGAGCTGCCGGAGCCGTTCAACGCCAGGTTCCGTGACGTCCGGCCTCGCGCCGTCGTCCGGTGCACGTCTCCCATCGACGTAGCCGAGGCGATCGCGTTCGCCCGACGCCACGGCCTCGAGCTCGCCGCGCGCAGCGGAGGCCACTGCTTCGCCGGACGGTCCACGAGCCCCGGGCTCGTCGTCGACGTCGGCCCGATGGACTCCGTCTCGGTCGAAGCCGGCGTTGCGACCGTGGGCGCCGGGGCCCGGCTCGGCCACGTGTACGACACCCTGCAGGGACAGCGGCTGGCGATCCCTGCCGGAACCTGCCCCTCGGTCGGCGTGGCCGGCCTGACCCTGGGAGGCGGCCTCGGCATCCTCGGGCGCCGCTACGGGGTGACGTCCGACAGCCTGGTCGCGGCCCAGGTCGTCCTGGCCGACGGTCGCATCATCGAGTGCGACGACGACCGCCACAGCGACCTGTTCTGGGCCCTCCGGGGAGCCGGAGCGGGGAACTTCGGCGTGGTCACGTCGCTGTCGTTCCGGACCGTGCCCGCGCCGGAGATGACGAACTTCCACGCGGCGTGGCGGTTCGGGGCGGCGGCCGCCGTCATCGACGCCTGGCAGCGGTGGGCCCCGGACGGGCCCGACGAGCTCGCGGTGAGCCTCAAGGTCACCGCCGGACCCGACGTCCACCTGCCCCCGTCCGTGGACGTGTACGGGGGGCTGCTCGGCGCCGACGCCGACGCCGACGCGGCGGCCGCGCTCGACGCGCTGCTGGTCCATGCCGGAGTCGAGCCCGAGTCCACCTGGTCCGGGCACATGTCCTTCCCCGACGCGCGCACATGGTGGTCGGAGCTCGGCGCCCACGGGGCGCAGGGCGGCGGGCACGCCCCGCCACCCGAACACCCCGTCATGTACGCCAGGTCGGAGTTCTTTGGTCAACCCCTGGCGAGGGAGGCGATCGACGCCCTCCTGGAGGCGTTCGCCGAGCGCCGGGTCGCCGGTCAGGCCCGCGAGCTCGACTTCATGCCGTGGGGGGGTGCGTACAACCGTGTCCCTCCGGAGGCGACGGCGTTCGTCCATCGCGCCGAGCGCTTCCAGCTGAAGCACTCGGCGGTCGTCGACGTCGCATCCTCGAACGAACAGCGCGATGCGGCATCCGCGTGGGTCGGCCGGTCATGGGAGACGGTCCACCCGTCGGGATCCGGGCGGGTGTTCCAGAACTTCCCCGATCCGGACCTCGGGAATTGGGCCGAGGCGTACTACGGCGGGAACCTCCCGCGCCTCGTCGCCGTGAAGGCGCGATACGACCCTGCGGGCGTGTTCCGGTTCGACCAGTCGCTCCCGGTTCGCTGAGATCGCATCGGGCTGCGCCCCCTGGTCCTGCTCGTTTGACCCGATGGGGGCCGGTTCGTAGGATCGGCCGTTCCCCGACGGCAGGAAGTCCCCGTCTCGGGAGCCGTGACGCAGGCGGCGCGCGGGGAAGGGGTGATGTTCGGGCTCGAGCGCAGCGCACGGCACGCCCGCGGACCGAATCTGGGCGCCCCTCTCCCCCACTCGGAGGTGCCTCATGCCTCGAGTTCTCCGCGCCGCGGCGGCCGCCGTTCTGCTCGCCCCGTTCGCCGTTGGCCTCGGTACCACTCCCGTCGGCGCCACGCAGCACGGCCCGCTGTTCAACCACGTATCGGGCGTCGTGTCGCTCGACCCCAACGTCGCCCGGAGCACGAAGGGGGTGTCGCACGTGGCGGCGCCCGTTCCCCCGGCGTCGACCGGCGGCATCGCGTGCCCGGACCATTCGGGCAAGAACGACCGCGTGAACCAGGAGTGCACCAACCAGACGACAGCGAGCCTCCGGGGCCGCGGGACATCGCAGAACGAGACCGCGGTCGCCGTCAACCCCACCGATCCGCACAACCTGGTCGCCAGCCAGAACGACTATCGGCGGGGCGACGCGAACTGCGGGGTCGACTGGAGCATGGACGGCGGCAAGCGGTGGGGCAGCATCACCGCCCCCATGTCGTTCACGACGCCCGGCTTCACCAACCCCCGTCACTACTGGCACGCGGGCGGTGACACGTCCGTCGGGTTCGACTCGAGCGGCGAGGCCTACCTCATGTGCCAGGTGTTCGGCCGGGGAGGCACGGCGGACGAGGAGTCAGGCGCATTCGGCCCCAGCGCGTTCCTCCTGTTCCGGTCCGCCGACGGCGGCGCGTCCTGGAGCTTCCAGGGAGACACGGTCGCGCGGGCCACGGACGACGGGTCCGACGGGCAGGACATCGGGCTCCTGGACAAGGAGTACATGGCCGTCGACTCGAACGCGTCCAGTCCCTTCGCCGACCGGGTCTACGTCTCCTGGACGCAGTACAACCTCAACTTCTCGTCGGCGCCGGTCTACTTCGCCTACTCGAGCGACCACGGCGTCACATGGCACCAGTCCGGCGGCCATCAGCGGCGTGAGCGCCACGCTGTGCCCGAACAGCTTCGCCAGTCCCCCCAACCCTCCGGGAACGTGCGACAACACGAGCTTCTCGGAGCCGTTCGTCGCGCCGAACGGGGACGTGTACGTGATCTTCAGCGACTACAACAACGGGCTCAGCGGCCCGAACGACAACCACAATCAGATCCTGCTGGTGAAGTCCACCGACGGGGGCGCCACGTTCGGCGGCCCGGTGAAGGTCGCCGACTTCAACGAGCTCCCGGACTGCGTCACGTACACGGGCGACGACGCGTTCCGGGCGTGCGTTCCGACCGCGCCGCTGTCGAACCACAGCGTCTTCCGCGCGTCGAACTACGGTTCCGGCGTGGCGCTGACCGACACGCTGATCGTGGTGGACGTCGGGAGCTACATCAACCCGCACTCGAATCCCACGCTCGGGAACTGCGCACCCGCCGGAGTCAGCGGAGCGACCGGCATCAACCTGTACACGGGCGTCGGCGACGTGGACGGATGCAACAACGACATCCTGCGGAGCGTCTCGACGAACGGCGGAGCCACGTTCACCGGGACGACCACGGATCCAGAGCACTTGCCGGCTATCTCGGACGAGGGCAACCACCTGGCGGACCAGTGGTGGCAGTGGACTGCCGGGAACCCCAAGACGGGGAAGGCCGTCGCGGCCTACTACGACCGCAAGTACGGGAGCGACCAGTCCACGGGGTTCATGGACATCTCGGTGGTCAAGTCGAACGGCTCCCACGTGCGGGCCACGGACCAGAGCATGCCGCCCTCCAACGAGTTCGCGGGCTCGAGCGGCTTCTCGACGTTCATGGGCGACTACAACGCCGTCGCTGTCGGCTCGGACGGCGTCATCCACCCGGTGTGGGCGGACACGCGCAACCCGATCTTCGTGTTCGACCCCTCGAGCGGGGATGCCAGAACACTGTTCGACGGCGGGCACGGCGCCGACATCTACAGCGCCGCGATCCACGACTCCGGGAAGTAGGAGCCCGGAACTGCACACTCGAGGGGCCGGCTCCGGCCGGCCTCTCGAATCTCAGGAGTAGAGCGCCTCGATCTCGTCGGCGTACTTCTGGTGGATCACGCGGCGCTTCAGCTTCAGCGTCGGGGTGAGCTCCTCGGAGTCGACGGTCCACTCGGTCGGCAGGATCGTGAATCGCTTGATCGCCTCGACGTGCGACAGGTGCTGGTTGGTGTCGTCGACGGCCCGCTGGATCTCGGCCTGGACGCGTTCCTCCTGGGCGAACGTCGCCAGGTCGGCGAACACGAGGCCGTTCTCCTTGGCCCACACCGGCGCGGCCTCGCCGTCGAGGACGATCAGCGCGCTCATGTACTTCCGGCCGTCGCCGATGGCGCAGGCCTGACTGATCAGCGGGTGGCTCTTCAGCAGGGCCTCGATGTTGGCCGGGGAGATGTTCTTCCCGCCCGAGGTGACGATGAGCTCCTTCTTCCGGTCCACGATGAACAGGAACCCCTCGTCGTCGAGCTTCCCGATGTCGCCGGTGTGGAGCCAGCCCTTCGTGTCGACGGTCTCCGCCGTCTTCTCCGGCTCCTTGTAGTAGCCGGACGTCACGTTGTCGCCTCGGATCAGCACCTCGCCGTCCTCGGCGAGCTCGATCTCGACGCCGGGGAGGCGCGGGCCGACCGAACCGGCCTTGCGCCTGCCGGGCAGGTTCAGCGTGGCCGGCGCGGAGGACTCGGTCATGCCGTAGCCCTCGTACAGCGGCAGGCCGATCCCCGCGAAGAAGTCGTGCGTGTCGGGCGCCATCGGGGCCGCGCCGGTGACCGTGAACATGCACTGGTCGAGCCCGATCTTGTCCCGGACCTTGGAGAACACGAGCCTGTCGAACACCCCCCGCTTCAGCTTCAGGCCGAACGGGACAGACTTGCCCTCGCGCTCGAGCCGGGCCGCGTCCTGGCCCGCCTTCAGGGCGCCGAGCGCGATCTTGCGGCGCCGTTCGTTGGGCTCCTCGTTGATGCCGGCGACGATCCCGGCCTGGAGCTTCTCGAACAGCCGCGGGACACCGGCGAACGCCTGCGGCCGGACCGTCGGGACGTACTCGAAGACCTGGAGCACCTCCGGGCAGAAGTGGATGTTGGCCGCCTTGAACAGCGACAGGTAGTGCGTCGCGAGGCGTTCCAGCGCATGGGCCAGCGGCAGATACGAGACGCCGCGCAGCCCTGCCGGGTAGGCGCCGGTCTTGTCGATCGACGAGGCCGTCCAGATGACGTTGCGATGGGTCAGCACCACGCCCTTCGGCGGACCGGTCGTCCCCGACGTGTAGATGAGCGTGGCGACGTCGTCGGGAGTGGTGGCCTTCCAGGCCTCCTCGAACGCCTCGCGCCCCTCGGCCGTCGCGAGCTCCTCGCGGCCGGCGGCCAGCAGCTGTTCCCACGACGACGTCCAGTCGTAGTCGGCGAAGTCCTCCGCGTCGTCGATGAGCACGACGTGCTCGAGGGCGGGGAGCTCGGCCTTGACCTTCTCCCACCGCTCCATGAACTCGCGGCACTCGACGACGGCGACCTTGGCCTCGCAGTGGCCGGCGACGTACTGGATCTGCTCCGGCGCGAGCGTGTTGTACAGCGAGACCGCGGTCGCGCCGAGGTGGACGGCGGCCAGGTCGGCGATGAGGTGCTCGGGACGGTTGCGGGCCATGATCGCCACGTGGTCGCCGCGGCCGACCCCGAGCTTCCGCAGGCCGAGCGCCGCCTCCGCGACCCGCTCGCGGTACTCCTTCCACGTCGTGCGCTGCCACTCGCCCTCCGCGTGGTCCTTCCAGGACAGGGCGGGTTCGTTCCAGTAGAGGTCGGCGTTGCGGGCCAGGATCGAGCCGAGGGTCTGGCCGTCCACCTCGGCGTCGATGGCCTCTCGCTCGGTGCGAAGGGCGGGATCGGTCTTCGCGCTGGTCATCGGGGCCTCCGGTCTGGGCGCTCGGGCTGCCCGAAGCCTACCCGTCCCGCCCGCGACGGGGCCAAGCGGCAGGTTGACCTTCGGGGGCGTTCGGCGGAGCATCGTCCGGTCGTCTCGAGAAGGTATGGCCTCATGCGAACCCGAATGCTCCTCGTGCTCGCCGCGCTCGTGCTGGCCGCGGCAGCCTCCGCGCGCGTCGTGGCCGCCGCAGACGAACGGCCGCCCGTGTGCGAGATCGAGGGAACCAACGGCAACGACACGCTGAACGGCACCGACGGCGACGACGTCATGTGCGGCAAGGCCGGGAACGACATCATCCGGGGCAGGGGCGGCAACGACGTGATCTCGGGCGGCGACGGCGGCGACACCCTCGAGGGGGGAACCGGCGGCGACGGCATCGAAGGAGGCGGCGGGAACGACAAGATCTTCGGCGACGAGGGGAACGACAACCTCGACGGCGGGAAGGGCTCCGACTCCATCGTCGGGAAGGGCGGCAAGGACAAGGTCCTCGGCGGGCCGGACAACGACCCTTGCCTGATCACGAAGGACGGAGCCGGCGGCGACTCCATCGACGGCGGAACCGGCACCGACACCTACAGCAAGGACGCGGCGGACACCGTCAAAGCGGGGGAACACGCCGCGGACTGCGTCCCGCCGCCCGAGATCTGACCCGCGTACCCCCGTCAGACGGCCGGCGGCGTGATCGGCGCCTGCTCGCCCGGCACCAGCGACCCCTGCTCGACGGCCTCGGCGTCGCGCTCGGCGCGTTCGGCGAGCGTGGCCGTGTGGATACCGCGGTGGCCGTCCGGATACCGGACGACCCGGCTCGCTCCACGGCGGAGCAGCGTCATGGCGCCGTGGGCGTTCCCGCGCAGCAGGTGCGTCCAGCCGGCACCGAGCTGCGAGAGGCCCTTGAAGAACTCCGCCTCGTCGGTGTCCCGGGCCTGCTTCCACGCGGTCTCCCACGCCTCGTGTGCGCCGAAGTAGTTGCCGGCCTGGAGCAGCTCGATGCCGAGCCGGTGGTTCTCCTCGAGTGGGTTGCCGTCGAAGTCCGGGAGGTGCAGCCGGTTCTCGGCCTCCCAGGGCTGGGGCCGGCCGAGCTCGTCGCGCGGGCGCTCGGGCTTGAGGCGTTCGGGCTGGGGCTGGCCGGTCTTGCCGGTGGCTTCCTCGCGCATGACCCCGCCATCGTACGGGGGTCGCGGGAACCGTGAACGCAGGCGAGACAAAGCGAAGAGCCGGTCCGAAGACCGGCCCTTCTATCAGGTCTTCGTGCTCTGCGAACCTTGCGGCCCGCTGATCACTCCGTCCTGACGTCGCGGACTGTACCGGCCCCCCGGGTGGCGTGTAAAGCCGGGGAAGGGCTTCTTGTCACTCTTTCTCGAGAATCCCGAAGATCCTTGCGCCGCAAGGGTTTTGGAAGAAAAAAGCGAAGGGCCGGTCCGAAGACCGACCCTTCAATCAGGTCTCGGTGCTCCGCGAACCTTGCGGCCCGCTGATCACTCTGTCCTGACGTCGCGGACTGTACTGGCCGGCTCGAATCGCGGTCAAGCCCTGGAACCCCTTTTGTCGCTCTTTCCTCGGGAACCCTTGCGCCGCAAGGGTTCCCGGACGGCAAAGTAAAGGGCCGGTCCGAAGACCGGCCCTTCAGTCAGGTCTTCGTGCTCTGCGAACCTTGCGGCCCGCTGATCACTCCGTCCTGACGTCGCGGACTGTAGTGGGCGGCTCGAATCCCGGTCAAGTCCTTGGGGCACTTTTGTCGCTCTATTCCGCGCGAGCCGGACACAGCGCGGCAGCCGTGCTAGGAGGAGAAGCGTGCCGACATGGCGTCGGCGAAGTCGCCGACCTTCTGCTTCGACACATCGAGCACGAGCGAGCTGCCGTCCGTGAAGTCCACATACAGCTTCGAGATCATGAGCTTCTTGTCGAGGCGCATGGTGGCGACCTGCTCGAGCGGATAGTGGGCGGCCCGGGGCCCGGCCTTCCCGCTCCCCACAGCGCCTTCGAAGGCGTGCAGTTGCTTGTCCGTGAGCACGGCCCATACGAGCTTGGTGTCCGGCCAGGCCGCCGCGCCGCCGGCGCCCGCGCCGCTGCTCTCTCCGATCGCCGCAGAGGCGCCGACGAGACCACCCGCCTCCCGGAGGCCGCGTCGCCACGCTCCACCTTTCGGCTCGACCACCAGGACCCCCAAGGCCTCCTCGCCTGTCGGCACGAGGTCGGGGTTCTTCTTGAGGAACTCCTTGCGGCGGTCGGGACCCATATGCGCCTCCCTGGAGTGGACACTGCGGACCCTATGCCGACGAAACGTTGACGCGCCACCCACGGGTCGATTCCGGCTTCCGCAGTCGACCGTGGCAGACTCCGGCCATGGTCATGGAACGCACGCGCGTGACGATCGTCCCGCACACCCACTGGGACCGGGAGTGGTACGAGCCGTTCGAGGGGTTCCTCGGCCGGCTGGTGGAGATGATGGACACGCTGATCGATCTGCTCGACCACGGGTTCCCCCATTTCCACCTCGACGGGCAGACCGCGCTCATCGACGACTACCTCGAGGTGCGGCCGGAGCGCGAACCCGACATCCGCCGCCTCGCCGCCGAGGGCCGCATCAGCGTCGGGCCGTGGTTCACGCAGATGGACGAGTTCCTCACGAGCGGCGAGTCGCACATCCGGAACCTCGAACGGGGCCTGGCCCGCAACCGCGAGCTCGGCGCGCAGCCGGTCGTCGGCTACCTGCCGGACCAGTTCGGCCACATCGGCCAGATGCCGCAGATCCTCGTCCAGGGCGGGCTCGATCGCGTGGTCGTGTGGCGGGGCGTTCCGAAGGCGATCGGGAAGACCGCGTTCTGGTGGCAAGCGCCCGACGGGACGCGCGTGCTCACCGAGTACCTGGCGTTCGGATATTCGATCGGGATGAACCTCCGCTCGGCGCAGCAGCCGGGCGAGATGCGCGACATGCTCCGGAAGGAGGTCGGCAACCTCGCACCGATGACCGCGCGGCCGGGAGCAATGCTGATCATGGCCGGGCAGCGACCACCACGGGCCGGACCGGATGCTGCCGATCCACCTCGAGGCCATGACGCCGATCGCGCCGGATCTGGACACCGAGATCGGCCCGGTCGCCGCGGTTCGTCGACGGGCCGCCGCCGGGTGACATCCCGGTCTGGGAGGGCGAGCTGCGGTCCGGCGCGAGGGCGTTCCTGCTGCCCAACGTCGTCTCGTCGCGGATCCACCAGAAGCGCGAGCGCGGCCGGGTCGAGACCCTGGTGGAACGCGTGGCCGAGCCGCTCGCCGCGCTGGTGGACGGGTTCGAGTGGCCGGCCGGGAAGCTCGACCGCATCTGGCAGCTCCTGCTGTGGAACGGCGCCCACGACTCGGTGTGCGGGTGCTCGGTGGACGAGGTCGGCCAGGCCGTCGACGCACGTCACGCGGAGGCGAGGGAGCTTGCCGAGGGCATCCGCGCTCCGAGCGGCGGAACACCTCGGAACGCAGGTCCGCGAGCCCGGCGTGCTGCGCTGGAACCCCTCTCCGTTCGAACGCGACGGGGTGCCGGGGCTGGGCTGGCGGGTCGATCCCAGGCCCGTACGCCCCGAGGAGCAGCCGGTCGCGGTCGAGACGCGGTTCGGACGGTTCGTCGTCGACGGGCTCGAGATCGGGCTGTTCGACGAGACCGACGTCGGCGACCTCTACAACTTCTGCCCGGACGAGAACGCAGCGCCGATCCCGCCCGAGTCGCTCACGGTCGATGGGCAGGCGGGTCGTTCGCCGAGTTCGACGGGTGCACGGTCGAGCTCCGGGCATCGCGCGTCCGGTGACGAGCGGTTCGTTCGCCTGGAGGGCGCCATCGACAACGCCCGGTCCGACCACCGGCTGCGGCTCGTGGTCACGCTGCCCGGCCCGCCCGTCGAGGGCGCGCTCGCCGGGGCGCCGTTCGAGCTGGTCGAACGCGGCCTGATGTCCGAGGGAGGGTTCGAACCGGACTCGCCGTGCTGGCCGGCCCGGGGCGTTGTCCTGGCCGGCGACGTCGCGGCGCTCCACGAGGGCGTCATGGAGTACGAGGTCGTCGACGGCCGGGCCCTCGCGATCACGCTGCTCCGGTGTACGGGCACGATCAGCCGGGGCGGGTTCCCGACCAGGAACTGGCCCGCGGGTCCGGACGTCGCCACGCCGGAGGCGCAGATGAAGGGCCGGACCGAGTTCGCGCTCGGGCTGATTGCCGGCGCGCGGCGCGAGGACCTGCTCGACGCGTGGGAGCGGTTCGCGCTGCCGCTGCTCGAGGTGCCGGCGGTCGGCGGCGGGGAGCTCGGCGCCACTGGGACGCTGTTCGACCTGCAGGCGAACGGCGCGCGGCTGTCGAACGTCCGCCGGAGCCGAGGCGCGGTCGAGGTTCGCCTGTGGAACCCCGGCTCCACACCGCTCGAGGCCGTCGTCGGCGGGCAGCCGGTGGCGCTCGGGCCGGCTCGGATCGAGACGGTCCCGCTTCAGTGACCTCCCCGGACGAACGTCCCGACCTGATCGTCGTCGGCGACGTCATGCTCGACGTCACCGTCGACGCGCCGGCGCTCGCCACCGGCGGCGACGTGCACGGGATCGTGCTGGCCCGGCCCGGCGGCGGCGGGGCGAACGCGGCCGTGTGGGCGGCCGAGGCCGGAGCCCGGGTCCGGTTCCACGGAAGGGTCGGCGACGACCCCACCGGCAGGGTCCTGGCCGAGGCCCTCCGCGAACAGGGCGTCGAGCCCGCACTGGCGATCGATCCCGAGGTCCGGACGGGAACGATGTTCGTCGCCCGGCTGGAGGGCGAACGGTCGATGGTGTCGGACCGCGGGGCGAACGCCCGCGTCTCGGCCGACGACCTTCCGCCGACGCTCGACGCCGCCGCCGTTCACGTGTCCGGGTACCTGCTGTTCCACCCGTCGTCGGAGCCCGCCGGGATCGCCGCGCTGCATCGGGCGCGGGCCGACCACGTCGCGGTCGACGCGGCGTCGTGGCCGCTCGTCGAGGCGTACGGCGCCGACCGGTTCTACGAGGCGACGTCCGCGGCGACCGTGCTCCTGGCGAACGAGGCCGAGGCCCGGGCGCTCACCGGCCTCGACCCCGAGGCGGCCGCCGGAACGCTCGGCCACCGCTACCGGATGGTGTGCCTGAAGATGGGCGCGGCCGGCGCCCTGCTCGCGGCCGACGGACGCCTGAGCCGGTCGGCCTCGCCGACGGTGGACGAGCGCGACACGACCGGCGCCGGCGACGCGTTCGACGGCGCGTTCCTCGCGGCGCTGGTGCGCGGCGCCTCGCCGTCCGAGGCGCTCGAGGCGGGGTGCGCGGCCGGCGCCCGGGCCGCGGCCAGCGACGACCCGTGGCCGGCGCTGCGCCGGGAGCCGGCGAATGGCTGACGACCCGATCGTCGTGAGCGAGGAGGTCCGCCACGCGGTCGCCACGCGGACGCCGGTGGTCGCGCTCGAGACCAGCGTGCTCTCGCAGGGGCTCCCCCACCCCAGGAACCTCGACGCCGCCGACGCAATGTCGGGCCGGATCCGCTCCCGGGCGGGAGTTCCCGCATGGATCGGGGTGAAGGACGGCCACATCCGCGTCGGGTTGACCGACGACGAGCTGAAGGAGTTCTCCGACCCCGGCGCGACGGTCTCCAAGGTCGCCCGGCGGGACTACCCGGCCGCGGTGGCGGGCGGCGGGCTCGGCGCGACGACGGTGTCCGCCACGCTGTGGGCGGCCAACCGCGCCGGCATCGAGATCATGGCCACCGGCGGGATCGGCGGCGTGCACCCGAGCTCCGGCGACGTCAGCGCCGACCTCCTCGAGATGGCGCGCCTGCCGGGGTTCGTCGTCTGCAGCGGCCCGAAGTCGATCGTGGACCCGGCGGCGACCCTCGAGAAGCTCGAGGAGCTCGGCATCCTGGTCGCCGGCTACGGCGTGGATCGGCTGCCGTTCTTCCTGTCCCGGGAGTCGGACCTCGAGCTGGAGCACCGCGTCGACACCCCCGCCCAGGCAGCGGCATTGGCCCGCGCGAGGCGTGAGCTCGGGGTGGAGAGCTCGATCCTGCTCTGCAATCCGATCCCCGCCGACCGTTCCATGAACGCCGCCCAGGTCGCCACCGCCGTCGAGGAATGCGAGGCCGAAGCGGAACGCCGAGGCGTGCGCGGCAAGGACGTGACGCCGTTCCTGCTGTCGTGCCTGTCCGAACGAACCGGCGGCGCCAGCCTGGAGGCGAACCTCGCGCTCCTCTCGGAGAACGCCGCCCTGGCCGCGGAGGTGGCCCGCGCGCTCCTCGCCTGACCGGACCCGCACCGCAACGAAACGCGCCCCGGCGCGTTCATGGTCCGGCGTGAACGACCAGGCCGAGCTGACGGCGGTGGCGGTGCCCGAGGACATCGAGGAACCGAGCTTCCAGGCGTTCTTCTCCGAGCACTACGACCGCCTCGCGCGGGCGCTGTTCCTGCTGGCCGGCGAGCCGGGCGAGGCCGAGGACCTCGCCCAGGAGGCGATGGTGCGCGTGTACGAACGCTGGGGGCGGGTGTCGACGATGGCGTCGCCCGAGGGCTACCTCTATCGAACGGCGCTCAACCTGCCACCGCAGCCGGCTCAGGAAGCTGGTCACACGCCGCAGGCGAGGGGAACGCGCGACGGCAACGGTGACGGCCGACCCCGCGGACGCCGCGGCGGCGAGCGACGAGGTGGCCCGCGCGCTGGCCGCCCTGCCCGACGGCCAGCGCGAGGCGGTGGTCCTCGTGTCATGGCTGGGAATGGATGCCGAGGAGGCGGGACGCCTCCTCGGCATCGAGCCGGTCAGCGTGCGGGCGCGGCTGAGCCGCGCCCGCACGACCCTCCGCCGGCACCTCGACCAGCCGCTCGATGACGACGACGGAGCCGACGATGCCTGACCTCCGCGACCTCCTGGATCGCCGCGCCCGGACATTCCGCCCCGATCCGCTGCCTGCCGCATTCGACCGCGCGATGCGCCGAGCAGCCCACCGCCACCGCAACCGGCGCATCGGGGCCGCCGTGCTCGCACTCGCCGTGTTCGCGGGCGCGGGCACCGGGCTGTGGCTCGCGTTCCAACCGGGCTCGGAGCGGCACGCACCTCAACCAGCCGAGTTCCCGGTGCCCGGAACCACGACGACCATCGCCATGCCGTCCGCCCCGACCGCGGTGGCAGCAGCGCCCGACGGCACGATCCTCGTGACCACGGGGACATCACTCTTTCGGGTGGATCCGACGACGAACGACCTCGAGCGCCTCTTCCACCACGCGAACGCCGATCTCTCCGGAGTCGCCGTCGTCTCCTATCGCCTGCCGAAGTACCCGGAGGAATACGAGTTCGCGTGGTTGAGCGATCGTTCCGGCGTCGCTCGCTGGGTACTCCTCCACGCCCCAGCGGAATCCTTCGGGCAGGCCTGGATACGCTGCTGCGGATCGGTCGACCTGGGCGGCCCAGCGCTCGGGGTCGCAGTCGGCGCGGGCTCCGTCTGGGTCACGGTGGCCCACGAGGGTCCGGGTGACCTGGTTCGCATCGATCCGAAGACGAACGAGATCACCGGCCGCTTCCCCACCGGCGAGGGACCGGCAACGGTCGCTGTCGGGGAAGGCGGCGTGTGGGTGCGGGTCACGAGCGGAAACGCGCGGCTCCAGCGATTCGATCCATCCACCGGCGAACTCCTGGGCGAGCAGGGCGGGGACTGGTTCGTGGCTGCGACGGCCGACGAGGCCTGGGGACGCGGATCGGACACGGTCCAGCGGCTCATGCCCACGACGTCGGTGAGCGTCCCGATCATCACGCCGTTGCCGATCGGAGGCATGCTCAGCCCCCCGCCCGATCCATCGGCCGACGTTCCGGGCGCCGGACCTCTGACGATCTCCGGCGATGAAGTGTGGGCCGTGGCGATTCGACGACCGGAACGGCCGGGGATGCTGTACGCGATCGACCGACGGACCGGCAACATCCTCGGTCCGCCGACCACGGTCGGACTGACGCCCGTCGCGCTCGTGGTAGCCGACGGCGCGGTCTGGGTGGCGAACTACAACGACCCCTCGCTGATGCGGATCGAGCTGCGGTGCGGCGACAGCCCGTGCCCCGGGCCGGGACACATCCTCAGTCGCGATCGGTGAGCTCGGAGGTCCAGGCGGCGAGCTCGTCGGGTTCGACGCTGGGGAGCCACACGCGGAACGACGCGCCGCCGCCCTCGCGGTCCTCCACCCACGCACGGCCGCCGTGGAGCTCCGCGAACTTCAGCACGAGCGAGAGGCCCACGCCGACCCCCGGAGAGTGCGACTTGGCCTGTGGGCCCTGGCGGAACGGTTCGAAGATCGCGTCCTGCAGGTGGGGCGGCACGCCGACCCCCGCGTCCTCCACCACGATGAGCACGCCCTCGTCCTCGCGACGCACACGCACCCACACCCGGGTCCCCTCGGGCGTGTGCTTGATCGCGTTCGCCGCGAGGTTCTCGATGATCCGCTCCACCTTGGCGCCGTCGACCCATGCCACCATCGGCTCCGCGTCGACCGAGATGTCGCGCCCCCGCAGCGCCTCCGACCCCTCGACCACCTGCCGCGCCAGCTCGCCGACGTCGACCGCCCGGCGGCGCGGTTCCACGATCCCCCGCGACAGCCGGTCCAGGTCGAGCAGGTCGCTCAGCAGCCGGTCGAGCTTCCGCGCGTTCGCGGCCAGCCGTCCCAGTAGCTCCTTGGCCCGCTCCTCGCCGATCGACACGTCCGGGCGCTCCAGCGTCAGCGCGAACCCCAGGATCGCCGCGAGCGGCGTCCGCAATTCGTGACTGACCGCCTCCAGGAACGTGTTCTTCATCTCGTCGAGCGCGAGCAGCCGCCGCGAGACCTCCTTCTCGCGTTCGAACGCCTCACGCAGCGCCTGCTCGGCCGCGCGGCGCTCGGTCACGTCGACCGTCACCCCGATCAACCCCACGGGCCGCGTGGTCTCCGGCGATCGGATCGGCGTCACCCGCGCGAACACGATGAGCTTGGTCCCATCGCGCCTGCGGAGTGCGATGTCGCCCTCCCAGGTCTCGCCGCCCGCGACGCCGCGATTCACCTCGTCTGCGGCCTCCTGCGAGATCGGCAGGATGTCCCGGAACGTCTTCCCGAGAACCTCCTCCGGCCGCCAGCCGTACAGCGTCCCGGCGAACGCGTTCCAGTAGGTGATGCGGTCCTCGGCATCGGTCGCGATCACCGCGTTCTCCACCGAGTCGAGGAGGTGCGCCGAGAACCGCAGCCGCTCCTCGGCCCGGCGCCGTTCGGCCAGCTCCTGCTGCGAGGCCGTGTACAGCCGCGCGTTGTCGAGCGCGATGGAGGCCAGCTCCGCGAACCGCGACAGCACGCCGAGGTCCTCGTTCGAGAACAGATGGCCGGGCTCCCCGTGCGACAGTCCGAGGACGCCGACCACCAGGTTCTCCGAGGTGAACGGCACCGCGGCGCCCGCGTGCATCACGCCGAGCGGGAAGTTCTGCGAGCGACCCTCCCATTCGTCGTAGTCGTCGATCGCGAACGGCAGCCCGGTCTCGAGCACCCGCCCGGCGAGCCCCTCGCCGCGGGACATGCGGAAGCCGACGTGGTCGCGGAACACGCCCGTCCCGACGCGGACCTCCAGCTCCTCGTCGCCGTGGACCACGTAGATGTAGCCGTCGTTCGTCCCGAGCAGCGCGCCGGCCCGCTTCACGATGGCGGCAAGCAGGTCCTGTGCGTCGAGCCGGTTGACCAGGTTCAGCGTGGTCTCGTGCAGGGCCTCGAGGTACTCCGAGTGTGCGCGCAGCGCGCGTTCCGTGGCCTTGCGTTCGTTGATGTCCCGGACGACGACCTGCGCCGCGGCCTCGCCCTCGATCGTGAACGGCGCCGCGGTGACCTCGACCTCGACGGTCGACCCGTCGAGCCGCACGAACCTCTCCTCGATGGGCGGCACCTCACGACCTTCTCGGAGCCGCTGCAGCCGGTCGAGCACGCGCCCCCGCGAGTCCTCGTGGACGAACTCCAGGACCGAATGGCCGACGAGGTCGTCCACGCTCTTGGCGCGGAGCATCCGCACCGCGCGGCCGTTGGCGAACGTCACGATGCCGCCGCGGTGGATGGCGATGGCGTCCGGGGACAGCTCGACCAGGCGTCGGTACCGCTCCTCGGTGTCGCGGAGCACGGCCTCGCGGCGCTCCCGCTCGATGGCGGCGCCGACGATCCCGGCGGCCGTCTTGAGCGCGCCCGAGTTCCGCCTGGGTCCACTCGCGCTCCGTGAAGCATTCGTCGAACCCGAGGACGCCCCACCACTCGGTGCCCCGCGAAGATCGGCACGAGCGCCATCGAACGGACGTCCTGCGGCTCGAGCAGCGCCCGCTCCCCCGGCGGGAAGTCGCGGACGTTCCCGTGAATGCTGTCGCCGGCGGACAGGACCGTGAGCCACCGCTCGAGGTCGGGGCGGAACGGGACCCGCTGGAGCCGCGGACTGTCGATCTGCGCCGTTACGCCCGGCGCGGCCCACTCGGCGCGTTGGTGGCTCGCCTCCACCCTGCCGTCCTCGACGACGTTGTCGAACACGTAGGCGCGGCTCGCGCCGACGGCCCGGCCGAGGCCCTCGAGCGTCGCGGCGAGCTGCGACTCCCAATCCGGCTCCGACAGGAACCGCTCGGCGGCGAGGGTCACCGCCTCCAGGATCGCCGCGGGTCCGGTCGGCTCCGCGGGATCCGGCGGGTCGGTGTTCGGCGAGGCCGGCCCGGCCGGCTCACCCGTGTACACGACGATATTGTCGGCCGCCTCGACGCCGCCGGGCAGGCTGACGCCCCCGTCCCCGGTCTCGGATACGCATCCCGAGGGTTATCGGCCGGTTTCCGCCTCGGTATGAGGCCGCACCGGTGGGCTGATGCAGCTCAGCCGTCGAGGGCGGCCAGGGCCTGTTCCTCGGTGTCGAAGACGCCGATGGCCTCGTCGAGCCGGGTGAGCGAGAAGATCTGCCGGTAGTGGTCGGTCAGCCCGAGCGCCATGAGCTGCTGGCGCTGCCGGTTGGCCCGGACGAGAAGCGTCACGAGCAGGCCGATCCCGCCACTGTTCATGTACTCGAGCCCGGCGAAGTTGAGGATCACCGCGCGGGTGTCCTCGGTCGTGGCCCGGGCGAACGCGTCCATCAGGACTGGCTCGCTGGCCGACGTGATCTCGCCGGTGATGTCGACGACCGCGATCCCCTCCCCGGCCGGCCGGACGTCCATTGTCAGCGTTCCCCGTTGCATCGGTGTTCGGGCCTCCGTTCGTCGCTCCGGCTCGTGCCGTCCGTGCGGCTCGTGCGATCCATTCGTTCCCGGCGGTTTCGGCGGTTCATGTGCCCGCGCCCGCCAGCGCCTCCTGCTCGTCGGCGAAGATCGGCATGAAATCCGACAGTCGCGTCACCTGGAAGATCTCGCGGTAGTGGCCCGACAGGCCGCACGCGATGACCTTGCGTTTGTCTTTCCGTGCCTCGGCGAGCACGCCCACGATGAGAGCGATGCCCGTCGAGTTGATGTAGCCCACGCCGGCGAAGTCGAGCAGGATCGTCTCGGCGCCGGTGGCCGTGGCCTCCTTGTAGCCGGTCCGGAGCGCGGTCTCCGCCGACCCGTCGACGTCGCCGGACAGCTCGACCACCGCGGCACCGTTCTTCGTCCGTACCCGGGCCGAGAGCGCCTGGAGGTTCATTCGTCGTCTCCCTTCCGCCGGAGGATCAGCTCGACCGTGTGCTGGCCCTCCTCCGTCGTCACGTTCATCTCGTCGACCATGTGCCGGATCAGGAACATGCCCCACCCCCGCGGGGTCTGCCGGCCCTCGAGCTTGGCCTCGAGGTCGGGCTCCTCGCGCTCCTGGCCGGGTCCGACGCCGAGGTCGGTGATCCGGACGACCAGCCGGTCCGGCCAGATCGAGACCTCGACGTCGACGGGCAGGTCGCCGCGGAACTCGTTCCCGTGCTCCATGGCGTTCATCGACGCCTCGGCGACCGCGGTCTTCAGCCGCTCCGCCTGATCCTCGGTGAGCCACGAGCCGGCGACCATCTCGGCCACCCGCTCGCTCGCCGCCCGCTCGCCGCCGGGCTCACTCGGGAGCGAGAACCGGACGATCTGGCGGCTGGTGGGCTCGTCGGCATCGGCGGCGGTCACGGCCGTATCGTCCTTGGCAGCGGGCGCCGGTTCCACAACCGGCGGCGGCACGTCGGCCTTCGGGGCGGCCGGGGCTTCCGACGTCCGGGCCAGGGTCACCATCGTGACGTCGTCCTCCTGCTCCCAGTCGGCTCCGGTGAACGCCGCCAGGTCGCCGAGGATCCGGTCGAGCAGGTTGGCTCCGCCCCGGTGGGTCGACATGCGCTCCTTGAGCCGGGGGAACCCGAACATCTCGCCCTGCGGGTCGTGGGCCTCGACGATGCCGTCGCTCGAGAACAGGACGGTGTCGCCGACGCCGAGCGCCCCGACCGTCTCGTCGTAGGGCATCCCCTCGAGCAGCCCGAGCGGCATGCCGGTGGCCCGCAGCTCGTCGACGTGGCCGTCCGGCCGCCGGACGTAGCGGCAGGTTCTGGCCGGCGTTCGCGAAGCGGAACTCCCCAGTCGACGGGTCGAGGATCCCGTACAGGCACGTGACGAACATGTTCGTCGGCATGTCCGGGCACAGGATGTCGTTCACCTTCGCCAGGACGTCGCCCGGGGAGTCGGTCTGGCCGGCCACAGACCGGATCACGGACCGGGTGGCGGCCATCACGAGCGCGGCCGGGACGCCCTTGTCCGTGACGTCGCCGATGACCATCCCCAGGCGCCCGCCGGACAGCTCGATGAAGTCGTAGAAGTCCCCGCCGACCGTGCGGGCCGGGCGATAGTGCGCGGCGATCTCCCAGCCGGCGAGCGACGGGATGTGCTTGGGCAGGAAGTTCTGCTGGATGAGCTGGGCGACCTGGAGCTCGTGCTCGATGCGCTCCCGGTCGCGTGCCTCGACTTGCTGCTCCCGGACCAGCTGCGCCACGCGAACCGCCGGCGCCGCCTGCGCGGCCAGGTTCTCGAGCAGCTTGCGGTCGTCGCTCGAATACTCCTGCTCGGACAGGCGGGGGCCGAGGTTCAGCAGCCCGATCAGCTCGCCCTGCGTCACCAGCGGAACGATGAGCTTGAGCCCCTGCGCGCGCATCTGCTCGAGCGCGGGCGAGTCGAGCGTGAGCTTCTCCACGTCGACCGGCCCGGCCGCGGCGTTCTGGAGGTAGTCGAGCAGCGGGTCGTCGGGGGCGATGTCCAGCTCGGGCGCTTCCGGCTGCTCGGGCTCGAGGGCCACCGGAGCTGAATCCGCGTCGGCCGGGAACTCCTGCGATGCGCGCTTGCGCTCGCGTTCCGCCTTGCGGTCCTTGCGCCTGACCTTCGTCATGATCGTCGCCATGTCTGCTCCTTTGTAGCGCACTGGCGTTCCGGAACCGTTACGAACGGCCAGTGCTCCCGACGTTCTCTCACGAGTCCACCCCTCGAATCCAGACGGTCACGCCGGCCGGCTGCACGGTGCGTTCGGCCGCGTCACGCAACAGGCCGCGAAGCTCGTCGACGTCGAGCTCGTCCCGGAGCCGCGCGCCGAACGCCGCCAGCGTGCGCTCCGCGTCGTAGCGGCGCCGGTAGAACCGCCGGTCGATGAGCGCCTGGATGCGCCGCCGCAGCGGTCCCGCGGCGCCGGCCACGACGAGCGTCGCGCCGGCGATCAGGACCGGGCTGCTGGTCCGGCCGAGCGCGGTGCCGATCCCGACGACCAGCATGGCGTACAGCGCCACCAGGACCGCCGTGAGCAGCGCATACACGATCGTCCGGTTGACCAGGCGCCCGATGTCGTACAGGCGGTAGCGGAGGACGGCGATCCCGACGCTCACGGCGATGAAGCCCAGCGCCAACGCAGTCGCCACGGAGGCGACGGCGTCGAGGGCCTCGAGGGCGTGGCTGATCGCCGCAGTCGTGCCGATCACGGCGCCGACCACCAGGGCGACGACGCCCGCGACGTAGCCGTACGTGAACCACGTGAGCTGCAGTCGGAGCACCCCGGTGGACCGCCGGAACCGGCGCACCAGGCCGACGACGCAGATCACCATGAGGATCACGCCGATCAGAAACCCGACCGTGGACACCATCTCGCCCACCCCGCTCGGAAGCGTCACCGGGAGCGGCGACGGGAACGGGGCGGGGGCGACGTCCGACACGACGGTCGGCACGAGCGCGGATCCGAGCGTGATCAGCCCGAGGTTGACGAGCGACACGGCGACGACCACACGCCACCTTCGTGACGGGACCTCGCCCTCCGGGAACACGACCAGCAGGACGTTCGCCAGCAGGACGAACCCGATCGACCAGACCCAGCTCTGCAGCCATGCGGCCCACGCCACGCCGGGGAGCTCCGGGAGCGAGTTCCGGGCGGCGTACGCGTAGGCCCCCGACGCGACCTCGAGCGCGGCGCCGGCGCCGATCGCCAGCATCACCCAGCCGACCGAGTTCTCGGGGCGCCGCGATGCGATCAGCGCCCCCACCAGCGGGAACGCAAGCGCGATCCCCGGGTCGGGGAACGACAGCGAGTCGAGCGGCGCGTCGGTGACCGCGACCAGGACGATCGCCGCGACCGTGATGGCGATCGCCAGGCCGCCGACCGGCCCAGGCGACCAGCGAGGTCGCGCGACGGCTCACGGGGCGGCCTCCCGCCGGCGGATCCACACGCCCATGCGGGCGGGCTGCACGGTCTGCGAGACGGCCGCGAGCAGCTCCGCCGACAACGCGTCGAGGTCCAACTCGTCCCGCAGCCGGGAGGCGAAGGAACCCAGCACGCGCTCGGCGTCGTACCGCCTGCGGTACAGCCGGCGGTCGATCCGGTCCTGGAGCCGGCGCCGGACCGGCCGGAACAGCGCCGCGACGGCGAGCGTGGCTCCCGCGATCAGGGCCGGGTTGTCGCTCGCGGCCGGTGGCCGTCCCGATGCCGACCACGATCAGCGCGTACACGGCAACCAGCACGCGCGGTGAGCAGGAATACGCGATCGTCCGGCTGATGATCCGGTCGATGTCGTACAGGCGGTAGCGGAGGATCGCCACGCCGATCGAGATGGGGATCAGCAGCAGGGACGCCAGGGCCAGCGTGTCGAGGACGTTGACCCAGGGGCCGGATTCTGTGTCGAACAGCGCCGGTCCGAGCCCGGAGAGCAGGGCGAGGGCGTAGATCGAGGCCGAAATGGCGGCGGCCGTGGCCAGCCACTTGAGCTGGGCCCGTTCCACGCCGCGGGACCGCCGGAACCGCAGCACGAGCGAGAGCGCCGACAGCAGCATGCAGAAGGGGAGGAGCACGAGCGCGAAGAGCAGTACCTGGGCGACCGGTTCCAGCGCCCGAACGGACAGGGGATTGTCGATGCCGGCCGGGATGCCGTCCACCGTCAGCGCTCCCGGGCTCAGCACGATCCCCAGGTAGACGGCGACCATGACGAACAACGACAGCCACACCACGATCCGCCAGCGCGGCGACAGTGGCTTCCCGTCGGGGAACAGGAGCAGGAGCAGGGTGGCGACCGGGATGATCACGGGATCCCACATGGCGGAGTTGAGGGCGCCGACGACAGTCGCCTCCCGGAGAGCGATCCGGGATCGGCAGCCAGGGCGTACGTCGAGTAGCCGGTGAACAGCGAGCCGATCCCGCCGGCCAGGCCGATGCCGAGCAGGACCCAGGCGACGGAGTTCCTGGGCTGGCGTCGGGCCACGAGCAGGCCCGTCACGGGGAACACCAGCAGAGGAAGGTCGAACGTGACCGCCGAAGCGGCGGCGGCCGACGCGCCCGCCGCGACGTCGAGCGCCAGGAACACCCATCCGGCCACCACCAGCCCGATCGTGACGGCGAACACGGCCACGGCGCGCCGCCGGGCCCGGCGGTCGAGCGCGGCCTCGCGCTCCGGGTCGCGGACGGATTCCACGGACGCCGTCACCGCCGCCGTCCGTCACCGCCGCTCCCCCCGTCGGACGATCCACACCCCGACCGACTCGGGCTGGACCGCCCGGGTCGTCGCCGTCCGCAGCTCCCGGGCGAGCGCGTCCATGTCGAGCTCGTCGCGGAGCCGGGCCGCGAACGTGGCCAGCACCTGCTCGGCGTCGTACCGACGCCGGTACAGCCGGCGGTCGATGACGGCCTGGATCCTCCGGCGCACGGGTCCGAACAACGCGGCCACGAGCAGCGTCGCGCCCGCGATGACCACGGGGTTGTCGCTCCGCCCGGTCGCGGCGCCGATGCCGACCACGATCGCCGCGTAGACGCCCACGAGCACCGCGGTCAGCAGGAAGTACACGATGGTCCGGCTGATCAGCCGGTCGATGTCCCAGAGCCGGTACCTGAGGATGCCGATCCCGATCGAGATCGGGATCAGGGCGAACGACGCGAGCGCGACGGTCTGGATCACCGCGGCCCACCCGGGCGTGTCCGGCTTGGTCCAGGACTGGCCGAAGCTCACGACGAGGGCGAGGGCATAGACCACTGCCACCGCCGAGGCCGCCGCCGCCAGCCACTTCAGCTGGAGCCGCTCGACGCCCCGCGACCGCCGGAACCGGACCACCAGGGCGGCCGCCGACGCGACCATGCACACGGGGATCGCGATGAGGAACGCCTGCAACGCATCGAGCACCGGATGGAGGGACTCGATCGCCAGCGGGTTGTCGAGCTTGGGGTATCCGTCCTCGGCGAGCGTCGCCGGCGCGAAGACGATGGCGATCGACACCACCACCATGGAGATGACCGAGAGCCACACCACCCACCGCCACCGCGGCGAGGGGAGGTCGTCCGTCCGGGAACAACAGGAGCAGCAGCGTCGCCGTCGGCACGACGCCGGGCACCCACAGCCAGGTGCTCGCCGCATCCACGACGTCGCCGGCCGGCAGCCCGCCGGGGTCGGTCGCCAGGGCGTACGTCCGGTATCCGTCGGTCACCGCCGCCAGCCCCCACGCCACGCCGATCCCGAGCAGGATCCACGTGATCGGGTTCCGGGGCTGCCGACGCGCGATGAGCACCCCGACCAGCGGGAACGAGATCGTCAGCGCGTGGAACAGCAGCGGCGCCACCATGTCGACCCAGCCGTCCGCGTTCATGGCGTCGAGGACGATCGCCACGGCGTACAGCAGGCAGGTCACCGCGAAGACGACCACCGCCCACCGCACCAGTCGGCGGTCGCCCGGGCGCTCGAGCGCCGCGGCCGCCCTCAACGCTTCCCTCCCGGTGGCCGGATCCACAGACCGATGGTGCTCGGCTGCACCGCGCCCGACGCCGCGGAGCGGATCTCGAGCGACAACGTGTCGAGCTCGAGCTCGTCGCGAAGCCGCGCGGAGAAACCGGCGAGGACGCGTTCGGCGTCGTAGCGCCGCCGGTAGAACCGCCGGTCGATGAGCGCCTGGATGCGCCGCCGGGCCGGCCCGAACAACGCGGCCACGACCAGCGTGGACCCGGCGATCACGATCGGGTTCCCGGTGCGCCCGGTGATCGCGCCGAGCGCGACCACGAGCCCCGCGTAGACCACGATGAGCAGCAGGGTGAGCAGCGCATAGACGATCGTCCGGTTGATGATCCGGTCGATGTCCCACAGCCGGTACCGCAGCACCGCGATGCCGATGGCGACCGGCAGGAACGAGAGCGTGATGGTCGAGATGACGTTCTGGAGGTTCTGCCGGACGTTCGATCCCGAGCCCGAGTCCGACCCGATGACGAGGGATGCGAGCACCCCGAGGGCGATCACCACCGCCGCGTAGACGATCCATTTCATCTGCTCGCGCTCCGTCCCGCGCGACCGGCGGTACCGGATGGCGACCGAGA
This sequence comes from uncultured Actinomycetes bacterium, assembly GCA_963707645.1. Taxonomy (GTDB): domain Bacteria; phylum Actinomycetota; class UBA4738; order UBA4738; family JACQTL01; genus DATBHM01. The sequence continues at coordinate 23,558 of CAVPQW010000007.1, forward strand.
CGATCGCGGCGACCGCCCCCACCAGGACGACCCCGTAGAGCCCGGCGAGGTGCCCGATCGCCTCCCCCACGGGCCCCGGGATGCCCATGGGGTTGTCGAACCGCGTGTCCTCCACGTGACCCGGCTTCAGCGTGACCCCGATGGCGAACGCGGCCAGGGCACCGCCGGTGATCCACTCGACGATGCGCCACCGCCGTGACAGGAGCCTGCCCGTCGGGAACCGGAGCAGTAGGAACACGCCCAGGAGCGCGATGCTGACGCCCCACATCCAGCCGCCCAGCACCGCCAGGTACAGGAACACGGAATGCGGCGCATCGATGAGCGGGACCGCAGAGACAACGAACCCGGCCAGCGCGTAGCCGTCGCCGGCTGCGAGCAGGAGCCACCCGATCGGGAAGCTCGGGCCTCCGGATCGCGACGAGCGCGCCGACGCTCGTGCACGACAGCACGAACACCAGCACGCTCACGGTCGCCAGGTCGATCCGGTCGCCGCCCTCCGTGTTGTTCGAGATGACCACGGCCGTCGCGATGAGGAGGGGGATCCCGAGGAACCAGAGCACCCCGGCCAGCAGGGTGGATCGGCTCGCTCGAGCCGCGGTGAGGGCGCTCACCGCGACTCGCCTCGTCGCAGCCACACCGAGGCCGCGACCGGCTGCATCGTCTCCTGGACGGTCGCGAGGAGGTGGCCGCGGACCTGTTCCAGGGCGACCTCGTCGCGGAGGCCCGCCGCGAACGCCTCGAGCGCCCGCTGGGCGTCGTACCGGCGCCGGTAGAACCGGCGGTCGATCGCCGGCCCTGACCCGTCGCAGCACCGGGCGGACCAGGGCGGCCACGGCGAGGGTCGCGCCGGCGATCAGGACCGGGCTGTCGGTGCGGCCGGTCAGCGCCCCGATGCCCGACCACGATGCCGGCGTAGACGGCCACGAGCAGCGCGGACACGGCGATGTAGGCCACCGCGCGGCTGATCAGCCGGTCCAGGTCGTACAGGTGGTAGCGGGTGATGGCGATGCCCGCCGCGAGCGGCACGGCGGACGTCGACAGGCCGAACAGCGACGTTGCCCGACGGGTTGAAGCACGACGCTGATCACGATCCCCACGCCCAGCGACCAGCGGCGCCCGACCAGGAACCATCGGAGCTGCTGGCGCTCGACTCCCCTCGACCGGCGGAACCGCACGACGAACGAGGCCACCGACGCGGCGATCGCGACGAGGAACGACCACGCCGAACACCGAATTGACGATGCCGAGGATGTCGCTCGCCCCCGGGATTCCGATCGGGTTGTCGGGCGTTCCCTTGCCGTTCAGCGGCCCGGGAATCAGGGCGAAGGAGAGCGACCACGCCCGCGATACCGACCGCGACGCAGGGTCTCGACCCATCGCCACCGCCGGGACGGGCGGCCGGCCGTCCGGAAACCACAGGATGGAGAGCGTCGGACAGGAGCCCGAGCGTCGGGTACCAGGCCAGGTTCGTGACCGCAAGCAGGAGCACGAGGCCGAGGCGCCCGGGGCCGCTCGGCGGATAGTGCGCGTTCTCGATCGCCTCCCCGATCGCCGTGAACGCGGCCAGCAGCCCGATGGCGAGATAGAGCCAGCCGAGGCGGTTGTCCGGCCGGCGGGAGGCGACGATCGCCCCGACGGTGCGCGAACAGCAGGAACGGAAGCACGGTCAGCAGGTCGTCCAGCGAGAACCCGCCCGTCGTCCGGGAACCAGGGCGATCTCCGACGAGCACGCCAGCACCAGGACGCACAGGCCCCACAGCCCCCACGCCAGGAACTCGGCGCGGCGGCGGGTCATCGGGCGGCCTCCGCTCGCAGCCACAGCCCCGCGACGTCGGGCTGCACGGTCTCCCGGACGGTCCCGAGGAGGTGCGCACGGACCTGTTCGAGGTCCACCTCGTCGCGCATCCGCGCCGAGAACTCCTCGAGGGCGCGCTGGGCGTCGTACCGCCGGCGGGCGAACCGCCGGTCGACGACCGACTTGACCGCCCGGAGCAGGGGTCGCACCAGCGCGGCCACCGCGAGCGTGGCGCCGGCGATCAGGACCGGGCTGTCGGTTCGCCCGGTGAGCGCTCCGACGCCGACCACGATGGCCGCGTACACGCCGACGAGCACGGCCGAGACGGCGAAGTACGCGACGGTCCTGCTGATCAGGCGGTCGATGTCGTACAGGCGGTAGCGCATGATCGAAACCAGGCACGCCACCGGGATCACCGCGATCGCCACGTACCCCAGCGCTTCGAGCCAGACGGTCGTGGCGGCGACGGAGGCCCCCACTCCGAACAGGATCGTGATCACGGCCGCGAACACGAACCACTTCAGCTGCGCTCGCTCCAGGCCGCTGCTCCGTCGGAACCGAACCACGAGCGACGCGATCGAAAGTCCAACCGCGATCAGGAAGAGGAGGAACCCGATCGGAGACAGCACGTCGACGCGGGTCGACATGTGGACCACCGGGTTCACGAACGCTGGATCGGAGTTGGCCCCGCCCGAGCCGTCCGGGCTCAGGATGCCGGCGACGAAGGTCGTCGCGATGGCGGCGCCCGCCAGCCACGCCGCCGGCCACCATCGCGTGACGGGAGCCGACCGTCG
>CAVPQW010000008.1:0-91845 GCA_963707645.1 uncultured Actinomycetes bacterium
GAGGTACTCCAGAAATCGCTGCCGGCGATGCGATTGGTGGAACGGGCTGCTGTTAAGGATGCGGACCAGTTGCTCTCGAATGGCCTTCTGGTCGGATTCGCTCCAGGCATTGAGCGAAATTGCCGTCACGTTCCAACTCCAAAAGCGCCGAGAAAGCGCCAACCCCCAGCATCGGGGGTGTAGTTGCATACCGTAACATACTAGGACGAGCAGGCTCGGCCTGTCACGCTTCAGGAATGATCGCTGTTGTCATCGACGATCAGAAAAAGGAGCGCAGCCATGAAAACGTCATTAGCAATCGTGCTCGCAACCATCGCGCTGACATTCGGTGCGATGTTGAGCTTTACCTCCGGCGTCGCGGCCCAGAATTGGGGCAACCTCTCGGGTAAGAGCCCGGGCGTATCCCCCGTCCAGATCCAGGCGCCATTACCCTCGCCCCCGGGCCCAGGCCCTTATCGTGGCAATCGTTAGGCTGTGAGATGTACCAGCCGGCCTCTCCCTGGGGAGGCTGGTTAGTACTCACTAGAAGCAACGGAAGCGCGAAATGCTGAAGTCTACGACAGATAGGATGAACGACTACGACGTCGTGGTGATGGGTGTCTTGGAGCCCATTCTCGTCCTGTCGGTGATGGCGGTTATTACTTCTCTGGTGCGGCTACCCTGGTAAGGGGATGGGGCAGTGCCGAGTCCGGAATATTACCATCGGAGCATGCTTAGTAATGCGGCTCCGACCCAAGAGGTGACAAGGAAGCCCGCCAGGAAGGCGAAGTGGCGATGACGCTCGATGGTCAGCACCCTGTTCGCTGCGTTGACCGGCAGGCATGGGAAAGCCGCGCAGCTTGCCGCCAATGAAGCGATGCGCGACCTCATGCGGAACTACATTGAGCAAGCCTGTCCGGCACTAAGAAGGGCCGCCCGTTTCCGAGCAGCCCCGTTAGCGACGATCAGCCGAAAGCTTCTTCGGTCGCCTGAAATTTTCTCTAGGCCGTGTACTCATAAACCGACGGCCAAATGCTGACTTGGATGTGCCGCCCAACGTCCGTTATTGGGGGTAAAGCGGACATGGCGCGGACTTGTCAGTATGTCTGCTAATGACCCATTGCGGACCTTCACTAGGCAGGCCTCAAGCTGACTAGTGCAGGTGAATTCTATATTTTGGCGGTGGCCTAACGGGTCGGGTGGTTCGGATGACCCAGGCAAACCCAAGACTGATAACCTTCGCGGCCTCTCACTTCTGCGAGAAGGCGCGATGGGCGCTTGATTGGCATGGCATCGCTTATGAGGAAATCGGCTGGCCGCCGGGTTTGCATCGAATTCTGGCCAAGCGCTGCGGCGCGAAATACACGACGGTTCCAATTTTATTGGACGGCCAGGATGTAATTCAGGGAAGCGGCGCCATCATCGACTGGGCCGAAAACAATCGAGGCAGACGGCAGGGCGACCACATGCAACGGTCATACGTGCTCCCGCAACGAGCTCGCGAGCATCTCGTTCATCTGATGATGAGGAATCGAGCGCTCGTTCTCGGTGTCGCCTTCGCGGTCTGCGCCGCGCTCGCGGCTTGCTCGTCCGGCGGGGGGGCGCCGGCCTCGTCGCGGCCGGCGGTGGCGCCGCCGGAGTCCGGCGGCTCGGCGAGCGCCGATCCGTTCGGTTCGGAGGGGAAGGCGAGGCACCAGCGGACGTTCCTCGGCCCGACCGACCGGAGCACGATGCTCGACTTCTCCGTGGTCCTGCGGCTCGCGCACCAGGCCGAGATGGAGCAGTTCCTCAGCGACGTGAACGACCCGTCGTCGCCCGAGTTCCATCAGTTCCTCTCTGCAGAGGAGTTCGGCCGGCGCTTCGGGCTGCCGGCCGGCGAGGTGGACCGGGTCCGGGGCGAGCTGGCCGCGGCCGGGTTCGACGTCCGAAGCGTCTACCCGCAGCGCACGGCCATCTCGCTCCGCGGGGCGGTCGGCGACATCGACCGGTACTTCGCGACGAGGATCGCCGACTTCCGGGACTTCGACGGGCGCGCGTACGTCGCCCCGCTGTCGGAGCCGGTCGTCCCCGCCTCGCTCCGACCGTCGGTGACGGGTGTATCGGGCCTCAACGGGCGCGCCTTCCCGCAGGCGCTCGCCATCCCGCGAGGCGAGGGGCTGTTCCCGGAGGACGCCGCCAAGGCCTACGGCCTCACGGACCTCCAGGACCAGGGCATGCGCGGCGAGGGCCAGACGATCGCGATCGTGTCGTTCGGCTCGTTCCGCGACAAGGACGTGAACTCGTTCACGAAGCACGTCGGCCTCGACGCCCCGCCGATCTCCGAGTCGATCGAGCACGTCCCGGTCAACGGAGGGAACGACGACGCCACCGGCGACATCGCGGGCGAGGTCAACCTCGACCTCGACGTGGTCCGGGGGGTCGCGCCGCAGGCCAAGATCCTCAACTACGAGGCGCCGCTGTCGACGCTCGCGTCGTTCGTCCAGGGCCTCGGCGATTCCATGAACCAGATCGTGCAGGAGGGCCGGTCCGACATCGCGTCGATCAGCTACGGCATGTGCGACGCGGAACAGCTGGCCGACGGCAGCACGTTCCTGTCGCCGGCGGACCGCGCGCTGACCGAGCAGGCCTTTACTGCTGCGCGCGCCGCGGGGATCAGCACGTTCGTCGCGGCCGGCGACACCGGGGCGTTCGGCTGCCAGCGGTTCGACATCAACGACACGCGGGTCATCCCGCTGTGGCCCGGGGACAGCCCGAACGTCATCTCGGTCGGCGGGACGCTCCTGAACGTCCGACAGGACGGCACGTACCTCGACGAGGCGGGCTGGGAGGACGTGCTCTCCCAGGGCGGCACCGGCGGCGGGGTCAACCCGTCGAGCCTGCCGGTGGACGCGCTACCCGACTACCAGCAGGGCACGCTCACCGTGAACGGCCAGCAGGTGCCGATCCTCGACCCGAAGCGCAACCCGGAGGGCCACCGCCAGGGCCCGGACGTCGCGGCATCGGCGGATCCCGACAGCGGGTTCTTCACCGTCTCCCCTGGGGAGAACGGCGAGTCGGTAGGCGCGCCGGTCGGCGGCACGAGCGCGGCCACGCCGTTCTGGGCCGCGTCGCTCCTGCTTATCCGGCAGTTCGCCGAGCAGCAGGGCGTGGGGCCGCTCGGGTTCGTCAACCCGATGCTGTACCAGATCGCCTCGCAGAGTGTGAACTACGACGGGGTCGACTCGCCGGACGAGCCGTTCCACGACGTGGTCATCGGAGGGAACCGGAAGGACGACTGCGTGGTGGGCTGGGACTTCGCGACCGGCCTGGGCTCGCCGAACGTGTCGGTGCTGGCACAGGACGTCGTGGACTTCCTCAAGCTGAACCAGCCGAGCGGGTAGTTTCCGCGGGCTAGCTCTTCGCCGCCGGCTCGTCGGCCGACGCCCGCTCGGCCCCGCACCATCGCCGGTGACCGTTCCCGAATCCGCCGTGGTCGCCGACGCCCGCTCCGGCTGCGGCTTCCCGGGCCACTTCCACGAGGCCAGGACGCCCGTGCCCATGATGGCCACCACGACGACGAGCGAGACCCCGGTCGGGATCGGGAACCACTCGTGGATGATCATCTTCACGCCCACGAAGGCCAGCACGGCCGCGAGGGAGAAGCGCAGGAACCGGAACCGGTGGATGGCGTCGGCCAGGACGAAGTAGAGGGGTCGGAGCCCCATGACGGCGAGGGCGTTCGACGAGAACGCGATGAAGGCCACGGAGGTCACGCCGAAGATGGCCGGGATCGAGTCCACCGCGAAGATCAGGTCGGCCACGATGATGAGGAACAGCACCGCGAACAGCAGCGTCGCCCACCGCTTGCCGCCTTCCCGCACGAAGAAGCGTTCGCCGCGGTAGTCGTCGGTGATGTTGAACACCTTGGACAGGGCGCGCATGGACCGGCCGTCCTTGAAGGACTTCTCGTGCTCGCCGCCGAACAGCAGCCGGGCCGCGGTCAGGATCAGAAGGCCGCCGAAGACGAACACGGCCCATTCGAAGGCGTGGAGCAGCCCCGCGCCCCCGACGATGAACCCCAGCCGAAGGACGACTGCCCCGAGCACGCCCCACTGGAGGACCTTCTGCTGCAGCGGCAGCGGCACGGCGAACTGGGACAGGATCACGACGAACACGAAGATGTTGTCGACGGAGAGGCTCCACTCGATCACGTAGCCGGCCAGGTACTCGGTCGCCGACTTGCCGCCCAGTGTGAGCCAGATGACCCCGGCGAACCCAAGCCCGATCGCGACGTAGAACGCGCTCCAGGCGAGAGCCTCGCGCGTGTGGACCTCGTGGGGGCGGCGATGGAACCACAGCTGGTCGACGACGAGCAGGATCACGATCCCTGCCAGGAATCCGACCCATCCGTACCAGGGGACCACGTGCACCTCCAGCCAGCGCGAAACGCGTGGCCGGAGGTCTCGTCCCCGGGGAGCCGGGAGGCCTGCCGGGCCGGCGTCGAAGCCGACCGTGTTGACGGCGAGGCCCGCTTGTGGACTACTCCCCTCCGGTTCGCCGAGCATTGTAACCCGGGGGCGCGCCTCCCCGCCGGACCGGGGTCCGTGCGGTAAGTTCACCACCGCCCGTCGCGACTGAAGGAGGAAGCGATGCGTTCGATTCGTGTGCTGGCAATGGCAGGCACCTTTGCGGTGCTTCTGGCGGCCTGCAGTGGTGGTGGCGACGAGCAGCCGACCGGGCTGCCCACCGGCCTCCCGACCGGGCTCCCCACGGCGCTGCCGACCGGGCTGCCGACGGCCCTTCCGAGCGGGCTGCCGACCGGGCTGCCCACCGGCATCCCCGGAGGGAGTCTGTCGACGGGGACCGCGCACCTCGAATTCTCGGGGGCAGCGACGGCGACCGTCGACCTGCCGTTCGACAACGGCGCCTACACGCCGGGCATCGTGATCGGCCTGGCCTACCAGGACGAGGCCAAGAACACGTTCGCGATCGCCGGGACCGCCTTCACGGGAACCGCGACGACCGGCAACACGCTGACCGTGAGCTATGTCCTGACCAACCCCATCGCGGTCGGCACGTCGGCGAGCGGGGAATGCACGCTCACCCTCTCGGACGCGACGGCAACGCACGTGCAGGGCACGGTGGACTGCCAGAACATCCAGGGCGGCACCGGGGCGCAGAACATCACGGGGACGTTCGAGGCTTCGGGCTAACAGCGGCCCTCAGCGGGTCGTCTCCGGCGGGAGTTCAGCCGGCGCCGTGCGGCCCCCATGAGGAGGGGCCGAGCCGGAGGCCGGTCGTGCCGGAGGCGACGCGGAACATCTCGTCGAGCGCCGTCTGGTGGTAGCCGCGCGCCGCGAGTGCGTCGAGCAGCCCGGGCAGCGCCGCGGCCGTCTCCGGCTTCACGTGCATGACCACGATCATCCCGGCGTGCGCGTGGCTCAGGACCCGCTGCTGGATCGCGCCCACACCGGGTGATGCCCAGTCCTGCGGATCCACGTCCCACGTCACCGTGCGGGTGAAGCCGAGGCTCCCCGCCACCTGGAGGACCTCCGAGTCGTACGCGCCGTACGGAGGGCGGAACAGCGGCAGCGGGGTGGCGTGTGCGATGCGCCACCATGCGTCGACGTCCGCCTGGATCTGCGACCGGATCTCGCCCGGCGAGAGCGTGGTGAGCACCGGATGGCTTCGGGTGTGGCTGCCGATCGACATCCCGTCGGCGACGGTCCGCCGGGCCTGCGCGATGTTGCCGTCGAGCGTCGAGCTCGCGCAGAAGAACGTGGCCCGAAGGTCGCGCGTCTCGAGCGTGTTGAGGATCGACGTCCAGGCGTCGCCGAAGGCGCAATCGTCGAACGTCAGCGCGACGCGGTTCCCCACGCCCGTGAAGCCACGGACCACGGTCGACGTGACCGGATGCTGGATCCGGAAGGGCAGGAACGCCGACTCGAGCCGGTTCCCCGCCTCGTCCACCACGGTGATCCGGGCGCGGTACAGGCCGGGGGCCGGCGACGGCGGCGGGCCGACCTGCACGCTCGCCGGCCCCGTCGGACGGGCCTTCCCCTGCACGAACGCCACCCGCTTGACCTCGTTCCAGATGGCAGCCTGGATCGAGACGGTGTCTCCCCGGTCGTACGACTGGAACGAGAGCGTCACCGGGCCGCTCCCGGAGGCCGGCTCGGGGCTGACGCTCCCCCACCGGAACCCCGGCGCCTGCGTGTCGATCCGTATTGTGCCGGCGCCGTGGCCGGCGTTCCCCGCTGCGTCCACCGCGGTCGCGCGGATCGCAAGGACGCCATCCTGGGCCACCCGCCATTGTCCGTGGCGCTGCACCATGCCGCCCCAGTCGAACCGGTGGGGCCCCGCGCTCACCGCATGGCCCGGCACGAGGCGATGGACCACCCGCCCTGCCCCGTTCACCAGGTCGAGCTCGAGCGCGGCGGGCTCGGACAGGGTCGCCCGTACGAACGTCCGGTCCTTCACCCGGTCTCCGTTCGGGCTGAAGGCTGCGGGCGACGCCTCGACCGTCACCGTCGGCGCGGTGTTGTCGACCGTGACCGCCACCGGGTCGCTGAACACGGGCGGCCCGGCCGAGTTGGCCTTGGCCCGGAGGAACCAGGCGCCCTCCGCCACCGAGGTCGTGTCCCATGCGATCTCCCAGCCGTCACCGGGCGTCGCGTCGGTCTTGATCTGGGTATACGTGCCCTCGGCCGAACGCGCGCGCTGGAACGTGACGGAGTCCGATGCGGGCGCCTCCGCCTTCATCTGTGCCCATCCGCGCAGCGCCGCGCCGTCCCCGGGCACGGTCAATTGGACGGTCGTGGGAGCTGCCAGGGCGGCGTCGGGCAGGGCCAAGACGGCGACGGCACAGCACAGCAGGGCGCGAGCGATGGGGCGCATCGGGGACATCATCCGAGGTCCTCCGGCGAAATGGCAAGGAATGCGACCCCAGGGCGGATCGCCGCGTCACGCGACCGGCCGGCGCGACAGACCGGGCCGGGTGATGGCACACTCTGCCTTGACTTGAAGTAGCAGTGGTGTCAGCTTCGCCCAGGTTCGGGGAAGAACAACAACAAGGGGAAGACTGCGTGCGTCGAGCACTTGTGTTCGCGCTGGCCGCGTGTTGTGTCGTGGCAGCCGGCTTGACGACCGCCTCCGCCGCAGGGCAGCGGTCCCGCGCCGCAGCCAAGTGCGGGGTCTCCGCCGCGGTCGAAGGGGCGCTCGAGCGCGCGGTCGGCACCCGGGTCGCGAACCAGGCGCTTCGGGCCTGTGCCGCCAAGGGCGGCGTGCGGGCCATGCGGGCGCATCCCCCGACGGACCGATCCCGGCCGGAGCGGGCGCACGCCGCGGCCGTGAACATCGTGGTCGACAACGACGGGTTCGCGACCGGCGCCAACTGCAACGACGGCGCGACGGCGGCGGAGACCACGATCGACGCCGGGCTGGCCCTGGCGGCCGCCGGCGACAGCGTGCTGGTGTGCCCCGGTTCCTACGCGGGCGGCGTCGCGATTCCGGGCGGCGTGACCCTCAAGGGCATCGGCGCGACGCAGCCGATCGTGCGGTGCGGCCCCGGCTCCTTCGGCACGACCGGCGCGATCCTCGACGAGGTCGACGACGCCACGATTCAGAACCTGGACTTCGAGGGCGGCGGGACCTGCGGGACGGGCATCCAGGTCGTGGACGCCATCGGGAGCACCGTGACCGGGAACACGATCAACGGGAGTCAGGTCGGGATCCTGTCGGAGTTCGCCGGCTCCAACCAGTTCGGGCCCGACAACTCCATCACGGCCCTCGAAACGGGGATCCTCGAGTTCCTCACCGACGGCGACACGATCGTCGACAACCACGTCGGTGAGGCACCGAGCGCGGACATCGCGTTGATCGACACCGGTTTGTTCGACCTCGGCGGCAACGTGATCGAGGAGAACCGCCTCGCCGGCGGGCCCGCCACCCGGTACGGCGTCTTCCTGGACTTCGGCGATCTCACCCATGCGGAAGGCAACGTCATCAGCGGACATGCCTACGGGGTGTGGGTCGAGGACTCGCTCGACGTCGTGGTCACGAAGAACCGCATCCACGGCAACGACTACGGCTTGGTGAACATCGCGACGGGAAGCGAGTGCGAGCAGCAGTGCAAGCGCTCGCGGGCCCTCGGAGGCCCGGTGCCGGACCTGGTCGACGGGACGCGGAACTGGTGGGGCTCGGCGACCGGACCGGGTGACTGGGGCATCGGGACGGGCGACGAGGTGTCCGCGGAGGTCGAGTTCTTCCCCTGGGCGCTGACCAACCAGCTCACGGCGTTCCGGGCGTGCGACAAGCGGATCACGATCCCCGGCAGCCTCCGGGGGACGAACAAGAGCGACGTGCTGTGCGGCTCGGGCGGCGACGACACGATCAACGGCCGCAAGGGCGCGGACCTCATCATCGCCAACAACGGCGACGACGTGATCTCGGGCAAGGAAGGCCAGGACTCGATCATCGGGGCCGGTGGCGACGACTTCGTGACCGGCAACACCCAGTTCGACTCCATCCAGGGCCGGGGCGGCGGCGACGTCTGCTGGTTCAACGGGGACGGCGGACAGATCTCGTCCTGCGAGAGGTTCGGGATCGGCCGCTCGCACTAGGGGTGGCGGGTTCGGGACGGGGAGCCGGCCGCGCAGCGGCCGGCTCCCCGTCGTTCCGGGCGTTCGGAGCGCCCGGTTTGCCCGGCCGGCGGGCCGGGCATACAGTCGCCGAGGCGTTTGTTACTCTCCGGTAGGTAACGCGGCGCGGGCCTCCGAACGGCGTCGCAGACTTCGCGACCGGATCGCGGAAGGAGCCTGACCATGCGCGAGGCAGTCATCGTCGAAGCCGTCCGGAGCCCGATCGGGAAGCGGAACGGCTCGCTTTCCGGCACCCACCCCGTCGACCTCCTGGCCCACGTGCTGCAGGCCGTGGTGGAGCGCTCCGGCGTGGACCCCGGGCTCATCGAGGACAACATCACCGGCTGCGTGTCCCAGGTGGGCGAGCAGTCGATCAACGTCGGCCGCAACGGATGGCTGGCCGCCGGGTTCCCCGAGGAGATCCCGTCCACCACCGTCGACCGCCAGTGCGGCTCGTCCCAGCAGGCCGCCCACTTCGCCGCGCAGGGCGTGATCGCCGGCGCGTACGACCTCGTCGTCGCATCCGGCGTCGAGAACATGACCCGCGTTCCCATGGGTTCGTCGATGGCCGGCGCCATGCCGTACTCGCCGTCGCTGTTCAACCGCTACGAGGGCAAGCTCGTGCCCCAGGGCATCAGCGCCGAGCTCATCGCCACCAAGTGGGACCTGTCGCGCGAGCAGCTCGACGACTTCTCGGCCCGCTCGCACGCGCGCGCGGCCGAGGCGACGAAGGAGGGCCGGTTCCAGCGGGAGATGGCCCCGATCAAGGTGTCCGGCGAGGACGGCGAGAAGCTCCTCGACGTCGACGAGGGCATCCGGTTCGAGCTCGACCGGGAGAAGATGGGGACGCTCCAGCCGTCGTTCTTCAATCCCGGCCTCGAGGACCAGTTCCCGGGGCAGCTCAACTGGCGGATCACGGCGGCCAACTCCTCGCAGATCTCCGACGGCGCGGCCGCGGTGCTGATCGCCTCGCGGGAGAAGGCCGAGGAGCTCGGGCTGAAGCCGCGGGCGCGGTTCGTCTCGTTCTCGCTGGCCGGCGACTCGCCGATCCTGATGCTGACGGCGCCGATCCCGGCCACCCGCCGGGTGCTCGACCGGGCCGGCCTGTCGCTGGAGGAGGACATCGACGTCGTCGAGATCAACGAGGCGTTCGCGTCGGTCGTGCTGGCCTGGCAGAAGGAGCTCGGGATCTCCGAGGAATGGTTCTCAGAGCACGTGAACCCGAACGGCGGCGCGATCGCCGTCGGGCACCCGCTCGGCGCGACGGGCGCGAAGCTCCTCACCACCATGCTGCACGAGCTCGAGCGCACCGGCGGCCGCTACGGCCTCCAGACCATGTGCGAGGGCGGCGGCATGGCCAACGCGATGATCATCGAGCGGCTCGACTCGTAGTCGAGCCTCCCGTCCTGCAGGCGCAGACGAGGCGCCGAGGCCGCGGCCCCGGCGCCTCGTCCGCTCGGTCGGCGATCAGGCCGGGGCGAGCCTGCACCCGTGGAATCCTCAGGTGCTTGGGGCGCGTGGTCAGGCGACGGGCGTCTCCCAGTCGTCCTCGGCCGTGATCCGGGTCCGCCCGCTGGACGTGGCGTCGATGTCGACGCTCACCAGGTAGCGCGCCCCGGCCGGAGCGTGGAAGGCGACCCGCGCGTACGTGTCGGATCCGTCGGGAAACTCCGTGAACCCGATGTGCCTGGGCGCAATATCGTCGATCGAGGCGGCGTCGCCCTTCGCGCCGAAGACGCCGAAGAGCCCCGCCCGGAACGTCGCGGCCGAATCGTCGAGGTTCGCGACGGCGAGCCGCAGCCCTTCCGCGGGCGTCAGGTGGAACAGCATCGAGCGGAGCTCCCTGACCGTCATGAGGCGGCTCGGCCCCAGCCGGACCTCGTTGGCGTCCGTGCCCGCGTCCTGGAGGAACAGCGCGACCGCCCAGCCCTTCGAGCTGCCTCCGGGGATCGACACCCGGCCCCTGACGTACGTGAACTCTTCCAGCTGGGTCGTGCTGGCCAATGTCTTGCCGGGCTCCGTCGTGCCCGCGAACCCGGCGACGAGGTCGCCCTGCTCGTCGAGGAGCGACGAGGTCACGCGGCGGGCGGTCCCGGTGAGGTTCGTGATCACGAAGGTGGCCTGCACCCCGGCCGCCAGCCCAACCGGCCCGATGTGGACGATGGCCGGACGGGTCGCGCGCCCCGGCGTCCGGGCCGTTCCATCCGCCGGGGCGATCGTCCCCAGTGCCAGCGTCGCCGTGATCCCCGCGACGACGCCGTGCCGAAGTCGCTGCATGCGCGCCACCTCCCTGGTCGTTCGAACTCGGCCTGCGTGTGCAGTGGGCCGAACCCTACGCTCAGGCTGCCGCCCGTGCTTCCCACGTCGCCCCACAGTGGGCTAACGAGGCGCCGGAGCCCTTCGGGCTCCGGCGCCTCGCCGTGCTCCTGGCGCTCGCTTCGGGCTACGTGCCCGAGGTCGCGCCGGTCGTGGGTGCCGAGGTCGCGCCGGTCGTCGGTGCTCCGGTCGTCGGACCGGTCGTCGCGCCCTGGGCCTGCGGGAGCGTGTAGCCGGCGGCGGTCAGCTCGCGGCCGGCCTCCTCGAGGTCTTTGGCGTAGGCCCCCTTCGTCAACTGGTCGGACAGGCTCCTGACCTTCTGCTCGTCGCCCGCCTGGGCGGCGTCGGCCATCTCGTGCATGACCGCGGCGGCCGCCCGGAACCCGGTCACGAGCTTTGCGTTGGCCTCGGCTGCGTCCTCCGGCGGCGTCAGGTCGTCGAGCTGCCCCGCGTAGCCGTCGATGGCGCCGGCGGCCTGGTCGAGCTGGGGAGCCAGCTTGGGCAGGTCGCCCTTGCTGGCGAAGATCGCGCCGAGCACCACCGCGGCCTGCTGGTTGGCCTGGGTGGTGAGCGTGTTGAGCTTCTGCTGGTACTCGTCGTGCGACAGCGGCGAACCGCCGCCGCACGCGGACAGCGCGAGCGCGGCCGCAGCCACGACCGCGACCGAAGCCAGGCGTCGCTTGATCATCGGGTCCTCCTTGGGTGATCGGGCACTGCCCGGGCGGACCGCTGCGGGCAGGGGATCAGAGGGTAGCATTCATGCGAAATGTCGCCGTCCGGGCGAATCGGGCACCCGGACTCGTCACCGCATCCGGGCGCCCGTGAACCGCCTCATCCCGGTCGTTCCCGCCCGTTGTGCCTGTGGTTCACTGGGAACGATGGTCTTCCGGGTGCTCATCGCGATCGTACTGTTCGCCGGCATCGCGTTCCTGGGCATCCAGATGCTGCGAGCGGCCTCGGGCGCCGGCCGCGCCGAGGACGCCCGCCCGCCCGACGCCGAGCCCGAGGACGTGGCCGACCTCGACGTGTTCCTCGTCTGCACCGAATGCGGCACGGAGTTCCAGGTGACCCGCCTCGGCGAGGTCCAGGTGCCGCGCCACTGCGGGGAGCGCATGGAGGTCGTCCGCCGTCCGGCGGCCGACCCCCGGGCCAACTGACCCACCCACGAGACGAAGGGGCGCCCCCGCAGAGCGGGGGCGCCCCTTCGCCGTCTAGGGACCAGGTCGACTACGTCGACTTGGTCCCGTGCACCTCGAGCTCGGTCATGTCCATGAACGACGGGTTCCCGCGGTTCGAGAGCATGGTGAACCGCACGAACAGCACGTCGGCCTTGCCCTGCGACGGCGTGAGCGTCGTGAACTGGTGCAGCGGCAGCGGCTGCTGGCGGTTGATCGCCCTCACGAACGGTCCGGAGGCCTTCTTCGTCTCGATCCTGAAGGCCTTCACCGCCGCGGTCGAGTCGTCGCCGCAGATCTCCGACGGGTCCACCGCGAAGTTCGTGATGTCGACGGCGTGCGGCAGCCGGATCGTGATCTGCCGCGACCCGCCGACCCCGCTCGAGTGGTTGTTCGGCGAGTCGCTCCCCCAACCGGTGTCCTGGGACAGGTCGATCGCGCCGCCCGGCCCGCAGTCGAACGGCGTGTAGTCCGGACGGGTGAACGAGATGACCCTCGCCCCGCCCCCCGCGGAGGCCCAGTCCCGCCGGACGGCCCGGTTCGCCGTCACGGTCGCCGACTGGACGTTCAGGGGCGTCGACTTGGGCTCGTAGCCATTGCCCTGCGCGATCAGCAGGTAGCCGCTGTGCCGCGGGACGTCGGGGATGGAATAGGAGCCGTCGGCGGCCGTGACGTCGAGCAGGTTGTCGGGGGACTGGTCGCTGCCGACGGTCTGGTGGTCGCGGATTCCGACCACGATGCCCCGTACCGGGAGGCCGGTGTCCTGGTCGGTCACGGTTCCCTCGACGGTCCCGCAGTGCGCCGGGTTGTCGCACGAGGGTGGCACGACGAAGTTCTGCGTGGGCGACACGTCGTCGCCGCCGTCGGAGTGGGCGTAGAAGCCCATGCCCCGGTGCGGCGAACACGCTCCACAGCAGGTCGTGGTCGTGCCCGCCGGCGACGACCTGGTCCGCCTGCAGGATCGCGTTCCGCATGTCGAGCATCGACGGGTTCGGCGGGGAGAGCTCCATGCCGCGGGTGACGATGTCCTCGGCCCGGTCGGCTCCGTTCTGGGCTCCCATCGCGGCGACCAGGCGCTGGCGGATCTGCCACAGGGTCTGGCCCCAGATCTCGCCGTCGGCGTGGACCTCGGGGCCCACGCCGAACGGCCCGCGGGCGATCCTGCCCATGTCGCCGTACGTGTAGCCGCCCGGCCCGGCGTTGCCGGCGCCGTGGCACAGCGGCTTCGACTGGCTCGGCGGGCAGTCCAGGCCCTCGGTCCGGATCGGCTGGGTCCGGCCGCCGCCCGAGTAGAACCCGAGCTGGACGTCACCGGGGATGGACGAGTCGTTCTCGTACCCCTGCCGGACCAGGAAGTCCATCGCGTAGAAGTCGCTCCACGCCTCGCCCATGGCGCCCGACTGGAACGAGTTGAGCGCCGAGACGCCGTTGGGCGTCGTCACCAGGCGGTGCGACAGGCCGTGCCCGTACTCGTGGTACACGATGCCCGCATCGTCACCGCCGTTCGAGTCCTGGTTGCGGTTCGACAGTGTGTTGGCTGCGAACAGGTACATCTGCATCGTCGGCGAGCGTCCGTCGGGCGGGGTGTCCATGTTCGCGTTGTCGACGTGGTCCCCGTCGGGGAACCCGCCGCCGGTGTTGGCGCCGTCGTCGATGTGTCCCTGCACCGGGTCGTCGCCCCGGCCGTGGTGGGTCGAGTTGAGCGAGCTCGAAGTTGCCGGCGGCCTCGGTGAATCCGATCGGCGGGGCCAGCAGGTGATTGTGGAAGTTGTTGATGTAGTAGTAGACCTGCGTCGCGTTCTGCCGCAGGTTGGGCTTCCACGAGTTGGCCTGAGTGCTGTTCCACGTGCAGACGAACTTCGGCGTGCAGTTGCGGCTCGACGACGCGGTGTTGGCCTGGACGTGGTAGGCCCAGGTCCGCGTTCCCGGGTTGCTCGCCGGGATCTCGTCCCCGTTCGGGTAGGCACCCAGCTTCGCGTGGTTGTCGTCGTTGACGTCGGCGAACACGTGCGCGTTGTTGCCGAACAGCCGCTTGGCGTTCGCCACGGGGAAGGTCCGCATCTGCTGGCGGAACGTCCCCGGGGGCGGCTGCGAGCTGTCGGCGTACTGCCAGGCCAGGCCGTGGCCGGTCACGTCGGCGAAGCTCACCATGTTGGCGCGCCACAGGACGTCCCCGGTCGAGGCGTCGACGACCGAGATGTCGTGCTCGGTCGAGGAGGCCCGGGCGTCGACCTTCCAAGCGAGATGGCTGCCGCGGGCGTCGCCGAACAGCACGAGCGAGGCGCTGTCGCCGTCGGCGAAGACGGCGTGTCTTCGTGGCGCCCTTGCCGATCCCCACGAGCGGGGCCGGGGTGGTGTCGTCCGCGCCGGAGTTCCCGAGCGCGAGGCTCACTGCGGATCCGGGCGAGACGCCGGGGGTCGTCGTGTTCGGCGATCAGGCCGGGCACCGGCGCGCCGAGCACGTTGACGAGGCGCCCGTCGCCCGTGACGCTTGCGAGGAGGCCGTGGTCGAACGACGGCAGGCCCTCCGAGGACTGCTCCCAGTACAGGTGGTGGGTTCCGTGGATGTCGACGTAGTCGCGCACGAGCCGGAGCGTGGCCAGGTCGGCCGCCCCGAGGCCGAAGGCGGCCAGGTGCTCCCGGACGTAGTCGAGCGCGACGTTCGCAGCGGGCCTGCCGGAGCGCCCCGTGAGGAACCCGTCCAGCCGGGCGACGACCCGCGGGGTGCCGGTGAGCGGGTCGACGTCGACGACGCCTTCGGCTCCCAGCGACCGCGCGAGATCGGCTCGGGCGACCGCCTGCTCGCCGGTCGGCGCTGCGACGAAGCCGTCGGCGGTCCGGCTGTCGAACGGCGGGAGGCCCTTCCACTGGGCCGTGGCCTCGGCGGGAGCCTGCTGCGGCGCGCGGGCGGCGCCGGCGACGCCGGGGACTCCCAGGAGCCCCGCTGCGACGACGGCGAATCCCACAGCGAGCGAGGCCATGGCCTTCAGGCGACGAGGTACGCGAACCATTGCGATTCCCTCCCTAGGCCGGCGGGGGCGCGGACGGCGGCCCGGCGGCGGTCGAACAAGACGCGTCGGCCGGCCGGGACACCCAGGTTCCCCGCCGACCGCACATGAAGGGAGGTGAACCTCCCGGGCAAAGACGGTAGCACCGTCAACATCGGCCGTAAAAGCATTTTGACCGATATGACCGAATGTAAGACCGGGCCGACTCCTGATGGACGAACCGGCTACTCGCCCTCGCGGATGCGCTCGGCCCGCTCCTTCAGCGTCCGGAAGTCCCTCCGCGGGCGGTCGCCGGGGAGCAGACGGTCGTTCGAGGAGAACCCCCAGCCCGTGAACACCACCCCGACCCGGCCGTAGGCCCGCTTGAGCTCGCCGCCGCACTCCGGACAGGGCCCGGGCGGGCCGGCGCCCATGGCCTGGAGCTCCTCCAGGGAATGGCTGCAGGCGGCGCAGCGGTACTCGTAGATCGGCACGTTCCACAGGGTATCCCCAGGTCGTCCACATCAGGAGCCGGCAGGATTCCCCAATGGGGAAATCCCATGGGGAGAATTACAGCCGTGTCACTCGTTCAGAAGGCCGTGACGGTGGTTTCGGGCTTAGGACCAAGAGCAGGGTCAAGGGGATGCTTCGAGTGCCCGACACCAGGGACATGACCCCCCCGATCACCGCTCGCGACACCTCCGACGACGCGGAGCAGGCGTTCCACGGCGTCCGGTTCACGACCATCGCGTGGCAGGTGCTCCCCGGCATGGTGCTGCCCGGCCTCATCTACTTCCTGGTCTCCCGCAGCGCCCCTGTGGTGGTCGCGCTGGCCGCGGCGTCGAGCGTTCCGCTGCTGGACGCGCTGGTCCGCGTGGTGCGGCGCCGTCCGCCGAACGCGGCCACCGCGCTGTTCGTCGTGGGGACCTGCGTCTCCATCGCGCTGGCGTTCCTGTCCGGGTCGGGGATGTTCATCCTGGCGAAGGGCGCCGTGGTGAGCACGCTGCTCGGCGTGGCGTTCGCGCTGTCGGCCGCGATCCGCCGGCCGCTGACGCGAACGCTGGCGTTGCGATTCGGCGCGCCGGACCCGGAGGCCCGTCAGCGGCTGGCCGGCCGGTGGGGCCACCCGAGCATCGCCTCGGTGTTCCGGGTGCTCTCGGTCGGATGGGGCGTGCTCCTGCTGGTGCAGGCCGCCCAGCAGATCACGCTGGCTCTGACCCTCCCGCCGGGAACGGTCATGGCGCTCGAGGGCCCGGTGCACCTGTTCGTGACCGGTCTCGGTATCGCGGCGAGCATCGCGTACGTGCGGCGCCGCCAGCAGGCCGACCCCGCCGTCGTGCTGATCCCGTCCCGCTCCCAGTAGCCCGCTCGCCGTTACCGCGAACTCCCGCTCCGGCTCGCCCAGGGCGTTCAAGAAATCGAGCCAACATCGCCGATATTCGCATCGATGCCCCCTGACGCCCCGGCACCCGATGCCGCTCTCGACTCTGAGCTGTCACGACGTGGGTTTCTTCGATCGGCGGGGGGCCGGGTGGCGGCGGTGGCCGCCGCCGGGCTCGCGTCGGGCGTTCTGCGCACGCCTCGGGCCTCGGCGTCGGCCCGTGTCGCGTCGGCGACCGATCCGGCGATGCACCTCCTGCGACGGGCCACGTTCGGGCCGACTCCCGCCTCCGTGGCCTCGATCCATTCGCTGGGCGTCGACGCGTGGCTCGAGCGGCAGCTCCGACCGTCGACCATCGACGACTCCGCGTGCGGCGCGCTGATCGCGGGACGGTTTCCCCGGCTCGCGTGGTCGATCCGGGACGCCCGCCGGCACGACGACGAGGGCTGGGACCTCATGTTCGACCTCGGCGTCGCGACGCTCGCCCGGGCCTGCTGGAGCGAGCGGCAGCTGTTCCAGGTCATGGTCGAGTTCTGGTCGAACCACCTCAACGTGACCAACCCGTCGGACGACGTGTGGGATTGCCGGCACGACTACGACCGCGCGGTCATCCGGAAGTTCGCCCTCGGCAAGTTCGAGGACATGCTGCTCGCATCCGCGCAGCACCCGGCGATGCTGAAGTTCCTCGACAACGCGTACTCGAACAAGGACAACCCCAACGAGAACTACGGGCGCGAGCTGCTCGAGCTCCATTCCGTGAGCGTCGAGGCCGGTTACAGCGAGGAGGACATGTGGAACTCCACGCTGCTCATGACCGGGTTCGGCGTCGACTGGGACACCGGCGGGTTCCGGTACCGGAAGGACGACCACCACGTCGGACACGTCCAGGTCATGGGGTTCTCCGCGAGCAACGGCTCCGCCGCGAACGGCTACGACGTCGGGCTGAACTACCTGCGGTACCTGGCCCGGCATCCGGCGACCGCGACCCACATCGCGCGGAAGCTGTGCATGCGGTTCGTGTCGGACTCACCCGCGCCGTCGCTCGTGTCGGCGCTCGCGCAGACCTACCTGGCCAAGGGGACCGCGATCGTCCCGGTGCTGCGGCAGCTGTTTCGCTCCCCGGAGTTCGCGGATTCCCTCGGTCGCAAGGTTCGCCGGCCGGCAGAGGACATCGTCGCCACGGTTCGGGTGCTCGGGATCGGGCCGGACCAGTCCGGCAACGAGGGGATGCAGGGGCTGTACTGGATGGCCGACGGCCTCGGGAACGCGCCGCTGGCGTGGCCGCCGCCCGACGGCTATCCCGACGAAGCCGTGAAGTGGGCATCGGCGGGCGGGACGCTCGGGCGGTGGAACGTCCACACGTCGCTCGCAGCGCACTGGTGGCCGGACCAGCTCACGATGCCGCCGTTCAAGTCGTACCTGCCGTCGCCGCTGCCGGCCACCCACGGCGCGCTGGTCCAGGCCCTGGCTCGCAAGCTGCTGTTCCGCTCGCTGCCGGCCGTGCAGCGCGACGGTGTGCTGGCGCTGGTCGGCAAGTCGGCGACCGCGCCGCTGCACAAGGGGGACGAGGCGGTGACGTGGCGGCTGCCGTACCTGCTGGCGGCGATCCTCGACTCGCCGTTCCACGCGCTTCGATGAGGAAGGACGAACGGATGGAACCTCGGGAGGACGAACGGGCCGAGCGTCCGGCTTCGGGTGTGCCGCTCAAGGCATGCGGGTGCCCAGACTACCGGCGTTCCGCGGCGCGGTTCTCGCGGCGTTCGTTCCTGAAGGGCGCGGCGGCCACCGGGCTGCTCGCGGGGCTGGCCGGGTCGGAGCTGCTCTCCACGCAGCTGGCGTTCGCCGACGCGTCGTACACCGGCGACGTGCTCGTTCTGCTGTCGCTCCGGGGCGGGATGGACGGCGTGAACGTCATCGTCCCGACCGGCGACCCCGACTACGAGATGATGCGGCCGAACATCCGCGTCCCGCAGAGCGCGCTGCTGCAGCTGGACCAGATGTTCGGGCTGCACCCGGCCATGGCGCCCCTCAAGCCGTTCTACGACGCCGGGACGTTCGGCGTGGTGCAGGCCGCCGGACAGCCCCAGCCGAACCGCTCCCACTTCGAAGCGATGGAGGAGCTCGAGCGTGCCGCGCCCGGCACCTCCATGCGCACCGGCTGGATCGACCGGGTGCTCGGCGGGAGGACGTCGGGGACGGCGTTCCAGGGGATGCAGATCGGGAGCGGGATGGCGGCGCCGGCGTTCCGGGGGCCGTCGCCGGAGCTCGCGATCTATTCGGTGGACGGGTTCGGGCTCGACGCCGCGTGGGACGTCGACGAGCTGTCGCGGTGGGACGCGGCGCTACGGGGGCTGTACACGGGCGCGTCGGACCTGCTGCTCCGGCCGGCGACCGTGACGCTCGATGCGCTGGCCACGATGCAGACGCTGAAGGACGCGGGCTACACGCCGGCGAACGGCGCCGTGTACCCGGATTCCGACCTCGGGCGCGCGTTCAGCGACCTGGCGCGGTTGATCAAGGCCGGCGTCGGGCTGCAGGTCGCGGCCATCGACTACGGCGACTGGGACATGCACGAGGGCATGGGCGACGTGGACTCGGGGTGGCTCCACGACCAGCTCACCGAGCTCTCCGGGACACTCGCCGCGTTCGCGACCGACCTCGGCACGGACGGCATGAACGGCGTGACGCTCGCGACGCTCACAGAGTTCGGGCGGTGCGTCGGGGAGAACGGCTCCGGCGGGTGCGATCACGGGTTCGGCCAGGCGGTGCTGCTGCTGGGCGGCGGTGTCGTCGGAGGTCAGGTGCACGGCCAGTGGCCCGGCTGCGCCATGGAGAACCTGGTCGACGAGATGGACCTCGACGTGACGACGGACTACCGCGCGATCCTGGCAGAGATCCTCGAGAAGCGGTGCGGCGCGAGCGGCGTCTCCGACGTGTTCCCCGGTCTGGGAAGCGACCGGCCGGGCGTAGTCAACCAGAAGGTCTGAAGGTTCGCTGTCAGTTCGTGGCCGGAGGCGCCGTCAGCGCCACTGCGTCGCGCCGAGGAACCCCAGCGCGATCATGCCGAGCCCCAGGAACAGGTAGAGGTTCTCCGCCTGCGGGCCGGGCATGAGGTTCAGGTAGTTCAGGACGATGATCAGCGCCCCGCCGAACAGCAGGACCAGGATGATCGCGCCGTACCAGCGGGGCGACGGCTTGGCCTTCTTCTTCGGCGGCGGCTGATACGCCCGCTTCGACTTGGACTTGGGCATGGGACCCGAATGATACCGGCCGAGCCGCCCGTCGGTCCGCGAAGTTCAACCGTCCGGATCGTCTCCTGGCATGAATCACCAGAAATCGCGACGGCGGCGTATCCTGCCCGGGAAGACCGTCTTCGGGGGCAGGAGGGACGGAATGGGACGTCGGCCGGGGAGGGGAATCTCGATCGCCGTCGCGCTGGCGGCCCTGGTGGCAACGGCCGTCCTCGCGGAGCCGTCACCGCCCCGGGCCAGGGCGAACCCGGTGCTCGTGGTGAGATCGACGGCGGACTCGGGACCCCAAACGCTCCGGAGCGCCATCACGACGGCGAACTCGGCCCCCGGTCCGGATCGCATCGAGTTCGACCTGAACGGCCCCGTGCCGCACGTCATTGCGCCGACGAGCGGGCTCCCGTCCATCGGCGAGACGCTCGTGATCGACGGGACGACGCAGCCCGGGTTCTCGGCGGCAGCACACGAGCCGGTGATCGTGCTCGACGGCATCAACGCCGGGAACACCGGGGCCTTGAGCATCGGCGGCCCGGAGGCCGGGGGCAGCCAGATCCGGGGCCTCGAGATCATCCGGTTCCAGTTGCGCGCAATCACCCTGAACACCGTCCCCGACGTGGTGATCGCGGGCAACTACATCGGCACGGACGGTGACTCGGATCTCAGCAACGGCACGAACTTCATGACGTTCCTCGGCAACATCGAATCGTTCGGCGAATGCCGGAACCTGCGGATCGGCGGGACGACCGCGACCGACCGTAACGTGATCGTGACGACCAACGGCGCAGCGGCCTACCTCTCCAGCACCGGCGGCATACGGTTCCGGGGGAACTACGTCGGGACCAACGCGGCGGGAACGGCCGCCATCGCGGGTGGCTCCGGCGTCTACGCGGATCAGGACGACATCGTGATCGGGGGCACGGCCCGGGGCGCCGGGAACGTGCTCGCGGCAGGCTACCGGGGCGTCTACATCGTCGGGTCGGGTGACGTCAGCGTCCAGGGCAACCGGATCGGCACGAACGCGGCCGGTACCGCGGCCATCCCCAACATGTTCGGGGTCCAGTTCCAGTCCGCGGCCAACGCGACCGTCGGCGGGACGTCACCGAAGGCCCGCAACCTCATCTCCGGCAACCAAGTCGGGATCAGCGTCGAGCAGTCCTCCGACATCCTGATCCAGGGCAACTGGATCGGCACGAACGCCGCCGGGACGGGCGCCGTCGCCAACGACGTCGGCGTCTCCGTCTCGGGGCCGTTCGGCCCGGCCACCCGCAACCGCATCGGCGGGACCGCCGCCGGCGCCGGCAACGTGATCTCGGGCAACGGCGACGGCGGCGGAGTGGTGATCGCGACGGCGAGCGACAACGTGGTGAAGGGCAATCGGATCGGGACCGGCCCGAACGGGACCTCGCACCTGGGCAACACCGGCGCAGGGGTCACGATCAGGCCCGGGACCGGGAACGTCGTCGGCGGCATCGCCCCCGGCGCGGGCAACCTCATCGCGTTCAACGGAGGCCCGGGCGTCGCGATCGGCGACGACGGCACGTCAGAGCACAACGTGATCCGGGGGAACGACATCCACGGCAACGGCGGGCTCGGGATCGACCTCCAGCCGGGCGGCGCCGCGGGGGTCACGCCCAACGACGGCAACGACTCGGACACCGGTCCGAACGCCTTGCAGAACTTCCCGGTGATCACGGACGCCACGTCCGGCCCCGGCGGGACCACGATCTCGGCCACGCTGCACTCCAGCGCCTTCGCGCCGTTCATCGTCGACTTCTACGCGGTCGACACGCCGGACGCGGACGGCAACGGCGAGGGCCGGATCTACGTCGGCACCCTCTATCCCTTCACGGATCCCGGCGGGGAGAGCGTCTTCACCGGCACCCTGCCGCTCGTGGGCGCCGACTACCTGACCGCCACCACGACGAGAGTGGATACCTCCGAGTTCTCTCCCGCGGTCCTCGTGCACGGCCGCGGCGGGTTCCGGTTCTCCCGGACGACCTTCGCGGTCGGGGAGGGCGCCGGGCATGTCACCGTCACCGTGCAGCGCGTCGGCGGATCCGACGGTGCCGTGTCGATCGGATACTCGACGTCCAACGGCACCGCCAGGACGCCGGGAGACTACGCGGCCAGGACCGGGCGACTGCGCTTCGGCGACGGCCAGACCAGCCGGTCGTTCACGGTGCCGATCGTGAACGACACGCGGCACGAGCCCGTCGAGCGCTTCACGGTTCGGCTCACCGATCCCCGCGGCGGTGCGGCGTTGTCGACGCCCACCGGCGCAGAAGTCTCGATCGCGGCGAGCGACTGACGACTGAGGAACATCGCTGAACAGCGAGGTGCCTTCCGATCAGTCCGCCCATCCTTTACGGAACCAGGGTCGCGGTCGACTCCGCGATCTCGTCGACCTTGGCTCGGGAGAGCGGGAGCGGGTGGTAGCGGCCCGTCGACCAGAGCTCCACGAGGTCCTTGTAGTGCGGTGATGCCGGGTTGCCGGACTGGCCGACCGTGTTCGTTCCCACGGACGCGTCGACGTCGGCGAGGTCGATGACGTGCCGCCACGACGGGATGACGACCGCGTTGTAGCCGGCGCCCGGCTCGAACAGGCCCTGGTGGATCGTCTGCTCGTCGCCGCCGATCTCGATCTCGGCCGCGACGAACAGCGACTCGAGCCCCGGCAGGATCGCGAGCGGGTGGGCGAAGCGGATCTTGTGCAGCGCGCCCCACCGCCAGTCGTCCATGTCCTCGCCGAGCAGCGAGGTGAGCTCCGAGACCGCCTCGTCGAGCGTCTCGCGGAGCACGACGTCCCGTCCCGCCACCCCCTCTGCGCCGAACCATTGCGCGGTCGGGTTGCGCAGGAGCGTCGGCAGCACCTGCACCTGGAACGAGTTCGTCCACTGCCGCCGGCCGTAGAAGTGGTCGAACAGCTCGCCGCCGAGCTTCGGCAGCAGGATCGCCGTGGCGAGGTGCTTGCACCACGACTCGTAGATCCCGGCGGCGACCGAGTCGGCGGCCAGGTCGCCGTCCCACCCGTCGAGATACCCGAGCGCCGCCTTCTGCCGGTCGTCGGCCGGTTCGATCTCGCCCATGCAGAGAGCGATCTCCCGGGCGGGTTCGGACTGCGTGTCCATGTGCATCCGGGCGAACGTCGCCGGCGAGTGCACGTCGGTCTCGCTCAACAGGCGGACGATGCGACGCGCGCGGACGTTCGGCAGGAAGTCCTTCCCGAGGTTGTACGGGTACGAGTCGTCGTGGATCCGCTGGTTCGCGCTCGCGATGAACCCCTGCGAGGGGTTCTCCGACCAGGGCAGGTCCTCGAACGGAACCCACCCGTCCCACTCGTATTCCGAGGTCCACCCGGGAACCGGGAGCGTCCCGTCGTGCCCCGGGCGCCGGATCGGGTGGAGCCCGGTGCACTGGTACCCGATGTTCCCGTCGACGTCGGCGTAGACGAAGTTCTGGCCCGGGCACTCCCAGCCGCGGAGGGCCTCCCGGAACGACGCGAAGTCGGTCGCCTGCGCCAGCGCCAGCAGCACGCTCGGCTGGATACCGTGCGTCGCACCCACGTGCCGCAGCGCGTAGGTCTCGCGGATCCCGCCCTCCATCACGATGGGGTCGGCGATCCCGACCATGTACGAGTCGAGGATCGGTCCGTGGCGCGTTTCGCGGACCTCGAGCACCTCCGGTTCGTCCCGCCCGCGCACGAAGATCTCCTCGCGGTGGATCGTGACCGGCTCCCACTCCCCGTCGTACAGCGCAGACGGCGCCGTCCTCGGACAGTCGCTCCAGGTAGAGGTCCTGCGTGTCGCCGCCGACGTTCGTCTCGCCCCACGCGTGGTGCGGCGTGTGCCCGATGACGATGCCCGGCGCGCCCGGCAGCGTGACGCCGCTCACGTCGAGCCCCGGCGCCGACAGGTGGCACTCGAACCAGATCGACGGCAGCATCGCCCGCAGGTGCGGGTCGTTCGCCAGCAGCGGCTTGCCCGGACCGGTCCGCGACCCGGCCACGACCCAGTTGTTCGAGCCCTGGCCCTTCGGCGTCAGCGGCGCGTTCCGGAGGATGTCCAGCGCGCGGCGCCGCCCGAGCCCGCCGCCGTCCTTGCCCGGTACCACCACCGACGGGTCGCCGCTCACGTCGGGGAACAGCGCCAGCATCGCCTCGTACCCGAGCTTGTCGGCGATCTCGACGCGCAGGAGCTCGGCGTCCCAGTTCCCGGAGAGCATCCACGACATGAACGCCACGACCGCGCCGCCGTCTGCCCGAGGACCTGCTCCTCGTCCTCGTACGCGGGCGGGTCGAGCTCGAGGATCCGGTACTCGACCGGCGGCGCGGGCATCGACGGCGACCGCGGCCCGGTAGCCCGGCCACCATCGACCGCACCATCTCCATCGGATCGCTCGTCGTACGGACGCGATCAAGCGCCGCCCGGCGCGGTTGAGCCCGACCGTCCGGAAGAACCGGTCGATCGAGACGGCGAACTCGCCGATCAGCTCGGACAGCCGGCCCGTCGCGAGCCGGATGGTGAAGTCCGTCTGGAACAGCCGTTCCTGCGCCATGACGAACCCCTGGGCCAGGAACACGTCCGGGAGCGACGACGCGAAGATGTGGGGGACGCCCCACCGGTCGCGGACGACCTCGACGGGCTCGCGGAGCCCGGGCACGCCGAGCTCACCCTCGACCACCGGCAGCGCCTCCCGCGCCTGCCCCATCAGCATCTCGGCCCAGTCACTCATCCGTGCGCGGCTCCCTTCCGGTCTCGTGCGGTGACGAAGCCCCACGGTACGGGCCGGGCAGCGATCCGAGCAACCGCGCGTCGTTTGAGTCGGCCCACGCTGACCTGCAACAATGCGGCCCCACCGGCCGGAATCCACAGGGCCGGTCCCCACAGGGAGAGCTTGCGATGACCGATCACCGTCCCTGGTTCGCGCAGTACCCGGAGGGCGTCCCGCACACGCTCGAGCCCTACCCGGAGAAGAACCTGTTCTCGCATCCTGGCGGAGTCGGCCGAGCGGCATCCCGGCGCGCCGGCCGTCGTGTGGTCGGTTCCGGGCGGCAAGACGCTCACGTACGCCGAGCTGCTGGCGCGAGACGGAGCGGTTCTCCGCGGTGCTCGCCGGCCTCGGCGTGAAGAAGGGCGACCGGGTCGCGCTGATCCTGCCGAACTGCCCCCAGTACGTGATCGCGTACTACGCGACGCGTTCGGATCGGCGGCGTGATCGTCGGGAACAACCCGCTGTACACGGCGCGCGAGCTCTCCCACCAGCTCAACGACTGCGGCGCCGAGGTCGTGGTCGTGCTCGACTCGCTGTGGCCCAACCTCAAGAACATCGAGAACGAGTACAAGCCGCGCGAGACCGTCGTCACGAGCGTCACCGACTACATGTCGTTCCCGATCAACATGCTCGCCCCGATGAAGCTGAAGAAGGAGGCAAAGCACGAGGGGCACCCGTGGCCGCCCGTTCCCAAGGACGCGCCGGTCAGGTGGTGGAAGAAGGTCATGGGCTCGGCGGGCACGCCGCCGCCGGTCGCCGAGGTCGACGCGAAGAACGACCCCGCCGGGTTCATCTACACGGGCGGCACGACGGGCCTGTCCAAGGGCGCGATGCTCTCGCACTTCAACCTGGTGGCGAACGCCATGCAGGGCGCGGCGTGGTTCCCCCAGCTCGGCGACGGCACGGATTCGATGATGTGCGTGCTGCCGTTCTTCCATTCCTACGGCATGACGGTGTGCATGAACGTCGGCATCCTCAGGGCGGCGAAGCTCGTGCTGATGCCGCGGTTCGTGCTCGAGGACACGCTGAAGGCCATCCAGAAGGAGCGCCCGACGATGTTCCCCGGCGTTCCCGCGCCTGTACATCGCGCTCAACGAGGCGGAGGAGACGAAGAAGTACGACATCACCTCGATCACGGCGTGCTTCTCGGGAGCGGCGGCCCTGCCCCTCGCGGTGGCGAAGAAGTTCGAGGGGCTGACCGGCTCGAGGGTGGTGGAGGGCTACGGCCTGACCGAGACCTCGCCGATCACGCACGCGAATCCCGTCGTCGGCGAGCGTCGCGAGGGGTTCATCGGGATCCCCATGCCGGACACCGACTGCAAGCTGGTCGACCTCGACGACGCCACCAAGGAGGTGCCTGAGGGCGAGCCCGGGGAGCTCGCCATCAGCGGTCCGCAGGTCATGCTCGGCTACTGGAACAAGCCCGACGAGACGGCCGGCATGATCAAGGAGGAGAACGGCGTCCGGTGGCTGTACACCGGCGACGTCGCGCAGCTCGACGAGACGGGATGGTTCAAGATCGTCGACCGGAAGAAGGAGATGATCATCGTCTCCGGGTTCAACGTGTACCCGACCGACATCGAACAGGCGCTGTACCACAACCCCAAGATCGAGAAGGTGGCGGTCGTGGGCGTCCCGGATGAGACGACCGGCGAGGCCGTGAAGGCGTTCATCGTCCTCCGCAAGGGTGAGACCGCGACCCCCGAGGAGATCATCAAGTGGAGCCGGAACGAGCTCACCGGCTACCGCGTCCCCAAGCAGGTCGAGTTCCGCGACTCGCTGCCCGAGACGCTGGTCGGCAAGGTACTGCGCCGGGTCCTGGTCGAAGAGGAGAAGCAGAAGCAGAAGGAAGCAGCCGCCTCGGGTTCCGGTTCGGGGTCGAGCTCGGGCTGATCAGAGCCCCTCGCCGGAGACCACGAACCGCCGTTGGTGGCACACTGGGCCGGCTCGATCTGCTCGTGATCCGATCGGAGGTTCGACATGGCGAGGTTGACGGGCGTGGTGGCGAGGAGCAACGCTCCGGCCCAGGGTGCGTATGTGCAGCTGCGGAACCTCGGCGGGGACTTCCAGGCAGAGATCCGGACGGGCGAAGACGGGAAGTACACGTTCCACCCGGTGCCCGGGCAGTGGCGGCTGGTGTGGTTCGCCCCGCAGACGGCGATCACCGAGCGCGTCGTCGAGGTGGCCGATGACGACGACGACATGGTGGTCGACCTCACGCTCGAGGAGTAGCGTCCGGCCCTTCAGGAGGGATTCCTCCGTTCCGATTGACAGGGAACTGAGGTGCCGGTACGTTGCAGGTGCAATTCCCCATCCAGTTGATCGGATTCGGGTACAGCTCATGATTCGAACGAGGTGCTACGGAGTCGTCGGGGCCATGATCCCCAGCCGCATGTGCGCCTGTCCCGGCGTTCCGTGCCTGCCGGAGGGCACGGAGGAGGCGGTGCGGCCGTAGCAACCCACATCCGGTAGATCGAACACCACCCACGGGCCGCACCAGCAAGCGGCTCGTTTTTCTTTCCCGGGTTGGCGACGGATCTGCCGGAGGTGTGCACCAGCGATGACGGAGGACCGGAAATACGGGGGCGGCGAACGCCGTCCGCTTCGGCCCGAGCCCACGTGGGACGAGGTCCTCGAGCGCAACGCGATCGAGCGGCTGAAGCGGGACCGTCCCCCGGTGGATGCGTTGCAGGATCTGCCTTCGTTGGCCGCGACCCACTACCTCGACATCCCCGAGGAGGAGCTCGTCCGGCTGAAGTGGCACGGGCTGTACCACGACAAGCCCAAGGTCGGGTCGTTCATGCTCCGGATCAAGGTCCCCGCGGGTGTGCTGTCGCCCTCGGGGCTGCGGGCGATCGGGTCGGTCTCGCAGCGGTACGGCGAGGGGTCGGCCGAGCTGTCGACCCGGCAGAACGTCCAGTTGCACTTCGTTCGGCTCCCGGACGTGCCGGCGATCCTGGATGAACTCGCGGCGGCGGGGCTGACCACCGCGGGAGCGTGCGGCGACGCGGTCCGGAACATCACCGGGTGCCCCTTGCAGGGCGTGCTGGCCGGCGAGGCGTTCGACGTGACGCCGGTGGTCGACGAGGCGGCGCGGTTCTTCTACGGGCACCGCGTGTACATGGACCTGCCGCGCAAGCACAAGATCACGATCAGTGCGTGCCCGGCGCAGTGCGACATGCCGGAGATCAACTGCATCGCGTTGATCGGTCTGGTGCGGGACGGCGTGAACGGGTTCGCCGTGCGGGTGGGCGGCGGGCTCTCGACGGTGCCGCGGCTGTCGCGCGACCTCGGCGTGTGGATCCCGGTCGAGGATGCGATGCCGGTGATGCAGGCGCTGCTCGACGCGTGGCGCGAGGATCGGCGCTACCGCATCTCGCGCGTGAAGGCCCGGATGAAGTTCTGGGTCGACGACCATGGCATCGAGGCGATCCGCGCGATGGTGGAGGAACGGCTGGGGCGCTCCCTCGACGGACGGCGCCGCGCCGGAGGCGGTCGGGTTCGCCGACCACATGGGCGTGTTCGAACAGGGCGACGGGCAGTTCCACGTCGGGGTTCCGGTGCCGCTCGGGCTGTCGTCCGGGTCGCAGCTGATGGCGATCGCTGGCCTTGCCGAGGAGGCCGGCGGCGACGTTCGGCTGACCAAGCAGCAGAACCTGATCCTGGCGAACGTCGCGGCCGACCGGGTCGACCACGTGGTCGCAGCGCTGGATGAGCTCGGTCTGCCCGTCGACGCCAACCTGTTGCGGGCCACGGCCATCGCGTGCACGGGTGAGCCCCACTGCAACTACTCGGTGACCGAGACCAAGGGTCGGATGCGCGGCCTGCTCGCGCATCTCGAGGGACGGTGGGGAACCTCGCTCGGATCGTTCCAGGTGAACCTCGACGGGTGCCCGCACGCCTGCGCCCTGCACTGGGTCGGTGACATCGGGCTGATGGGAACGACGAGCCGGGAGCCGGTCGAGGGGTCGAAGCAGGCCTTCGACGTGTTCCTGCGGGGCGGCGTCGGGCCGCTCCAGGCGATCGCCCGGCCGCTCGTCCGGCGGGTCCCCACGGGGCGGCTCGAGGAAGCCGTGGACGGGCTGATCGAGGGATGGATCGCCGGGCGGGCAGACGGCGAGTCGTTCCGGGACTTCTGCATCCGGACCCCGGACGAGGAGCTCCAGGCGCTGGCGGGCGGTTCCGCCGCCCGGGCTGCGACGGGAGGCGAGGCGGCATGAGGACTTCTCGAATGAGGAGCTCCGGCGCGACCGGCGGCGGCGCGCCGGGAAGGAGGCGACGTGATCGACGTGACGGTGCTCGACGAGTACGAGGCCGGCGAGCTCTCCGTGCTCTACGACGACGCGCCCGCCCAGGAGGTCCTGGAGTGGGCGCTCGACCGGTTCCACCCGCGGATGGCCATCTCGGAGGGCGGCGGCGCCGAGGGCATGGCCATCCTCGACATGGCCGTGCGGATCCGGGACGACGTCCGCGTGTTCACGATCGACACCGGCCGTCTGCCGCAGGAGACGTACGACCTCATGGAGAACGTCCGAAAGCGGTACGGGATCCAGGTCGAGGTGCTGTTCCCGGATACGGCGGCGGTCGAGGGCCTGGTGAACCGCCACGGGCCGAACCTCATGTACCAGGCCGTGGACATGCGCCTGCTGTGCTGCCAGGTCCGGAAGGTCCAGCCGCTGGTGAAGCACCTGAGCGGCCTCGACGCGTGGGCCACCGGGCTGCGCCGCGAGCAGTGGGCGTCGCGGGCGGAGGTTCGCAAGATCGAGATCGACCACGACCACGGCGGCATCGCCAAGATCAACCCGCTCGCCGACTGGACCAAGGCCGAGGTGTGGGGCGTACATCAAGGCGAACGACGTCCCGTACCACGCGCTGTTCGACCAGGGCTACACGTCGATCGGCTGCGCGCCGTGCACCCGGCCGATCGCCGAGGGCGAGCAGGACCGCGCCGGCCGGTGGTGGTGGGAGAAGAACGCGCCCAAGGAGTGCGGCATCCACTGCGCGATCAACACCGGCGGGTTCGAACACGAGCTCAAGGCGCTGATCGGCGACGGCGACGGCCGCCGCGGAGCCGCTCTCCGTCGACGGCGACGTGGTGACGCTCGAGCGCCGCCGCGTCCGCCCCGGTCACGGACCCCGAGGAGGAGGTCGCATGAAGCT
This sequence comes from uncultured Actinomycetes bacterium, assembly GCA_963707645.1. Lineage (GTDB taxonomy): Bacteria > Actinomycetota > UBA4738 > UBA4738 > JACQTL01 > DATBHM01. The sequence goes on from CAVPQW010000008.1 coordinate 29,635, forward strand.
GGCGGAGGCGGACCGGGAAGTCGTCGTGTCCGAGGCACTCGCGGTGGCGGAGGAGCTTCCGCCGGGCGAGACGCGCGCGGAGTTCCAGGAGCTTGCGTACGCGGCGGAACAGGGCGAGGTGCCGGGCGACCTGGCCGGGCGGCTCGGCGAGCTGGCAGCGGTTGCCCTCGAGACCGGACGGGCCCGGGCGGTGCACGGTCCGGACGGGGTTCGGTCGCTGACCGGCGTGTGGCGGGAGACGCCGCAGGGTCGCGCGGTGGCCGAGGACGTCGAGGGGCTGAACTCGGCGCTCCGCGCCGTGCGCGGGCACCCGATCGAGAACGTGCGTGTCGCGGTGACGTCGCCGGGTTCGTATTCGCTGGTGATTGCCGCCGGCCCGTACGAGCTTCGGGTGGCACTGGATCGGGCCGGCGCCTCCCTGCGTTCGGTGAACGTCGGCGGCGGCGGGAGCGGGGAGTAGCGCTCGGATGGCGTTCGGCTATCCGGTGTTCCTGGAGCTCGAGGGTCGGCTCGTCGTCGTGATCGGCGAGGACGCCGTCCGCGCCGGGAAGGCGGATGGCGCTGCTCGACGCCGGCGCCAGGGTCACGGTCGTCGCGGCCGGTCCGGAGCGGCGGTTGCAGCAGCTGGAAGGTCGCGGCGCGTCGGTGGAACGGCGCGACTATCTCCCGGGCGACCTTGCGGGCGTATTCCTCTGCGTGGCGGCGTCCTCCGATCCGGCCGTGCGTTCCTCGATCGCGGCTGAGGCCCGGGCCCGCGGGGTTCTGGTGAACGTGATGGACGACATCCCCAACTGCGACTTCGCGGCGCCGGCGGTGGTTCGTCGGGGCGACCTGCAGGTCGCGATCGGAACCGGAGGCCGTTCCCCGGCGCTGGCCCGGCGTCTGCGCGAGGAGCTTTCGGAACGCTACGGCCCGGAGTGGACGGAAGCCGTCCGGGTCATCGGCGACGTGCGCAGCGACACGCTCCCCGCGCTCCCCGACCTCGAGGACCGCGCCCAGCGATGGGCGGCGGCGCTCGATCTCGAGGAGCTGCTCCGACTCGTCAGCGAAGGGCGCTCGGCGGAGGCCGCCGGGCGCCTCACGGCCCGCCTCCTCACCAACCCCCCGGAGGATGGCGAACCGACCGGTCCGGGCCGGGCTGACGCCCGGCCCGCACCGGTCTCCCAGGGAGCCCCGGTGTGAGGCTCGGGACCGTGTTCCTCGTGGGCGCGGGGCCGGGCGACCCTCGACTGCTCACGCTTCGCGGCGCCGAGCTGCTCCAGCGCGCCGACGTCGTCGTGCACGACCGACTGGCCCCCGCGGCGCTGCTCGCGCTCGCCCCGGCCGCCGCCGAGATCGTCGACGTCGGCAAGGGCGTCGGCCGTGGCCCTCGCCAGGAGGACATCTGCGACCTGCTGGTCGGCCTGGCCTTGCGAGGCCTGGACGTGGTCCGCCTGAAGGGCGGCGACCCGTTCGTGTTCGGCCGCGGGGGCGAGGAAGCGCTCGCCTGCGCTCGGGCCGGCGTTCCGTTCGAGGTGGTCCCCGGTGTCAGCTCGGCGGTCGCGGCCCCGGCGGCCGCCGGAATCCCGGTGACGCACCGGGGGGTGGCTGCCTCGTTCGCGGTGGTCACCGCCACGCTGTCGGGCGGCGCCGACAACGAGCTCGGCCGGGTCGCGGCGAACGTCGACACCGTCGTCGTGCTCATGGCCGCCGGGCGTCTCGACCGCGTGTGCCGCGCGGTGATCGACGCCGGCAGGTCCCCGGACGAACCGGCGGCCGCCGTTCAGTGGGCAACCACGCCCAGGCAACGAACAGTGGTCGGGACGCTCGCGACGCTCCCGGAGCTCGCCCGCCGGGAGGGCGTCGGCGCGCCGGCGACGCTCGTCATCGGCCCAGTGGTCGATCTCGCGTTCGTGCTCGGAGCCGCCACGAGTCCCGCGGCGGCAGAGTCCGCCGGCGATGGTGGATCCGAGCACGAGGTCTTCTCCACCAGCACCTCCGCCTAGTCCCGGCGTTCGTCGGGCGCTGAACTTCCCGTTGACCGCCGGACCCTCGGTCACGCCCACGGGCGAACCCGCGACGACGATGGAACCGATCCGTGGACGTGTGCGTCCTGGTATCCGCGCCGCCGACCCGATGGGGCTCGCGTTGCGAACGGGTGGGGTGTTTCGTCGAACTGGAGGTGGAGCAATGCATCGAACCGGGCTGCGGTTGGGAGCACCGATCGCTGTCGTCGTCCTACTGGCCTCGGGAGTGCTCGGGTCGGCATCCTTGTCTGCTGCCGGACGGGGCCCTGTCGTGCCTGACGGCTTCCGGGCGCAGGCGATCAACTTCGTCTCGGCCGACCACGGGTGGCTCCTCGGAACCCGGCCGTGCGGTGATGCCAAGTGCACGCTCGTCCTGCGCACGACGGACGGCGGCGACACCTGGAACAAGGTGGGCCGGATCCACGCACCTCTCACCTACGACAAGATCGGCGGCGTCACGGAGGTCCGGTTCGCCGACGACCTGCACGGGTGGGCCTTCGGGCCGTCGTTGTGGTCGACGGTCGATGGCGGCGCGACGTGGACCAAGGAGACGATCCCCGGCGGCGGCAACCTTCTTCCGGTGCTTGCCGCCGGTCCTCTGGCGGTCTACGGGCTGGTCTCGCAGTGCGAGCTGAACCAGGCACCGGGGACGTGCGACCCGGCCACGCTCTGGAAGACGACCCCTGGCGCCGGCACCTGGTCCCAGGTCTCGGTGAAGCTGAAGGCCGGCCTCGTCACGAACGCGGCCCGCATGGTCGTGCACGGCGAGGTCGCCTACCTCGTGGTGCCGACCGAGACCGACCCCGACGTCATCCGGGTCACGACCGACGGCGTTCATTGGACAGGACGGACGGATCCCTGCAGCAAGGGCGCCGACGAGCGGTTGGTCGAGGTCACGGCGCTTTCCGATACGGGGGTCGCGTTCCTCTGTATCGGCGATCCCGGATTCGGCCACTCGACCAAACGGGTGTTCCGTTCGAACGACACGGGGCACACGATGAAGACGTTCGGCTCCGTTCCCCGGGAGGGAATCGTCTCGCAGATGGCCGCCTCGCCGGGCGGTCGCCTGGTGATGACCTCGTGGGGCGCGCCGGGGAGCTGGATCTACCGCAGCAACGCGGGGCATCCCTGGACGACGCCGCTGGCGCTCGAGGACCAGGGAACCGGCTGGAACGACGTCGTCATGACCACCAACAAGGTCGGGTTCGTCGTGCATGGCCCGGCCGCGCTGTTCCCGGGCAACCGACCCGGCCAGCTCGGCATGACGACGGACGGTGGAGCGACCTGGAATCCGGTCTGACGCGCGACTCAGCTCGGTCGGACGCCGGAGCCGAGGCGGCCTGCTCCGAGCTCGCGGGAGAGGCCGCGTGCGGCCTCCTTCACCGCTGCGACCATCTCCTGGTCGGGGCCCGAGGGCATCAGGCGCTCGACGGCGCCGGTGACGCCGATCGCGCCGACGGCCAGGCCGCGGTGGTCGAACACGGCCGCGGCAATGCCGCCCTCGCCGACGATCGCCTCCTGGTCGTCGACCGCGACGCCGGCCGTTCGGACCCGCTTGAGCTCCGCGTCGAGGGAGCGCTTCAGCGTCACCGTGTTGCCGGTGAGGCGGGGGAGCGGGCCGCGTTCGAGCTCGGCGAGGCGGTCGGGTTCGGCGTGGGCCGCGATGGCCTTGCCGATCGCGCAGGCGTGCCACGGGATGGCGGCGCCGACCTCCAGGATCTGCACGGAGTTGTCCGGCCGGAACACGTGATGGACGATCAGGACGTTCTGGCCGGTGAGGACCCCGACCCGCACCGACTCCTGGGTGCGCCCGGCCAGCGACTCGGCCCACCGCATCGAGCGCGCACGGACCTCGTGGCCGTCGAGGTAGGCGTTCCCCAGCTGGAGGAGCGCGGGCCCCAGGCGGTACTTGCCGGTCTCGAGGTCCTGCTCCACCAGGCCGTGGAGCTCGAGCGCGCGGAGCAGGCCGTAGACGGTCGCCTTGGCCAGGCCGATGCGGGCCGAGAGCTCGGTGACCCCCAGGCGGGAGCCCTCGCCCAGGACCTCGAGGATCGTGGCGGCTCGTTCCACGGACTGGATCACGCTTCGGCCTCGATTCGGTATTGCCGAACAGGATTCGGTATCGTAGACTACGGCCCGAGCCGATGGTGGGGATTGTACTCGTGTCGCACAGCGCCAAACTGGCCGAAGGGTTGGCCGAGCTGCTGGCGCAGGTCGCCTCGGAGGAACTCCCCGTGGCCGTCTCCGGCGGAACCTCGGACGGACGGCTCGGCACCGATCCCGACCGCATCCGCGAGGCCGTGGCCGAGGTCGATCAGGGCGAAGGCGTCGTGGTGATCCCCGACCTGGGGAGCGCGGTGCTCGCGGTGAAGTCGGTGCTCGAGTTCCTCGACGGTGAAGTCGTGCTGGTGGATGCTCCCTTCGTGGAAGGGGCCGTCTCCGCCGCCGTCATCGCGTCCACCGGCGCGCCGCTCGACGCGGTCGCCGACGCAGCGAGGCAGGCGAGGGATGTCGCCAAGCTCTGAGGTGGAGACCGTGGCCGTCCGGACCGTCGTGCTTCCGGTCGACCTCCACGCGCGCCCCGCGGGCCGGTTCACGCAGGAAGCCGCGCGCCACTCCGCCCAGGTGACCGTCGCCGCCGGTGAGAAGGAGGTCGACGCGCGCAGTGTCCTCCTGGTGATGGCGCTCGGCGCGATCGCCGGCACGGAGATCACGATCCGCGCAACCGGCGACGACGCAGATCAGGCCGCGGACGCTCTCGCGGAGCTCCTGGCGAACGTCGAGGAGTAGCTCCAAGCGTTATCACGCTCGCGTGGGCCAGTGTCCCCGGCCCCAGGAGGCTATGGCGTCGTCGCACCTTCTTGCATTGGCCCAGCTGATCGGCCCACCATGCCGGGGTGAATCGGCCCGAGACCACCTACGCATGGAACGAGGGGGTGGCGATCGCCTATCAGGTCGTCGGCTCCGGTCCCGACCTCCTGTTCGCGCCGGGATCCGTCACCCATATCGAGGCCGTGTGGGAGGAGCCGCGGGTGAACCGGTTCCTCACGCGCCTGTCGGGGTTCTCCCGGTTGATCCTGATGGACCCTCGGGGACTGGGCCTGTCGGATCGGCTGACGGCCGTTCCCACGATGGACGAACGGGTGCTCGACATGTTGTCGGTGCTCGACGCGGCGGAGAGCTCCAGGGCGGTGCTCTTCGGGAACGCCGACACCGGGCCGCCGTGCATCGCGGCGGCCGTTGCGCATTCGGAGCGGGTCGAGGGGCTGATCCTGTGCGGGACGTACGCAAAGGCGTCGTGGAGCGAGGAGGAATGGGCGGAGTTCCGCGCAGGGGTCCAGGCCCGTTGGGGGTCGTACTCCGGATTCGAGGAGGTCGCGCCGTCGCGGGTCGGCGACGAATCGTTCCGGCAGTGGTACTCGCAGCTGATGCGCGCCGGGGCGAGCCCGACCGCGGTCCTGCTCCTTGGCGAGATGACCAGGGAGGTCGACGTCCGGGCGCTCCTGCCGCAGGTGGCCGTCCCCACGCTGGTGATGCACCGGAGCGGCGATCGTTTGAACCCCGCCGGCCTCGGGCGGGACCTGGCGGAGCGGATCCCGGGCGCGCGGTGGGTGGAACTGCCGGGCGACGACTTCGTGCTCTGGGCCGGTGACCTGGACGCGCTCGCCGACGAGATCGAGGAGTTCGTGACCGGCCGCCGGGACGGAGCCGAGCCCACCCGGGTCGTGGCCACGGTCATGTTCACGGACGTGGTGGGCTCCACCGAGCGCGCCCGTGAGCTCGGGGATCGTGCCTGGGCCGATCTGCTGGAGACGCACAACGCGAGGGTCCGGGCCGAGTTGCGCCGGTTCGGCGGCCGAGAGATCGACACGGCAGGCGACGGTTTCCTGGCGTCGTTCGACTCGCCGACGGGGGCGATCCGTTGCGCCCGGGCAGTCACCGCGACGGTGGGCGAGATCGGAGTCGATATCCGGATCGGGCTGCACACCGGCGAGTGCGAGGTGGTGGGCGACAAGCTGCGAGGCATCGCCGTGCACATCGGCGCCCGGGTGGCGTCCCTGGCGAGGCCCGGAGAGGTGCTCGTCTCGAACACCGTCAAGGATCTGGTGGCGGGATCCGGCATCGAGTTCGAGGACCGCGGGCTGCATGAGCTGAAAGGCGTGCCCGGCGAGTGGCGCCTGTTCGCCGTGGCCCCGGTGTAGGCGCTCAGCAGGTATGCACTCCATCGGCGCCGATCGCCTCGAGGGTCCCATTCGCCGACCAGGGCTCGAGCCGACGGAGCGCTTCCTCCGCGGTGGGTCGGTTCATCCCATCAGATCCTTCGTTCGGGAAGGTCAGGACGCTGGCGGAATCTCGATGACGCGGCCGGTGACGTCGCCGTAGTCCCAGACGTCGAGGCCCGGCGGTTCGATGCCGAGCGTCGTGATGGCCGTGCAGACCTGGCTTCGGTGCTCGGTTCCGTGCATCAGTGCCTGGGCGAGCCGGATGCCGACCGACGCGTCGCGCTCGTAGCCGCCGCTGTCCACGTCCTTCACGACAGCGTCGGGATCGAGGGGCCCGGCGAGGAGCTCGGTCCAGGCTCGTTCGTCCGCCTCCATCGCAGTTCGGAGCTCCACGAGGTCCATGTGGTCCTCGTCGAGGTTCCACACGGGGTCGCCGGTCAGATGGAAGAGGTAGTACGAATCCCCTCCGACGACGTGGCGCACGGTGTCGAGGATCGAGCCGTACGTGCCGGGGACGGCGGTCTCCAGCTGCTCGTCGGTGAGCGCGAGGCAGGCGTCGATCAGCCGGAGCGATGCCCAGACGTGATGCGCGAACGCTTCGTCGAGAAGGGAGCTCATCAGCGCCGAGGATAGTCCGGCAAGGTCAGGCGAGCTCGGGGAAGGCCTTCTCGCGAACGAGGTCCCAGACCGCTTCCACGGAATCCAGGCGCATCGCGGTCTTGGCGACCTGGCGGCAGCTCTCGGCCTCCAGGCGGCGGACGCGGGCTCGGACCTCGTCCACGCGGGACGGCGACACGCTCACCGAGCTCACCCCGATCCCGACCAGCAGGGGGAGCACCGAGCGGATCGCCGGCGGCCTCACCGCACACGCCGACGGGCTTGCCGTTCGTTCGGCCGGCGCGCACCACGCGGTTGATCAGCGTGATCACCGTGGGGTGCGCGGCCAGCGCCGGACGCGCGCCGGGGTCGCGTCGGTGCACGCCGAGCACGCGTTCGGTGAGATCGTTCGTTCCGATCGACAGGAAGTCGACCTGGTTCGCCATGCGCTCCGCGAGCAGGGCGGCCGAGGGGACCTCGACCATGACGCCGAGCTCGGGTTGGGCGACGCCCCCGTCGCCGACCGCCTCCAGCGCGCGGTCGAGCTCCTCGCGCGCGAGGCGGACCTCGCGGAGCGAGGTCACCATCGGGACCAGGATCCGCAGGCGGGTTCCGGTGCCGGCGCGGAGGGCGGCGCGGAGCTGCGACCCGAGCGCGTCCGGGGTTCGAAGCAGCGGTGGAAGCCCGCGCGCCTGGCCCTCCGAGCCGTCCTGGGCCACCGTGAGGAACGGCGGCACCTTGTCCCCGCCGAAGTCGAGCACGCGCACGGTCGCCACCCTCCCCGAGAGCTGCGACAGGATCGGCCGGAGCATCCGGCGGTGCGCTTCCTCGTCGGGCCAGCTCGACGCATCGAGGAACGGCAGCTCGGTGCGGAGCAGGCCGACGCCGTCCGCTCCGGCCTCGAGCCCCGCGCGGGTCTCGGCCGCCGTGGCCACGTTGCACAGGAGCGCGACCGCGACCCCGTCGGCCGTCTCGCTCGGGAGTCCGCGTTCCGAGGCGAGCGCCGTCTTGCGGCGAGCCGCGGATTCCATGGCGGTGCGGGCGGCCGACAGCTCGGTGTCGTTCGGCGTCACCGTCACCGAGCCGGAATCCCCGTCGACCACGAGCGACGTTCCCTCGCCGACCCGCAGAAGGTCCGCGTCGACACCGAGCACCAGCGGAAGGCCGAGCGAGCGCGCCACGATCGCGGCGTGGGCGTTCGGTCCGCCCCGGACGGCCGCCGCGGCGACGATATCGCCCTCCTCCATGCCGAGGATGTCCGCGGGGCCGAGCTCGTCGGCGACGAGGATCGCGCCGCCGGAGCCATTGACAGAGCCAGCGGCAGGCGAGCCGCCGGGTGTGAGGTGCGCGACCGCGCGGCGCCCGACCTGGCGGACGTCGGCGGCGCGTTCGGCCAGCACGGGGTCGCCGATCGCGGCGATGGCGGCCGCATAGCGCTCGGCGGCACGGGTCACCGCTTCCACGGGGGTGCGGCCCTCGTCGGCCTCCCGGCGGGCCTCGGCCCGCAGGGCCGGGTCGTCCGCGATCAGCGCGCCGATGCCGACGATCTCGGCCTCATCCGCGCGACCCCGGTCGCGGAGCCGTTCGGCCAGCGCCCGGAGGTCGGCGGCCACGGCGTCGAGCGCCTCATCGACGCGGAGCGCGGCCCGGCGGGGGTCGAGCGGGCTCGTTTCCGCCGGCTGAGCGGCGACGGGCGCCAGCACCACCGCGTGGCCGGTCGCCACGCCCGGAGAGGCCGGGACCCCCCGGAACACTCGCGACGGGGTCATGGTGCAAGCCCGCCCGGCTCAGCCGGCCTTGGCGACGCGTTCCAGCGCGGCCAGGATCAGCGCGGTCGAGGTGGCGCCCGGGTCCTGATGGCCGACGCTGCGCGGGCCGAGGTACGACGCGCGGCCCTTGCGCGCCTGCAGCGGAACCGTCGCAGCGACGCCCTCCTCCGCGGCCTCGTGGGCGTCGCTCACGGCATCCTCGAACGAGGCGCCCCGCTTGACGCTGGATTCGTACGCGGCCACCGCCGGCGCGAGCGCGTCGACCATGGTCTTGTCGCCCTCCGAGGCGGCGCCGAGCTGCTGGATCCCCTCGAGCGCCGCGCGCAGTGCGCCTCCGAAGGCCTCCGGGTCGACCTGGGCCGCGTCGTCGAGCGCCTTGCCGGCCCGCCGGAACGCGGTTCCGTAGAGCGGACCGGACGCCCCGCCCACGGTCGACACCAGCGTCGACCCGACGAGCACGAGGAGGGGGCCGGGCGCGAGGCCGTCCCCCGCGCCCTCGGCGAGCTTGCTGGTGACGGCGGTGAACCCGCGCGACATGTTCACCCCGTGGTCGGCGTCTCCGATGGCCGCGTCGAGCTGGGTGAGGAAGTCGCGCTGATCCTCGATCGAGCGAGCGATCTCCTCGACCCAGCTCCGAACGAACGCGGAATCCATCGCGCGAACGACCTCCCCGGCCTCGACCGACCCTAGGCGCCCCATCGTAGCGCCGGGGTGTTCACCGGGGCGTCCCACAGCTGCGTGAGCTCGTCGTCGAGCTTGGTGAGCGTGATCGAGCAGCCGGCCATGTCCAGGCTGGTCACGTAGTCGCCCACCAGCGAACGGGCCACGTTGACGCCCTTCGCGGAGAGGATCTTCGCGACCTCGCTGAACACGACATACAGCTCGACGAGCGGCGTCCCGCCCATGCCGTTGACGAACACGAGCGCCTCGTCGCCGGAGTCGAACGGGTAGTCGTCGAGGATCGCGTCCATCGACAGCGCCACGAGCTCCGACGCCGGCGCGATCTTGCGGCGCTCCCGCCCGGGCTCGCCGTGGATGCCCACGCCCAGCTCGATCTCGTCGTCGCCCAGCTCGAACGTCGGCGTTCCGGCGGCCGGCGTGGTGCACGAGGTCAGGGCGATCCCGAACGAACGCGAGCGCTCGTTCACCTTGCGCGCTACCGCCGCGACCGAGGCCAGGTCGCCGCCCGACTCGGCCAGCGCGCCCGCGACCTTCTCGACGACCGGCGTCGCGCCGGTGCCGCGGCGGCCGGCGGTCCACAGCGAGTCCTCCACGGCGACGTCGTCGTTGACCAGCACGGATTCGACCTTGATTCCCTCGTCGCCGGCGAGCTCCGCCGCGAGCTGGAAGTTCATGACGTCGCCCGTGTAGTTCTTCACGATGTGGACGACGCCGGCGCCCGCGTCGACGCCCTTGGTGGCGGCGAGCATCTGGTCCGGAACCGGCGAGGTGAACACCGCGCCGGGGCACGCCGCGTCGAGCATGCCGTACCCGACGAACCCGCCGTGCATCGGCTCGTGCCCCGCGCCGCCGCCCGAGATCAGGCCGACCTTGCCGGCGACCGGCGCGTCGGCCCGGTAGACGACCTGGCCTTCGACGTCCACGCGCAGCGACGGATGCGCCGCCGCCATGCCCCGCAGCGCGTCGGTGACGACGTCCTCGGGAGCGTTGATGAGCTTCTTCATCTCGATCCGTCTCCTTCGAATTCGAAGAGGCGGTCCGCGGGCCGCCCGGAGGCGACCCGCGCCCGCTCGATCATGCTTCGAACGCCCTCGGGCGCGCTACGACCCGGCCCCGTCCGCCGCGACCGTGACGTGGTGCTCGGTCGTGGCTTCCTTCAGCGGGAACTCCGGGATCTGCTCGACCGTGCGCGTCCTGGCGAGCGCCAGGTACAGCCCCGCCGCGGCCGCGCCGCCGACGAACTCCCCGATGAGGTACGCGGGGAGCTGGCTCCACGTCACGTCGCCGCCGAACAGCTGCAGGATCAGCATCGGGCCGATCGTCCGCGCGGGGTTGATCGAGGCGCCCGTGACCGGGCCGACCACGATGATCGCCGCGAACACCACGAACCCGATCACGATTCCGGCGAAACCGGCCGGCGCCCGCCGGTCGATCACGCCGAACACCGTGAACACCAGGATCCCGGTTCCGATGGCCTCCGCGAAGATCGCCCGTCCGTACCCGACCGTGTCGGGATTGAACGCGGCGACGCCGAGCCCCAGATCCTTCGCGTCGATCCCCAATGTCGCCAGGATCGCGAGCGAGCCGAGCACGGCCCCCAGGGCCTGCGCTCCGACGTAGGCCGGCACGTCCTTCCAGGGGAACTTGCCGGTGAGCGCCAGGCTCACCGTCACCGCCGGGTTGATGTGGCACCCGGAGATGTGGCCGATCGAGTACACCATCGCGATCACCACCAGGGCGAACGCGAACGAGATCACGCTGAGCTCCGCCATCGTGAACTGATGGTTGCCCAGGAGCATCAGCGTCGCGGGGACGGACCCCACACCGATGAACACCAGGAACCCGGTGCCCACGACCTCGGCCAGCAGCTTCTGACCGAACGAGTTCTCCTCCATGAGCCTGCGCGGCGGAGCCGAGGACGGCCCCGCCGGGCGCCTCACCTCCTTCCCAGCTCCCTGGGACCGCGCCGGGTGCCCGGGCGGCGGGGGAGTGCGGAGAGTCTCGTATGGCGAACCACGGGCTCCGACCTTCGGCGTGCCTGGAACGACCACTCGCCCCACACGCCGAGGAGTCGGGCCCTCGCCTGACCGTCTCCCCGTCCCATCCGCCGGCTCCTGTCGCCCGGGGCATCGCCCCGTCCGCCGGTACCCGCCCGTCGCGGGTACTTCGCCGTCGCCACCGTCTCTTGTTCGGTAATGACGAACAACGTTCGGTGAACCATAGCGAGGTACTCCGGGGAATGTCAAGCGGAATTCGACGAATGAGGTCGACCGGCCGCCCCGGTCCCGGGTTCGGCTACTGATCGACGGCCGGTCGGTGGAGGAGGCCGTAGGCGTACGACTCGGTGAGGGCCTCCCACGACGCGTGGATGACGTTGTCGGAGACGCCCACCGTGGTCCATTCGTTCGAACCGTCGCTCGTCTCGATCAGCACGCGGACGACCGCCTGGGTGCCCTTGGCTCCATCCAGCACGCGGACCCGGTAGTCGGTCAGGTGCATGTCGTCGAGCTCCGGGTAGGCGTTGGCGAGTGCGGTCCGCAGCGCGTTGTCGAGGGCCCCGACCGGGCCGGCGCCCTCCGCCGTCGCGATGTGTCGGTCGCCGTTGGTCCGGACCTTGACCGTGGCCTCGGCGGGCTCGACCTCGCCCCGGCGTTCCTCCACCGAGACGCGGAACGATTCGACCTCGAAGAAGTCGTGCTCCCAGCCGGCGGAACGTCGGAGCAGCAGCTCCAACGACGCGTCGGCGGCCTCGTACGCGTAGCCGGCCGCCTCGCGCTCCTTGACGCCGGTGAGCGCCGCGGAGGCGGCGGAGGCCTCCAGGGGTACACGGAGCTCCGCCGCCTTCCGCAGCAGATTCGCCCGACCGGCGAGGTCGGAGACCAGCACGTGGCTGGCGTTCCCGACCGAGTCCGGCGGGACGTGCTCGTAGGCGTCCGAGCGCCGGGCCAGCGCGCTCGCGTGCAGGCCGGCCTTGTGCGCGAAGGCGCTCCGGCCGACGTACGGCTGGTGCGGGTCCGGCGGGAGGTTGGCGATCTCGGCGACGAGGTGGGCGATCTCGGTCAGGCGCTCGACGCCGCCCTCCGGCAGGACGTCGAGTCCGAGCTTCAGCGCGAGGTTCGCCGCGATCGCGACGAGGTCCGCGTTCCCGCAGCGCTCGCCGTAGCCGTTCACGGTTCCCTGGATGTGGAACGCGTCCGCATCGGCCGCCGCCGACACGCTGCTCGCCACCGCGCTCGCGGCGTCGTTGTGGAAGTGCACCCCGAGCGGCGTCGCGACCTGTTCGGCGACCTCGCCCACGACGCGCACAGCCTCGCCGGTGAGGGTTCCGCCGTTGGTGTCGCAGAGCACGAGCCGGGATGCGCCCGCCTCCTCGGCGGTCCGAACGACCTGCAGCGCGTACGTCGGATCCTCGGCGAACCCGTCGAAGAAGTGCTCCGCGTCGAAGAACACGCGCCGGCCCTCATGGACGAAGAACGCCACGCTGTCGGCGATCATCCGGAGGTTCTCCTCGGGCGTCGTCTCGAGCGTGAGCGTCACGTGGAGCGGGCTCGACTTCCCGACCAGGCAGACGACGCTCGTCTGCGCGTCGAGCAGCTCGCGCAGGACCGCGCTCTTGTCGGCACGTTCGCCGGCCTTCCTCGTCATGCCGAACGCGGTCAGCGTGGTGCGTTCCAGCCTCAGCTGCGAGGCGAGCCGGAAGAACTCCGTGTCGCGCGGATTGGCGCCCGGCCAGCCGCCCTCGACGAACGGAACCCCCAGGGAATCCAGCGCGTGCAGGATCTTCAGCTTGTCCTCGACCGAGAACTGGAGGCCGGCCCGCTGCGCGCCATCCCGGAGGGTGGTGTCGTACAGCTCGACCTGGGGCGCCCACGCGTCACGCATTGGAGGCCGCCTCCGCAATCATGTCGCCGACCTCCGAGGTCGTGAACCCCATCTCGGCGGCCCGCATCGAGCGCATCTTGGGGGCGACCGCGCGGATGCCGGCGTCGACGCGAAGCGCCGCCGCCGGCTGCCCCAGTGCCTCGAGCATCAACCCGCTCGCCGCGATCGCGGCGATCGGGTTGATCGTCCCCCGCCCGGTGTGGTCGGGAGCCGTTCCGCCGATGGGCTCGAACATCGACACGCCGCCGTCGTCCGGGTTGAGATTGCCGCCCGCGGCGACGCCCATCCCGCCCTGGATGGTCGCCGCGAGGTCGGTGAGGATGTCGCCGAACATGTTGTCGGTGACGATCACGTCGAACCGGCCCGGGTCCTCGACCAGGTAGATACAAGCGGCGTCGACGTGGCAGTAGGCCGTCGTCACCGCATCGTGCGAAGCAGCCATCTCCTCGAACGCCCGGCCCCACAGGTTCCCCGCGTAGTTCAGGACGTTCGTCTTGTGGACGAGCGTGACGTGCCCCCGCCGCCCGGCCGACGCCGCGAGATCGAACGCGAACCGCAGGCAGCGGTCCACGCCCCCTCTCGTGTTGATGCTCTCCTGAACCGCCACCTCCTCCCCGGTCCCGCGCCGGTGGAAGCCTCCGGCGCCCGCGTACAGGCCCTCGGAGTTCTCGCGGACGAACACCATGTCGATCTCCGCCGGGTCGACCGCCGCGAGCGGCAGCGTCACGCCCGGGTAGGGGCGCACCGGCCGGAGGTTCACGTACTGGTCGAGCTCGAAGCGGATCCGGAGCAGCAGGTCGCGTTCCAGCACGCCCGGCGGAACCCGCGGGTCGCCGACCGCGCCCAGATACAGCGCGTCGAGCCCGCGGAACTCTTCCAGCACGGAGTCGGGCAGCGTCTCGCCGGTCCGCAGCCAACGGTCGCCGCCGAGGTCGTACTCGACGGGCTCCAGCGTGAATCCCTCCACGGTGGCCACCGCGTCGAGCACCTTGCGCCCTTCGCGCACGACCTCGGGACCGGTGCCGTCGCCCGGGATCACACCGATCCGGTAGGTCGTCACTGGTGGCCCCCCCGGAAACGCGTCATCGGCCCGCCCTTCAGTCCAGCCGCCAGTCGGCCTGTGGCGGTTCGTTGGCGGCAACGCCGGCATGGACCGGCTGGGCAGCAGCCTCTTCCTTCAGCGAGCGCGCCACCCACGGCATCAGCCCGCCGGCGTCGAGGATGTCCCGCATGAACGGCGGCAGCGGCGTTCCCCGGAACGTCCTGCCCTTCGTGACGTTCGTGACCTCGCCGGTGTCGATGTCCACCCGGAACACGTCGCCCGACTCGGCGCCCTCGGTGACGCCCGGGCATTCCATGATCGGAAGGCCGACGTTCACGGAGTTCCGGAAGAAGATCCGGGCGAACGACTCGGCCACGATGCACGCGACGCCGCTCGCGGAGATCGAAATCGGCGCGTGCTCCCGGGAGGAGCCGCTGCCGAAGTTCTTCCCGCCGACCATGAGGTCGCCCGGCGCGCACATCGACACGAACGAGGGGTCGAGATCCTCCATGCAGTGCTGCGCGAGCTCGGCCGGGTCGATCGTCGTCAGGTACCGCGCGGGGATGATCACGTCCGTGTCGACGTTGTCGCCGTAGACGAAGGCCTTCGCCTCGAACACGGTCTGCATCAGACGCCCCCTCCGGACGCGGCGCCGACCGGCTCGCCGTAGGACGCGCCGATCCCGGTGATGTAGTCGTCCGCCGGCGGTTCCACGCCGATCTCGTCCGGGTGCGCCAGGCGGCCCATGATCGCCGTCGCCGCGGCGACGGCGGGGTTCGTCAGGTAGACCTTGGCGTCCTTGTGGCCCATGCGCCCGACGTAGTTGCGGTTCGAGGTCGACACGCAGACCTCGTCCGGGCCGAGCACGCCCATGTGCCCTCCCAGGCACGCACCGCACGTCGGCGTCGACACCGTGGCGCCCGCCGAGCCGAACACCTCGAGCAGCCCCTCGCGGTTGGCCTGCAGCCAGATCTCCTGCGTGGCCGGGATGACCATCAGGCGAACGCGCGGGTCGGCCTTGCGCCCGCGCAGGATGTGGGCGGCCATCCGGAGGTCCTCGAGCTTGGCATTCGTGCAGGACCCGATGAACACCTGATCGACGGCGACGCGCTCGGCCGCAGAGACGGGCTCCGCTTTCGACGGTAGGGAGGGGAGCGAGACCTGCGGCTCGAGCGCGTCGACGTCGACGCTGTGGGTTGCTTCGTACTGTGCGTCGGGGTCGCTCGTCGGAACTTCGAAGTCCCGGACGCGCCCCGTGACGCGCTGGCGCTCGCGAACGTACGCGAGGGTGACCTCGTCGGGCGCGACGATGCCCGACTTGGCGCCGGCCTCGATGGCCATGTTCGTCAGCGTGAAGCGGGAGTCCATCGACAGATGTTCCAGCGCCGGGCCCGTGTGTTCCATGGCCTGGTACGCGCACCCGTCGTCGCCGACCAGCGCGATCACGCTGAGGATGAGGTCCTTCCCGACGACCCACGGCCCGGGAACGCCCTCGTAGACGAATCGCACGCTCTCCGGAACGCGCAGCCAGATGCGGCCGGTGGCGAGCACCGCGGCGAGATCGGTCGACCCGACGCCGGTGCTGAACGCCCCGAGTGCTCCGTACGTACAGGAGTGCGAGTCGGCCCCGATGATCACCATGCCGGGCAGGGCGAGCGCCTGTTCGGGGAGCAGGATGTGCTCGATCCCGCCCCGGCCGAGCTCGAAGAAGTGCTCGATGCCCTGCTGCCGGGCGAACTCCCGCATCGTCATGCCGAGCTTGGCGCTCGCGATGTCCTTGGCAGGGACGAAGTGCGACGGGACCAGCGCGACCTTCGAGGGGTCCCAGACGTTCTCGATTCCCAGCTCCCGGAATCGGGCGATCGCGACCGGCGCCGTGACGTCGTTCCCCATGGCGAGGTCGACGTCGGCCATGATCAGGTCGCCGGGCGCCACCTCGGCCCGGCCGGACGCCCTCGCCAGGATCTTCTCGGTGATGGTCATCGGGCGGGTCATTCGGCAGAACCTCCGTCCGAGGTGGCCGTCACCTGAGGCTCGGCACCCTCGCCGCTCGAACCGCTGCCGCCGTTGCCGCCGTGGGTCACGCGCACGGAGCGGTTCACCGCGGCCAGATACGCACGGGCGCTCGCCTCGACCACGTCCGATGCCACGCCGCGCCCGGTGAACAGCCGCCCGCCGACGTCGAGCTGCACGACCACGTCACCGAGCGCGTCGCTGCCCGCCGGTCACGGCCGAGACGTTGTAGGCGTGGAGCCGGGCCTCGACCCCGCTGGCCCGCGTGATCGCCCCGTATGCGGCGTCGATCATGCCGTCGCCCATCGCGGAGTCCTCGACCATGTCGGAGCCGTCCCGCTCCAGGCGAACCGTCGCCGTCGGGGAGAGGTGCGTTCCACCCGCCACCGCGAGCGAGATCAGCGTGAACGCGTCCGACTCGGCCGACCCGAGCTCCTCGGACACGATGGCCTCGAGGTCGGCGTCGGTGAGCGCCATCTTCCGGTCGGCCAGCTCCTTGAACCGGACGAACGCCCGGTTCAGCGCCTCGGGCTCGAGCTGCAGGCCGAGCTTGGCGACCGCGTCGGCGAACGCGTGCCGCCCGGAGTGCTTGCCGAGGACGATCTTCGAGCCCTCGAATCCGACCTCGACCGGGTCCATGATCTCGTAGGTCGCCCGGTTCATGAGCACCCCGTGCTGGTGGATCCCCGACTCGTGGGCGAACGCGTTCGCCCCGACCACGGCCTTGTTCGGCTGGACCGGGTACCCGGTCACCATCGACACCAGCCGCGACGTCCGGGCGATCTCCTTCACGTTGAGCCGGTGCTGCAGCCCGAGGGCCTGGCCGCGCGTGGAGACGATCATCGCCATCTCCTCGAGGGAGCAGTTCCCGGCCCGCTCTCCGATGCCGTTCACGGCGACCTCCACCTGGCGCGCGCCGTTCATGACCCCCGCCAGCGAGTTCGCCACCGCCAGGCCGAGGTCGTTGTGGCAGTGCGTCGAGATCACGACGTGGTCGGGCATCGCCTCGCGGGTCACCCGGACCAGCTCGCCGAACTCCGCCGGGGTGGCGTACCCCACCGTGTCCGGGACGTTGATCGTCGTGGCGCCCTCCTCGACGGCCACCCGGAACGTCTCGAGCATGAACTCGGGGTCCGTGCGGGTGGCGTCCTGCGCGGAGAACTCGACGTCGTCGGTGTACGAACGGGCCCGCCGGACGCTCTTCCGCGTGGCCTCGACCACGTCGGCCTGCGACATCCGCAGCATCGAGTCCAGATGGACCTGCGACGTCGAGATGAACACGTGCAGCCGGGCCTGTTGCGCGTCGCGGATGGCCTCCCACGCCCGGTCGATGTCGTCGTCGCCGGCCCGGCACAGCGCGGCGATCGCCGAGCCCTTGACGGTCTCGGCGATCCGCCGGACCGCCTCGAACTCGCCCGTGCCCGAGGCCGGGAACCCGGCCTCGATCACGTCCACGCCCAGGCGGGCCAGCTGCTCCGCGATCTCGAGCTTCTCGGCCGCCGTCAGCGCGATGCCCGGCGCCTGTTCCCCGTCGCGGAGCGTCGTGTCGAAGAACCGTACGTCGTCAGGCACGCGAATCACCGTCCGCGTGCTGCACGGCCTCGGATGCCTCGGATGCCTCGGATGCTTCGGAGGTGCCGCCGTTGCCGTTCGAGGGCCGCGCGCCCGCCGCGTCGCCCGTCCGGGCCGCCTGGAGCCACGGCATCATCGAGCGGAGCTCGGCGCCGACCCTCTCGATCGGGTGGTCCTTGTCGTGACGGCGCATCTGCTGGAAGCGCGGGAAGCCGTCGTCGGCCTCCTCGATCCACTCCCGCGCGAAGTCGCCGTCCTGGATCTCGCCGAGGATCGCCCGCATCCGGTCGCGGGTCGACGCGTCGATCACCCGCGGCCCCCGCGTGTAGTCGCCGTACTCGGCCGTGTCGGACACGCTGTAGCGCATCCACCCCAGGCCGCCCTCGTACATGAGGTCGACGATGAGCTTGAGCTCGTGGAGGCACTCGAAGTACGCGACCTCGGGCTGGTACCCGGCCTCGACCAGCGTCTCGAACCCGGCCTTGACCAGGGACGTCACGCCGCCGCACAGCACGGCCTGCTCGCCGAACAGGTCGGTCTCGGTCTCCTCGGCGAACGTCGTCTCGATCACGCCGGCGCGCCCGCTGCCGATCCCGGCCGCGTAGGCCAGGACGCGCTCGCGCGCGGTTCCGGTCGCGTCGCGGTGCACGGCGAACAACGACGGCGTCCCGATGCCCTCGGTGTAGGTCCGGCGCACGCAGGTGGCCGGGCGCCTTCGGCGCGACCATGCCGACGTCGACTCCCTCCGGCGGCGTCGATCCGCCCGAAGTGCACGTTGAACCCATGCGCGAACATCAGCAGGTTCCCGGGCTGCAGGCCGGGCTCGACGTCGGCCGCGTAGGACGCCGCCTGCGCCGTGTCGGGGAGCAGGATCATCACGACGTCGGCCTCGGCGGCCGCTTCCGCCGGCGTCGTGACCGTGAGCCCGTCCTCTTCGGCCTTGGGCCAGGACTTCGAGTCGCGCCGCAGCCCGACCCGGACGTCGTGGCCGGAGTCGCGAAGGTTGAGCGCGTGCGCGTGGCCCTGGCTCCCGTATCCCAGCACCGCGATGCGCGCGCCCTGCAGCGCACCGGGGTCGATGTCCGCGTCGTACAGCACCTTGCTCATCGCTTCAGCTCCTCACGCGCCTGCGTTGGCCTTCGCTCCGGCGCCGTTCACGCGCCGCAGCCGCCGTTCCGAGATGGAGGTCGAACCGCGCCCGAGCGCGATCCGGCCGGTGCGGGCGAGCTCGACGATCCCGTGGGTCTCGAGGAGCGTGAGCAGCGCCTCGATCTTGTCCGGCGCCCCGGTCGCCTCGATCGTCAGCGTCGTCTCGCTCACGTCGACGATCCGGGCCCGGAAGATGTCCGCGATCTCGGTGACCGCGGCGCGCTCCCCGGCTGGGGCTGTGACCTTGACCAGCGCGAGCTCGCGCTCCACGGCGGCGGCCTGCTCCAGCTCCACGACCTTGAGGACGTGGATGAGCTTCTGGAGTTGCTTCTCGACCTGCTCGAGCGGCTTGCGCTGAACGTCGACCACGATCGTCATGCGCGACCGGCCCGGCTGTTCGGTCGTCCCGACGGCGAGCGAGTGGATGTTGAACCCGCGCCGGGCGAACAGGTTGGCCACGCGGGCCAGCACGCCCGGCCGGTCCTCGACCAGCACGGAGATCGTGTGCTGGCTCATGTCGCGCTCCCGTTCCGCTCCCGTTGGGTGGAGCGGCGGAGGCCCCGGCGCACGTCCGCACACCAGGAGGGGGGTTGTCTCCGTTCGTTCATGCGATCGGAGCCTCCGCCGGATCGAGGGCCGGTTCTGCGAACTCCGGCCCGAGGATGATGTCGTCGTTGGAACCGCCGGCCGGGACCATGGGGAACACCATCTCCCGCTGGTCGCACCGGAAGTCGATGACCACGCTGCGGTCGGTGACGGACAGCGCCTTGTCGAGCACCGCGTCGACGTCCTGCGGCGTCTCGGCGCGGAGGCCGATCGCACCGTACGCCTCGGCGAGTCGCACGTAGTCGGGCACGTCCTGCGTCAGCTGCACGCCCGAATAGCGCTCGTTGTAGAAGAGCTCCTGCCACTGCCGGACCATGCCCAGGTGGCCGTTGTTCACGATGGCCACGACGATCGGGATGTTCTCCGTGGTCGCGGTGGCCAGCTCCTGCGAGGTCATCTGGAAGCACCCGTCCCCGTCGACGGCCACCACGCGCTGGTCGGGACGGCCGACCTTGGCGCCGAGCGCCGCCGGCACCGCGAACCCCATGGTCCCGAGGCCGCCGGAGTTGATCCACTGCCGGGGCCGGCGGAACCGGTAGAACTGCGACGCCCACATCTGGTGCTGGCCGACCCCGCTCACGATCGTCGCGTCGCCCTCGGTCGCCGCGTGGATCCGCTCGATGACGTACTGCGGCTTGATCGGGCCTGCGTCGTCCTGCTGGTAGCGGTAGGGGAAGCCGCGCTTCCACTCGTCGAGCGTGTCCAGCCACACGCTGCGGTCGGGCGCTCCGCCGGCGGCGATCGCCTTGGCCAGCTCGGCAGCGAGCGACGCCGTCACGTCGGCCGCGTCGCCCACGATCGGGACGTCCGCCTTGCGGTTCTTGCCGATCTCGGCCGGATCGATGTCGACGTGGACGACCTTGGCGTCCGGCGCGAACGTGGCCAGGTTGCCGGTCACCCGGTCGTCGAACCGCGCGCCGATCGAGATCAGCAGGTCGCACCGCTGCATGGCCGTGACGGCCGTGTAGTTCCCGTGCATTCCGGGCATGCCGAGCGCGAGCTCGTGATCGTCGGGGAACGCCCCCCGCGCCATCAGGGTGGTCACGACCGGCAGGCGGCCGGCCTCGGCGAGCGTGCGGAGGTGGTCGGACGCGTTCGCGCGGATCACTCCGCCGCCCACGTACAGCACCGGGCGCTCGGCGGCCATGATCAGCTTCACCGCCTCCCGGACCTGGCGGATGTTCCCCTTCGTCGTCGGCTTGTAGCCGGGGAGGTCCACCCGGTCGGGGTACTCGAACGGCGCCGTGTTGATCAGGACGTCCTTCGGGACGTCGACGAGCACCGGCCCGGGACGTCCGGTCGTCGCGATGTGGAACGCCTCCGCAACGGCCTCCGGGATGTCCTCGGTGCGCGTGACCAGGCGGTTGTGCTTCGTGACCGACATCGTGACGCCCGTGATGTCGGCCTCCTGGAACGCGTCGTTGCCGATGACGCCGGTGGGGACCTGCCCGGTGATCGCGACCACCGGGATCGAGTCCATGAGCGCGTCGGCGAGCGCGGTTACCAGGTTGCAGCCCCCCGGCCCGCTCGTCGCGAAGCACACTCCGGCCTTGCCCGTCGCGTGCGCGTACCCCTCCGCCGCATGCCCTGCGCCCTGCTCGTGCCGCATGAGCACGTGCCGTACCGACGACTCGATCAGCGGATCGTAGGCGGGCAGGATGGCGCCGCCCGGGATGCCGAACACCACCTCGGTGCCCGCGAGCTCGAGCGATCGGATCAGCGCCTGGGCGCCGGTGGGCCGCGACGGGAAGGTCATCAGGCGCCTGCCTCCGGCGACCCCGTCTGCGACGCGAACGCCGCCGTCGGCACGCGGGTGGATCCGGACGTGCCGTTGGCCGAGGTCGCGGGACGGCGCTCGACGTCTTCGGAGGCCGTCCGCAGGACCTGGTAGCCCATGCGGTGGGCGAGCGCGGTACACGCGCGCTCGAACTCCCACGGCGTCCAGTCGCGGCGCCGGATCTGGAATTCCTCCTCCTGGCCGAACCCGGTGGCCAGGTACGTGGTCTCGGCCGCGAAGTACTCGGCCAGCTGGCGGCGGGCCGCCGGCTCGTCGACGTGCAGGCTCACCTGGCCGGGGCCCTCCCACTGGGCGGCGCCGACCGATTTCCCGTCCTTCGTGAACTCGAACCGCATCTCGTTGCCTCCTTCTCGTGCGTCCTGTTGCGCTCTGATCGCTTGCCTTGCTGTCGATGGACTCTTGGTGGTTCCGGTGGTTGGGGGGTGAGGGGGCTTCGCGTCCCGGGGATTCCCGGAAAACGAAAGACCCCTCGCGGCTGCGAAGGGCCTCTGGCGCGGTAACAGGGCGTGTCTGCCCTGGCCCCGCGCCTAGGTAATAAGTACGAGGGCGAGAACCGTAGCGAAGCTCGAGCGGTCTCTGGGCGTCCTCATGTTGGTAGCGGATATTACGCCGCTCGCCTGTGATGTCAACCGACGGAATCGTCCCACCGGCGTCACCTGCCCTTTGAAACCGTTGCGGTGCAAGCGTTTCCGTGCTGCGAAAAACCCTCGCGGTCAGGCGCCCCCGGGGGTGCAGATCGCCCCGCGCGCGGCGGTGGAGACAAGGCTCGCGTACTTGGCCAGGGCGCCGGTCGTGTAACGGGGCTCCGGGGCCTTCCAGCCGTCCCGGCGGCGGGCGAGCTCGGCATCGTCGACCTCGAGGTCGATGCGGCGGGCGTCCACATCGAGCACGATCGTGTCGCCGTCCTCGACCAGGCCGATCGGGCCGCCGACGGCGGCCTCGGGGGCGACGTGTCCCACGGCGAAGCCGTGGGACGCGCCGCTGAAGCGCCCGTCGGTAACCAGGGCGACGTCCCGGCCGAGACCGGCGCCGACGATGGCGCCGGTCACGGCCAGCATCTCGCGCATCCCCGGCCCGCCCCTGGGGCCCTCGTAGCGGATCACGACGATGTCGCCCTTCCGGATCCGTCCGTGGGTGACCGCGTCGAAGGCGGCCTCCTCCGAGTCGAACACGCGCGCCGTCCCCCGGAATCCCCGTCCCTCCATGCCCACGACCTTCACGACCGCGCCGTCCGGGGCGAGGGAGCCCGTGAGCACGGCCAGGCCGCCGTGTGCATGGATCGGCGAGCCGAGCGGCCGGACGACGTCGCCGTCCGGTCCGGCGGGATTCAGCTCGGCCAGATTCTCGGCGACGGTCCTCCCGGTGACGGTGAGGGCGTCGCCGTGCAGCAGCCCGGCGTCGAGCAGCTCCCGCATCAGCACGGGAACGCCGCCCACGCGGTCGAGGTCGCTCATGACGAACCGCCCGGCGGGGCGAACGTCGGCGATGTGCGGCGTCCGCCGGCTGATCCGGTCGAAGTCCGCCAGCTCGAGGTCGACATCCGCCTCCGCCGCGATCGCCAGCAGGTGGAGCACCGCGTTCGTCGATCCGCCGCACGCCATCACCACGGCGATGGCGTTCTCGAACGCCTCCCGGGTGAGCACGTCGCGGGGGCGGAGCCCTGCCTTGAGGCAGGCCACCGCCGCCGCGCCGGACGCGCGCGCGAACTCGTCCCTCCGCGGGTCCACCGCCGGCGGACCCGCGGACCCCGGCAGCGACATGCCGATCGCCTCGGCCGCGGTGGCCATCGTGTTCGCCGTGTACATCCCGGCGCACGATCCCGGTCCGGGGCAGGCGAGCGATTCCAATTCGTGGAGCTCCTCGTCGGTCATCCGGCCCGCGGCGTGCGCGCCGACGCCCTCGAACACGTCCTGGATCGTGACGTCGCGGCCCTGCCAATGGCCGGGCAGGATCGTGCCGCCGTACAGGAACACCGACGGGAGGTTGAGGCGGGCGGCGGCCATGAGCATCCCGGGCAGGCTCTTGTCGCAGCCGGCGATCGTGACCATGCCGTCCATGCGCTCGGCATGCATCACGAGCTCGACGGAGTCGGCGATGACCTCGCGGGACACCAGCGACGCGCGCATCCCCTCGTGGCCCATCGCGATGCCGTCGGACACCGCAATCGTCGTGAACTGGATCGGCACGGCGCCGGCGTCGCGCGCGCCCGCCTTCGCTTGCAGCGCAAGGCGATCGAGGTGCACGTTGCAGGGAGTGACCTCGTTCCAGGACGACGCGATTCCGACCTGGGGCTTGTCGAAGTCCTCGTCGCCGAACCCGACGGCGCGGAGCATGGCGCGGGCGGGCGCGCGCTCGGGGCCATCGGTCACGTCGCGGCTGCGCGGGCGGGTGGGGTCGCTCGTGGTCATGGTTCGCCTCGCTTCGTTGCTGGAGCCGGAAGCGCGGAGTGTACGCCGTTCGGTTCGTTACACAGTGTTCACACCGAGGAAACCGGCCCGAAAACGGTTGGGGCATACGGTTCTTTGGACACGAGCGATGGAAGCGGACCGGGTGAGGGTCCGGCGGAAGGAGCGACATGGCGTTGTGGGACGTGCTCGTCACCACGCATGACGAGGATGGGAAGCGGGTGAGCGAGGTGCTCGGCTCGTACGGGCCGGGCGAGCTCGGCGACGCGGTGGCCGAGGCCTGCCGCCGGGCCGAGGAGATCGGCGGCGGCATCCAGGTGGTCCGCCACATCGCGCGCCCCGCCCCGGCCCGCCCGTCCGAAACGGCAAGAGTGGCGTGACGCCGTGCCACGGCGTGCCCGCGCCCGCAACCACGGTCCACCGATCGCCAGGGCGTGTTCCCGTGTCCCAGTCGCTGCTCCGGTTCGACGGGCTTCGCTGGCGTTCGGTGCCGTTCGGGCGGTGGCCGGGCAGGACAACTCGCAGGCAGGCGTGTTTGACATTCCGGAGGCCCTCCCTATACTCCGCCCCCAACATGCGCGGACGGAGGAACACTTCGGGCACCATCACGAAGACCGTACGAGCTGCGTAGGCGCGGGCGGGGCCGTTCCCCGTTCCGCGCACCAGGGACCTCCCGGAGATCCGGGGGGTCTCGTCATATCGGGCGCCGGGTGAGGCGAGAGGAGGCGACGTGCAGCCGAACGACCGCGAGCGCGACGCCTGCGGCACCGGCTTCGTCGCCGACGCGGCGGGCTCCGCGAGCCGCGACGTCGTGGAGCGGGCGCTCGAGGCCCTGTGCCGTGTGCGTCACCGCGGAGCCACCGACGCCGACGCGAAGACGGGCGACGGCGCCGGCCTCCTCTTGCAGATCCCCCGGGCGCTCCTCGCCGCGGAGCTGACCCGCCTCCGCATCCCGCACCTCG
Organism: uncultured Actinomycetes bacterium; assembly: GCA_963707645.1. Taxonomy (GTDB): domain Bacteria; phylum Actinomycetota; class UBA4738; order UBA4738; family JACQTL01; genus DATBHM01. Next base: position 54,340 of record CAVPQW010000008.1, read on the forward strand.
ATCCCGACCGGCTCGGCGTGGCGATGCTGTTCCAGCGTGCGTCGCTCTCCGACCTCGAGCTCCGACGGGCCGCCGACCGCGCCTTCCGCGCCGAGGGCATGGAGGTCGTGGCATGGCGCGAGGTGCCGGTCGACCCGACCGCGCTCGGGCAGCGAGCGCTCGAGACCCGGCCCCGCATCGTCCAGGCGCTGTTCGTCGGGCCCCGTGACCGCTCGGTGGAGCGCGCCGAGCGGGCGTGCCACCGGGCACGGCGACGGCTCGAGGCGTCGACGCGCGCGGTGGCGCCGGGCTCGCTCTACGTCGCGTCGTGTTCGTTCCTGACCGTCACGTACAAGGCGCTCGTCGCCGCCGACGGCCTGGCGAACTACTACCCCGACCTGTCGGACGCGCGCGTCGCGTCGGCATTCGCGCTGTTCCACCAGCGGTATTCGACGAACACGACCCCGACCTGGGAGCGCGCGCAGCCGTTCCGGATGCTCTGCCACAACGGCGAGATCAACACGATCAGCGGAAACGTCCACCGGATGCGGGGTCGGGAGGGCCGGCTGGGCACGGCGTCGATCCTCGACGAGGAGCTGCTGAAGCCGGCCATCGACGAGGACGGCAGCGACTCCGCGATGCTCGACAACGCGGTCGAGCTGCTGACGCGGGAGGGCGCCGACCCCGACGAGCCGCGCGACATCCGCCAGGTCATGGCCATGCTCGTGCCGGCGGCGTGGGAGGGCATCCCCGACCTCGACGACGACGTGCGCGGGTTCTACCGCTGGCACGCCGCGATCATGGAACCCTGGGACGGCCCGGCCGCGCTGGTGTTCACCGACGGCGTGCGGGTCGGGGCGTGCCTCGACCGGAACGGCCTGCGGCCGCTGCGGTGGTACGACTGCGAGGACGGCCTGGTGGCATGTTCCTCCGAGGCGGGCTCGGTCGACGTGAGCGGGCGCGGCGCCGTCCGGCGGGGCAAGCTCGGGCCGGGGCAGATGATCGTCGTCGACCCGGCCGATGGCGGGCTCCAGCTCGACCCGGTGCGGCGGGTGGCCTCTCGGGCCGCCTACGGCGATTGGGCGGACAAGGAGCTCTCCCAGCAGTCCTCCGGCGAGACGGCCGCGCCGGCCATCGAGGACATGGCGCGTTTGCAGTCGCTTCATGGGTACACGCGCGAGGAGCTGTCCGTGGTGCTGCGGCCGGCGGCCCGGGAGGGCAAGGAACCCACCTATTCGATGGGCGACGACACCGCCATCGCGCCGTTCTCTTCGTGGAAGCGGCCGCTGTACAACCACTTCAAGCAGCGGTTCGCTCAGGTCACCAACCCGCCGATCGACCACCTCCGGGAACGTCACGTGTTCTCGATCCGGACGGTGCTCGGGCCGCGCGACCCGGTGCTGTGGGAACGGCCCGAGGCCGCGTCGATGTTCGAGTACCCGTCGTTCCTGCTGTTCCGGCCTCCCGGCGGGTTCCACCTCGACGCGACCTGGCCGGTGGCCGAGGGTGTCGCGGGCATGCGCGCGGCCGTCGAGCGGATGGCCGCAGCCGCGGTGCGAGCGGCGACTCTCGGGAGCGGGATTCAGGTCGTGTCGGACGAAGAGGCCTCATCCGACAGGGCGCCGGTTCCCGCGCTGCTGGCCGTCGGCGCAGTGAACACGGCCTTGGTGCGTGCCGGGCATCGGACGCGGACGTCGATCGTCGTTCAGACCGACGACGCGCGGGAGTCGCACCACGTCGCGTGCCTGCTGGCGTTCGGCGCGGAGGCGGTGTTCCCGCGTCTGGCGCTGGCGACGGTCGCGGCCGCCGCGCGGGGGTCGGCCGAGGAAGCGCTGCTGAGCTGGCGCACCTCCGTCGAGGAGGGCGTGCTGAAGGTCATGGCCAAGCTCGGGATCTCGTGCGTCGACTCCTACCGGGGCGCGCAGACGTTCGACGCGGTCGGGATCTCGCAGGACGTCATGGAGCTGTGCTTCCCGGGGTCGGTGTCGCCGCTCGGCGGGCTGACGTTCGAGGACATCGCTTCCGACGTGCTGGAACGGCACGCGGCGCTCTTCCCCTCGGAAACGCCGCCCGCGCTGGTCAGCCCGGGGTACGTGAAGTTCCACAAGGGCGGCGAGTACCACGAGACGAACCCCGACGTGGTCCGTTCGCTGCACCGGACCGTGGACCCCGACCTGGCGTCCCTGAAGTCGACCGCGGCGGGCGACGGCGACTCCCAAGAGATCGACGAAGCGCCGCCGGCATCGGACGATGACATGGTGGCCGCGGCGCACGCGTTGCAGCGGGCGGTGCGCTCGCCGGGCGACCCGGAACGGTACGCGCGGTTCGCGGCGCTGGTCGACTCCAGGCTTCCTGCCGAGCCCCGCGACCTGCTCGAGTTCCTTCCGGCGGGTGAGCCCGTTCCGGTCGAGGGGGTCGAGCCGGCGTCGGCCATCCTGCGGCGGTTCTCGACGGGCGCCATCTCGCACGGGGCGATCTCGGCCGAGGCGCACGAGACGCTGGCGCTCGCGCTCAACATGGTCGGCGGCAGGTCGAACACCGGCGAGGGCGGCGAGGACCCGGCGCGCTACCGGACGCCGAAGAACTCCAAGATCAAGCAGGTCGCCAGCGGACGGTTCGGCGTGACGCCCGAGTACTGCTCGTTCGCCGAGGAGCTCCAGATCAAGATGGCGCAGGGCTCCAAGCCCGGCGAGGGCGGGCAGCTCCCGGGCCACAAGGTCACCGACGAGATCGCGCGCCTGCGGCACACCCAGCCCGGCGTGGCGCTGATCTCGCCGGCGCCGCACCACGACATCTACTCGATCGAGGACCTCTCGCAGCTGATCTACGACCTCAAGCAGGTGAACCCGTCCGCGGACGTCAGCGTCAAGCTCGTCGCGGAGGTCGGCGTCGGCACCATCGCCGCCGGGGTCGCCAAGGGCCTCGCCGAGGTCGTCCACATCAGCGGTTCCGACGGAGGAACCGGCGCCTCGCCACTCTCTTCCATCAAGAACGCCGGCCTGCCCTGGGAGATCGGCCTCGCCGACACGCAACAGGCGCTCGTCGAGAGCGGCCTCCGCGGGCGCGTTCGGGTCCGCGTCGACGGTGGGTTCAAGACGGGCCGCGACGTCATGGCGGCGGCGCTGCTCGGCGCGGACGAGTTCTCGTTCGGAACGGCGGCGCTGCTCGCCGAGGGCTGCATCATGGTCCGCTCCTGCCACCTGGACACGTGTCCGGTGGGGATCGCGACGCAGAAGCCGGAGCTCCGCTCGAAGTTCGCAGGGACGCCGGAGATGGTGGCCGCCTACCTGACCGCGGTGGCCGAGGACGTCCGGGCGCGGCTGGCATCGCTCGGCTTGCGGTCGCTCGACGAGGCGGTCGGGCGGACCGATCTGCTGCGGCAGCGCGCTCCGTCGTCGAAGGCCGACGTGGTGGACCTCTCGGCGTTGCTGGCGCCGGTCGCCGACGAGCGGTCGTTCACCGGAACCCTTGCGCTGCAACGGATGCACAGCGCTTTCGGGGACCGGGTGTACGAGGACGCGTGGCCGGCCGTCCGCGACGGCTGGTCGGTCCGGCTGGCGTTCGAGATCGGGAACGGCGACCGGACGGTGGGCGCGCGGCTCGGCGGCGCGATCGGCCACGAGTTCGGCGAGGGCGCGCCTCCCGGCAACGCCGGCGTCGCGTTCCGAGGCCACGCGGGCCAGTCCTTCGGCGCGTTCCTGGCCTCCGGGGTCGAGTTCCACCTGGTGGGCGAGGCGAACGACTACGTCGGCAAGGGCATGGGCGGCGGCCGCATCGTGATCACGCCCCCGGCCGGCGACGCGGGCGACCCCTGGCTGGCCGGCAACACGGTGCTGTACGGCGCCACGGGCGGAGAGCTGTTCGTCAACGGCCGCGTCGGCGAGCGCTTCGCCATCCGCAACTCAGGCGCGCTCGGCGATCGTCGAGGGCGCCGGCGAACACGCCTGCGAGTACATGACCGGCGGCACCGTGATCGTCCTCGGCCCGGTCGGCATGAACGTCGGCGCCGGGATGACCGGCGGCCGGGCGTTCATCTGGGATCCGGACTGGACCCTCGACCGCTACCTCAACGCCGAGCTCGTCGAGCACCGTTCCCTCGAGGACGACGAGATCGAGGAACTCCGAACCCTCATCACCCGGCACGCCGCGCTGACCGGCAGCCCGCGGGCGCTCGCGATGCTCGACGACTGGCCGCGGGCCCACCGCGAGTTCCGCCTGGTCGAACCCCGCCCCGAGGTCGCCGCGATCACCAGAAGGAACGAAGGAACCCGCGCCACGAAGGGCTAGGCGGGGCCCTTCGTCGAAGTATCGAAAGCGAGCCCGGGCCATGCGTGCCCTGTATCGTTCGTGTCGAGGTATCAGATGCCGAGCGCACATGAGTCCGTCACGGCGACCTCTTCAGCCACGAAGCGGGAGCGCATCCTCATCGCGGCCCACCGTGGAGAGGGAATGGATTCGCCCGGCGACCAGCTCACCGCTCTGCTCGACGCGGCGAACGCGCTCTCGCGGGCGTCGATCCCGTACGCGCTGATCGGCGGGATCGCCGTCGGAATCCACTCTCAGGTACCGAGGGCCACGCAGGACATCGATGTCGCCGTGCCTTCCACGGCGTCACGTGAAGCGATCATCACCGCTCTCCAGTCCCAAAGCTTCGAGCTCGTGGGCGAATTCCCCCACAGCCTCAACCTTCGGCACCCGAACGGGGAGCGCGTTCAGGCTGCCATCGATCCGCTCTTCGACGAGATGATCGAACGGGCGGAACAGGTCGTCGTCGGGGGGACATCGATCCACATCGTCACCGCGGCGGACCTCCTTGCGATGAAGGAACGAGCTGCTGCTGATCCGGCACGGAGGCGGAGCAAGGCGCTCCGTGACCAGGCGGACATCGAATTGCTTCGCGGTGACGTGCCCGATCCGGACGAAGGCTGGTAGCCATGCGGCCGGACGGTCGCTAGCAACCGGTTGCCCGGTCTGGTCGACTACGGCTACGATCGCCGCACAACCGAATACGCAAACGTCCTCCGGTTCCTGTAAAGCCGGAGGGCGAGAGCCTCATCCAGAGAGGTGGAGGGACAGGCCCTGTGAAGCCTCGGCAACCCCGGACTGCGGGGTGCCAATTCCTGCCGGTGGTGATCGAGCCGCCGGAGAGATGAGGGGAGTTCTGAGACTTCGGAGGCTCGTCGGCACACAAGCCGGCGGGCTTCTTTCGTTCCTGGGACTGCCCTCCTCGGGCTCATGAGGAGGACGCCATGTCGCGTTACCTGGAAGGACTGCGGTGCCGGGCCTGCGATGCCCGCTACCCGGCCGAGGTTCGTTCGATCTGCGACGAGTGCTTCGGGCCGGTCGAGCCGTTCTACGACGAGGAACGCCTGCGCGCCGAGATCTCGCGTGAGGAGATCGCCGCTGGGCCCCGTTCCCTGTGGAGATACGAGGCGCTGCTGCCCGCCACCCGGAACCCGGACGTCGACCTCGGGGATGGGTGGACTCCGCTCCGGCACGCCAAGCGGCTCGGCGCCGAGCTCGGGCTTCCGAACCTGTGGCTCAAGGACGAGACGCGGAACCCGACGCACTCGTTCAAGGACCGGGTCGTCTCGGTCGCGCTGACCAAGGCGGTCGAGTTCGGCTACGGAACCGTCGGGTGTGCGTCGACCGGCAACCTGGCGAACGCGGTTGCCGCCCACGCCGCGGCCGCCGGACTGCGAGCGGTCACCCTCGTGCCGCAAGGCCTCGAGCCGGCCAAGCTCACGGCGTCCGCCGTCTACGGCGCCACGCTGGTCGAGGTCGACGGGACCTACGACGACGTCCAGCGGTTGTGTTCCGAGGCCGACGAGGAGCTCGAGACGTGGGCGTTCGTCAATGTGGGCCTGCGGCCGTACTACGCGGAGGGTTCCAAGACGATCGCTCTTGAGACCGCGGAGCAGCTCGGCTGGCGCGCGCCCGATCACGTCGTCGTGCCGGTCGCCTCCGGCGCGCTGCTCACCAAGGTCGCCGAGGGGTTCCGCCAGCTCCATCGCGTCGGCCTGCTCGACGAGGAGCCCAACGTCCGCGTCTCCGGCGCCCAGGCGCAGGGCTGCTCCCCGGTCGCCTCCGCGTTCCTCGAGGGAAGCGACGAGGTGCGGCCCGTCCGCTACCCGGACACGATCGCGAAGTCCTTGGCGATCGGCGCCCCGGCCGATGGCTACTTCGCGCTGGACGAGGTCCGTCGCTCGAACGGCGCGCTCGCCGCCGTCACCGACGACGAGATCGTCGAGGCCGTCGGCCTGCTCGCCCGCACCGAGGGCGTCTTCGCGGAGACCGCGGGCGGCGTGACGATCGCCACGCTCCAGCGACTTGCCTGTCTCGGCGTGGTCAAGCCGGACGAGACCGTCGTCGCGTACATCACCGGGATGGGACTGAAGACGCTCGACGGCTTCGGAACGAGGTTCGGCCTCGAGGCCACGATCGGCCCGAAGCTCGAAGCGCTCCTGGAGGCAGTCCCCGCGTAGCTGATCCGGGAAGGTCCTCCGTCCCTCCGGCGCCGGGACATCCGGCCCCCGAGGTGTTCGATCTGCAGGCCTACGGTGGGGTCGAGAACACCGAAGGAGGCCACCATGGCAGCCACCGCCGAGAAGGTCCGGAAGCTCCCCGTTCCGAAGGCTCCGAAGGCTCCGGACGTCGTCATCAACAGCGTCGAGATCACCATCTCGATGGCGGCGCCGTTCGTGTTCGGCGTTCCGCTGCGGCTGGTGAACTGGCTGCTCGTACGCCTCGGCCTGGTCACGAAGGACGAGCTGGCCGCCATGATCGAGCCTGAGGCAACCGTCCCCGCAGTCGAGTCGCCAAGCCCGCCGCCAAGCCCCGGACGGCAAAGCCTCGCGCGGCCTGTCCGGAGAACGCCGCCGACCGACCGTCAGCGCAGCCGACGAAGCGCGACCACCGCCACGTCGTCCTCGGCCCGGCCATCCGACGACGCCGCCGCGCCGGCGATCGCGTCCGCGAGCTCGTCCGCGGACGACCAATCGAGCGACACGAACGAGCGTCCATCGCGCGTTCCTCTGCGAGGACATCGCGGGTCTCGATCCCGTCCGTGAACGCGACCATCGCGTCGCCCGGCGAGAGTTCGATGACGCATTCGAGGAACTCCACCCGGTCCCACACGCCGAGGATGGGGCCGTGCGCGCCGACCAATGATCCACGGCCGTCGGGGGCCACCACGACGGGCCGAGGGTGTCCCGCCAGGGCGATCCGGACGTGGTGCCGGTCGCCGTCCATGTCGAGCCGGAGGACGCAGGCGGTGACGAACCGCTCGCCGAGATCGTCCTGACGAGGGCGTCGTTGACTTCGCGGAGCAGCTCGCTGGGACTCTCGATGCGCCGGGCGAGCGCGTGCAGGGTTGCCCTGGCCTTGCCCATCACGGCCGCCGCCTCGGGGCCCGCGCCCGCACACGTCGCCGAGCGCGATCATCGCCGACCTCGGGCCGATCGACACCACGTCGTAGAAGTCGCCGCCGACCTCGGTATCCTCGCCGGCCGCCACGTACCGCCCGGCAATCTCGTACCCGTGGACCTGCGGCAGCGTTCCCGGCAGCAGGCTCCGCTGGAGCACCTGGGAGATATGCCGCTGCGACTCGAAGAGCGAGGCGTTCTCGATCGACCGCGCCACCCGGTCGGCGAATTGCACCGCGAACTCGACGTCGTCGGGTCCCATCTCCAGGCCCGTCGGTCGAGTTGGTCAGGGAGAGCGCGCCGATCAGGCCTCGCACGCCCTGCAGGGGAACGATCAGCCCGGACCGCGCGCGGAGGTCGCCGACCTTGTGGACCAGTTCGGCGGCAGGCCGAGCTCGCACCATCTCCTGCTCGGTGACCTCGCGGATCGCGACCGGTCGGCCGGTCCGCATGGCCTCGGCGAATTGCGACGCCGGATGGTTCGGTCGCGGGACGTACTGCTGGAGGATCTCCTCGATGCCGCCGGCCGCGTTCGGAGTCTCGGTGGGCCGTCGCGCTGCAGCTCCATGCAGGTGGCGTCCGGCCCGAGGTACAGGATGGCGTGCTCGCAGTAGAACTGGACCGCCAGCTCCAGGATCGACTGCAGCGTCTCGTCGTAGTCGATCGAGTCGGCGAGGCGCCGCCCGGCCGTTCGCCAGGACGTCCAGTCGAAGCCGGTTCGCCTCGGCCTCGGCGCGCGCCTCGCGTTCGATGGTGTACATCCGCGCGTTGTCGAGCCGGACGGCCGCGCGCCGCGCGAGCTCCTCGGCGACGGACGAGCTCGTCGTCGCCGTACCGCCGTTCCGGGTCGCACGAGACGAACGTCAGCGTCCCGAGGATGTGGCCCGCGCTTCGAGCGCGACGCACATGAACGAACGGAACCCGAGCTCCTGGTGATCCGGTAGTGCTCGTCGTCGCGGGTGGTGCCCGCAGGAACTCCGGGCGTCATGTCCGCGAGCGATTCGGCCACGCCGGTCCGGATGACCCGCGACACCGGATGCTCGCCCCCGGCGAAGAGGCGCGTACCGGTTCGGAGCAGGTCGGCAAGGTCCTGCTTCGCGGGTCGCGGTGAACTGCGGCGACCCGGTCGATCCCGCCGTCCGTCGTGCGCACGTCGATCAGGCACAGGTCCGCGAAGTCCCCCACCACGAGCTCGCGCGAGCTTGGTGAACGTCGCCGGATAGTCGAGCGACAGGGCGAGCAGCTCGCTCGCCTGCGATACGAGCTCGAGCCGCTGCCGCGCGACGCGGGCCTCTTCGAGGGCGAGGTCACGCCGGCGGAGCACTTCCGACACCAGCACGGCGGTGGCGCGAACGCCGCGAGCGCCAGCGCATCCTCACGCGGTCAGCCCGAACCCATGGCCGGGCGGGATGAAGTAGTAGTCGAGCAGCGCTGCCGACAGGACCGTCGCGACCAGGCCCGGGATCCACCGCCCGAGCAGCGCGGCGACGAGCACCGCCATGAAGTACGGGATCGAGGGGAACTGTCCCACCGAGGTGTGGAGCGACAGCAGCGTCGCGAGGATCGGGAGCACGATGGCGGCCGCGATCCCCGCAGCGAGCCGGGGCTCCACAGGGAGCCGGCGTCGCTGCGCGGACTCGCCGAACCGGAATGGGCGCTTCGAGTCCATTAGTGTCCCGTGGCCCGAATTGTTCTACCGATGGACCCGCTCCGACAAGCCCCTCTTTCACACGCCGAAGGCAGACCTGCCCGAAACATCAACGAAGGAAGTTCTCGACGATCCGTGGTCCTTCGGGCGTGAGGATCGACTCCGGGTGGAACTGGACCCCGTACCTCGGGAGCGTCCGGTGCCGAACGGCCATGACCAGGCCGTCGTCGGTCGTGGCGATGACCTCGAGGTCAGGTGGCACGGCGTCGTCGCGGATGACGAGCGAGTGGTAGCGGCCCGCTTCGAACGGGTCGGGGACACCTTCGAACAGGTCTGTGCCGTCGTGGCGGATCGCGCTGGTCTTGCCGTGGACCGGCTCGGGCGCGCGGTCGATCGTTCCGCCAAAGGCGGCGCCGAGGGCCTGGTGGCCGAGGCACACGCCCAGGACGGGAATCCCGGGCGGCAGCGCGCCGATGAGGTCGACGAAGCACCCGGCCTCCTCCGGGCGGCCGGGGCCCGGCGAGAGGATCACCGCGGCGGGCTCACGTGCGACGAGGTTGTCGACTGGTTCGGCATCGCTGCGGACGACCTCGGTCTCGTAGCCCAGCCCCTCGACCAGCTGCACCAGGTTGTAGACGAACGAGTCGTAGTGGTCGACGACGAGGACGGTCACGCCACCGTCACCTCCTCGACGATCTCCGGTACCTCGACCGAGGCCGCATCCAAGGGAGCGCCGCTCGCGCCGATGGCCGGCATGAGGGCGCTGGCCTTGGCCTCCGTCTCGCGGAGCTCGCGCTCGGGATCGGAGTCGTAGACGATCGCCGGCCCCGGCCTGCACGTGGGCCATTCCGTTCTGGAGGATCGCCGTCCGGATCGTGATGCAGACGTCGAGGTCGCCCGCGAACGTCAGGTAGCCGACCGCGCCGGCGTACGGACCGCGGGGGGTCGGTTCCTCCTCGGCGATGATCTCCATCGCGCGCCGCTTGGGCGCGCCGGTCACGGTTCCGGCTGGGAAGGTCGCCGCCAGCGCGTCCAGTGGAGTCAGTCCCTCTCGGAGGTCGCCCTCCACGGTCGAGACGATGTGCATCACGCGTGAGAACCGTTCGACCTCCATGAGCTCGGTGGGCGTGACCGAACCGGTCGCGCACACCCGGCCGAGGTCGTTGCGGGCAAGGTCGACGAGCATCGCGTGCTCGGCGCGTTCCTTGGGGTCGGCGAGGAGCTCGGCCTCGAGCGCGAGGTCCTCGTCGTGGCCGGCGCCCCGCCGGCGGGTCCCGGCGATCGGCCTAGTCGAGACCCGCCGCCCCTCGACGCGAACCAGCGGCTCCGGCGACGAGCCGGCCAGCTCCAGCCCGTCCGGCATCCGCAGGAAGAACATGTACGGGCGAGGGGTTGGTCACGCGGAGCCGCCGGTAGACGGTCAGGCCGCTGTCCGGCGCCGGAACCGACAGCCGGCGCGACAGCACGACCTGGAAGATGTCGCCGGCCAGGATGTGCTCCCGTCGCCCGGTCGACCGACGAGCGGTAGGCGTCCTCGCCGACGTTCGCGCTCGGCTCGACCGCCGCCACCGCATCCGCGGCGGAGCCGATCGGCGCGGGCCCGAGGGACGAGCCCTCGGCGACCCGCTCCGCCAGCTCCTGCAGCGCGTCGGCGCCCGCCGCGTACCCGTCCGGCGGCACATGTGCGATCAGCACCATCCGCTGCCGCCAGTGGTCGAACACGACCGCCCGGTCGACCACGAGGAACCGCATCGGCGGGCACCCGGGGTCGCCGGCCGGGTGCGGATGGCCGTCGAGCAGCTCGGCCGCCTCGTACGCGAGGTACCCGACCAGCCCGCCGGTCAGCGGCGGCAGCTCCTTCGGATGCGGCGCGGCGAGCGCGGCGGCCAGCTCCTGCAGCGACGGCAGCACCGGCCCCTCCCGCGAGGTCCACGGCAGCGGCAGCTCCCGCGCGACCGACTCGACGCGAACGCCGTCGCGGTCGGCGGTCACGACCGCGGCCGGGTCGCCGGCGACGAACGAGTACCGGCCCCACCGTTCGGACCGCTCGACAGATTCCAGCAGCGCGCCCGGGCCGTCGCCCGCCAGCGCCGGGAACACCCCGACCGGCGTCGACACGTCGCCCAGCAGCTCCGCCCAGACCGGCGCCAGCGCGTGGCCGCGCGCCAGCTCCGCGAACTCCCCGGCGGTGGGCCGGATCCTCAGTTCCATCTCCTCAGGCCTCCTCGGTCGTCGAGCGAACGGGCGCCGTGCGGCTCCTTGGCTCGGTAGGCCCGGGACAGCAGATGGCCCCGGGTCTCCCGAACCCGGGGCCACGCGGCGACTGGTCTGGCTTCAGACGCGTGGCGGCGCCGGGCTCGAAGAGCCCCATGACCAGCGCCAGGTGCCGTGCATGCCACGCATCGTGCGGAGGATTGTGGCCTCGACCTGCGGAATCGTCAATCCGGACCACCGGCCGGGACGGTCACCGCCGGCCTGGGAGAGTGAGCGGACCATGGCGGACGTCGTCGCGTACCAGGGCGAGCCGGGGGCCTATTCGGAGGAGGCCGCGCACCGGCTGTTCCCGGGCGCCGACGCTGCTGCCGCTGCCGGACGCTGCACCAGGTGTTCGACCGGGTCGCCTGCGGCGCGGTCCGGGCCGGGGTCGTCCCGCTGGAGAACTCCCAGGCCGGGTCGATCAACGAGACGTACGACCTGCTGGCCCAGGGCGAACGTCCACATCGTCGGCGAGGCCGTGACCCGCGTCGACCACGCGCTGCTGGCGCTGCCGGGCATCCCGCTGCAGTACGTCAAGCGCGTCGCGTCCCATCCGGCGGCCCTCGCACAGTGCCAGGAGTTCCTGGGCACGCTCGACGAGGACGTCGAGATCGTTCCGGTCTACGACACCGCCGGCGCCGCGAAGCGCATCGCCGAGGAGAAGCGGGCCGGCGAGGCGGCCGTCGCGAGCGAACGCGCGGCCCAGGTCTACGGCCTCGAAGTCCTCGCCGCCAAGATCCAGGACACGCCGGACAACTTCACGCGGTTCGCCGCGGTGGCCGTCGAAGACGCTCCGCTCGGCCCGCCGGACAAGACGTCGCTGGTCCTGATCACCGATCACCGGCCGGGGGCGCTGTTCCACGCGCTGCGGCCGTTCGCCGATCGCGGTGTGAACCTCGTGAAGCTCGAGTCGCGGCCGTCGGGTTCGGGCCCGTGGAAGTACCGTTTCTATCTCGACGTCGAGGCCGGGGCGCACGAGCCGGCGTTCCGGGCGGCGCTGGCGGACCTCCGCACCGAGGCCGCCGCGGTGCAGGTGCTGGGTTCCTACGCCCGGTGGAACGAGGAATCGGCGGGCGACGGCGAGGGAAGGACCAACGCATGGACGACCGAGACCCGCTCGGAGTGACGCCGAAGGGCCCGAGGCCCGGGCTGCGCCAGGAGGAGCCGTACGCCTCGCCGCAGCGCCCGGTGCCGATCCGGCTGAACACCAACGAATGCCCGTACCCGCTCCCGGAGGGCTTTGCCCGCGACCTCCAGGAGACCGTGGGCCGGCTCTCGCTCAACCGCTACCCGGACTGGGAGGCGGTCGAGCTTCGCGGCCTGCTGGCGGAGCGCACGGGCTGGCCGCTCGACGGCCTGATCCTGGCGAACGGGTCGAACGACCTGCTCCAGCAGCTGCTCCTGGCCTACGGCGGGCCGGGGCGGCGCGCGGTGACGTTCGAGCCGACCTATCCGGTGTACTCGCGCGTCGCGTGGGTCACCCACACGGACCTGACGCACATCCCGCTCGAGCCGCCGTTCCTGATCACCGCCGACCACGTCGACCGGGCGGTGGCCGCCGACCCGCACGTGGTCTTCGTCTGCTCGCCGAACAACCCGACCGGGAACACCCAGCCGGTCGAGGTGGTGGAGCAGCTCGCCGCGTCCGGCGCGCTCGTCGTCGTGGACGAGGCCTACATCGAGTTCGGCGGGAAGTCGGCGGCCGTGGATCCGGGAGTCGAGCACGTCGCCTCGCTCCGGACGTTCTCCAAAGCGTTCGCGCTGGCCGGTGCCCGGCTCGGGTACGGATTGGTGTCGCCGGCAGTCGCCTCTGATGTCAAGCGGGTCCGGCTCCCGTACCACGTGTCGGCATTGACCCAGGCGGCGGGGCTGGCCGCCCTCCGCCACGTGGACGAGGCGATGGAGATCCTCGATGCGATCCGGCACCAGCGGGACCGGATCTTCGAGACGCTGTCGGCGATCGACGGGATGGAGGTGTTCCCCTCGGACGCGAACTTCGTGCTGTTCCGCGGTGCCTTCGAGCCCGCCCGGGTGTGGAACATGCTGCTCGACCACGGCGTCCTCGTCCGGGACCTGTCGATGGTCGTGCCGGGGTGCCTGCGCGTGACGGCCGGGACGCCGGAGGAGACGACCGCGTTCCTCGACGCGCTCGAGGCCGTGCTGGCGGATCCGGCCAGCGCCGCGCCGGGCGCGGAGTCGTCCTGGTGAGCTCCGACGCCGGCGAGGAACGCCGCGGTTCGGTCGAACGAACGACGAAGGAAACCAGCGTCCGGGTGTCGATCGGGCTCGACGGGCCGGCGGCGTCGAAGGTCGACACGGGGATCCCGTTCTTCGATCACATGCTGTCGCAGCTCGGGACCCACGCGCGGGTTCGACCTGGAGGTCCACGCGCGGGGCGACCTCGAGGTCGACGCCCACCACACGGTCGAGGATGTCGGGCTGGCGCTCGGGCAGGCGTTCCGGGAGGCGCTCGGCGGCAAGGCGGGGATCCGGCGATTCGCCTCGATCACCGTTCCGCTCGACGAGGCTCGCGTTGAGGTGGCGCTCGACCTGTCCGGGCGGGCGTTCGTGGTGCACGAGGTGGACGTTCCCTCCGAGGCGATCGGGACGTACGACCCCGGCCTGACCGAAGACTTCGTGCGGGCGTTCGCCACCGAGGCGGGGATCACGATGCACGTGCTGCTGCAGGCGGGACGCAGTCCGCACCACATCGTCGAGGCGGAGTTCAAGGCGCTGGCCAAGGCGCTCGGCGACGCGACTCGGCGGACGGGCGGCTCGGAGGCGCCGTCGACGAAGGGAACGCTCTAGCCCCATGGCTCGCATCGCGATCCTCGACTACGGCATGGGGAACCTCCGCAGCGTGGCGCGCGCCGTGGCCCGCGTGGGCGGCTCGCCGGAGGTGACCTCCTCGCCGAGCGAGGCCGCGCGGGCCGACGCCGTCGTGGTGCCCGGTGTCGGCGCATTCGGGGCCTGCATGCGGGGGCTGCAGCAGACCGGCCTCGACTCGGTGGTGCACGAGTTCGCCGCTGCCGAACGGCCCGTCCTCGGCGTGTGCCTCGGGATGCAGGTGCTGTTCGACTCGAGCGAGGAGGACCCGGATCCCGGGCTCGGCCTGGTCCCGGGCGTGGTTCGGTTGCTGCCGGCAGACCCCGCGGCGGGAGTGAAGGTGCCGCACATGGGATGGAACGAGGTCGTGTGGACCGGCGACCATCCGCTGACACGGGGAATCCCGTCGGGGACGCGGTTCTATTTCGTGCACTCCTACGCGCCGGACGTGATCGTCGACATCACGGTCGGGGTGACGTCGCACGGGCGTGAGTTCACCGCAGCGGTCGCTTCGGGGTCGGTGTTCGCGACGCAGTTCCACCCGGAACGGTCCGGCGACGCCGGGCTCGCGCTGTACGAGGCGTTCGTGAAGGAGGTCCCGGCGTGATCGTCATCCCGGCGATCGACGTGCGCGACGGTCGCTGTGTCCGGCTGCTCCGCGGTGACCCGGGGAGCGCGACCGTCTACGGCGACGACCCGGTGGCGATGGCGCGGCGGTTCGAGGAGGCGGGCGCCTCCATGCTGCACGTGGTCGACCTCGACGCGGCGCTGGGCGACGGCGACAACCGCGGCGTGATCCTGTCGATCTGCGAGGCGGTGTCGATCCCGGTCCAGACGGGCGGCGGCCTGCACGAGCTCCAGGACGTGGACCGCGTCCTCGCGTTGGGTGCTTCCCGCGCGGTGCTCGGAACGGCGGCCGCGCGCGATCCGGGGTTCGTTCGTTCGGCGGTCGACCGACGTGGCGACGCGATCGTGGTGGCGCTGGACGCCCGCGACGGCCGGGTGATGGTGCGGGGGTGGCGGGACGAGGCCGGTCCGCTGGAGCGGTTCCTTCCGGCGCTCGACGCCGCTGGAGCGCCGCGGTTCCTGGTGACCTCCATCGGCAGCGACGGAACGCTCGAGGGACCCGACCTCGCGCTGTACCGCCAGGTGCTCGAGCTGACGTCGAAGCCGTTCATCGCGTCCGGTGGCGTCGCGACCGCGGCAGACCTCCCGGCGCTGGCGGCGCTCGGATGCGAGGCGGTCGTCGTCGGCAAGGCGCTCTACGAGGGAACACTCACCCTCGAGGACGCCCTGGCCTTCGAGGGAGCTGCCCCGTGACGCTCGCCAAGCGCCTGATCCCGTGCCTCGACGTCGACGCCGGCCGGGTTGTGAAGGGAACGCGGTTCGTCGACCTCCGCGACGCCGGCGACCCGGTCGAGCTGGCCCAGCGCTACGGCCGCGAGGGCGCCGACGAGCTCGTGTTCCTCGACATCACTGCGACCATCGAGGGCCGAGACGCGATGCGCGACGTGGTGGCCCGGACTGCCGACCAGGTGTTCATCCCGGTTACGGTCGGCGGGGGCGTGCGGACCGAGGACGACGTCCGCCAGCTGCTGCTCGCCGGCGCGGACAAGGTCAGTGTCAACTCGGCCGCCGTCCGCGATCCATCGCTGCTGGAACGCTGCGCCGACCGGTTCGGGACGCAGTGCATGGTGATCGCCATCGACGCCCGCCGGAAAGGCGATTCCTGGGAGGTCGTCGTCGATGCGGGCCGGACGCCTGCCGACCGCGACGCGATCGAGTGGGCGGCCGAGGCAACCGAACAGCGCGGCGCCGGCGAGGTGCTGCTGACCTCGATGGACCGCGACGGAACCGGAGAAGGCTACGACCTCGACCTCCTTCGCGCGGTGAGCGCGGCGGTCACTGTCCCGGTCGTCGCAAGCGGCGGCGCCGGCCGCATCGAGCACTTTGCGGAAGCGCTCACCGAAGGCGGCGCCGACGCGGTGCTGGCGGCGTCGCGGTTCCATTTCGGCGAGCTGACCCTGGCCGACGTGAAGGCCGACTGGGCCGACCGCGGCATCCCGGTCCGACTGTCGTGAGGCGAGGACGATGACGGACGAACCGGCGTTGCAGGCACAGGGCGAGGGCGGGCCCGTTCGGCTGGCCGATCTGCAGTTCGACGATCGGGGGCTGCTCCCGGCCGTCGTCCAGGACGCCGACTCGAAGGATGTGCTGATGGTGGCCTGGATGAACCTCGAGGCCGTGCAGCGGACGCTGATGGACGGCCGGACGTGGTTCTTCAGCCGCTCCCGACGCGAGCTGTGGCCCAAGGGCGAGACCTCCGGTCACGTCCAGCACGTCGATGACATCAAGATCGACTGCGACGCTGACACGATCCTGGTCGAGGGTCCACCAGGTCGGCGTGGCGTGCCACACGGGCGAGCGCTCCTGCTTCCATCGCGACCTCGCGGCCGAGTAGCGCGCCTCCCGCCCCGGACGGGCCCCGACCTACGCCAGGCCCGGTGAGGGTTCCAACCCGGAGGCGGCGTTCGGCGACTCGAGTCCCGCGGTGATGGGAGACGGCTTGAACCCCTTGACCATGAGGTAGATGCCGAGCGACAACTCCCACACGAATTCCGGGGCCGTCGCGATGACCTGCGCCGACGAGCCAGGCTCGATGACGTCGAACAGCACGGCGGTCCCCGAGATGAGGATCAGCGGGCCTCCGATCAGCCCCAGCATCGCCATGCCCCGCGGCACGAGGCCCGACCGGTACATCAGGTAGCCCAGGATCAGCCCGTTCCCGATGCCGACCACCCAGCCGGGCCCGAGCCGGAACGTCCAGTCATGGATGGCGACGAGCGCCCCACCGACCCCGACGAGCGAATCCGCGCCGCCGACGCCACCGAAGTCCTGCCGCAAGGTCACGACCGCGAGCAGTGCGACGAGGCCGATGGCGATGAACGTGCATTCCACGAGACGGGCGGTGACGTAGCCGAGTGAAAGCGCTTCGTTCTGCCGCTTGAGGACCGGGAACAACACGACCGCGGTGCCGATGTTGGCGACGATGAGGATCATCTCGAGGAACGCCCCGACGGCGACGCGGGTGTCGGCACCTGAGCCGAGGACGTAGTCGGCGTGGTCGAGGACCGGGGTGTACAGCGAGAGCGCCGGCGGGATCCCAGCGATGAAGGTGACGATGAAGAGCAAGCCTGCGACGAACGCGGTCCTTCTCAGTGGGCTCACACCGGACTCCCATCCAGGTCGGGGCTCGTGGCGATCAGCCGGCCCGCCTCTTTCGTGAAGGCGTGTGACGACCCGAGCGTTCGAGGGCGCATCGAGCGTATCCGAAACCGCCGGGGCACGGTCGAGGAGTCGGGGGATTGTTCGTCCGTGTCGCTCTTGGATACTCGACCCCGGCATGGCTGCCTGTCCCGCTTGCGGCCGGGACAACCCGGATGGATTCCAGTTCTGTGGGTTCTGTGCATCCCCGCTCGGCCCCGCCGAAGGCCAGGAGGTCCGCAAGACCGTGACCGTGCTGTTCTCGGACGTCACGGGCTCGACCGCTCTGGGGGAGCTCCTCGACCCGGAGTCACTGCGCAACGTGATGTCCCGGTACTTCGACATGGCCCGAACTGTCGTGGAGCGCCACGGGGGGACAGTCGAGAAGTTCATCGGCGACGCCGTGATGGCGGTGTTCGGCGTCCCGACGGTGCACGAGGACGACGCGCTTCGCGCGGTTCGGGCTTCGACCGAGATGCGGGCGGAACTCGCGGCGCTCAACGACGAGTTGGAGCGAGGGTCGGGCGTGCGGCTGAAGACCCGCACCGGCGTCAACAGCGGCGAGGTGGTCGCGGGTGATCCGTCATCCGGCCAGTCGTTCGTCTCCGGCGACACGGTCAACGTCGCGGCCAGATTGGAGCAAGCGGCGGAGCCGGGCGAGATCCTGATCGGCGCGGGCACCCTGTCGCTGGTCCGAGATGCGGTGCGGGTGGAGGCGACGGAGCCGCTGCCGCTCAAGGGTAAGGCGAAGCCGGTTCCGGCGTTCCGATTGCTCGACGTGCTGGTCGGCGCCGCGCCGCATACCCGCCGGCTGGACTCGCGGATGGTGGGACGAGACGACGAGCTTCGGCAGGCGCTGGACGCGTTCGATCGCGTGCAGCAGGGTCGCTCGTGCGAGCTCGTCACGATCGTGGGCGAGGCCGGTGTGGGGAAGTCCCGCCTGACCAAGGAGATGCTTTCGGGGCTCGCCGGCCGGGCCACCGTGCTCGAGGGGCGGTGCCTTCCCTATGGGGAAGGGATCACGTTCTGGGCGCTGGCCGAGATGGTGCGGCAGGCGGCAGGGATCGAGGACTCGGATCCTCCCGCGGGCGCGCTCGAGAAGATCGGGGGACTCCTCGATGGCATCGAGGATGCCGCGCTGGTCCGGGACCGGGTGGGGGCGGCGATCGGGTTGAGCGATTCGACGGGAGCCATCCAGGAGACGTACTGGGCCACCCGGAGGCTGCTCGAGGCCCTCGCCGCCGATCGGCCGGTCGTGGCCGTGTTCGACGACCTCCACTGGGCGGAGCCGACGCTCCTGGACCTCATCGAGTACGTGGCGGGCTTCAGTCGGGACCACCCGGTGCTCGTGCTCTGCATGGCGCGGCCCGAGCTTCGGGAGGTCCGACCGGAGTGGGACCGAATGGGGCAGGTCGTCACGCTGTCGCCGCTCGATCCCGCCACGAGCGACGACCTGATCCGGAACCTGATCGGTGCGACCCGACTCCCGCGTGAGGTCCGCGATCGCATCGTCGAAGCGGCCGACGGCAATCCCCTGTTCGTCGAGGAGATGCTGCGCACGCTGATCGACGACGGCGTGCTCCGACGCGACGATGGCTCCTGGGTTGCCACCGCCGACCTGTCCCGGCTTTCGGCCCCGGGACGGTCCAGGCGCTGATCACGGCCCGACTGGATCGACTGCAGGACGAGGAACGAGCGGTGATCCAACGCGCGTCGATCGCGGGCCAGGTCTTCTTCTGGGGAGCCGTTGCGGAGCTCTCACCGGAACACGCCCGCCCGGGCGTCGGGACGAACCTTCAGAGCCTGCAACGCAAGGAGCTGATCCGTCCGGAGGCCTCGTCGTTCGCAGGGCAGGACTCGTTCCGGTTCAGCCATCTCCTGGTGCGTGATGCGGCCTACGAGTCGATCCCGAAGCGGAACCGAGCCGACCTGCATGAGCGCTTTGCCGCGTGGCTGGAGCGCGCGGCCGGGGATCGGGTCGCGGAATACGAGGAGATCGTCGGGTATCACCTCGAGCGGGCCCACCGATACGTCTCCGAGCTGGGCCCGGCCGATGACCGATCCCGCACGCTCGGGGAGAGGGCAAGCTGGCTGCTCGCCAGATCGGGCCGGGCCGCGCTCGATCGAAGCGACGTACCGGCGGCCCTCAACCTCCTGTCGCGGGCGCTCGACCTCGTCCCCGCCGACTCCCCCGCGCGTGCCGGATTGCTGGTCGATCTCTCCCTGGCGCTCGGGCTCTCGGGCCGCCCGAACGACGCGGCCGCGCGGCTGGAAGAGGCTGCGGCATCGGCGCGCGCCGCGGGCGACCGCCGGACGGAGTCCCTCGTGGCGATCCGGAAGATCGCTCTCAGCCCGCGGCTGTCGACGACGCCATTCGAAACCCTCCTCGGTGAGCTCCACTCGATGCTCCCCGAGCTAGAGGTGGCGGGGGAGCACCGGGCGCTCGGAGAGGCGTGGGAGAACATCGGCCTCTTCCAGTACTGGTTCGGTCGCTCGAGTGAAGCCGAGCAGGCGCTCGAGCGGGCAGTGGACCACGCCCGGGCCGCGGGTGACCGGCGCGGCATGGTGTTCCGGCTCGGTGTCCTGATGAGCGTCATCACCATGGGGCCGATCCCGGCCGAGGATGCGATCGCACGGCTGCCGCTCCTGCTGGAACGGTCGGGAGCCTCGAAGGAGACCGAGGGCAGGATGCTGTGGACCCTGTCCATGTTGCAGGCCATGACTGGACGGCCCGACGATGCGCGGCGTTCGTGGAGGCGCTCGGTCGAGCTCCACCGGGAGCTCGGCATCTTGTTCACTGCCTACATGTTCATCGGATGGGCGGAGCTGTCCGGGGGGATCCGGCGGAAGCCGAGGGCCCGCTGCGAGAAGGGGTCGCGCTCCTCGAGGCGGCCGGGGAGACGGGGTGGCTCGCCACGGTCGCGGCGGTGCTCGCCGAGGTGCTGTGGCGTCAGGGCAAGGGCGAGGAGGCGGAACGGTACGCCCTCCTCTGCGAGCGGTTGGCGACCCCCGACGACTGGACGCCGCAATGGCAATGGCGAGCCGCCAAGGCCAAGGTGCTGGCCGATCGCGACCAGTTGCCGGAAGCGGAGGCGCTCGCCCGGGCGGCGGTCTTGGTGATCGACCAGTCCGAAGAGCTCAAGAGTCGCGGCGATACATGGATGAGCCTCGCGTACGTGCTTCGCAAGGCGGGGAGGCCATCGGAGGCAGCGACCGTGCTGCGCGAGGCGCTCGAACTCTATGAGCGAAAGGGCGACGTCGCCGACGCGTCGAAGGCCCGAGCCGAGCTCGACGACATCACGACGAACTGAGCCGTCCTTCGCTCCTCATTCCTCGAGCGACCAGAGCAGACTCGGCGGGTGGACGGTGGCGCATCGGGGCCAGCCGTGCTCGTCGGTCAGGTCCACAGAAGCAACCAAACGGCCGCCGGCAGCAGCCTTCGCGATCAGGCCGGGATCGACGCGATCGATTCGGAGCTTCGCGCCCCGAAACACCTCGAACGTCTCCTCGTCACCGACGGTTCCCCAGCGGAGTCCGAGATGACGATCGTCCCGCTTCCCGCGAACGAACGGGCCGCGGAAGTCGGTCACGCCGTCCGAGCCTTCGCGGAGCGTGACCTCGACCTCCCAGCGAGCCGATGGCGCATCGCCCGGTACGAGTTCGACCGTGTCCGTTCCTCGGGCGAGGCCGACGTGGATGTTCTCGTACCAACAACCACCCGGGCCGGGCCCGCAGCTTCGGCCAGGGAGGTCGTGGCCCCGGATCTCGACGATCATCGAACGGAATCCTGCCATGGGCCGCCCCGGTCCGGTTCCGAGCCTGTTGCTCAACGTCAAGACGTGGTGCGCTCCACGGGAGAGGAGATAGGGCCGCGGGAGAGGTCACCCCCCCCCCGCGTCCGCCGCCGCTGCCACAGAAGGCCCGCAGTCCCACGCCCTGAACGGCTGCGGGGGCGAAGGATGGTCGCGCCGGACGACCTCCGGGAGGAGTCCCAACTCCTGCAAAGACCGCAACCTGCCCGTGGCCGGGTCCGCAGTCGAGAGCACGAACAATCTGACCTCTTGACTGGTCCACGTCGAAGAGACCACCATGCGATGTATGGGGCGTCTGCCCCAATCAGACGGCGTCAGGGAGGATCCGGATGGACCCGGCGACGATCGCATCAGGGCTTGTCAGCGTGCTCGCTCCGTTCCTCAAGGGCTTTATGAGCGGGGTGAAGGACGCATCCGAGAAGGTCGGAGAGGCCGCCGGAGGCAAGCTCCGGGATTTCGCCGCCGCGATATGGCGCAGGCTCCACCCGAAGCTCGAGCAGGCACCGGCCGCACTCCAAGCGGCCCAGCAGGTCGCCGACAAGCCAGAGGATCAAGACTGGCAGGCTGCGCTTCGTGCCCAGCTCAAGATGCTGCTCGAGGAGGACCCGGCGCTCGCGCAGGAACTCGGCTCCTCACTCGAAGAGGCTCAGCAGGCAGGCGTAGTCGCCGATGTCGTCATCTACGGCGACGTCAAAGCAGATCACGGAGGTGTGGCCGCCGGGCGCGACATCGCCGGGGGGGTGTACACGGGCGGGGAGCAATCGGACTCGTGAGCGGCAGGAAACGCAATTCGGGACCGATCGAAGTGGGTGGTGGCGTCGAGGCCGACCACCAAGGTGTTGCGGCGGGGCGCGACATCCAGGGCGGCGTGCACACGGGCACCGAGTACAACATCTACGTGAGCGTGGCGGATCTGCAGGACACTGATCAGGTCGTCGATGCGATCCAGCGTGTCAAACAAGGCCTCCAAGAGGGGGGCCACGAAGCCATCGAGTCGGCCTCCGCGCAAACCGGCGCCAGCGCCATTCCGATGCAGACCTTCCAGGCGACGACCCAGGACCCCTACCAGGGCGGAGCGAACTGGCTCCCCCAACTCCAGCAGGTCGCAGCGCAGCACGGGTCGTCGTGGGTGCCGCCGCAAACCCAGGGACTGGGGGGGATCGATCTCACCGGCGTCTGGGTTCCGCCCGGAGGCATGGGAGAGGTGGATTACGTGCGGCAAGTGGGCTCGTACCTCAACATGATCACCGGCGTCGGCGCCATGCAGACCGGGTACTCGGAGGGTTTGTTCGATCCCACCACTGGGCTCCTCCGACTTGCCGGCTTGTACGCGAACGGGGTGCCGTTGGAGGCGCAGCTCCAGCTGTTCCCGAACTGGACGCTCCAGGGGTGGGTGTCGGGGATGGGCCCGTTTGGTCCGGTCACGACCCCGGTCTTCCTGATGAAGGTGGCGTGACTTCGGTCACGTCGACGCGGTCAGTGACCTGGGACAACAGCGACCCGGCCTAGCATGAGCAGCACCCACCTCCCGCGGCCCTATCTCCTAGCCCGTGGTGCGCTCCACGGGAGCCGCCTCGCATATCCTCGGCGTTCGTGAACGCTCGGCGCCGTTCCGTCGTTTCTTGGGTCGTCGCGGCGCTTCTTCTCTCGTGTGCGCCCGGGTGCCAGGGCGGGAGCGACCCGCCTCCCATCCCCGGGCTGTGGGTCGTGCAGCGGGGGTATGCGGACCAGATCCGGTTCCTCGCCCCGGACCTCGCGCGACGTCTCCTCGGACCGCCCTCAGTTCTCCTCGGCGAAACGGCTCACCACGACATGGTCGCCTTCGCCTGGCCCAGCTACGACTGGTTCCAGTCGATGGTCAACGGCACGGGCGACTACGCCGGGTTGGCGAACGCACGGGCGTGGCTCCGGCCGCTCCACACCGTCCTGTACGACCCGGAGGCCTGGCCCGCCACCCCGCTCCCGGAACGGCTCGATCCGACCGCGTACTTCCGGCGGTTCGCGGCCCTCGCTCACACTCGGGACAAGACCGTCATCATCACGCCCCATCCGAGCCTTATGTCGGTCCCCGGAGCCAGGTGCGGCGCGGGTTCGGGTGAGTCGGCGATCGATGCCTACGTTCGGTGCGATATCGCGGGGGAGGCGGCGCGGGTTGCCGACATCGTCGAGACCCAGGCACAGCACCTGCAGTCCGACCCGGCCGCCTATCGATCGTTCGTCGCCCGCACCGCAGCGCAGGCCCACGCCGCGAACCCCCACGTCCGGGTCATCGCCGGGCTGACCACCGGCCACGGGTTCCGCGCCTCGCAGATGTTCGCTGCGTGGAACTCGGTGCGTGATCTCGTCGACGGCTATTACCTGTCGATCGGCGGTGACGACCGCCTCGACGTCGCGCTGGAGTTCCTGAGGATGCTGCCGGTCGATCGGCCCGCCCCGAATTGAACGGTCGGGCGGCAGCGTGTGACGACCGTGCCGCGTTCCCGCACACTTTCCTGACTTGCCCATGCTGAAGTTCGTGGTTCCCAAGGGGTCGCTCGAGGAGCAGACGCTGTTGCTGCTCGAACGCGCCGACCTGCGCGTCCGTCGGGGTTCGAGCCGCGACTACCACGGCCGGATCGAGGACGATCGCATCGAACGCGTGTCGCTCCTGCGGCCGCAGGAGATCCCGCGCCTCGTCGAGGACGGGTTCTTCGACCTCGGGATCACCGGGCGGGACTGGGTCGTTGAGACCGGGGCCGACGTCGAGGTGTTGGCCCGGCTGGAGTACGCGAAGAGCGGGGCGGGCGTGGTGCGCATCGTGCTCGCCGTGCCGCAGTCCCATCCGGCCGAGAAAGGCGCCGACATGCCGGCCGGCTCCCGGATCTCGACCGAGTACCCGAATCTCACCCGGCGGCACTTCGACGAGCTCGGCATCCCGGTCAAGGTGCTCCAGTCGTACGGCGCGACCGAGGCCAAGGTGCCGGACATCGTCGACGCGATCGTCGACGTGACCGAGACCGGCAGCACGCTCCGGGCGCACGGCATGAAGATCATCGACACGCTGCTCGAGTCCGAGGTGCTGCTGATCGCGAGCGCCGAGGCCGCCGCCGACGCCGAGAAGCGCCGGGCCATGGACGACATCACGACGCTGCTGATGGGGGCCCTGCGCGCCGAAGGCCGGGTGCTGATCAAGCTCAACGTGTCGCAGGAACAGCTCGACGACGTGATCGCCGTGCTCCCCGCGATGAAGTCGCCGACGGTGTCGCCGCTCGCCGGCGAGGGCGAGTTCGCCATCGAGACCGTGGTCGAGAAGGCCTACGTGAACACGCTGATCCCGCTGCTCAAGGCCCACGGCGCGAGCGACATCCTCGAGATCCCGATCTCGAAGATCGTCCCATGACCGGGAACGAAGGCCTCGGGGACCTCGCCCGTCTGTTCCCGCCGAACGCCGCGGTTCGAAACGGCCGTTTGTCGATCGGCGGCTGCGACGCGCTCGAGCTTGCCGCCGAGCTCGGCACTCCGCTGTACGTCTACGACGAGGACGCGCTGCGCGAGGCCTGCACGACGTTCGCCGAAGCGATCGCGGCGGGCCCACCGGGATCTCGTGGTCTGTACGCACTGAAGGCGTTCCCGGCGGTGGCGATGGCCCGGCTGGCGCACGAGTGCGGGCTCGGGATCCTCTGCTCGACGGGCGGCGAGCATGCGGTGGCGACGGCGGCCGGCGTTCCGTCGGAGGCGATCGTCCTGCACGGGAACAACAAGTCCGAGGAGGAGCTGGAGCTCCCGGTCGGGCGCCTTGTCGTCGACAGCTTCGACGAGATCGAACGGCTGGAACGTCTCGGCGTCGCGGCCGACGTCTGGATCCGTGTCACGCCCGGCCTCGAGGCCGGAGCGCACGCGTTCATCCGAACCGGCGGCGTCGACTCGAAGTTCGGCATCCCGATCGGGGAGGTCGAGGAAGCGGCGACCCGCCTGGCCAAGATCCCCGGGATCACGGTGCGCGGCCTGCACAGCCACATCGGCTCGCAGCGCCTCGAGGACGAGACACGGGTGGAACGGGTCGTGCTGCCGTTGCTTCGGAAGCTCGGCGAGGCCCTGCGCGAACCGCTCACCGAGCTCGACCTCGGCGGCGGGTTCCCGGTCGCCTACACCCGGGACGACCCGCCGGCGGTGAATCCGGCCGACATCGCCACGGGGCTCCTGAAGGACTGGCCTCCCGACGTCGTTCTCACGCTCGAGCCGGGCCGGTCGCTCGTCGCCCGCGCCGGCGTGACGCTGCACTCGATCGGAACGGTGAAACGCATCGAAGGCGTCCGCACCTACGTCGCGGTGGACGGCGGCATGTCCGACAACATCCGCCCGGCGCTGTACGGCGCGGAGTACGAGTTCCTGTTGGCGAACCGCCCCGGGGAGCCGGCCACGATGCCCGTCCGGATCGTCGGCAAGCACTGCGAGTCCGGCGACATCGTCTCGAACGAGACCCTCCTGCCGGAATCCGTCACGGCCGGTGACGTGCTGGTCACCGCCGCGACGGGCGCCTACACGTACGCCATGGCGAGCACGTACAACGTCGTGCCGCGCCCGGCCGCCGTCCTGTGCCGCGGCGGCCGGGCCCGTGTGGCGATCCGGCGCGAGACGGTCAACGACCTGCTCCGTCTGCACAAGACCTGATCTGGTTCGGCCCCCGGAGGGCCCGGCCCTTCCGACCCGGTGACGGTCAGAAGGGCCAGGCCCCGTCCCGGAGGGACTCCAGGACCGGGAGCAGCGCGAACGCTGCGTCCGTCAGGCCGCCAAACGTGTACCGCCCGTGCGATGCGGACGGCATTGCAAGAGGGAATTTCCGAAGCAGCGCGGGATCAGACGGTCACCGGACCTCGATCCGCGTCTCCCAGGGCCGTCGGCGGGCCCGAATTCAGGATTGCATGTTCCTGCTACTCTCTGCATACTCATGCGTTCCATGCAGAACAGCATCCATCCCCGTGGCAGTGCTCGGCGCATCCGGGTTCTCGGGCGCCGAGCTGCTGCGGCTGTTGGCCTCCCATCCCTCGTTCGAGGTGGTATTCGTCGGCGCCCACGACGCGGCCGGGAAGAGCGTCGGCGACGTGTGGCCGCACCTCGTACCCTTCGCGGATCGTGTGCTCGAGTCGAACGGCTCGCTCGACCCCGGGTTGGTGGAGGCGGCGTTCGTGGCGCTCCCTGCCGGGGAGAGCTCACAGGTCGTGCCGGACCTGGCGGAGCGCGGCGTGCGGGTGGTGGACGTCGGCCCGGATTTTCGCCTCCCGCCGCATGAATACCCGGCATGGTACGGCTTCGAGCATGCTGCCCCAGCGTGGCCCGACAAGGCCGTCTACGGGCTCACGGAAATCTTCCGCGATGAGGTCAAGGGCGCAGCGATCGTCGCCAATCCGGGGTGTTACCCGACGCCGGTGCTGCTCGGGTTGCACCCGCTGTTCGCCTCGGGGCTCGTCGATGGCGACGTCATCGTCGACGGGAAATCGGGGATCAGCGGTGCGGGCAAGAAGCCGACGCCGCAGTCGCAGTTCGCCTCGCTCGACGGCAGCGTGCGCGCGTACAAGGTCGGGCGGCACCAGCACACGCCCGAGATGGAGCGCTACCTCACCACGTCCGGCGCTTCGCCGAAGGTGACGTTCGTCCCACACCTGGTGCCGGCGGTCCGGGGCATCGTGACCACCTGCTTCACCGCGACCGACTCCGATGCTGGGGAACTCCGGGACGTCCTGCGGAAGACCTACGCCGATGAACCGTTCGTTCGCGTGCTGCCGGCCGGCGAGACCCCCGACCCCAAGCGGCTCACCGGATCGAACGCGTGCGAGCTGGCCGTCGAGGTGGACGCCCACGGCGGGCGCGACCGCGGGGTCGCGGTGGTGATTGGCGCGATCGACAACCTGGGCAAGGGCGCCGCGGGCCAGGCGCTGCAGAACCTCAACGTGATGCTCGGGCTGGAGGAGACGCTCGGGCTCGCGACCGTCGGGGTGTACCCGTGAGCGTCACGGCGCCGAGGGGCTTCCTGGCCGCGGGCGTTGCCGCGGGACTCAAGGCGAGCGGCCGCCCCGACCTCGGCCTGCTCGTGTCCGAGCGCGCGGCGTCCGCCGCCGGCCTGTTCACCCGGAACGCGTTCGCGGCCGCGCCCGTCGAGATTTGCCGGCGCCGCCTGCTGGACGGGACGGCGAGGGCGATCGTGGCGAACAGCGGTCAGGCCAACGCCGGAACCGGACCGGAGGGCTACGACGACGCCGAGGCCGTCACCGCCGCCGTGGCACAGACCCTGAGCCACACCGGCCTCGAGCCCACCGACGTGCTCCCCGCCTCGACAGGCGTGATCGGACCGCGCCTCCGCGTCGCGGCTGCCGTGCAAGGTGTCCAGGACGCCGCCGCCGCACTCACGGACGACGGCGGGCCGGACTTCGCCGAGGCCATCCGGACCACCGACAACGTCGCCAAGCAGACCGTCGTCGAGGGGGCGGCGTTCTCGATCGGCGGCTGCGCCAAGGGCGCCGGGATGATCGCCCCCGATCTGGCCACGCTGCTGGTGTTCCTGACGACCGACGCCGCCTGTTCTCCGGCGATCGCCGCGCACGCGCTCCGGCGGGGCGCAGCCCCCATCTGGAACGCGCTCACGATCGACAACTGCCCGAGCACGAACGACACGGTCCTGCTGCTCGCCAACGGGGCGAGCGGCGTCGAGCCGACCCCCGACGAGCTGACCGAGGTGGTCCGGCAGGCCACGATGGAGCTGGCAGCGCAGATCGCCGCGGACGCCGAGGGCGCGACGACGACGCTCGTCGTGCAGGTCGACGGCGCGGCGAGCGACGCCGACGCCCGGCGCATCGGTCGGTCGGTGGCCGGTTCGATGCTCGTGAAGACCGCGGTGTTCGGCAAGGACCCCAACCCCGGCCGGATCCTTCAGGCCATCGGCTCGAGCGGTGCGCGGTTCCGCCCGGAGCACGTCGGGGCGACCCTCGGCCGGGTTCCCGTGATCGCCGCCGGCGCGATCCCGGCATCGTTCGACCCGGCCGCCTGCACCGATGCCATGAAGGAACGCGAGGTCGTCATCCGCATCGAGGTGGGCGACGGCGACGGGCGGGCCACGGCGTTCGGCTGCGACCTCGGCTACGAGTACGTGCGGATCAACGGGGAGTACACGACGTGA
This sequence comes from uncultured Actinomycetes bacterium, assembly GCA_963707645.1. Taxonomy (GTDB): domain Bacteria; phylum Actinomycetota; class UBA4738; order UBA4738; family JACQTL01; genus DATBHM01. The sequence continues at coordinate 82,699 of CAVPQW010000008.1, forward strand.
CCCCGGCGCAGGCCGTCACCCAGGTGCCGCCGCAGGTCCGCGAGCGCACCCGGTCGAAGGCGCGCGTGCTGCTCGAGGCGCTGCCGTTCATCGAGGAGCACTCGGGCAGCGTGGTCGTCGTGAAGGTGGGCGGCGCTGCCATGGAGGAACAGCCCCTCGCCGAGACGTTCGCCCAGGACATCGCGCTGCTCCGGCACGTCGGGATCCGCCCGGTCGTCGTGCACGGCGGCGGCCCGCAGGTCACCGCGATGGCCAAGCGACTCGGTATCGAGACATCGTTCGTCGGCGGGCACCGCGTGACCGACGCATCGACGCTCGAGGTCGCGCGGATGGTGCTGGTCGGACTGGTGAACCAGGACCTGGCGTCGCTGCTCAGCCGCCACGGCACGCGGGCCATCGGGCTCTCGGGCATGGACGCCGGCCTGTTGAAGGTCCAGCCGCGGAACGCGGACCTCGGGTTCGTCGGCGAGGTCGAGCGCGTCGACGTCGCGCTGCTCGATCACCTCATGGAGGCCGCCGTGCCGGTGGTGGCCTCGGTGGGCGTCGACGAGCAGGGTCAGGCCTACAACGTGAACGCCGACCTGGTGGCCGGCGCGATCGCCGGCGCCATGGGCGCCTCGAAGCTCGTCTACCTCTCCGACGTGGCGGGCCTGTTCGGCTCGAACGGCGAGCTCGTCGCCGAGGCGACGGTGTCGGAATGCCGTTCCCTGATCGAGACCGGCGTCGCCGACGGCGGGATGATCCCGAAGCTCGAGAGCGCGGTCGCCGCCCTGCTGCAGGGGGTCCGGCGGGCGCATCTCATCGACGGGCGCATCGAGCACTCCCTGATCCTCGAGCTCTTCACGCCGGAGGGGATCGGCACGATGCTGGTCCCCGACCCGGACCCGATCGCCGCGGAGCAGGGCGCGTTCGAACAGGAGCCCGCAGGGTGAACGTCGCCGTCGGGACCTCCGCCGTCATGCCGACGTACGCCCGGTACCCGCTCACGCTCGTGCGTGGCCGGGGCACGAAGGTCTGGGACGATGCCGGCCGGGAGTACCTGGACTTCGCCGGCGGCATCGCCGTGACCGCGATCGGCCACTCGCACCCCCGCTGGGTCGAGGCCGTCACCGATCAGGCGCGGACCCTCGCCCACGTCTCCAACCTGTGGTCCACCGGGCCGCAGGAGGAGCTCGCCCGCAGGCTGACCGGCCTGGCCGGGTTCGGGCAGGCGTTCTTCGCGAACTCCGGCGCCGAGGCCAACGAGGCCGCCCTCAAGATCGCCCGGAAGCACGGCCGCGACCTCGGTCGGACCGAGGTGGTCGCGCTCGACGGGTCGTTCCACGGGCGGACCTTCGCAACGCTGGCGGCGACCGGCCAGCCGGCCAAGCACGTCCCGTTCGCCCCGCTCCCGGAGGGGTTCGTCCATGTGCCACCCGGAGACGTCCGGGCGCTCCACCGTGCCGTCGGCGACCGCACGGCGGCGGTTCTGATGGAGCCGGTGCTCGGCGAAGGCGGTGTGGTGCCGATCGAGCCCGCGTACCTCCAGGCGGCGCGCACTCTGTGCACGGAGCGGGGCGCCCTGCTGATCTTCGACGAGGTCCAGACCGGGATCGGCCGCACCGGGCACTGGTTCGCGTGGCAGGGCGCGGGCGTCGAGCCGGACGTGTTCACCCTGGCCAAGGCGCTCGGCGGCGGCCTGCCGATCGGCGCCTGCGTCGCCCGCGAGGAGTATGCGTTCGGCCCCGGCGAGCACGCCTCGACGTTCGGCGGCGGGCCCATCCCGTGTCGCGCGGCGCTGGCCGTCCTCGACATCATCGAGGACGAAGGGCTCCTGGCCAACTGCGTCGAACGCGGCCGGCAGCTCGTCGACGGCCTCACGGAGGCGGGCGCCGGCGACGTCCGGGGCGCCGGGTTGCTCATCGGCGTCGCGTCCGACCGACCCATCGCCGGCCGGGCGGTCCGGGCGCTCATGGCGGCCGGGTTCCTCGCGACCGAGGCCGGCCCCACGGTGGTCCGCATCTCGCCGCCGCTCAACGTGACCGAGCAGGAGGTGGCCGCGTTCCTGGACGCGTTCCCCGGCGCGGCGCGGCAGGCATCGAAGGCATTCGAGGAGGAACAGGAGTGAAGCGCGCACGGCAGCAGGCACTGATGGAGCTCGTCCGGACCCAGCCCCTTTCGAGCCAGCACGAGATCCAGGAACAGCTCTCGCAGATCGGCTACGAGGCCACCCAGTCGACGATCTCGCGGGACCTCGAGGAGCTCGGCCTGGTTCGCATCCGCGACGCCGGGGGCCACCTCAAGTACGGCTGGCCGAAGGACACCGCCGCGCTCGGCGCCGCGGCGCGCCTGCGGACGCTGCTGTCGGAGTTCCTCGTCTCCGTCGACTCCTCGGCGAACCTCGTCGTGGTGAAGACGACGCCGGGCGCCGCCAACGCGGTCGCCGACGTGCTCGACCGGGCCGGCGTCGAGGGCGTCCTCGGCACGATCGCCGGCGACGACACCGTGCTGGTGATCGCGGCCGAGGGAACCAAGGGCAAGGCGCTCGCCCGGCGGTTCGCGGAGCTCGGAGGCATGTCGTGACCGCCGCCTCGCGGAAGGCCGTCGCCCTGGCCTACTCCGGGGGCCTCGACACCAGCGTCGCCGCGCGGTGGCTGGCCGAGGAGCGCGGCCTGCACGTCCTCGCGGTCACCGTCGACGTCGGGCAGGAGATCGACCACGACGTCCTTCGGACTCGGGCCGAGGCGGCAGGCGCGGAGCTGATCGTCATCGATGCCCGCGACGAGTACACGCGCGACTTCTGCTGGCCGGCGCTCCAGGCGAACGCGCTGTACGAGGGCAAGTACCCCCTCGTCTCCTCCCTCGCCCGGCCGCTCATCGCCGAAAAGGTCATCGAAGCCGCGCGCGAGGCAGGCGCCGGCATCGTCGCCCACGGCTGCACCGGGAAGGGGAACGACCAGGTCCGGTTCGAGACCACGTTCGCCGCGCTCGGGCCCGACCTCGAGGTGATGGCGCCGGTCCGCGAGACCGCCATGTCGCGCGACGAGTCACTCGAGCGCGCGGCCCGTTGGGGGATCCCGATCGCGTCGGTGGCCCGCCAGTACTCGATCGACGAGAACCTGTGGGGCCGGACGATCGAGTGCGGCCCGCTCGAGGACCCGTGGACGGCGCCGCCGGCGGACGCGTTCCTGCTCACCGACGACCCGTGGACCGCGCCCGACGAGCCGGAGGAGATCGTGATCGGGTTCTCAGGCGGCGTCCCCGTGACGGTGGACGGCGTCGGGCTCGACCGCGTGGCGCTCGTGGCCGAGGTGACCAGGCGGGCCGGGCGGCACGGGTTCGGGCGGGTCGACATGATCGAGAACCGCCTTGTCGGCATCAAGTCCCGCGAGCTGTACGAGGTGCCCGGCGCGCTGGCGCTGATCGCCGCACACCGCGACCTCGAGGATCTGACCCTGGAACGGGACCTGGCGCACGAGAAGGCCGGCGTGGAACAGCGGTGGGCCGAGCTCGCCTACTACGGCATGTGGCACTCGCCGCTGCACGCGTCGCTCCGGACGTTCGTCGCGTCGACCCAGGCGAACGTGACCGGCGAGGTCCGGCTGCGGCTGTTCAAGGGTTCGTGCTCGGTGGTCGGCCGGCGCTCGCCACGGGCGCTGTACGACCTGTCGCTCGCGACCTACGACGCGGCCGGCGACCGCTTCGACCACCGCCAGGCCGAAGGGTTCATCCGGTTGTGGTCGCTCCCGGTCCGGACGTGGTCGGCGAAGCAGGGCCCCGGCGCCGGGGCCGAACCGGCCGCCGCACCCGTCGAGACGTCATCCAGCCGGTCGCCTCGCGTCGAGGAACACGAACCAGGCCACGCCCGGGAACCCGTCGAGACGTCGTCCGGCCGGTCGCCGGAGGGAGACCCGCTACCGGCGACCGCTTCGACCACGGCCAGGCCCGTCTGGGCGGGGAGGCTCGCGGCCGGCCTGTCCGACGAGGCGTTCGCGTTCACGACGTCGCTGGGGTTCGACCGGCGGCTCGCGCCGTACGACCTGCGGGCGACGGCGGCACACGCGGAGGCCCTGCTCGAGGTCGGGTTGCTCGACGAGTGAGGAACACGCGTCGATCACCGCCGAGCTCGATCGGATGGCCGGCGATGTCGAGGCCGGCACGTTCCCGTGGAACGAGACCGACGAGGACGTCCACTCCGCCGTGGAGCGCGTCCTGACGGAACGGCTCGGCCCGACCGGGGCGCGGATCCACGCCGCCCGGAGCCGGAACGACCTCGTCGTGACCGATCTCCGCATGTGGACCCGCGACGCCTGCGACCGGATCGTCGGCGGGATCGGCCGGCTGGCCTCGGCGCTGGCCGACCAGGCCGAGGCGAACCTTGGCGCGCCGATGCCCGGCTACACCCACCTGCAGCGAGCGCAGCCCGTGTCGCTGAGCCATCACCTCCTGGCGCACGCGCTCCCCCTCGCGCGCGACGCCGGCCGGTTCCTCGGGGCGCGGGCGACCTCCAACGTCTGCGCCCTGGGGGCCGGCGCACTGGCCGGCTCGACCATCGCCCTTCCGGTCGACGCGATCGCGGAACGGCTCGGGTTCGACGGAACGTTCGTCAACTCGATCGACGCGGTCTCTGACCGGGACTTCGCGCTCGAGTTTCTCGCGGCGTGTTCGATCCTCGGAACGCACCTGTCGCGCCTGGCCGAGGACGTGGTGCTGTGGGCCATGGCGGAATTCGGGTTCGCCAGGCTGCCCGACCGGCACAGCACCGGGTCGAGCATGATGCCGCAGAAGCGGAACCCCGACGTCGCCGAGCTGACCCGCGGCAAGGCCGGACGCCTGCTCGGGCACTTCGTGGCGCTGTCGACCGTCATGAAGGGCCTGCCCCTCGCGTACGATCGCGACCTCCAGGAGGACAAGGAACCGCTGTTCGACGCCTTCGACACGCTCGACGCCGCGCTGCCCGCGATGGCGGCGCTGATCGAGGAGATCGTGTTCGACACGGGTCGAATGGAGGCCTCGATCGACCCGAACTCGCTGGCCACCGACGTCGCGGAGTCCCTCGTCGCGAGCGGAACGCCGTTCCGCGAGGCCCACGAGATCGTCGCCGGACTGGTGGCGAGGCTCGAGGCGCAGGGCCGGACCCTCGCCGACGTCGGGCCCGCGGAGTGGGCGCACGTCGCCCCGGCGATCGCGCCCCGGATCGCGGACGTGCTCCGCATCGAGGACGCGCCGGAGCGCCGCTCGACCCCGGGCGGCCCGTCGGTTCCCTCGGTGAAGGACCAGCTGGTCGAGCTCCGGCATCGCCTGCACGCACTCGACCGCGCGGGCTGAGGAGGGGACCGCCGCTCGAGTCGGCGGCCGACGACCGCCCATTGGTCGCGGCGCGGCTACCGGCGGCGCTGGCGCAACAGCAGGATCGCCCCGGCGACGGTGATCGCTACGCCCGCGACGGCCAGCGCCACGAACCCGATGAGGATCCACTGCTCGCGGGTCACGGCGAGCAGGCCCGCTGCGAGGCGGCTCACTCGGGCAGCTCCCGGCGCTTGGCCTCGGACCGGCGCTCGGCGGCCAGGCGGCCGAGCTCGACGGGGGAGTGGTCGGCGAAGGTCATCGAGGCCGCGATCGCCGGGTGCACGCCGCCGATCAGGTCGTGCATCCGCTGGGCGACCAGCCGGTAGGTGGGATGACCCTGCGGGGCCGATCGGAGCTCGACGAGGTGCATCGCCTCGCGCGCGTTCATGTCCATGTAGAAGCGGACCCGGTACGCCATCGCCACGGCGTACTGCGCCGCGTCGCCGAGCCCGGCGTCGATGAGCTCGTCGTGGAGCGACGCCGACTCGGCCATCACGCGGCGCCAGTCGTCCGCGGCGCCCTCGAGCTCGGACAGCTCCTCCGGCACCGAGAAGCCGTGGGCCGGCGTGAGCGGCTGCCATTCGAGCGTGAGCAGACGGTGCCGCTGGAGGTCGCGGAATGCCCCGTAGTCGCACAGCACGTCGAACCGGTACGACGTCCGTTCGAACGCGCGGCCGGGCTTGTGGCGCCGGTTCGACCGTGTGCCGACGTACGCTCGCATGACCCGGGACAGCTCCTCGACCGACATCTTCCGGGCCTGTTCGAGGAGCTCGCGGTCCGACAGCGTCGAGCCGGCCGCATAGAGGGCCGCGGCGACGATCTTGATCTCCCCCTCCGGATCGTGGTCGGTGAGGTCGACCCACACGCCGGTGTCCGAGGACGGCATGCCGAAGTCCGCCGCCGGCAGCAGTTCGGACGCCACCGCCCGCACGGCGTCACGAGTCGACGCCAGGTACTCCGACCACGCGCCGCCCCGGTCGGGCCGGTCGACCCGCGTCAGGAACGCCGGGATCACCTTTCGCAGTTCGACGAGCATCATGTCCGCGTACGCCCGCACCTCCCCCAGCGGCGACGCGCGCATCCGCAGCAGCAGCTGTTCGTACGACTGGCCCGTTCCGTAGATGCCGACGTTCGTCCTGGTCGCGGCCGGGAGCAGCCCCCGCAGCGTGTCGAACGCCTTGGCCCGGATGCTCGAGCGGTACACGAAGTCCGAGTCCTCCGGCGATTGCGGGAACCACGACCGGTACAGCTCCTGCAGCGGGTCCACCCACCGTGCGTACGCCGCGAACGCGCCGTCGAGCACCGTCGAGAACCGCGCTGCCAGCGAAGCCGACGACGCCGCGACCTCCGGCGGCACGACGTACCGCCACCGGCCGCCCGGCTGATCGTCGTACGGCACGTACCGGGTCGACTGCTCGAGGTACGCGGCGAGCCGCCCCCACTCGAGCACCTTGGCCAGCGGCTGCGAGGCCTGCTCGCACGCCAGGTGCACTCCGCCGAGCTGCGCCACGGAGTCGTCCCCGTACTCGAGAAAGACCCGCTGGTACAGGTCCTCGGCCCGCTGCACCCCGACGTCGTCGGGCGAGCCGGAACCCGCGGCCGCCTCAGCGAACTCGTCGAGGAACAGGCGGCGGAGCGACTTCGGCGACCGCGAGTACCGGGCGAACAGCGCGCCCTTGACCACCTCCGGCAGGTTGGTCAGCGCGAACACCGGCCCGTCGAGGTCGGTGAAGTGCGGCGCGAGGACCTCGCGCTCCGATTCCGTGAACTCCTCGCGAACGAACCAGATGTCGTTCGCCGCGCCGGGCCCGGTCACGGCTACGGCCCGGTCGTGGTGGGGCCGGTCGTCGGAGCGGTGGTGGGTGGCGTCGTCGGCGGCGTGGTCGGGGCCGTCGTCGCCGGGGTGGTGGGCGGCGTCGTGGCTTCCTGGAACGAGCGGTAGATCGTCACCGTCGAGTCCGGGTCGACCTGCGAGCCGGCGGGCGGGTCGGTCCGCGACACCGAGTTCGTGTCCGGGCAGTTCAGGTTCGGCCCGTTCGGGTCCTCGCCCCCGTCGATCGGTTGCAACCCCTTGTCGCGCAGGTCGTTGAACGCGTCCACGAACTTCTGGCACCGCTCGTCCGGGATGGCGACTGCCTCGGGACCGGTCGAGATGATGTAGTTCACGGCGGAGCCCACGGCGACCTTCTCGCCGGGGTTGGGCTGCTGGCTGATGATGCGCTTCGCCGGCACCTCGGGATCGGAGACCGCCGCGATCTGCTGCCCCAGGGTGAGCTGGTTCTGCGTGAGCAGGTCGGTGGCCTTCGCCAGCGTCAGGCCGGAGATGTCGGGGACCGCGATCTGCTGCTTGCCGCCCGAGACCGTCAGCAGGACCTCCGAGCCCTCCTCGGCCTCCGCTTCGGCTTCGGGATCCTGCTTGAGGACCTGGTTCTTCGGTTTCCCGCTTGCGACGAACTTGGGATCGGCCAGCTTGAACCCGGCGTCCTCCAACTTGATCTGGGCCGCCGGGAGCGGCAGGCCGACCACGTCGGGAACCGGCTTCGTCTTGTTCGGCCCGATGAGGCTGTTCGCCAGCAGGTAGAGCAGGAACGCCACCGCGCCGGCGATGAGGAGGCCGATGAGGATCCACAGCCAGACGCGCCGGCGCGGCTCCTCCTCTTCCTCCAGCGGGGTCGTCATCAGCGCCGTGCCGTCGGGGTCGTCGGCGAAGACCGTCGTCGCCGCATCGGCCACGAGCACCGGCGTCGCCAGCACCGGCCGCCCCGAGAGGAACCGCTCGAGGTCCTCCCGCATCTCGGCCGCGCTGGCGTAGCGGTTGGCGGGGTTCTTGGCCATGGCCTTGAGCACGACGGCCTCGAGGTCCGGCGGGATCCCCGGCACCACCTGGGAGGGGAGCACGGGGTTCTCCCGGACGTGCTTGTAGGCCACGGCCACCGGCGAGTCGGCCTGGAACGGGGGAACCCCGGTCAGCTCCTCGTACAGCACGATTCCCAGGGAGTAGATGTCCGAGCGGGCGTCGACCGGGCGGCCCTCGGCCTGCTCCGGGGACAGGTAGGAGGCCGTGCCCAGCACGGTGGCGGTCTGGGTCAGGGGTTCGGTGCTCGCGGCCCGGGCGATGCCGAAGTCCATGACCTTCACCTCGCCCTGGGGGGTGATCATGATGTTCCCGGGCTTGACGTCGCGGTGGACGATCCCCGCGGCGTGGGCGAAGGACAGGGCCGAGGCCACCTGCGCGGCGATCTCCGCGGCCCGCTCCGGCATGAGGTGGCCCTCGGTCTTCAGCACGTCGGCGAGCGTTCTTCCCGCCACGTACTCCATGACGATGTAGTGCACGGGGCCGTCGGAGCCGGTGTCGAACACGGAGACCACGTTGGGGTGGTTGAGGCGGGCCGCGGCCTGGGCCTCCCTGCGGAACCGCTCCACGAACCCGGCGTCCTGGGCGTACTGGGGGCCGAGCACCTTCACGGCCACGGTCCGGTTGAGCACGGTGTCGGTGCCCCGGTAGACCTGGGCCATGCCGCCCCGGCCGATCGAGCCCTCCACGCGGTAGCGGGCGCCGAGCAGGCGTCGATCCTGGCTCATGCCCCGAACCTCCGGGCAGCGCCCGCGGCGATGCTGCTCACCGGCTTCATTGCGACAGGAGGATACCGGTCCAACCACGCGGAATCCGGTACCTCGGCGCCATCACGACTGCGGCTGCCCCAGTGCCGCCTCGATGACAGCCTTCGCCACCGGCGCCGCGACCTGGCCGCCGGTGGCCTCGTCGGCGAGGTTTCCCCCGTTCAGCACCACGACCGCCACGGCGATCCGGGGGTGCTC